>RDYP01000017.1 GCA_004293445.1 Verrucomicrobiota bacterium | reverse complement strand
TTTTCCTCTTCACCCGGCTTCTTCAGGCACGATTCCCGCTAGCAAAACGCCAACGAGTCCTGAGCCAATGGGCCGGGCCATGTCTGTGAAAGATCTTCTCTCGAGGGGACTAAAAAGCCGATCGGACCCTTTTGAGGTCGCGATCGACTCCCGTCTCTCGCGCCGCTGGTTGCTGCGGCGGGGCGGAAACTACCCGGATCGACCCCGGGGTCAATACCTTTCGACACGTTTTTTGAGAAAACTTTCACCAAGCACTCAAGCCATTGATCACAAACACCCAAGACCACCACAACAAGCCACAGGGAGAAATCCAATCCCAACAACCAGGGCCCAGACCGCAAACAAAACGGCCATGTGGACACCTCGCAGCAGGCAAAACCACCGCCTCCAGCAGAAGCCATCGAAGTCCAAATTCCCTGCAGCGAGCGAAAAGCCCACGCTGTGACTCTCACTACAAATCACGCCAGCTTTCAGTCGCCGAAAAGATTTCCCAATCCACCAAGCGCCGAACCCTCTCCTTTGCCACTCGCATACATGCCAGTGATCCGCTGTGCGAGACGCGCGAATGGCATGCTTTGCAGCCAAACGGTGCCGTGACCTTGAAGCGTCGCAAGGAACAGACCCTCACCGCCAAAGATCATCGACTTCAAATTCCCAGCACGCTGAATGTCGTAGTCAATCCCACGGGTAAACGCGACAAGGCAACCTGTATCGACAAAGAGCCTCTCGCCTTTCAGTTCCTTACGGACCACCGTCCCACCGGCATGAACAAAGGCCATACCGTCACCTTGCAGTCGCTGCAGGATGAATCCTTCGCCACCGAACAAACCAGCGCCTAGCTTGCGGTTGAATGCGATCCCAACCTGAGTGCCAAGAGCCGCACAGAGGAATGCATCCTTCTGACATAGCAATTCGCCACCCTGCTGTGCGAGATCGACCGGCACCACAGTGCCTGGATAGGGCGCCGCAAAAGTCACCCGCTTTTTTCCAGCCCCACGATTGGTGAAGTGGGTCATGAAGATCGATTCTCCGGTCAGCGCGCGCTTACCCACCGCCATCAACTTGCCCATCAACCCACTGTCCGGATTCGAGCCATCGCCCATCTTGGTCTCAAATACGATCCCGTCTTCCATGTAATTCATGGCACCGCCCTCCGCAATCACCGCCTCACCAGGATCCAGCTCGATCTCAACCATCTGGATGGACTCGCCGATGATTTCGTAGTCAATCTCGTGAGAGCGCTTTCCCACCAACGGTGGCGGACCGGGAGGGAGCGCCGGCGGTAGATCGGGACGATCAAAAAGCCCCGGCAAGACCTTACCCGCTGTCTCCCAACCCGCCATACCTTGGGTCCAGACCAGAGTTTGAGGAGTCAAGATGCCGTTTTGAACCAGTTCGGAAAGATTCTCTTCGGACGTTGTCGCGGTGGAACCGGAGGCGCTGTGATAATACCAAGATTTCATGGCGAAAGATTTACAAAAGCAGCGTTCCGGCAAGCAAGCGATAGTCAAGCCGCTCAGTTCCTCTCCTTGGAATCACGAGACCCCTCTCAAGGAACCGCCTACGCCAAGGCGGTCCCATCTTGCACCGAGACCTGCCCGATCCAACGCCGAACTGGCATTCCATGCGAAAAGCTACTTTGCCGACCTTTTGCGAGGCCATGTGCCCAAAAGCACGGATCCCCCCGATCTCAGCAAACCCGGACGGTGCGAATCCCCAGCAGGCGCCCCAACTTCTCGATCTTCGCAGCAATACGACCCACCCCGACCGCACAATGGTGGGCAGGACCTTGAGCATTCCACTCCGTCACGAATCGCCGTGCGCCAATCGGAAAACGATAGCGGCTGTTGGTGTTGCCAATCTCAAGCACCGGCCCGGGCACCGACTCGCCTTCGGCAACCAACAGCTTCAAACTACCCTCGCATTCGACCACCGAAAGCAGCGTGACCGCTCCGTGCTTCACCGACATCTCCACCGATAGCCCCCGACCTACTTTGCCATGATACACCTTGAGTGGTCGGACCTTGGTCCTGCCCTCGGCAATGGCAATATGCCCGGGGCCATCGTGGCCCATCAGCACCACATCATCGCGCCAATCCATCGCGTAGTACTCCGTGAACGATCCACCTGCGCCAAAGGCGTCCATGATCTTCATCGCTTGGGCATTCTTGACCTCGTATTCACCAGCCACAGGAATCCCGCGCGCCGTCAGCAAGGAATTGCCAAGAATGATCGAACTCACCGCGTCCTCGTTCTCAGGCACACCACTACCCATGTAATAGTATGCCATCGATCCGAGTCGATGCTCGGCAACCAGCCTGTCCAAGGCCACCGAGGTACGAGCGGCGCGATCCAACTCCTCAGGCAAGCAGTCCGGCTGCACATCGAAGTGCCGATGAAAATCCGCCACCCGCGCAGCAATCTGTTCCGCCGAGACTTCGCGCCGCAAGGCAGCAAGCTCGTCGACCTCAATGATCTCCAAATGGCCTCCAAAAACCGCGCACTGAAGGGTGGTATCGGAATAGATGTCCAACATTCCGTTGTAGTAATGCCCCATCAGTCCCAGGCGATTGTGCTCCATCACGTGGGCCACTCTCGCAGCTTCGATCCAATCACCGACTTCATCCCAACATTCCGGGTCGTCGTGCAGCATTCCGGTCACCTGCTCGAAGGCAATGCCTGAGCGCTGGAAAACGTTGGCGATCTCTGGAACCGGACAGGCCCCGCAATGGGCAAGCCACTCGCCGGTCATTGCCGTGCGGTCGCCCATCCGATTGAAACTCGCATAGTCGATCGCCGCCTCGGGCGAAAGATTCAGGATAATGACCGGGACCTTCGCCCGCCTCACGACAGGCAGCACGGTCGACGATAGCGCGTAGGTCGTTACATGCAGAAAGATCAGATCGACATCCTCCTGCCGGAACCGATGACCTGCCTCTAGGGCCTTCTCGGGCGTATCAACCAGACCCAAGTTGACGACCTCCACATCAGGCCGACGAAGCTTGGATTCCACCACTCCGAGATAGCCTTCAAGTCGCTCTTTCAAGCCCTCGAACTGAGGCCAATAGGTGTCCAGACCGATGCCGAAAAGACCGACTCGAGGAGCATGGGAGGAATTCATAAAGGAAAAATTTGGAGCGTATGTTGGCGAAAATATGAATTGCCCCGATGCGGACATGCAACTTTTGAATCCACGGTTACAAGAGTCGATTTCGAACGACTTCGCACCCTCCACGACCCCGATGATCCGATCGCGCCCGTGGCTTTCTCCAAGTCGTTTTGTTCTCGCCTCTGTCGTCGCCCCCCCTTTTTCCAGCCCCCCCCTGCCTCAAGCTCTGCTTCGTGCGCTCTCGCTGACAAAAGCCGCCACGCGTCAGGCCAACTGAGTCTCGACCAACAATCGATAAGTCCCCTGCCGTGCCATCAGTTCGTCATGATTACCGCTCTCAACCAAGCGGCCGTGATTGATCACGAGGATCCGGTCGGCGTCGCGCACGGTCGACAGCCGATGCGCGATCACGAGGCTGGTGCGGCCCGCCATCAGGCGTTCCAGCGCCTCGTTGACCAGACGTTCACTCTCCGTGTCCAAGGCACTCGTCGCTTCGTCCAAAAGCAGGATCCTCGGGTCCGCCAGAATCGCACGGGCGATCGCAACCCGCTGGCGCTGGCCACCAGACAGCTTGACGCCACGTGGACCGACCACGGTGTCATACCCCTCCGGAAGCGCGACGATGAAATCATGCGCGTTTGCCTGCCTCGCCGCCGCCTCGATCTCCTCCACGCCAGCCCCGGGCCGACCGTATTCGATATTCTCACGGATGGACCCTCCGAATAGCATCACCTCCTGCGGCACCACCGCAATCTGGCTGCGCAACGAAGCCAGCTCCAGATCGGCCGCGTCCCGACCATCGAACAGCAAATGCCCACTCTCCGGTCGATTAAAACCGAGGATCAGCGAAAAAACCGTGGACTTCCCCGCCCCAGAAGGACCGACCAATGCCACTCGCTCGCCCGGCTGAGCCGTGAAGGAAAGCCCGTGCAACACTGGAGCCTCCGGCCGGGACGGATAGCGGAAGACCACCCCGTCAAATGCCAATTCCCCGGACAACTTCCCTGCAACCATCGAACCGCTTGGCTCCGGTGCCTCCGCCATCAATTCACGCAAGCGCTCCGTCGCGCCGGACATCGCTTGAACCTGCGACACGATCTCCGGCAGCGAACCCAACGAGGCCCCGACGAAAACACTGAAGAGAACGAATGCCGTGAAACTCTTCTGATCGATCTCACCACTCGCCAGCATGTGCGAACCAAACCATGCGACGCCGCCAATCGTCCCGAACATCGCAAAAATCACAAAAGAAAGAAATGCCGCCCGTGCGTTCGCACCGCGCAAGGTCACGCCAAAAAAACGATCGAGCGCCCGATCATAGCGCGCCTTCTCGAAGGCCTCGTTCGAGAAGGCCTTCACATCGGCAATCCCCTGCACGCTTTCTTCAATCACCGTTCCCGATTCTGCTAAGGCCTCCTGCGCATCTCTGGAATGCTGGCGGACCTTCCGCCCAGAAATCGCCACCGCCAAAACCACGACCGGCACGCTGGCCAGCATTACCAGCGAAAGCTTCCACGAAAAAACAAAGATCATCACCAGGCTACCCAGCAGGATCACGCTGTGTCTCGCCATTTGAGGCAGCGTCGTCAGCAGCGTTTCACGCACCACGCCGAGGTCCGCAGATACCCGATTGCTCAACGAGCCCGAACGCTGCTCCTGAAAAAAGGGCACCGGCAATTTCAGGAGATGAGCGAAAAGATCACGTCGCAAATCATTCAATGCGGCCTCGCCCGCCCATGTGAAACCCTTCACTCTCCAGAATGCGATGAACGACTGGACAGCCAATATCCCCAACAACCAGAGAATGATCCGGTCCGCACGATCTCGCGTCGCCACCGCATCCACCCCATGCTTCCAGGCGTCCGCTGGATCCCCCACCAGATCCTTGAGAAAGTAGGGGAAAGCAAGGGACAGGGCCGCGGTCACGAACAACGCTATCACCGAGGGAATGAACACGTGACGATACGGCTGTACGTAAGACAGCACCCATCCGAGGCCGCCCTTGAGATCCCGCTTTTTTTCCGCGCCGCCATTTCGCATGCCGCGGATGGGAGACCATGCGGCGCGGAGCGTCAACTACCGTGACAGGGAGCCGCAACACTTGACCGCCATGCCCAACAAACCAGGCGCCAATGCCGACCCGTGGACCATCGACCATCTCCTTGCCATCCCACCGCGTCGGATGTTACAAGCCACTTCGTGAAAGCCCGCCATGCCGTCTTGCTGATCGCCACAGCCTCACTACCAGCGCAGGCAGCCCTCGTCATCGCCGGCTCAAGCCCGGCTACGAACGATCGCTTTGCAAACCATCCCTCCTTCGTCGCCGCCAGCCAAAATTGGTCGGGCGTCGGTCGCTCCAATTCGGGAGCATGGGCCACCCTGCTCAGCCCCAACGTTTTCGTATCCGCCACCCATTTCCACCCGGGCATCGGCAGCACGGTGACCTTCTACCCGGGCAACGATCCCGCTGCGACCTCGCTCAGCCGCACCGTTGCCGGAGGCCAGCAAATTGCAGGCACCGACCTCTGGATCGGCCACTTCTCCAGCGCACTCCCCGCCTCGATCCAAAGCTACCCTCGCGTCACGATCCCCATCTCGAGCGGCAACTTCGCATCCTCCGGCGTCGCGGGGGCGAATGCCCTCTTGTCCGGTGTCTCGACCAGCCCATCGTACGGGTCGAGCCAAACCCTCGCCCACGCGGTCGGCACAAACCGCATCGAGGCCTTCATTCCGGGCGTCAGTGACGGGTCGTCGAGTGGCGATACGCTGATCACCGTCCGCAATTTCTCGGGCGATACTGCCTTCGGCTACTCGACCACCACCTACGAATCCCAACTTACCGTCGGCGATTCCGGTAGCCCGCTGATGCTCATTTCCAACGGACAGCTCTACCTTGCGGGCATCGCTTGGGCCATCGCCCAAGCGGATATCGATCCCGGACCACTCGTCGCCACCCGCGATCTGTCGATCTACACTTACACCGGAAATCTGGAAACGAACATCTCCAGCTACATCGGCCTGAATTCCGTCCCCGAACCTTCCCTCTTGGCTCTAGCGGCGATCAGCTTACCCATCATCCAGCGCAGACGCCGCAAGCACGAGCCCGAGCCCATGCGTCGGCATCGATGATTTCCTCCAAGGTCGACGCCGGACCGACATCGTGCGCGGCCATCGTCTCGCCGACCACCCGCCAGATGTCGGGAAACGCAATCCTGCCCTCGACGAAAGCATCCACCGCCACCTCGTTGGCGGCATTGAAAACCGCGGGAAGCGTCCCTCCAACCAAACCGGCCTGACTTGCCAAATCCAAGGCAGGGAAATCCTCGCGACGGGGTGCTTCGAATTCCAACTTCGCCAATTCCGCGAAATTCAGCGGCCGCAAACCGCCCGCAATCCGCTCCGGCCACGTCAACGCGTACTGAATCGGGAAACACATGTCCGTCCGACTCAGCTGCGCCAGCACCGAGCCATCGACGAACTCAACCATCGAGTGCACGATGCTCTGCGGATGAACGATCACGTCGATCCGCTCCATTCCGATCCCAAACAACCAGCGGGCCTCGATCATTTCCAAGCCCTTGTTGAAAAGCGTGGCGGAATCGATCGTGATTTTACGACCCATCTCCCAGGTCGGATGCTTCAGGGCCTGAGCCAAGGTCACTTCTGCCAAACGCTTCGTCGGCCAAGTACGGAAAGGGCCGCCAGATGCGGTCAAAACCAGACGCGACACCTCGTCGGGACCACCACGATGTCCGTCCAGACACTGGAAGATGGCATTGTGCTCGCTGTCCACCGGCAACAACTTCACACCCTTGCGCTCCGCTGCGGCAGTGACCACCCCACCGGCCATCACCAAAATTTCCTTCGACGCCACAGCCAGGTCCTTACCGGCCTCAATAGCCGCCAAGGCCGGTCCCAAACCCGCAGTGCCGACAATGGCCACCAAAACCATGTCCGCACCCTCCAGCGCCGCCAACTCAGCCAAACCCGTCGGCCCAGCGAAAACCTCTACCCCCGACGGCAACAAGGCACGCAGCTCACCAAGCTTTGAAACATCATACAACGCCACGTGCCGCACCCCGGTCTCGCGCGCCTGAGCCGCAAGCACTTCAACGCTCCCGTTGGCCGCCAAACCCACGAGCTCGATCCACTCCGGCAGCTGCTTCGCGACCTCCAACGTCGAGCGACCGATCGATCCAGTCGATCCCAGCAGCACCACCTTCTTGCGCTTCCGCGACGTCTTCAGGGCGTCATCCATTTGAGATAAAAATAAACCGCCGGCGCGGTGAAACAGAGGCTGTCGATCAAATCAAGCGATCCACCGATGCCAGGCAGCATGCTCCCGGAATCCTTCGCACCGAGACTCCGCTTGACCACGCTTTCCGCCAGATCACCCACCACGGCCAAGAGCGCCAGCACGACGCTAAGCCCGATCACTTGCGGCCAGCCCCCTAGCACTCGCAAGCCCGTGGCAAAACCCGCAACGTCCTCCTCAAACAAAGCGTAAAGCCCACAACTCGCGAGCAACGCGAACGCGATGGCACCGCCGAAGCCCTCCCAGGTCTTCCCCGGACTGACGTGAGGGATCATTTTGTTCCGCCCAACCATAGACCCCACGATGTAGGCCCCCATGTCCGTGAACTTGGTCACGGCAATCATCCACAACAGCACCATCGCGCCGGGCACCTGACCCTCGCCCTCGACGATGAAAACCAAGCGCGCCGCAAAGTTGAAGAGAAAGGCGAGGTAAACGAAACCCAAGAGGTTCACCGCCACCGCCTGCAAGGCCTCCAAACCGCGGATCGGATAGCGGAGCTGCAAGAAAAACGCGCCAGCCAGGGCCGCAAAGACCACCAATCCATCCACCCCCTGTGAGAGCTCCACTCCTCCACCGGCACCCAGGTTTCCGCCGCCTAACAGCAATCCGTAAACCAGCAGCGAATATCCCACCGCCACCAACATCCCGTAGCGAGGGAAACATTTCACTCCTCCAGCCCGCAGCATCTTGAAATACTCGTAGGTCGCAATCACCGCAAGCAGGCCAATCAAACCCACATAGGCCCAAGCCCAGCGGCTCGCGAACACCGCAGCCACACAGCCCCAGAGCCCCAGCGTGCTTGCGCTCCGGCGGAGAAAGGTCGCTCGTTTCGAGTTGTCGGGCACGCTGCTGGCCATCTGCAGCGATTCAAGACGGCGGAACGATGCGACGCAATTTGATTCCTTCGCGCAACTTCTCTGCCGATGCGGGTTTACCCATCCACCACAGGCCGAACCGCCAAACCAACAACGCACCTACCATGAAAACCGCCCTTACTCTCGTCACCCTCGCCCTCGTCGGCATCGCCTCCGCCCAAGATGCGAAACCCGAAGGCAAGCGCCCCCACATGAAACACCGGGTCCCACCCGCCGTGCTCGAGCAATTCGACGCCAATGGCGACGGCAAGCTCGACGAGTCCGAACGCAAGACCGCCCGCGAAGCCATGCGCGAAAAGCACCAAGCCATGCGCGAGAAGATGCTCGAAGCCTTCGATGCCGACGGTGACGGCGAGCTCGACGAATCCGAGCGCAAGGCCATGCACGAAGCTCGAATGGCCAAGCACGAAGCCCTCCTCGCCCAATACGACGCCGATGGTGACGGCAAACTCAACCGCGAGGAAATCGAAGCCGCCCGCGCGGCCGGCGAAGAACTTCCACCGCATCCACGCGGCTTCATGGGCCCCAAAGGTCCACGCGGCCCGCGCGGCGAAGGCGGCAAGCGCCAAGGCCCTCCCGCAGGCGAATAAAACCAAAACGATCAAGCTCAGCCCGGAGCGCGGACATCCGCCTCCGGGTTTTTTGTGCCCACACCCGGGGCCGTCACAATTTCCAGCACTCTCCCACAAAGCATTTTCCAACACCCTGATTCCGGGACAGAATGCGGACCGAGTTCCGAACGTCGCGCCGACACCAAGCACCCCCTCACCCGATGGTCCACCCCGCCCTCCGCATCCTCGCCGAGCACTATCCCACCCTTTCCTCGGCCGCCTCAGAGGTCGCCGCACTGCGCGCGGCGAAGGAACTCCCGAAAGGCGTGATCCACGTGATCTCCGATGTCCATGGCGAGAACCGCAAGCTCCGCCACGTGATCAACAACGCCAGCGGCCGACTCCGCCCACTGGTTGAGCAAGCCTTCCGGGATTCCCTGAGCGACGGCGAAATCCAGGACTTCATGAACGTCCTTTACTACCCGGCCGAAGTCATCGGACTCAAGCGCTCAAAACTCCGCGCCGATCCCGAAAGTCGCTGGCACTGGGTGAAATCCACACTCGAACAGCAGTTCACCATCATCCGAGCCCTCATCCGCACTCGCCGACGCAAGGATGTCAAAACCCTCGCCCCGAAGGAACAACGGGAATTGTTCGAAGCCCTGCTCAATGCCCCTGCCGGTGGCCACGACCCCGCGATGATCGATGTCCAATTGCGCGAAATCATCGCCATGGACCTCGATTTCGATCTCATCCGCAGCGCGTCCCGCTTCATCCGCAATCTCAGTGTCGAGGAACTCATCGTCGCCGGCGATCTCGGCGACCGAGGCCCACGGCTGGACCTCGTCATCGATTACCTGATGCACCAGCCGAACGTCTCACTCGTCTGGGGAAACCACGACGCCATCTGGATGGGAGCCTGCCTCGGCCAGCGCGCGCTTGTCGCCACCGTCCTCCGCATTTCACTCCGCTACCTCAGGATGTTCCAGATCGAGGAAGGCTACGGCCTCCTCACCAAGCCCCTCGAAGTCCTCGTCTCCAAGGCCTACAGCGACGATCCCGCCACCTGCTTTCAAGCGAAACGCAGCGGCAAACGCGACGGCCTCCTCGTCGCGCGCATGCAGAAAGCGATCTCGATCATTCAATTCAAACTCGAAGGCCAGGTCATCGCTCGCCACCCGGAGTGGAACATGGACGAACGCGACGTCCTCCGCCGCATCAACTACGAGAATCATAGCATCGACATCGACGGCCAACCCCACCCGCTGCGCGACACGCGATTGCCCACCATCGACCCCGCTGACCCAAACCGCCTCACCGAGGATGAGGAAGAATGCATCCAACGCATCGAGGAGAGCTTCATCAGTTCACCTCGCCTCTGGCAGCACATGAAATGGCTGGCAGAATACGGCCAGATGGCCCTCGTCCGCGACCATGCCGTGATTTTCCACGCCTGCCTCCCCGTCGATCCAGAAGGCCGCTACGTCCCCCTGGAGGTCGATGCCAAAGCCCAAGCAGGCCCTGAGATTTTCGATGCCTTCACCAAGGTCATCAAACGCGCCTTCCGCGCCGGAGCGAAAAGCGCCACGGAGGACGACAAGGACTGGTTCTACTACCTCTGGGCCGGACCCCTCTCACCACTCTTTGGCAAGGACCACATGGCGACCTTCGAAAGCTATTTCATCGCCGACAAAAGCACCCACAAGGAGAAGGCAGGCCCCTGGTTCGAATGGGTTCACGACCGGGATTTCTGCGACCGCATCGCCCGCGACATGGGGGTCCCCCACGACGGATTGCTGGTCAACGGCCACGTCCCCGTGAAGATCCACCAAGGCGAAAACCCTCTGAAACGGGGCGGCAATGCGATTTCGATCGATGGCGCCTTTTCCGAAGCCTACGGCGACCACGGCTACACCCTGATCCTCGGGCCGGAAGGCGACACCCTCGCCGAGCATCACAATTTCCCCGACCCCGATACCGCCGTCCGCGAACGCATCGACATCATCCCGAAAATGACCCGCCTCCGCGAACACCCGACACCACGCCGCGTCGGGGATACGGAACGCGGACGCGAGATCGACTCCATCATCGGCCTTCTTCTGCAACTCATCGACGCCTATCGCATGGGCCATCTCCACGAAAAACCCCTCAGTTGAAACCGTGGACCGCCTGATCAGCACACGCGAGGCCGACTCGCTAACGGCCCGCCTCATAGCACTTGGCCACGAAAGCTTGCCGCTCGCTCAGAGCATCGGCCGCAAGCTCGCCTCACCACTCATCGCCGACCGCGACTTCCCGCCCTACCAACGCGCCATGATGGATGGCGTTGCCTTTGATTCCTCCCAAATCCCCGCCACCGGTCCGCTGGTCATCGCCGGACTCCACGCCGCGGGCAACCACACACCGCCTCCACTCCGCCCGGGCCAGGCCTGGGAAATCATGACAGGCGCCCAAGTCCCCCACGACTGCGACACCGTCGTGCCCTACGAACACCTCGAACACGGCCGCCCACGACCCGGTTGGAGATCCGGCCAATTCATCCACCCCACCGGCAGCGACGCCCGCGCTGGTGACACTCTCGTAGCCGCAGGCAGCCCCATCGGCCCCATCGAAATTGCCATCGCCGCATCCATCGGACTCGATCAAATCAAGGTCACTCGCCAGGCCCGAATTGCGCTCCTTTCCACCGGCGACGAGGCAGTCCCGCCCGGCAGCACTCCGCTCCCCTGGCAGATCCGCCGCTCGAACGGCCCCATGCTCGAGGCCATACTCCATCGGCGCGGGAACCCCCTCGTCTTTCACGACCACGCTCCGGACGACCCTGACAACTGCGGGGCATTGCTCGATGCCGCACTCCTCGATGCCGACCTGCTCCTCGTGTGCGGTGGCATCTCAAAAGGCAAACGGGACCACATCCGCACCCTGCTCGAAGCACGACTCGGCCCGCCCGCCTTCCACGGCGTCGCCCAGCGCCCGGGCAAGCCCCTCGCGTTCTGGCCCGGCCCACCCGCCGTTTTCGCCCTCCCAGGAAATCCCGTGTCCGTCCTTGCCACCTTCACCCGCCACGTCCTGCCAGCCCTTTCCCGCATGGAAGGCCACGAGCCCATTCCATCCCGGATCTCCATGAAAGACCTTCCCGCACCCCTCGCGGATTTCTCATGGCTGCTCACCGTCGTACCAGGCCCCGATGGCACCCTTCAAGCTCGTCCCCCCGCCAACTCCGGCGATTTCATCTCCGTCGCCGGCTGCATCGGACTCGTCGAACTACCACCCGCCCCCCTCTTCGACCCCACCGCCCCCTTGGCTTTCCACCCCTTCCTCTGAGTCATGCTCTCCCACATCAACGATCAAAACCAAGCCTCGATGGTGGACGTCTCGGCGAAGGAAATCACCATCCGCATCGCCACCGCCGAGGCCCGGATCACGGTGAACGATGCCGTCGCCGCCCAGTTCGACGGACGCGACTTCGCTTCGAAAAAAGGCCCCGTTTTCCAGACCGCCATCCTCGCTGGAACCATGGGCGCCAAACAGACCGCTACCCTCATCCCCCTCTGCCACCCGCTACCGCTCGACAGTTGCAAGTTCGAGACCTCCTTCGCCGGTCGGGAAGCCCTCATCCGCTGCACCTGCAAAACCACCGGCAAAACCGGCATCGAAATGGAAGCGCTCACCGGTGCCAGCATCGCCGCCCTCGCCTTCTACGACATGTGCAAGGCCCTCGACCCGGCCATGACCATCCACGGCATTCGCCTGCTGGAAAAGTCCGGCGGAAAAAGCGACTACCAAGCCACCCCCTAGGCCACCGCGATGATCATTCTCATCCTTAGCGGCGGGAAAAGCCGACGCATGGGCCGCGACAAAAGCTCCATCCTCCGACCCGATGGCGGCCGCCAGCTCGACCACTTGCTGGAACTCGCCCGCGAGATCTCTTCCGAGATCATCGTCTCCACCAATGACCCCACCCTCAACCTGCCTGAGGGCGTCACGGCGCTACCCGATGCCGTTCCCGGCGAAGGCCCGCTCGCTGCTCTGGCAAGCCTCGCAGCCCGAAGCAACGACAGCGCTCTCGTCATCGGCGGCGATCTTTTCCTCCTCGACTCGCCCACCCTCCATCACCTCGTCGAACACCACGATCCCACGGCGGCTGCCACCTGTTACGCCAACCGCATCGATGCCCGGCCCGAACCCCTCTGCACGATCTACTCCGCCCCATCCCTCGCCGCCGCCAGCCACGCCCTTGCCAGCGGCGAACGCTGCGCCCGCCATTTTCTCGAGGCCCTCGCGCCACAAATCCTCACTCTCCCCAACGCCACCGCACTCGACAATGCGAACACCCCGGACGAACTCGCCGAGTGCTTCGCCAAGCTGCAGCACGGCGTCACCCTGAAAACCCTGAACGTCCTCTATTTCGCCAAGCTCCGCGAGGCCCGAGGCCTTGACGAAGAACGCGTCGCCAGCCTCGCCTGCACCCCCGCCGGACTCTACGCCGAACTCCGCTTCCGCCATCGCCTGCCGCTCGATATCGATAGCCTGCGCGTCGCTCGCAACGGCGACTTCACCACCTGGGACCAGCTCCTCGTCGATGGCGACGAACTCGTCTTCATCCCACCCGTCGCCGGCGGCTGACCCATGTTCACCATCGTCACCCAACCGATCGACCCGGCTGTCCTGCGGCAACAAGCGCTCGATCCCGCCGCCGGTGCCTTCTGCTCTTTCGAAGGCTGGGTCCGCAATCACCACCAAGGCCGCGACGTCCACGCCCTGGACTACGAAGCCTATCGTAGTTTGGCCGAGAAAGAAGGAAACCGGATCGTCGCCGAAGCAAAGGAGCGCTTCGGGATTCTCCACGCCGCATGCCAACACCGGGTCGGCCATCTGAAAGTTGGGGAACTCGCCGTCGTCGTCGCCGTTTCCGCCGCCCACCGCGACGCCGCCTTCGACGCCTGCCGTTACCTCATCGATGAGTTGAAAGCCCGCGTCCCGATCTGGAAAAAAGAGCACTTCGTCGACGGCGAATCCGGATGGGTCCGCTGCGACCACTGCCACGATGCCGCCCACCATTCCCATCACCCGGGTTGACAGCGACCCGCATCCCGCCATTGCTACCGCCGCCGTGACTGCCGAATTCATCAAGGAAGCCCTCCGCAACGTCCGCTACCCCGGATTCTCCCGGGACATCGTCTCCTTCGGCCTGGTCAAAGCGATCCGCCACGAGGAAGGACAGTTGATCGTTCAAATCGAGGTCCAAACCAAGGACCCGAAAGTCCCGGAACAAATTTTCAAGGACTGCCACGCCATCCTCGATCCCCTACCCGGCATCGGGACGGTGAAAGTGGAAATCGAGATTAAGGAACCCCAAGGCCAAGGCGCCACCACTTCCGGCGAGATCCAAGGTAAATCCTCCATCCCCGGGGTCAAGCGCGTGATCGCCGTCGCATCCGGCAAAGGCGGAGTCGGCAAATCGACCGTCGCCGCGAACCTTGCCGTCGCCCTCGCCAAGTCCGGAGCCAAGGTCGGTCTCTGCGACTGCGACCTCTACGGTCCCTCCGTCGCCCAAATGTTCGGGAGCCACGAGCGCCCGATGGCGAATGAACACGACGAGATCATTCCTATCGAAGCGCACGGCCTGAAACTCATGTCCATGGGCTTTCTGCTGGAAGACCGCTCCCCGGTGATCGTCCGTGGACCGATGGCCACCCGCTACACCCAGCAGTTCCTCCGCCAAGTCGCCTGGGGCGAACTCGACTACCTCATTCTCGACCTCCCACCCGGCACCGGCGACATCCAATTGACCATCGTCCAAACGGTCGCCGTCGACGGTGCCGTGATCGTGACCACTCCGCAGGAGATGGCATTGATCGATGCCCGGAAAGCCGTCGCCATGTTCGCCAAGGTGAACGTTTCCATCCTCGGCCTCATCGAAAACATGGCCTGGTTCGAGTGCGACCACGGTCAGCGCTATTACCTCTTCGGCGAAGGCGGTGGCGTCCGCGAAGCCGCCGCAATGAATGTGCCCCTCCTCGCCCGCATCCCCATCGATCCACAAACCCGGGAACGCGGTGATGCCGGCACGCCGGTCGCACTCATTCCAGCCGACGAACACCCGGTCTCCGCCGCCTTCCACGAGGTCGCCGTCGCGCTCCGGGCTAAAGTCCCGTGTTGAGCAAGGCCAAGCCAGCCCGTTTCTTCCCGTACCCCTTGGAACTTGGCGCTTTGGAACCGGAAACTTTTCCTCCGCTGAATGCTCCGAACCCCACCGCAGCTCTTCGATGACTTCGAGGCCGATTTGCTAACACGAGAGCAGCTCCACGCCGCACTCGCCTTCCACGCGCGAGGGCTCATCGAAGAAGTCGTCGAAGCGCACGAAAACCCTATCGCCGCATGGTGGGACGGCCTTCTCGCCCGCAAAACCGCCGCGCGCCTCGCCGCCCGCCATGGGGAGAAACGCCTACGCACGATCTTCGCCGCCCTCTCCGAAGTCGCGGACTTCCCACCCGCCGCTTGGCTCTGGAACGCCCTCCACCCAGACGTTCCCCTGTTCTGCTTCTTCCGCCTCCGCCGCGAACCGCTCTTCCGACTCCTCAAGATCATCCACCACGCTGGGACCATCCGAGTCACGGTCGAACACGGACCCGCCGCTCCTACACCCATCATCCGCGAGGAGTTCACCCTCACCCACCGCCGTGGCGGCGGGCTGGAAGTCAGCAATCGCCGATCCTGCTAATCACGGCCCACGACAAAGGCGGGACCTCACGGCCCCGCCCTCTCGCCAAAAAACATCTCGCATATCTCAGTGCGAACAGCAGCCCTCGCCGCCACCGCCACCGCAGCAGCCACCCTGCTCGGCCTCGGCGATCTCTTCCTCCGTCGGCACACGCCCGAGCTCCAAGGTCATCGTCACATACTTGCCGATCGTCCGCTGCAAGGACTCCAACTCGCCCTGAGCATCGAGGAAGGCGCTCGCCACCTCATTGCGCATCAGGGCATCGCGCGCCGCCTCGAACTCGCTGATCTCAGCAGGAGCGAGCTTCATGCCGGCATGCTGCTTCTGGTGCAGCTCCTCACCACGCTGATGAACCGTTTGATACATCTTGCGCGCGGCATCATCGTCAAGGAAGCGCTCCACATCCTTCTGCAACTTGGAAAAGTGCTCGTCATTGGCGATCGCGGAGCAAAGCTCGCGGGTTTTGACGATTACGGCGGAGGTCTCGGTAAGCAAAGTCATCGCGATCCCCTAGTCGGCGGCGAGCGGACTGGCAAACGCGATCTTGCGAAATCGTCGACCAAGACCTCTGTGGCCGCGGAAACCACTAGCGCCTAAGAATCCCCATCGGCGCTCACCCGATGCACGATTCATGGGCGCGCGACGGCTTCGATCACAAATTCCACGATCGGTGCCGGATCCGGCAGGCTGTGCGGATGATGCTTGCCGCCCGGCTTTCGAACGGAGGCGATCCGCCCACCCATCGATCGATACGCGGCCTCCACCCGTCCGAAATTCTCTTCCACCGGAACAACCTCGTCTTCCTCGCCAAGCACTGCGAACACCGGAATGCCCGCACTTGCCAAAGGCTCCAATCGATCCACCGGATTTCCCCGCCATGCGAGGGCCTCCTCATCGCTCGCAAAGCCGTAGGCAGCCATCAGCTTCTGCCAGTCCGTCGGCGACCCGGGCCCACGCCCCTTACCTCCTGGCCAGCTCTTGAAATCACAAACCGGTGCATCGACGTAAAGCGCCGCCACCGCATCAGGACGATTCGCCGCCCAATTGAATGCATAGAGTCCGCCACGGCTGAACCCCTCAAGCACGGCCCGACCGGAAAGCCCATGGACCTCGGTCAGGTGACGATGGAAGCCATCCATCACCGCCATCGCCTTGGGAGCCCCGTAAAGATCGGGCATTGCGATGTAAACCAGATGGAAGCCCCGCCCCAATAAAGCCAGATCTGCCTGCGGCTCATGCCCGAAAAACTCGGTCCGCCAAATCCACGGATTTCCCGGCGCGGCCTTCTTCGGTCTCACCAGCAAGGCCTCCCGCCCTTCATAGCGAAAATCGGTTCGCGGATAGCCTTCCCAGACCGATTCCCTGGCACTCTCATTTGCCGACCAATCCGCCAAAAGTTCCACCGCACGAGCCTCGGCAGCCTCCACCGACAAACCAAGCGGCACTCCGGGACGCCGATGCCCAATCTTACCCAGCCACGCGAGTTTCAAGAGGTCCTGTCGTTCTTCGATCAGTGAAAATCCCCGCCCCTCAACGAAGCGCGGCTCACCCGGCAGTTTCCACAAGGGCCACAAGCCCTCGCACACCGCTCGTGCAATGAATCGATGCCCCGCATCCCCCGGATGCACGCCATCCGCCGAATACACGAACGCGGCATCCTCTTGCTTCGCCGCTGCCACCGCTTTCCGTAAAGAAGGGCGGATGTCGATCACATCCCAGCCATCCTTCCGCTTCGTAACAAGCCATTCCGCAAAGCGATCCAAGACTCGATCGTATTCCGTCTGCACCGGATCATCCGCCCGATAAAGCGACGGCGTCACCACGACCAAGCTCGCGCCACTCCCCTCCACCTCGGATTTCAATCGACTCATTCCCTCGCAAAATGCCTTCAGTCGCTCTGGATCCGATGGCAGGAAAATCCCGTCGTTCATGCCGTAACAAGCCACCACTCGAGTCGGCCGCCATGCCGCCAGCACTCGCCCTAGACGCTCGGAAACGCAAGGCCGAGGGAAAGCACCACCCGCGTGATCCGGCTCCGACAAACCGGAAACCGTTTCACTCGAAAGCCCGAGATTCAAAATTTCTGCCCGCTTGAATTCCGGCACCTCACGCAGAGCGGACTCCACCCACGACGGCCAACGGCCATCGAAGGTGATACTATCACCCAGTAACAACAGCCTCGGCTCGACCGCCCCCAATACAACCGGCCACAGCGCTAAAATCCCCAACAAGCCCTTCATGCCGCCCCGGATAAGCCTCCCACCGCCACCTGTCGAGCCTCCACTCCCCCAGCCCCCCCCCTCGGACTGATGCAGCCTGCTGCAGCTTTCTCCGGAGCCAGCCCGCTGGCCCGGCCAAAGCTTCTGCCACCTCTCGAACGGCAAAACCGTTACCTCACATAGCCCAAGGTTGGCCGCAACGTGGCCTACCCTGAGAGCAAGCACCCCATCGCCCCAACCCCGAAGCGGGTTGCCTCGTGCCGAACGGAAGAGTAATGCAGAATCCATATTTCCGGCCGTCCGAGGCAACGGCCTTGCCGTTGAAAAGCCAACCCCACTTCCCTCTCGCCAATCCACCGCCTCCGCTGCCGCAGGTAAAGTGGGACCACTGGCAGTCGGTCCCCACCACTCATCAATCCCTGACCCCGCCCTAGGATAAAAAAAAGCGCTCGGAGTTACCCCCAAGCGCTTTTCGGAAACATGCGATCCCAGAAGGATCAGCGTGAGTAAAGCTCGACGATCAGCTGCTCGTTGACGAGCGGGTCGATGTCCGAACGCTCCGGCACGCGCGACACAGTGCCTTCGAGGGCCTCCTTGTCGAGTGTCAGCCAATCGACCAAAGGAGCCGATTGCGTCAAGTCAATCATCCGCAGCGCGAGCTGCTGGGAAGAAGGCTTGCCACCGACCTTCACCTTGTCACCAGGACGAACCTGATAGCTGGCGATGTCAACCCGCTTGCCATTCACCAACACGTGACCGTGATTGACGAGCTGACGGGCAGCCTGACGGCTGTTGCCAAAGCCGAGACGGAAGCAAACGTTGTCGAGACGGGTCTCAAGCAACTGAAGCAGGATCTCGCCGGTCACGCCACGACGGCGGGCAGCCTCTTCGTAGTAACCACGGAACTGCTTTTCGAGCACTCCATATTGGAAACGAAGCTTCTGCTTTTCGCCGAGAGCAACCGAGTAATCACTCTTCTTTTTGCGGCCTGCGCGCAAGCCGTGTTGGCCAGGCGGGAAATTGCGGCGATCAAGTGCCTTCGATGAGCCGAAGAGAGCCACGCCGAAGCGGCGGCTGATCTTGGTGCGGGGTCCGGTGTAACGAGCCATGATTCTTGAGAAATTCGATTAGACGCGGCGGGCCTTCTTCGGGCGGCAACCGTTGTGTGGGATAGGAGTAACGTCCTTGATGGCAAGGAGCTCGATACCGAGCGCTTGAACCGCACGGACAGCAGACTCACGACCGGAACCCGGACCCTTCACGCGGACCTCGGCTTCTTTCAAACCGTGACCCATCGCCTGACGGCAAGCATCCTGAGAAACCACTTGAGCGGCGTAGGCCGTGCTCTTGCGCGATCCCTTGAAGCCCATCTTTCCAGCACTCGACCAGCCGAGGGTGTTGCCGTTGGAATCGGTGACACTCACGATGGTGTTGTTGAAAGTCGCGGTCACGTGAACGATGCCACGCGAGATGTTCTTGGAGCCCTTGGCCTTGTGGACCTTGATCTGGGTCTCCTCGGCACCGGCAATCTCAGCGAAAATATCGCGCTTCTTGTCGTCCTTCTTGGGAGCGACCTCTTCGACCTGCGTTGCAGGAACGGCGGCAGCAGCCGGGGTCTCAGCGGCAACCGGGGCCGCTTCGGCTTCCGGTGCCGGTGTGTTGGTTTCTTCGTCAGCCATTTGGGAAAAATGTTCGGAGTTGTGCGCGGATTACTTCTTCACACCCACGGTGCGGCGCTTGCCCTTACGAGTGCGGGCATTGGTCCGGGTGCGCTGACCGCGCACAGGCAAGCCACGCTTGTGACGGATGCCGCGGTAGCAGTTGATGGAAGTGAGCCGCTTGAGCTGAACTTGCTTCTCGCGGCGCAGGTCGCCTTCGATGATGATCCCTTGGCTCTGGATCACGGTAGCGATCTTCACGAGCTGGTCTTCGGTCAGCTGACCGGTGCGGGTGTCTGGATCGATGCCGGACTGCTCGAGAATGCGGGAAGCCGTGGTCGAGCCGATGCCATACATATAAAGCAGCGACGCTTCAATGCGCTTCTCGTTAGGGATTTCGATACCGAAAATACGTGCCATGTGATGCTGTGGTGAGCGGATAGCCGACCCGGGGATGGAGCATGCGAACATGCTCGGACCCCCGGAAGCGGGCGGGCTGTTTACCAGACGCGACCCCTCTGGCAAGAGGTAATTCGAAATTTTCGGGAGAAGTTCACCAACAGCGGATCCGAATCCCCCGAAACCACACCTCATCGCCATGATCCTGAAGCAAAATCGGTCCAGCCGCGGCCTCACCAAAGCCTGCTAGCTTCGCGAATTTACTGTCCTTCTTCAGTTGCTTCCACTTGTCGCTGGAGCCATCGACCCGCATCGCCAAATTCCCGTTGAGCCAATGTTCGAGCACCGATCCTCGGGCGACGATTCTCGAAAAGTTCCACTCGCCCGGACCCCTCAATCCTTTATCCCGCGAAGCCGGGACCACATCGTAGAGCGAGGCCGCCGTGGTATCCGCCACCTTGCCATTCACGTGCCGTAGGTCATCGAGCACCTGATACTCCGGTCCCACCCATGCCAACGGTGTCTTCCGCAGCCGATACTTCACGCCACTGTTGCCGCCGCTGGAAATCTTCCACTCGAACTCGAGCTCGAAGTCCGCGAATTCCTTTTCACTAAGGAGATCGCCCCCACCCGCCTTCCGATGAATGCAGCCGTCTTCAACCACCCAACCCGGACTTGGCGGCCCACCCTTCGACGAAACCCAGCCCGCCAGGCTCTTCCCGTCGAACAGACTCACCCATGGCCGCTCTTCCGCCATCGCCGAACCCAGCCCAACCAAAATCGCCAACCAGCATGCACACTTCATGGCGACACGCTGGCCATTCCGCCAAAAGCTGCAAGCCGCTTCCCTTTCATCCGCCTCGACAACGCACAAGCCCTCTCTAACTTGCCTGAAATACCGCAATCCGCCCCATTCATGGACGCCACCCAGCCCGCCCCGACGGACCATATCCTCCCACCCGATGACGTCGCCGCCATCGACCAACTCGGCCAAACCTACGCCGCCCTCAAAAGCGAACTCGGTAAAGCAATCATCGGCCAAGAACGGGTCATCGAGGAACTGGCCATCTGCCTTTTCGCCAAAGGACACGCCCTTCTCATGGGCGTTCCCGGCCTTGCGAAAACACTCCTCGTCTCTTCCGTCGCCCGCACCTTCGACCTGTCTTTCAACCGCATCCAGTTCACGCCAGACCTGATGCCCGCCGACATTACCGGCACCGATATCATTCAAGAATCCGGCATCGGCGGACGACGCGAGTTCGAGTTCGCCCGCGGCCCGGTCTTCGCCAATATCGTGCTGGCCGACGAAATCAACCGTGCGCCCGCCAAGACCCAGTCCGCGATGCTCGAGGCGATGCAAGAGCTCAAGGTCACCGTCCTCGGCCGCAGCTACGACCTCCAACCGCCCTTCTTCGTCCTCGCCACCCAGAACCCCGTCGAACAAGAAGGCACCTACCCTCTGCCGGAAGCCCAGCTCGACCGCTTCATGTTCCTGATCGAGGTCGACTACCCGAGCGCCGCAGAGGAAAAACGCATCGCCCGCGAGACCACCGGCAGTGCACGCGCCATCCTCAGCCACTTGCTGGATGGACCCGCCGTGCTCGCCTACCAGCAACTCGTTCGTCGCCTCCCGGTCCCCGAACATCTCTACGACTACGCCGTCTCTATCGTCCGCAAGACCCGCCCCGGCACACCCGAGGCACCCGCTTGGATCAAAGACCACGTCGCTTGGGGTGCCGGCCCCCGTGCCGTTCAGTATCTCATCCTCGGCGCCAAGGCACGGGCCGCACTCCGCGGCCGCTACATGGCGGGGCTCGACGACCTCGAAGCCGTCGCCGTCCCCGTCCTCGGTCACCGAGTCATCACCAACTTCACCGCCGAATCCCAAGGCGTGACCTCGAAAAAAGTCGTCGAACGCCTGATTTCGGAAATGCGGGAATCCTGATGAAATACGACTTTCTAGACAGCGAGCTCCTCGCGCGCCTCGCTTCGATTCCGCTGGAAACGCGGTCCCCCATGCTGGGCAACGTCGCCGGCAGGCACCGCTCTCCCCACCGCGGATCCTCGGTCGAGTTCGCCGAATATCGGAAATACGTTCCCGGCGACGATACCCGCCGCCTCGACTGGAAGGCCTTCGCCCGTTCCGACCGATTCTACATCAAGGAATTTGAGGCGGACACCAACCTCCGCGCTTACTTTGTCGTCGATGCTTCCGGCTCCATGAAATTCGCGGGCCGCGGAATGTCGAAAATCGACTACGCCAAACGCATCGCCGCTTCGCTCGGCTACCTCCTCGTCCACCAGGGAGACTCCGCCGGCCTCTCGCTCTGCACCGACAAGCTCCACCTTGAAGTCCCGCCCAGCCGCCGCGCCGCCCACCTGCAACGGATCTTCGATACTCTCGGAAAACTCGAACCCGCCGGCGAGACCGGCCTCGTCCCGGCCCTTCACGACATCGCGGAAAAAATCGGCCGACGCGCCCTGATCGTTGTCCTCTCCGATCTCTTCACCGACCCCCAAGGCTTGTCCGATGCCCTTCAGCATCTCCGCTACCGCAAGCACGATATTTGCGTCTTCCATCTGATGGACCCCCTCGAGCTCGGCTTCGAGTTCGACCGTCCCCACCGTTTTGTCGATATCGAAGACGGCACCTCACTCATTGTCGAACCCACCCTCGTCGCCGACGAATATCATAGCGCACTCCGCGACTTCCTCGTCACCGTGAAAGCAAAGTGCCACGAAGCTTCGGCCGATTACCAACTCGTCCCCACCGACACCCAGCTCGAACCCTTGCTCCGCGACTTCCTCACCGCCCGCCTCCCCAAAAAAGCCCACGCCTAAAACTCCCCGCGACCTCCTCGGCGACCTCCGCGCGTCTTCGGTTCGTTCCCCTCCATGTCTTTCCTCCAACCACTCCTGCTCTGGGGACTCCTCGCCGCAGCGATCCCCATCATCATCCACCTGCTCAACCGCAGGCGGCACAAGACGGTGATGTGGGCCGCCATGCAGTTCCTCCTCAAGGCCACCCGCGAGTCGCGAGGCAAAAAGAAACTCCGCCACATCCTCATCCTCACCTGCCGCTGCCTCGGTATCGCAGCCCTCGCCACCGCCGCGGCACGCCCCCTGCTCAGCGGCATGATGGGCTGGAACGGCGGCAAGCCCGATCTCGTCGTCCTCATCCTCGACCGATCCGCCAGCATGGAGGCGACGCCGAAAAACGGCAATCTCCCGCGCCGCAAGCTCGCTCTGCAACGCGTCCGCGACGCCATGGCCGATCTCGACGGCACCCGACTCGTCCTCATCGACAGCGCATCCGGCACGGCCCAGGACGTGCCGAGCCCCGATGTCCTCGATCAGCTCTCGTCCACCGCCGCCACGGATACTGCCGCCGATCTCTCCGCCCTCGCCTCACGCGCCAGCGAATACCTCGCCGCAAGCCCCGGCCGAGCGGAAGTCTGGATCGCTTCCGACCTCCAAGCCTCGAACTGGCAAACGCAGAACGACCGCTGGACCTCGGCGCGCGCCGCTCTCGCCGCCCTGCCCCAGCCCCCGAAACTCCGAATCCTCGCCCTGAGCGGAAAACCCTCGGCCAATCAGGGCATCCGCATCCTTTCCTCCCGTCGCAGCGACTCCGAGCTCATCCTCGATCTCGAAATCAGCCGCGACCAGGATACCAACATCGCTCTCGATCTCCCCCTCACCGCCACGCTCAACGGCATTCGTAGTACTTCCAATCTCAGCATCGTCGGACAAAATCTCCGCTTCCGCAAAACACTACCCATCCCGCCAAGCGGGAACTCGGGCCACGGTTGGCTCTCGATCCCCGGCGATGGTAACCCGCGCGACAATGTCGCCTTTTTTGCCTACGGCCCGCCGCGCCCCGTGAAAAGCCTCGTCGTCGCCGCACCCGGCGAGGCGGCCAACTACCTCGCCATTGCAGCCGCGCCCGACGGATTCGCCGGGCAATCCGTAGAGCGGCTCGATCCCCACCAAATCCCAGGTCTGGAAACCGAAAACCTCTCCGCCATCCTATGGGCCGCCCCCTTGCCCAGCGGAGCAATCGCGGAATCCCTCACCCGCTTCCTCTCCGCGGGAGGCGAAATCCTGTTCTTCCCGCCGCCCGCAGATAACGACACGAAATTCCTCGATCTCCAGTGGTCGCCCGTCACCGAGTCCGATCGGGGAAAATTCCTCATCCTCGACTCTTGGGACCGTGACGACGGACTCCTGCGCGATGGCATCGACGGCAGCCCCATCCCCGCCGATCGACTCAAAGCCGTGAAACGTCGACTGCCGAAGGGAGAATCCACGCCCCTCGCCCGCTGGGACGACAGCGCACCCTTCCTCATCCGCCGCATCGTCGACCGTGGCACCGCTTGGTTCGTGGGCTCGCTCCCCGACTACACCTGGTCCAACCTCGGCGACGCCGATGTCCTCCTGCCCCTCGTCCAGCGCGCCGTGACAGAAGGTGCCGCACGCTTCGATGACGATCACTTCGCCGCCCTCGGCAGCCGCGAGGCCGCTCCCCGCCCCGGCGAAACGAACACGCGCCTCGACGATTACGGCACGCCCCACCCCGGCAACACCGCCTTCGAAGCCGGCATCCACCGCCTCGGCGACCGCACCCTCGCCCTCAACCGTCCACCAGCCGAAGACGCCCCCGAAATCCTCTCCCGCGAAGAGCTCGGCAAGCTGCTCGAAGGAACCGGCTTCACACTCCTCGAAGACCGCGGCACCTCGGCCACGGACAAGATCTCCCGCGACGCGTGGCGTGGCTTCCTCATCGCCATGCTCTGCTTCCTCATCGCTGAGGCCGCGCTATGCCTACCGAAAAAACCAGCCACCATCCCCAGCGCTCTTTCTACCCACACCGGCAAATCCTAGCCTCGACACCACCAGCCATCAACAGCAAGCACCACCGACCACTGCCCCCTCTTGTCTTTCCACCTCCAAAACCTCCACTTCTCCCCTACCCCGGCCACTCTGGCGATCGGGCTGACCTCGCTCGTCCTCATCGGAGCCCTCGCCGTCCTCGCTTGCAAACGCAGCCCGCACCCGAAGCGCAGCGCCGTGCTCGAATCCCTCCGCTTCTTTTGTACGCTACTCGTCGTACTTCTGCTGTGGAAACCCGAGTGGCTCAGCGTCGTCCACCCCGAAACCAAGCCGCAGATCGTCATCCTTCGCGATGCATCGAAGTCGATGGAAACCCTCGACGCCGAACTCCCCGAATTCCTCTCTCCCGAACGTGAAGTCATCTCACGCGCTTCATGGACGAACCGCATCCTCGATAGCCCCTTGTGGAAAACTCTCTCACAAGGCGGAGCCAACGAAGTCTTCCGCCGCGACTTCTCCGCGCCCTCGTCCGATACCCCACCCGCTCTCGCAGGCACCGACCTTTCTTCACCCATCGAAGATCTGCTGGAGAACGAAACCAATCTCCGCGCTGCCATTCTCCTCTCCGATGGCGATTTCAACACCGGCAACCCTCCCGTCGTCGCCGCCCAAAAACTGCTTCAACGCGGCATCCCGCTCTTCACCATTCCCGTCGGAAGCGAAAAACGTCTGCCCGATCTCGACCTCCTCACCGTCAGCGCCCCCGCCTACGGCATCGTCGGAGAAAACGTTCAGATCCCCTTCACCATCCGCTCCTCCCTCGACCGCGAAGTCCGCACCACCATCCGCCTGCGCGACGACAGCGGCTTGGAAAAGACCAAGGAAATCGTCCTCGCACCCGGAACCGAAACCTACGACGCCATTCTTTGGAAACTCGAAAAAGAAGGAAGCTCGACCCTCGAACTCTCCATGCCGCTCGCCGACGGCGAACGCATCGCCACCAACAATTCCCGCAAATTCGCCCTCTCCGGACGCCCCGAATCGATCAAGGTGCTGGTCATCGATTCCCTGCCACGCTGGGAATACCGCTACCTCCGCAACGCCCTTTCCCGCGACCCCGGCGTCGAACTCTCCTGCCTTCTCTTCCACCCCCAACTCGGCAGAGGCAACGGGCCCGACTACATCCAAGACTTCCCGGAAAAACCCGAAGAACTCTCAAGCTACGACGTCATCTTCATCGGCGATGTCGGCGTCGCCCCCGATCAACTCACCCAACAACAATGCGAACTGCTCCGCGGCCTCGTGGAGAATCAGGCCAGCGGTATCGTCTTCATGCCCGGCCCGCAGGGCAACCAGTTCACCCTGCTCGACAGCGCCCTTGGCGATCTCGTTCCCGTTAGTCTCGACGATGCCAACAAGCGCGGCTTCCACGACCCCGTCGCCTCCCCCCTGACGTTGACCAGCGAAGGCCGCAGCTCGCTGCTGACCATGCTCGCCGACTCCGAGGAAGCGAACCCCGAAGTCTGGCGCAGCCTTCCCGGCTTCCACTGGCACGCACCCGTGATCAAATCCAAGGGCGGAGCCGAAGTCCTCGCCGTCCACAGCAACCGCCGCGGCCGCTTCGGTCCCATCCCCATCATCATCACCAAAAGCGCTGGCTACGGCAAAGTGCTTTTCATGGGCATCGATTCTGCCTGGCGTTGGCGCCGTGGCGTGGAAGACAAATACCACTACCGCTTCTGGGGCCAAGTCGCCCGCTGGATGTCCTACCAAAGAAACATGGCCGCCGGGGAACGCGTCCGACTCTACTTCACCCCCGAGCGCCCGGTTCCCGGAGACAGCGTTGCGCTGAACGCAAACGCCTTCGATGCCAACGGTACGCCCCTCGAGGAGGGCACGGTTTTCGTCGATGCCACAGCACCCGACGGCAGCCTGCGACGGATCAGCCTCGAAAAAAACAACAGTGCGTGGGGTGCCTACTCCGGACGACTCAAGATCAACCAACCCGGCGAATGGAAACTCAAAGCAGCCATCGACGAGGCCGACGCCGAAGCGATCGAAACCACGCTGCTCGCCCAAGGCATCGAGCTCGAACCCATCGGCCAACCCGCCCGCCCGGAAGTGCTCGAGGAAATGTCACGCATCGCCAAAGGCCGCACGATCCACCCGGACCAACTGCCCGACCTGATCCGCGAAATCGTCGCCCTGCCCGAACCCCGGCCCATCGAAAATCGCCTGCCACTCTGGTCCCACGCCGCCACGGTCGCAGGGATCATACTACTGCTCGCAATCTTCTGGACCGGCCGGAAGCTCAACGGGTCGTTCTAACCAAGGCCGCGCGGCTCGGACTTCAAATCCCCTTGGCGCGGACCAGCTCCGAGAGCTGCTTCTGGAAGTCGGCAATGTCCTCCGGCGAGGGACGATACCCGACGGTGTCGGGATCGAGCCCCGGACGCCCATACTGATCCAGCATCCAGATCGCGGTTTCGCCATCCGAGAAACTCACCTTGCCGGAAATCAAGGCCCCCGGCAGCGCGAGGCTGTCCATCGTCACTTCGACCACTCCCGTCGGCACCGGCTTGGCAGGCACCACTTCTGGAATCACCGCTGCCGACTCCTTCGGCGCGTCCTGCAGCTCGATGCCAAGATCCAGCACCATGAACCGCGCATCCATGTAGGTGATCGCGATCCCAAACTGATCCTTCAAGCGCTTCTGCAAGTCGGCGATCGAAGCCCCCTCCGCAGCCCAGGCATGAAGAGCGGACTTCTGGTCATCGGAAAGCTTGCTGGCGCTGAACATGCGGCGATTCAGCCCGCCACGACGGGATTTCCAAGCCCCAAATCCAGCGAATCGTTCACCCTGCGAACCCATATCCCCATCCGCCCATCGAGCCCCACTGGGAAGATCGCCACGGCACCGCTCCTCTGAGCAAGCGATCGTCTAAGAAACCTTGATTTCAAGGAGACCCCATCCATCAAAAAAACACACTTATCGACCTCTCTTTGTATTCTTAAAATACGATTTAATTTACTCTTGCAGAGCGACTTACGAATCGACTTTGTATCCGACATGACGTTTCCCCCCACCGTCTCTCTACTCGCGTCGACTGGTGCCATGCGCCCGGTTTTCATGATCGTCATGGGCGCCTTTCTCCTGCTGACCGCTTGGAGGATGACCCGTGGCACCAAAGGCTGGGCCCCACGAAGCATGATGGCCGGAGCCTCCATGCTGACAATCGGCTACTCCGTGGTGATGCCGCTCTATCAGGCCGGTGTCCTCACCCCCTTGTCCATGGTCGGCATCGCCCCTGTCGATCCCGATTGGGCCCTCGTCTGGCACGTCGTCAAGATGCTGTCTCTGAACGGCGGATGGCTCCTCTTCGGGCTAGGCCTCGCCCTGCACGCCGGCATTTTCGAAACTGCCACTTCGCCCGCTCCTGTCGCAGCCCCCACCCCCGCCTCATCCCCCCTCCATGAACCTCTTGCTTGATGTCTTCGTCAAAGGCGGCTTCCTCCTCGATGCCTTCGGAGTCCTCGGCCTCGGCCTCCTTGGCTTGGCCGCTGTCCGACTCTCTCAGCGCTACCGCTCATGGGGCGGTTCGCTCCTTGCAACAGGAGCCTTCCTGCTTCTGATCGGACGACTCTGGGTGCTGATCGCTCCTCTGGTGCTGACGCCGGGCACGGGAGATGCCACCAGCGCCACGCTGAGCGAATGGATCTCACTCGCACCGATCGCTCTCCTGACGACAGGACTCGCCGGCGTGGTTTGGGGTCTCTGGGGCCACGAACAGTGGCTCAGAACCGAGCGCTGAGCTCCACCCGGCTCTCATTCACCCCGCACCGGCCAGTCGGCGGACTCGCTCCGCTCGCTCTGGAACAGGTCCCGCGCCCGCGTCACGAGATCTTCACGACTCGCCGCAAGGTCGATCTCTTCCCCAGCGTCCCCCTCCAAGTCGTAAATCATCACCGGCGCATCCAAGCTCTTCGACCGGATCGCCTTCCAGCGGGAATCCATCAAAACAGCCTGCGAAAACCCGGCCTCGTGGAATTCCCAATACATCACTCGCCCGGCAGGCGGTTCATAGGTGCGACCATGGAGCAAGGGCGAGAAATCGATCCCATCCAGCCCCTTCGGCACCCGCTCCCCAGTCCCTGCCACTGCGGCGAAAGTCGGTAGCAGATCGGCAAATCCAAGGACCGAGGCCGACTTCGCGCCCGCCGGAGTCGACCCCGGCCAACGCACAATTCCGGGCACCCGGATCCCCCCCTCGTGCAGATCCCGCTTGATGCCGCGCAGGGGCCCACTCGCAGCGAAAAACTCAGGCGCGTTGCCCCCCTCGCGATGCGCCCCATTGTCACTTGTGAAAAACACCAGAGTGCGCTCATCCAATCCCCGCTCCTTCAACAAGGCGAACAGGCGACCGACATCCGCATCCATCCTCGCAATCGTCGCCGCATGGGCCCGATCCGCCAAAGGCCAGGGTTTGTTCGCATAAGCCCCCAAATCCGGCACTTCCTGCCCACGCCCGTGACGGGCTCCCTCGTTGTTGGCATGCGGCGTGATCAGCGACCAAAACAGGAAAAAAGGCTTTTCCTCACGCGCGCCGATCCATTCAAAAACCTCGTTCGCCATCAGGTCCGGCGCGAAGTCCACAGGTGTCGCCGCGATTCCCGCACCACCCTTGCCAGTCCCCGCCACATGACCATTGCGCAAGACGATCCGCTCGCCATTTCGAATCAAGAACGGCGGATAGGGATTGTGCGCGTGATGCTGGTCCAGATAGCCGAAAAAGTGGCCGAAACCCTGCCGCTCCGGCCCCCCCTCACTGCCTTCGTGGCCCAAACCCCACTTGCCGATCAGGGCGGTTTCGTAGCCCGCCTTTTGCAGCAACTCCGCCACCGTCACGTCGCCCTGCCGCAAGGCCTGGATCTCACGACGATCCCGCGGCGCATTCCCCCGCACCCGCGTGTGACCGGTATGGCGACCCGTCATCAAAACCGAGCGCGATGGCGCACAAACCGGAGCTCCGGCATAAAAGCGCTCGAACTTCAGTCCCTCCGCCGCCATGCGGTCCAAATGTGGCGTTGCGATCCGATCCTGGCCGTAACAGCCCAATTCTCCGTAACCCAGATCATCGGCCAGGATGAGCACGATATTCGGCGCCGCTTCCGCCACCACGACGAAGGCTGCCAACAGAAATCCGAACCACGCTCTAAAACACATCCCGCCCAGCATGAGCGACCCTTCCCGACTGTCCAGCACCCGGCCGATTTTTCCCCCTCGCAGACGCCCCCCACCGATGTTAAGCGCTGGGCCGAATGTTCGAAGTCCGCGAGAAACCCCAACTGGTCGAGCGCGCCCTGCTAGTCCGTCTTTATTTCGACCCCCGCGAGGAAGAAGAGTCTGAAGCGCTGCTCGAAGAGCTCGGCGAACTCGTCTCCACCCTCGGCATCGGAGTCGTCGAAAAGGTCCTCGCCCGCAGCCGCGAAATGCACCGCAAATTCCTCTGCGGAACCGGCAAGGCCGCCGAGATCATCGAACTCGCCAAAGCCCACGAATGCGATTGCATCGTCATCGACAACCAACTCGCTCCATCCCAGCAGCGCGAGTGGGAAAAGGCTGCCAATGTCTGCGTGATCGACCGCGAAGAGGTGATCCTCGACATCTTTGCCAAGCGCGCCCAAACGAAGGAGGCACGCCTCCAGGTGGAACTCGCCCGCATGCAATACGCCCTGCCTCGCATGGCTCGCATGTGGGGCCACCTCGACCGCGAAGGCGGCTCAGGCGGCGGTCAAGGCGGCGGCGCAGCGCGCGGCATGGGTGAAAAGCAAATCGAAGTCGACCGTCGGATGGCACATGTCCGCATCGACCGCGCCCGCCGCGAACTCGAAGAGGTCCGCAAACAGCGCGCCACCCAGCGCAAGGAGCGGGAAAAAATGGAGACGCCCCACGCCGCGATCGTCGGCTACACCAACGCCGGCAAATCCACCCTCCTCAACCAACTCAGCGGGGCCGACGTGATGGCGAAGGACATGCTCTTCGCCACCCTCGACACCACCACTCGCAAGATCGAACTGCCCGATGGCCAGCCGCTGCTGATCACCGACACGGTCGGCTTTGTTCGCAACCTCCCCCACCGATTGGTCGAGGCCTTCAAGGCCACCCTCGAAGAAGCGGTGCTCGCCGATTTCCTGATCCACGTGCTCGACGCCACCTCACCGGAAGTCGAACGCTTTCACGAGACCACCCTCAAGGTCCTCGGCGAACTCGGTGCGATCGACAAGCCAACCATCACCGTACTCAACAAAATCGACCGCGTCACCGACCCGGAACGACTTGCCGAACTCCGCCAGCTCTTCCCGGACGCTCTCAAGATCTCCGCCTTCACCGGACTCGGCATGGAAGATCTCCTCCAACGCTGCTCCGCGGTCCTCGCCGATCGCGTCCGCCGCCAACGCTACCGCATCCCACAAAGCCGAGCCGACCTCCTTGGCATGCTCCACCGCGATGCAAAAGTCCTCTCCACCAACTACGAGGACAATGACATCCTGGTCACCGCCGTGGTTCCCGCCGCCATCGCCGGACGACTCGAGACTTTCGCCGAGTGATCCGTGGCGGCCGGACTAGTCAGCCAATACCCAGCCCACCGCCTTTACCGCGGTGATTTCAAACTGCCGCCGCCCCGCGCTGTCCCCCACCGCACGAAGCGACACGGTGACGTGATCCACTTGTTCACCCTGCTCCAGCAGCATCGCCTCCGCCGGACCGCCCCGCTCGACATACAAGTCCAAGTCCTCCGCCAAATCGGGAGAGGATGCCTTGTAGTTCATCCACCGCAGCTCATCGGAAAAACCATGCAGGTAAAAGCCCCCGGGCTTGAGCTGCACCCGCATCACCTCCGCCTCCGGCACCTTGCCCGAAAGGAGGTCCTCCCACGACTCCGAACCCCTCCGCGCATAGGCATCGAAGTCCACCTTGGCCCCATCGGGATCCACCGACACGCTCAGCCAACGCCGCCCGCCACCTTCCAGATCCACCTGATAATTCTCGTAAAGCATCTCACCCACCGTGCCTACCGTCATCGGAAAAGACCCCTTGATCTTCTCCGTCGAGCCCGGACCCGTCGCAAAAAACGCCTCCATCACCCTCCCGACCCGATCCGGATTGCGCACCCACTTCAACCGCTCGGCATGGGTCGATGCCTTCGTGAAATTCTCGACCACCGCATGAGGATGCGGCCCGGTCCACACCTTCGCCAGTTCGGGCGCCGCCGTCGATATCCCCGCCTCTTCCCGCCCCTTCGCCCGCATCCGACCCAGCAGCCACAATCCAACACAGGCAAAACCAAGCAACACCAACAAAGCCGCACCAATCGCGACCTCTCGGCTCACCCGCCCGGTCGCCCCCTCAGTCCGGTCTCCCGAACGGCGCGAACGACGCGAACGCCTGACACGACCCGCTTGCCCGACACTCCCGGCACGCCGCACGCGCTGCAAATCGGGCAAGCGAGGCTCGCCCGACTGAATAAAATGTCGGTCCACACCCTTTCGAACGGGCGGGCGAGAAGAAGAGTCATCCGGGGTCATTAGTCTTCAGCTCAAGGGCTTCTGCAGTCTTAGAGCCACGGCGCGACGCGACAAGAAGTATTCCCCTACGAAGTCGGAACAAGCCGCCACAAGCCCCGCCACAGCAAGGATCAGGAAGAAGACGAAAAAGAGATTTTTTTCACCGAAGCAACCCACCCCCCCAACTTTCCCAGCCCCGGTCAACAAAGTCGCCGAAATCCCGATTTTCTGTCAGTCCAGCCCGAAAAGCTCCGTAGTGTCCGCCGTCGATGCCCCGATTTTTCCATTCTTGCGCCCGACTTCTCGCCACGGCCAGCCTTTCGCTGACGACCGGCGCCCGTGCCGAGCCGGACTCCGCGGCACTGGAAACCCGCTGGCAGGGGGAAATCCTCCCCCTGATGGAGACCTACTGCCACGACTGCCACGCCGACGGGATGAAGAAAGGCGAGCTGGCCATCGATCGCTATGACTCGATCTCCGACATGCGGCAACATCGCGAAGTCTGGAAACGGATCCGCGACCACATCCGCCATCGGCTGATGCCTCCGCTCGACGAAGACCAGCCCGCGGATGACGAACGCGAAAAACTACTCGCCTGGATCGACGACGCCGTTTTCCCCGTCGACCCCGCCAAACCCGATCCCGGTCGCGTCACTCTCCGTCGGCTCAACCGCACCGAATACGAAAACACCCTCAGCGACCTCTTCGGCCTCGAACTCAAAGTCCGCGACCTCATCCCTCCCGACGACTCGGGCTACGGCTTCGATACCATCGGCGACGTTCTCACGCTCTCCCCCGCCCACCTCGAGCGCTACCTCGAGGCGGGTCGCCAAGTGCTGGATCGCGCCTTGAAACCCGGCCCCATGCCTCGGCCCTCTCGACACTTCCATGGCAGCAAGCTGCAAGGCGACGGACTCCACTCCGGAGGCGGCCACTACCTCACCAGCCCCGGCAAGGCGCGCGCCCGCTTCCAAGCAAGCCGGGCCGGCCGCTACCGCATCAGCGTCTCCGCCAGCGGCACCATGGGAGCCAATACGCCACCGAGCATGGAGCTCCACCTCGACGGCAAAAAATCCCACCAATGGTCCGTCGCCGCTCCCCTCGACCAAGGCCGCAACTACCAGCACGAAATCCAACTCCAAAAGAATCAAGCGCTCGAAATCGCACTGGCCTTCACCAACGACTTCTGGGACGCCGATTTTCCCGATCCCGACCGCCGCGACCGCAATCTGATGATCCACTCGCTTCGAATCATCGGCCCCCTCGATGGCCCGCCACCCGGGAAACCCGCGAGCCACCGCCGCGTCTTCGTGGAGCGGAAACCCGGCGAACAGGACCGCGCCTACGCCAGCCGCGTCCTCAATCTTTTCGCACGCAAGGCCTTCCGCCGCCCCACCCGCGATGGCGAGGTCACGCGCTACCTCGCTCTTGTCGATCTCGCCGGGGCCGATGACATCGAACACGGCATCCGCCTCGCCCTCGAAGCGATGCTCGTCTCCCCCGCTTTCCTCTATCGGGAAGAACCCCAGCCAGAACCCGACAACGCGGAACACATCCACCTCGTTGACGAACATTCCCTCGCCACCCGCCTCTCCTACTTCCTGTGGAGCAGCATGCCCGATCAGCGACTCATGGAGCTCGCCAGCCGCGGCGAACTCCGCAAGCAACTCGATTCCGAGGTCGATCGCCTCATCGCCAGTCCTCGATCCCGCGAATTCGTTTCAAACTTCGCCGGCCAATGGCTGCGCCTGCGCGATGTCTCGGCCGCCGTTCCCGCACGCCGCGAATTCCCCGCCTTCAAACGCAAGCTGCAAGGCGACATGCGCCGGGAAACCGAAATGCTCTTCGCGCACATCATCCGCCAAGACCTGCCGATCGCGCGGCTGCTCGATGCCGATTTCACCTTCCTCAACCAAGACCTCGCAAGCCACTACCAGATCCCCGGCGTCAGCGGCGATGCCTTCCGCATGGTCTCGCTAAAAGACCCTCGCCGACACGGCATTCTCGGCCACGGTTCCTTCCACCTCCTCACCTCCTATCCGCTTCGTACTTCGCCCGTCCTCCGCGGAAAATACGTGCTCGAAAACCTCCTCGATACCGCACCGCCCCCTCCGCCGCCGAACATCCCCCAGCTCGATCCCCCCTCCCACCAAGGCGACCGCAGTAGCCTGCGCGAACAGATGGAACGCCACCGCGACGACCCCGGCTGCGCGTCCTGCCACAAAATGATGGACCCCATCGGCTTCGGACTCGAAAACTTCGACGCCACCGGAGCCTGGCGCGAACTCGACAACGGCAAACCCATCGACAACTCGGGCGAACTCACCAACGGCCGAAAATTCCACGGGGTCGAAGAACTACGAAAAGCCCTCGTCACCGACCATCGCTCCGATTTCCACCGCGCCATCGCCTCCCGACTCCTGACCTACGCTCTCGGCCGCGGACTCGATTGGTATGACAAGCCCGCCATCGACCGCATCGTGACCGAAACCGAGGCCGCCCAAGGCAGTTCCCGCGCCCTCCTCCGCGCCGTCGTCCATTCCGTCCCCTTCCAATACCGCCGCGGCGATTCCTAACGCTCAGCCCTCCCGACCATGACCCCACGACGCACTTTCCTCAAAAGCCTCGCCACCACCCTGGCCCTGCCGTCGCTCCCGTCTCTTCAGGCAGCCACCACCCGCGCCAAAGCCGCCGCCCCCACCCGGATGGCCTTCATCTACATCCCGAACGGCGTCAACCTCGACCTCTGGCGACCCAGCGGCTCCGGAAAAAACCACACGCTCTCCAAGACCCTCGAACCCCTCGCCGAACTCCGCGAACACTTCTCCGTCCTCCGCGGACTGGACCACGAAAAGGCCTTCGCCAACGGCGACGGAGCCGGCGACCACGCCCGCGCCAACGCCACCTTCCTCACCGGCTGCCAGGCCCGCAAAACCGCCGGCGCCGATATCGCGGTTGGAGAATCCGTCGACCAAATCGCCGCCCGCCACATCGGCCACCTCACCCGACTCCCTTCCCTCGAACTTTCGACCGATCCCCCACGCAGTTCCGGCCACTGCGATTCCGGATACTCTTGCGCCTACCAATTCAACCTCTCCTGGATCAACGAATCCACCCCCGCCCCCGCCGAACGCGACCCGCGACTCGTCTTCGAAAAAATGTTCGGCTCCGGCAACGCCCGCGAAGACGCACGACGCCGACACTACCGGCAAAGCATCCTCGATTTCGTGATGGACGATGCCAAACGCCTCCAATCGCGCCTCGGCTCCACCGACCGCGGGAAAATGGAGGAATACCTCACCGCCGTCCGCGACGTCGAACGCCGCATCGAAAACGCCGAAAAGTTCCGCGTCGAAGTCCCCGAGGATCAGCGTCCGAACGGCGTCCCGCAAACCTACGGCGCGCACATCCGCACGATGTTCGACCTGATGCACCTCGCCTTCCAGACCGACACCACCCGCGTCTCCACCTTCCTCCTCGCCCACGACGGGTCCAACCGGACCTTCCCGGAAATCGACATCCACTCCGCCCACCACGAGCTTTCCCACCACCGGGGAAATCCCAACACGCTCGAAGCCATCGGAAAGATCGACCGATTCTACATCGAGCAACTCGCCCATTTCCTCCGCAAAATGCGCGACACCCCCGAAGGCGAGGGCTCGCTGCTCGACCACTCGATGATCGTTTACGGCGGCGGCATCGCCGACGGGAACCGCCACAATCACAACGACCTCCCCCTCCTCCTCGCCGGCAAAGGCAACGGCACCCTCAAGCCCGGCCGGATCATCGAAGCGCCCGAGGGCACCCCGATGACCAACCTCTACCTCTCGCTCCTCGATCGCATGGGAGCCAAGGCCCGACGGATCGGCGACTCCACAGGCACTTTCGAAAAGGTCTAGCCCGCGCTCTCACGAAGCGGAAAAGGCAGCCACCTGCCCTCCCGCAAGCTCCTGCAATTCACTCGCATGCTGCGGGTGACAGGTGAAAAACAGGACTTGGCGACCCTTCGAAAACTCCGCCAAACCCTCGACCGCCGCCCGACGACGCGCGGGATCCATGTCGGTAAAGGGGTCATCGAGCACCATGAAGCCCTGCGCGTCCTTCAGATAAAGCGCCGCCAACGATAGGCGGGTCGCCAGTGCCAACGACCCGAGCGTGCCCTGCGACAGCAGCCCCGCCTCCAGCGTCACCGTTCCCGACACCTCGACCGGCGCGCCACCTTCCAGCCGCACACCGACATAACGCCCGCCGCTGAGGGCTTCGAAATTCCGGGCGATCGATGCCCTCAGGCCCGCCATCGGATCCACATTGCCGCGCTCCGCCACGATGCCCGCGAGCTTGTCTCGGATGCGCATGAGCGCGCGCCCTTTCTCCTCATGCCGCCGGAACTCCGCCTCGCGCGACTCCAACTCCTCGCCCAATTCCTCGGCCGTACGAAGCGGCGTCTTGGCCACCAAGCCCGCTTGCTCGACCTTCAGGGTCTCGAGCTCCTGCGCCGCCGCAGCCTGCCGCTGCTCCCGCACGCGCAGCACATCGAGGTAGGCCGCCACGCTCTCGAAGCCATCCGGCAGCCCGGGCAGAGCGCCCAGCTCGCTCTCCGCCTCCTTCAGCGCCGCCGCCTTGTCGATGATGATGGAAGTCAGCGCATCGAGATCGCCGAACTCCCGACGCCAGCGCTCGACCTTCTCCTGCACCTGTCGGACCCCGGCTTCCAGTTCCGCCTTACGGGTCAGCACCCTGCCTCGTTCTTCCTCCAGCGCCGCCACCGCACGGGTCGGCGGCAAGGCATCCAGCCCGGCGATCTCCGCCGCCCAGGTTTCCTCGGATTTCCCCTGCAGCGCCGCCGCGTGCACTTGCCTCGCAGCCCGTTCTTCCTGAACCCGCTCGCGATGCCGCGATTCGGCAGCCTCGACCGCCACCAGATCTTCGAGATTCAAGCCCCTCAGGATTTCCTTCCGCCGCGCATCGTTCTCAGCAAGCCGGGAAAACAATCCCTGCACGTCGCCGCTTCCGCTGGCCACCTCGATGCTGAGTTCCCCGACTTCCAGCCTCAGCTTTCCTTCCGCCTGACCTGCCCACTCGCCGCCGGCAGGCAGGACGACCCGTTCCAAGGCATCGACTCCCCGCCCGATGTCCACCGACACCTCCGCACGGCTCTCGAGGCGGGCGCTCAGCTTCTGCGCGGCGATCTGAATCCGCAGCCGCTCGCTCTCCGCCGCCAGCTCACGCAGTTCGCGCAAGGCCTCGGCCGGGATCGCTGGCGTCGCCTCCAGCATCGACAGCGCGGTCCGCCAAGCCTCGCGCGCCTTCACCAACCGCTCGTGCCCAGCCCGCAGTTCCTCGGCCGCCGCCCGCTTGCGGGCGTTCGCCAGCTCCTGTTCCAGCTCGCCGATCGCCGACGCGCTTTGCTCGATCCCGACCCGCGTGTTGTCCATCACCTGCTCCGCGCCCGGCCACTCGACGAGCACTTGCCGCAGCTGGCCCTGCTCGCCATTCAGACGCGTGACCCGCTCCGCCAGCCCCTCGCGACGCGCAAGCCCGTCCCGCAGGCCCCGGCCCGTGGCGACAAAATCTCGATCCACAGCGAATCGAGCCTCCGCCTCCCGCAAACCGGCATGCACCCGGTCCACCCGGATCTCGTAACCCTTCACCTCATCCAGCGCCCGCCGCGTGGTCTCCATCGCGTAGTAGGCAGCCAGCAAGGGGCCTACCTTTTGAACCCAAGGCCTGTCGATCCCACGCCCATCCTTCGGCCCACCAGCGAGCCGATCCCACTGACTGAAATGTTCCGCGATCCGCCCGTCCACCGCTTCCACCAGCTTGTCCGCCGGAATGTCTCCGGGGATGGCCGCCGCCCCCGCCAGGAGGGGCTGCAAGTCATCGATATCCCCCGCATTCGCCTTCAGTTCCTCAATCGTCCGGGTCAGCTGCGCTTGGTTCAGGAAAAGCACCTGCCGCCAGGTCGCTTCGTTGCGCCGGACCAGCCGCTCCAGGGTCGCTTGGACCACGCCGGGATCGCTGATCGATGCCCCATCGGCCGGCGTGAGCAAGGAGGCGGCACCCGTCCCCCAGCACTTCTGCAAGTTCCAAGTCCGTCCCTCCGCCTCGAATTCCACGCTGACGCGGGCATGACTGCCCTGCGGCCGGGGAAACCAACGACCCATGGTCTTTTTCAGACGTTCGGGCGGGAGCTTGGTCGGGGTGAACAACGCGTGCCACAAGGCCTGGGTCAGCGTGCTTTTCCCGAACTCGTTGGGCCCGTGAAGAAGGTTCAGGCCCTCTTGCAGCGCCACGTGGCGGTCCTTCGTGCCGCCGAAGGGATGGAGACGGATGCCGAGGAGCTTCATGCGCGTTGGAGGGATTCGATGATTTCGAGAGCGTCGTGCGCGTCGCCCGGATGGGCCGCGTCGTCGAGTAAGGCGTGCAGCAGCTCGTGCGGCAGCGTGCCCTCGGGGAACTTCGCAGCGATCGCCGTGGCATCGAGCACCGCGGCGATGTCCAGTTCGCAGCTCAGGTGCAGGAAGGCGGGCTTCAGGGCGTCCAGCCTCTGCCTCAGCTCCGCCAGTTCGACTTCCTTCAGGCGGCCGCCGAGTTGCAGGTCGAGCAGCGTGTTGGCGGCATCGAGCCGAGCGCACTCCGCCCCCAGCGCGGCGATTCCACCGGCATCGAGCAGCTCGCGCTTTAAGCGCACGAACCTCAGCGCGCCGGTGCTCAGGAGCTCGTGGCGGCAGCTGCCATCGGCATCGAGCTCGAGCCACCACGCGTGACCGGGATGGCTGCACTTCACCGAGTCTGGGCTGTGAATGCCCGGCATGAAGAACAAGGGCATGCCGACCGTCCCCACCGCGGGAGCCGGGACGTGGATGTGGCCGAGCAACCAGGTGTGCACCCCGGCCGCCCGCAGGTCCTGCTCCGTCATGTTGAAATAGCGCTGCTCGGCATCCAGCCCCAGACCCTCGACATTGCCGTGCGCCAGACCGATGTGGAGCACTCCGGCAGTCTTCTCCAGGTCCGCGACCCAGCCGATCCGATGCTCCTCGCCGTGCTTGCTCGGGCAGGGACAGGCATGGAAATGAACTTCCACTTCGTCGCAGGAAAATCGCGTGGTGCCGGGCTCCGACAGGGCCAGCACGCAGCTCCCCTCCGCCGCCTCGCGGAACCAGCGCCACAACTTGTTGTCGCCGCCCTCGTGGTAGTCGTGGTTTCCGGCTAGGACCAGCACCTGCTCGCCATCGAACCGCGCCAGGATCGACACCGTCCGCTCCACCATCGCCTTCGGAACCGCCTGCTTGTCGAAGAGATCCCCCGCGACCACCAGAAAATGGGCACGACGCTCATTCGCCGTGGCGACGATCCGTTCCAGCGCGGCGAAGCGTTCCTCCAGCAAACGCTCGCGGACCCCATCCGGATACCGCGCAAAGGGAATGCCGATGTGATTGTCAGCCGTGTGGAGGATGCGAAGGCTCATAAGAAAAAACGGGAGAAGACGGAGAGAGGGAAAGGAAGAGAAAAGCTCAAAAGTCGAAGCGGATCATCGGGCTCGGGAGCCAAAATTCCCGAAAAAACTGCCCGCTTCGCGGAAAATCCCCTCCGCTCCGCTCTGGCAGGACGGGCTCCGCCTCCGTCCCGCCTGTCGCTCCGCTGCCCGCGGGTTCTAGGGGACTGAACTGCGGGCGACCCGGAACCCGACGTAGTCGTACTGGGGCGACGGGATGCGGCTGTTGTCGCGGTCCGCGACGCGGCAGTAGTCGGCGTTGCTGAACCAGCCGCCGCCCCGGAACACCCGGTACGCGCCCGATTCAGGCCCACTCGGATCAGTGCCACCCGGCAATTCATCATCATACCAATCCTGACACCACTCCCAGACATTCCCGCTCATGTCGTGCAGCCCCCAGGCATTCGCTTTCTTCGTACCAACCGGATGCGTTTCATCACCACTGTTCCCGTCAAACCAAGCCACCTCATCCAAGCCACCACCGGCATACACACCATGCTGTCCCGCCCGCGCCGCATATTCCCACTGGGCTTCCGTCGGTAGGACCATCTTCCCGCCGTCTGCATTCCCCAGTCGACCATTGAGCTTCTGCAAAAACTCTTGGGCATCATTCCAACTGACATTCTCGACAGGGCGGCTACCTCCCTTGAACTCACTCGGATTCTCTCCCATCACCGCCTCCCACTGCGTCTGAGTCACCTCCGTCTTGGCCATCCAAAAGCCCTTGCTCAGCGTCACCTTCACCTGATCTTCGTCGTCACCTCTATCGTCCTCGGATTCCGGGCTTCCCATCAGAAACTCACCCGCCGGACACCAGCAGAAGCTCATCTTAACGCCGGGCGCGATTTCGAAATCATGCTCCTCCCCAGCGCGATTTGCTTTCTGTTTTGCAAGCAACTCAGCCGCCTCACGCTCTGCCTTCACTTTCGCCTCAGCCGCCTCACGTTCCGCCTTCGCCCTCGCCTCAGCCGCCGCACGTGCCGCCCTCACCCTCGCCTCAGCCGCCTCACGCGCCGCCCTCACCCGCGCTTCGGCAACTTCACGCTTCGCCTTTGCCGTCGCTGCCTCCGCAGCTTCGCGCTTGCTGGCAAAAAGAGGCTTCAGCTTCTCCGACACATCAACCTGTCCGGCGGCACCGGGCTCTTCAATTTCTCCAGTCTTTCCAAGCGCCCTCGAAATCAGCTCATGAAGCTGCTGGTCGGAGTCAATGTCAGCATCATTGGAAATAACGACCGATGCCTTCGCACTCCCTGTCAAAGGCTCGAAGCCCTTGATCCAAAGATAGGACTCCTTCTTGCTGCCGACCGATCGTTCACCAGCAGCGATGAACCAAGTCTTCCCCTTCGCCTCAACCGAGAATCGCCCATCCGCATCCGTGGTCATCTCTTGCTTCTCCTCGATGGAATCAAGGAGTTTGGACGTTGCTCTGCGATAAATCGGATCACCTCCGCCCGCGAGATCCACCGCCAGCTGTTTAGAAACTTCTTTCCTCAGATAATCCTCCGGAATCCCCGACTCCTCGACCAACTCCTCACAGATTTCCTCAAGCTCAGGAATCGACTTCCCAACACCCTTCTCCATCTCACGGATCTCACTGAGAACTTCGGATTGGTTCCAAGCATCTGTCCTCAACTGAGCCTCCTTTGTGGCCTCCTCGATAAACCACGGCAGCACCTCCTTCGCCGCTTCCACAAAGTTCTCATCCGGAATGCCCCAAACCTGAACCCCGCCCATCTTGATGTTGTCCCGGCCTTCCGTGACCACGAAAAGCTGCCCCGTCACCTCGACGGGTTTCTTTGAGCATGCCGGGAGAACCAGGAGCACGGCGGCGATCAAAAGGCGCGATAACTTCATCTTCATGGCGATAACACAATTTTGCAGCGATCCACCTTTCTGACTTATCTCCTCGAAAGAGCTGCGGCACCAGAAAGCGAAGCCTTTCCCACAAGGTCAAGCAAGAGCTCTGAAAAGCCTTATCCTGCGAACCCAGACCGCCCAGCGGTCCCCACCTAACAAAGGTAGGGCAGGGACCGCCGGGCCCGCCCACTTCCCCCGCGAGGGCGAAACGCCAAAGACTCCGCCCATGAACCGCCTCCGCGGCACCAGACAAAATGGGACCGCCCGGCGGTCCCCACCTAACAAAGGTAGGGCAGGGACCGCCGGGCCCGCCCACTTCCCCCACGAGGGCGAAACGCCAAAGGCTCCGCCCATGAACCGCCTCCGCGGCACCAGACAAAATGGGACCGCCCAGCGGTCCCCACCTAACAAAGGTAGGGCAGGGACCGCCGGGCCCGCCCACTTCCCCCGCGAGGGCGAGACGCCAAAGACCCCGCCCATGAACCGCCTCCGCAGCACCAGACAAAATGGGACCGCCCATCCCCACCATCCCCAAAAAAGAAAGGGCCTCCCGCTTTCACGGGAGACCCTTCGGAATCTTTGTCAGAACCCCACCTCAGCGGAGAACCTTCATCTTGCCGACGCCATACACAGCATCGTTGCCCAGCTCTTCCTCGATCCGGAGCAGCTGATTGTATTTCGCCATCCGATCCGAGCGGCTCATCGAGCCGGTCTTAATCTGACCGCAGTTCGTCGCCACCGCGATGTCGGCGATGGTCGCGTCTTCGGTCTCACCGGAGCGATGGGAAAGCACAGAGGTGTAGCCGTTCTCCTTCGCCATTTCCACGGCGTCGAAGGTTTCGGTCAGCGAACCGATCTGATTCACCTTCACCAAGATCGAATTCGCCGTGCCGGTGCTGATGCCCTTCCAAAGGAAATCCACATTGGTGACGAAGAGATCATCGCCCACCAGCTGGGTGGTCGCACCGAGCTTGTCGGTCAGAATCTTCCAGCCAGCCCAGTCGTTCTCCGCGCAACCGTCTTCGATCGAAATGATCGGGTAGCGCTTCTGGAGATCGGCATAGAAGGCCACCAATTCCTCGGCGCTCTTCACGGACTTGTCGGACTTCTTGAACACGTAGGCATTCTTCGAAGCGTCGAAGAATTCCGACGATGCGACGTCGAGGGCGAACGCGATGTCCTCACCCACCTTGTAGCCGGCCTTTTCGATGGCCTGGGAAATCACGCCGAGCGCGTCTTCCGCGGAAGCAAGGGTTGGAGCGAAGCCGCCCTCGTCACCGACCGCCGTGGAAAGACCGCGGTCGTGCAGCACCTTCTTCAGCGAGTGGAAGACCTCCGCACCGTAGCGCAACGCCTCGCGGAAGGTCGGCGCGCCGATCGGCATGATCATGAATTCTTGGAAATCGATCGGGGCGTCGGAGTGAGCACCACCGTTGATGATGTTCATCATCGGCACCGGCAGCACCTTGGCGTTCGGGCCGCCGAGGTACTTGTAAAGCGGCAGGTCCAATTGCGAGGCGGCAGCCTTCGCCACGGCAAGCGAGACACCGAGGATCGCATTCGCGCCGATGTCCTTCTTGTTCGCCGTGCCGTCGATCGCGATCATCGCGGCATCGATCGATGCCTGATCCGTCGCACGCATGCCGCAAAGTGCGGGGGCCAGCTTGGTGTTGACGTTTTCGACCGCCTTCAGCACGCCCTTGCCGAGGTAGCGGGCCTTGTCGCCGTCGCGCAGCTCATGAGCCTCGTGTTCGCCGGTCGAGGCGCCACTGGGCACCGCAGCGCGGCCGATGGCCCCGCCTTCGAGGTGAACGTCGACTTCGACGGTGGGATTGCCGCGGGAGTCGATGACCTCGCGGCCGCGGATTTCAACGATGGTGGTGTAGTCCATATGTGGGAAGAAATTCGAGGTGGGTAACAAAGGGTGCCAGGTGGCGAAAAGGCCCGTCGCCGCCTCTCGGAGAACGGGCGGTTTCGCAAGCGAAGGCTCAGGGATTGACGGGCGAGATCGACTGGATGGTGTAGGTGCTCACGGCCTCGGATTCCTGGTCGCGGACCTGAACCGTTTCGCCCGGCTTTTTGTTGAGCAGAGCGGCACCCAGCTCGGAGAGATAGGAAAGCTCCTTCTTCTCCGGATCGGAATCCCAGGCACCCAAGACGCTGTAAGTGACCTGATCGCCGGCCCCACCGGTCAGGGTGACCACCGTTCCGATGTTCACCGTGCTGGCATCCACGCCCTTGAAATCGGTGCCGCGGGCGCGGGAGATATCGCGCTGGAGCTCCGACTTGCGGTTGTTGAGATACTTCTGCTGATCCTTGGCGGACTTGTATTCGAAGTTCTCGCGCAGGTCGCCGTATTCGCGGGCGATCGAAATGTCTTTCGTGTTCTGCGGGATGCGGTTGCGAATGATGTCGTCCAGCTCCTCCTTCTTGCGCTCCAAGCTGGGCCAGGAAACGAGCAGCTCTTCTTCCTTCTGGGACTTCTGACCGCTGACCAGCTCGCCGGTCTCCGGACGGGCCTTGATCACACGAGCCATCAGCGACTTGCGGTCGAGATCATTGAATACCGGGCACTCCATCAGGCGGCGACCGAAGTTGCGCGCCTCGTTGACATCCATCGAACCCACGATGTCTCCAAGCAGGTCCTTGTCGTCGGACACCAGACTCTGCAAACGCGTCGTCTTGCGCGGCCCGTCGGACAGGTGATCCGTCTCCAGCAAGTTCAGGATGCAGGCACCCACCTCGCTGCTGAAAATCCCGGAAGCCGTATCGTTTCGCTCGCGGCATACCCAGATCAAGGCATCGGTCCCAAGAGAACGACGCGCCAAAGCGGAAACCAAGTGCGCTTCGAGGGTCTTCATGAAGCCCTGCTCATGGAGCAGCTTAGCGATCTCCACCACCCCGCGCGATCCGACCTTGTCGAAGATGAAAGTGAGCACCTGAACCCAGCGGTCGCCGAATGCCACATTGAACTCATCGTAAATCGCCCGCTGGCGACCCGCCGAGAGCGCCGTCAGGGCATCGGCCAAACGATGTTCCTCGGCCGCAAGCACGTCGGACAAGCGCAGCGACTCGGCTGGCAGCTCGATGTCGCGGAAAGCCTTCACCAGCTCGTCGCGAGCGGAAAGCAACTCGATCGCAGGCCCGAGCTGAATGCGGATGCTCTTGGAAGCCACCTCGTTGATCCCCGCAAGCAGGCGCTGCAAGGCAGCCGGATCAGCCTTGAAAAGAGCGACATCGCCGGTGATCGCCTCGAGCGCCTTCGACATCGTCTTGAGGTCGCGCGCTTGCTCGAAGTCCGACACCAGGGCCTCGGCCGGGCTCATGTCGCCCGAGCGCAAGGAAAGCGGCTCGGTGCGGCGAGAGGGAACGATCACCCGCTTGCTCTCGCGGAGAGAGCGCTTGGCGGCATCCCACCACTTGCGGAACTCGTCGGCGGGAACCACCGCTCCGCTCAACTCCCGTTCCAAGGCGTCGACGGACATCGTGCCGCCATGGCTCTCCAGAAGATGAACGACCAGCGCCACCGAATCGCTCTTGGAAAGCGAGCGCAGCTCCTCGAGCTGCTCGACCTTCTTCGCGCGGAAATCGCCCGGGTCCAGCACCTCGGTCCGCTGCAAGGCGAACTGCAGGTCCATCACCTGCCCGCTGCTTTGTTCGAAGTCGATGGTGACTTTTTTCGCCGAGAGGTCCCAGTCCACAACCTTGCCCGCTCCCCAAGCCTTGTGCAGGCAGAACTTTCCGGGAGCGAGCTGATCGAGACGCCCCGCGACGGCTTGATTGATTCTTCCGGCCTCGAGCAATTTCGCCAAATCGGGATGCATGTCGGGGCAAAATGGGAAGCCGCCCCGGAAAACGCAAGGCCCTTCCCGAGCTTTTCAAGTTCGTCACTTCACTTCGCCCGAAACAGCGACTCCCACACGAGGCCTCGGCGCCGATGGTTTCAGCGCGTGGGCCAAGGCCCGCTCCAAGGCTCCCACCCGCGGCTTCCAAGGATCCGGAACCTGCGAAACGCCTTCGGGACCAGCGACTGGCCCCTCGTAAATGACGGTTCCGGAGCTGCCGACGATCCGCACTTCAGCCCGTCCACCCACCAGCATCAACACCGCCTTGCCATCCACCGTCTCAATCTCAGCACTGCGCTCGGCAGGCTTCAGCACTTTCATCGGAACATCGCCTACTACCGGGCGGACCGCCTCCGGCAAACGCGCCAACATCCGTTCTTCTGGCAAATTTCCAAGCGCGACCGGCAAAGCCAGAGCCTGCCCCGATCGAAAGATCCCGAGCAGCACCCGCTCACCCGGCTGGCGCAACCGCAACAAAGCGAACAATTGGGCCTCGTTCGCGATCCACTGGTCGTCGAGCTTCCAAAGCAGATCCAAAGGACGCAGCCCGGCCGACTCCGCCGGGCTGCCCGACTCCACGGCGCTCACCACAAAACCGAAACCCAGCGGCAACTCCGGGACCTGCGCCCGCACCGCGTCATCCAAAGGCCCCACACTCAAGCCCAACCAAGGCGCCTGACCCACCCCTCGCAGAATCCGACCCGCCGCAGCGGCATCGGTGGCCGACTTCTCTGCAAGCGCGAGTCCGGACAAGGCTAACAACAACAAAAGAGCGGGCTTCATCGGATTCAAAAAGCGGTCACCGGCATCAAAACCACCTGTTCCCGAGGACGGGACACACTCACCTCGTAGCCCGTCTCAAGGTCCTGCAAACGCTCCACATCGACCACCCGCAGTCGCCAGGCACGATGCGCAACCCCGTCGCTCTCCGACAGCCAATCTTCCGGCACCGCTGCCTCCACCCGCTCGGAATGCCCGATCTTGAGCATCCCGCTCTCGATTCCGCGCCCACCCCCCGCAAGCCCGCCCCCGCGGAGCGAATCCTGCGGCGCGGCGAAAGGGAAAGTCACCGCCAACACCACGGCCGCGGCCGCCGCAGCACCCCCCGCCAGCCACTGCCAGGAAAATCCCTTCACCGGGGTTGATGGCACCCGATCCTCCCCCGCAGCCAATCCATCGATCAGCTCGTCCAGAGAACGAAGCCCCCCCTCGCTCAGCGCGGAGGGCATCAAACGCGACAAGGCTTTTTCCAACTCTTCAGGCGATTCCATGACGTTCCTCCTTCAGACGACGCATATCCTGCGCCAGTTGTTCCAAGGCGTAACGATAGCGCGACGCCGCCGTGTTCCCGGAAATGGCCAAGGCCTCCGAAATCTCCGCAAAGGTCAAGCCACCCCAAATCTTCATCGTGATCACCTCGCGCAGCTTCGGACTCAGCCTCTGCACCGCATTCCGCAAATGCTCGGCGTCCTCGTCATCCTCCACCGAAGGATCCAACCAGACATCCGTGAAGTCATTCAGATAGATGATCGATTCCTCACGCTTTCGCCGCCGGCTTTCCGAGCGGTGATGGTTCAGCCCGCAAAAACGGATCGTCGAAAACGCCAGAGGAAGATCCGGCACCCCGCCGCCCTTGTCTTCCTGATAGTGCCAAAGCCGCAACACCGCCTCCTGCACCAAATCCTCGGCATCGTGCCGACTCGGCGCCCATCCGCGCGCGAACAGCAGCAGGCGCGGGCCGAACTCGGCCAGCCACGCCTTCCATGCCGTCGATGCGGAAATCTCCATGCGTGTCAAAAATGCCCCCCGACCCTGGATTTGTCTGCAAAATCTTCCCCGGACTTGTGGCCATCAGGGCAGGATGTCTCCGTAAATCCCCGGATCGCTACCCGGAATTTCCACCGCGCCACAGGCCTTGGCATAAAATTCCCACGGCCCGACCCCGCCGATGAAAGCATACGCGTGTCCCAATTCTCTCAAGGCCTCCAGCGACTTGAACAGCAGCGCCTTACCGATCCCCGTCCCCCGCGCGGACTCCGCCACCCCGGTCGGACCAAAAAATCCACGCATCGTGGTGTCGTAGCACGCGAACCCGAGAATCGCCTTCTCATGGGTCGCGATGAAACAAGCCACCGGTTGCCGGGACAGGGCCACCTCGACCTCGCTCACCCACTTCGCCGAAAAATGAGTCCGGACGAAGTCAGCGACCGTATGTTTCTCAAAAGCCCGGGCCCGCCGCAGCGTGATCCCCTGCGCCCCCACCTTCGCATAAAGGCCGCCGCTCTCCGGCAAATCATAAAGCCGCACCAGCATGTCCCCCTTGGACTGCTGCAGCCTGCTGCAGCTTTCCCGGAGCCAGCCTGCTGGCCCGGGCACAGCCCCGAACACCAGCCCCGAACACCAGCCCCGAACACCAGCCCCGAACACCAGCCCCGAACACCAGCCCCGAACACCAGCCCCGAACAAGACTCTTATCCCACCAATCCCTCGCCTTTTCCACCGCCGGTAAAGTGGGACCGCCTAGCAGTCGGTCCCTACCATTCCTAAAAAGGTAGGGCTGGACCGCCGGGCCGGCCGACTCTCACCCCCGAGGGCGAATCGCAGAAGCACCCGCCAAGGAACCGCCTCTTCCACCGCCGGTAAAGTCGGACCGCCTGGCAGTCGGTCCCTACCATTCCAAAAAAGTTAGGGCTGGACCGCCGGGCCGGCCGACTCTCACCCCAGGGGCGAATCGCAAAAGCACTCGCCGAGGAACCGCCTCTTCCGCCGCCGCATGCAAAGTGGGACCGCCTGGCAGTCGGTCCCTACCATTCCCAAAAAGGTAGGGCTGGACCGCCGGGCCGGCCGACTCTCACCCCGAGGGCGAATCGTAGAAGCACTCGCCAAGGAACCGCCTCCTCCGCCGCAGGTAAAGTGGGACCGCCTGGCAGTCGGTCCCTACCATTCCTAAAAAGGTAGGGCTGGACCGCCGGGCCGGCCGACTTTCACCCCCGAGGGCGGATCGCAGAAGCACCCGCCAAGGAACCGCCTCCTCCGCCGCCGGTGAAGTGGGACCGCCTAGCAGTCGTTCCCTACCATTCCTAAAAAGGTAGGGCTGGACCGCCGGGCCGGCCGACTTTCACCCCCGAGGGCGGATCGCAAAAGCACCCGCCAAGGAACCGCCTCCTCCGCCGCCAGTGAAGTGGGACCGCCTGGCAGTCGGACCCTACCATTCCTAAAAAGGTAGGGCTGGACCGCCGGGCCGGCCGACTTTCACCCCCGAGGGCGGATCGCAGAGGCACTCGCCAAGGAACCGCCTCCGCCGCCGCAGGTAAAGTGGGACCGCCTAGCGGTCAGTCCCTACCATTTATTAACCAGCCCCCCGACCCCCGACCCCAACCACCAAAGCTCCAGTTTTCTTGTTGCAAATTCGTCTCAATTACACGAGCATTCCCCCGCAATGGGACTTGCGACCGCCAATGACCTGCAAGCGGACAGCCTGCTCAGCCTGAGCCAGGCAAAGGTCGGCTGCGACTTTCGCATCCGCTTCCTCAATGGCCCTGCCTGTGAGCAACTCCGCCAGCTCGGCTTTTGCGAGAGCCTGCAAGTCCGCAAACTGGCCGATGGCCGCAATTTGATCTGTTCGGTCTGCGGCACCCGCCTCGCCCTCAGCCGCGAACTGGCGAACCAGGTCATGGTCGCCGTCGCTTGAATTGACGATGCCCGATCCCCTCGAAACGATCGCCCTCGTCGGCAATCCCAATGCTGGAAAGACGACGCTTTTCAACGCACTGACCGGTGCCGCCCAGCGCACCGGCAATTACGCCGGAGTCACCGTCGAACGAAAATCCGGCGAATTCTTCACCCCCCACGGCCGCAAACTCCAGCTCGTCGACCTGCCCGGATGCTACGCGCTCGATGGCAGCAGCCCCGATCAGGAAATCACCCGCAAGACCCTGCTCGGCGAGTTTCCCGGAGAAGCGCGACCCGACCTCGTGGTCTGCGTCCTCGACGCCTCCAACCTCGAGCGCCACCTCGTCCTCGCCCTCGAAGTCATCGAGCTCGGCCTGCCCGTGGTGATCGCGCTCAACATGATCGATTTCGCCGAGCAGGTCGGCCTGCGGCTCGACCCGGCGAAACTTGCCGAAGAACTCGGAGTCCCGGTCGTCGCCCTGCAAGCCAACGTCGGCAAAGGGGTGCTCGAACTCAAACAAGCACTCCGCCACCCCTTTCCCGCCCGCCCAGAGGCCCCCTGGAAGTCCGGCCCCGAGGAAGAAATCGCCGCCCGCCGACGCAGCCGCGTTTTCCAAATCTGCGAAGTCGCTGCCCGTCGACCGGATCACCATTCCAGCACCCGCTCTGACAAGCTCGACTCCTGGTTGCTTCACCCGCTCTGGGGCGCGCTCGCCTTCATCGGGCTGATGCTACTGGTCTTTTGGTCGATCTTTTCCTTCGCCAGCGTCCCCATGGGCTGGATCGAATCCCTGCAGTCCCTCCTCGCCGAGCGAGTCACGACCCTCATGCCCGACGGCGATCTCCGCGGATTGATCGTCGATGGCATCATCGGTGGCGTTGGCAGCGTGGTCGTCTTTCTCCCCCAAATCCTGCTTCTCTTCTTCTTCATCGGCCTTCTCGAGAGCTCCGGCTACATGGCACGCGCCGCCTTTCTGATGGACGGCCTGATGGGTCGCGCCGGACTCAGCGGAAAGGCGTTCTTGCCCCTCTTCAGCTCCTACGCCTGCGCCATTCCCGGCATCATGGCGACCCGCACCATCGACTCCGCGAAAGAACGACTCGTGACCATCTTCGTCGCCCCCTGGATGAGCTGCTCCGCCCGCCTCCCGGTCTATCTGGTGCTCGTCCCCATGCTCCTCAGCGGAAAAGCCAGCACCTTCGAGCAAGCCGCCATTTTCCTCGCCATCTACGCCCTTGGCACCCTCGCCGCACTCGGCGTCGCCCGACTGCTCCGCGGAAAGTTGGGGCCCGATGAGGTCAAACACCATTTCATGCTGGAGCTCCCTCCCTACCGCGCGCCCCAGTGGAGCTACATTTTCCGCCATGTCGGTGGCCGCGGCTGGTCCTTCCTGCAAAAAGCCGGCACCCTCATCCTCGCCATCAATATCCTGCTCTGGGCGGCTCAGACTTACCCCAAGTCCAGCAGCGACGACCCCGCCGAGCAACTCGCCCACTCCACCATGGGCCGCGTCGGCAAGATCGTCGAACCCATCGCCGCCCCCCTCGGGCTCGACGCGCGCACCGGCACGGCGATCCTCACCTCCTTCGCCGCGCGCGAGGTCTTCGTCTCATCGATGACCCAACTCTTCCGCGTCGAGCAGGGCGAAAACGACGAGGAAACCTGGACCGCGCTGCGCAAGAAACTCGCCACCGAAACCTGGCCCGACGGCCGCCCCATGTTCACACTGCCGGCCATCCTCGCCCTGCTCGTCTTTTTCATCTACGCCCTGCAATGCCTGCCCACCAGCGCCGTGGTCGCCCGCGAGGCCGGTTCATGGAGATGGGCCGCCGCCCAGTTTGTCTTCATGAGCGCTTTCGCCTGGCTCGCCGCCTTTGCAGTCTTCCAAATCGGCTCCATCTTCCTCTGACATGAACGATTGGCAATCCTGGGCCGCCCTCGCCGCGGTGATCCTCGCCCTCCTTTTCCTCGCCAGCAAAGCAGGCCGGAAAAAGAACAAGAACTGCGGCCACGGCTGCGGCTGCGGAAAAAAGTAGCCACCACTTCTCACTTGGCACTCCGCCCGGGCTCCCTAGAGTCCGCAGCACACGACAGGAGAGTTCCACGACCGGGGAACTGAGAATCGCCGACGCACGCGGCGAAAATCCTCCGAACCTGAAGCGGGTCGCACCGCCGTAGGAAGCTCGTCATCATCGAACTCTCTCCCTCCGGCCGCGCCCCCTTCAGCGCGGCCTTTTCATTTTCATCCGCCATCTCCCATCCACCATCTCGAATCATGATCGCCCCTGACGAAAGCACCGGCTCCACCCACGACGAATCCCGCACCCAGCTCCCGGCCTCCACCCGCGTTTACGTCCAGGGCGAACTCCACCCGGAAGTTCGCGTGCCGATGCGCGAGATCGCCCTCTCCGACACCAAGTCTTTCAACGGCCGCATCGAGAAAAACGAAGCCGTCCGGGTTTACGACTGCTCCGGTCCCTGGGGCGATCCCGCTTTCACCGGGAGCTCCGACGAAGGCCTGCCCGCCCTCCGCCGCGACTGGATCCTCGCCCGCGGCGACGTGGAAGCCTACGAGGGCCGCGCCGTGCAACCGCAGGACAACGGCTACCTCACCGAAAAGCATGTCGAGTTCGCGTCCAAATCGGAACGCGCCAACAAGTTCGTCGAATTCCCCGGTCTCACCGCCGAACGCCGCCGCCCACTCCGTGCCACCGGCAAGCCGGTCACGCAGAAGTGGTATGCCGACCAGGGCATCATCACACCCGAGATGGAGTTCATCGCCATCCGCGAAAACATGCGCCGCGCGAAGATCGCGGACATGAAGGAGGACATCGTCCGCAATCATTTGGACAAGCAGCACGCCGGTTCCACCCAGTCGCTCGATAGCCCCTACACCCCCGGCATCTTCAAGCGATTCCCCCAGCGCATCCCCGCCGAGATCACCCCGGAGTTCGTCCGCAGCGAAGTCGCCGCCGGTCGCGCGATCATCCCGCTCAATGTGAATCACCCCGAGTGCGAGCCCATGATCATCGGCCGCAATTTCCTGGTGAAGATCAACGCGAACATCGGTAACTCCGCTGTCGCCTCGTCGATCGAGGAGGAAGTCGAGAAGATGCGCTGGGCCACCAAGTGGGGCGCCGACACCGTGATGGACCTCTCCACCGGCAAAAACATCCACGCCACCCGCGAGTGGATCCTTCGCAACTCGCCCGTGCCCATCGGCACCGTGCCGATCTACCAGGCACTCGAGAAGGTCAACGGCAAGGCCGAGGACCTCACCTGGGAACTCTACCGCGACACCCTCATCGAGCAGGCGGAACAAGGCGTCGACTACTTCACCATCCACGCCGGCGTGCTGCTGCGCTTCGTCCCGATGACCGCCAGCCGGATGACCGGCATCGTTTCCCGCGGCGGCTCCATCATGGCGAAATGGTGCCTCGCCCATCACAAGGAGAACTTCCTCTACACCCACTGGGATGAAATCTGTGACATCTGCGCCGCCTACGATGTCTCCTTTTCGATCGGCGATGGCCTGCGGCCGGGCTCAATCGCCGACGCGAACGACAAGGCCCAGTTCGGCGAGCTCGAAGTGCAAGGCGAACTCACCCGCCGCGCTTGGGCCAAGGGCTGTCAGGTGATGAACGAAGGCCCCGGCCACGTCCCGATGCACATGATCGAGGAAAACATGGCCAAGCAGCTCGAGTGGTGCCACGAGGCCCCCTTCTACACCCTCGGGCCACTCACCACCGACATCGCCCCCGGCTACGACCACATCACCAGTGGCATCGGTGCCGCGATGATCGGCTGGTACGGCTGCGCCATGCTCTGCTACGTCACCCCGAAGGAACACCTCGGCCTGCCGAACAAGCAGGACGTCAAGGCCGGCGTCATCACCTACAAACTCGCCGCCCACGCCGCCGACCTTGCCAAAGGCCACCCCGGCGCCCAGTACCGCGACAACGCCCTCAGCAAGGCCCGCTTCGAATTCCGCTGGGAAGACCAGTTCAACCTGGGCCTCGACCCCGTCACCGCCCGCGAATTCCACGACGAAACCCTGCCGCAGGACGGCGCGAAGACCGCCCACTTCTGCTCGATGTGCGGCCCGCACTTCTGCTCGATGAAAATCAGCGAGGACGTCCGCCAATACGCCGCCGAACAAGGGATCGCCGAGGAAGACGCCATCGCCAAAGGCATGGAGGAAAAGAGCAAGGAATTCGTCGAAAAGGGCGCGGAGGTCTACACTCCCGCCTGATGCCGCGATTCGTCACTCGCATTCATTTCGGCTCAGCCAAAGCGTCGTCGCCATGTCTTTCCCCATCCGCAGCCCCCACGCATGCGTCTCGGGCATCGTCCTCGTCGCGCGCCTGATCGACAAGGTCCGGCTGGACGATGCCGGCAAATTGCCAACCGGCTACCACATCGGGTTGATTCCCGGCAAGCGCACCTTCGACGACCGATTCTGCCGTTTCCTCGGCATTTCTTGGGAAACCTTCACCGCCAGCGTGCGGGCCGGTGGCTCGGATGAAGAAATCCTCGAACGCTGCCTCGCCGCAGGACGTCGGCCCGATGCCGAGCAGATCGAGGTCTGGAACACCTTCATGCAAAAACGCGGCTGGCGCGACACCGGCACACCGAGCCTCCTCCTCAGCAAGGAGGAAGCCGGACTTTCCCAACGCGATGACCTGCTCACCTTCTTCGACCTCATGGACGTCGAAGAAGGCCGCAAGCCCTGAGCGAACATGGATTTCCTCAAGCGCCACCCCTTCCCCGTCGTAGCGACGCTCGAGCGGGTGCTCGCGATTTCTTTCGCTTACCCGGAGAAAACCCTGCAACCCATGCTGCCGCCCGGCTTGGAGCTGGATACCTACGACGGCCTCGGCTTCATCACCATCGCACTCGTCTGGACCCGAAACCTCCGCCCACTCGGCTTTCCCGCCGCGCTGGGACAAGATTTCTTCTTGGCGGGTTACCGGATTTTCACCCGATTCCAAACCGCTTCCGGACGATGCCTGCGCGGGCTGAAAATCATCGGCAGCGAAACCGACCAGCGGCGCATGGTCCACCTCGGTAACCTGATGACCGGCTACGCCTATCGCCACGTGAACCTCAGTATCGAAACCGATGGCACGCGCACGCATGTCCGCACGAACTGCAAGGGCAGCCGCTCGCTTGATCTGCGGATCGACGACCGCGGCGGCGATATCCCGCTTCCCACCGGCTCGCCTTTTCCGGATTGGCGGACCGCGAGACGCTTCGCCGGACCCATGCCCTTCACCTTCAGTCCGCGAAAGGACGGAGCTTTCGTCGTTGTCGAAGGCACCCGCGACGACTGGACGCCACGACCCATCGCATTGGAGTCATGGCAAGTCGCACTCTTCGACCAGCCACCCCTCCAAGGCATCGCCCCCATCGCCGCAAATGCCTTCGCCGTCGACCAGATCCCCTACCGCTGGCAACGCGGACGCATCATGAAAGCGGGAGGTCCGGCATGACTCCTCGCGGACCCTGGGACGGGCTGCTCAATATCCTCAACTTCAACCGTGGCTTCTACACCGCGGCAGCGATTGCTTTTCACGCCGCTTGCGCCGGACTCATCCTTGCCGATTCCACCCTCCTCCGCATCGCCTGCGCCACCGCCATCGCCGGATCAGGCTACTTCATCTTCGTCTCCCTCGGCGTCTCCCATTGGATCTACGACCGCTCCGACCTCTACCGCTTCGGCTGGCTCACACGGGCGATCGGCAATTCGAAGCCGACTCGGATCGCATTCTGCCACTCCGGGCTGGACGAAATCTCGGAAGCGCTCAAGGCCAGCCTCCAAGTCCCGAGTTGGACCACGCTCGACCACTTCGACCCCGCTCGCATGCCCGAGGCCTCGATCCATCGGGCGAGACAATCCCATCCGCCCTCTCCCGGCACCATCGCGGCCTCCTTCGACCACTGGCCAATCGATTCTGGCAGCAGCGACCTCATCTTCGGACTCCTCGCCATCCACGAATTCCGTCTGGAAAACGAACGGATCGCTTGGTTTCGCGAAGCCCGCCGCTGCCTCAAAACCGGCGGACGCATCGTTCTCGCCGAGCACCTCCGCAACCCCGCCAACTTCATCGCCTTCGGCCCCGGCTTCCTGCACTTTCACTCCGCCAAAAGCTGGCAACGCTGCTGGCAGGCCGCAGGACTCCGAGCAGCCGACGAATTCTCCGTCACCCCCTGGGTTCGCTTCTTCGTTCTCGTGCCCTCATGATCGACGTCCTTCCAATCTTCCTCCGCATCGCCGGCGCCGGACTCATTCTCCTCGCCTTCCTGCACATCCCGATCGGTCGGCAACTCGGCTGGCGGGAGGACGGCAAAAAACTCCAAGCAGCCAACGAGGCCATCTTCCATGTCCACACCTTCTTCATCTGCCTGCTGCTCGTCATCATGGGCCTCCCCTGCCTTTTGGAACCGACCATCTTCCTCACTCCTACCCGGGCCGGAGCCTGGATCTCATGGTCCTTCGCCGGATTCTGGACCCTGCGCCTCTATTTCCAGCACTTCGTCTATCCCGCCAGCCTATGGCGCGGCAAACGACTTGAAACCATCCTGCACGGGGTCTTCACCCTCATCTGGATCGCGCTAAGCGCCCTCTTCACGGCCTGCGGCGCGCTGCAGGCGGGCTGGCTCGACTGAGCCCGCGAGACCGCGTGGCCCCATACCAAGCGAGCGCCAGAAAACCGGCATTCAGGAGGAGCATTCCAGGTGCCGAGACCAACAAGTCCGGCGCACGCGCAATTTCCAGCGAGTTCATCGCAAGCAGAGCAAGGGTCTGCACCACCGCACAGGCCCGCGGCAGCATCCGACTCAGCACCCAAAGCCCCAGCAGGACCTCGAGCAATCCGACCACCACGGTGGCGACCTCGGCGAACTCTTCACCAAGGACGCGGGCGACGATCATTCGATGCCGCGGAATGCCGTCGAGCAGTTTGCTGTAGAGTCCGTGGAAAATCCACACAGCCCCCACCACCAAGCGCGGGATGAGATGGGACAAGCGCAGCGTGGCGGCAGAAACAGGCATCCGAATGCTCAAGCTCCAACCTTCTTCACAAAGCAGGCCTTCAGCCCGATCGCGATCCCATCCATCTTGCAGGAAATCTCGTGATCGCCATCGACCAGCCGAATCGCATTCGACTTGGTGCCAATCTTCAGCGTCTGCGAGGAGCCCTTCAATTTCAGATCCTTGATCATCGCGACCACGTCGCCGTTCGCCAACACGTTGCCGTAGGCGTCCTTGACGACCCGATCCCCCTCCGCTTCCTCGGGCACGGCATCCGATTTCCACTCATGCCCGCAGGTCAGGCACTCGTGAAGATCTCCACGGCTCAGTACTTCGGCCATTTCACACATCGGGCAGGCGGGATCGCTCATGGGTTCGAGCAAACCCGAGGCCTGATCCAAACTCAAGCGCCGCCTGCGCCAAGCGCCACCGGAGCGGAGGCCTTAGAAGCCAGGCGGAACCAATTTCGTCGCCGCAGCGGCATCGACCCGGAACGTCGTCGTGCCGAAGGGCTTCAAGCTCTCACCCTCACGAAGCTGATACTCATAGGCCTTGATCGGCGGATTCCCCTCGATCTCCGACATCAGATAAACCCGGATCGCCAGCGCTTCCCTGCCCGTCCCACCCTCCAGCGCCTTCGCCGTGTAGGTGATCGTGTTCACCCCGTCCTTCGCCCCGCCAAGCACCAACTCCGCATCCTTGGCATTGGCGAAGCGATGCCGGCTCAGTTGGTTCACCTGCACCTGCACCTCGCGCCCCGGGCAAAAAACATACACCTTCGCGATGTAGCGAGCCCGCGGCACCACCGGCGGCGTCTGCGGCACCACGCCGCTCGCCTGAAACTCCGGAGTCTCCGCCACGTAACGAAAATCCCCCGCCACCAATTCCTTTCGCACCTCCGGCAAGGCGGAGAGATTGACGAAATCCGCCCGATCATACCTCCAGCCGCCACTCTCGACGAAGGACAGCACCATCAGATTTTCCGTCGGCTCACCCCCAACCCCGAAATTCACCCTGCCGAAAAACGCCACCGTCGCCGTCGCACCACGACGCGAAAGATGAATCAACTTCAGGCCGTCCAAAGCCGGTGGAGGCGCGGGCAGTTGGAACAAAGCCGCCGGGAATGCGCGCTTTTCAGAAAGCAGCTGATTGCGGACCTCCACCTGCCGATGCTCTGCCGTCGCACGACGCCAAGCCTCGACATCCTTTCGAAGCATCGCCCCCCGCCAGCGCTGGTAACTGGCCCGCAAAGCCGCAGCAACCTGTGCATCGGTCGGCAACTCCCGCGCCGCTGATACGAACGGCACCGCGAAGACAAGTAGGAAAAAGAGGAAACGACGCATGGATGAAATGGATTGGACAAGGCCGCCCCGGAGATAACAATTCTTTTCGCGACCGGCACCAGCCCGCTCCCTCTCCTCCCCGACCGATTCGATGAGCCTGCTCCAAAAAACCCCGCTGATCGGCCAAGCACGCCAGCGGGAAATGCTGAAGTCGGCCACTTCCTTCGAATACCAGCGGACCAAGGAAGGTCCCCTCCTGGCCCACTTTTTCACCCCGCTGGGCTTCGAACCCGGCGACCGGCGCCCCCTCGTCGTTTTCCTCCACGGCGGCTTTTGGGAGAGTCCCATGTCGACCCAGTTCGTCCCGCACTGCCTTCACTTCGCCCAGCGCGGAGCCGTGACCGTGACTCTGGAGACCCGCGTGGCATCCGTTCACGGCAGTGGCCCGGAGGAGGCGCTCGATGACCTCCGCCACTTCCTCCAGTGGCTCCTCGAGCACGATCCCCACTTCGGCGTCGATCCCGAGAAAGTCATCATCGGCGGTGCCGCCGGAGGTGCCTTTCTGGCCTTGGCACTGGCCCTGCCAAAACTCCGTAAAGGCGAAAGTCCCCCCGCTTACCAGGCCGCAGCCCTGCTGCTTTTCAGCGCTCTGCTCGATCCCCTGCCGCGCACGATTCTGGCGCGCTTCAAAGATCGCTCCACCGCCAAGCGACTCAGCCCCCTCCGCGCGGTTCGCCGCAAGGCCCCGCCCATCATCCTCTTCCACGGAAAAAAAGACCGGGTCACCCCCTTCGCCACGGCGGAAAAATTCCGGCGCGCCATGCGCTGGCGGAGGAATCAAGTGGAGCTCGTCGATTTCGAGAACGCCGAGCATTCCTTCTTCAATTTCAACGTCTCCGGCTTCCACTACGAACTCAGTGTGGCCGCTGCCGACCGCTTTCTGGTCGACTTGAAACTCCTCGACCCGGCGCCCGACGACGATTTGCCGCTGGCCTCCCCGGCCTGAGCCTCCCGGCTTCCCGGACCCGAGGCACAATTCCTGCTTGGCACTCTCCAGAAGCTGCCGTTAAGTCCCGCGCCCGCGATGGGTTACTTCCGCGCCTCAAAAGCGCGGCACCGCGGGCCGAGGCATCTTCCTCCAATTCCCTGCGATGAACCCCTACTACCACCCGAGCACGCCGCTAGTCCCCGGATCTCTCCACCGCCTGTCTGCCGAGCGCGACAACTGCGGCATGGGGGCCATCGCTCAAATTCACGGCAAACGCTCCTACCAGGTCATCGACTTCGCCCTCTGCTCGGTCTGCAACATGACCCACCGCGGCGCGGTCGATGCCGACATGAAAACCGGCGACGGCTCGGGCATCCTCTCCCAGATCCCTTACCCGATCTTCCTCAAAGCCGCCGCCAAGCTCGGCACCACGCTTGAAAACGAAGCCGATCTCGCCGTCGCGGTCTTCTTCCTGCCCATCGACGACGCTGCGGGACAAAAACAACTCAAAGCGATGGCGGAGGACGCCGTCACCAAACGCGGCATCGGCATCATCGGCTGGCGCGAAGCCCCGGTCGACCCCGATGCCCTCGGCAAGCTCGCACTGGCCACCCGCCCACACATCGAACACCTCCTGCTCAAGAAGCCCGCAGGCTGGTCCGGCGATCACTTCGAACGCCAGCTCTTCCTCTGCCGCCGCAGCATCGAAAAGCAAACCAAGGGGCTCAACGGCTTCTACATGCCGTCCTTTTCGAGCCGCCTGATTTCCTACAAGGGCCTCGCCATGCCCGCAGCCCTGCGCGCCTTCTACGGCGACCTTCAGGACTCCGATTTCCAGACGGCGATCTCCCTCTACCACCAGCGCTTCTCGACGAACACCTTCCCGGCATGGCCCCTCGGCCAGCCCTTCCGGATGATGTGCCACAACGGCGAAATCAACACCGTCGAGGGCAACCGCAACTGGATGGCCTCCCGCGAGGAATTCTTCCAAAGCGAGATCTGGGGCGACGACGTCAGCCTGCTGCACGACCTGATGAACGAGCACGAGTCGGACTCCGCCTCGCTCGATCACGCGCTGGAACTGCTGGTCCTTTCCGGCCGCTCGCTGGAGCACGCCATGTGCATGCTCGTCCCACCGGCCTACCGGAACGACGAGGACATCTCCGACGACCTCCGCGCTTTCTATCAATACAACCGCTCCTTCTCCGAACCCTGGGATGGCCCCGCCGGACTGGTTTACACCGACGGCACCAAGCTCTGCGCCTCCCTCGACCGCAACGGCCTGCGCCCCTCTCGCTACAAGCTCACTGAAGACGGACTCCTTTACATCGGTTCCGAAGCCGGTGCGGTGGTCATCGATGACGCCAAGGTCATTCGCAAAGGTCGCCTCGGACCCGGCCAGATGCTTTCCGTGGATACCGCCACAGGCACCGTCCGCAATGACCGCGAGATCAAGGAAGCCCTTGCCAAGCAGAAGCCCTACGGCCGCTGGATCGACGAGAACCGCCTCGAACTCCGTCACTTCTGCTCGCCCGAAGCCCTGGCGCCGGCAGAGGATTTTGCTCCGCTCGACCTTTCCCGCCAGCAGGTCACCCACGGGATCTCGATCGAGGAGCTCGACATGGTCTTCCCGCCCATGATCAAGGCCGCTCAAGAAGCGGTGTTCTCGATGGGTGACGATACTCCCCTCGCCGTCCTTTCAACCTACCCCCGCCTGCTCTTCACCTACTTCAAGCAACGCTTCGCGCAGGTGACCAACCCGCCGATCGACCCGATCCGCGAATGGGCCGTGATGAGCGCTTCGGCTGGCCTCGGACCCGAGCGAAACCTGCTCGAAGAAACCCCGGAGCACTGCCGCATCGTCAATCTCGAATCCGCCATCCTCTTCGAACACCAGGTGGATCGGATCAAACGCCTCGACGAGCACGGATTCCCCGCCGCAGTGATCGATATCACCTGGCCCCTCGCTTCCGGCAACACGGGACTGAAGACGCGCTTGGACGAACTCTGCGCGGAGGTCGAAGCAGCCGTCGAAAACGGTTTCAATATCCTCATCCTCTCTGACCGCGCCGCGTCTGAGACCCGCGTGCCCATCCCAGCCATTCTGGCCACCGGCACGATCCACCACCACCTCACCCGTGTCCGCAAGCGGCTCCGCTGTTCTCTGGTGCTGGAGTCCGGCGAAGTCCGCGACACGCACCAAATCTCCTGCGCCTTCGGCTTCGGAGCGACCGCCGTCTGCCCCTACCTCGGCTTCGCCACCGTGCGCCAACTGGTCGCCATGGATGCCGGCAAGGGCAAACTCGACGGCATCAGCGTCGAAAAGGCCATGGCCAACTATGCCAAGGCCCTCGAGAAGGGCGTGCTCAAGATCATGTCCAAAATGGGCATCTCGGTCCTCAATTCCTATCAGGGTGCGCAGATCTTCGAAGCCATCGGCGTCGGTAAAGAGGTGATCGACTTCGCCTTCCGCGGCGTGCAGTCCAAGGTCGGCGGCATCGGCTTTGCGGAAATCGCGGAAGAGTCGCTCATCCGCCACCGCGCCGCCTTCGAAACCGAGGTCCCCGATGGCGAGACCCTCAACCTCGGCGACCCTGGCTACAACCGCTTCCGCAAATCCGGCGAGCGCCACGCCTGGACCACCGATGTCATCAAGAATTTCCACACCTTCGTGAAATCGGGTAAGGCCGAGGATTACGACGACTACGTCAAGGTCCAGCTCGAGACCACCCCCGTCGCCATCAAGGACCTCTTTGAGTTCGTTCCCGCCGCTTCCGGCCCGATCCCACTCGACGAGGTGGAGCCTGTGGAAAACATCCGCCGCCGCTTCACCACCGCGGCCATGTCCCTCGGCGCGCTGTCGCCCGAGGCACACGAAACCCTCGCCATCGCAATGAACCGCATCGGCGGAAAATCCGACTCCGGCGAAGGCGGTGAGGATTCCGTGCGCTTCAAGCCCTACGCGAACGGCGACTCCGCACGCTCCTGGATCAAGCAGATCGCCTCCGGTCGCTTCGGTGTCTCAGCCCACTACTTGGTCAATGCCGACGAACTCGAAATCAAGATGGCCCAAGGCGCCAAGCCCGGCGAAGGGGGCCAACTCCCCGGCCAGAAGGTCAACGCACTGATCGCCCGCCTCCGCCACACCCAGCCCGGAGTCCAGCTGATCTCGCCACCACCGCACCATGACATCTACAGCATCGAGGACCTCGCGCAGCTCATCCACGACCTGAAGGAAGTCAATCCACGCGCCCGCGTCACCGTGAAGCTGGTGGCCGAGACCGGCGTCGGCACCGTTGCCGCCGGCGTCGCGAAAGCCAGCGCTGATACCATCCTGATCTCCGGACACGATGGCGGAACCGGCGCATCGCCGCTTTCCTCCACCAAACACGCCGGCTCCCCTTGGGAACTCGGTCTTTCGGAGGCCCAGCAGACCCTGCTCATCAACAAGCTCCGCAACCGCGTGATCGTCCGCACCGATGGCGGCCTGCGCAACGGTAAGGACATCGTCACCGCCGCCATTCTCGGTGCGGAGGAATACAACTTCGGCACCATCGCCATGATCGCCATGGGCTGCGTCTACGTCCGCAAGTGCCACTTGAACAACTGCCCGGTCGGCATCGCCACGACCGATCCGAAGTTCCGCGCCAAGTTCAAGGGCACCCCGGAAATGGTCATCAACTTCTTCGACGGCGTCGCCCGAGAGGCCCGCGAACTGATGGCCAAGCTTGGCGTCCGCACCCTCGACGAGCTGATCGGCCGTCCTGAGTTCCTTCGCCAACGCGAGGTTCCCGAGCATCCGAAAGCCAATCTCGTTGACCTCGGCGCGGTGCTCAAGGACGTCGTCCCCGAACTCGCCAAACAACAAGGCGTGGCTCCGGAATCGATCGCCCGCACCTGCACCCAGGATCGCAATGACGGCATCGCGAAGACCCCGCTCGATCTCCAGATCCTGCGCGATCTCGCAAAAGCCATCGGCACCGGAGAGATCCCAGCCGACACCCCGGATTACGGTCCGCTCTCGACTCCCGATGTGATCACTACCGCGATCCAAGCCCTGCCGGATCGCCAACCCGTCGAGCTGAGCTACGACATCGTCAACACCGACCGCAACATCGGCACCCGCCTTTCCGGACGGATCGCCGAGATCCACGGCGACCGCGGCTTCAACGGCCACACCGCCGTCACGCTGAAGCTCCGCGGTTCCGCGGGGCAATCGCTCGGAACCTTCCTGGTCTCTGGCGTGAAAATCGAGCTTACCGGTGAAGCGAACGATTACACGGGCAAGGGCATGGCGGCAGGCGAGATCATCGTGAAGGTCTCACCCGACGCGAAGTTCGATCCCGCCACCAACACCATCCTTGGCAACACCTCCCTCTACGGAGCCACCGGCGGTGCCCTCTACGGCAACGGCCGCGCCGGCGAGCGCTTCGCGGTCCGCAATTCCGGTGCCACTGCGGTGGTCGAAGGCGTCGGCGACCATGGTTGCGAATACATGACCAACGGCACCGTCGCCATTCTCGGCAAGACCGGGAAGAACTTCGGCGCAGGCATGTCGGGTGGCACCGCCTACGTCTATGATGTCGATGGCCGACTCTACTCCCGCATCAACCCGGAAATGGTCGTGCCACTGCCCGTGCAACGGGCAAAGGACATCGCCGAGCTGAAGCAACTGGTCACCGATCATGCTACCAAAACGGGCAGCCCCCACGCGAAGGCCCTCCTTGCCGATTGGGAGAACAGCCTGAAGAAGTTCGTCCGCGTGATCGCCAAGGAACGCGCCGCCCTCGAAGCCGCGGAAGAGCAGCACGAGGCGGCATCGACCCGCTGAAGTTCCGTTCGCGGCACTCCGAAATCCTAGCACTCCGAATGCTCCCATGGGCATTCGGAGTCTTGCGTTTCAGCGGGAGAAGCCAACGGAGCCGGACGAGATCGATAGCCAAAGCCTCGGCAAGAAAAAGGCGGACTCCCCACCGGGAAGTCCGCTCTTTGCAGGATGCCGCATGAGCAGCCTTCTGAATAAAGAGGATCAGCTGTTCTCCTCTTCCTCACCACCGTGGTTGAGGATGAACTGAAGGTCTTCCAAACCGAGGTTCGATGCAAAGCCTTCGTCGCCGAGGACGTTCGTGACAAGCTGGGTCTTCTGGTGCTGGAGGATACGGATCTTCTCCTCCACGGTATCCCGGGTAAGGAGACGATAGGCGATGACCTTGTTCTTCTGGCCGATACGGTGCGTCCGGTCGATGGCCTGGTTTTCGACGGCCGGATTCCACCATGGATCGTAAAGAATCACGTAGGACGCCGAGGTCAGGTTCAGACCCGCACCACCAGCCTTCAGCGACAGCATGAAGACGGAGGGGTCCTTGGTTGTCTGGAACCGTTCGATCTCGCCCTTGCGATCCTTCGTCTGACCAGTGAGGTAGTGGAAGGGACGCGCTTCGAGCTCGAGGCGCGCCTTGATCAGGTCGAGCATCGAAACAAACTGCGAGAAGACGAGCACCTTGTGACCTTCCTCGTGAAGCTGGTCGAGGAGGTAGAAGAGCGACTCCATCTTGGCAGACTCTTCCTTCAGATACTTCGGATCGATCAGGCCGGGGTGGCAGCAGATCTGACGCAGGCGCATCAGACCTTGAAGGATCGCGAAGGAATTCTTCTTCACCGCCTCGTCGGAATCGAGTCCCAGCAGCGCCTTCTGGATCCGCTTGAGCTCCGCCTTGTAGAGCTCCTGCTGAATGTTCTCCATTTTGGAGTAAACCTCCTCTTCCGTCCGCGGCGGCAAATCCTGTGCCACCTGCAGTTTGGTCCGGCGGAGCAGGAAGGGCCGCAGGCGCGCGGCGAGGCGGTTCTGCGAAAGAGGATCCTTCCGTTTGTCGAAGCGCTTCTTGAAATACGCGCGACTGCCGAGAACGCCGGGCATGGCGAAAGCCATCAGCGACCACATGTCGAGCAGGCGGTTTTCGATCGGCGTGCCGGTGAGCACCAGACGGTTGGCGGAATCCAGCTCGCGGGCGCACTTGGCGGCTTTGGAGTCCGGATTCTTGATCTGCTGGCCCTCGTCAAGGATGGTGGTAAGCCACTTGATCTCGTTGAGCAGGTCACCGCAGACACGCAGCTGGGCGTAGTTGAGCACCAGCATGTCGATGTTTTCCTGGGTGTCCTTGACGTCGAGGTCCTCGCGGTTGCGCAGGACTTTGACGCGAACACCTGGTGCGAACTTCACAGCCTCGCTCGCCCACACATCCAAGACGGACTTCGGACAGACCACGAGCACCGGACGATGGGCCTCGTTGTTCTTCTCCGCCTCTTCCATCAGCCACAGCACGTAGGTGAGCGACTGGATGGTTTTTCCGAGACCCATGTCGTCGGCGAGAATGCCGCCGAAGCCGTTGGTCGCGAGATAGGCGAGGAAGCGGAAACCATCCACCTGGTAGGGACGCAAGGTCGCATTGAGCTTTTCCGGCACCTCGGGCAGGACCTCGATCTGGATGTCGCCGGCGCGGTCCTTGATGCGCTTCCAAGCCTTCGGGTCGAAGACATCGGCTGCCTTCGGATCGGCGAGCTGGAGGGCGTGCATCCGGTGGGTCTCACCGGAAAGGTCGAAAGGATCGAGACCGAGCCGGGTGACCGCCTCGCGCTGGTCGGCGTCGAGCTTGATTTCGAGACGCATCCACGAGCCGTCCTCCATCCGGACGTAGCCACCGCGGGCAGCGACCAACTGACGGATCTGAGCTTTCGAGAGATTGACGCCTTCGACATCGATGACGATGCGCAGGTCGAACCAATCGATCTCTTGATTGATAACCTCGAAGCGGACCGCGGCGGTGACCGGGTCGGAAAGGATCGACTTGAGGCGGAGATCGATGTCGAGCGTCACCGACTCCGGCATCGCCTTGATCCACTCCGCGAACTTTTCCGGAAACTGCTTGGTGATCCGCGATTTGAAGGACAACAGCTTCTCATCGTAGGTGAGGCCCATCTCTTCGAGAATGCGCGGGACCGGATAGAGCTCTTCGCGAGCAAAGCGGAGCAGCTGCTTGCCCTTGAGCGGGGCTTGCTCGACCAACTCCCAGCCCTCTTTCGTGAGGCGCTCCGTGCGGCGTTCCTTGGACTCGATCGCGGTGACATCGATCACCAAATGCTCGGTCTCCGCGGCGGTCAGGCCAGCCACGAGCTTCAGCTCGAACTTCGGCTTCAGTTCCAGATCGACCACCCGCTTCTTCAGCGACTCCGGCAGTGACGCACCGATCTTGCGCAAGAATTCCACACCTTCCAGCGAGTCGATCACACGCTTGGGAATGAGGTAGCGCGGCATCACTTCGGTCTCCTCCAACCAGCGCGGAGGGCCGGGGAACACGGTCTCGTCGGACTGATAAAGCTCTTTCCGCCCCGGCAGCATGCGCACGGAGTGGGAGACGTTCTCACCACCAGCGGTGACGAGTTGCAGCGCGAAACTACCCGGATCGTAGGGATCGTCTTCACAAACCCACTTGAGGGCATCCGTGACGACCTTGAACTCGCGCTCGTCGAGGTTCACCAGATAACCTTTCAGGGCCGGCTGGCGGAACACGCGATTCATGAAGCGACAGGCTTCTTCGGAGTCGAAGTCGAAGGTCGTCTCATTTTGATCGCGATAGTAGGAAAGGAAGTGCTCCCACAGCACCTGGCTCGGAGCATCCATCCGAAGCGCTGCCTGGTGGTGCATCTGCACGTAACGCTCGATTTCATTCTTCTCGCGAATCTGCGCCCACAAACCATTGCCTTCCTTCGCTTCGATACGGGCCTCGTTGATCGTCGCGACCAAGCGAAAGGAAACTTCGATCGGTGGCTCTTGGGGAGGACGCTCGTTGACTTGCTCGATGCGGTCGTACCAGGAAGCCACTTCCCGCTCCTGCTCCCAATCGGCCATCTTTTTCTGAACGTGAGCCAGATCGGTGATCACGTTCATGAAGTCCGGATAAGGGAGCTTCTTTTTGTAGAAAGCGTAGGCGAGGTAGTTCCAGAATTCGAGGATGTCGCCGGGAGGCATCGGCCACAACTCGAGCGGCTCGTAGGTGGTGATCTCCCAACGCGGGGTGATGCGCACCATGTCGTGGTCGTGCAGCTCACCTTCGATCACATAGCGACGGTAGCGCTTCTCGATTTTGGAGACGAAGTCCGCCTCCTTGTCATCCAGCTCGCGGCCCAGTTTTTCCTCGATGATGTCGAGCACCGGGGTGTCGTCGAATTCGTTGGGCGACTCCGGCAGGTCCTCCCCGCGATGCATCCGCTCCATCATCGTCGCGTACTGGCAGGCAGCGGAAATCACTTCGTCCTCTGCAGTACAGGACCCGAACCAACGATTGCCCTGAAGACGGAGGCTGGTGCGGAAGACACCGGTCTCGTCCTCGACGCGACCCTGGATGAAAAGATGGTTACCGAAAATCTGAGTCACGGCGCCATCCTTCTGGAGGCGTTCGCCGCGCTTGCGGGCTTCCTCGGGGAAGCTGTTGAGGAAATTGAGCGTCGCTCGGTCCGGATTCATAGCATCGAAAATGCGAGAGTCCGTCGTCGCGTGCTTCCGGCACCTTGCTGGAAGGACGCGACGGCGGGCCGCGAGCATAGATGCCATTCTCGCGAACCCGCAATAAAAACATCGGGGATGGCACCCGGAACCTGCCCCTCGCACAAACCCAGAAAGGCCGTTGCAACCAGCGAAATCACGTGGCGATCCAGCCCGATTCCATTTTAAAATCCTTCGATTCCCCTGATTTTCAAGCACCCACCGTTGAAGGGCAAGCTCGCACTGCAGCGCTACCCGAACGACGACCTTCTCCCGCAATAATATTTCATGAATTGCAAATTTCGCGGACGCTAAATGCCATCCAAGCAAATCGGCTCGGAAACCTCCTACCCGCGGCTGCTGACATCACCTGATTTTACTCGCAAACCCGGGCCGCCCGATCTAGTTCTCTGGCGGATTTCGTCACTCAGGAACCCTCTGACCTGAACCACGGCTTCCAGCGGGTCTTTGAATCCAAGGTCGGATTCCACACCTGTTTCCCCCCACCGCGATTTCCTCCCCAGTGATCAGCAGAGTATCCCCCCACCCTCGCGCATTCAGGTCCGAAAGACCACCGCGCCGTTTCCAACGATTTTGCTTTTGGGTCGCGCTATCGTTCCACCTCGGCTCTTCGTGCCATGCTGCGCCGAGAAGTTCGGTTTACCCGCCGACAACGACAAGCGGCGTCGTTCTGGATCAGGGTCACGTGGTCGCAGGAGACGCCTCGCGGGTTGTGATCGGCTCGCCCTTCGCCGATGCGCGGGAAGGTGCCGCGAAAGTCCATGACTCGGCCACTGGAGCCCTCATCGTCGAACTGGAGCGACCAGCAAGCCGCAAAGATAGCCGATTCGGCGCGGCACTGGCGATTTCCGGCAGCAGGGTCGCAGTCTCGGCACCGGGCGAGCCCAACCTGAACGGCAGCAGCGGCAAGGTTTACGTTTACGATCTGCTGTCGGCGACGCCTGGCACTCCCCAACTCACCATCGCCGCGCCGGTTTCAAATTCCGATCTCCAGTTTGGGCATTCGATCGCGCTCGACGGTTCCCGCCTCGTCGTCGGTGCCTGTCATTCCGATCTCGAGAGCCCCGGTGCCGCCTATCTTTTCGAACTTGGATCGACCAGTCCCGACACCGTGGTGCAGGCCTTCGCGAATCCCGACCCGGCATCGAACGACGGTTTTGGACATGCGGTCGCACTCGACGGCGACCGGGTTGCGATCGGAGCCCCCAAGAAAGCGACGAGCAACGGCCAAGCCGGCTGCGTGTTGATCTATCAGCTCCAAAGCCCCACTCCGATCATCGCGACGACGATCGTTTTCGCGCCCACACCGGTCGACTGCGGATTCTTCGGGTTTGCGCTCGCACTGGAAGAAGACCGACTCGTCGTCAGCAGCTACCACGATGGCACCGGAGAGATCGATGATGGCATCGTCCACAGCTTCGATCTCTCCAACGGAACCACGGCCAACCTCGAATTCAGCTTCCCGGCGCCCCAAGGGACGAGCCGCAGCCGCTTTGGTCATTCCATCGACCTCGCCGGAAATCTGCTCATCATCGGAAATCCGGATGGCATGACGATCGGAGCCGCTCGCGGCAGCGCGTGTCTTTTTGACTTGGACCGGCCGAATCCGACCAGTCCCGTTCTCATTTTCACCCCTCCCGCCAGCGATCCATGCGTCGGCTTTGGCAGTGGTGTCACGGTAGCGGACGGCCGTGTTCTTGTAGCCGCACCCTACGCTGGCGAGGAAATGAGCCATCTGGGACGCGCCTATCTTTTCGACCCAATCGGTCCGTCACCCCAAACCCCTGTCGCCTCACTCCATCAACTGCTCGCTTCAGAAGCGACCCACTTCGGGAGCGTCGTCGCGATGAAACAAGGCCTGATGGCGATCGGCGCTCCCTATGACGATTCGGCCGGAGTCGATGCCGGCGCGGTCTTTCTCTACGACTCATCCACTGGCGATCCAGGGGTCGCCAAAGCGGTCATCCACGGCCCGCAGCCCTCTCCTTACAACCATTTTGGCTCCGCACTCGACATCTCTGGCGATCTACTGGTGATCGGAGTACCGCAGCACGACGGCCAACTGCTCAATCTCGGCCGCGCCTATGTGTTCGACGTGAGTGGTCCGATTCCCGTCCTCATTGCCACACTCGACAACCCGTCCCCCGGTTCCGACGACACCTTCGGTGGTTCGGTCGCCATCTCAGGGAGCAGGGTCCTCGTCGGGGCCCATCGTGCGGACTCATCGCAAGAGAATTCGGGTGCGGTCTACCTCTTCGATCTCGAATCCCCCACCCCATCGATCCCGCGTGCCAGCATCGCCAATCCCGCCCCCGATACAGGCGACTTCTTCGGCGCTTCGGTGGCGATTTCCGGGAATCGAATCGCCATTGGCACTCCGCAGGACGACAGCATCAAAAACAACGCCGGAATGGTTTATCTTTACGATCTACCCGCTTCGGGACCGCCCGTTCTGCTCGGAGAAATCGCACATCCGGCGGCGGATTCAGGAGACCTCTTCGGTGCCTCGATTTCCCTCGATAGCGTCTACCTTGCCGTCGGAGCCTTCGGCGATGATACGGATCTCGCAGGAGACACCGACGAGGCAACCGGCACACAAACCGGCAGTGCGATGGTCTTTGATGTGAGCGGAGCGACCGCGAGATTGGTGACCATGCTCAACAGTCCAGGCGAACTGGACAACGCCGGGTATGGTGCGGCGGTGGCGGTTGATGGAACCCGGGTTTTGATTGGAGCCCTCGGCCAGCACCCCGATCACCCCGCAGCAGGACTGATCCATGCCTATGACATGAGCAGCCCGTCTCCCGCTGCTCCAGTCGCCGTTCTGTTCAATCCAGCCAGCTTTGGAAATTCCGGCTTCGGGACCGCTCTCGCCATCAGCGGCAAGCAGATCGTCATCGGTGCCCCCAGTTCGGACACGGCAGGGCCCCAGCAGGGAGCCGCTCATCTGTTCGAGCCTTACTCGGCACAAATCCACCTCGAGCTTTTTGGCCAAGCTCTCGCGCCCGGAGCCTTCACCGACATGGGAACAACCGCTCTCGGCGATACGAAAACCCTCTACCTCAGGATCACCAATTCCGGCAACGGAGCGCTCAACCTATCGCCTCCGCTGTGGTCAGGCGAGGTCGAACACTTCGCCTGCCCGACACTCGCCACCATCTCCGTCCCGCCGCTCGGAGGATATGCACTTCCAGTCAGTTTTACACCTTCCGGCGTCCCTCGGCGCACGGCCACGCTAACACTGAACAGCGATTCGGTCGTCGATCCACACTTCCCCCTCGTCTTTTCCGGCGAAGCCACAAGCCGGGACGGACTCTACCACGCGTGGACCAACAGCGCGGGACTGACCGGATCGCAGGCACTCCCCGATGCCATGCCCTACAACGAAGGGGTTGCAAACATCATCAAATACGCCTTCAACCTCGATGGCAGCCGCGCCGATCCTACGACCCTCCCCCCCGGGAGCGGCCTCGCCGGCCTGCCTCGCAGCTCGATCGCAACCGAAAACGGTCAGACCTATTTCCAGCTCGAATTCCTGCGGCGCAAGGGCAGCGGTCTCCGCTATCGCGCCAAGAGCTCGACCAACCTCGCCGCCGGGTCTTTCACTCTGATGACCGCCGATGAAAAGATCCAGGACATCGACACGACTTGGGAGCGCGTGATCCTCCGCGAACCCGTCCACTCCCTGCTAAGCCCGAGAAAGTTCGCAGTGCTCGAGGTAAGCTTCCCGTGAGGGAACGCTCACTCCGCCTCGTCGAGCTGGGCCTGGCGGGTCTTTTCGTGACGGATGTCACGAGCGGAATCCAGATACACTGCATCCTCGCCAATGTTCACGGCGAGATCGCCGATACGCTCAAGGGAACGGGCGACGAAAATGAGATGGAGGAAATCCTCCGCCTTTTCCCCACCTTCTTCCAAACGGGCACTGAAGGTGGCAATCAAGCGCTTGTGCATCTTGTCCAGCTCCTTGTCCCGCGCCTGCAGCGACTGCCCGAGCTCGGCATTGCGATCGGTGTAGGCGGAAAGCGCGTCGCGAACCTGCTGGTCGGCCAAGGCGTAGAGCGGCTCGATGAATGTCACTTCCGGACATGCGGGGCGGGCGACCATTTTCCGCGCCCGCTTGGCAATGTTCACCGCATGATCCGAGATCCGCTCAAGGTTGGCAGCCACCTTCATCGAGGTGATCACCTGTCGCAAATCACTCGCGACGGGATGGAAACGGACCAGCGTCTCCATCCCGATTCGATCGATCCGCATCTCGGCATCATCCACCTCGTCATCGTCCGCGACCACTGCCCGGCATCGGTCGAGATCACGTGAGAGAAGTCCCTCAACCGCCCGCTCGAGATTCAAGCGGGCTTGGCCCGCCATGGCGATGACTTCGCCCCGCAAGGCAGAAAAAGCCTGATCGAATTCGCGAAGGATATGAGGTGTCTCGGAGTGCATGGACGCGGTTTCAGCCAAAACGGCCGCTGATGTAATCTAAAGTACGCTTGTGGACCGGATTGTCGAAAATTTTCCGGGTGCTGTCATATTCCACCATCTCACCCAGATAGAAAAAGGCGGTCCGGTCCGAAACCCGGGTCGCCTGCTGCATGTTGTGGGTGACGATCACGATGGTGTAGTGCTCGCGCAGACTGAGGATGAGCTCCTCGACCCGCGCCGTCGCGAGCGGATCGAGCGCGGAGCAAGGCTCGTCCATCAGAATGATTTCGGGGTCCACCGCCATCGTGCGAGCGATGCACAGGCGCTGCTGTTGTCCACCGGACAGCCCTGTGGCGATGTCATCAAGGCGGTCCTTCACCTCGTCCCACAGCGCCGCGCGACGAAGGGAACGCTCAACCACCTCGTCCAGCGCCGACTTGCTCTTTTCGCCGAGAGTTCGCGGCCCGTAAGCCACGTTGTCGTAGATGCTTCGGGGAAAGGGGTTGTACTTCTGGAAGACCATGCCCACATGGCGGCGCAGCTGGACGGGATCGATCGCACGATCCGCGATATCCGCACCCTCGATCACGATCGAACCCTTGGTCACCCGCGCTCCGGGGACCAGGTCGTTCATGCGGTTGAAACAACGAAGCAGCGTTGTCTTACCGCAGCCGGAGGGCCCGATGAAGGCCACCACTTGATTTGCGGGAACGTCGAGACTGACGTCTTTCAGCACCTGCTTGTCGCCGTAATGAAAATCCACGCCCTTGACTTGGATCGCGGGAATCGCGCCAGGCGAGGGAGAGGAAGAAGGCTTCGCGGGAGATTCGAGCGTCATCGGCTGGGGCATCTGCCGTTCTTGCGGCGGGGCTTCGGTTACCAGTGGCATGGTGGCTTGTAAAGGAATCGCCGCCGTCATGCGGGGCGCTTGAGCCTCACAAGAGAATTCCTCGACCGCCGCTTGGCTCGGGTGACAATTTCGGCACGCTTCCCCGAGCCCGCCACCGAGTCACTTCTTCTTAGCCTGATTCAGAGCTTGGCTGAACCAATCATTGTTTCCTCCACCCTGCTGCGGGCGGACGTCTCGCCGCTGATCCGGCCGCGGGCTGCGATTCTCACCCCCGCCTCCGCCCGGTGCGCGACGCGGCTCGAGGTCGGGCTTGGATTTCATCGATAGCGAGATGCGGTTCCTCGGAAGATCCACCTCCATCACGGTGACATTCACTTTCTGGCCGACCTTCACGACCTCGCTCGCATCGCGGATGAAATGATCGGCCAACTGACTGACATGGACCAAACCGTCCTGATGAACCCCCACATCCACGAAGGCACCGAAGGCCGCGACATTGGTCACAATGCCCGGAAGCTTCATTCCGACCTTGAGATCACCGGGCTTCTCCACGCCCTCGGCGAAGGCGAACAACTCGAACTGCTTGCGGGGATCGCGCCCCGGCTTGGCAAGCTCAGCGAGGATATCCTGCAAGGTCGGCAAGCCGACATCACCGTCGACATATCGCTTGAGATCGATCTTCTGCCGCAGGGTATCGTGGGCCATCAAATCCGCGACCCCACAGCCCAGGTCGGCGGCCATCCGCTCGACCAAGGGGTAACGCTCGGGATGGACGGCCGAGCTGTCCAGCGGGTGCTCGCTGTCCCGAATCCGAAGGAAGCCCGCAGCCTGTTCAAAAGCCTTCTCCCCCAAGCGCGGAACCTTTTTCAATTCCTCCCGCGAAGTGAAGCCGCCCTGCTCGGTGCGAAAAGCGACAATGTTTTCCGCCAACGAGGCATTGAGCCCGGATACGTACGCCAACAACTGCTTCGAAGCGGTGTTCAGCTCGACTCCCACGGCATTGACCGAACTGGTGACCGTATCGTCGAGGCTCGCCTTGAGGGCCCGCTGGTCGACGTCGTGCTGATATTGCCCCACCCCGATCGCCTTGGGATCGATCTTCACCAGCTCCGCCAGAGGGTCCATCAAACGGCGACCAATGCTGACGGCACCGCGGACGGTGACATCCTCATTCGGGAATTCCTCGCGCGCGACATCCGACGCCGAATAAACCGACGCTCCGGATTCGTTGACCATGATCACGGGGATGGATGACGGCAACTTGAGCTTGCGGACGAAGGCCTCCGTCTCGCGGCTCGCTGTGCCGTTGCCGATGGCGATCGCCTCGATCTTGTACTTGCCCACCAAGCCCGTGAGCTCGACCGCCGCCTCGTAGAGCTGGTTGTTAGAACCGGCCGTTGCGTAAAGCACGGTGTGGTGAAGCAGAGCGCCCTGCGCATCGAGCACCACGGTCTTGCAGCCGGTGCGGAAGGCGGGATCGATCGCGAGCGTCCGCTTGCGCCCCAACGGCGAGGCGAGAAGCAACTCGCGAAAGTTGTCGGCAAAGACGCGGATCGCGGTCTCATCCGCCGCCTTTTTCCCGGCAAGGCGCATCTCGGTCTCCATCGAGGGCATCAACAGCCGCTTGCAGCCATCCTCCACCGCGAGCCGGACCTGCTCACCGGCCGGACCACGGCCCGTCACCCATTCGGGCTCGGCCAAGCGGCTGATGCGATCGAGCGGGACCTCGATGCGCATGATGAGAAAGCTCTCCTTTTCCCCTCGGCGAATGGCGAGCATGCGATGAGATGGGATGCTCTTGAAGGGCTCGCTCCACTCGAAATAGTCGCGGTATTTCGCCGCCTCGGGATCGCTATCTTTCCCATACATCACCTTCGAAGCCACGGTGGCCTCTTCTTCATAAATCCGACGAACCCGACCGCGCAGCGCGGCATCGTCCGCCACCCTTTCAGCGATGATGTCCCGCGCTCCCGCAAGCGCATCGTTGGCATCGGGCACCTCCTTGGCGGCATCGACATACTTCGCCGCCTCGTCCGACGGATCCGCCGCCTGATTCGCCAAAATCCACTCGGCCAGCGGCTCCAATCCTTTTTCTTTCGCCTTGGTCGCACGGGTCACCCGCTTCGGCCTGAAGGGCGCGAAGATGTCCTCGAGCACGGTCATCGTGAGAGCGGCATCGATCTTTTTCCTCAGCTCGGGCGTGAGGAGATTGCGCTCTTCCAGCGACTTGAGAATCGAGCTTCGACGGGCGTCAAGTTCCGCGAGTTGGACCATCCGGTCGCGCACCGCCTGGATCTGCACTTCATCGAGCGAGCCGGTGGCCTCCTTACGATAGCGCGAAATGAATGGCACCGTGGCGCCTTCCGCCAGCAGCTTGGCGGTCGCGGCGGCGGAACTGCTGGAAATGCCAAGCTCCTTGGCAATGGTCGCGATGTGCTGGGTGGCTGCTTCGTTCGGAACTTCACTCATGGGCGGGCGAGAAAACTAGCCGCAGCGCCTCGCCGCTGGCAAGCGGCGCGAGACCGCAAACCTAGGAGACGACCCGCCTATGCCTGCCGGGACTCGAGCATCCGGAACACTGGCTCCGGCACGTAACGCCGAACCTGATCCTGCCAGCCATCGGGACCGATCAATCCTTTAACCATGCTCGATGACACCTCGGCGATGTCGCGCGGCGGCATGAGAAAAGTGGTGGTGATGTTCGGCGCGAGGTCGGCGTTGATATGGCGCATCACGCGCTCGTATTCGTAGTCATCGGGTCCACGGATACCGCGCAGGATGAAATCGGCGCCCTGCTCCTTGGCATAGTGGACGAGGTACCGGTTATGGAAGTGGGCGATGCTTAGCCGCTCGCAGGAGGGGACCGATGCCTGCAGCACCTCAATCCGCTCTTGCAGACTGAAAGTGTAGCTTTTCGACGGATTGCTGCCGATGGCCACGATCAAACGGTCGAAGAGTTCGAGCCCCCGTTCGATCATCCAGAGATGACCATTGGTCGGCGGATCGAAGGAACCGGCGTAGACCGCAGTGCGCATGCCCGGAAGGTGATCGTGCAGGGGCGAGGTGCCAAGTTCCAAGCGAGGCAGCGAACGGACGACAAAAAAGCCCCGACGACACGCGGCCGACGGGGCTTTCGGGAGGGATTCAGACGCTCAGGACCGCTTCACTTCGACCCACTGCTTGGTCTTCGCGGACTCCAGCACGGCGTCGCAGACATACTGCGTGCCGAGGGCGTGGCGGAAGTCGGGGTAGCGCTTGGCCGCCGACGGATCGTCAAGCGACTTGAAGAACTCCGCCAACTCGTGGGTGAACGAATGCTCGTAACCCAGGCAGAGGCCGGGGACCCACCAGTTGCCCGAGTAGGGATGGTCGCCATCAGTCGCGTGAACGTTTGTCCAGCCACGGCGATCGCCGGGAACTCCGTGGTCGAAGTAGGAGAGATAGTTGAGGTCGTGCAGATCCCAAGCCAGCGACTTTTTCTCACCGTTGATTTCAAAAGTGTAGAGAGCCTTGTGGCCACGGGCGTAGCGGGTCGATTCGAAGATGGCGAGGGAGCCATTCTCAAACCGAGCAATGAAGGCGCAGGCATCATCGATGGTGACCGGATGCTTCTCGCCGGTAGCCGTGTGGACGCGCTCCTTGATGAAGGTTTCCGTCATGGCGCTGACCGACACGATGTCGCCGTTGATCCAGCGGGCGGTGTCGATGCAGTGGGCAAGCAAATCCCCAGTCACGCCGGACCCGGCGGCAGCGGCATCGAGGCGCCACAGGCCGGCACCACCCTGCGGGAGTTCCTCGGAAATGGTCCAGTCCTGCAGGAAATTGGCGCGGTAGTGGAAGACTCGTCCGAGCTCGCCGGCATCGACGATGTTCTTCGCCAGCGTGACGGCGGGAAGGAAACGATAGTTGTACCAGACCAAGTTCGGCAGACCCGCGGCCTCCACCGCCGCCACCATCGCCTCGCCCTGCTCGCCATTGAGTGCGAGAGGCTTTTCGCAAAGGATCATCTTACCGTGCTTGATGCACTCGAGCGCGATCTCAGCGTGCGAGTCGTTCGGCGTGCAGATGTCGACGGCATCGATGTCCTCCCGCTTCACCAGCTCACGCCAGTCGGTTTCGTAGGACGCGTAGCCCCACTTATCGGCGAAGGCCTTCACCTTGGCTTCATCACGACCACAAACCGCCTGACGGACCGGCACGTGGGTGGTGTCGAAGAAATGACTGAGCTGGGAATAGGCGTTCGAGTGGGTGCGGCCCATGAAGCCGTAGCCGATGAGTCCGATGCGGATTTCTTTTTTCATGATGAAGAAGAGGGTATGTCTGCTGGGTTGATGATTGTTTTGAGCGGCGTCAGGCGGCGCCGGGTGTTCGCGAATGAGCGTTTTGCGGGAAATCGAAGGTCAGGACGAGCGGTTCATCTCCCGTGTTTTCGATCTCCACACCCCCGCGATTCAGCGCGGCCTGAGTGATGAAACCGATCTCGGGATAGACTTCGCCGAGCTTCATGTCCTGATGATATCGCACCTCGAGTTTTCCGACCCGGCCGCGTCCGCCGTTTGTGTGGAAAAGCGCGGGGCTTTCCGGATTGAACCTCGTCTTGGCACCTGGCGCGAGGGTGAGGCGGAGAATGGAGCACTTCTGGTCGCCAAGGATGTCACCGTAAACGATCCACCGAGCATCCACTCCCTCACCGAAGAATTCTTTGGCCGCGATGGCCGGACGAGCATTCTTCCGAACGAAGTCAGGCTCTTGGTTCGCCTTGAAGTCGAACTTGTCCACCAAGTATCCCCAGTCTTCGTGCCGGTCTTTCGGATAGTCCTCCTCCCGGCAGGCGTAGAACGCGTCGGCCGCTCCGATCCGTCCGTCAAGCGTCAGGTCCTCGGCAAGGAAATGCTCGTCCATCGTGACGTGCAACTCGTGCGTGCAAAGGTCGGTCGGTGAGTGCAGCACGCCGTTCGGCATCACGAAGCCGTCATCCAGCTTCATCATCGTGTGCGGCGACAAGTGCCGCACGCCATTGTATTCGCCCTGTCCCCAACGCTGCATGCAGGCAAGGAACTCTTCCTTGGTTACGAAGGGATACAGCCCCATGGCCGTAGTGTGATAATGCGACGGACTCACTCCGGGATTGTCGAAGGAGTTGATGTCGTAAACCTCCCACTTCGACCAGTGAAGATGGTGGGGAATGGGGTTCAGGTTATCGAACTTCTTGGACACGATCGGCCAGGTGATCTTGCCGAACAGGGAGTTGGAAACCGCCATGAGCTTCTCTCCCATGACGGCTTCGGGATTGGTCTCGATCAGATCCTGAAGCGAGATGACCTGCCCGCCCGGTGTGAGGACGTGGGCTTCCCCTTCACGGAACGGCGCCTTGCCTGTACGGGCATCGATGACGCCGGTGACAATAGGCACGGTGCAGCACATCCAGACTTCATCGAAGCCGGTTCCGCCCATGTAGTCCGGGTAGTACGATTCCGCATCCAATCGAAGGCGTTTGCCCGGCGTGCAGAAGGTCCGGCCGGCGTAGCGGTGCAGAAGCTGCAGCACCCCGTCGTTCTGATTGATGCAGTCATCGAGAATCGAATCCGATCCTCCATCGATGACATCGTGATGGGGATACTCGTGCAGTTTTTCCGCGAGAATGGAAGTCGAGGCAGCCATGGTAGATGGGTCCTGAAAAAGGGTTGATGGGGTGGCGGCGGCTTCAGAGCGCCTCGTCGACTTCGATCATCTTGCTAAGGATGGTCTCCCAGGTGTGGGCGTCCTCGAGGATGTCGTTGGCGAACATGCAGCCGTCCCAACAGATATGCTTCATCCCGCGGGCGGCGGCCTCCTTGAGCCAGAAGGCCGAGCACTTGGCGATGTCGAGCTTGCCCTTCGGATCGTCGGCGCGGCAATGGCGGCCGGTCTTGTCGTGGCTGCCAGTACCGTGGACCGAGCCGTCGTTCTGGGCGACGTGGAAGTCGATCGTCCAAGGGCGCAGCGCGTCGGTCAGCTTCGTGTAGGCCGGCCAAAATTCCTCGTCGCTGTAGCCTTCCTTGAGCAGGGCGGCTTCGGGAGCATTGTAGCCCATGAGGTAGAGATAGGTGTGGGCGAGGTCGGCCTGGAAGCCGACGGTCTCCGGCATCCCGGTCGCTTCGAGCGTGTCGATCATCGCTTGCCACGAGTGCATGCCACCCCAGCAGATCTCGCCTTCCGCGGCGAGGCGCTCACCGTGCTGCGCGGCGACCTTGCCGGCCTCGCGCCAGGTTTCGGCAATCTTTTTGGTGTTGCCAGCCGGATCCTTCGCCCAGTCGGCCACGCCGCCTGCGGAGTCGATGCGAATGATGCCGTACTCGCGCACGCCGTGAGCTTTCAAGATGTCCGCGATGCGGCAGGCTTTCTCGACGGCGAGAACGAAGTTCTTGCGGTCGTCATCGGACCCGAAAGCCGGTCCGCCGACGGTGCCCGGCCACACCGGAGCGACCAGCGAACCGACCTTCAGACCGTGCGCCGCGATCTGGTCGGCCATCGCCTTGATCGCGTCGTCGGAAGCATCGGGATCGGTGTGCGGGTGGAACAAGAACAGGTCCACGCCGTCGTACTTGCGGCCCTTGACGGACGCAGCGGCCGTCATTTGGAGCATGCGATCGAGGGCGATCGGAGGGTGATCAGTTCCCGGTTCCTTCCCGACGAGGCCGGGCCACATGGCATTGTGAAGTTTCATGATGTTGGATGCTTGATGTTAGATGTTAGAGAATGTGATTCCAGTGGACGGAGCACTCGACGCTTGCTCCGGATTCGCCGGCAATAACGACCTTGCCCGGACCTGCCGGGAGGATCGACGCCACCTTGCCGAAGTCACGGGGGACGGCGGCAACGGCCTGCACGATACGCAACGAGACGATGTCGTTCTTGCGAAATTCGCGAGTGGTGGGGATTTCGTCCGCGGCGAGTAGGTCCTGCCGCGAGGCGTCGACGGAATCGCAGAAATGAGAACACACCTCTTCGATCCCCAGCCGCCCGAAATGCGATCCGTTCCAAGGCGATCCATGGCGCCCACCATTGGAAATCCAGAACAGAGTCGCCGGAAAATCCGCAGGATTCTTGAGAGAAAACCAGACGTAGCCGTCGAGGACCGCTGCCGACCAAGCGAAGGGCTGGGCCGGGGTCGACGGCATGTTGACCATCATCACCAGATCGTCGAAACCCTGCCGCGCTGGATACTTTGTCAGATCGGCGCTGCCGCCGTCGGCCCGTGGGACCTCAGCCAAATCGGTGAAACGGGCACCGGGACGGAGCGCCCCATACTCCCGGTTTCGAGGATCGGAAAAAAGCCCGGGATACACCGAAGCCCAGCGGAAAGGCGAGACACTCAAACGGGCCTCCCCTTCGCCCAGGCCGCTGAAATCGAGAATCGGATGATTCCCATAGCTGTAAGCGCCGCTCGCACCGGAAATCCGATGCTCGAAGTAAACCGCCGTCTCACCCTCCTTGAGGTGGATGATTTTCTCCAACCACGCACCGCTGTCCGGATCCTCCATCCCGAGGTGCAAGCGATCGTCACCCTGGGCGACGAGATCCCATGTTCCATTGGCCGACGCACCATGCGGCGGACCTCCATTTTGTGGACCGAAAGGAAAACAGAAAAAATCCCCGCGCAGGACCCGCAGCAAGCCCGGCAACGCGGGATCCGACTCCGCCGAGGACCAAGGGGCGAGGGCATAGGGCGAGACCTGCCGCCCACAGAGCTCGAACTGGACCGGCGCCATGTGGCCGGCACGCACGCTGACCCAGAGCTTGACCCGGTCGTGGGACAGCCGCCAGCAGGATTCACCGTGGACAAAATCGCTCATGGAGGGCCGCGATTCAGAAAAAAAACCACAAAAACGGAAGCAAATTCCAAGTCCGCGGAAAAATGAATCGCCCTCCGGCCTTCGGACTCCTAGTCAGCTCCTCATCATGAACATCGGCTTCAATCTCCTTCTCTGGACACCCGCCCTCCAACAAGACCAGTTCGGCCTGCTCGACTCCTTGAAAAACGCCGGTTACGACGGCGTGGAGCTTCCCTTGTTCGCGGCCGATGAAGCCCACTACAAAATCGTCGGACAAGCACTGAAGGACAAGGGCCTGCGCTCGACCGCCGTCACGGTGATCCCCGACGAAAAGCACAATCCCTGCAGCCCGGTCGCTGCCCACCGCGCCGCCGCGGTCGACTACCTCAAGGGCATCGTCGACTCCTGCCACGCCGCTGGCACCGAAATCCTGATGGGTCCCTACCATCAACCGCTCGGCATCTTTTCCGGAAGTGGCCCGACCCGCGATGAATGGGAGCGCGCTGCCGAAGTCCATCGCCAAGTCGCTGACCACGCCCAACAAGCTGGCGTGAAATTGGTCATCGAATGGCTCAACCGCTTCGAGTGTTATTTCATCACCACCATGGCCCAAGGCGCGGAATACGCCGCCTTGGTGAACCATCCGAACTTCACCACCATGTTCGACACCTTCCACGCGAACATCGAGGAAAAGGACCCCGCCGCCACCCTTCGCAAGCACATCAAGAGCGTCGGCCACGTCCATATCTCGGAAAACGACCGTGGCACCCCGGGCACCGGACACGCCGCGATCCGGGAAAGCATCGCCGTGCTCAAGGAGGAGAACTACCAGGGCTGGCTCACCATCGAAGCCTTCGGCCGCGCCCTCCCGGAACTCGCCGCCGCCACCCGCGTCTGGCGCGACCTCTTCCCCGCACCTGAGGAAGTCTACACCCGCGGTATCGCTTACATCCGCGAATGCCTCGGCTGATGCCGCCGGGAACGATCCGCATTGCAGCAAAACGGACCCCACTTTCTGCATCGACGCGGATTTTCCCATTGCCAAGCAAGACCCGCATCCATAAACACCGCGCCCCGCCCACTCATTCCCGAATTTCCCATGTCCAAGCACAGCAGTCTCAAAGCCGCCGGTTCCGCCGCAGGAAAACGCTCCGTCATGAAGCGCTTCGAACGCGTGAAGCTCCTCAAGGAGCGCGGTCAGTGGAAAGAAGGTCGCAGCGCCATCGGCCTGCCCAAGACCAAGGGCGAAGCCTAATCCAAGGCCCTCTTTCATTTCCGCAGGCGCGCAGGTCCCGCAAGGGTCTGCGCCTTTTGCGTTTCTGGATCCACCACTCCCACACGCCATTCCCATGCCCGAAGGAACCCGTCTCAACAAATTTCTCGCCTCTTGCGGCGTCGGATCCCGCCGTGCCTGCGACACTCTGGTTCAGGAAGGCCACGTCGAAATCAACGGCAAACCGATTCTCAACCCCGCCCACCGGGTCGAACCCGGCGACTTCGTTCGCGTGGACGGCAAACGCGTGCAGGAGAAACAAAGCAACACGGTCATGTTCTTCAAGCCACGCGGTTACGTCTGCTCGCGCGAGGACGAACTCGGCCGGGATACGATCTACACCATCCTTCCCCCCATTCTCAAACACCTCCACCATGTCGGTAGACTCGATCGCGATTCGGAGGGTTTGCTGATCCTCACCAACGACGGAGAGCTGTCCCAGCAGCTCATGCATCCGTCGAAGATGGTCGAAAAGGAATACATCGTCACCGCCAACCAACCCGTTCTCAACGAACACCTCGATCTCTTCAAATCGGGCGTATTCGTCGAAAAAACCCGGATGCGTGCCAAGGAAGTCGCACGGATCTCTTCCCGCCGCTACCGCATCGTGCTCGAGACCGGCCTCAAACGGCAGATTCGCATGATGTTCCAAACCCTTGGCTATCAGGTGCAAAAACTCGTCCGTGTCCGCATCGGACTGCTCGAGCTGGGCGACCTGCCGGAGGGGGCTTGGTTGCCACTCGACGATCGGGCCATCGCAGCCCTCCAGCGGAACCCGAAGCCGAAGGCCATCCGCCGCCCGGCGACCAAGACCGCGAAACCCGCGAAAAAAACCGCCGCCAAGCCCTCGACCAAAACCGCCCGCAAAGCGAGCCCTCGCGGCACCCGCGAATCGAACCGGCAGGACTCTCGCTCCGCCCCGCCCAGCAAGACTCAGCGCAGCAAAGGACGCGGCAAGTAAGCCCGCCCCCTCCCCCGCGCCGGTGCCCCCGGCACCAGGGTCCCCTCATTATGGTGCGCGGATTCAAGCGGCTAGCGCAATCGGCGTGATTGGCAAGGGGCCAGGAGCTGTAGGAAGCTCGTGGTTCAACGAC
>RDYP01000016.1 GCA_004293445.1 Verrucomicrobiota bacterium | reverse complement strand
AGCTTGCCGGCCCGCTCACCCTGTCAACATTTAATTCGGACTTTTTCCTGATTTAAATCACTGTCAGTCAGCGTGTTGTGTCTTAACCTGACGCGAATGGCAATACAGCTTGAATGAGTGAAAATACCAACTTCTTCATTATTGTATAATTTGTTTAGTGTGTTTTAGACGGTCAATCGTCTACAGTTTTACGCGACAATTGTCCATTTTTGCTGCAGGAATTTGCTTTCGGCGAATTGCCTCTGAAACAGCCGTTGAGGCGGACCAGAGGGTGGGGAAAAGGGGAGCGAAAGAGGTGTTTCGTTGTAACGGCCGGGGGTGGTTCGTTGAAAAAATCCCCGGTTCGCCCTGAAATGGGGCGGGAACTGGTGATTTGACGGTGACTTTCATTGATCGCGAGTGTAGCTTCCCTGCCCGCTTTGCCAAGATAGTTTTTGGCAGCGGCTTTATGGCAGTAGGGCGGGCGGAATCACAACTTGTCGAGAACCAGGGTTCGTCCGTCGTCCAAGCGGATCTCTGCTGGTTGCCACCCGGGGCGCTGGTCGAAGCCTTCGGGATCGGGATTGGATAGATTCCGCAAACAATTCCGCAAACAATTGAACCAGTCGAGGTCCGTTTCGTCGACGGGGATCCACTCCTTGATCACCAGCCACGGCGGCGCGATGGGTCTATGGTTTCGATATCGAAGGGCAAGCGCTCAACCAATGGGCGTCGGGCGGATCTCGCCGCCCGAGCATGGGTAGCATACACAAGTGTGTATGTTGCTGACGATTTCCCCCGCTTTAGATCGGGCAGGCCTCGGCCGTGCTTGCGGGTTGCCAGCGGGAGGGTAGCAGGGCGCTCAGGTCGTCCCGGGTTGTCTGGTGCTTACGTCAGGTCATCCAACTCAGCTTTTGAAACTCTGGTTTGGCTTCCCGTCGTCGAGCAGGTCGCCGATGCGGTTCACGCTGTCCTTGAGGATCGAAGCGGCGGCGAAGACGATCACGCCGATCTTCGGGTCGATGAAGGGGATGACGTTCATGGCTGAAACGAACCCGGCGAGCTTGCCGACGTAGCTGAGGTATTTGAGCGCTTTCATGGCTCCCGGGCGGCTGTGTCAAAAGCGGACGCGGGAATGTTTTGACGATCCTCTGTGCTTTCCTGCCAAGCAGGTCGTGCGGGCGCTCAGTCGAAAAGCTGTGAAGCACGCGTGGCGAGGATGTCTCGGTAAGCGGCCTGAGCGGAGTCTGACAGGAAAGAGTGGCGGATCAGGCGCTGCCACTTTTCGTTCGCCGCGGCGAGCTCCCGGAGGATGTCCGCGGTCACCGCTGGGGCCAGCCCGAGGCGTTCTACGCAGAAGTAATCGACCCAATCCTGACGCGTGAGCTTGCGCTTCCTTCCGCGCAGCGGCAGCGCGCTTTCTTCAGAGGCGTTGCCCAGGACCAGCGTGGTGTTGAGGAGGTCATAGGCGGGAGACAGGGCGACGATGCCCTTGCTGACCACCAGCGAGAAATTTTTCAGATGCATGTCCTCGTTTCCGGTGAGGAAGCAAAATAAAAGCCGTCTTGCGAGTTTCGCCTTTTCGATCGCGGGAAAGGTGCAGTGGCTCTCGACCACCTTGGCCACCTGCTCCAGCGAGCTCTCGTATTTCGTTTCCCGTGCGGAGCCGGTGAGTTGGGCGAAGTCTTCTTGATGCAGCCGACCGTCCTTGCCAACGCGGTCGAAGCGCCGGATGAAGTAAACCCAGGAGCCGTCGGTTGCGCGGATCAGCCCGTGGGGTGGGACCTCGATGCCGGCGACGGCCGCTAGGTTCATCGTCAGTGCTTCGTTCGCGGGGACCTCTTTGAAAAGAGGAGGATTCGGCTTGAGAATGAAGAGGCCGCCGCGATCCACCACTTTGAAGCGGCCTTCCTTCGGCTTGAGGATGGCAGACAGCTTCGGTTGGACCCCTTGGATCGACATCTTGTCCGCCCGCAGCCGGGCCTCGCGGAGCTGCTCGTCGAGAGTGTAGGGCAGCGCTTCCAGATCCAGCAGGCCAGGGTGTAAGGTCCGGAGGCCTGCGCGGGAATACAGGCCCTCCTCCGTGACGGGTTCCAAGGCGATCGGACAGATCTTCATCGTTCCTCCTCCTTCGCCTCGGGATTTTGCTCGATGGTCAAAGACCCTACCAAATCCTGCCCCACGGTGATCAGTTGCCGGAAACAATCGCCGCGGTCGATCTTATGAAGGCGTAGGATCGCCTCGAGCTGCGGGCCCTCCGGCAGCAAGCCTTCCAGAAATGGTGGGAAGGTCGCGAAATGATACGGTTCCGCGCGAAGGGGGATGATCAGCGACACCGGCGGTCCCGCGTAGCCGGGGGCATAGGTGAAAGTCCAGCCTCCTCCGGGAACTTCCGCGAGTCGGCCGGCGGGCAGTCCGTGCTGTCGGACCAGTGCGCCACGGCTGGCATTCATGATCCCTCCTCCCGATTTTTGGCCCGCCACTCGTCCACCAACGGCCCTGCGGGCAGCAATTCGAGATTCAGGGCTTTCAGCACCGGCAGCATGCGCGCCCAAGTGGTCCGCCCCGCCGCCGCCTCCAGATCTTGCACCACGTAGCGGCTCACTCCGGCGTGCCGGGCGAGTTCCACTTGGCTGAGCCCCGCCCGACGACGGTGCCAGCTGATCAGGGACGAGAGTTGCTCGGGATGCATGACTTTTCAGGCGAAATGAGTCTATGGACGAAGCTGAGCTAGCGACCACGTTTGATTGGTGGCATTCTGCTCCAAATATCAAGCGGAATGGACGAATGGATCATGAGGGCTTCGGATTTTCCAATACGGAAAGTGCCTTGCTTGATTTATCGAGCAAGGCATGGAGGGCTGCCCCGACTGCTAGTGGGGATGTTTTGTGAAGTGGCAATGAAGCGTGGTCCCGACCTCCTCCCGGTCTTTCTTCGCTGAGTAGGGTTGATAGCTTTGCGTCGTATGGGTGCTCACATGACTCCGATGTAAAGTTCGACCGTCGGGGGGATGCATTAGATCGGGCCGCCGCGCTGGTTGTCGTATCAGCTCTTGATGCCCTAGTTTGGCTTCCCGTCGTCGAGCAGGTCGCCGATGCGGTTCGCGCTGTCCTTGAGGATTGAGGCGGTGGTGAAGACGATCACGCCGACCTTCGGGTCGATGAAGGGGATGACGTTCAGGGCGGAAACGAATCCGGCGAGTTTTCCGCCGAAGCTGCGGTATCCGAGTGCCGGGAGATTGGAAGCCGAGGGGCCTTCCGTCCGGTTCTTGGCGCGCAGAAGCTTCGCTGCCTGACCGAGTTCGGTGCCTTGGTAGATGCTGGTCTGGATGCGGCGGAGGCGGCTGGTGATGTCACGGTCGGCAAGCCCGCCGCTGCAAAATGAGCCTGTCCCGGAAAATCCACCAGTCCGGGGTTGCCAAATGCCGCCGGACGTCTAAGCAATGCGCCCCGGCGCGACCTGTCGCCCCCGAAACGCATCACACTCAAAGGCATGAAGGACCTCACCAAATACCGCAACATCGGCATTTTCGCTCACGTGGATGCGGGGAAGACGACTACCACCGAACGCATTCTCAAGCTCACCGGCAAGATCCACAAGATCGGCGAAGTTCATGACGGCGCCTCTACCATGGACTTCATGGAGCAGGAAGCCGAGCGCGGTATCACCATCCAGTCGGCCGCGACGACGTGTTTCTGGAAGGGTCATCAGTTCAACGTCATCGACACCCCCGGCCACGTTGACTTCACCATTGAAGTCTATCGCTCGCTGAAGGTCCTCGACGGTGGCGTCGGCGTGTTCTGCGGTTCCGGCGGTGTGGAGCCTCAGTCCGAAACGAACTGGCGCTACGCGAACGATTCCAAGGTTTCCCGAATCATCTACGTCAACAAGCTCGACCGTATCGGCGCGGACTTCTACCGCGTGATCGCTCAGGTGAAGAAGGTGCTCGGCGCGCATCCGCTCGTCATGGTCCTGCCGATCGGCATCGAGAGCGAATTCATCGGCGTGGTCGATCTTTTGACCCGCAAAGCCCACATCTGGGACGAGTCCGGACAACCGGAGAATTTCACAGTGACCGACGTGCCGGCCGACATGGTCGACAAGGTCGAAGAATACCGTGCTGCGCTGATCGAGACTGCCGTGGAGCAGGACGACGAGGTGATGGAGAAGTATCTCGAAGGCGTGGAGCCGGATATCGATACCGTCAAGCGCTGCATCCGGAAGGGCACCATCGACATGGCCTTCTTCCCGACCTACTGCGGTTCCTCTTTCAAAAACAAGGGCTTGCAGTTGATCCTCGACGCGGTGGTCGACTTCCTTCCTTCTCCTCCGGAAGTCAAGCCGCTGCCTGAAGTGGACGCCGAAGGCAATGAGACCGGCGAGTTCGCTATCAGCGATCCTACCAAGCCGCTGCGTGCCTTGGCGTTCAAGATCATGGACGACAAGTTCGGTGCCCTGACCTTCACCCGCATTTACTCCGGCACCGTCCGCAAGGGAGATGTCATCCTCAACTCCTTCACCGGCAAAACCGAGCGCATCAGCCGGATGGTGGAAATGCACGCGGACGATCGCAACGAAGTCGAGTCCGCGCAGGCGGGTGACATCGTCGCATTGGTCGGTCTCAAGAACGTGCAGACCGGTCACACGCTGTGCGATGAGAAGAACCCTGCGACCTTGGAGCCGATGGTGTTCCCGGATCCCGTGATTTCGATCGCCGTGGCGGCGAAGGATAAGGCGAATGCCGAGAAGCTCGCCAACGCGGTGGGTAAGATGATCCAGGAGGACCCATCGTTCCGCGTCGAAACCGACGAGGAAACCAACGAGATGATCCTCAAGGGCATGGGCGAGCTTCACCTCGACATCAAGATCGACATTCTCAAGCGGACCCACAAGGTCGAGGTCACCGTCGGCGCGCCACAGGTCGCCTATCGTGAAACCATCACCAAGCCGGTCACCGACAGCTACACCCACAAGAAGCAGTCGGGTGGTTCCGGTCAGTATGCGAAGATCGACTACACCATCGAACCCGGCGAACCGGGTTCCGGGTTTGTGTTCGAGTCCAAGGTAGTGGGTGGCAGCATTCCGAAAGAGTTCATTCCTGCCGTCGACAAGGGTTTCAAGACCTCCGTCGACAAGGGGCCGCTCGCAGGTTACCCCTGCTTGGACTTCAAGGTCATCCTCAACGAAGGGGGTTTCCACGCCGTGGACTCCAGCAACATCGCTTTCGAAATCGCTGCCAAGGCCGCGTATCGTCAAACGATGCCGAAGTGCGCGCCGCAGATTCTCGAGCCGATGATGAAGCTCGACGTCTTCGCTCCCGAGGAAAAGGTGGGCGACGTGATCGGCGACCTCAACCGCCGCCGCGGCATGATCCAAGGTCAAGAGCCAACTCCGGGCGGTGTCCGGGTCAAGGCCGAGGCCCCGCTTTCCGCGATGTTCGGCTACATCGGTGACCTTCGCACCATGACCTCCGGTCGTGGCCAGTTCTCGATGGAATTCAGCCACTACGCTCCTTGCCCGAAAAACGTCTCCGACGAGGTCATCAAGGCCGCCAAGGAGCGCGAAGAGGCGAAGAAGAAGTAATTGGAAGTCTTTTGATCAAAGGCCCGTCATCCGCAAGGGTGGCGGGCTTTTTGATGTCGGGCGGGTGGATTTCAGTGATCCTGCCCTCCGCTCAGGGAGTGGGCGGCAGCTGTGCCGGCGAGGGTGCCGGTGGCGAAGCAGCCTTGCATCAGGTAGCCGCCGGTCGGGGCTTCCCAGTCGATCATTTCGCCAGCGACGAAGACTCCCGGGAGTTGGCGGAGCATGAGATTCGCGTCGAGTTCGTCCCAGCGCAGGCCACCGGCGGAAGAAATGGCTTCGGCGATGGGGCGAGGGCGGGTGAGGGGGATGGGGCAGGCCTTGGCGCGTTCGGAGAGGGCCACCCGCGAGAGGTCGGGTGGGCAGTCGTGCCGGAGGATGGCCTCGGCGGCGGGAGAGAGTTTCCAACTGCCTTTTCGCGCCAGTTCCGCGGCGCTGAAGCTGGGTTTGAAATCGATGTGAATCAGTGGCTTGGGCATGCCGCGCAGGGTGGCACCGAGTTGGTAGAGGGCGCCGCCTTCAAGGCCGTAAGCAGTGACCATCAGTTCGCCCGAGGTCTCTTGGTTGCCAGCGCGGACGACCAGGTTTTTCAGCGGTTGACCTTCGGCGATGGCGAGGATTTCCGGACTCCAGGGGCTTTCCCAGCCGCAGTTGGCAGGGACCAGCGGCCTGATGCCGATGCCGAGTTCGCTGAGGACGGAGGTCCAGGTTCCGTCGGATCCTGTCATCGGCCACGAGGCTCCGCCGAGTGCGAGGATCACGGCGTCGGCATCGTGGCAGCGCTCGGATCCGTCGACCAAGAAGTCGAGCCGGAGGGGCCTGCCGGGCTGGAGTCCTGTCCAGCGATGTTTCATTTCGAATCGGACCCCGAGGGCGCGGAGACGTTCGATCCAGCGTCGCAGCAGGGGCGCGGCCTTCATTTCGCGTGGATAAACGCGGCCGGTGCGCTGCTCGAAGGTTTCGATCCCAAGTCCTGCGGCCCACTGTCGGAGATCCTGTGGACTGAAAGCGCTGAGGAGCTTTTCCCAAAAATCCGGGGCTTGGCCGGGCCCGCGGTAGCGGGTGGCGAAGTGGGCGAGGTCTTCGCCATGGGTGAGGTTCAGTCCGCCTCGACCTGCGACCAGCAGCTTGCGGCCGACGGAGGATTTGGCATCGAAGAGCGTGACGCTGGCTCCGCGGGTGGCGGCGACTTCCGCGGCCCGCAGTCCGGCGGGTCCTCCGCCGATGACGGCGATCTTCATGCGTTGAGGGGGATCAAGGTGCTGGTCATCGGCGGCGTGGCGGCACAGGATTCAGCATGAAGCTGCAGCAAAACCAAGTGTGGAAGAAGGGCGCTGAATTCATCCGCATCACCCGCCTGGAGCGTCACGAGGTGGCCTATAAGACCATGCTCGATCTGGAGACCAAGGAGGGTGAGCATCACCTGCTGTCGAAGAAGGAGTTCTGCCGTTTGCTGCACGGCGCGAAGCTGATGGAATCAGAAGCGGGGGGCGCTTGATTCCGTGGAGTTGCCCGCTGCGCGTGGCGGCGGACAACTTTCTTGCGGTGGAAGCGGTGGTCTTCCGCTTCGGTGCTTACTGGGCCTGCGCGCGGTCGAGGGCGGCCTTGACGAAGCCAGCGAACAGCGGGTGCGGGTGATTCGGCTTGGACTGGAATTCCGGGTGGAATTGGGCGCCGAGGAAGAAGGGGTGGTTCGGCAGTTCCACGATTTCGACGAGGCCTTCTTTTTCCGAGACCGAGGAAATGACCAGGCCGGCGTCTTGGAGCTTTTCCTGGAATTCCGAGTTGAATTCGTAGCGGTGGCGGTGGCGTTCGTGGATGCGTTCGGCTCCGCCGTAGAGGTCGGAGGCGCGGGTGCCGGCAAAGAGCACGCTTTCGCAAGAGCCGAGTCGCATGGTGGCGCCCATGTCCTCGACGCCTTTCTGTTCTTCTTGGAGGGAGATGATCGGGAAGGGGGTATGCTTGTCGAACTCGGTCGAATTGGCGCCTCGCAGTTTGCAGACGTTGCGGGCGAACTCGATCGTGGCGATTTGCATCCCGAGGCAGATGCCGAAGTAGGGGATGTTGTTCTCGCGTGCGTATTGGGCGGCCAGAATCTTGCCTTCGATGCCGCGGTCGCCGAAGCCGCCGGGGACCAGGATGCCATCGACGTCGCCGATCACGGCCTTCGCGCCATGGTCTTCGATCGCTTCGGCCTCGACGCGGACGATGTTCACCTTGGTGTCGTGATGGGCACCGGCGTGGATGAGGGATTCGTAGATCGATTTGTAGGCGTCCTGCAGTTCGATGTATTTACCGGCGACGGCGATGTTCACCTTGTTTTTCGGGTGGATGACGCGGCGAACGAAGTGCTCCCAGTCGTCGAGCGCGGGTGATGGCGTGTGGCCGAGGCCGATTTTATCGACGACGAGGCGGTCGATTTTATCGCGTCGGAGGTCGAGCGGGCATTCGTAGATCGTGTGAGCGACATCGCGGAAGGCGACGACGTTCTTTTTCTCGACGTTGCAGAACATCGCGATCTTCCGCCGGTTGTCTTCGTCGAGATCGGCTTCGGTGCGGCAGATGATGATGTCGGGTTGAATGCCAAGCTCGCGGAGTTTGGCGACCGATTGTTGGGTCGGCTTGGTTTTGATTTCCCCGGCGGCCTTGATGTAGGGGAGGAGGGTGACGTGGATGAAGCAGACGTTGTCCTTTCCGACTTCGAGGGCGAATTGGCGGAGGGCTTCGATGAAGAGGAGCCCCTCCATGTCGCCCACGGTGCCGCCGATTTCGGTGATCAGGACGTCGACCTCCGGATTGTCATCGGTGACCTTGTGAAGACGGGATTTGATCTCGTCGGTGACGTGGGGGATGAATTGGACGGTTTTGCCGAGGTATTCGCCCTTGCGCTCTTTTTTGATGACGGCGTCGAAGACCTGGCCGGAGGTCAGGTTGTTCATCCGGGACAGGACGCCGGAGGTGAAGCGCTCGTAGTGACCGAGGTCGAGGTCGGTTTCGGCTCCATCGTCGAGCACATACACTTCACCGTGCTGGTAAGGTGACATGGTACCGGGATCGACGTTGAGGTAGGGGTCGAACTTCTGCATCAGGGTTTTCAGCCCGCGGTGTTCGAGCAGGGCTCCGATGGATGCTGCGGCCAGGCCTTTGCCGAGGGAGGAGACGACGCCGCCGGTGACGAAAATGTATTTCATGAGAATGCTGTGTGGCTGTTGAGGATGGCTTCGACTTGAGCGGCTTGTTCGGGAGTATCGACACCGGGTGAGGTGTCGTGGGTGAGTAGGACCTTGATGCTGGCGCCGTTTTCGAGGGCGCGGAGTTGTTCGAGCGATTCGGCTTTTTCCAAGGGTGAGGGAGGCCAGGTGACGAAGCGCTCGAGGAAGCTGCGGCGATAGGCGTAAATGCCTTTGTGGCGCATGACCGGCAGGCCATCGACCGCGTTGCGGAAGAAGGGGATGGGGGAGCGGGAGAAGTAAAGCGCGCGGCCGTCGAGGCTGGTGACGACCTTGACCACATTCGCGTCTTGGACGGCGGGATCGGCGGGGTCGAGCGGGTTCGCGGCGGTGGCCATGTCGAGCGAAGGATCGGCGGCCATGGTGGCGGCGAGTTCGTCGATGAGGGCTGGATCGATCAGGGGTTCGTCGCCTTGGATGTTGATGAGGATTTCCGCATGGGCGAGCGAGCGGGCCGCCTCGGCGAGCCGATCGGTGCCGGTGGGGTGTTCGGGAGAGGTCATCAGCGCCTTCGCACCAAAGCCCTCCGCGGCGGAGAGGATGCGCGGGTCGTCGGTGGCGATGATCACTTCATCGAGGCGGGAGCATTTGGAGCACTGTTCCCAGACGAGTTGGATGAGGGGTTTGCCGGCGATGAGGTGGAGGGGTTTGCCGGGGAAGCGGGTGGATCCCCAGCGTGCCGGGAGGATGCCGATGGTGGTTGCTGCGATGGGACCCATAAAAACCTGCTCGGCGATGAGGCTAGGGGGGCGCTCCGGTGTGGGGCAAGGCGAACCATCGGCCGGAGTGAACTTCGAAGTGAAAAGTGCCGGGGGAGGGTCGGCCTTCGCGTTGGCGAAAGTTCTTTTACTCGGGCCGAGGGGGCCTCAGTGGCCGGTCCAAGTCCCTTCGGATTCGAGGAACTGGAGGGCTTTGTCGAAAGAGCAGTTGGTGAGGAAGTGTTCGAGGCGGGGTGGGAGGCTACCGCGCTGGGCTTGGTGCCAGGCGCTGATTTCGAGCGACACCGACTTGAGGGCATCGAGGTGCGCGGCGGGGTCCCGGTCGCGAAAATCGTGGTTGGCGATGCATTCCTTCCGGCGACGGAGGAGGGTGGCGAGGTCGTCGTGCATGGCGTTCAGAGGCTGCGGGCGACGTAGGCATCGCCCTTGCGCGGGAAGCAAAGACCGACCGCGACGGTGACGAGGGTGCCGGCCATGATGCGCCAGGTGAAGGCGATGCTTGGTAGCCAGGCGGGCGGCTGATAGGCCTTGCGGCCGAGGATCATGCTCGACAGGTCGTTCGGAAGATCGGTCAGTACGGCAACGGCAAGAAAGCCGGCGAGCATGGCGATGAGATTCCCGGTGCAGTTGCCGCGAGTCTTGGTGAGCATCCCGATCAGAAACACGCCAAGGAGGGAGCCGTAGGTGTAGCCGAAGCTGCCGAGGACGATGGGGATGATCCGCAGTTCGGGGTTTTTGAGTTTCACCCATGCGGTGCCGATGCCGATGAGGGCGAGGAAGATGGAAAAGCCGACGGTGGCGCGTCGTGCGGCCTTGAATTGTTCGTTGGAGCTGGCTTGGGGGCGGAAGTAGCCGAGATACCAGTCCTTGGTGAAGGTGGTCGCGAGGGCATTCAGGGCGGTGCTGAGGGAGCCCATGGCGGTGGCGAAGAGGCCGGCTGCCAGCAGTCCGCGGAGGCCGGGTGCGAGATCGTGCACCATGAACCATGCGAAGATGCCGGGATCGTGCGCGGGCGCGCGGTCGGGGTTTTGGGCGTAGAAGCGGAAGAGGAGGATGCCGATGGCGAGGAAGCCGATGACCACGGGTAGGTCGATGAGTCCGGAGAGGATGACGGCGCGCTGACCTTTTTTGTGGTCCTTGGAAGTGAGCATCCGCTGGACCATGTCCTGGTCGGTGCCGTGGGTGGCGAGAGTGGTGAAGACCGATCCGAAAAAGGCGGCCCAAAGGGTGTATTCTTGGGTGAGGATTCCTTTGAGATTTTCGCCGAAGGATTTGGCGGAGTCGATGCCGGTATGAACGAAGGCGGGTTGCTTGATGGATTCGAAAAAGCCTTCCCAGCCACCGGTTTTTCCGAGCAGCCAGATGAAGACGTAGGCGGCGGAGCCGAACATGAGGCTGACTTGGATGAGATCGGTCCAGACCACGGCCTTGATCCCGCCGAGCGTGGTGTAGAGGGCGGTGAGAAAGGTGATCGCGATCACCGCGCCGACGTAGATGATCAGCTCTTGTTGAAAGCGGGCTGCGGGATCGAGCTCTTTGAATTCCGGGTGCATCACTTCCCAAGCGAGCACCAGCAGGATGGCGGCGACGAAGATCCGCGAACCGCTGGCGAGCGAGCGGGTGAGGAGGAAGACGAAGGAGGCGAGGCGGCGGGTGACGCGGCCGAAGCGGATCTCGAGGAACTCGTAGATGCTGACGACCTTCAGGTCGTAGAAGGGCTTGATGAAAATGCCGGCAACCAGCAGTCGGGCGAGGATGGTGCCGATGACCAGTTGGGCGTAGAGGAAATTCAGCTTCGCGTAGCCTTCGCTCGGGGTGCCGAGGAAGGTGCCGGCGGAAATTTCCGAAGCGAGGATGGAGGCGAGCACCGCCCACCATGGCATCGAGCGATTGCCCAGCGCGTAGGTCTCCATCGTCTTCTGCCCACGGGCGGCGTAGAGACCGATGCCGATGATCACCACGAAATAGACGACGATGATGGCGAGATCGAGACCGGTTCCGGACATGGGGCGGAGTCTTTCGCGCTGTGGCCGGGGCGACAAGCGAAAGGCTCCGCGGCGGTGCCTTTCGGCGGAGATCGTAGGCAAGATGAAGGGTGAGAGAAAGAAGTCCGCGAAGGATGGATCAGGCGTCGCTTTCTTTACGGAAATCATTGATTACAAGCAGTCGATGCATTGGTGCGAAAATGGTTTTGGGCGAATGCTTCGGGATGTTTAATCAATTTTCGGGTCAAGTTTTTAAATTTTTTGGGCGTGGAACGCTTGTGGAAAAGGGGGGCTCCGTTAGGGCTGACAAAGCAGACTCAAAAAAGAATCCCACCCTTCCCGGGAGAGGGCTATCCCTCGCCTCCGCCGCGACGGATGACAGGGGTCATGCGCCGACTCTGGCGGGAGCAATTTTCAAAAAAGACACACGGGAATCATGGAGTTCGAGCTTTTCGAGGAAGATGCGGGAATCGATGCCTCTGCCAATGCGGCCGTGCATTGGGAGGCTGCCTGCGAGGTTCTCGGACGGCTTGTGAGCAAGGATGCGTATCAGCGTTGGTTCCGGTCGTCGCGCCTGTTGGGGGTGGAGGACAATCGGGCTGTGATCGCGGTTCCCAACGAGATCCATCAGGTATGGATCGAGACCAACTACCTCCCGGAGTTGGCATCCGCGGTCAGTGAGAGCATCGCGGGAGTGTGTGGGGTTCGTTTGGTGGTCGATTCCAATCCTGCGCCTGAACCTGTAGCGGCTTCCGGAGAGTCTCCTGTTTTTCCGTCCGAGCCGGTTGCCGCGGTGTCGCTAAGCACCGAGATCACTCTCGAGAAGCGGCTCAAGACCGCGGGCGTCAATCCGCAGTTCACGCTGGATTCCTTCGTCGTGGGCGCGAACAGCCAGTTCGCCCATGCGGCTTGCGAGGCCGTCGCCAAGCGCAAGGGCTTGGGCTACAATCCGCTTTTCATCCATGGCGGCCCGGGACTGGGCAAGACCCACCTGATGCACGCCATTGGCAACGAATGGTTGCGCAGCGTGCCCGCCTCCCGTGTGGTTTACCTAACCTGCGAAAAATTCACCAACGAGTTCATCGATGCCGTCCGCAAGGGCGACCTCGAGCGTTTCCGCAAGCGCTACCGCTCGGTCGAGGTGATGCTATTGGACGACGTCCAGTTCCTCGGCGGCAAAGAGCGGTCGCAGGAAGAGTTTTTCCACACCTTCAACACCTTGCTCGATGGGCGTTGTCAGGTAGTGCTGACCAGCGATCGGCCCGCGAGCGAGATCAAGAACTTGGAGCCGCGTTTGATTTCGCGCTTCGAGTGCGGTTTGACGGTGGAGCTTCAGGCACCGGTTTTTGAGACCCGGTTGGCGATTCTCGGCAAGAAGCGTGACGAGTGGAAGGTGAAGGTGGACGAAGGGATCATTCGTTTCCTTGCCGAGCGGATTCGCAGCAATGTCCGCCGCCTGGAGGGTGCGTTGATGCGGGTTGCAACCTTCGCTTCCCTGGCCAGTGATCAAATTACGGAAGAGAGAGTGGAGCACCTGCTCCGTGACCTGTTGCGCGAGGAGGCGGGGAAGCAAGTGACCATCGATGCGATCCAGCGTGTGGTGGCCGATCATTTCGACGTTCGTCTGGCCGATATGACCAGCCGCAGGCGTCCTGCGAGCATCGCCTTTCCGCGGCAGGTCGCCATGTATCTGAGCCGAACCCTGACGAAAGGATCGCTGATGGAGATCGGCGAGGCCTTCGGCGGACGCGATCATGGGACGGTGATCCACGCCTGTAAGAAGATCAGCAGCCAGATCGAGGCAGACGCCGGGGTGCGCGATGCCCTGGGGGCGATCGAGGCCACGCTGAGGCGATAAGCGGTCGAGAAGAGTCCCGGTAATTTTTTGAAATTTACCGGAGCAGGGCCTGCGAGCTCGCTTCTAAGCGATCCCGGATAGATTGGCTTGCCAAGGGTCGGGGATTGCAGAGAGTTTTGCCCAGCAATTCCGCTCCGACTCTCCATGAAGTTCAGCATTTCCAAAGAGGCCCTGCTTGACGGGCTCCAGAAGGTCCAGCACGTCGTCAGTACCCGCACGACCCTGCCCATCCTCTCCAACGTGCTGCTCGTCGCGAAGAACGGGCGTCTGAGCTTCACCACGACGGACTTGGACGTTGGTATCACCGGTTCGGTCGAAGCGAAGATCGATCGCGAGGGGGCGACGACCTTGCCGGCCAAGCGGCTGGTGAACATCGTTCGCGAGCTGCCTGCCAGCGAGGTGGAGATTTCGGTCGATGCCAAGAACGTGGCCTCGATCCAGAGCGGTCCGTCCTTTTTCAAGATCATCGGCCTTGGGCAGGATGATTTCCCGCCTTTGCCCGACTTCGAGGGCGCGAAGGAATTCCGCATGCCGCAGGCGGTGCTCCGGGATGGTTTGAAGAAGACCTCCTACGCGATCTCAACCGACGAGACCCGCTATGTGCTCAATGGCATCTACACCTCGTTCCGCGAGGGCAAGCTGACCTTGGTTGCGACGGACGGTCGTCGTTTGGCGATGGTCGAGAACGACCTCGATTTCCCGGTGAGCCACGAGTGCGACGTGATCGTGCCGACCAAAGCAGTGCAGGAGCTGATGCGTTTGCTCGGCGATGCGGGTGAGGTCCTGATCCGTCTTTCTGACAGCCAGATTTCGTTTGCGATCGGCGATCACCTTTTGATCAGCAAGCTGATCGAGGGCAACTATCCGAACTATCGCCAAGTGATCCCGGGTGACTCCTCCGAGCGGGTCGAATTGCCGCGCGAGGCGATGTTCGAGACCGTTCGCCGGGTTTCGCTGCTGTCATCGGACAAGTCGAATTCGGTCAAGCTGGTCTTCGGCGCGAATACGGTCGAGGTCACTGCGAATTCGCCGGATGTCGGTGAGGCCCGCGAGACGATGGAAGTGGCTTACTCGGGCGCTCCGATGCAGATCGCGTTCAATCCGGAGTTCCTTATGGCCCCGATGCGCAATCTGGAAAGCGATACCATCTATCTCGATCTGATCGACGAGATGAGCCCTGGCGTGGTCCGGATCGACGGCAGCTTTCTTTACGTCATCATGCCGATGCGTGTGACGGGCTGATCGAAGATCGCCGCGATTGCGGGTCGGTCGAAAAGAGCGGGGCGGGCAGGAATGTCCGCCCTTCTTATTTTCGGCTGAGGCAGCCGGGGCAGTCTTGGACGAAGTGACGCTCCGCCTGCTCGACCAATCTTGGCTGTCGGTCTTTCAGGCACAGCTCTGGATTGCCAATGGTATTGCGTGGCGTGAAGGCGCAGCCATCGGGTGGATTGGAAAGATCGGGAGGCAGGCCGGGAATGGTGTGGAGGTCCTCGCCTTTCTCGTGGGTGGCCGGGATGCTTTTGAGTAGCGACCGGGTGTAGGCGTGGAGGGGATTTCGGAACAACGACTCCTTCGGCGCGCTCTCGACGATCCTGCCTGCGTACATCACGTTCACGGTGTCGCAGACTTCGGAAACCACGGCGAGGTCGTGGGTGATGAAAATCACCGCCGTGCCGAGGCTGCGCTGGCGATCGCGGATGAGGTCGATGACCTGCTTTTGGACCGTCACGTCGAGAGCGGTGGTGGGCTCGTCGCAGATGAGGAGTTCGGGGCGGGTGATCAGCGCCATGGCGATCATCACGCGCTGCCTCATGCCGCCTGAGAATTCGTGGGGATAGGATCGGATGCGGGTCTCGGGGTCGGCGATGCCGACCTCGGCGAGGGCTTCGATCGCTCGATCGAGGGCCTTGCTGCCGCGCAGGCCCTCGTGGAGTTCGAGGGGTTCGACCAACTGCTCGGAGATCCGCATGTAGGGGTTCAGCGAAGTCATCGGATCCTGGAAGATCATCGAGATGCGCTTGCCGCGGAGCTTTCGCAGGTCTTTTTCCGATGCCTGGAGCAGGTCGATGCCATCGAAGATGGCGGACCCGGCGTGGATTCGTCCTGGAGGTTGGGGGATGAGGCCGAGCAGGGAATAGCAGGTGACGGATTTTCCGGAGCCCGATTCGCCAACGATGCCGAGGGTTTGGCCGGCCTCGACCTTGAACGAAACGTCTTCCACCGCGTGGACGATGCCGTTGCGGGTGTGGAAGCGCGTGGTGAGGTTCTGGACGTCGAGCAGGGCCATGGTGCTGGCCCATTCAAACCATGGATGGCCGGGAAGAACACGGATTTTTCCGGCGGGCCTTTGGATGGGCTGCCTGCGCTCGATGCGTTGCCGGAACTGGGAATGTTTACTTCTTCTTGCCGCCGCGCGCTCCGCCCGGCGGGCCGTCGCGTTTCTCCCATTCGCGTCGATCGCGGGAGCGGATGGAAAACACGATGGGGACGCCGGCCACGGGATTGAATTCGCGGAGGCGATTGGAGAGATAGCTTTCGTAGCTGGCGGGCATCAATGACTTGTCATTGACGAAGAGGACGAAGGTGGGGACCGGGATGGTGGTGTATTTCTCGTCCACCGCGGCGGTCGCGTAATAAAGCTTCACCCGTTTGGCGGAGCGTTTGTCGCTGGGAGGCGGGTTGATTTGGAAGGTCTCTTGGAGCATCCGGTTGAGTTTGCCAGTGCTGGGGACTTTTTTGGCACCTTTGCGGATCTTCAGGACCTCCTTGAGCACTTGGTCGACGGCCTGGCCGTTCTTGGCGGAGACTGCGACGAAGGGGGCGTAGGAGAGGAAGAAGAGCTCTCGCTTCACGTGTTCGGACGCTTCCTCCATCCGGGCGCTTTTCGAGGCACCGGGGTGATAGAGATCGAACTTGTTGAGGACGATGAGACAGGGCTTGTTCTCCTTGAGGATTTCTTGGGCGATTTTTCGGTCTTGGGAACTCACTCCCGCGGCGAGGTCGATGACGAGGACGCAGAGATCGGCCCGACGAATCGCGCGTTCCGAGCGCATGGCGGAGAAGACTTCCACCGAGGTATCGCGTTTCGCACGTGGGCGGAGGCCTGCGGTGTCGATAAGAGTGAACTTTTCGCCGTCGAATTCGCAAGGGAGGTCGATTGCGTCCCGGGTGGTGCCGGCGATGTCCGACACGATGGTCCGTTGATCGTGGAGGATGGCATTGACCAAGGAAGATTTGCCCGCGTTGGGCTTGCCGACGATGGCGAGTTTGATGCCGGCGATTTCGGCTTCTGCCACGGCTTGTTCGATTTCCCCGGCAAGGGGTTTCATGAATTCATCGATCGTATCGATGAGGAATTGCATGCCTTTGCCGTGTTCTGCGGAGACCCGGATGGCTTCGCCGAAACCGAGTCGCGCGAATTCATCGGCGTTCTTGGTGTGTTTGTCGTCGTCGACCTTGTTGGCCACCAGCATCACGGGGGGCTTGGCCTTGCGGAGTTTCGCGCCGAGATCGAGGTCGACCGGAGTGACGCCGTGCTGGGCATCGACCACAAAAAGGATCAGGTCCGCCGTCTGCATGGCGATGTCGGCCTCGATCGTAACGGCCTCGCCAAAACCGTCGTCGAGGGTTCCACCAATGCCGCCGGTATCAATCAATGTGCACGGAGTGGTGGTCGCCATGCAGGGGGCGGAGATGCGGTCGCGGGTCACGCCGGGCTGGTCGTGGACGATAGCGATCTTCCGCTTGGCCAAGCGGTTGAAGAGTGCGGACTTCCCGACATTGGGGCGTCCGACGATGGCGACAGTGGGCATGCGTGAGGGCATTAGGGCAGTGATCCCGGCCTAGCAAGGGCTTTGCGGGTGCGGTGTCCGGCTTTGGCGAATCTGGCGGACGGCTTCCTGATAATAGTTGAAGGCGGACCAGAGGGTAAAGAGGCTGGCGACGATGCAGGGGTAAAGGGGGGGCAGCACGTCGAATTTGAGCATGACCCAGCCGATGGCGATCATTTGGGTGACGGTGCAGACTTTGCCGGTCCAGTGGGGCGAGTAGTGGACGTCCCTCGCCTTTCGTTTGACCCAGAAGATGCCGATGCCGATCAGGATGTCGCGGGTGATCACAAGGGTGGCGAACCAGGGGGGGATCCGCCAATTCTCGTCGCCCCAAGGGAAAGCGCTGAGGGAGAGGATGGCGGTGATGAGGAGGAATTTGTCGGCGAGGGGGTCGATGAAGGCGCCGAATTTGGAGCGTTGGTTGTGGTGCCGGGCGATCCATCCGTCGAGCCCGTCACTGGCGGAGGCCAGGATGAAAAGGCTGAGGGCGATCCAGCGCAGTTTTTCGTCCGGCAGATCGGATCTCACGCTGCTGCTGTAGCGGGCGACGTAGCTCGCGAAGACCGGCACCAAGAAGATGCGGCCGAGCGTGACTTTGCTCGCAAGAGTCATCCGGGAAAATGAATCATGAAATTTCCAAGAGCGCGATGCCGGACTTCGGTGGATTTTGGCGGATGCCGGAATGTGGTTTTTCTGTTTTGCCCGAAAAGTTGTGGGATGCATGATCGTAGCATGCGCGCATGAAAGGGATGAAACGGAAATCATCATGGCAGGTGCTCGGTGGGCCTGTGTTCGCCGTGGCAGTCACTTTGTTGCTTTCGCAGTGCCGTGAGGGCGGGACGACCGTGGTTGAGTCTTCTCCCGCGGAGACTGCCGCGGATTTGGCGGGAGGCATTCCGGCGAAGATCGACTTCAATCGCGATGTTCGTCCGGTGCTGTCCGACCGGTGTTTCGCATGTCACGGGCCGGATGCCAACAAGGGGCGTGAGGCGGGACTGCGGCTGGATACCTTCGAGGGTGCCACGGCAACGTTGGAGAGCGGTAAGCGCGCGATCGTGCCGGGCGATCTTGCGGCGAGTGAAATGGTGGTGCGGATGCGGCATCACGATCCCGAGCAAATCATGCCGCCGCCGAAGCTGGACCGGCCTCTGACCGATTCGGAACGCGGAATTCTGGAACGCTGGATCGAGCAGGGTGCCGAGTATCAACCTCACTGGGCCTTCGTGGCACCGGAAAAGCACCCGGCTCCTGCGGTGAAGGCCGCCGACTGGTGCCGGGACGAGATCGACCGATTCATTCTCGCGAAAATCGAGCACGAGGGGCTCGCACCCAATCCCCCTGCTGACCGGGCGACCTTGTTGCGGCGCACTTCGCTGACGCTGACGGGGCTGCCTCCCACGCCAGCGCAGTTGGAGGCCTTCGTCAAAGACGAGTCGCCCGATGCCTTCGAGAAGCAGGTGGACGCTCTATTGGCCTCACCCCGCTATGGGGAGCGGATGGCTCAGGACTGGCTGGACCTCGCGCGCTATGCCGACACTTACGGCTATCAGAGTGACAATCCTTGCTTCGTCTGGCCGTGGCGCGACTGGGTGATCAAGGCGTTCAACGAGAACCTTTCTTTCGACAAATTCACGACTTGGCAGATCGCGGGTGATCTGTTGCCAGGTGCGACTCAGGAACAGCGCTTGGCGACCTTGTTCAATCGTCTGCACCGACAGACCCAAGAAGGTGGGTCGATCGAGGAGGAATTCCGCCAAGAGTATGTGTCCGACCGGGTGCACACCTACGGCACCGCCTTTTTGGGGCTGACCATGGAGTGCTCGAAGTGCCACGACCACAAATACGATCCGATTTCGCAGCGTGAGTATTTCAGCATGGCGTCGATGTTCGGCCAGATCGATGAAAGCGGGCTTTATCCTTATTCGCTGAGCACCACCGCGCCGGCGCCATCGATGCGATTGCTGGAGCCGGGTCACGAGGCGGAAATTGAGAAGCGTCGGGCCGCGCTGGCGGCTGCCGAGAAGCGTCACCTTGAACTGCCTGCGTCCCGCGAGGCTGCCTTCGAGGCATGGTTGGCAGCCACGCCGAGTCTTGTGATTTCCCCGCGTTTCGCCCGTTATCCGCTCGACGTGGTGGAGGGTGGCAAGACCGGTAACGCGGTCGCGGAGGTCGGTCCGGCATCGGTCTCGGGCGGACAGCTGGCTGTGGTGCAGGGCGTCGAGGGGCAAGCCGTGGAATTCGATGGGGACACGGTGCTTCAGCTGGATGGAGTGTCGGGAGTGACCCGTCATGATCCGCTCTCGATTTCACTGCGGATTTTCTCCCCGGACAGCAAGCAGCGCGCTTTGATTCTCCACAGTGGTCCGGCGATGTATTCCCAGGCGGCGGATGCCTCGGGCTTCGAGCTTCTGATGGAGAAGGGCAAGCTGCGCTGGAGCTGCATTCACTTGTGGCCGGGCTGCGCGGCATCGATCGAAACCGCAGAGCCCTTCCCGGTTGGGAAGTGGGTGCAGGTCACGCTGACTTACGACGGGTCGTCGCGCGCGGAGGGTTTGAAGATGTATTTCGACGGCAAGCCGGCTGCGACAGGCGTGCTGCGGGATCATCTCGATAAGAAGATCGTGGCGGATGTTTTTCGCGTCGGTGCGCGGCCGCGGGACGACCGGGGCTTTGCGCAGGGACGCATCGACGAACTTTCCGTCTTCCGTCGTGAGCTGACGGCCGCCGAAGTCGGCGACTTGGCCGGGCAGTCGCTCGACTCCGTTTTCCAAGCGGCCAAGCAAGGGGATGCGGTGTCGAAGGCCGCGATTCGTGAGGTTTATTTCCGGCATGTCGACCCCGAGCTGGAAAGCTCCCGCGCGGCGCTGCTCGCGGCTCGTCTGGATCTCTACGACAACTACCTCGAGCAGATCCCGCTGATCATGTGCATGGAGGAGACGAAGTATCCGAAGCAATTCCATGTTCTGACCCGGGGCGACTATGCTTCGCCTGATCTCAAGCAGCCAGTCTCGTCCGCGCCGCCGGCGGCGGTGATGCCCTTTGCGGAGGACGCCCCGCGCAATCGTCTGGGCTTGGCACAGTGGACCACCGATCCGAAGAATCCGCTGACGTCGCGGGTGGCCGTGAATCGGCTGTGGATGATGTGCTTCGGCAGCGGCATCGTGCCCACGCAAGAGAACTTCGGGTTGCAGGGGGATGCTCCGACACACCAGGAGTTGCTCGATACCTTGGCCCGCGAGTTCGTTGCTTCAGGCTGGGACATGAAGGCACTGCTGAAGCGGATCGTGATGAGTGCGACGTTCCAGCAATCGTCATCGAATCATGCGGAGAAGCTGGAGCGCGATCCGAAGAACCTGTTGTTGGCTCGCGGTCCGACTTTCCGGTTATCTGGAGAAGCGATTCGGGATCAGGCCCTCTTGGCCGCGGGATTGCTGGTGGAGAAAATTGGCGGTCCAAGTGTGAAGCCTTGGCAGCCGCCGGGCATTTGGTCGGAGGCGGGTGCCTCGGGCGGGGACTACACGCCCGACAGCGGGGAAGGTCTTTATCGTCGGAGTCTCTACACCTACCGCAAGCGGACGGCTCCACCGCCGAACATGCTGACCTTGGACGCGGGTAGCCGTGAGATTTGTCAGGCTCGGCGGATGGCGACGAACACGCCCTTGCAGCCTTTGGTGTTCCTCAATGACTTCAGCTTCTTCGAGTGCGCCCGCTTTTTGGCGAAGCGTGTGGTCGGCGAAAAACCGGAGGCCGCTGTGGAACAGTATCGGCAAGCTTTCCGCATTCTTGCCTGCCGGAATCCGAGTGACTCGGAAGCCCGTGCCATGGACGAGCTGTTCGTCGCCCAAAAAGCCAATTACGAGAAGGATCTGCCTGCTGCAAAGTCGGTCTGCGGCGAGGAGAATCCCCATCTCGCGGCGTTGACGGTGCTCTGTTCCACCTTGCTTGCCGCCGACGCCACCATCACCAACCGCTGATCGCCGATGAATTCTTCCTCAAAGATCCTGACTCCCAGCTACGACCAATTGATGGGCTTTACCCGTCGTCATTTCCTCGGCAGCGGAGGCCTCGGCCTGGGCGCGATGGCCTTGTCCCAGTTGATGGGAAGTGGCCGTGCCGAGGCTGCACCGGGCGGGATACTGGGTTCGCCGCATCGCTTGGCGAAGGTCAAGCGAGTGATCTATCTGTTCCAAGCGGGCGGGCCGTCGCATCTGGAGACCTTCGACTACAAACCGAAATTGCGGGAAGGGCATGGCAAGGCCTTGCCGAAGGAGGTGATCGGGAATCAGCGGCTTTCGACTATGAGCGGCAACCAGAGCCTGCTGCCGATGGCGGGGTCCTTTGCTGACTTTTCGAAGCACGGCAAGGCGGGGATCGAGATCTCCAACACGCTGCCTTGGACGCAAAAGATCGCCGACGAGATCTGCGTGCTGCGAGGGATGCATACCGAGGCGATCAATCACGACCCGGCGATCACTTTCTTTTGCACGGGGAATCAGATTCCGGGTCGTCCATCGATGGGGGCTTGGGCGTCCTACGGGCTGGGCAGTCTGAATGACAACCTGCCGTCGTTCATCGTGCTCGTCTCCAAAAATGCCTCGCGTGATCAGCCACTCTACTCGCGGCTTTGGGGTTCGGGTTTTTTACCGAGCGAGCATCAGGGCGTGCAATTCCGCTCGGGCAAGGAGCCGGTCTTGTTTTTGACCAATCCGGAAGGGGTCTCGCCGCATGTCCGCCGCGGCATGCTGGATGCACTCGGCAAGCTCAACCGCGATCAGGCATCGCGCGAACTGGATCCGGAGATCGATGCGCGCATCGCCCAAGCCGAAATGGCGTTCCGCATGCAGACCAGCGTGCCGGATGCCACGGATCTGTCAGGCGAGAGTGAAGAGACCTTCAATCTATACGGTCCGGATTCGAAGATTCCGGGGTCATACGCGGCGAACTGCTTGTTGGCCCGTCGCCTGATCGAGCGCGACGTGCGTTTTGTTCAACTTTTCCACCAAGGCTGGGACCAGCATGGCGATGTGGTGGGCGGTATCACGCGCCAGTGCCAGCAGACCGATCAAGCCTCCGCCGCCTTGGTGCTGGATTTGAAGCGCCGTGGTTTGCTCGAGGACACCTTGGTGGTCTGGGGTGGGGAATTCGGCCGCACTGCCTACAGTCAGGGGAAAATGGTCGGCAACAATTACGGCCGCGACCACCATCCGCGCTGCTTTAGCATCTGGCTCGCCGGTGCAGGAGTGAAGGCGGGCATGGTACACGGGACGACCGATGACTACGGCTACAACATTCTCGATGGTGCGGTCCACGTGCACGACCTCCATGCGACCATGCTCCACTTGATGGGCGTGGAACACGAGAAGCTGATCTACAAGTTCCAAGGCCGCTATTTCCGCCTCACGGATGTCGCGGGTCATCTGGTGACGCCGATTCTCACCTGAAGCGCGCGCCCCTGCCCCGGGGGCAGCTCAAGGTTCGCTGGGGATCGAATAGTAGAGCTGCTCCAGTGACATCACGCAGTAGGCGGTGACGAGGACGGGGTTCGACTCCATCCAGCGGCCGTTGGCGTTCGCCCAAGAGCCGTCTTCGCGTTGTCGGGAAAGAAGGGCTCCGGCGAGGTCGCTCCGCCAGTCGGCCTGCTTGCCGTTGCTGAGTTGGAGCTTGTCGATGTTCGCAGCGGAGAGGGCCTTGGCCATGGTCTGGTAGTAGTAAAAGAGGCCCTCGGCTCCCATGCCCGGGTTCTCGTCGAGGGTGTAGTTTTTGCCGAGCCATTCCTTGACCGCTGCGACCCGCGGGTCGTCGGGGCCGAGCTTGGCGTAGATCAGGGAGAGCAGGCCGGCGTAGGAGATGGAGCCGTAGGAGCGGAGCGCGGTGCGGCCGTCGGGCAGCTTGTCTTCCCCCGCCTTGGTTTCTTGAGGCCCGTAAAAGAAGCCGCCTTTGTTCTTCGGATCGTCGGACGCGTGGTCCTGATCGTTGGTCGCCTCGAGGTTTTGGCAGCGCGAGAGGAAGGTGATGGCGGCGTCCCAATCGAGATCGGGCTGTTGGCCGTGCTTGCCGTCATCGATGACTTTTTTGGAAAGCGCGAGCGCCTCGATGGCGAGGTAGGAGTTCGACATGTCGGAGCGGTCGTTCTTCGAACCGTAGCCGATACCGCCATCGTTCGGATTGTCGGTCTTGTTCTTGTCGCCGATGTCCCATTGCTGGTCGATGAGGTGCTTGCGGCCTTTGACGATGGCGGGTTCGAAGGACTCCTGTCCGGCGGCGGTGAGGGCGGTGACGGAAGTAGCGGTATTGTAGACGCTAAGGCCCTTGTTGTAGATGCCACCGTCGTCCTTTTGTTGCTGGAGTAGCCATTCAAAGCCGCGGTTGAGGTGTTTGGGCAGAGGGGATTTGGGGTCAATGGCTGGATCGCGGACGCCCGCGGTCAGGGCGAGGGCGGTGAAGGCGGGCAGGTCGGCATCGTCCCAATGACCGTCCGCGTTCTGTTGCTTGGCGAGCCAGGCATTGCCGCGGGCGATGGCCTGTTTCATCTCGATTTGGAGCGAGAGATAGCGCTGTCCTGCATCCTGAGCGGAGGCGAAGAGGGTGCTGGCGGCCAGGATGAGGAGAAGAGTGGGCTTCATGGTTTCGCGGAGGCTTGGGATTGGGGAGCGATGCTGACGATCACTTTCGTCCCGACGGGTGGGACTCGTCCAGGGAAAGGCAGCCAGACTTCGTCGGACTGGTTGTCCTTGCCTGAATAGTTGAGCAGGGCGGTGTTGCTGAGGAAGATGGCGGCGATGTTGCCGCTGACCTCGGCTTGGAATTTCCCCTCGTAGATCAAGGATCCACCGTAAACCCAAGGGGAGCCGGGCATCGCTTGGGTGGTGCTGCCGTGGGAAATCCATTCGTGCAGCGCGGCCTTGCGCTCGCGGCCATCCTGCTCCCACTCGACGCCAAGTTGGACGCGGGCCCCGGCCTTCACGTCGTCCGCGACCTCGGGGAACTCGTTGGACACGCTGCCGTCTTCCTCCATGAGTGGATAAAGTTCGGGTGAGGCGGGGTAGCGCAGCAGCTTGAAGGCGAGATTGAGGTGGGTCGGGGAAATGTCGGTGACGAGCAGGGACTCGTGGACTTTGCCGTTGGCGTGGACGATGGCAAATTCGAGAAGCTCCTCGCCAGCGAGATTCACGGCGGCGGGGAAGCGGATTTCGCGGGTTTTGCGGTTGAGGATCACCTCGCCGATTTGCAGGCGGTCCGCATCGAGCTCCTTAAACGCCGGCTGGTCCTTGAGAGCGTTGGCCTCGGTCGTGGCAAGGGGGCGCGACTCCGCGGGCACGGGGTCCGCGCTGAGAAGAGGGATGCATGCGAGGATGATGGCGACGGTGCGCAGCATGGGCAAAGCTTCCCCGGGTGAACGGCAGCGTCCAGCGTTCTCTTAGGTAGAATGGCGTCTTCACCAGGATTTTTGCGACCCTATCGTCGTTCGATGTGCCTGAGGATGGAGCATGATCGTGAGATGTCGCTTGGTGTGTCACTCGCTGCGATTGCGATAAAGGACAAGTCGGTGCTCGCGGCTGATGCCCACGGCTCGCGCATCATCGGAATACCATTCGAAAGAAGCCAGCTTGGACGGCGCGCCCGGAATGGTGAAAACCCAAGCGAGGTCGGGGGCCGGGGTTGATGCCAATCCCGAGACCCACTCGTCGAGCGATGCCTGTGGCACTTTTGCAAGCAATCGAATGTCCCATTCGGTCGGACCGGGGACGATGCCGTTGCCGCCATCGAGATAGGAAATGTCGAAGCTCAGATCTTCGTAAATCCTGCGAAAGCTCACGTAATGCTCCAAAAAGGTCTGCTTATCGGCAAGGGTGGGGAAGCTCGTGCTATCGGCCTGCGTCGTCTGCCGAGCTTTTTTGCCACAACTTCCGAGGGTCCCCAGCGTCATCATGAACGCGGCGATGGGAAGCAGGGCTTTCATTTTGCGTTCTGAGGAAAAGTGGGTGCCTTGACCGGGATCGCCTTTGAGACCTGAGCGAGAGTGCTGGAAATTCCATCGCAGGGCATGTCGTGCCCAGGGAGATAGATGGATAGTCGGATTTTGACGGGGTGCCCAGCCGCTGGAAACAAAAAACGCGTCCACGGCAGTGCCAGGGACGCGTTTTTGAAAGGGTGGCGACGAGATCGCTTACTTCTTGGTCGCGGACTTCACGAGCATGGCCTTCTTGCCGACGCGCTCGCGGAGGTAGTGAAGCTTGGCGCGGCGGACCTTGCCACGGCTGACGACTTCGATCTTGGAAATACGTGGGGTGTGAAGCGGGAACACGCGCTCGACGCCTTCGCCGTAGGAGATCTTCCGGACGGTGAAGGAAGCGTTCACGCTGGTGCCGCGGCGGGCGATCACGATGCCGGCGAAGATCTGAACGCGCTCCTTGCCGCCTTCCATAACCCGGGTGTGAACCTTGACGGAATCACCGACGCGGAACTCCACGATATCGGTTTTCAGCTGCTCTTGCTCGATCTTTTCGATGATGGTCATGGCGGTCGTCCTTGCGGTGAAAAATGGGATCCGAGCGCCTGCGGGGCGCGAGGGGCGGGAGAACTAGGGTAAGGTTCCGGCGATTGCAATCGCGAAGTTTATCAAAATCCGGACTCAGGCTTGGAGCTTGAGGCGGAGTGCCACGCTGCCATCGGGGCTGCGGGTGGCGATGGAGCGGTAAAAGCAGTCGTTGCGGCCGGTGTGGCAGCAGCCTCCGCCCAGTTGTTCGACGTAGAGGACGAGGGCATCCTGATCGCAGTCGGTGCGGATTTCCACGACGCGCTGGACCTGGCCGGAGGTCTTGCCCTTGTGCCAGATTTCCCGGCGGCTGCGGGACCAGTAAACGGCCTCGCCCAGCTCCAAGGTGAGTTGGAGGGACTCGGCGTTCATGTAGGCGAGCATGAGAGGTTCCTTGGTCGCGGCATCGATGGCCATCGCGGGGAGGAGCCCGTCGGCGTCGAATTTGGGCGTGAAAACGAGGCCTTCCTCGAGCTGGGACTTGTTGCCGGGTGCTGGGAACGAATTCATGGCGTGGGATGTAAATCCCCTCCGACAGCCGGGCAAGAGCGGCGTTGTCGCGATTTGCGATGGCATCCGGCTGGATTTCCGGCCATAGCCGCGCCCGCGCAATCCGCCATGGAAACTCTCACCGTCATCAAGGCTGGCACCGGGGTCCTCACGAAATCCGCCGACGGCACGCTGGATCGGGCCGCGTTGGTGCATCTGGTCGCGGCCATCGCGGCCCTGATCGATGCCGGGCACCGCTGTCTTTTCGTATCTTCGGGCGCGGTGGGTTCCGGCGTGTCCTCATTCGGGCTGGCTGAGTATCCGAAAGACACCGCCACCCGGCAGGCCTGCGCGGCGGTGGGACAGGCACGTTTGATGCAGACCTACAGCAGCTTGTTTTCGAATTTCGATGTCACAGTCGCCCAGGTTTTGCTGACCGCTGCAGATTTGGGGACACCCGAGCGTGCCGGTTACGTCAGTGATACCCTCGGTCGACTCTTATCAGAGCCGCGCATTCTGCCGATCATCAACGAGAACGATTCGGTCGCGGTCGAAGAGCTGAAATTTGGGGATAACGACATGCTTTCTGTTCGGGTCGCCAAGTTGGCCGGGGCGGACCGGGTGATCTTACTGACCAGCGTGGATGGGCTGCTCGATCCTGCGACCAATTCCTTGATTCCCGAGGTCGCGGACATCGATGACGTCTTTCGTCATGTCCGTGACGACAAGGGGCGATTCTCGATGGGCGGGATGGCTTCCAAACTCGCAGCGGTGAAGTTCGCGGTGGATGCGGGGATCGAGACCCATATTGCGCACGGTCGTCATCCAGAGCGACTCAGTGGCATTCTTGGGGGCGAAGGGGGGCTTTCGACGCGCTTCGTGGCGAGAGGCTGAGGGGGCTCTGCCGATTTTCCCAAGGTCGCCGGGTGTTGGTGCGTTCCGATCATGGAACGCACCTTTAAATCCGATGAGCCTCCATGTTTCCCAGAGCCCTGATGCTGTCCGGATGCTGCGCACCCGGCACCGTGATTCGATCATTGCGTCGATTCTGATTTCCCTGCTGGGGATCGCGCTGGTCTGCGCCTTGTTGGCCTTGGTGCTGCTGCCGGTGATGATCCGTGAAAGTCCGGTCATCGTGATCAGTCATCCGCCGGAGCGGATTGACGAGCCGCCCGTGTCGCCGCGGCCGCGGGTTCCCAGTTCCACGCCATCGGCTCCCTCGATGGCTCCTGCCGCGCGGGTTTTGATTTCCAGCGCGCCAGCGGCGAACACGATCGAAGTGCCGGAGATGGTTTTCGAGTCCGAGTTTTTCGGCAGCGGGATGGATGACTTCGGGAGTGGCGGTCTTGACTCGGGACCGGGTGATGGAACTGCCGGCGGGTTTGGATCGACGAGTGCGCTGCCGGGATCTCTTGAAGGTTCGCTTTACGACTTCAAGCGGGGTGCGGGTGGTGAATCCATCGCCTATCAACTGAGTGACCGCGCCGCGTTTGTGGATCGGGTGACGCGGCTTCAGCGGATGAATTTCTCGGAGGCGGCCTTGAAGCGTCACTTTCGTGCGCCGAAGCGCTTGTATCTGACCCGCTTGGCAATTCCGGATTCCGCGGCGGATGTGGGGCCGGAGTTTTTCGGGGCGAAGGATAGCATCGAGCCTTCCGGTTGGTTGGCGCACTATCAGGGCTGGATTCGGGTGCCGAAGAGTGGGGTTTATCGTTTCGTGGGCATGGGTGACGATTACCTGAGCGTCTCGTTGAATGGGCGGATACGGCTGGCGGCGTGTTGGAGCGACATCCAGGGAGATGTCGCCGGGCGCTGGCAGCCCACGGATCCGACGGGTGCGCATCCGAGTCCTTTTGGCGGGATGCGTCTGGTCTATGGAGACTGGGTCAAGATGCGCGAGGGCGAACGGATCGAACTGGATCTGGCGATTGGCGAGCGGCCGGGCGGGCGGGTCGGCTTCCTGCTGATGATCGAGGAGCGGGGCGTGAACTATCGCAAGGCGGCGGATGGGCGGCCGATCCTGCCGCTTTTCACGACGGCGGCGATGTCTCCAGAGGAGCGAGCTCGTGTGGTTGGCGAGTTCGGTACCTGGGAGTTCGAGTGGGATCGGATGCCGGTGTTCGGCGTGGAATGAGGGCTTCCCGTCTGCTCGTCGCCGGGTGTGAGCTTTTCAATAATCGGCGACGGGCGAGTTCGGCAGGGTGGTGGTGGGCTCGGGGACCTTTGCGGCGAGTTCGTGGATTTCCGCGTTGAGGGATTCCCATTTCGTGGCTGACCAGAGCAGGGGGCCGTGCAATTTCTTGCGAAAGCGCGCGATGCGTTTTTCGGCGGCGTCGGTGATCCAATCGGGGAGCTTGGCGATTTTTCCGGCGGCGTCTTCCGCGCGTTCGGTGCGGTGGCAGATCATGGCGAGGTCATTGCCGGCTTCGATCGCGGCGACGACGTCTTGGTTATCGGGGTAGCGGTTGGCGATGGCACCCATGTCGAGATCGTCGGTGAGGACGAGGTGTCGGTCGAAGCCGAGCTGGTCGCGGAGGAATCCGTTGACGATGCGTGGCGAGAGCGATGCCGGGTGCTCCGGGTCGATGGCGGGGAAGAGGACGTGGGCGAGCATCACGGCATCGAGCTCGGGCATGAGCGCGGTGTAGGGGATGATGTCCTCTTTCAAGAGATCGCCGATGCTGGCGTCGCTGACAGGAAGATCGTGGTGGGGATCGCTGGTGGCACGGCCGCAGGCCGGGAAGTGCTTGGCGCAGGATCGGACGGAGCGCTTGCGCATCCAGCGGTTCCATTGTCCCGCGTGGTCGATGACGCGCTGTGGGTCGCGGCCCCAGCAGCGGCCGCGGAGCGAATTTTGGAGCTCCGGGTGGTGGTCGAGATCGAGGACGGGAGCGAAATTGAGGTTGAAGCCGAGCAGTCGAAGTTGGTCACCGTTGAGCACGCCGGCCCGTGCGCTGAGCATGGGGTCGCCTTTCGCGGCGAGCGCTTGGGCGGATGGAAGTGCCGGGGCGATTTCCTTGGTGCGGGTGACGCGTCCGCCTTCTTGGTCGATCGCAAGGATTGGGTCGTCGTAGGAAAGGGCTCGAAGTTCGTCGGTGAGTTGGCGGGTTTGTTCCGCGCTGACGATATTTCGGGTGAAGAGGATGTAGCCTGCGGGCTGGAGTTTGCGGAAAAGGGTAGCTTCTTCCGGGCTGATTTCGGGCCCGCGGAGGCCGAGGAGGAGCAGGCGGCCGTTCATTGCTGGCGCTGTTGGATTTCGGCGATCCTGCGCTGGGCGCGCTCTTGGACGTTTTGTGGAAGGGCCGTGTTTTGAATCCAAGTCGCAGCGTTGTCGAAATCCCGGCGGAGCCAGCTGTCGAGCACCCGCTGATACATGCGTTCCTGATCGCGAGGGTTGGTTATTTTGCCGACGTGGTTGGCCGCGATTTCGGGCGACTCGCCGAAGGAATGCCAGACGAACTGCTGGTAAACTCGGTCGTTGGCATCGGCGGAGTTGGCTGCGAGGAAATCGGCGGCGGCGGCGGGGTTTTCGAGGGCGAGGCTGTTGGCCACCCCGCGGAGGGCATTGCTGCGGAGATCGCCGGCCGGGAGGTTTTTGTAGAAGGCGATGGCGGCTGCTTCCTCGCTGGCCATCCAGCTTGAGATCACGTTGTCCATCGAGCGGTCGGCCGCCTCGCCGCCGTTCCTTGCGAGCCATTCGGCGGTGGCGGCAGGGTCTTTCGCGGCCATGGTCTCGGCGAGTCGGCCGATGGCCCCTTGGCGGAGCATCTCGTCGGGGATGGCTTCGGCCCAGGCCCGTGCGGCGTCGTGGCCTTGAGCGAGGATGGAGGGAAGGAGGGCGCCGAGGGCTTCGCCGCGCTCTTCGGAATAAGGCATGGACGCGAGCAGTTGGCTGGCGCGCAAGGGGTCGTTGGCGGCGATCCCGCGGATCACGCCGATCATCCAGGGATTGGCTCCGTCGCCGTTGTGGTTGTTGTTTGCCCACTGGATGGCGCCTTCCGGGTCGTAGCCAGCCCAGGCGGTAAGGATGGTGTTGCGGGCGAAAGGATTGCCGGTGTTTGCCTGGGCGTAGTCGAGGGCTTGGAGTGGATCGCTCTTGGCCCAGGCGCTGAGAAGCATCGAGTACTCGCCCATCCGCGAGTCGGTGATCCCGAGTGCCCGGAAAGAAGCGACGACGGACTCGAAATCGCCGGGCGCGATCGAATTGACGAACTCGAGCCATGCGCGGGTGCGCTCGAGAGGATCCGCGGTGCGCATGAGCTCCTCCATCCGGGCGAGGGTGGCGTCTCGGTCGCGGCCATCGGCCTTCTCGCTGGGTGGTCCCTGCTTGCCGCGGATCGCTTTGCCACCGGCTGTGGTGGAAGTGCCGCGTTCGGAGATCTTTGCGGGAAGCATGTCATCGCCGGCTTGCTGCGCGCTGCGGTCGCCGCCCTCGGGTGCGCTTAGGCGACCGGCCACGAAGGCGGTGACGCTGGCGAGGGCCAGGATTCCGGCAAGGGAGAGTCGATGATCTTTCGTGCTCATAGCGAACTTTGTGTTCGAAGCGTCGAGCCGCTTGGCATTTGTGCAAGGATCGGCCCGGGATGCCGGACCTCTTTAGTGGATGGGAGGCGGACCCGAGGGGGTGCCCGGGGCGACTCGGGTGGAGTCGAGCATCTTGGCCAGGCCTGCGACGGTGCCGCCGATATCGCTGAGATTTTGTGGAATGATGAGCGTGTTGCCTTCCTTGGCGAGGTTGCCGAATTGGATGATGTACTGTTCGGCGACGCGCAGGTTTACGGCGTCCTTGCCGCCTGGGGCTTGCATCGCTTGGGCGATTTGGACGATTCCTTGGGCGGTGGCGTTTGCCAGCAGTTCGATTTCGCGGGCCTTGCCTTCGGCTTCGTTGATCTGGCTGAGTTTTTTCGCTTCGGATTGTTTGATGACCTCCTGTTTCTGGCCTTCGGCGACGTTGATCTGGGCTTCGCGCTGGCCTTCCGAGAGGGCGATTTGGGCGCGGCGTTCCCGCTCGGCGCGCATTTGTTTTTCGAGAGCGTCCTGGACCGATTGCGGTGGCTTGATGTTGGCGATCTCGTAGCGTGTGATCTTCAGGCCCCAGGGCTCGGATGCCTTGTCGAGGGCGGAGATGACCTGGGCATTGATGGTGTCGCGCTCTTCGAAAGTGCGGTCGAGTTCGAGCTTGCCGATTTCCGAGCGGAGAGTGGTTTGGGCGAGTTGGGAGGCGGCGTAGTAGTAGTTATCGATGCCGTAGGAAGCGAGTTTGGCATCAAGCACCTGCATGTAGAGCAGGCCATCGATCTCGATCGCGATGTTGTCCTTGGTGATGCAGAACTGGGGCGGGACATCCATGGCGATTTCTTTCAGCGAGTGCTTGTAGGCGACGCGGTCGATGAAGGGGATCAGGATGTGGAAACCGGCTTCGAGGGTTTTGTGGTATTTGCCGAGTCGTTCGACCACGTGGGCCTGGCGTTGGGGGACGATGCGCGCTGTTTTGATCAGTGCGACGACGGCGACGATCGCGATGGCGATGAGGACGAAGGCGCCGAAGCCGGCGCCGCTTTGAGCGAGGAGTTGCGGGTGCATGGTGTGGGTGATGTTAGATTCGGGGTTGGACGTAGAAAGTGAGGCCTTCGCGGCGTTCGATGATCACGGTGGCGCCCACGGGCACGGGCGTTTCGCTGCGTGCTTTCCAGTTGCTGCCTTTGATTTCGACGAGTCCGTCGCCGCCTTGTCCCGGCAGGGCGGTGATCACGCGGGCTTCGCGGCCGATGAAGTCTTCGTCGTCGCTGCTGCGTTGGTCGCCGGAGCTGCCGACAAACCATGCTTTCACGAAGCGGCGCATGGCGAGGAGGCTGGAGACGGAGACGATGGCGAAGAGGGCTGCTTGGGAACCGATGTCAGTGGTCCAGCCTGCGCGGGTGGCGAAGGCGGTGGCGATGGCTCCGATACCGAAGAAAACGATCAGGACGCCGGGCGCAAAAAATTCGGCGATGATGAGCAGGACTCCTGCGAGGAGCCAGAGGGTTTGGGCGTCGGTTGGCATCGGCGAGTGGGTAAGCGCTGGAATGCCTAGCATGGAGTTGGGGGCGGAAGAATTACAATTTGGCGGGAATGATGGATGTGGCTTCGTGGATGTTCCTGCTTTCCGCCTGCCGCCCTCTGGGGCAGTTTCCTGCCGTGACCACTTGGCAAAGCGCTTGTTCGATCATTGAAAACTGCCTGGCCCGCGGGGTTCGGGAATTCGTCGTGTGCGCGGGGGCGCGGAATGCGTCGCTGGTGGAGGTGTTGGCGCGGGCCGAGGCGGCGGGCTTGGCTCGGGTCTGGCGTCATTTTGAGGAGAGGGGTGCCGGTTTTTTTGCCTTGGGTCGCACGATGGCGACGGGCGAGGCCTGTGCGGTGGTGACGACGAGTGGGACGGCCGTGGCCGAGTTGTTGCCGGCGATGATCGAAGCGCGCTATCAGGGGCGGCCGCTGCTCGCATTAACGGCGGATCGTCCGGCGCGGTTTCGTGGGACGGGTGCTCCGCAGGCGATTTTGCAGCCGGGCATTTTTGGCGAGCACGCGGGGAGTGGCGATTTGGCGGACTGGACGCGGCGGGAGCCGTGGCATTGGAATGTCGAGTTGGAGGAAGATTTCGTGCCGGGCGAGTGGAACGCGCCGGTTGTCGTGGAGCCGGGGCCGGTGACTCATCCGAATTTCTCGGTCGCGGGGCTGGCCCGTTGGTTGAGGGAGGATCTCTTCCGGGGTTTGGTGGTCATGATTGGCGACCTCGATCCGGAGGATCACGAGGTGGTGTTTCATTTCTGTCTCGATCTCGGGGTGCCGGTGGTGGCGGAGGCGACCAGTGGCTTGCGCGAGGCTTTGGGGGATTTGGTTTTGCCGGATGCCGATCGGATGCTGCGCGATCATCCGCCGGGTAAGGTTTTGCGAATCGGCGGGGTGCCGAGTGGACGCTTTTGGCGGGACCTCGAGGATTTGCCGGAGACCTCGGTTTACAATATCAGCCGCACGGGATTCCCGGGGCTGGCACGGGATTGCGAAACAGTCACGTCGCCGATCGGCAGGGTGATCAAGGGGCTTGGGGACGTCGAGAAGGCGGGCGATGCGCTGGACTATTTTCGTCGGGTGTCGCGCAGGGCCGGGGAGATCGATGACTTGTTGGAGGCTTATCCAGACAGCGAGCCGGGCTTGTTGCGGGTGCTGTCGGCTTACGCGTCACTGGGCTCTTCGTTGTATCTGGGGAACAGTCTGCCGATTCGTGAGTGGAATCTTTTCGCCCAGCGGGACAAGCCCGTCACCGATGTTCGCGCGAATCGTGGTGCGAACGGGATCGATGGGCAGCTATCGACCTGGTTGGGCTGGACTGCGGATGTGGAGGATTCGTGGTGCTTGGTGGGCGATCTGACGGCGCTGTACGACCTCGCGGCACCTGCTTGGCTCGGGCAGATCGAGCGTCGGGGGAGGGTGTTCGTCGTGATCAACAATGGGGGCGGGCAGATTTTTTCGCGCCTGCCGCGGCTGAACGAGATGAGTGAGCGGGCGAAGGAATGGATGATCAACGCGCACGAGGTCCGGCTGGATGCGTGGGCGGCGATGTGGGGGATGCGGTATCTGCGGATCGCTGGCGATGCCGGTTTCGACGCGTTGGAGCCCGGAGATGTGCCCTTGTTGGTGGAAGTGGTGCCGGATGCGGGAGAGACGGAGGCCTTTTGGCGGGCCTGGGACCGGCGTCCCTGAGGTCGGAGCCATCGGATTGCAGATTGCGCGGCGGGGCTTGGCGGCTAGCGTTTCGGCATGCCGATTTCCGTGCCGCTTGCCTTGACCATTGCCGGTTCCGATTGCTCGGCGGGTGCTGGGCTGCAGGCCGACCTGAAGACTTTCCAGCATTTCGGTGTGTTCGGTTTGACGGCGGTCACCTGCGTGGTGGCGGAGACGCCGCAGGTGGTGCGGTCGGTGCATCCGGTTCCGCCGATCATCTTACAAGATCAGCTTCGGGTGCTTTTGGAGGCTTATCCGGTCGCGGCGATCAAGACAGGGATGCTTTTCTCAAAGGCGCACATCGTGGCGGTGTCCGAGATCTTGCGGGAGTATCCCGGCATTCCGGTGGTGGTTGATCCCGTGATGGTGGCATCGACCGGAGATCCGCTGGTCGAGGAGAACGCGATTGCGGCGTATCGGGAGCGTTTGTTTCCCTTGGCAACGGTGATCACGCCGAACCTCGATGAGGCCGAAGTCTTGTGGGGTGAAGCGGTCTGGGATGAGGCGGCGATGGAGCGCGCGGCGCGGGACCTGACATCGCGATATGGTTGCGCGGTGCTCGTCAAAGGCGGGCACTTGGGTGTCGGCGACTGCTCGGACTTTTTGCTGGAACGCGGCGAGGGCACCTGGTTGCGGGCACCACGAATTGCGACGTCCGCGTCCCATGGTACGGGCTGCACCTTGTCGGCCGCGATGGCTGCGGGATTGGCGCTGGGGCGGAACTTGGGCGAATCCGTGGCGGGGGCGAAGGCTTACCTCGGGAGGACTCTGGAGGAATCGCTGGCTTGGGGTGGCTTGGCGATGCTCAATCAGGGCACGACTTTTCGTGAATGACCAAGATCGATTGGCGGCGAGCTTACCAAGCGACTTCCAGAACCTGCTTGCCGATCATGGTCCCGTTTTCCTGGTCGCGGTGCGCATTGGCGAGACTTGCCGGGGCGAGTTGGCCGGCGTTGTGACTCAGGGTGCTCAAGATCCGGCCCGCATCGACGAGGGTCGCGACTTCGTGCAGAAGTTCGTGTTGAGCGATCATGTCCGGTGTCTGAAACATCGGACGGGTGAACATGAATTCCCATGCGAAGGTCGCGCTTTTGGATTTCAGGAGACCGATGTCCGGGACCTCGGGAGATTCGACGATGGCGGTGATTTTGCCTTGGGGCATGATGGCTTGGGCCATGCGCTTCCAGTGGCCAGTGGTGTCGGCGAAGCAGGCGATGAAATCGACGGTGGGGAAACCGAGTTTCGCGAGTTCTGCGGGCCAGTCGCTCGAGTGGTCGATGACGTGATGGGCTCCCATTCGGCGGCACCACGCCGTTGATTCCGGTCGGGATGCGGTGGCAATCACGGTGAAGCCGGTGAGGACGGTCGCGAGTTGGATGGCGATCGATCCGACGCCGCCGGCACCGCTGAGGATCAGCAGCGACTTCCCTTTACCCTCCTCCAAGTTGCCGGGAGTCAGGCCGAGGCGGTCGAAGAGGCATTCCCAGGCGGTGATCGTGGTCAGCGGGAGAGCGGCGGCTTCGGCAAAGCTCAGGCTGCCGGGTTTTTTGGCGACGATGCGTTCGTCGACGACTTGGAGCTCCGCGTTGGACCCGGGGCGAGTGACATCGCCTGCGTAATAGACCTCGTCGCCGGGTCGGAACAAGGTGACGTCGCTGCCGACGGTCTCGACGATGCCGGAGGCGTCCCAGCCGAGGATGCGCGGGGCGGTTTCCTCCGGCTTGCGGGCGAGGCGTTGCTTGTAGTCGACGGGATTGACGGCGACGGCTTTGACCCGGACGAGGAGCTCGCGCGGGCCGGGAACGGGATCGGGGACTTCGATGAGTTCGAAGCAATCCGGGTGATCGAGCGGGAGTTTGCGGGTGATGGCAACGGCTTTCATGGCGTTGCCGCGGCGGGGATTTCCGGAGTTCCGGTCAGGGCGGCGATTTCTTTCTCCATGCTCTTTGCCCAGATTTCGTAGCCGGGAGCTTGGGGGTGGAGGAAGTCGGGCATGATGGCCTTGGGTAGCGATCCGTCGGGCGCGAGGAAGGCCGGGCCGAGATCGAGCCAGCGGACCTGGGTGCCGTCGGCGAAGTCCTTGATGATGTGATTGATCGCGTCGTTGAGTAGGCGTTGCGGGGCATCCGGTTTTTCGGCGCGGGGGAAGATGGAAAGCAGGAGGATTTTCGCGTTGGGGCGTTCCTTGCGGAGAAGGTCGACGATCTGTCGGATGCCGGCGGCGGTTTGTTCGGCGGGGTCTTTGCGGTGGCCGGTGTTGTTGGTGCCGATCATCAGGACGAAGAGCTTGGGATCGACGTTTTCCAGCTCGCCGTTGTTCAGTCGCCAGAGGACCTGCTCGGTGCGGTCGCCGGAGTAGCCGAGATTCAGAGCCTTACGAGAGGCGTAGTATTTATCCCAGACGGCCTTGCCGTGGGATTCCCAGCCCTGGGTGATCGAGTCGCCGACGAAGACCAGCTCATGGCCGCCTTGGCGTGCGAGGGTCTTGGTGTTTTCGTGCCGGATCTTCCACCAACCTTCGCCGATTCGGGATTGCGGGTTGATGGCTGGGAATTCCGCCGGGGCGGGTTCGGCGGCGGCCAGTGAGATGGATCCGAGGAGGATGGCGAGGAATGTCGGGCGCATGAAGTATTCCAAGCGGAGGATGGGGGCGGCTTGCAAGAACAAGCGCGGTTTGACTGAGGGCAATTCAGGGCTTTGATGGCGGCGCATGAAACTTGTTCCTCTTATTAGTTCCGGCACAGCTGGGCCGCTGGGTGTTCTTCATTTGCCGCGCTTGTGGTTGAAGGCTTCGCTCGAAGCCCGCGGTGCCTTGGCCGAAGGTTATCCCGGCTGTGGTCAGGGTTATGACCAGATGGTCATCGATGCCCTTGGTTTGGATCGTGACGCTTTTCTGGCTTTCATTGGGGCAGAGCGCCCGACCTATCCTCAGCTTGAGGCGTGGGTGAAGGCGCAGCCGGGTGTGAAATTGGACGCCGAATCGATCGCGGCGCTCAATGCGGCGATCACGGGTTACATTCACGCGGATGCGACGCGGCAAGCGATTTTGGCGGCCGATGGTTTGCCGGATTCGGCGGACGCGGCGAAGGATGCGATCCATTTGAACAATCTCGACGACTGGCATGGGTTTCATGCCGCGTTGTTGAAGTGAGGTCGCGCGGGTGACGCGCGGGGCCCTTGCCGCTTGCTGCACGAGTGGCAAGCGGTTCCCGTGATACCCTCCTTTCAAAGGCGCACCGCTTTGTTGTCGATCAAGTTGCCGCGGAAATCCTGTGGGGTCGGGTGCCGGGCTCCACTTGTGCCGCTCAGAGTGTGCCGCGGGCCTTTTGCCGGGCCTTTTCGAGCAGGCCGGGCTCGGCTTCGAGCAGATCGGCCATCGTGCGGATCACCGCGAGGGTGGGCCTCGAAACATGGTGTTCCATGCCCTCGACGTCGCGGTAGATGGTCTCTTCGTCGAGGCCGAAAAGGCGGAGAAAGCGAGTCAGGGTTTCGTGCCGCTCGATGATGGCGCGGGCGATGCGGTGTCCTTCCTCGGTAAGCACAGTGCCGCGGTATTTCTCGTGTTTGACGAGTCCTTCGCTGTCGAGTTTGCGCAGCATGTTGGTCACGCTGGCTTGCGAAATCGCGAGGTTTTTGGAGATGTCGACCGCACGTGCGTAACCCTTTGCCTCGATCAGGTGGAGGATTTGCTCCAGGTAGTCGTCCATCGCGACGGAGCCGCTGGTGCGCTGGGATCTGGCGGTCATGGCGCGAGTGAAGCCCTCGCGCGCCAAGACTCAAGGAGGAAGAGGGGGGATGACGGAGCGCAATCGGTCGGGAGGGCGACAGCGGGACCTGTGATTTTTTCGGGCTATTGTCAAAATGCTCCCTTGCGGTGACGACAATTGCGTTTATCTAAACGACCGAACCGGTTAAACCATCTACAAATCATGAAACTACTGCTCAGTTCGTTCATCGCCGCCTGCCTTTTCACGCCGATCGCCTTCGCTAGCGATTGCGACAAGTGCAAGGACAAGGATAAGAAGGAGGAAGGAACTCTCGTCAGCAAGTGCGACAAGTGCGACGACGAGGAGAAGAAGGAAGAGGGCACCCTTGCCGGCAAGTGCAAGGACGGCGACTGCGACAAGGAGAAGGACGAAGATCCCGCTCTTGCCCATTGCGGCAAGTGCAAGGGTGACAAGGATCACGACGAAAAGGAAGAAGCCGAAGAAAAGAAGGAAGGTACGCTTGCCGGCAAGTGCAAGGGCGGCGATTGCGACAAGGATAAGGATGAAGATCCTGCCTTGGCCCATTGCGGCAAGTGCAAGGGTGACAAAGATCACGACGAAAAAGAGCACGAAGAAGAAAAGAAAGAGGGCACCTTGGCCTAATTTCCGTTTTTCCCGATTTTTGAGAGAGTCGCCGGTGATTCCGGCGGCTCTTTTTTTGTCTGTGCCCCTCGACAGGACGCAAGTCCTGCGCATGGTCGGCCATGTCAAAACATCTTCTGCTCGTGGGAGGCAGCTCGGGTATCGGTCTCGCAACCGCTAAAAAGCTCCTCGCCGCGGGGCATCGTCTCACTGCCGCCGCGCGAAATCCTGCTCCACTCGCGGCCATGGGCATCCCCGTCCAGAGCTTCGATGCACTGGTTCCCGAGTTGGATCCCTCGGGATTGCCAGATCGGCTTGATGGTCTGGTCTATTTTCCGGGCACGATCCAGCTGAAGCCCTTTCACCGTTTGACGGCTGAGGATTTTCTCAATGACCTACGGGTCAACTGTTTGGGCGCGGTCTCCGCAATCCAAGCGGCGTTGCCGGCGCTGAAGCAGTCCGGCAGTGCGTCGGTGGTGCTTTTCTCCACCGTCGCGGTTGCTCAGGGCATGCCTTTCCACGCATCGATCGCTGCCGCCAAGGGCGCGGTGGAGGGGCTGGCGAGATCCCTGGCTGCAGAGTTTGCTCCCATCATCCGAGTCAACGTGATCGCCCCATCGCTGACGGACACCCCGCTGGCCGCGCCTCTGCTGAACAGCGACGCCAAGCGAGAAGCCGCAGCCAAGCGCCACCCGCTCCAGCGGGTAGGCAGCGCGGACGAGGTGGCGGAAATGGTCGCTTTTCTTTTGTCCGATGCCTCGAAGTCGATGTCGGGCCAAGTCTTCCGCCCGGACGGCGGCCTGTCATCGATCCGCCTCTTCGCATGAAAACCATCCGCGCCCACGACATCGAAGCCATGGACAAGCTCGCGCGTGTCCAGTTCGCCACCTCGCTGCCGGGCGTCAAACCGGTGTGCCTTGTTGGCACCCGCAATACCGGCGGAATCGGCAACCTAGCGCCGTTTTCCAGCGTCGTGCATCTCGGGTCCAATCCCGCCTTGCTCGGCATGATCACCCGGCCCGATGTGGTCGAGCGCCACACGCTGGCGAACATCGTGGAAAGCGGTTGCTGGACGCTGAATCACCTGCACCCAGCGATTGTTGGTGCTGCCCATCAGTGCTCCGCGCGCTATCCGTCTGATGTATCGGAGTTCGATGCCACCGGCCTGACAGAGCACTGTGAGCCGGATTTCACCGCGCCTTTTGTGGCCGAGTCGCGCTTCCGTCTCGGCCTTGAACTCGCGGAGTTGATCGACATCGCGTCGAACGGCACCAAGTTGATCGTCGGGCGGGTGACGATGGTGCAAGTCGCGGAGGACGGGCTTGATCCTGACGGTTCGATTCACCTCGTGGGGCTGGAAGCCGTGGCCTCGACCGCGCTCGACACCTACTTCGGTATCACTCCGTTAGCCCGTCTTCCCTACGCCAAGGCTCGCGTATGAATGCCATCACCCTGGTCTATCCTCATCAGCTGTTCGATCGCCACCCGGCGGAGCGGGCCGGGCAGCCGATTTTCCTGATCGAAGACCCGCTTTACTTCGGCGGCGATCCGCGTTGGCCACTTGCGGTGCACAAGCAGCGCTTGGTTCTGCATCGGGCCTCGATGAAAGCGTGGGCGGCAGGGCGAAAGGAAGTCCGCTACCTTGAGGCACCGGAAGTTGGAGTGGGTTCGATCGAGCTGTTAGAGAGCGCTCTTCCCGTCGGGGTCCAGCGGATCGAGCTCGCCGATCCCTGCGATGCGGTTCTTTCGCGCCGTCTCCGCCGTTTTGCGGAAACGCGAGGGATCGAACTCATCGTCCACGCCTCACCGAATTTCCTCAGTCCGCCGGAGCTGTTGGAAAAGTTCACCGGTACCGGGCGCAAGCGGCCTTTCATGGCCGACTTTTACAAGGCACAGCGCCAGAGGATGGGGATCCTGCTCGAAAGCGACGGCACGCCTGTCGGTGGGAAGTGGTCCTTCGATGAGGAGAATCGCCAGCGTTTTCCAGAGGATCGGCTGGCCCCGCCCGAACCCAGAGTGGCCGCGAATGAGTTCGTGGAAGAGGCGCAGGGTTACATCGAGCGCCGATTTTCCGGCAATCCCGGCCTTGCCGCGGGTTTCCATTATCCTGTCACCCGCGATGACGCCCTCGAGTGGTTGGAGCGATTCCTCGATCAGCGCTTTCACGACTTTGGCGCTTATGAAGACGCGCTTTCACGAAACCACCGCGTGCTTTTCCACTCGGTGCTGACACCTGCATTGAACATCGGGCTGCTCGATCCCCGGGAAATCGTCGATCGCGCGCTGGCCCGTGTGGGGACGGTGCCGATGAACTCGCTTGAAGGTTTCGTTCGCCAGATCATCGGATGGCGCGAGTTCATGGCAGGCATCTATCGCCACCGCGGCGGCGCGATTCGGACGCGCAATTACTGGGATCATACGAGGAAGATGCCGCGTGCCTTTTATGATGGGACGACTGGAATCCCACCGGTGGACGATGCCATTCGCCGCGTTCTCGACCACGGTTACTGCCACCACATCGAACGGTTGATGGTGCTGGGGAATATCATGGTGCTTTGCCGCATAGATCCCGATGAGGTCTATCGCTGGTTCATGGAGCTTTTCGTCGATGCTTACGATTGGGTCATGGTGCCGAATGTCTATGGCATGTCCCAGTTCGCGGATGGAGGAACCTTCACCACCAAGCCCTACATTAGTGGATCGAATTATCTACGAAAGATGTCGTACTACCCGAAGGGCGATTGGTGCGATGTCTGGGACGGTCTTTTCTGGAGCTTTATCGGCGACCACCTCGACTTCTTCGGTGGGAATCCACGGCTTTCGATGATGGCCCGCAACTGGGAAAAAATGCCCGCTGCCAAGCAGGCTGCGCATCGCGGACGGGCGGACGCCTTCATTGCACGGCTCGAGTCCGTGGATTAGGCCGATTCTCCGTTGGCTGCATGCCTTTGAAATGGGCATGGCCATGAAAACTCAAAGTTCGACAACGCCCCTTCATCGGCCTTGTAGGACGCCTAGTGGATTTTTTCCATCGCCGAAGTGTCGCCTACCCAAGTGCCGAAATAGGGCCAGTCCGCGCCGTCCCGCCAGAGGAAGACGAAGAAGGGAACGTCGTAGCGAAAGCGCCGCGGATGGACCGGTTGCTCGGGCGGGCTGCCGAATGGATCCTCGAGACTGACTTCCGTCTTCACCCTGGCGCCGCGCTCGTGGAGTTCGAATGTTACCCGCTGCTCTGCCCGCGCGACTCGGCGCGGCAGGTCGTGGCCTGGATAGAACCGCAGCGAGGAAAGCTCGGAGGAGAAGTCCTTGGTGGTCTCCAATTTCAGGTAGGGCACCACGACTTCGTCGCGCTTGTGGAGCCGTCGATCGTCGTGCTGGAGGTCGCGTCCGGGATCGTCGGCCCATGCCTTGCGCCAGGTCCTCAGCCACCTGCAAGCAGTCGCGAAATCCATCGTTGCCGGCGGGCGGAAGAGCACCACGGTTTCGTCGGAGTCCTCGCAAAGAATCTGCAACGCGTGGCAGTGCTCCGAGGGCCGGTAAGCGAGGACGTGCACCGAATCCTCGAAGTCGGCGCTGCGGTCGCCCGTCACGCCGAAGAACGCCACCTGGTTGGTCGCGGCACCGACATGGAAAGTCAGAGGCGTTTTGCGCGAGCGGAAAAAGGCCCGCTGAAACGACACCTCGCGATCGAGCAGGCCGAAGACGGCCACCGTTCCCGGGAGGCTTTCTTCAAGCTGGAACGGACCTTCGGGTTCGCCGCTGATCTTGGCGGCTTCGGCGTTGGCTTTGCCGAGGAATTCCTCGTTCGCCGGTCCCGCCCAGGTTTTCCAGCGGCCTCGCGGCATCACCGTTTCCGGCTTCCAAGTGAAGGTATCCAGTCGTGAAATCAGCGCGTTCGGCGGATCGACCTTCACCGGCTTGCCGCCATGATAGGCGTTGAGAGCGTCCCAGGAGGCTTGGAACAGCGGAGTCCAGACGATGGTTCCAGTGGCTGGGAGGGATTGCTCCGGATGAGCGACGGCGCCCATTTCTTCATCCTCACGCGTTGGCGTTGCTGCTCCTTTCGTCTGCTCGAAGGGCGGGGGCACCTTGCTCTCCTGCGCGAACAAAGACATGGCCATCAGTGTCGTCAGCAAGATGAGGGACTTCATCGCAGCGACGCCTAACGAATCGGTGTGGGGAAGGCGACGCATTTTCGGCGGAGTCCGGGCAGTCGTCGAAAAAGCTCCTGGCGATGAGCGTCTTCTTTGCGGTCGCGGTGATGCGTGGAGGGCATGGTCGCATGCCTCGCCTCGACTCATTGCTTGGTCGTGCTTTTCGCGGCTCTTTTATTCGAGGCAGTAGAGGAAGCCGTCGCGGCTGGGAAAGTAGGCTCGTCGATCCCAGACGATGGGAGTGGAATCGAACATTTTGCCGCGAATGCGGTCGACGAGGCTGAGTTTTCCCTCGCTGTTCACGTGGTAGAGATCGGCCCCGCTGTCGTAGCCGATGAGGATGCGGTCTTTGACGAAGATCGGAGTCGATATGGTGCCGTCGGGCAGTTGGACCTCATCGAGGACGAGGGGCTGGGGGAGGTCGAGATCGAGCCTCGGGCCCGGGTGGTGTTTTTCGCTGAGACGGGTGTGGTCGAAGACTCGGAGGCGGCCGTCGACACTGACGGCGCAGCCCAGTCGGCCTTGGCCTGGTGAGTCCTTCCCGTAGGCGTCATTGCAGGTGACGGAACCGACGATGCCTCCCTCCCAGTCGTAGAATTTCGAATCGGGCCAGGGTAGGAACCAGCGGATGGCATCGCGTCCCTTTCGGCTGGGGTCGATCTTCATCACGCCTCCGGGTCCGGGGATGAATTGCTTTTCGATGCCGATTAGCAGGCATCGGTCCCGCGTGAGGGGCATCGTGCTTTCGAGATCGCCGCCGATGTCCAAGGTCCAGTGGGTGAAGCGGGTCTTGGTGGATTTCGCGTAGAGTCGTCCGCAGCCGGCCGGGACGTAGGCGATGGAATCGATGAGGGTCGGTGAGGATTCGCAGGAGAGTTCGCTGCCGTAGAGCGGGAGGTCGTTTTTGTGATAAAGGCGGCTTTTGTGATCGATGCGGGGTATCTTCCAGATCCCGTGCGGGCGGGAGCGGCTCGGATCGGGGGAGAACAACAGGAAGTCTCCGTTTTCCAAGGGGATGGCGGCGCGTTTGCCGATGACGATCGCCGAGGCATCGCAGTCACGGCTATTGGAGTCGGTGAGGACCGTATCGTGTCGCCAAAATTCGCGTCCGTCGTCGAAGGAAATCCCGCGGAGCGACCAGGCAGGGTCGCGGCGGAGATCGATGCCGAAGCCGTGGCGCGAGCCGGTGATGAGAATGCGTCGGGTAGCTTCATCACCATGACCCCGATCGAAGTAGGTCGGGGTTCCTTTGATCGAGTCACCAAGCTTGCTGGTCCAGATCACGGTCCCCGTGGCTGCATCGATTTTGCGGAGCTGGTGGTCGAGGGAGGTCTGGAGGATGACGAGTTGGCCGTCTTCATGGAAGAGCAGCGGCTGTCCGGTCCATCCGCTGCCGGTCATCAGATGGATGCGGTTTTTGAAAAAGGTTTTCCCGCTGCCGAGTGGCGTACGCCAAACCGTGCGCAGTTTTTCGGGTGCTTGGTTGCCGTAGTAGTTGCGCTGGAAATTTCCGAGGTAGGTCGGGATCCGCGGTGTCACCTCGCGGGCGCTGGAAGACGTGGCGAGGGGGATCGCAAGGCTGGCGAAAAGTCCGAACAGGCGAGGAAAGAGTGACATCAGCGGGTAGAAGAAATCATCGATTGGAGGGACTCGGGTAGGGACTCCGTGGCGATGCAGGGGATTTCCCGGTAGTCCTTGTCCATGAAATGCCACCATTCGTGGGGCAGGGTGCCGAATCCTGCGGCCCACATGGCTTCTTTGAGAAGTCGCATGTTTTTCCGCACGACAGGGTCGGGATGAGGGTAGTCGCTCGCCGCGCGGGGGGAGAAGTCATCGAAATCTGTGGGGACGGCAGCAGGTCGGCCATCGAGATGCGCTAGGCTCACATCCACCGCGCAGGCATGCGTGTGGAGCGAGGGGGCGTGGAAGGGGTTGGCGACAAAGGTATCGTCATGCCCGCTGGCATCCCAGAGCGCGAGCTGGGTTTCATGGGGCCGATAGGCGTCCCAAATCACGAGGCGCAGGCCTTTTTTTCGCAGCAGGGCGTTGGCCTTCCTGAGCCGCTTGGCCGTGCCTTGGTGGAGCAGCGCCGGGAACTCGGGATGATAGAGTGGTCGTTTGGCGAGCGGTTGCGCTTTTTGATACTGCAGGGAGACAAGCCAGCGGGGTTCGTGGTCGGAGAGATCGACCAGGCGAAGTTGGCGCAGGGTTTCCTCTTCGGGAGAGCGTGCGAACTGGCAATTTCCGAGGAGGATGGTGCTCGATAGCAGGAGCCAGAGGCGTATGGTGGCAGGAAAAAGCACGGGCGTTTCTCGGGCGGGGAGGCTAGGTCGGTGCCGTGCCTTGCCAAGAGTGTTTCGATCGGCGGGCGGTGCTCGATTTGGGTCGTGGGCAATCGCCACCACCGCGCTGGCATGTCAGCCCCGTGGGTGAAATTTTTTGTGGATGGCCTTCAGGCGGGCGCTGTCGACGTGGGTGTAAATCTGGGTCGTGGCGATGTCGGCGTGGCCGAGGAGCTCCTGAATGACCCGGAGGTCGGCACCGCCTTCCAACAAGTGCGTCGCGAAGGAGTGGCGCAGCAGGTGGGGGTAGACGTTTTGTTCGATGCCTGCCAAGGCCGCGCGCTCCTTTACGATGTCGCGAACGCGTTCGGGCGAAAGTCGGCCGCCGCGGATGCTGAGGAAGATCTCGGATGAAGTCCGGCGAGTGACGAGTTCGGGTCGTTCGTTCCGCAGGTAGTCGTCCACCGCCTCGCGGGCCCGGCCGCCGACGGGAACGATGCGTGTCTTGTTGCCCTTGCCGGTCACGCGAATGAAGCCTTCGTCGAGGTCGAGTCCTTCGAGTCGGACCGAGCACAATTCCGAGAGTCGCAGGCCGGAAGCGTAGAAGAGCTCGAGCATCGCCAGATCGCGGCGGCCGAGGGGGCGGGTGGGATCGATTGATTCCAGCAGCAATTTCACTTCAGATCCGTGCAAGGTTTCCGGCAGTGACTGCTCCGGTCGCGGTGAAAGAAGGGGTTCGGCGGGGTCCATTGGCAGCTTGCCGCGGGCGGCGAGCCAGCGGAAGAAGACCTTGAGATGGACGGTGGTGATGCGCAGGGATGCGGCGGAGAGGCCACCCTGTTTTCGCTGCAGCAGGAAGGCCGACAACTCGTCGGTGCCGATGTCAGCTAGCGGGAGCCCGCTGCTTTTCAGGTGATTCGCGAGGGCATCGAGGCTTTGCCGCAGGGACAACTGGTAGGCGGTCGAGAGCCCGCGTTCGGTCGCCACGTACAGAATGAATCCTTCGATTTCCGATTCCACTGCCACGAGCGTGGCGGGCTGCGTCGGAAAAGGCGAGCCGCATGACGGGATCCGGACACAGCGAGGGCTGGACAGGGGGGCGCGGGTTTTCAGACTGCGGCCCGTCATGAATCGTGCTCATCGAAAACTCGCCGTAGCAATCGCCTCGCTTCTCAGTGTCGGCACCGCCTTTGCTCAGGATGCGCCGCCCGCCGCTGACTCCGGCGACACGGCGTGGATGCTCACTGCGACCGCTTTGGTGCTGCTGATGACCTTGCCCGCTTTGGCGCTTTTCTACGGCGGCCTGGTTCGAGCGAAGAATTTGCTGAGCGTGCTGATGCACTGCTTGATGATCGCCGCGTTGGCTTCGATCTTGTGGACGGCAGGTCTCTACAGTCTGGCGTTCAAGGGCGAGGGTGCGTGGTTGGGCGACCTCAGCGCGGCGTTTTTCAAGGGCGTGAATCCTTCCAGTGTGAGCGGGACGATCCCGGAACCCCTGTTCGCGATGTTCCAGATGACCTTTGCCATCATCACGCCGGGTCTGGTGGTGGGGGCCTTCGTCGAGCGCATCCGCTTCAGTGCGGTGCTGATTTTTTCGGCGCTGTGGCTGATCGTGGTTTACGCGCCGGTCACACACTGGGTGTGGGCGACGTCCGGATGGATGTTTAAGGAAGGGGTGGTCGATCTCGCGGGTGGGATCGTGGTCCATGCCACCGCCGGGACGAGCGCCTTGGTGCTGGCGGCCGTGCTTGGAAAGCGTCGCGGCTTTCCCTCCCATCTTCAACCGCCGCACAGTCCTTGGATGGTGGTGACTGGAACGGGTCTGCTGTGGGTCGGTTGGTTCGGTTTCAATGCGGGCAGCCAGCTTGCTGCGAATGGTGCGGCTTCGATGACCTTGCTGGTCACGCATCTCGGGGCTGCGACGGCGACCCTGACATGGTCGTTGGTCGAGCGGATCAAGACCGGCAAGACCGGCATCGTGGGTGCGGCGACCGGAACGATCGCGGGTCTGGCGACGGTGACTCCGGCGTCCGGCATGGTCGGCCCGCTCGGTGCCATTCTCCTCGGCTTGATTTCCGGAGTCGTCTGCTACTTCGCCTGTGGTGTGGTGAAGGAGAAGCTGAAGGTGGATGACAGCCTCGACGTCTTTGCGGTTCACGGTCTCGGCGGGATCATCGGCACGGTGCTGCTCGCGGTGTTCGGAACCGCCAGCTTTGGCGGATTCGGAAAGTTCGAGACCGTGCCGCAGTTGATCATCCAGCTCAAGGCGGTCGGAGTGACGGTCGTCTGGTCGGCGATCGCGACTTACGCGATTGCCAAGTTGATCGGTGTGTTCGGTGGCCTGCGGGTCAGTGCGGAAGAAGAGGAAGCGGGTCTCGATGACTCATCGCACGGCGAGAAGGCTTATCATATCTGACCCCGGTCGGGTGGGCGAAAAGAAGATGAAAATCCCAGGCGAGCGGGCATAGTCGGGCGTCCAATGACCTCAACTCTGCTCGAAATCGCCCTCATTTTCGTTCTTTTGCTCTGCAACGGTCTGTTCGCGATGACCGAGATCGCGATCGTTTCTTCTCGTCGTGCCATCCTCCAGTCGCGGGCTGATGCTGGTAGCAAGGGGGCGGCGCGGGCGCTGAAGCTTGCGGATTCTCCGAACCGTTTTCTTTCGACCGTTCAGATCGGCATCACTCTGGTCGGTATCTTTGCCGGGGCCTACGGTGGTGCCAGTCTGTCGGCAAAGCTGGCGGGTGTGCTCGAGCCGCTGCCGTTCGTCGGCGACTACGCGAAAGGCATTTCCTTCATCGTGGTGATCGGTTCGCTCACCTACGGATCGCTGGTCATCGGCGAGCTCGCACCGAAGCGCCTGGCGATGCAGTTCCCGGAGGCGATTGCGAGCGCGATGTCGGGGCCGATGTCCGGCTTGTCGACGGTGGCGTCGCCTTTTGTTTCGCTGCTCTCGTGGTCGACTTCGCGGCTGCTTCGGCTTTGCGGGGTGAAGGACGGTGGGGATGAAAAGCTCTCGCGCGATGAGTTCACCGTGCTGATTCGCGAGGGCATGATTGCCGGGGGCATTGAGCGCACGGAATCGCGGATGATGGAGGGCGTGCTCGGCTTCGATAAACTGGTGGTTTACGACATCATGATTCCCCGGGTGAGGATGGTATGGATCGAGCGGGATGAGCCGCATGCCAGCGTCTGGCCGCGGATTGTGAAGAGCCCGCAGGGATTCTTTCCGGTTTATGTCGGGCAGCGTGACGACTTGGTCGGCGTGGTTTCGTTGAAGGACTGCTACGCCCAGTTGGCGGCGGGTCTTGAGGTGCGCTTCCAGGATGTCATGCAGCCGCCCTTGTTGGTTCCCGAGTTGCGCAAGGCCAGCGATTTGCTCGAAGACTTCCGGCGTACCGGGCATCATGCGGCCTTCGTGGTCGATGAGTTCGGTGGCGTGACCGGGATGGTCACTCTGATCGATTTGATGGAGGCGATCGTCGGCGACGTGCCGTCGAAGGAAGAGCGGCTGACGATGCCGGTGAAGCAGCGCAAGGATGGGACTTGGTTGATCGACGGGCTGTTTGAGATCGAGAAACTGCGCGACGTTTTGGAGGGCTTTGTCTTGCCGGACGGAGCGGGCGATGCCTACCAAACGCTAGCAGGTTGGTTCGGCCATCGCCTCGAGCGGGTGCCTGCCGAGGGCGATCAGCTTGAGGAGTCCGGCTGGCGCTTCGAGATCGTGGATATGGACAACAGCCGCGTCGACAAGGTGCTGGCCCTGCGCCTGCCGCCCGCGGAGTCCGGCGACTTCTCCACCGGCTGAGCGGGGGAGAGCGTTCCGGGGCGGCCATGCCCCGTCGGCCCGCCGGTGCGGCAGCCGTTCCGATCGGATGACCCGTGGCACCGGTCCGGGCGGGCGGCGGGCCCGGGGCATCGGGCGTGCCCGGAGCCTTACGGAGGCGCTCGTCCCAAGATGATTGAAAGCATTCCCGAGTCCCTGTCTCTTTGGTCTTTCCCACGAACCCTATTTCCCTAACCTCGACTTACTTTCCCTTCCCGCATGCCTGCCCGCAAGCCCGCCGCCCCCAAGCCAGAGAAGAACAAATCCCTCGAACAATGGATCTGGGACGCCGCCTGCTCGATCCGCGGGGCGAAGGATGCGCCGAAATACAAGGACTTCATCCTCCCGCTGATCTTCACCAAGCGCCTCTGCGACGTCTTCGACGACGAGATCAACCGCATCGCCGCCGAGGTGGGCTCCCGGCAGAAGGCCTTCCAACTGGCGATGCTGGATTGGAAGCGGGCCGGGCTGGGGAAGGGGATGGTCCGCTTTTTCCTGCCGCTGGTCCCGGAGGATCCCGAGCAGCCGGTCTGGTCCGTCATCCGCAAGCTCTCCGACAAGATCGGCGAGGGCGTGACGACTCACATGCGGGCCATCGCCAAGGAAAACCCGCCGTTGCAGGGCATCATCGACCGCGTCGATTTCAATGCCACCACCCACGGTCAGCGGGACATCGATGACGACCGACTTTCCAACCTGATTGAAAAAATCAGCGAAAAGCGCCTTGGATTGGAGGACGTGGAGGCGGACATCATCGGCAAGAGTTACGAATACCTCATCCGCAAATTCGCCGAGGGCGGGGGACAGAGCGCGGGCGAATTCTACACGCCGCCCGAGGTCGGCACCATCATGTCCAAGGTGCTCCAGCCCGAGCCCGGCATGGAGATCTACGATCCCACCTGCGGATCCGGCGGCCTGCTCATCAAGTGCGAGATCGCCATGGAGGAAGCGGCCAAGGGCAAGAAGCGCACCATCGCACCGCTCAAGCTCTACGGCCAGGAATACGTCGCCGATACCTGGGCCATGGCCTGCATGAACATGATCATCCACGACATGGAGGGCACCATCGAGATCGGCGATACCTTCAAGAACCCGAAGTTCCGGGACAAGCGCGGCAAGCTCCGCACCTTCGACCGCGTCGTCGCCAATCCCATGTGGAACCAGGACTGGTTCACCGAGGCGGATTACGATGCCGACGAGCTCGACCGCTTCCCCGCCGGAGCCGGTTTCCCCGGGAAATCCTCCGCCGACTGGGGCTGGACCCAACACATCGCCGCCTCCCTCAAGCCCGACGGCCGCGCCGCCGTGGTCTGGGACACCGGGGCCGTCTCCCGCGGCTCGGGAAATGCCGGGGACAACAAGGAAAAGACCGTCCGCCAGTGGTTCGTCGATCGCGACCTCGTCGAGAGCGTGCTCTACCTGCCGGAAAACCTCTTCTACAACACCAGCGCCCCCGGCATCGTCCTGTTCCTGAATGCCGCCAAGCCGAAGGCGCGCAAGGGCAAGGTCTTTCTCGTCAATGCCAGCCAGATCTTCGAAAAGGGAAATCCCAAGAACTTCATCCCGGACGAGGGCATCCAGCGCATCGCCGACATCCTCATCGGATGGAAGGAAGAGGAAAAACTCAGCCGCATCGTCGATCACGCGGAGCTGAAGAAGAACGACTACAACATCTCCCCCAGCCGCTACATCCACACCAGCGACGCCGAAACCTACCGGCCCATTGCCGAGATCGTCGCCGAACTGGACGCCATCGAAGCCGAGGCCAAGGAAACCGACAAGGCCCTCCGGAAAATCCTCAAGCAGCTTGGCGTATGAAAGCATTCGTCTCTTATTCCCATCACGATGCCGAGTTCTTGACAGCACTCCATCAGCACCTTGCTGCATTACGGCGTCAGAAACTGTTGGAAACCTGGACGGATCGCGAGATTGATGCTGGCAGCGTGGTTGATTCTGAGATCGCGGCGGCCATGGACAATGCTGGCCTGTTCCTGCTCCTCGTGAGTTCGTCGTTTATCAATTCGGACTATTGCTACGAAAAGGAATTCAAAAAGGCGCTTGAGAAAGCAGCATGTGGAAAGGCAATTATCGTCCCAATCATCGTCCGTCCTTGTGATTGGCAGATCCCGGAGCTACGGCAGTTCAAAGCTTTGCCGGAAGACGGAAAAGCCGTTCACAGCAAGCATTGGCACAGCATGGACGAGGCGTTCGCTGACATCGCTTCCGGCCTTCGGTCACTGTTGGAAAAGCGGAAGAAGAAAGCGGACAAGTTCACGCCCGACGAAAAGCATGTTACCGCCGAGCAACGGGAGGATCTCAGAACAGTTCATGACCAGATCGTTAAACGACTGATCGCCAAAAAAGCTCATCTCGATGACGAAACTCTCAAAAAGGAATATGGGAAGTTGGCGGGAATAGTCTGGGGCCAGTTTCATGAGACATTCGGAACGAAGGCGAATGGCCTCCAATCCCTTTCGCAAGATAAGTTTGACGAAGCAAAATCCTGGCTCCTCCAATATCGGGCCAGCAACGACACGAAGCTCAAGCGAGCAAACCCCCAGGCTTTTCGCAATACCCTGACGAAGACTATTTACAGTCTCACCAAGCCATTGGGCTGGACGAAAGAGGAGCTTTACGCGTTTGCCGCGGAGAAGCTCAACTATGCCGAGCCAATTACCTCTCTGAATGATTTGGGTAACAGCCAACTTGAACTCGTGCGGGATCGCGTGCGTTACGAGGCCACAAAACGAAAGACCAAGGCCGCGCAGTCCAAAGCGAAGCGTGCTCCAAAATTCGTGGCTCCATCTCTTCCATTCGCAATAGAGCTTCTTGAGATGATACAGGAACATCCCAACGAGGATGAACGAGGCCTGACCGAGATTCTGCATGACAGCCCAGCCGGTGTTCTCTATCGAGCTTTCATTCCCAACACGACTGCGGCAGGCGGTGCTCCATCCGTGAAAAAATCTCTATTCGGACCCGCGGTCGCAGAGCTCGTCCGGTTGGGCTGGCTCCTTCAGCCGGAAGGCAACAACAGGGTTCGGATTTTTGAACTCAACCCGGAGACGAAAGGAACGTTCTCATGACGGCGCGGGAAATGAACGATTGGAAAACCTGCCCTGTCGCGAATTCGTTCGTGAAGAACAAGGTCGGGCGTCGCAATCAAATTCCGGCAAAAGACATCGCTCCAGTGGGAAGGTTCCCGGTCGTTGATCAAGGGCAGCAGTTTGTCTCTGGATACTGTGACGACGCAGATAGGGTGATCGACTTTGATTTACCTCTGATCATTTTTGGGGATCACACCCGCTGTCTCAAATACGTCGACTTCCCATTCATCCTCGGGGCAGACGGAACCAAGGTCATTCTGCCGGATAAGAAGATCTACGATCCGAAGTTTTATTACTACGCGCTTGTCGCACTCGAGCTTCCGAGCAGGGGATACAACCGCCATTTCAAATCTCTGGTGGAGCGGAGCATTCCTCTCCCCCCACTCCCCGAGCAAAAGAAGATCGCACACATTCTTTCGACGGTGCAGCGGGCGATCGAAGAGCAGGAGCGGATCATTCAGACCACCACCGAGCTGAAAAAGGCCCTCATGCAAAAGCTCTTCACCAATGGCCTCTGCAATGAACCCCAAAAACAAACCGAAATCGGTCTGATTCCCGATAGGTGGGAGATTGTTGAGCTTGGCGCTTACTTTCAAATCAAACACGGCTTCGCGTTTGATGGGAAATTCTTCGGTTCATCCGGAGATTTCATTCTGATGACGCCAGGGAACTTCCACGAGGAAGGTGGATTCAGACATCGAGGCGACAGAACCAAATACTATACCGGTGAAGTTCCGAAGGAATACATTCTGTCCAAGGATGATCTTGTTATCGCCATGACGGAACAGACATCCGGGCTCCTGGGTAGTGCCGCGTTCGTTCCCGAATCCGGGCTCTACCTCCACAATCAGCGGCTTGGTCTCATCACCGATTTGGACGCTGGGCACCTCAGCAAACGATTTCTCTTCGCCGTCTTCAATCATCCACATTTACGGGAGGAAGTCGCAAAGACATCGACTGGCTCCAAAGTCAAACACACTTCGCCCACAAAGCTGCGAGCCGTCAAAGTCGCGCTGCCTCCCACTCTAAAAGAACAGGAAGAAATCGCAGAAGCTCTCGCGACGACTGATCGTAAGGTCGCAACGGCGGAAGCGAAAAAGAATCAATTTCAAGACCTCTTCCGCACCCTCCTTCACGAATTGATGACCGCGAAGACCCGCGTTCACGAAATCGAGTTCTCGACGCAACACCAAGGAGCCGCATAACATTATGGACCCGACGACAAAAGACACTCTAGCCCAACTCGATAATCTTCTGGGTGCGAGCAACCAGTCATGGCTGTTCGGAGCAGGAATCAGCCTTGATGCAGGCATTCCGTTGATGTGGCCATTGACTGAGCGGGTTTTCACGAAGGCAAAAGACAAAGGAGAACCGGACGACTGAAGTGGTCCTGTCCGCGGAGCCAGTGCCGGGCGGATTTTAGTTAGGGTGTGGCAGGTCGGTTGGCTTGGTTTCGTTTCGCTTGGTTTCCGCCCTT
>RDYP01000015.1 GCA_004293445.1 Verrucomicrobiota bacterium | reverse complement strand
ATCTTTTTTTCATAGCAGAAACGAGCCTGACAGGTCGCTTCAACCCTTTCAACGCCGCCGGACGGAAACGCCGCGCAGCGGCTCTGTTCAACAAGCCGCATCATGACAACCACTACCAGCCGCCCTATTTCCAATAAAAATTGCCTGTCCCTTTGTTTTGGGCGGAGAGCCATAAAAACTGCCTGTCTCTTTGTTTTGGTCGGCTCCGGGAAAGCTGCAGCGGTTCAGGAAAGGGGGGAATGGTAGGGACTGACTGCTAGGCGGTCCCACTTTGCCGTTGGTGGTGGAGGCGGGGGATTGGCGATTCTTGGGAGATTCGCCTTCGGGGGTGAAGTGGGCCGGCCCGGCGGTCCAGCCCTACCGGGTTTTGGGCGGCGGCTGCCGATGGGCGGTTCGGTGGCGGTTCATTTGCGCCGACCGTCCAAGCCGACTGCAAGTCGGCACTCCTATGGCCGCCGCCATTTGGCTTTGACCCCTGACCCCTGGCTCATCATCACCATATGCCACATGAAAACACCCACGCTTCTATCGATTTTCGCTCTCGTGCTGGCGGCCCTCGCGCTTGTCCTATCGATCCAAAATCGCGAACCTATGGATCCAGCAAAAATTGAGCTAGCTGCCGATCAAGCGTTGCGAAAGCGTGAGAAAGAGTTTGTTGAAGAATTGCGACCCCAATTTCAACGGATGTTTGCGGAGATGAGTGGCGACATCGACAAGACGTGGAATCCACAGACCATCGGTGAGCTCATCGACCCGCTCACGAAGATCATCAACGAGGTTTCAGGTGAGTGAAAAGCCGCACGCCACAACGCATTCGATGAATGCTTGATCCTTCGCGATCCTCCCTCCTCGGTGCCTTCGCCAGCCCTTTGGCTTTGGAGAATTTGCCACCGCATGCGCGCACAAATGGATAGGCGGCTTTTCTTCGCTGGAGGATCGACTGGCTCGGTGCTGCTCATCCGCTTCGCGCGCCGAGCCTTGATCGCTCAATCGAGGAATTTTCCGGGATTGAGCAAGCCCTGCGGGTCCAGCGCGTGCTTCAGGGCCCGATGGGCATCGAAGGACACTTCGCCGAGGGCTTGGCGGATCCAGGGCTTTTTTGCCAGACCCACGCCGTGTTCGCCGGTGATGGCTCCGCCATGGTCGAGCACCCAGGCAAAGAGAAGCTCCAGCGACTGTTCCGCCTTTGCCCGCGTCGCGGGATCCTCGAAACCGGCGACCATCAGGTTGGTGTGGATGTTGCCGTCACCGGCGTGACCGAAACAGGCGACCGGAATGCCGGTCTCCTTCTCCAAGTGCCGCGCGAATTCGACCAGCTCGACCAGTTTCGAACGCGGGACCACGATGTCTTCGTTCAATTTCGTCAGCCCGGTATCGCGCAGTGAGTAGGAGAACTCCCGCCGCAAACGCCAGATTTCCTCGCAGGCCGCCTCGTCGACGGCGCGGTCGATCCGTGTGGCGCCCAATTCAGCCAGCAAGTCGTGAATTTCGCCCAATTCGCTCGCGATCGCGGCCTTCCGGCCATCGATCTCGACAATCAAATGCGCCTGGCCGTCCGGCAGCATTTCCGGTCCCAGCCGCTTGCGCGCTGCGGCCAAAGTGAAGCCGTCGGTGATCTCCAGCGCCGAGGGTAGATGGCCTCGGTCGAGGATGGCCTGCACGGCTGCCGCTGCCGCGGCGAAATCGCCAAACACTGCCGCCAGCATGGCCCGCGCTTGGGGTTTGGGGATCAAGCGCAGGGTGATTTCGGTCACCACGCCGAGCATGCCTTCCGAGCCGGTGAACAGTCCGCAAAGATCGAAGCCGGTCTTGTTCTTGTGCACCCGTCCGCCACAGCGCAGCACCCGGCCATCGGCGAGCACCACTTGCAGGCCGAGGACATAGTTGCGGGTGACGCCGTATTTCAAACAGCGCGGCCCGCCGGCATTGGTCGCGATGTTGCCACCGATCGAGCATTCCTTTAGCGAGGCCGGGTCCGGTGGATAGTCCCAGCCGAGGGCTCGCGCTGCCTTTTGCAGATCACCTGTGATGAGGCCCGGCTGCACCACTGCCACTCCGTCGGCGGGGCTCAGCTCGATGATTCGGTTCATGCGCGCCAGCGAGAGCACGATCCCTCCGCTCACCGGCACGCAGCCGCCGACGTAACCGACGCCTGACCCGCGGGTCGTCACGGGAATCCCGCGGCTCGCAGCGAAGGACATCGTGGCCGACACATCCTCCACCGATTCAGCGAAGACCACGACGTCGGGCAGTTCGCGGGCGTACCATTTGTCGGTGGAATGGACTTCGAGGTCATCGGTGCTCGCCGACACCTTGCCGGTGCCGAGCAATTCGATCAGTTCGGCGACCATCGCGTCACGCTCTGCCGCGGCTTCCTCGATCGCTGGGGGATCGAGTTCGGAAAAAGCCTCGTCGTCATCCTCATCGGCCGAGACGACCCCGGTTTTGCGGACCGTGGCACCGCGGGAAATCCATGACAGACGCTTGGGAGGCAAGGACGGCAACGACACGGCCCCAAGCTCCACCGTCTGCTCTGCGTGGTCAATCCGCGAGAAGCGGAAGAGAAAGGCTGCGGGTAAATTGGGACTGCCCGGCGGTCAGTCCCTACCATTTTTAGGAGGTAGGGCAGGGACCGCCGGGCCCGCCCACTTGGTCCCTGCGCAGCGCATCGCTGAAGAATTCGCCAAGCCATGGCCTCCGCGGCCGCGGGTAATTTGGGACTGCCCGGCGGTCAGTCCCTACCATTTTTGGAAGGTAGGGCAGGGCCCGCCGGGCCCGCACACTTGGTCCCTGCGCAGCGCATCGCCGAAGAATTCGCTAAGCCATGGCCTCCGCGGCCGCGGGTAAATTGGGACTGCCCGGCGGTCAGTCCCTACCATTTTTAGGAGGTAGGGTCGGGACCGCCGGGCCCGCCCACTTGGTCCCTGCGCAGCGCATCACCGGAGAATTCGCCAAGCCATGGCCTCCGCGGCTGCGGGTAATTTGGGACTGCCCGGCGGTCAGTCCCTACCATTTTTGGAAGGTAGGGCAGGGACCGCCGGGCCCGCCCATTTCGTTCCTGCGCAGCGTATTGCCGGAGAATTCGCCAAGCCATGGCCTCCGCGGCTGCGGGTAAATTGGGACTGCCCGGCGGTCAGTCCCTACCATTCTTAGGAGGTAGGGCAGGGCCCGCCGGGCCCGCCCACTTGGTCCCTGCGCAGCGCATCATCGGAGAATTCGCCAAGCCATGGCCTCCGCGGCCGCGGGTAATTTGGGACTGCCCGGCGGTCAGTCCCTACCATTTTTGGAAGGTAGGGCAGGGACCGCCGGGCCCGCCCACTTGGTCCCTGCGCAGCGAAACGCTGGGGGATCGCCGAACAAGTCCGCTGCCAACCCTCGTGGTGGCTTGACCCTCTGGCCGATCTGCGGTTTTTGAGATCGCCATGAAGTTGTTCGTCTTCCTGTTTCTGTTCGCCACGGCACTGCTTGCCGAGGATTTGCGGACTTGGACTTCCGCGGAGGGCAAGCGCCTCGAGGCGGTCTTTGTGAAGGCCGACAAGAACGGCGTGACGGTGCGCAAGGCGGACGGGAGCAAGGTAATCATCGCGCTGGACCGACTTTCGGACGAGGACTGGATCCATGCTGGGCGGATGGCGGAGGCGCAGGCGACCGAGGAGAAGCGCGCGGAGGAGGCGAGGGCTGAGGCGACCAAGAGAAAGAAGCTGCTGAAGGGGCCCCTGACCTACCGGCTTTCCGAGGGTTCGGAGACGTGGCCGGAAGATCGGAAGCAACGCATCGTGGAAGCGATGGATTCCGCGGTGGCCTTCATCAATGAGCACGGAGATTTTGAAAAACACGTCACCGCCAACAACAGCCCGGGCACGCCAACGGCGGACGCGAACTACGACGGATGGATCAACTGGGGCGGTTCGATCAGCCGCCGGGTGGCCTTGCACGAAATCGCGCACACGCTTGGCGTCGGCACCCATCCGGAGTGGTCGGCGCATGTGAAAGACGGCAAGTGGACCGGAAAGCACGCGATCCGGCAGTTGCGCGAATTCGACGGACCGGATGCGGTGCTGCATGCCGACCGCATGCATTTCTGGCCCTACGGTCTGAACTACGATCACGAGTCCAATCCCGAGGCGGAGCTGCGTTGCGTGAAAATGATCGCCGCCTTTCGCAAGGACATGCGGATCCGTTAGCCCGCCGGGAACATGGGCGGGAGAAGCGGCCTGAGCCCGCTCCGCCGGGCGATTTGGCATCGTGCGTTCTTTCGCAACGATTTCCTGCTTCCGGCATCTCTCCTGCTGCCCGTCATCCGCACGAATTCCGAAGCCGGGGAACTTTTTGACATTTCGACCTCGCTTTCTAAGCTCCCGCCCGCGGCGAAAAAGCCCGCCCACCGATCCTTCCCGCCCACCGACCATGGATACTCTTCGCACCTTCACCACCGGCTCTGGAGCCGAAGGAAAGTTCCACTCCCTACCGGCCCTCGCCGAACAAGGTTTCCCGAATCTCGCCAAGCTGCCGGTTTCCATCCGCATCGTGTTGGAGTCCGTGCTCCGCTGCGTCGATGGCCGCAAAGTATCCGAGGCCGATGTGAAGAACCTCGCGAATTACAACGCGAAGAACCCCGGCGAGTACGAGATCCCCTTCACCGTCGCCCGCATCGTCCTCCAGGATTTCACCGGCGTGCCGTTGTTGGTCGACGTCGCCGCGATGCGCGATGCCGCCGTGAAGCGCGGTGCTGCTCCGGAAAAGATCGAGCCGCTGGTGCCGGTGGACCTCGTGGTCGACCACTCGGTGCAGGTCGATTTCGCCGGGTCCCAGCTCGCGCTCGACCGGAACATGGCGATCGAGTTCATCCGCAACCGCGAGCGCTACGAGTTCCTCAAGTGGGGTCAGCAGGCCTTCGAAACCTTCTCCGTGGTGCCGCCCGGCATCGGCATCGTTCACCAGGTGAACCTCGAATTCCTGGCGAAGGGCGTGCTTGAAAAGAACGGCGTCTACTATCCCGACACCCTCGTCGGCACCGACTCGCACACCACCATGATCAACGGCTTGGGCGTCGTCGGTTGGGGTGTCGGCGGGATCGAGGCGGAAGCCGGGATGCTCGGCCAACCGGTGACCTTCCTGGTCCCGGAAGTCGTCGGCGTTTATCTCACCGGCGAGCTGAAGGAGGGCGTCACCGCCACCGATCTCACGCTCCGCATCACCGAAATCCTCCGCAAGCACGGCGTGGTCGGCAAGTTCGTCGAATTCCACGGCCCCGGCGCCGCCGCACTGTCGCTGCCCGACCGCGCGACCATCGCCAACATGGCACCCGAGTACGGTGCGACCATGGGCTTCTTCCCGGTCGATGAGGAAACCATCGCCTACCTGAAAGGCACCGGCCGCTCCGAGGAACTCTGCGCGACCGTCGAGAACTACTACAAGGCCCAGGGACTCTTCGGCATCCCCGGCAAGGGCGAGTGCGAATACACCGATCTGCTCGAACTCGATCTTTCGTCCATCGTTCCCGCTGTGGCCGGACCGAAGCGCCCGCAGGACCGCATCGACGTCCCCGCCCTGCGCGAGAAATTCGACACCCTCTTCACCGCACCGGTGTCCGCCGGCGGCTTCGGGCTGGACGCCGCCAAGCGCGACGTCTCGATCCCCCTGCACCTCGATTCCCCGGCCGGCGAGTTCGAGAACCCGCTGGTGCCGAACGAAAGCATCACCGCCACCGCGACCGATACCGCCCTGCGCCATGGCAGCGTGCTGATCGCCGCGATCACTTCGTGCACCAACACCAGCAACCCGAGCGTGATGCTCGCCGCTGGCCTGCTGGCAAAGAAGGCGAACGCCCTCGGCCTCAAGGTCGCGCCCTTCGTGAAAACCTCGCTCGCCCCGGGGTCGCGCGTGGTGACCGACTACCTCGAAGCCACCGATCTCCAGAAGGAGCTCGACGCGCTCGGCTTCGAGACCGTCGGCTACGGCTGCACCACCTGCATCGGCAATTCCGGCCCGCTCCATCCGGCGATCGAGACCGCTATCGCCGAAGGCAGCCTCGTCTGCGCCTCGGTGCTTTCCGGCAACCGCAACTTCGAGGCCCGCGTCCACGGCTCGATCAAGGCGAACTTCCTGATGTCGCCGCCGCTGGTCGTCGCCTACGCCCTCGCCGGTCGCGTTGACCTCGACCTCAGCACCGAGCCGCTCGGTATCGGCAGCGATGGCAACCCGGTCTTCCTCAAGGACGTCTGGCCCAGCCACGAGGAGGTGAAGGCCCAGCTCGCCGCCGCCTTGAAGCCCGCCGTCTATCAGAAGCTTTACGGCGACCTCGACTCCGCCAATCCCAAATGGGCCGAGGTGTCCGGCAGCACCGGCGCGACCTACGCGTGGGATGAAAAGTCGACCTACATCCAGTCGCCGCCCTTCTTCGACGGCGGCAAGACCGTCACCGGCGACATCCTCAACGCCCGCCCGCTTGGCATCTTCGGCGACTCCGTCACCACCGACCACATCTCGCCCGCCGGCTCGATCAAGGCGACCTCGCCCGCCGGCAAGTATCTCCTTGAGAACGGCGTCGAGAAGGCTGAGTTCAACTCCTACGGCGCGCGTCGCGGCAACGATCGCGTGATGACCCGCGGCACCTTCGCCAACGTCCGCATCAAGAACCTGATGTGCCCCGGCGTCGAAGGCGGCTACACGCAGTACTTCGGCGCGGCCGAGGTCTCCGCTCCCGACACCGCGATCGAGGCGATCGATGGCGCCAAGCCGACCTTCATCTACGATGCCTCGATGGCCTATCAGGCCGACGGCACCAAGCTGATTATCATCGGTGGCGAGGACTACGGCATGGGATCCTCCCGCGACTGGGCCGCGAAGGGCACCCGCTTGCTCGGCGTTTCCGCGGTGGTCACCAAGTCCTTCGAGCGCATCCACCGCTCCAACCTGATCGGCATGGGCGTGCTGCCTCTGAACTTCGTCGATCCCGCCGACTACGAGAAAGTCAAGGGATTGGTCGGCGCGACCTTCGACATCACCGGCATCGCCGCTGAGTTGAAGCCGATGCAGACCGCGACCCTCGTCGCCCGCCACGCCGATGGGGTTTTGGAGATCCCGCTTAAGGTCCGTCTCGATACCCCGGCCGAGGTCGACTACTACCTCGCCGGCGGCATCCTGCCCTACGTGTTGGATCAGATCCTCGCATGAGGGCCTGCGACGTCATCGTCGCCGATGTTTTCAAAAGGCCGCTTCTCGAATGGGAAGCGGCTTTTTCGTAGCTGGTGAGGGAGTCCGCGGGTGCTCAACCGCCTAATCCGAGCAAATCCCAGCGCTCGAGATACTTGCCGTCTTTATCTTCAAATTTTCTGATAGCGTTGTCGACGTGCGCTTTTCCATCGCGACCGGGCGTTCTGAGCCATGCACTATGATCTTGGCAGATGCTTTCAGCGACATCCCTACTCGGAACGATATGAAAGTGGGGGCGCTCCAATCGACTTCCGAGGATTACGAACACATAAAAATGTGAATCTGAAACAAAAGACTCTGATTTGTCGCTGAGTATCCAAGCAGCCTTTGACCCTTGAGTGCTCTTGCATTGAATGCTGACGGATAGGGTCGCTTCGGAATTGGTAGCGAGAATATCGACGCCTCGCGTGTTGCGAAGAGAGATCGACGCAATCCACCCGCGGCGCGAAAGCTCTGCTGCGACAAAATATTCACCAGCGACTCCTGCGAGTAGCGCGCTCGTTTTCGATGTCGTGGAGCTTGGTCTTTTTGGCATGGAAAGAAGGGATGTGACTCAAACGGCACGTGATTGCTAAAATGTAAGTGTTGTCTGAGCCGTTCGTTTGGTTGGTGAATCAAGGTGTCACTAGGCGGAAGAAACCACGGCTGGAAATGGGAATTGTGACCGATAGCTCGGCCCATTCGCTGTCGAGGGCCACATCGCTCGCGATCGTCGTCCAGCTTCCGTCTGCAAGATTCGGCGAATGCTCGATGACACCGGGGCCGGCGACGTTGGACCGTACCGAGAGAAGCACGGTTCCGGTCGATGATTGTGAGCTTACAATGCGAATTTCCGACGTGCGAATGACCCGAATAACGAGGTGCACTGTAGACTCCTTTTGGATGTTGTAGTCGGAGAGGGTGCGACCGTCCTCCAGCTGCTTGCCAGCGAAAATCAGTCTCTGCTGATCGGGTGGAATGCCTTCCTTGTCCATGATCTTGGCCTTCACGTTTTCGATGGTGTCAGAAGGCTCGACATCGAGTGTGATGGTCTTCCCAGTCAGCGTTTTGACGAAGATCTGCATCGCCTCGAGGGGCATCGAAAGCATACATAGAAAAAGGATAATACGAATCACGCGCGGCCCTTTAGCGGTTCGGGGTTTGCAGGCAAGTGTGGAGATCAGTTTGTGGGTTGATGGAGTGCGATATGCTCACTCGATCACGGAAGGTTTGAATCAAAAAATAGAAGCAGCGTGGAGGCAATGCTTCGGCTATTCGCTGCAGAGGACAAAGTCGGCGGGCCCGGCGGTCCCTGCCCTACCTCCTAAAAATGGTAGGGACTGACCGCCGGGCAGTCCCAAGTTACCCGCGGCTGCGGAAGCGACGGATGTGCGGATGCTTCGGCATTTCGCTGCGCGGGGGGGAAGTCGGCGGGCCCTGCCCCATCTCTGAAAAGGTTGGGAAGGGCTGCGACATGGGCTCATGGCTTGTCCGCAATCCAGTATGAAGCGGGTGCTTGGAGGAATTCGGCGATGGGGACGCCTTGGCCGCCGACCAAGAGCTTGCGGGTGGGGTGGTGGGCTTTGTCGAAGGCCGCAATGCCGGGAAGGGTTTGTTTGCGACCGCCGCTTTTGACTTCGATGGCGACCAAGGCGTCGCCGCGCTGGAGAACGAAATCGACTTCCAGATTTCGTTCCCGCCAGTAAGTGACGGAGATTCCCGTGCCGATGGCGGTGTTGACAAGATGCGCACCGACGGCGGATTCGATCAGGCGTCCCCACGCATCGCCATCGGTGCGCCACGCATCGGGACTGCGGCCGGATTGTGCGGTCATGAGGGCGGTGTTCAGTACCTGGAGCTTTGGGCTGGAGGCGCGTTGGCGGATGTGGTTTCCGGAAAATTTCTGCAAGCCTGCGACCATGCCTGCGCCTTCTAGCAACTGAAGATAATGAGCCAGAGTGACGGTATTGCCGGCATCGACGAGCTGGCCGAGCATCTTTTGATAGGCGAGGATCTGGCCGGAATAGGTACATGCGAGTTGGAACATGCGCCGGAGAAGGGTCGGCTTGTCCACTCGGGTGAGCAGCAGGATATCCCGGGACAGGGTGGTTTCGATCAGTGAGTTGTTGATGTATTGACGCCAGCGGTCGGGATCGTCCGCCAGAGGTGCGGCACCGGGATAGGCACCGAAGAGCAGATAGGTTTGCCAATCCCAGCCGAAAGCTTCCCGCATTTCCGCGAAGGACCAATGAGGAACCGGTATGGTCTCAAAGCGGCCTGCCAAGCTCTCGGTGAGGCCGGATTCGATCAGTAAAGGAGAAGAGCCGAGTAGCACCACCTTCAAGGGAGTGCCGTCATGGGTGTCGGCATCCCAGAGTAGTTTCACCAGTTCAGGCCAGCGTGCGGCTTTTTGAATTTCATCGATCACTAGCAAAGCGCCCTCGGGATGCTTGCGGGCTTTGAGCCGGGCGAAGTCCCACTGCTGCTCAAGCCATGCCTGGTCGCGGAGCGTGGGTTCGTCGGCCGAAGCGTAATGCCCGGGAAGCCCCGAGGCTTCCATGACTTGGCGGACGAGCGTGGTCTTTCCGACCTGCCGGGGACCAGCGAGCACTTGGATAAAACGACGCGACTCGAGGACGCGGGCAAGTAGCTGGGAATAAAGATGGGATCGTTTCATGAAATTTACTCAGGACGATGAGTAAATTAAAATATCCTGCTGATCAAACTGAAAAAGATGGCGGAATCGAGCATCTGAACGGTGCCGGACTTTGCGGGAGGCGATTCGCTGCGCGGGACAAAGTCGGCGGGCCCGGCGGTCCCTGCCCTGCCTCCTAAAAATGGTAGGGACTGACCGCCGGGCAGTCCCACTTTGCCCGCAGCTGCGGAAGCGACGGATTTGCGGATGCTGTGACGATTCGCTGTGAGGGACGAAGTCGGCGGGCCCTGCCCTATCTTTATCAAATGGTAGGGACCGACCGCTGGGCCGTCACACAGGGCCTCGAGCGTTGGGGAGCTGGAGATTTGCTTGGGGCTTGGAAGTTCCGAGGGGCCGGATAGCTTTGGCGGCGATGGAGCGGCTCCGCATCGATGGCAAATTCTTCCGGGCCGGGGGGCTGAGGGTGGAGCTGCGGGCAGTGACCTATGGTCCCTTTCCGGGAGGCTGGCCGGAGGACTTTGCGGACGACTTTGCCCGGATCGCGGCGGCGGGATTCCTTGCTCTGCGGGTCTATGAGATGCCTGGTCCGGCGTTGCTGGATGCGGCGATGGCATCGGGGCTGAGGGTTTTCGGCGGTTTGGTTTGGGAGCAGGGTCGGGATTTCCTGCGCGACGGGCGCACGCTGGCGGCGGCGCGGGTGGCCTTGGCGGAAGGCCTGCGGGCGGTGGAGGGCCATCCGGCACTGGCTGGGCTGTATGTCGGTAACGAAATCCCCGCGGATTTGGTCCGTTGGATGGGGCCGATGCGGGTGCGTCGCGCCTTGGAGGAGCTGATCGATACCGGTAAGTCGCTGGCCCCAGACCTGCTCTGGGCCTATGCGAACTATCCGAGCACGGAGTATCTGGAGCCGGAGAATGCGGACTTTACCGCATTCAATCTTTACCTAGAGGACGAGGCGGCATTTCGCGGTTATCTTAAACGGCTGCATCACGTTGCGGGTGACCGACCGGTCGTGGTTTCGGAATTCGGGCTGGATTCGCGTCGAAATGGACTGGATCGGCAAGCGGCGACTCTGGCCTGGGCGGTCCGTGCGGCGCGGGAAGAGGGCGTGGCGGGTCTCTCGGTTTATGCTTGGAGCGACCGATGGTGGGTCGGTCACGAGGTGCTGGACTGGGATTTCGGGCTGAGGGATCGGGTGGGCGTCGACAAGCCGGCGCTGGCAGCCGTGCGGGATGCCTTCGCCGAGCCGGTGTCGCGGGCGGTGGAGACGCCGCGCATCTCGGTGATCGTCTGCACCCGGAACGGCGCGGGTCGGATTGCGGGCTGTCTGCGGGCATTGGAACGGCAGACGCTACGGGCTTGCGAAATCGTGGTGGTCGATGATGGATCGACCGATGGTACTGCGGAGCGGGTGGCGCGGGATTTCCCGGCGATCCATCTACTGCGGCTGCCGGCGGGCGGGCTGAGTGCGGCGCGCAATGCCGGGGCGGAGGCGGCGTCGGGCGAGCTGCTCGCTTTCACCGATGACGACTGTGAGCCGGACCAAGACTGGCTGCTGGGCTTGGCCCGCGGTTTTGCGGCGGGTTGGGATGCGGTGGGCGGGCCGAATTTGCCGCCTCCTGCGCGTTGCGCGGCCGAGGCGATCGTCGCCGCGGCACCGGGTGCGCCCAGCCATGTGATGTTGAACGACGAGGAAGCGGAGCACTTGCCCGGCTGCAATCTGGCAGTACGACGTTTCGCGTACTTCGAGGTGGGCGGCTTCGATCCGCGATTTACCACTGCGGGCGACGATGTGGACTTTTGCTGGCGCTTGCGGGATTGTGGCTATCGTTTGGGTTTCGCGCCGACGGCCTTTGTTTGGCATCATCGGCGGGACTCGCTGCGGGGTTACTTGCGGCAGCAGATCGGATACGGCAAAGCGGAGCGCTTGCTGATCGCCAAGCATCCGGGCCGTTTCACCGTAGCTGGCGACGCGCGCTGGGACGGGTTCATTTACAATGGCGGGCCGCTCCGTGTGGTCGAGGGTTCGATCGTTTATCACGGCGTGATGGGGCAGGCGGCGTATCAGAGTTTGAGTGATCGGATGCAGCCGCGTCGTCCGCTCGACGGGCGTTTTGGTGGATTCCGGGAGCGTTGTTGCTTGGCCTGTCTGGATGCCTTGCAGCCGTGCTTGCGATCCTGGTTCCGCTGCGCGCGTTGGCGAGTCGGTCGGCAGAGTGGCGTGGTGCGGGTCGAGGACGGATCGGTCTTTGACGAGGAGTTCGCGATCTGGTCGGAAGAGGGGAAGGGTCGTGATCACTATCTGCGGCTGCTCCTCGCGGCGGGCTGGAAGTCCGGCGGTGCGAGCGATGGGTGGGACTTGGAAAAGGACGGCACCCGCGTGCTACTGGCGACGGAGCGTCGGAGTGGCGGCGGTGCGAACACGCTGCTGCGGGTGTGGGGGGATGGGGCGGAGGTGGCGTTTCTGCTCCCCTCGCGGGGGAGTTTCTCTGCGGCGTGCCCGTAGTCGTGCGCGCGCAAGTCGGAGCGCGAAGATGGATCGGGCAAGGTTGGGACCGGAGCGCCACTGTGTCTTTCACGATGCCGCCCTAGGTCGATCGCTTAGGGTGATTGGTTGGATTGTGGGAGCATCGGCGGGGTCGTCTGCCAATTCATTCGACCGCCTTCACGGTGCAGGTTCCGGGGACGTTCTGGAGCGGTGAGTCCCTGTTGGGCGAACCGGATTCCAGGGCACCGAAGCCCTGAACAAACACGACCATGAAACTTCAACTTCATCCACTCCAAGATCGTCGGCACGCATCGGTCCGGCGACCCTCCTCCCTGCTTGCGATGATCTTCGGGATCGTCCTCGTCGGCCCTCTTTCCGCCCAAGATGCGCCCTTGACCGGTGCGATCTACACCACCACGGGCGATGGCCTGACGGTGAACGGGAACATTTATGCAGACTGCGAAGCGGTGTATCTCAATGGCGGTCCTCAGAATCAGAATGCGGCAGGATTGCCGCCGGGAACCTATTATTTCCAAGTCACCGATCCGTCCGGGGCGGTCCTTTTATCCACCGATCCGATTGAGGCGCGGCAAGTGGTCGTCAATGCATCGGGCCGGGTCTCAGGAGTCCCGGAAAGCGGCGGCCCGTACCATTTGGTGGGCCTTTTCAATGCGGCGAACGGTTCGACGCCGGTGCAGCTTTATCCGTTCGCTGCGACGCCCAATCCTGGGGGTGAGCACAAGGTCTGGCTCACTCCGGTGGGGAGTTATCGGGCGGATTGGGAGACCGATCTGCAAGCGCCGTCGAATTCCTTCGGATTTGTTCCCAGCCAAAGTAAGACCGACAATTTCAAGTGTCGCAGGCATGACGGGGTGGTGGAGAGCGTGCTGGGAGGCAGGAAGTACTATGATGCCAATGCGAACGGGGTCTGGGATGCCGGGGAAGTGACGATCCCGGGCTGGAGAATCCAGCTCACGGTTCAGCTGCCCGGGGCAGCGGGTCCGCTGGGGGTCGAGACCTTCACCGATGCCGCGGGAGAGTGGTCGCTGCTTTTTCCGGTGGGGACTCTTTACACCGCTTGTGAAGACGAGCCTCTGGAAAGCCATTGGTTCCAGTCGGGCCCGCTGGTGGGAGCGGTGGCGGGAACCGCTACGGCGCTGTCGATCCCGGAAGCTGGTCGCTGTTGGAGCGGTGAAAGCGGTGAGGACGACAACTACGGCTTGGATTTCTTCAATTTCTGCATTGGTGCCGGTGGTGGTCGGACTCTTGGTTTCTGGAGCAACAAAAACGGCCTGGCGACGCTGGCGGATGCGGGCAGCGTGAATCCGGAATTGGAGCTGCTGCGCGGCTGCAATCTGCGTGGGGCCGATGGTGCGCACTTCGATCCCACAACTTATCTTGCCCTGCGTGGCTGGTTGCTCAATGCGACTGCGACGAACATGGCGTACATGCTGTCGGTCCAAATGGCCGCGATGAAGTTGAACGTGGAGGCGGGATTCGTCTCGCCCTCCGCCCTGCTCTATGACGTGAACGAGGGCGAGGTGATCACTGTCGGTGACGTACTTCTGGGAGCGAATGGCGAGCTTGGCAGCCATCCGGATACCCGTGTCACCGGAGTCGATGCGGCCCGGCGATCCTTGCAGGAGGCCCTGAAGGATCTGTTGGACGACGCGAACAACAATTTCAACTTCGTCCAGGCCGCGCCCTGCCCGTTCACCTTTGCGGTGGAGTGATTCTAGGTTTGCTTCTGGCATTTGCCCCGGACGCGGGGGCTCCTCGCGATGGGAGGAGCCTCGGCGTTCGGGGCGCTTGCGGGTGACGGTGTCTGGCGCTACAGGCGGGGCATGGGTTTGCGGACAAGTGATTTCCACTACGAGTTGCCGGAGGCGTTGATCGCATCGCGGCCGCTGGCGGAGCGGGCGGCGTCGCGGATGATGGTGGTGCACCGCGACTCTGGGAGGATCGAGCACCGGATGTTCCGCGATTTCCCGGAGTATCTGCGGCCGGATGATTTGCTGCTGCTCAATGACACGAAGGTGATCCCGGCCCGAGTCCATGCCGATGACGGAAAGATCGAGCTGCTCTGCCTGGATCGCCTGTCGCCGCTGGAGTGGCGATGCCTGGTCAAGCCCGGCCGCAAGATGCGGGTGGGGCACTCGGTGGTGGTAGGCGGGACGAGGGGGCTGGTTGTGGAGGTCTTCGACAATGGTGACCGCTTGATCCGCTGGGAGGCGGTGGTGGATCTGGATGCGCACGGGCATCTGGCGCTACCGCACTACATGGGTCGCGCGGACGAGTTGGCGGATAGGGATCGCTACCAAACCGTGTTCGCGCGCGAGGAGGGGGCGATCGCGGCGCCGACTGCGGGGCTGCATTTCACGCCGGATTTGTTGGCGGGCCTGCGGCACGATTTTTTGACCCTGCATGTCGGTGTGGGAACTTTCCGCCCGGTGCAGGTGGAGACGCCGGAGGAGCATGTGATGCATTCCGAGCGCTACCGAGTGTCGGCAGCGACGGCTCGGCGGGTGAACGAAGCGGGGCGGGTGATCGCCGTGGGGACCACGGTGACGCGGGTGCTGGAGCATCTCGGGAAGCGCGGTGCTGGGCTTCGGATCGCCGAGGAGGATCAGAGCGGAGAGACGGATATCTTTATTTATCCGCCGCATGAGTTCCGCGTGGTTGGCGGGCTGCTGACCAATTTTCATTTGCCGGAGAGCACGCTGATCATGCTGGTGAGTGCCTTTGCGGGTCGGGAGGCGGTGATGGCGGCCTATCGCGAGGCAGTGAGGGAGGGATATCGCTTTTACAGTTACGGCGACTGCATGCTGCTGGTGTAATCTCCGCTTGCCACGGGTGGGTCGTGCTTGTTTCCTGCGCCTGCTGTCAGGGGCCGTGGAGTTTCGGCAGGCGAAACCCGCCAGGCCTTGATCGGAGCAACGGTAGTTTGTCCGGATTTGCCGCGGATTCCCTGGCAGCAATTTTTTCCTCCCCTAGTGGGAGGTTTTATTTTCCGAGGATCTCGCCGAGTTTTTCCGCGCCTTGGATTTCCAAGCCGGTCCAGGGTTCGTCGCGCGGGATCAGGGCACTGGCCAGAGGAGAGGGCGAAAGGTCATCGGGTGCCGATCCCGCCAGTTCGGCGAGGGTTTTCGAGGGGTCGAGCCGATTGAGCGGAATCATGCCGTAGCCGCCGCCGATGTCGACGCCGTCGCCATGGCGGATTTCGAAATGGAGGTGGGCGGGGTAGTAGCCGTTTGCCGTGCCGAGGCTGCCGATTTTCCGTCCGCGGTGGACGAGGGTGCCGACAGCGACATCGATGCGGTCGAGGTGGGCGTACATGCTTTCCAGCAGTCGACCGTCGTGGTCGCGGTGGGCGATCACCACCACGGGGCCCCAGCCGGGCGAGGGTTCGCCGGCGAAGACGACGAGGCCATCGGCTACGGCGTGGACAGGATCACCGAGGTCGGTGTTCATGCCGCCGATGCCGTTGAGATCGTCGCCGGCGTGATGACCGCCGCGTTTTTCGTTCATGTCCCAGAATTTCTGGGCGTTGTAGGTCAGGGCTCCGTGAGCCGAGCCGAGTGGGGAGTCGAAGCGGGTGGCGGTGGGCATTTCGCCGAGCTGCCAGCCGGAAAAGCGGTGGAGGCGATGGCGCGGTTGGCCATCGGCCGGGAGCAGCAGGGGGGCATCGGCGTCCTGAAAGCTGGTCAGCGCCTCGATCGGCAGTGCCCGCGGAGGGCGGTCCTGCCAGAGCGCGAAGCCGAGAAGGCTGGCGGCGCCGAGCAGGATGGCGAGGGTGGCGGGGTGGATCCAGCGCATCGGGGTAGTGCTTATTCGAAGTCGAGGTAGATTTCAGCGCGGCGGTTCACACGGCGGCCGGCGGGATCGTCCGCTCCGGATTCGGTGAAGTTCGGCCGTCGCGGTTGCGATGGACCGCGGGCGACGGTGAGGATTTGTTTTTCGCCCACGCCGTTGGCGACGAGGAATTCTTTGACCACCTGGGCGCGGCGGGCGGAGAGTTGGGTGTTGTATTCTTCCGTACCGAGGGCGTCGGTGTGGCCGGAGAGGGTGAGTTTCTTGGCGGGGTCGGTCTTCAGGATGCGGGCGACGATGGCGAGTTGCCGCTCGGTGCGGGGGGCGAGGGAGTCTTCGTCGAAGTCAAAGTAGAGCACCAAGGTGTCGCCGCCCTGTGGGTTCTTGAGGAGGGGGGTGAAATAGACGTCGCCGCCGGCGATGCGGCGGGCGTAATCGGCGAGGAGGCCGTCGAGATTGATGTCGGCGACGCGCCATGCGTCGGCGGGGCCGCTTTGCTGGAGGGCGAGGGAGAACTCGGCGGCTTCGCTGCCGTCGGCACTGACCACCTGAGCGAGGTAGCCAGCGCTGGTGGGCTGGCGGAACATCGCGCGGAGGGGTTTTTCGGGGTGGAGGCGGTATTGGCCGTCCTCGAACAGGATGCAGAGACCGGCGATTTTTGCGTCGGAGACCTTGCTGGCATCGACGAAGACCTTGGCGCGATCGAACTCCTGCCGGAGGGTCGCTTGGAGGAAGGCATCGGCGATGCCGAGGGTGTCGGCGAGTAGGGCGCCCGGCAGGGGTTCGCCGGGGCCGGGAGGGAGGGTGAGGGAGTGGACCGACCACTTGCCGGAGCTGCGTTTGAGGTCGAAGAAAATCCGGTCGCGACCTGCTTCCGCGCCATCGAGCAAGAGTGCCCAGCGAACGCTTTGGTTGAGTTCGATGTCGCCGACTTTTTGGACGGTATCCGGGCGGCGGAGTTTCGGTTGGGCGGCGGCGAGTTCGGCGAGTCGTTTGCGGGTGGGTTCGTCCAGTGCTTGGCGGCCGATCAGCTGGCCAAGTTGTTCGAAGTCACCGGCTTCGAGGGCCTCGCCGATGCGGGCGAGGAGGGCCGCGGGATCGGCGCTGGCGAGACCGACGCCGGCATTGGCGAGGGCGGCTTCGGCATCGACCGGGGTATCGACGCTGGATTCTTCCTGCATCGCCGGGACGGGTGCGGGCGCTGTCGTCGAAGGGCTGCTTTCTCCCGCGGTTTCGGTGTTTTGCGGGCGCGGGCCGTCTTTGCCGCCTCGTTCCATGTAGAGCAGGACGACGGTGGCGGCTAGCGCGGCGGTGCCGGCGATGAAGAGGATGGGGCGGCGTGAGTCGGACATGGTGGCGGGAAGTCGGTAGCTGGGCGACGCGGTGCGGCGGCACGGTTGGCGGTGGCCGAAGCGATGCCCTTAGAACGGGCGTGAGGCAATGGGTTTATCCGTTGAAGCAGAAAGGAAGCCGGAATGGTATCACGGACTGGCTTGTTTCATTCGCCCGGTGGGTTTTCCCAATTTTCGGGAGCGGGGGCTTCTTCGCGTGGCAGTACGGGGAGATGGATGGCCATGGGCTGGCCTTGGCGGAAGAGGTGGAGAGTCGTCGTCTGCACCGCGGCGGAGGCGGAGAGGTAGAGGTAGAATTCGGCGGCATTGGCGACCCGGCTTTCGTTCACGCTGACGATGAGGTCTCCCGGACGCAGGTCCTTGCGGGCGAGTCCGAGGGGGCTGGTGGCGGTGGCGACGACGCCGGTGAAGCCGCGCATTCGTTCATTGCGGGAAAGGTCCCGGACTTCGAGGCCGATGGCGTTGAGGATGGCCTGGGTGTCGCGGGTTTTTCCCTGCGGGGGCATGGGGATTTCCGCCGACTCGCCCGGGCTTTCGGCGACGATGGCCTCGAGCGGGATTTCCGCGCCATCGCGCCACACGCGGAGCTGAACCTGGCGGCCGATCTTGGTGCGTTGGACGAGATTGATGAGTTGGGTGGTGTCGCGGATCTGTTCGCCATCGTAGGCGAGGATGACGTCGTTGACCTTCAATCCCGCGAGTTCGGCCGGCGAGCCGCTGCCGACACCGACGACCACGCCGCCTTCAAACATGCGGACGCCGAGGTAGCCGCGGACCGGGCTGCCGCGGGAAAGGATGGAGAACAGGGTGTCTTTCACATCGTCCGCCGGGATGGAAAAGCCGACGCCTTGGAAACCGGGATTGGCGCGGTCGGGGGTGTAGATGGCGGAGTTGATGCCGATGATTTCTCCCTGGAGATTGACGAGCGGGCCGCCGGAGTTGCCGGGATTGATGGCGGCATCGGTCTGGAACAGGTCGCGCTGGGTGTCGGACAGCGAGCGTTCCACTGCGGAGATGATGCCCTGGGTGATGGTCTCGCCGAGGCCGAAGGGGTTGCCGATGGCGAACACCAGCTGGCCGCGGCGGACTTGGGAGGAGTCGCCGAATTTGAGGGGTTGGAATTTGCCGCCGTCGCTCTCGATTTTCAGCACGGCGATGTCGAGCAGCCGGTCTTCGCCGATCAGTTTCGCGGGGAACACCTTGCCGTCGTGGAGCGTGACTTGGATTTGCTTTTGGCCCGAGACGACGTGGTGGTTGGTGACCACGTGGCCTTCATGACTGACGATCACACCGGACCCTTGGCCTTGGGTGGGGACGCTGCGGAAGCGTTGGTGGCCGAAGCCGTCGATCAGGCGTTCCGAGCGGACGCCTGCGGTGTCGATGCTGACAACGGAAGGAACCACGGCTTCGGTGAGCTTGGCGTACTCGGCATCGAGTCGCGCCAGCAGATCGACATCGCCGAGATCGAGCGGTGCTTGATCGGGCAGGGTGAAAGGCTCCGGTCGGTAAGAGGGGCCGGAAGACTGGGCCCGATTGCCGAGGAGGTGGCTCAAGCCTTCCGTGCCGTTGCGGATCAGATAAACGGCGGCGAATGCGACTGCGAATACGGTCGCGAGTGCCGCCAAGCGACGAATGCCGTGTTGCATGAGTGGGGTGGGATCGGGGTGGGTGATGAAAGAATCAGCGGCGGGGCGAGTCTGGCAAGGGAATGCTTTCCCGGGTCGTCGTCGGTCAGCGCTGGGGCGCCAGAGCCTTCAGTTGCCGTTGAGGACCGGGCCGCGCGGAGCTTCTTCGGCGTCGCCGGCGGCGGCCGTCAGTTCTTGCATGGCCTGGGTGTAGGAGTACTGCGCATTCTTGAGGGCCGCGGCCTGCCTTTCCATCTGCCCGAATTGGAAGTCGGGGTCTTTTTTCGACATCATGCGGATCAAGGTGCGCACATTGTCGGTGACATCGACGGCTGCCTTGTGGAGTTCCCGGTCACGGATATCGATGTAACGGGCGAGGCCATCGAGTTTTTCGCGGGTTTTTTCCCGCAGGGCTTCCAGTTGTTTGGGTTTGAGAGCCTGAGGATTGGGGCCGTTCAGGTGGCCGAGGGGTTCGAGCGCCGCGCGGATTTCGCGTGCGAGGATCGGGCGTTGGAGAAAGCGTGGTCGACTGCCGGATCCCTGGAGCGCCAACAAGCGGGCCGAGGCGTGTTCGGGCATGAGTGCGACGACTTCGCGCAGGCGTTGCTGGGTGGTCGGGTGGGCAACGAAGGTGCCGAGCGGCTTGTCCTGGCCAACTTTGTGGATTTCGGCGAAGCGCTTCAATGCATCGGCCACCTCGGGGTCCGGGGTGGCGATGGCGAGGTCCCAGAGTTCCTCGACGTTCTTCGCCAGCAGGATCTCGTTTTTCATGAAAAAGGCGGCGTCATCGAGCACGACGAGGGCGGTGAGGTAGTCCGCGGCTTGGTCGGGAAGGATCAAGCGGGTGCCTCCCGGCAGGGCGGACATGGCCCGCAAGGTTTGCCAAAAACGAGGCGCTAGTTCCAGCTTGCCGGCATCGCCCACGACCGCGAGCACCGAGGCGGTTGGCGTTTTTCCACTCAGTGCGCTCTCCGCCAGCAAGGCGGCGGTGGCCGAGAGGGCTTGGCCATTGGGCGCAACGGGGTAGTGGAGGTTTCCGAGATTGACGGTGAATTGCAGGCCTTCCGGAAGCGCGTTGTGACGGTGGGCGAGGGCATTTTCGACTTCTCGCAGCGAGGGCGAAAGTCGGTCGGTCAGGCCTTCGCCCAGCACCCGGAAGGTCGGGCCGCCCAAGTCCACGCCTTCCTCCTCGGCACGGATTCGGGCGTGCATTTTGGTGGCGACCATGCCGAGGACCATTTGCTGGCGTTGGTTGTCGTGATACCAAAGCGGCATTTCGAGCTCCAGATCCTGGAGGGCCAGAGTGGCGGTCGCTTCAGGCTCTTTTTCCTCTTCCTCCATGGATGCTTCGCCGTCGGTCTCCACGAGGGGCTCGGTTTTTTCTTCCTGCGGCGCGAAGGCTGCGACGTCGGCGACCCAGTCGGCCCAGGCTCCTTGCTCGCCGGCGTCTCGTCGCGGACCGGCTTGCGGGTGCTGGCGATCGGTCTTCGCGAGCACGTCGCCGAGGCAGGCCGCCAGCGCTTGGCCATCGGCCCCGGCCTCGGGTTGCTCCAGCCAGCCAAGGACCTGCCAGGCGCGATGCGGTGGAATTTCCTGTGTGGGCGCGGTTGGCTTTTCGCCGCTTCGCAGTTGATCGATCAACTTTCGCGCGTCCTGATTGTCGGGATGGATGGCCAAAGCCAGCGCGGTGGCCTGGGCCAGGGTTCTCAGCTCGTCGGGACTCTCCGCGGGAGACGCTGCGGCGAGCCTGCCAAGTTGCCGCGAAAGCATGCCGAGCGTGTCGGCGTCGAGCGGCAGCTTGTCCCGGCGGAAGGGCAGCGGGCCTTCGGCGGGCGGCACGAAATCGGCGGCCAGCGGCAGGACGGCGCCGCAGAGCAGCAGCAGGGTTCGGGAAACGGGCGTCATCGCGACCATGGTAAAAACAGGATACGCGAGGGGGCGAGAGGGAATTACGCGGGACGAATGCTTCTTTCCCGCGGCGCCGTGGATTCGAGATTGGCAAGCGGCTGTCGGATGCTTGGTTTTCGAATGCCGCTGCCCCAGGACCTCCAGATCAGCACCCGCGAGGAAGTGATGTTTTTCGACACCGATATTGGCGGCGTCGTTCACAACCTTGCTTATCTGCGAATGATTGAAACCTGCCGCACCCGCCTCGCCGGGCTGATGGGCATGGATTTGAAAGGAATGGCCGCGACCAAGCTCTACCCGGTGGTGGTTCGCACCGAGATCGACTACAAGCGCCCGGCCACCCTTGGCGACCACTTGCGGATCCGCGGGCGGCTGGACGATGTCCAGCGAGCGCGTTTCTGGTGCGCCTTCGAGGTTCGGCGGGAAAGCGACGATGCCTTGCTCATCACCTGCCGCCAATGCCTTGCGCTGGTCCAGATGCCGGAAGGCCGGCCGGTCCGTCTGCCGGCCGAGTGGGTCAACACTGCCGAGAGCCCCGAGGCATAGATCGGGCCACTGGACTTTCTTTCGCTCTCATTGACTCGATTTGCAGTCCACTGATAAATCCGTCTCTGCCCGGCGGTAACTGCCAATCCCTTTCCCATTCTTCATGAAGAAGCGCTCCCTGTTCCTCATCCTGTCCGGCTTGCTGCTCCTGCCGCTGACCGCCGCCACTCCGCCGAAAAAAGGGGAGCGCATCGTTCTTCTCGGCAATGGCTTGGGCGAGCGCTTCCTCGATCACCCTTATTTCGAAACCGAGCTGCATCTGCGCTATCCCCAGCACCAGCTGGTTGTCCGCAACCTTTGCCGCTCGGGTGACACCCCCGGCTTCCGACCCCATCCGTCACGCAATTCGCAGTGGGCCTTTCCGGGTGCCGACAAGTTTCATCCCCAGCACCAGACCCACGCGGGCGACGGTTTCCATCCGACTCCTGATGAATGGCTGACGACGGTCAAAGCGGACACCATCCTCGCCTTTTTCGGCTACAACGAATCCTTCGACGGCCCGGAAGGGATTGATCGCTTCAAGGGCGAGCTCGATGCCTTCATCACTCATAGCCAGGCTCAGAAGTACAACGGCAGCGCCGCGCCCCGCTTGGTTTTGGTCTCGCCGATCGCCTTCGAAAATCTTTCGGCGAAGCGCGACCTGCCCGATGGCTCCAAGGAGAACGCCAATCTCGCGCTTTACAGCAAGGCGATGGCTGAAGTCGCCGCCGCCCGCAAGATCGAGTTTGTCGATCTCTTCGAGTCCACCGCCAAGCTCTACGGCAGCCTCGATCAGCCCTTCACACGCAATGGCTTTCTCCCCACCGACGACGGCTACAAAAAACTGGGCCCGGCCATCGTCAACGAAGTCTTCGGCAAGGCACCCCATCAAGCCGCTGGCAAACCCGCTGCCATCGCCGCGGCCGTTCTCGACAAGGACTGGTTCTGGTTCAACGACTACCGCATGCTCAACGGCGTCCATGTTGACGGTCGTCGCTACAACCCCTTCGGCCCCCAGAACTATCCGGCCGAGACGGCCAAGATGCGCGCGTTGACCGAGGTCCGCGACCGCGCCTTGTGGACCGTTACCAAGGGCGGCCGCTACGATGTCGCCGGTGCCGATAAGACCACTCCGCCACTGCCCGAGGTGCCGACCAACTACAACGGCAACCCGGATTACAAAAAGCGCGACGAAGCCCTGAAATCCTTCGAACTCCCCGACGGCTACAAAATCGAGCAGTTCGCCTCCGAAGAGCAGTTCCCGAATCTCGCGAACCCGATGCAGATGTCCTTCGACAACAAGGGCCGGCTCTGGGTTGCCACCATGCCCAGCTATCCGCACTACCGCCCCGGCGATCGTCGCCCGGACGACAAGTTGCTCATTTACGAGGATACTAACGGCGACGGACGTGCCGATAAGGAAATCGTCTTTGCCGACAAGCTCCACCTGCCGATCGGCATCGAGTTCGCCCCCGAAGGCGTCTACGTCGCGGAAGAACCGCACCTGATGCTGCTCCGCGATACCAATGGCGATGACAAGGCCGACGTCCGTGAGGTCGTTCTCACCGGCTTCGACACCCACGATACCCACCATGCCGTCAGCGCCTTCTGCGCCGATCCCTCGGGAGCCTTCATGATGGGCGAGGGCGTCTTCCTCCACTCCAACGTGGAAACCCCCTACGGTCCGGTCCGCGGCGTCGATGGCGGCTTCTTCCGCTACAGCCCGCAGCGCGGCCACCTGGAGCGCACCGCCCAGCTCAGCATTCCGAATCCCTGGGGCATCGCTTTCGACGACTGGGGTCAGGATTTCTTCCTCCATACGTCCGGCACCAGCGTGAATTGGATGATGCCTTCCGCGATCAAGCCGACTTACGGCGCCAAGGCCCCCGGCACCCCGAACCTCGCGCCCCAGGGTCACGAAGTCCGCCCGACCTCCGGTCTCGAGTTCGTCTCCTCGCGCCACTTCCCCGACGAGGTCCAAGGCGATATGCTGCTCTGCAACAATATCGGCTTCCTCGGCATCAAGCAGCACAAGATCGAGGACGATGGCACCGGCTACAAAACCAGCCACCGCCATGATCTGCTCAAGTCCTCCGACGGCAACTTCCGCCCGGTCGACCTCGAATTCGCACCCGACGGCTCGCTGTACGTGATCGATTGGCACAACGCGCTGATCGGCCACATGCAGCACAATGCCCGCGATCCCAAGCGCGACCACGTCCACGGCCGCGTTTACCGCATCACCTACCCCTCGCGCCCGCTGGTGAAGCCTGCGAAAATCGCGGGAGCCCCGCTTGCGACCTTGTTCGAGAACCTCAAGGAGCCCGAATACCGCACCCGCTACCGGACCCGCCGCGAGATCCGCAACCACCCGTCCGCCAAGGTCATGCCGGCACTCCGCGAGTGGGTCGCCAAGCTCGACCCCAAGGCACCGCGCTACGATCACCACCGCCTCGAGGCGCTGTGGACCTCATGGGGACTCAACGACGTCGACACCACCTTGCTGCCCGCCTTGCTCGATTCTCCCGACCACCGCGTCCGGGCCGCTGCCGTCCGCGTCTTGCGCTACAACTTCCGCAGCTTCCCCGACCACGTCGCCCTGCTGACCAAGGCCGCCAACGACGCCCACGGCCGAGTCCGCATGGAGGCCGCCGTCGCCGCCTCCTGGCTCGACAATTCGGCCGCCAAGCAGATCGTGGCCGAGGCCGCCAAGCATCCGCTCGACCGCTGGAACGAGCAGGCCATCAAGACCGCCGCCTCCCGTCTGGCCGGCCGCAGCGATCCCGTCGTCGACGAGCACCCCGCGCCCAAGGCCCCGGCCCATCTTTCCGCCGCCGACCAGAAGCGCTTCCTCGCCGGCCACGAAATCTATCATCGCGAAGGCTTCTGCGGCACCTGCCATCAGGCCGATGGCAAGGGCCTGCCGTCCGCCGGCTTCCCACCGCTCGCGTCGAGCTACTGGGTCACCGGCGCTGAGGAACGCCTGATCAAGGTCACCCTCCACGGCTTGATGGGACCGCTCGAGCTCAACGGCGTGAAATACCCCGGCCAAGTCCCGATGACACCCTTCGGCGGGATGCTCAATGACGCGCAAGTGGCCGATGTCCTTACCTACGTCCGCAACAGCTTCGGCAACAAGGCCGCGCCGGTCCTGCCTGAAAGCGTTGCCAAGATCCGGAAGGCCACCGGTACTCGCTCCTTCTACTCGCCTGACGAACTCCTCAAGGAGCATCCCGAAAAGTAAGGCATCGATTCTGCTTTTCCCTCTCCGGCCCCGTGGGTTCACGCCCCGGGGCCAATTGCTTTGACCCCTGCCGACCCTTGCCCTAAAGGCTCGCCCGACTTCCCGCACGCTCATGTCCCAGGTCCCCACCATCATCTACACCAAGACCGACGAGGCCCCCGCGCTCGCGACCTATTCCCTGCTCCCCATCGTCCAGGCCTTCACCAAGCACTCGGGCATCGCGGTGGAGACCCGCGATATCTCGCTCGCAGGCCGCATCATCGCCCAGTTTCCGGACTTCCTGCGCGAGGACCAGCGCATCGGCGACCACCTCGCCGAACTCGGTGCACTGACCCTCACCCCCGAGGCGAACATCATCAAGCTGCCGAACATTTCCGCCTCCGTCCCCCAGCTCAAGGCCGCCATCGCGGAGCTCCAGTCGAAGGGCTATGCCCTGCCCGACTATCCGGAAAACCCGGCCACCGACGGCGAACCGGAGCGCAGCGGAGATAAACTGCCCGGAGGGCCAGCGAAGCTGAGTCAAAAGGACATCAAGGCCCGCTACGCCAAGGTCATGGGTTCCGCCGTGAACCCGGTCCTCCGCGAGGGCAACTCCGACCGCCGGGCACCGAAGGCGGTGAAGGATTATGCCAAGAAGCACCCGCACTCGATGGGTGCCTGGTCCGCCGATTCGAAGACCGCGGTCGCCTCGATGAACGGCAAGGGCGACTTCTTCTCCAACGAGAAATCCGTCTGCGTCCCGGAAGCCACCGATGTGAAAATCACGTTCATTGGGGCCGATGGCACGACCCGAGTCCTCAAGGAATCCACCCCGCTCAAGGCCGGTGAAATCCTCGACGCCACCTTCATGAGCAAGGCGGCTCTGGTGTCTTTCCTCGCCGCCCAGATCGCGCAAGCCAAGGCCGATGGCGTGCTGCTCTCGCTTCACATGAAGGCCACCATGATGAAGGTCAGCGACCCCATCATCTTCGGCCATGCGGTCGAGGTGTTCTTCAAGGACCTCATCGCCAAGCACGCCGCGACGCTGAAGGAACTCGGCGTGGACTTCCGCAACGGCTTCGGCGACCTCGTTGCCAAACTCGACAAGCTGCCCGCTGACCAGAAGGCCGAGATCGAAGCCGACATTCAGGCCGCCTACGCCGTCGGCCCGGGGCTTTCGATGGTGAACTCCGACAAGGGCATCACCAATCTCCATGTCCCTAGCGACGTCATTGTCGACGCCTCCATGCCCGCGATGATCCGCGCCGGTGGCAAGGTCTGGGACGCCCAAGGCAAGACCGGCGACACCCTCGCGGTGATCCCGGATTCCAGCTACGCCGGGATCTATCAGGCGGTGATCGATTTCTGCAAACAGCGCGGCGCGCTCGATCCCACGACCATGGGCTCGGTCCCGAACGTCGGTCTGATGGCCCAGGCCGCTGAGGAATACGGCTCGCACAACAAGACCTTCGAAATCCCCGCCAAAGGTACGGTGACCGTCGTAGATGCCGCCGGAAACGTGCTGCTTTCCCACGAGGTCGAAGCCGGTGATATCTGGCGCGCCTGTCAGACCAAGGACGCGCCTGTCCAGGACTGGGTGAAGCTCGCCGTCAAGCGCGCCCGTGCCACCGGCGACCCCGCCGTGTTCTGGCTCGATAAGAACCGCGCCCACGACGCTCAGATCATCGCCAAGGTCGAACGCTACCTGAAGGACCACGACACCTCCGGCCTCGACCTTCGCATCTTAGCGCCGGCCGAAGCCTGCACCTTCTCCCTCGAACGCATCGTCCAGGGCAAGGATACCATCTCGGTGACTGGCAACGTCCTGCGCGACTACAACACGGACCTCTTCCCGATCCTCGAAGTCGGGACGTCCGCGAAGATGCTCTCGATCGTTCCCCTGATGAACGGCGGTGGCCTGTTCGAGACCGGTGCCGGCGGTTCCGCGCCGAAGCACGTCGAGCAGTTCCTCCAGGAAAACTACCTGCGCTGGGATTCCCTCGGCGAGTTCTTCGCCCTCGCGCCATCCTTCGAGCACATTGCCGATACCTTCAAACTGTCACGCGCGAAGGTACTGGCGGACACGCTCGACGCGGCCACCGGCAAGTTCCTCGAAAACGACCGCTCGCCCGGCCGCAAGCTCGGCACCATCGACAACCGCGGCTCCCACTTCTACCTCGCGCTCTACTGGGCCGAGGCCCTCGCCGCGCAGGATAAGGACGCCGAGCTCAAGGGCCTCTTCGCCCCGGTCGCCGCACAACTCGCCGCGAACGAAGCGCAGATCGTCGACGAACTCCTCGCCGTCCAAGGAAAGCCTGCCGACATCGGCGGTTACTACTTGCCCGACGACGCCAAGGCCGACGCGGCTCTGCGTCCGAGCGCAACGCTCAACGCGATCCTCGCCGCGGTCTGATCCTCCTTCACTCGCTCCGCTTCAGCTCGCTGCTCAGATCGAAGCCGCCCTCGGCCGCTTCCGTTGCTTGCAGTTCGAGCTCGAAGCGGGTCGGGGCATGGCCCACCGTGATCCTCCCCATCGCGCCGGGCGTCGTGATCACGCGTGGCTTCGCTTGGAGAGTCTCTCCCGCCATCGCGGCCATCGTCCGCGCCACTTCCTCCGGCGTCCATACCTCGGCGTGCTGCTGGGTCTTGCGCTCGCCGGTGATCAGCGTCTCCAGACCCGCCGCCGCCACGTCGGAGACGTCGAGTTGCAGGAGATCGACCTCGATCGCGATCAGCTTGGAGTCGGGCATCCAAGTCGGGGTCATGACGGCGAATTCACGCTTCCCGTCGGGCAGGGCATGACCGCCGACGATCATCGAGTGCCCCGCCGGAACCCGGGCCCGGACCTTCGACTGCGTGACCGAAGGATCTCCGCCATCCAGAGGTTCCGGGATTTCGAACGAATCGTCCGCCTCCTCCGCCGCGGGTGCCGGGGAAGATCTTGTGGCTCGCTTCGATGCTAGCGACTCCGCTCCCTCGCTCCCCACCACGGCCACCGGCCCCTGTCCGGAAGAATCCGCGGACGCAGCGGTAGAAGTCGCAGGCGACCGCTTTGGTCCGCCTTCGTTCCTCGTCAGCCACCAGCCGATGAGCAGACATAGCAAGATCGGTAGGGCGATGCGGAATAGCGTGGATTGTCTCATTGGGAAAGCGTCTCCCCAGAACTCCGTCACTCGGGGAACTTGTTTGAGAAAAAATTTCCGCAAACTTTGAACGTTTGGAATGCCGGACGGTCTATCTCCCTGAAAACCGCGTTCGCCGCGGATTTCAAGTAAGGGTACACAGCACAAGATCAGCTTCCAAGTCCATGGGTGTGGGCAGGAAATGATTCAGGCCGCCGGGGGTGGGACCTCGGCGGCCGACTCTTGTACGGGGGCTCGCTGCTGCTGCTAATGCTCAGCGGAGGACCACCCGGAAGCCGAGATCGGGTCGGCGCAAGCGGCGTTCAGTCGTCCATTCGACGCTTGTCGCGTTGGACTTCCCTTGCAGGTAAGAGCCGCCAACTAGCACCCAGTTGGCTCCGCCGAGCGGGTTGGCTGGATTGATCGATTGGCTGTTCGTCCATTCGGCCACCGAACCGGCCATGCCGAGCAAGCCGGAAGGCGTGCGATCGCTCGGAGTCATTTCCTGGACCGGTCCCCAGCCAGCGGGATGCACGGAGGCGGGCTCGGCGACATCCCGCGTCAGGGCGGCGAACCACTCTTCGTGGGTCGGCAAACGGCATCCCTTCCATTCGCAGTAAGCCACCGCGTCCCACCAGTCGATATTGGTCACCGGGCAGCCTCGACTGACGACGCGGCCCTGCCACTGGCCACCGGATTCGAGCGCGGCGAGGATCTCGGCCCAGCCTTCCGGCTCATGACCCTCCTTGTCGGCGGGTTGGTTGGAGTGGTCGTAGGTCCGGCGCTGCCCCGCAGGCAGGCTTGCAAGCGCATCCAGAAATTCCCCGTATTCGCCGATCGTGACTTCGTGGGCCGCGAGGGTGAAGGCCGTGAGAGCGGCCTTGCCACCCGTCGGGGTGCGGTATTCGCCAGCCGGGATCGTCACGGGGCCCGGCAGAGGCAAGTCGCTCCCCCCTCGGTTTTTCAGGGCGATCAGCAAGACGCCCACTCCTGCGGCGACGACCAGTGCCGCGATCCCGAGCAAGATGAAGAGGCGGGTCCTGCCGCCATCCTCCGTTCGCATCGATTCCAACACCGGGACCACCGGGGCCTCGGTCAGTTGGCGCTCGATTTGTTCGGTGTAAGATTTTATCTCGTCCCAGCCTAGGGGCTGCTCGATGCCTTCGCCACGCATCCAAGCCAGCAAGGTCAGCAAGCGGGATGCTCCCGGGTGGCCATCGGCGACCAGTGGAGGCAGCGATTGGCCCAAGCGGTCGATGTCTCCTGCCGACCGCGCTGGATCCCGCTGGCCGGCGCGGGCGAGGTTCACCAGCCGCACCACGCCTTGCGCGTCGAGAAAGATATCGGAGGGACCGAGCGGCGCGGTCGCGATGCCCGAGGCTTCCAGGGTCAGCGAGGTGTCGGCCACTTGCCGCAGCACTTGGTCCAACTGCAGCGGTTTCAGCGCCTCGCGGGCTTGCAGACGATCGGCAAGCGAGCTGCCCGGCAGACGCTCCAGCGTGGCGAAGCAGTGCTCCGGCGTGGATACCGCCTCATACACCGAACCGATCAGCGGATGGTCGATCGCCGCCTGAGCTCGGACGTCGGCCAAAAAGGCGTCGCGTCGGTCCAGTGCTGTCGGTTTGAGTTCGATCAGTAAGACCCGACGGCCAATCGATGCCTGTGAGGCCAGCCAGGTGGCGCTGTTGCTGTTTTCCGCGAGGAATTCCTCGAGGCGGTAGTCTCCCAGCAAGGTGCCGGCGCGCGCGTTTGGGTCGTCCATGAAATCAGTTTTCGGGCAGGGCCGGCAGGTCGGCATCGGGCGGATTCAAGTCCGGGTTTTCCGGTAGGAAATCGCCCGGGCGGTCAGGCAGGAGCGAACCATCGAGCTCGATCATGTCCTCGGTCAGGAACTGCGGCATGTCTTCGGGCTGCTGTTCGCCAGGCCCCGGGCGGGCGGCGAGATGCCGCGGCCAGGCCTGGGCGTCGATCAGCTCGCCTTTGTAGAAAACCTCGACGGTCTGTCCGTAATACGACCGCTTGCCGAACAAATGCTCCTGCTGGATTTCCTGCGGAGGCATCAGGTAGGTCACGCGCAGCAGTTCCTCCCCGCCGACAAAGTCGAATTCCCCGCTCACCCACTCGTAGCGAGTTTCGCAGAGTCCCTCGGCGGCGGGCTGCACCTCCTTCTTGCCATCCCGCATGGTCGAGTCGAAAAAGTTGACCTTCACGGTGAGATCATTGCTCGCGATCTCGGTTCCCGGTGCGGCTTGGACCGGGACGGTGACCACCACCCGTTCGCCGTCTTCGTTGCCGCTATCACGGAAAATTTTCACCCGACCCAGTGCCAATTCGCCGCGGAGATCGGCCGGCATCGCGATCCCATCCCGCAGTTTCTCCGCTGCCAACCGATACAGCGCGCCGGCCCCGGTGGTGCCCAGTGCGAAGACTTCCTGATAGGCGTCCGCTGCCTGATCCGCCAAGCGCGGGTCGTAGGCGGCCATTTCCTCGTACACCAGACCGGTTTCGTAGAGCACATTCGGATCGCCAGCCGCCTTGCTGCGGGCCTCCTCGAGTTTGACGATCGCTGACGCCATGTCCCCGGCGACGCGCGCGCTGCGCGCTTCGTCCACGAGGCGCTCGACGACTGGATCTGCGATCATCGGTGCGGCAAGCGGCCGAGCTGGTGGAAGAGGGGTTGGCGGCGGGAGGGCTGCCGTTGTCGCAGGTGCTGGGTTCGTTGGCGACGCTGGAGCCACCGCCACCACCTCGGCCGCAGCCTTGGTGGCCGGGGCTGGCACGGTGACGATGCGGGTCACCACCTTCTCCTCGACCCGCGGCACCCGCGCCTGTTCCACGCGGCGGGCCAAGGCCACCCCCGCGCACAGCAATTGCACGAATGCGACAAGCCCCAGCACCCAGCAGGAAAGCCGGAAAACGAGGGTGGATTGGCGGACGCCGCTGACCATGAATGGCAAACTAGGCAGCCCTTCCTGAGGAAGCAAGACACGAGGTATGCCTCGCAAAGGACGGCGGATGGAGAAATTCGAAGCGTGCCCTCCATGAGAATTTTAAGAGGAGAGCTTCCTTCCGCCGCCTCCTTCGAAAGCGCTCCCGGCGATCGAGAGGGGGTATGCCCAGCCTTCTTCCTGCCAGTTCCTTCTTGCGACTTCGTCCGCTCGCTCTAGACCTTCCTCATGCTCACAAGCTTGAAAATCGTCCTCAGATCTGCAGCATATGTAGGTGATATGCCGCACGCGGCAGAAGCAGGGCAAATGCAGCGCGCGGCATAATTACACTGTTCGCAGTAACTCATGAGACTCGTTGTGATACTCATTGCTATATTTGCCCTCGCGGTCGCTTCCGCGCAGCAGGCGGCCACATTCTATGTCACGAAGCCCAATACGACAGGCTATCCCTTCCCAACGGCGTTTCCTGTGCCACCGGAAGGCAAGGCACTGAGCGAAGTTCCATTTGATTGGAAGCGATACATTGAGGAAGCGGTTTCGGATGGGGACAAGGTTTTCAGATCACATCTTGCTCGATCAAACGGGTTCATTTCCTCGAATGACGAGATGTGGGGCGTCGGAGAGTCTGCCTCCGATGAGATGGCTCGTAACAAAATTGCCGCCGATGAAGTATCGAACGGGTGTGTGCTTATTGAGAACATGTATCGCGACCGACTGAAGGACGACGCAGGATTATTGACCACGTTGGAGGAGTTCATCGCACATCATAGGGAAGCTATTGAGGCATCCATCAAGCTGGTTGGAGGTTCTTGGGATGGTGGCTCTGGTGCTCGTGTTGCGTATCCGGCAGCTCGGTTGGACGCCTTTGTCCGCTATCGGGCTGCTCTGTTGGATTTGCGTTCCAGTCTGCATTTCCAGGATTTCCCCGAGGTCGTATTTCCCACTCCAAGCAAGACCGACAAATAACACAAACCATATGCGAACAAGACGCTCCATCCAACGGCGGGTAATGCGCTTGTTTGAATTCAAGCTTCCATTCTCGCCGTGGATGAGCTAGACGTTCGTCAGAAATAATCACATGAGTCACACCACCCCTCATAGCAGGTCAGTATTATCCGCAGAAAAGCAACTGGCTGTGCTGATCGACGCAGATAACGCGCAGCCATCTGTATTAGAGGCGGTGCTCCAAGAATTGGCGGCATATGGGGAGGCGTCGGTTCGCAGAATCTACGGAGATTTTACATCACCCGCTAGCGCTGGATGGAAGACATTTCTCAATCAGCAAACGATCAAGCCCGTTCAACAGTTTGCTTATACCAAGGGTAAGAATGCGACAGACTGTGCGATGATTATTGACGCGATGGACTTGCTCCATTCTGGCCAATTCGATGGCTTTTGCCTTGTGACAAGCGACAGTGATTTTACGGGGTTGGCTGTTCGCATTCGGGAGCATGGTTTGCGAGTCTATGGCATTGGCGAGAAGAAGACCCCTGAGGCGTTTCGCAATGCCTGCCACAAGTTCATCTTTACAGAGAACCTCCGTGGACCAGCAACAGAAGTCCCCGCTAGCGACAAGATGGAAGGAGCCGTTACGCCGGGATCGGAGAGCCTAGACAAGGGCAACCAAGAGCTTCCTATCGATCTCATCACAACTGCGCTAGAGCAGACAAGTGATGATTCCGGCTGGTCGCATCTCGGCACGTTTGGCGCAAGCTTGGGCAAGCTCAAACCCGACTTTGATTCACGCACCTACGGCCACAAAAAGCTCTCCGACCTTGTCAAGGCGCGGACAGAGGTCTTCTCAGTAGAGGTCCGCCAGAAGGATCTCTACGTCCGATCCAAGATACCCCAAGCCGAACAAGGCGGTGGTGGACAACCGGCTACCCGCCCCGAGTCAAAATGACCCTCTTGATTATAACCCTTAACCCTGTTGCGGAGTGGCGCTCCCGGTAGCCGGTTCAACACCTCGACGTAGAGAAATAAACATACGAGCGGTCTCCGCCATGAGATCAGGGCAGGCGGACCGTGTAGCTGCCTCCGCGGGTGCTCGGAAAGCGGATCACGCCGTTCGTGGCGCTGAGTTCCACGGTTTTGCCGCCGGGGCCGGTGATGCTGACCTTGGCGGGATTTCCCGGTAGGCGGAGGACGAGTTCTTTTCCGAGCAGCGAGCGGACGGTGGCGGAACGGAGTCGGCCGGATTTCCATGCGGCATCGACCTCGAAGCCGCCGCGCGCGCGCAGGCCGCGGAAGCTGCCGTCCGGCCAGCCTTGCGGCAGGGTCGGAAGGATGGCGAGGTCCCCGGCGTGCGATTGCAGCAGCATTTCGCAGATTCCGGCGGTGATGCCGAGGTTGCCGTCGATCTGGAACGGTGGATGGGTGGTGAAGAGATTGTCGAGGGTGTTGTAGGTGAGCAGGCCGCGGATCATCGAGCGCGCCTTGTCACCATCGCCCAACCGCGCCCAGAGCGCGGTTCTCCAGGCCCAGGTCCAGGAGCGGCGGGAGTCGCCAGAGCTGCCCCGGGCTTCCAGCGAGACCGCTGCGGCCTTGGCGAGGTCCGGGGTGCCGGTCAGGCTGATCTGGTTGCCGGGATAAACGGCGTAGAGGTGGGAGGTGTGGCGATGGCCGCTCTTTTCCAATTCCGGGCGTTCGGTAGTCCATTCCATGATCTGGCCCCAAGAGCCGATCTGTGGTCCGAGCAATTTCGTCCGTGCGGCTGCGATGCGCTTCACGAGGTCGTTGGTTTGTTCGTCGAGCAGCGTGCCGTTCTTTTGGAGTTCGGAGGCTGCTTCGAGGGTGAAGGTGAAGAGGTCCCAGACGATCTGCTGGTCGTGGGCGACGCCGTCTTCGCGCGGACCGTGCTCGGGCGACCAGGCCTTGGGGACCAGCAGCAGGCCGTTTTTTTCGATCAGGTGGTCCAGCCAGAATTCCGAGACGTCTCGGAAGATCGGGAAGGCCTTCTTTTCGAGAAACGCGGCGTCGCCACTGAAGGCGTAGGATTCCCAGAAATGGCGGGCGAGCCAGGCGGAGGCGGGGAGGTTCCATTGCCAGCCGTTGCCGCCGAAGGGATTGACGGAGGTGCGCATGGTCCAGCCGGGGGTCTTGTCGCCGAAGGCTTTGACGGTGGCCGCGCGGCTGCCGGGGATGCTGGCCATGACCCAGTCGTGCAGCGGGGTGGCGCAGTCGGCGAGGTTCGCCGGTTCGGCCTGCCAGTAGTTCATCTGGAGGTTGATGTTGGTGTGGTAGTCGGAGTACCAGGCGGGCTTGTTGTTATCGTTCCACAAGCCCTGCAAGTTGGCAGGCAGGGAGTGGCGGGAGGAGGAGAGCAGGAGGTAGCGGCCGTAATGGAACATCAGGGCTTCGAGCGCGGGGTCTTCGGTGCCTTGCCGGTAGGCGTCGAGTCGTGCTTTGATGTCGCCCTTTTGCGGCGTGCCGACCTCGAAGGCGACGCGTCCCATGCGCTTGGCGAATTCGCTCACGTGGCGGCTACGAAGTTCGTCGTACTTGCGGTCCAGTGCCGCGCGGGTTTTCGTGGTGTTGACGGCCCGGGGGTCGAGGCCGGAGCGGAAATTTTTCGCCGGGTCCATGGCGTAGTCGGTGGCTCCGGAAAGCAGGAGAGTGAGCGCGGAGACATCACGGAAGACCAGCGTGTCGGCATCGATCCCGATGCTGCCGCCATCGGCGCGGGCGCTGAGCAGGGCATCGTAGCGCAGGCCGTTCGAGAGCGTGCCGGTGAAGGACAGGGACGCGGTGCTGGCGCGGGTGGCTTCGCCATGGGCTCCGGCGAGGCGGAGCCGCCCGCTGAGTTTGCCGCTGGAGCGGTAGTTCACCACGATGAGGTCGTCGGCGTGGCTAGCAAAGGTTTCGCGCAGGAAGTTTTCGCCATCGGCTTGCCAGGAGACGCGTTGGATGCCCGTGGCGAGATCCAGAGCGCGGTGGTAGCCCTTGGGGAGGCCGGGCGGGTCGCCGAGCACGATTTCCGCGAGCTGGAAGTGCGGGACTCCGGGATTGGGGGTGAAGGTGAGGCGATAGTGCCGGAGGGCGGGGCGCTTGGCTCCTATGGGGAGTTCGAAGCTGCGGGTTTCGCCGCGTCCGGTGAAGCTCGGCTGGTCTTTGAGCTCGTGGAGCAGACCCCACGTTTTCCCGTCGGCGGAGCCTTCGAGCCGCCAGCTGCGGGGGTCGCGGTCCGGGACATCGTTGGCAGAGGTGAAGGCGTAGCGAGTGATCGTCTTCGCCGCTGGAAGCTCGGTTTGCCAGATCACCTCTTTGCCGCCGTGCTCGATGCACCATTTGCTGGAGGCGTCGTTGTCGCCAGCGGAGGCCGGGCCTTCGGCAGCGGTGAAGGGCTCTTGGCCGCTGGTGCAGCGGCCGACCGGCGGACTGCTTGCGGCGGCGCCTGAGGCGGTGGTTTCGATGAAAAGGTCGCCGAAGTTCTGGTAGCAGCCGAACTCGTTGACGTCGTATTCGCCGGAGAGGTTTTCGCCGCCGGTCCAGAGCGTGATGTCGTTGAACTGGATCCGTTCCTTGAAGGGCTGACCGAAGACCATCGCGCCGAGGCGGCCGTTGCCGACGGGTTGTGCCTGGCTTTCCCAGTTGGAGGTCGGGAAGTCGGTGGCGGCACCCATGAAGTCGCCGGAGCTGCCGCCTTTTTTCGCGGAAGGGGGCCGATCGTAGCGGATTTCCATCGCGAGGGGCTCGGCTGCGACCAGGGCCAGCGGGAGCATGGAGAGGACGAAAGCTTTCATGGTGCCCAAGGAATGAGTGGCGGGCAGCGGCAAGGGAAGTCCGATTTGGGTCAGGGCCTCCGGTTGAAATGAGGCTTGCCGCCCGCCGGGGGCGGGGCTCAGGAAGGGATCGCGCCGCCGATGATCCGTCTTTTTCCGCTGTTCCTGAGCGTGCTGCTCCTTGGCACGGTCGCGCTGCAATCCGCCTCGGGACACGTGGTGCAGCAGCTCTATGGCGAGTTCCAGCCGGAGAGGGAAAAGTGGCGGATCGAGCTGTGGTTCGATGCCGGCTACGCCGATCCCGCGACTTGTGCGGATCCGGCATCGCCGCAACCGACCCGCGCGTGGCTGCTCGGCCTAACCCGCGCGGAGCAGATCGCGCTGGTCGGTCAGGCGGAAGCCTACTTGCGCGACATCCTCCATCTGAAAGCTCAGGGCGGAGGCGAGGTTGTGTGGGATCTTTCCTGTCCGGATCTGGAGGTGGACCCAGCGAATTTCCCTCGCCTGCTGAATGACGGCGCTTACTTCCGGCTGAGGATCGAGCCCGCGACAGCTCCGGGCCGCGATGGTCTGGAGGTCGCTCTTGCCGATGGCGGTCATCCGGATTTGGTGCTCAAAACCGGGATCGGTGAGCAGGCGGCCTATCTCACCCTGAGGCCCGGTGAATGCTTGAGTCTGTTAGAGTCCGGCGGCGTTGAAGGCCGCAGTGCTGCGGCGGAGGCTTTCCGCCAAGGTTTTCTGCACGTCGTTCCGATGGGGCTCGATCACCTTCTATTCGTTCTCGGCATCTTCCTCCTCTGCAGGCGCTGGCGGCCGCTGCTAGCGCAATCGCTCGCCTTCACCGCCGCCCACACCATCACCCTCGGGCTGGCGGCGGCCGGCTGGGTGAAGGTGCCCGCATCGGTGGTGGAGCCACTGATCGCGCTGAGCATCGCGGCCGTGGCGGTGGAAAATCTCTTCGTGCGCGAGGTCCGCCGCGGGCGCTTGGAGCTCGTTTTCGTTTTCGGCCTCGTTCACGGGCTAGGCTTCGCCGGGGTGCTGGCGACATGGATCCCGCCGGGCGATGGCTTCCTGACGGGTCTTCTGACGGCGAATCTCGGGGTGGAGGTCGCCCAGGTGCTGATCCTGCTGGCTGCCTGGACGGCCACCCTTGTGTGGCATCGCCGTCCGCTTTGGGAAACGGTTCGCCGTGCGAGTTGCGTCGTCCTCGCGTTGGTCGGGCTGTGGTGGTTCGTCGCCCGGATTGCCGGATTTTGATCGCCCGATCAACCGCCGCTGGCCGGACTATCGAACTCGATGTCGAGCCCTTTGCGCTTCCAGGCTTTGGCGATGTCTTCCTCGAGTTCCCGATAGCCGCGGCCATCGAGCAGCACTTTCAAGGCGTCCTCGCCCGACTTGCCGGCCCGCAGCGCACGGAGGAAGGACTTCAATCGCGCCGCGTCCCCTTCGCCGTCGAGGTGCAGGAAATAGGTCGTCAGCACCAGGCCCATGCCATAGTTGAAGTTCGCGCGCGGACCGGTGAATTCCTGGTAACTCATCAGGAAGAAGTCTTTGAGCGCAGGCATGCGAACGGACTCGCCGAGTGCCCGACCTCCTCCGTCGTCCTTTCCGTAACCGGTCGCGTAGGCGCGGATGTCGTCGAAATTCGAGCCAACCTTGAAATTCCCGGCACGATACGGAGTGGCGGTGAGGTATTCGGCAATGCCCTCGCTGAACCAGCCCATGGCGCCTTTGGCGTAATAGCGTGGGGGCGTGAGCTGGTGGGTGATTTCGTGGATCAGGGTGCCGCTCGCCTTGTCGCGGTCGAGCATGTAGCCGCTGCCGACGGGGCGCACGCCGAGGCTGGTGAGCGGTACCATCACCACGCCCTTACCGCCCATGAAGACGCCCGCACTCGATGGCGGGCCGCCCGCTTTGACGTAGTCTTCTTTCTTCTCGAACAGAAGAATCTGATACTTGCCGTCGGACTTCACCCCGCCGGAAATGCCCAGCGGAAGCTCGCGGCAGTAGAGATGGGTGGCCTCGAACATCACCGCGAAGCCTTTCACCACGGACTTCGACAAGCGGACGTCGCAGACGAAGCGATAGTTGGCACTCTCGTAGACAAAGCGGCTCTCGTCCTTGTCCTCTTCCACCGTGCTGATGTCGGGGTCCCCGTTGAAGCTGACTTTTTTCGGCCAAGGGGCGTCGAAATTCAAGCCCTCGGCTTCCTTCGCTTCCTCATCCGCCTCGTCGGCTTCGGTAGGCTCCCAGTCGAGAATCCGCTCCTGATCCTCGTCGCTGAAAAGATCCACCGCCAGCGTGACCCGTTTGCCGTTCGCGAGCTTGAACACCGCATCGTCGTCACCGACCGATACCAAGTCCGCCTTCATCGTGCGGCCGCGTTTGTCGGTCCAAGTCTCTGCCCCGAACAGAGGCGTCAGGCAGGCTGCCGCAAGGAGCAGGCAGCGCAGGCGAGGGCTTCGGGAAAGGAGGCGGGAGCGTTTCATCGGAGTCTTGGATCGGCGCGGCAGCTCCGGTGAATGATCCGGAAGATCCCCGCACGCCGCCTTGAGCTAGCGGGATGAGGGTGGTCCGGAAAGCAAAATGCAGCTCGTGCCGATCTCGCTGCCGGGGAAACAGAGCTTGAATCGACCCGCGGACGGAGTGATGGGATGCGGCGTCATGTCATCCTCGTCGCCCCGCTTTTTGCACGATCTCGGCTTTGCCGAAGTCGAGGCGGCCTTGCAGGCGGATGGCGTGCGCGCTCATCATGCCAAGGCGCTATGGCGTGCGATCCAGCGGGAGGGTGCCCTCGATCTCGCGGCCCGCGATTTCTCGCCCCCGCTGCAGCGCTGGGTCGCCGCGAGGGTGGGCGAGGGCAGGGAGTTTTGTCTGGATGCCCCGGATCTCGTTCGTGAAATTCACAGTGGCGACGGCTTGACCCGGAAATTCCTGCTGCGCCAGCGCGATGGCCAGGAGACCGAAACCGTGCTGATGGGCTATGATGGTCGCCATACCGCCTGCGTCAGCAGTCAGGCGGGTTGTGCGATGGGTTGCGTGTTTTGTGCGACGGGTCAGATGGGATTCGCCCGTCATCTCCGGCCGGGAGAAATCGTCGCTCAGGTGCTCTACGCACGCCGTGTACTGATGGCGACCCAAGCGGGCCGACGCCTGCGAAATCTGGTGCTCATGGGCATGGGCGAGCCGCTCCACAACTACGACGCGGTGATGCACGCGCTCGATATCATTTCCGACGTCCGCGGGATCGGGATCGGTCCGTCGCGGATTTCGATCAGCACCGTCGGCGTCGTGCCGGGCATCCTGCGGCTGGCGGAGGAGGGTCGACCCTATCGACTCGCCGTTAGTCTGCACGGCTCGACCGAGGAAGAGCGTTCGGCGCTGGTCCCCGCGAGTAAGAAATGGCCATTGGCAGAACTCATTGCCGCTTGCAGGGAATACGGCCGCATCACCGGAAAGCGGATCTTTTTCGAGTGGACCCTGATCGCCGGGAAGAACGACTCGCCTGACACCGCGCGACGCTTGGCGGAACTGCTGAGGGGGATCGATTCCCATGTGAACCTGATCCCGCTCAATCCCACCAGCGGCTTCGATGGTCGCGCGGCGGATCCCGGTCCAGGGCGTGAATTTCAGCGCATCCTGCTCGCCGCAGGTTTTCCCTGCACCTTTCGCCAGCGGCGCGGGATCGATGTCGCCGCCGGTTGCGGGCAGCTCAAAGCGGAAAAAGTCCGCCGTCCCGCGCAGGCGGCCGAGGCCTAACGTCTTCTCTCCGCCCCTTTTTACCGGGCGCGTCGCCCTACAGGTGCAGTTCGAAACCTTCGCGATAGCTCCCCTTCAAAAGCGGATTTGCCCGCTCCGCTTCCGGCCCGGTGAACCGCTCCGCCTTGCCGTCGAAATCGAGCGCCGCACCGAGCCGGATGCCGCTCTTCGCGGTATCGATCCCGTTCGCCGCGAGATGCGTTTCCATCCGCTTGATCGCGTCGGCTGCGGCCGGATGCACGAAGGCGTCACGAACTTCCCGTGGCGGCGTCTTCTCGCCCAGCGCCCACGAGATGTTGCCCAAGTGGGCGAGCGCGGACGAGAGATGGCCTGACTCTGCGGAGTGCATGGCCTCCTGCCTGCCCTTTTGGATCGCATCGATCCAGACTTGGAAGGGGGAGCGGTCGCCTTTGAAATCCCGCAGCTTCTTGCCCTTGGCATCGAATGCCGCGCAGGCCGGCCCGTGACCCCCAGCGATCCAGCCGCCCTCATATTCGATGAGATTCCCAAGCTGCTGGCCCTTGAAATCGTCCATCCCCGATTTGAAATCCAAGTCCTTCTTGGGCAAGCCGCGGACCTCGAACAGGATCGGCGCGGGTTCGTAACCCAGAAAAACCACCTGCGTGTTTGCCACGTCGCCGTCGTCGTCGTGCCCGAAGCGATCCCCGCAACTCAGCACGCTGGACGGCAGCTCTGAAGGATCGCCGAGAGCCCAGCGGCAGACGTCAAGCTGGTGGGGGCCTTGGTTGCCCAAGTCCCCGTTGCCATAGGGCGATTGCCAGTGCCAGTCGTAGTGGAACTTTGCCCGCCGTGGGGGATCGATCCTTCGTGGACCGCACCACAGATCGTAGTCCAGCCCCGGCGGTGGAACCTGCGGGCCGGCCACCTTGCCGATCGATGGCCGCGGCTTGTAGCAGAAGCCCCGTGCCAGGTTCAGCTTGCCGAGCTCGCCGCCAGCCACCCATTCGAAGGCCTCCGCCCAAGCGGTCTCGCTGCGGCGCTGGAAGCCGTGCTGAATGATCTTGCCGTACTTCGTCTGCGCCGCCGCCAGCATCCGACCTTCCCACACGGTGTGCGATACCGGCTTTTCGACATACACATGCTTCCCGTTCGCCGCGGCGGTGATGGCGATCAGGCAGTGCGTGTGGTTGGGCGTGGCGATGCAGACGGCATCGATGTCCTTCGCTTCGCAAAGCTTGCGGTAGTCGGCATAGGCCGCGACCGATACGCCCTTCTTGGCGAGCTTGTCCTTTTCGCGTGCCAGCACTGCCGGGTCGCAATCGCAAAGCGCTACCAGACGCGCGCCCTTTGCTCGCAGAATGCCGTCGATGTGCCCCTGTCCACGCCCATTGAAGCCGATCACCGCCACCCGCAGATCGCCATTGGCACCCTGCGCCCGAGCCATCGGGGCAAGCAAAGACCCCGTGCCAGCGAGAATCGAGCGATGAAGAAATTGGCGGCGTTTCATGGATTGATCAAAAATGCCTTTCAGAGGATCGGAAGGGCTTCGGTTGGATTGAAAAAAGCACGAACAAGCGCCACCGGCCAGAACGGACAGCGGGCTGCTTTCCTTTCGTGAGGGTCAGGCTGAGCGGAGATAAAATCCTTACCATGGCAGCCCGTCTTTCGATCGGCTCTACCGCGAAAAAATCCGCGCTGATTCATGCGTCCGTAAAATAATCCGAGTCGATGCGCTTCACCTCGTAGTTGGAAGCGGTCGCAACGCCGACGCCATGATCGAACATTAGCTTGGTGAGGCGTCGGCCATCGATCAGGATGATCTTCGTTTCAATTCGAGACACGTAGTCGAGGGCATCCGAGCTGAATGTCGAGGTGGTGATAAAAATGCCTTTCCGTGCTCTTTGACCCTGCAATGCGCCGGCAAATTTCTGGATCTCAGGTCGACCGACCGTTCCCTCCCAGCGTTTCGCTTGCAGATAGATGATATCCAGTCCCAGCGGGTCCTCCTTGATGATCCCATCGATGCCTTCGTCACCCGATCGACCCAGCGCCTCGCCGGCATCCTTGCGGCTGCCACCGTAGCCCATCCGAACTACCAGATCGACAACGACTCGTTCGAGGAACTCGGGCGCCGCACTTTTGATTTGTGCCAAAAGCTCTGATTCGATCTGTCCCCGTACTTTGAAATACGCATTTTCTAGTAGCTCTTCGGGGGTCTGATTTTCTTGAGGATCGACTTCGCTGGCAGCGTTTTCTCCATCTTCCACCATCTTGCGGCGGTTCCGGAATTCGCGATATTCGTCATAGTCGTTCAGTATGCGTAAATCGATCCTCTCGGGATGAGCACGCAAGGCATCGATCCCGCGAGCCGTGATTGTCGAAATCGCTCTGCGCGGTGATGTGAGCAATCCTGCTTGGGCGATGTGAGACTTCGCCCATCCGATACGATTGTCGAACAGGCGAGCCCTCCCACTTGGCAGCATTTCGCGGCGATCTTCCTCATCAAGGCCGAATTCCTCGGCAAGGTGTGTCACGAGATCACGATTGAGATGCTCTTTGCCATCGGCATGAGCTTGCAAAAGCGGTCGCATGAGAGTCTGGAAATCAGGGATCGGCATGATGTGAAAACTTGTTTTCGAGTGTTGATTTCGTGCTGAAATTACAAGGCGATCCTGACAATTATGGGTCGAACCTGCACGGTCATTTCGACCTTCTGAAGCACGCATCGCCTACTGTTGAAGATAATCAAAGAAACTAGCTTCCGGGCGGGAGGTGGCGAGATGAAAGTCATACCAAAGTCACGGTAGCGCGGAGAATGCTACGGACCTGTTGGGTCAGGGCTTGGAATCGGGAGCGCCATGCACAGTCGGGGAAGAATCCGTCGTTGCTGCCGCTTCCTTTTTCCCTCTCTCCTGAAGCGCGAAAGCAATCGGAAATGCCGCGGCGAGTAGGTAAAAGAGCGACAGGATCGCGATCTCTCTCCAAAAGCGGATCGGATTCCTCCGTCTTACCAGGAGGCCGTTAGAGTCGCTCGTGCTTTCGGAAAAAATACCGTCAAGGATGATCCCGCCCACTCCATAACACCAGAAACCCGGTATCAGAATGTAGAAGATCATGAATTCATGAAGGATCGATGCCACGACAGGAGCAAAGATGAGGCTGAATGAAATCCAATGACGCCGTGGAGCCAGAAGCAGCGAACCCGTGCTCGCCGGATATCCTGCCACGTCGTCTTCCTCGGACCCCGGCCGGATCGCTCGCAATCTGCAAAGGCGGTCGAGCCTGAGCTGAAGCGGACCGCAACGGGGACACTGAATGATCGTCCCATAGCGATGAGCGCCCGCGACGGGGCTTCGGGCATCGCAGATGGGACATCCGAAATGAAGTCTTCCGCAGGCGAACAGGATCCCTTGGATCGCTCCCAAGCCCCCGATCAGAAAGCCCCACAGAATCGCCGCCATCGCAGGCCAGATGAATGGCGAGTCGTCGGGCAGCAACCATGCGGCGACGATGCCAGGAAACATGAGGTGGCCGCTGATGCAGAGTCGATGCCATGTGCGGGCCTTGAGCATGGGTCTTGCGGTCGGGGTGGAGGCGGGAAGCCTCGTTCGCGATGAGGATTTGCTCTCCGTTATGCCGATTTCATCGGATCACGTTTCCTTGCCCGCAAGGTCTTTCCCTGGAGCGGGTGGTGACGAGGAGAAAGTCTCGGCAAAGGGGTGGGGGAGCTGGCTCCCGGCCTTCGAAGCGCTCTTCCTTGTGTCCAAAACACGCAGGCTCTTCCTTTTTCCTGCTTTCGGCTTCCAGCGCCCGGATTTCCGTGGTTTTTCCTCCGCGTAGCCGCCATGTCCGACAAGCTCGCCGAAATCATCGCCACCAAGCACAAGGAAGTTGAAGCCTTGTTGCCCCGCGCCGGACATCTGCGCGCCGCCGCTCTGCAACGAAACGATTTCCGCGGTTTCCGTGCGGCGCTCGATCGTGGCCCCGACCGGGTCGGCGTGATTGCCGAGGTCAAAAAGGCCTCGCCTTCCGTCGGCCTCATCGATCCGAACTTCGACCCCATTCGCCAGGCGAAGCGCTATCTCGACGGCGGTGCTTCTTGTCTCTCGATCCTGACCGACGAGCCCTATTTCCAAGGCTCGCTCAGCTACCTCAGCAAGATCGCGGAATTCTCCGACGCTCCGCTGCTGCGCAAGGACTTCACGGTCCACCCCGTCCAAATTCACGAGGCGGTGGTCGCCGGGGCCGATGCCATTCTGCTCATTGTCGCTGCCCTCGACGACGATACCCTGAAGCGCCTCTATTTCGAAGCCAAGGACCTCCAGCTCGACGTGCTGGTGGAAGTCCACAATCTCCCGGAAATGGAACGGGCCATCGATCTCGGTGCCGACCTGATCGGCATCAACAATCGCAACCTCAAGACCTTCGAAATCGATCTCGCGGTGACGGAAGCCCTCGCCGATGAGGTGTCCGATGATGTCATCCTCGTCTCCGAGTCCGGCCTGCGCGCGGTGGAAGACGTTCAGCGTGCTCTCGATGCCGGGGCGAACGCGGTCCTGATCGGTGAGTCGCTGATGCGCGCCCACAACCCCGCGGAGGAAATCGAGGCCTACCTCGCGCTCCGCGCGATCTGAGACGCATCGCGTCTTTTCCGGCTTTTCACGGCCGGAAACCCTGCGATTTTGACCCTACCGCGCTGCGCTTTCGTGGCGATGGATTTCATGAGGGATCTTCCGCAACAAAGTCAGCTCGCCGAGGGGCAGGGGAGGGCGCGTGCTTCGGCCTGCCCCCGGGCTCCCGTCGCCGGGCGTACTTTACGGCGACCCTTTCCTCGCTAAACCTATTCCTCTCAAAACCCCTTCATGCTCCGCAGCTCCATTCTCGTTCGGGGAATGCTCGCCCTTGCCCCGCTTGGTGCCGTTCAGGCCCAACTCCCGGCTTTTCCGGGTGCCGAGGGCTTCGGCTCCATCGCCACCGGCGGCCGTGGCGGCGATGTCTATTACGTCACCAACCGCAACGCCTCCGGGGCCGGATCCTTCGCCAACGGTATCCAGACCGCGCCCACTTCCGGCCGCACCATCATTTTCGCCGTCTCCGGCCACATCCGCCTGCCCTCCGGCTCCGGCGGTGGACTGACCATCAACAAAAACAAGATCACCATCGCCGGTCAAACCGCCCCGGGCGATGGCATCGCGTTCTGGAACAACACGATGAACCTCACCGGCAACGATCTGGTCATCCGCCATGTCCGCTGGCGCTACGGCAAACAAGCGGCCGGCGGCGATTCGGTGGACATCGCCAATTCCCAGCGCGTCATCCTCGATCACTGCGATGTGATGTTCTCCACCGATGAGAACCTTTCGTCCTTCGGCACGCCGCCGGAATTTTTCACCTTCCAGTGGTCCGTGAACGCCTGGGGCCTCAGCGGTCACTCGGCCGGCGGGCTCTGGGATATCAATCACGCCACCGCCCACCACACGCTCTGGGCGAACAACCATACCCGCAACCCGAAGTGCATCAGCCCCTCGGTGTTCGATTGGGCCAACAACGTGACCTTCGGTTGGAACAACGGCTTCAATATGGCCGCCGCCACCGATCCCATCGCCCGCGTCAATATCCGCGGCAGCTATTTCATCCATGGAGGAAACACCACCGAAGCGGTCTATGGCGGCGGTCTCAATGGCGCCAATGAAAATGTCTTCAAGCTCCACATGAGCGACAGTGCGCTCGACGGCACCGCGAATGGAGTCCTCGATGTCAACCGCACGAACTATGGCATGGTCAGTTCGAGCTCTTACGACCAAGCCCCCGCTGCTTGGCCGCAGACGCTCGACGGCGTCACCGGCGCGGCCGTTATCGGCACGCCCGTCTTGCTGGACTCCCGGAGAACCGCCTACAAGAAAGTGCTCTCGAAGGTCGGAGCCGTCCGCATGGAGATCGGATCCCGTCCGCTCCGCGATGAAATCACCCAGCTTTGCGTGGACCGCACCGCCGCCATGCAACGCGGGATCATCGCCGATCCGCTCGAACTCGGACTGACCACCGGCACGGCCTTTGCCAACCTCCAATCCACCACCGCAGCGCTCGACACGGATCTCGACGGAATGCCCGATGACTGGGAGGAAGCAGTCGGCTACAACAAGTTGGTCGCGGACAACAATATTGTCCTCACCGCTCCCCAAACCGCCGCCTCGTTCTTCCCTGCCGGATCTCCCGCTGGCTACACCCGGCTTGAGGAATACCTCCACTTCAAGACAGTGCCCCACGGCAGCGTCGGCAGGAACACCGCGGAGTCTCCCAGCTTCATCGACATCGATCTCCGCAAGTTCACCTCGGGTTTCACGGAGTCCCCCGCCTTCACCGTCTCGAACCTCGTCGGCGGAACCACCACCCAGAGCGGCCCCGGCAATGCGATCGTTCGCTTCACCCCCGCGATGGAAAGCTCCGGCCGCGGCGGCTTTCTTTTCACCGTCACGGATTCCACCGGAGACACCTGGACCCAGCAATGCTGCCTGCTCGTCTCCACCCAAGCCCAGCCGCGCCCGGTCTCTTGGAGCGGCGATGGCGCGACGAATCTTTGGGATACGACCACGCCCAATTTCGTCTCCCTTCTCGGCCCCACTCCCTTTGCATCCGGCGATGCGGTCACGGTCAACGATAGCGGCTCGAACAGCCCGACGATCAAGGTCAACTCGGCCCTCAGCCCCGCCTCGCTCGCCGTTAACAACAGCTCGAAGAACTTCACCATCGAGGGCAGCGGCTCGCTCGCCGGCACCGCCGGCTTCACCAAAACCGGCTCCGGCACCCTCACCCTGCGCGTCCCTTACTCGGGCACTGGATCCGGCTTCATCGATGGCGGGAGCGTCGTTCTGGGCGGACCCTCGAACACCGGCACGCTCCCGGGCGGGCAGCTCACGCTCCGCAACAACGCCAGCATCATCAACGCGTGGCCGAATTCGTCCACTACCCAGAACATCGCGGCCCCGCTGCTGATTCCGGCCGATGAAAGCGCCACCGTCCACACCGGCCGCCGCATCCAGTTGAGCGGTGCCGTCACCGGCGAAGGGACCCTGAACATCGTTCATCAGGGAAGCGACAACATGATCCAGTTCCGCGGTGCGATGAACGATTTCGCGGGAAACCTCAATTTCACCTACAGCGGCACGAACTCCGGCATGAGTGCGGTGTTCAACGGAGCCTCGTTCAACGGCTGGTCTTCCGCCACCGTTCAGCTCCCTGCACCGCTCGCCCTCTCCTGCTCCACTAGCTCCACTGGCAACACCTTTGGCATCGGCGAACTCAAGGGCTCCGGCACGCTCGGCGGCGGCAGTTCCGGCTCCCCCAATTACACGATCGGCGGACTGAACACCGACTCGACCTTCTCCGGCACCTTCTCCGGCAATGCGAAACTCACCAAGACCGGCAGCGGTGTGTTCACCCTCGGCGGCAACAGCAGCCACAGCGGCGCGACCGCCATCAACAGCGGCTCGCTCTCTCTCTTGGGAAATTTTAGCCTCTCCCCGGTCAGCGTTGCCGCCGGCGCCACCCTTTCCGGCACCGGCAGCATGGGAGGATCCCTCACCACGTCCGCCGGAGCCGTTCTCTCGCCCGGGGCGGAAAATGGCAGTTCCTCGGGGACCCTCACTGCCGCCTCGCTCAACCTGACTTCGCCGACCCTTCGCTTCGATCTCTCGAACAACCCCGCGTCCGGCAACGACCGCATCGCCGCCACCGGTGCCGTCAGTCTGACGGGCAATCAGAACTTCGTCTTCCACCTCTCCGACGGTATCCTCGGTCCGGGCAGCTACGAGCTCATCACCACCCCCGGCACGCTGACCGCCTCCGGCCTCACCCTCAGCTCGAACCTCCCGAGCGGCTCGCGCCAAACCCTCAGCCTCGAACACAGTCCCAGCGGCACCGCCCCGGGCTACGTCCGACTCGTCGTCTCCGGCAGCAACGGCAACCTCACTTGGACCGGATCCAACGGCGGCCTCTGGGACCAGCAAAGCACCGCTGCTTGGTCCGGTGCCTCCCCCGCCACTTTCTTCAATTTCGATAAGGTCACTTTCAACGATAGCGCCAACTCCGGCGCGGTGGCCATCACCCAGCCCGTCGCCCCGCAATCGCTCACCGTTAATAACAGCAGCGCCCGCCCCTACACCTTCACCGGCGCGCCCATCATCGGCGCCACCTCGCTGGTGAAATCCGGTAACGGCACGCTCACGCTGAACATCCCGCAATACACTCTAACAAACTGCTCGATCGCCACCGGCAGTTCTTCGGTCACGGTCGCCAGTACTGCCAACCTGCTTCCGGGCATGACGGTCACCGGTACCGGCATCCCCGCGGAGACCACGATCCTTTCGGTGGCCACCGCCACTTCTCTCACCCTTTCCCAAAACGCGACGGCCACCAGCGCCGCCGCCAGTCTCGTTTTCGAAACCCGCAACACCTACAGCGGCGGTACTTTTCTCAACGGCGGATCCCTCGTCCTCACCTCGAACGCCGCGCCCCTCACCGGCCCCTCCGCTCCCGCCAACCCCTACGGCCTCGGCAGCGGCCCCATCACGTTCCACGGCGGCTCGCTCACCCTCCACGGCCACACCGGCGGCGTCGACCCGGTCCATGGCGCCCTCCCCAACGACCTCATCGTTCCGGCCGGACAAACAGGCGCGCTCTTCGATACCGTCCGCGGCGTCAATTCGGTGCCCTATTCATCGCTCGCCGGCTCTCTAACAGGCTCCGGCACGCTCGATCTTACGGTCAACTACTACCGCAGTTCCATCACCGGTGACTGGTCGGATTTTGCGGGCACGATCAATGTAAAACGCCCCGTCAGTGGAGCGAGCGATCCGCGCATCCAGTTCGGCGGCAGCACTGGCCTGCCGCTCGCCACGGTGAATCTGGAACAGGTTCGTATGGAATACACCGGCACGCCCCCTGCGGAAGGCATCACGCTTCCCATCGGTAGCTTCTCCGGCATTTCCACTTCCGTCATCTCCGGCAGTCAGAATGCCGCCGGTGCCGTGATCTGGCAGGTCGGCGGACTCAATGCCTCTACGACTTTTGCTGGAAATTTCGACCCCTACAACAACTACCCCATCGGCCTTTCAAAAACCGGCACCGGTACTTGGACGCTGACCGGCACCGGTACTGTCAGTGCTGGCATCACCATCGAACAAGGCACCCTCTCCTACGGCGACGCCGCCGCCGACACCCTCTCCGGCACCAGCGAGATCACCGTCGATTCCGGCGCCACCCTTCAACTCAACAGCGGAGCCAAAATCACCGGCTCCAGTTGCAAAATCTTCACCGGCGGAACTCTCCGCGGCCTCGGCACGCTGGAAGCCCCTCTCAATTCCTCCGGCACGATCTCGATCACCAACGGCACCCTCAACCTCATCGGCAACGCCTACCTCGGCGGTACGGTCCAGTTCCCCGCTTTGACCGACCGACTCAACATCACCGGCAACCTCAGCCTCGACGCCCTGCTCGCCATCCCAACCACCGGCCTTACCCTCGGCCGCAAACCGCTCGTCACTTACAGCGGCAGTCTCAGCCTGGGGAATGTCAGCTTTCCCGCGCTCCCCACCGCCTACCTCGCCGTGCTCGATACCTCCGTCGCCGGTGAGATCGCCGTGCAGATCGTCGACAACAGCGCCTATCAATCCTGGCAAACGACGAATTTTGGCAGCAGCACCTCGCCCGCTAGCCAGCCTTCCGCCGATCCCGACAACGATGGCATGACCAACCTCGAGGAATTCCAGGCCGGCACCAATCCCAACAACGCGGCGTCCTTCCTCCCCCTCGTCTGGCAAGGCGGCGGTGCCAATGTCTGGGACCTGGCCACCACCGTCAACTGGCTGGAAAACACCACCGCCCGCGTCTTCCGCGACAAGCGCCATGTCTCGATCACCGATGCCGGATCGAACTCTCCGAACCTCGCTCTAACAGGTAGCCTCCAGCCAGCCTCCCTCACCATTTCGAACTCCACCAAAGCCTTCACCCTCGCGGGGTCAGGCTCGATCGACGGCACTACTGGCCTGACGAAGTCCGGCACCAACACCCTCACCCTCGCCACCTCCAATCACTATTCCGGGCCGACCACCATCAACGCCGGCGTCGTGGCCCTCCAAGACAACGCCGCCCTCGGTTCGGCGACGGGCTCCACCACCGTCGCCGCCAACGCCCGCCTCGAGCTCGAAGGCAATATCACGGTCAGCGGCGAATCCCTCACTCTTTCCGGCAGTGGCGGCACTTCGTTCTACAACGGTGCCCTCAACTCGAAGTCCGGCATCAACACCTGGGCCGGCCCTGTGGTTCTCGCCGCCACCGGCACCCGCATCGGCGCGCAAGGCGGGGCCTCCCTCGTCGTCTCCGGCCCGATTACTAGCGCTCCCGGTAGCAGCGGGCTGACCATCCGTCCGAACGACATGACCGCCACCGTCGTCCTGTCCGGATCCAACAGCTACGCCGGAAACACCTCGATCGTCGGCGGGGTGCTCAAGCTCGGAGCGGTCGACACCCTGCCTGCCCCCACTTCGCTCCAGTTTGGTCTTTCGACCGTCTCCGGCAAACTCGATCTCAACGGCTTCAACCAGCAAGTTGCCGGCCTCGCTTCCGTCAGCGGCACCGCAAACGAAATCACCAGCACCTCTCCCGCCACGCTGACGGTCCACGCGACCACCGACTCCTCCTTTGCCGCCCCCATCACCGGCAGCGTCGCCCTCACGAAATCCGGCCCCGCTACGCTCGCTCTAACAGCCGCGTCCACCTACACCGGCTCCACCACCGTCAACGCCGGAAAGCTCCTCCTCGACCTCTCCGCCCTCGCTACGCCTGTCGACCTCCTCAACCCCGCCTCACCGCTCGTTCTCGCCGCCACGCTCGAACTCAAAGGCAAGCCCGCCACCCTCTCCACCCAGACCCTTGGTAGCCCTACCATCCCCGCGGACGCGTCGGCCACCATCCTCCTATCGCCGAACGGCTCGACCGCCACCCGGCTCACCCTCGGCAACACCTGGTCCCTCGGTAGCGGTGCTTCGCTGCTGCTCGATCTCTCCGCAAGCAATGTCGCGGTCTTCTCGAACCCGCCGCTCACCGGTTGGCTGCTCCCGGGCGTCAGCGTGAAAGACAGCTCCGGCATCACCGGCCCCGCCACCGTCGTCGCCGGTCAAGTCGTTCGCTACGTCGCACCCGCACTCACGGTGTCCAGCAACGATCCGAACCTCGAGTTTTCCTCCCTCAACTCCGCCTACCCCGGCGGGATCCTCACGTGGACGGACGGGGGCCTTCTCACAAACCGCTCCGTCCACCGCCTTGTCCTCGATACCACGAACACCGGCGGCAGCATCGACATGGGTGCTTCGACGAACGTCCTCACCCTCACCAGCGGCGAAATCCACTTTTCGGGTCCCAACAACCTCGCTCTAACAGGTGGCCAGATCGGTGCCAGCGGTGCGGCCGTCTCCCTCGCCACCACGGGCACGAGCACCCTCACCCTGACCAGCTCCATCTCCGGCGGGGCGGGTAGCTTCGCCGTCTCCGGTAACGCCAGCGTCATCCTCAACTCCGCCAGCACCTTCACCGGCGGGCTCACCCTGAACGGAGGATCACTCAAGCAAGGCATCTCCGGTGCCCTAGGTTCCGCCAACGGCACGCTCACCCTCCATTCCGGAAGCCTCGACCTCAACGGCCTCGCCACCGGACTCGGCTCCCTAACAGGAAGTGGCGGAATCATCACGAGCACCAATTCCGCTGTTCTCACGCTCGGCAATGGCAACGCCACCGGCGGCAATTTTGCTGGATCCCTCCAAGGAAACATCGCCCTTACCAAAATCGGGACCGGCATCCAGATGCTCTCTGGAGCCAATTCTCACAGCGGCCCCACCCTCCTCAGTGCCGGCACTCTCCGCGCCGGCGCGGACGATGCCATCGGCAGCGGCGACCTCACCCTCAACGGCGGCAGCCTCGACTTGCAATCCCACAGCGCCACCGTCAGCGCGTTCACCCTCACGTCCGGCACGATCTCCGGCAGCGGTGTTTTAAGTGCCAGCTCCCATTCCCTCACATCCGGAACCATCTCCGCCCGCCTCGGCGGAGCCGGTGCCACTCTCACAAAGTCCGGCAGCACTTACACCAACACCGCCACCCTCTCCGGCGCGAACAGCTACGGCGGCCCCACCATCCTCCCGACCAACTCCGGCTCCCTGGTCCTTTCCCACAACTCCGCCCTCGGCAACACCCCCGCCGTGGATGTGACCGGCACCGGCGGCACCGCCCTCGTCCTCGGCGACGGCATCACCATCACCGGCAAACCCATCACCATCCGCGGCACTGGTGCGAACGGCAGCAACGCCGGCAGCTTCTCCGGCTCCCTCACCACCGCCACCAACGCCATCGCCACTTGGACCGGCTCGGTCACCCTCGGCGACGGCACCGGACGTCTCGGCACGGGAAACGGCGGCACCCTCCATCTCAGCGGCCCCATCCTCGGCAGCGGTGCCAACCAAAGCCTCTCCCTCAGCTCCGGTAGCGGCACCACCCTCGGCACCGTCGTCCTGTCCGGAGCCAACAGCTTCACCGGCAACATCTCCATCGTCCGTGGCAGCCTCAAGCTCGGTGCTGCCAATACCTTGCCCGCCACCGCCATCCTCGACGTCGGCTCCGCCAACATTGTCGAGACGACCAGCTTCGATCTCAACGGCCTCCCGCAGACCCTCGCCGGCCTGAAACGCACCAGCACCAACACCACCCAGATCAGCAGCGTCACCAACTCTTCACCCACCGCCGCGACGCTTACCCTTCATCAAAGCTCCGCCCTCACTTACTCCGGCCGCATCACTGGCAATCTCACCCTGGCGAAGTCCGGTGCCGGCACGCTCACTCTTTCCCGCAGCGATGCCCTTGCCTCCTCCGTCTCGCTCGATCTCCAGGCCGGCGTGCTCGCTCTTTCTTCCGCCCACAACATTACCGCGCTCCGCATCAACGGAGTCTGGCAAGCCCCGGGCACTTACACCGCTGCCAACTCGTCCGGCCGACTCGGTGGCAGCGGGTCCCTCATCGTCGCCACTGCCGGCCCCTCCGGCTTCAGCGCGTGGATCGATGCCTTCACGTCTCTAACAGCTAGCGCCAGACTTTCCGATGCCGACCCGGATCTCGACGGCGTGAACAACCTGCTCGAGTTCGTCCTCAACGGCCTCCCCACCACCTCTGACAGCGCGATTCTGCCAAGTCCCTCGCTCACGCCCACCCACTTCATCTTCAGCTTCACCCGTCGTGAGGAATCCGCCACGACCACCGATCAGGTCTTCGAATACGGCAGCCATCTCGGATCATGGACCGCCGTATCCATCACCGCGCCCAGCGGCCCCGGCGTGAATCTCGGCCCTCTCGCCAATGGCGTCCGCACCGTGACCATCAGCGTGCCGCGCAGCGCTGCCATCGATGGTCGCCTTTTCGGCCGCCTCAAGGTCACCGTCCCCTGAAACTCATCCGGCCCCATGTCTCTCCGCAGCCTCTGTGTGATCCTTCTGCTGCTCGCCACGGCCGCTCGCGCCCAACTGACTTGGTCGCTTGCCAGCGGCAACGAGTCATGGCCCGCCGACAAGCGCGCCGCGATCGTCGCCGCGATGGATGCCGCCGTCGCGATCTACAATGACCACGGCTACTTTCCGAAGACGCTCTGGGCGAATTACAGCCCCGGCGTCCCCACCGCCCAGGCCAGTTATTCCGGCTGGATCGACTTTGGCGGCAGCATCGGCACCCGCGTCGCCCTCCACGAAATCTCTCACACCCTCGGCGTGGGTCAGGTCGCCGCCTGGAACAGCAACCGTTCCGGCAACACCTGGACCGGCACTTTCGCCAACAACCGGGTCAAACTCTTCAACGGCGCATCCGCCACGCTCAGCGCCGACACCCAGCACTTCTGGCCCTACGGCCTGAACTACGACAGCGAGGATGGTGCCACCAACCGCGTCCGCCACGTCAAGATGGTCTCCGCCATGCGCCGCGACATGGGTATCGTCACCGACTCCGATGCGGATGGCATTCCCAACGATTGGGAAATGTTCCACTTCGGCAATCTCACTCAGGGAGCCAGTGGCGATGCCGATGGCGACGGCGTGAACAATCTCGCTGAATACAACGCCGATACCGACCCCGCCGCCTTCACCACCACTTGGTCCGGCGGCACCAGCAGCGATTGGGCCACTGCCTCCAACTGGAGTCCCTCGCCACTCGCCAGCAACGGCAGCTTCTTCGCGCGGCTCAACGTCAACAACGCCGCCAATCAACCGCTTATTTACGACGCCGCCCGCGGAACCACGGTCCTGCGTCCCACCGACCGCGGCCTCGTCATCGGCAGCGGCACATCTGGCAGCGGCTCCATGTCCATTACCGGAGGATCTCTCTCCACCATAGGCGCGGCCTCGCCCGATGTGATCGGCAACAGTGGCAACACTGGCAGCCTGACCCTCAATGCCGGCTCCTTTTCCAGCGATGCCCTCCAACTCGGCGTCGCCGGCCAAGGCACCGGCACCCTCACGCTCAACGGCGGAAACGCCTCCATCACCGCCATCAACTTCACCTTCGCCACCGGCGGCACCGGCACCATCCACCTGAACGCCGCCACTCTAACCACCGGCGGCATCGCACGCACCGGTTCCGGCACCGGAACCCTCCATCTCAACGGCGGAACCCTCCGCGCTTCTGCCTCCTCCACCACCTTCCTCGAAAACCTCACCAATACCTTCATCAAATCCGGCGGCGTCACGCTCGACACCGCCACCTACTACATCAGCATCGCCCAAGCCCTCAAAACCGACTCCTCTTCGCCCGGTGGCGGTCTGACCAAGTCCGGCACCGGCATTCTCACTCTAACAGGATCGAACACCTTCACCGGCCCCACCGCCGTGAACGCTGGCATTCTCATCCCGGAAAACGCCGCCGCCCTCAGTGCCAGCACTTCCGTCGCGGCCGATGCCACCCTCGCCCTCACCGGCGCTCTTTCCTATTCGGAAACCACCAGCCTCACCCTCTCCGGCACCGGTCAGAAAACCACCACGACCGCCACCCCTGCCGCCCAGCGCGGAGCTCTTCAAAGCATCAGCGGCGCCAACACCTGGTCCGGCGCGATCACCATCGCCGTTTCAAATACCCGCATCGGGGTCCAGGACGGAGCGTCCCTCACCCTCGGCGGTCCCATCGGGGAAAGCTCACCCGCCACCTCTGTCATTTTCCGCGCCGGCCAGAATCCCGGCGATGACATCACCCTCGGCGCCTCCGCTTCCTGGACGGGCGATAGCATTGTCTTCTCCGGCAGCCCCAGCGGCGGCGCGCTGAAACTTGGTGCGCCCCAAGTCCTTCCCGCCGCCAGCCCTCTGCTCCTCGCGGGCAACAGCGTTTCCGGCCGCCTCGACCTCAATGGCCACGACCAAAGCGTCGCCGGTCTTACGAATTCCAGCGGAGGCTCTTCACCCGTCGGGACCGGTATCGTCACCAACAACGGACTCCGACCCGCCACTCTCACCCTCTCCCCCAGCATCAGCCGTACGTTCATTGGTAGCATCCAAGACGGCAGCCAGCCCGTCCATCTCGTCAAATCCGGTGCCGCTACCCAAATTTTCAGCGGCCCCCAGAGCTACACCGGAGATACCAGCATCAGCCAAGGCACCTTGCGCATCGATCACCCCTATCTGGCTGACCGATCGCGCATCAGCATCGCCTCCGGTGCGAAACTTCAGCTCAATTTCTCCGGCGCCGACCTCGTGGCCACGCTCCGTCTCGGTGGCATGCCCATGCCTCCCGGCACCTACAGCGCGACCAGCCACCCCGCCTTTTTCAGCGGCAGCGGCAGCTTGCTTGTACCAGCCACCTTCGATAACTGGATGAACCAGTTTCCGGGCTTGCTCGATGCCGACAAGCTGTCGACCTCCGACCCTGACGGAGATGGTGTCGACAACCTCACCGAGTTCGCCTTTGGCGGCCACCCCACCCAGCCCGCCTCCCGTGGCCGCAGCCTCGTTCAGGTCCTTGACACCCGCGATGACTCCGTTGCCAATCCCGAACTTACTCTAACCGTTGAAGTCCGCGTCGGCACGGTCCTCAGCGCCCAAGGCCCCGACCTCGTCGCCAGCATCGATGGCATCGACTACCGCTTCCAAGGCAGCCGTGATCTTAACACCTTCGCCACCCCGGTCTCCGAGCTCGTCCCCCACCTCGGCCCCGCCAACCCCAGCCCCGGCTACACCTTCAAAACCATCCGCCTCGATAGCTTCTCCAGCCCCCCCGCTAAGGGCTTCCTCCGCGCCACTGCCACCGCCACGCCCCCCTGATCCCCCGACCATCTCAAAACCCCACGACACGCATGTCGTAGCTCCGTCCCGCTAACGGTCACTCCGTCTCTCTATCTCTCTATCTCTCCATCTTGGACTGCTGCAGCCAGCTGCAGCTTTCCCGGAGCCAGCCTGCTGGCCCGGGCACAACCCCGGCCTCCCCAAGCCCGCCCCCCAAGCCCGCCCCCCAAGCCCGCCCCCCAAGCCCGCCCCCCAAGCCCGCCCCCCAAGCCCCCCGCCCCCCAAGCCCGCCCCCCAAGCCCGCCCCCCAAGCCCGCCCCCCAAGCCCGCCCCCCAAGCCCGCCCCCCAAGCCCGCCCCCCAAGCCCGCCCCGACCTCCGCCGCTAACCACGCTCCAAGGTCACATCGATGCGCAAAATCTAAGATTTTTTGCGCGTTATCACATTGTCACGCATCACACATTTGATCAAGGTGATAGGCCCCAAGAATCGTTAACCCCAAGAACGATTCAAACCCCTACCCCCACCCCGTTACCCACGGGTCCCTGCCTCGAAAATCCCGTCCCATGAAACCCAATTTCTGGAATCCCTTTCTCTCCACCATCCTCATGGTCGCCGCGAGCCCCACGTTGTTCGCCGATATGTTTGACATCGATGGCACCACCGCTGGATTCGGTGTCGCCAATGGAGGATCTTACGACTGGCTTGGAACCAACTTCTGGGCTGCGACGCCTGACGATACAGGCACCGCCGCGACCACTTCTTGGGTGGCGGCACGCAGCGCTTACTTCGTTGGTCTGGGAAGTGGCACCAATTATACGGTCCGACTGGGATCAACGGGATCCAGCAACGTCACGCTCACCAACCTCGCCATCAACCTGAATGCCGCGACCACAGGCGCATTGGCAGGAGCCACAGGCAACGTCACCATCGGCAATTCCGGCGACACCGGCTTGCTAACCCTCAACGCCAACAATTCCGTCGGCGCCCTCGGCGGTGGCGCCTTGACGATTAACAATGGCGTGAACCTGAATACCAGAACCATGAACATCCGCGGTGGCAATATTGTCATCAACGGTGTGGTTTCGGGAACCGGTGCATCCAAAATCGCTTTTGGGAGCCTATGGGGTCTTAACTCTGGCACTCTGACACTCGCCAACACCGCCAACACCTACGCGGGGCGCGCCAATACCGATTACATCAACGCCAACTATACCTTGGCCGTCACCAAACTCGCCAACGGCGGTCAGAACAGCAGTATCGGCACCTCTTCCGCCAACATCGGCATCAACGGCGGCACACTGAAATATATCGGTAGCACGGGTGCGCAGTCCACTAACCTCGGACTTCACGTCGCCTCCGGCGGAGCCTTAGTCGATGCCTCCGGTGCCACCTCGGCGGACACGATCTCGATTTCTGGCGCACAGACGTTCTCAGCCGCGAACCAAGCTGGCAACATCACTCTCACCGGAACCAACCTCGGTGACAACGCGATGGCATTCGCGTTTAACAATAACGGCACCACGGCCACAGTTCTAAACAAAACGGGCGTCGGACGATGGGTAGTCAGTCAAGCCAACGGCTACACCGGAGGCACAAACGCCAATGGCGGCACCCTCGTCGCCGCCAATACCGCTGCCTTCGGCGCTGCAGGGAGAACAATCAACTTCAACACAGGCACGGTGGAGTTCGCCACGGATACCACTGCCAATGCCTACGTTCTCAACATCGGAAGTGGAAACACTGGGACCGTCTTGGTGAACCGCGCGACATCGGGATCGAGCATGACTCACACCATGGGCACTGCGACTATCGGCAACGCGACCCTCAATATCCAGAAAGGTGCCAATGTCTCCGGCGTCGCCACCTTGGAATTAACCGGCATCAGCCTTTCCGCCGGTGCCACCGGTCTGAGCACGGGTGCCATGCTCAACCCTACGACCGCAATTGCCCTCGTCAGCGGCGATATCACCCGTACAGGAAACAGCGCCGCGTTGCTCACCCTCGATGGGACGGTTGCAGGCAACATTGTTTCGGGAGTGATTGCGAACAGAGTGTCTGACGGAGCTCAACTCTCCTTGACGAAAAGCAACGTCAGCACTTGGGAGCTATCTAACGCCAATACCTTCAGCGGCAAAACCCTCGTCTCCGGCGGAACCCTGAAGCTGACCAACAACCTCGCCCTCCAAAATAGCGCCTTTGACACTTCGGGTGCGGGGACATTGGACACCACTACCATCAACACTCCGACCTTCGGTGGTTTGACCAGTGCAACCAACTACACCCTCTCTTCCAATGTCACCAGCCTGACCCTGAACCCAAGCTCCGGCACCCAAACTTACACGGGTGACCTCGGAAGCGGTGCGTCTGGCATGACCCTCACCAAAACTGGCGCAGGAACTCAAATTCTGAGCGGCACCAACAGTTATACGGGTCTCACAACCGTCAACGGCGGTGAGCTTCAGATCACCAAAGCTGCCGCCATTGGTGGTACTAATGTTGAGGTTCTCTCTGGTCGGCTTGCTTTGAACGGTGGGATTACGGTTTCTGGAAAAACCCTGACCACCAGTGGCAACGGTGCTAACTTCTTTGGCGGCCTGCAATCAGTTAGCGGAAGGAACGAGTGGGCGGGCAGCGTGCTGCTCGGAGCTAACGATAGCCGATTAGGGGCGAGGAAAGACGCAACCCTCGTGATCTCTGGAGCGATCGACGATGGTGCAAATACTTACAATTTACTGGTCCGCAACGAGAACCAAGCCAATACCAACGGTGCCGGCAATTCGGCTACCACTACTGAACTATCCGGTGCCAGTACTTACGGAGGGAATACCCAGCTGATCGCTGGAGTTACCCGCCTTGCGGGCGGTGACAATCGGCTGCCCACCGGCACGGTTCTCCAATTCGGTTTGGCTGGTGCGAATGCGAAGTTCGACATGAACGGACGAAATCAAGAGGTTGCCGGTTTGGCCGTGACGAGCGGCTCCAACGACACCCAGCGCGACTGGAATGCCAACGAATTGACCAACAGTTCTGGCACCCTCAGCACACTGACCGTCAACACCACCGCTAACCAAACCTTCGGCCTTACGACCTCCACCTTTACCGGAAGCCAGAACTATTCCGGCAAGATCACGGGCAATCTCGCACTCACGAAGTCCGGTGCCGCGACCCTCTCACTGACTGCGACCAACACTTATACGGGTGATACTACAGTGGAGGCCGGCACTCTGGCACTGGGTGCCAGCGGCTCGATTTCCGCTTCCACGACCATCGATGTGAAAGGCTCCGCCACCCTCGATGTGAGTGCTCTTTCCGGTTGGGCGCTTGCGAGCGGCCAAACGCTCAAGGGCACCGGTACTGTGGATGCGGGCGGCACCGCGAAAGTCGTCACCATCTCCAGTGGAGCCACCCTCGCCCCCGGTGCAAGTCCCGGCACTTTGCTGATCAACGGCGATCTCTCCCTTGCAAGCGGTTCCACCTACGTCGCGGAATTGCAGAACTCCGGCAGCATCACCGCCGACCTCGTAAACCTCTCGGGCGATCTCAGCATTCTCAGCGGAGCATTCCTCGACCTGCAGGCCTTTGGCACCGATGCGAGCCTCGTCAATGGCACCAAATACAGCCTCTTTAGTTACGCCGGCACCTGGTCGGGCACCTTCGACGGCTACGCCGATGACAGCGACCTCATCTTCGGCCTCAATACATTCCGCATCAACTACAACGACACCACTGCTGGCGTGAATGGCGGGCTCAATTCGAACTTCGTCACCCTCACCGTCGTTCCCGAACCCCGCGCCGCCCTGCTCGGTGGCATCGGCATGCTGCTCCTGCTCCGCCGCCGCCGCGTCGCATGATGCGGCCGTATAAGGCGCAGCTCCAGGGCATTCGAAGCATCCGTTTTTCGGGTTCGCTTCAAACGAGGCTTCGGTAGCCGTCGGCCCAACTCCAACCGATCTCAAGCATTCACAATCCCCCTCGCCTCATCCAAGACTTATGAAAATCCGTAACACCCCCTTCTTCCGCCCGGCTCCTCTTGCCGCCTCTGTCATTATCTCCCTCGGCGGCAGTGTCTTCGGGGCGACCTATGAATGGAATGGCTCCAGCAGTAGTGTTTGGACGCTTGCCGGAAACTGGTCGACGGGTACTGGCCTCACTGCTGGACCAGCCCCGACCGGAACGTCGACCATTCATCGGGTCAATATCAAGAGCGGCGCTAGCAATACGGGCAGGGAGGCGGTTTACACCGCATCCCTTGGCACTAGTTCCTACGGTGACACGACCGTGCGAGGTTTTGTGATCGGGAATAGCGCTTCCGGGACCCTGCGTATCACGGGTGGAAAGATCATTGGAAAAGGCGGCGGAACCAACGCCGACCTGGTGGGGAATGGTACAGGAACCTCGACCTTCATCGTGGATGGTGGCGAGTATGAGAACCTCACCTCTGGTCTTACTCTTGGCATTGGCGGAGGCCCAACCTGCGTGTTCACGATGAACAGTGGCTTGGCGAGCGTCACTACGGTTAATTCTAACAATAATGCTGGAACGATCAATCTCAACGGCGGCACGCTGGCAACCAACGCGATCACACGTCTTAACGTCGCTGGCAACGCAGCCGGCGCAGGCACCGCGACTCTCAATCTCAACGGCGGCACCCTCAAGGCCCGCCAAAACAATGCTGCCTTCGTCACCGGTCTCAGCGCGGTCAATGTCAACAGCGGCGGCGCGATCATCGATACCAACAGCTTCGACGTCACGATTGCGAATTCCCTTCGCGATGGCGGTGGCGGCGGTGGTTTGACGAAAAACAGCGCAGGCACGCTGACCCTCACCGCGGCTCCGACCTACACCGGAGCTACGGTGATCAATGCCGGTACCCTCGCCCTCAATCCCTCTTCCGCTTACAGCTACAGCAACGCCATCTCTGGCGCGGGTGCCCTGAACATCGGTGGACAGGTAACACTGGCCGGAGCGAATACCTATCTCGGCGCCACCAATGTGAACTCCGGTAACCTCACGCTCAGCGGATCGCTCACTTCCCCGATCACGGTCGCCAGCGGAGCGAAGCTCGGCGGCGAAGGTTCCACCACCGGAAGCCTCGACTTCGCGGGTACGAACACGTTTTCGTTCGATGCCGGCACTCCGGGTGCCTTCAGCGCGGCATCGATCGATGCCACCGGTGCCACGGTCTCCTTCGCGCCCATCGGTAGCGGCGGCGGTTCGGGCATCGTGGTGATGCAGGCGGCGGGCGGCATCACCGGCACCATCGGCACCGAGTTCGTCGGGAATTCCCGCATCACGCTTTCCTACAATGCCGATCAAACTCAGTTGCTCGCCGATTTCACCCCGGCCTCGCTCACTTGGACCGGTGCCGATGCAACGAATCCGAGCTTCTGGGACAGCGATGTGACCAGCAACTGGATCAGCGGGGGCTCGCCCTCGACCTTCCTCGCCGGCGACAATGTCCTTTTCAACGATAGCGCCTCGTCCTTCGCCGTCGCGCTTCAAGCCGAAGTGCTGCCCGGAGTCGTCAGCTTCGACCACAGTACCAACGACTACACGGTCGGCGGCGCGGCGATCGGTGGCGCGGCAAATCTGATCAAATCCGGTAGTGCGATCCTGACCCTCAACAACGCGAACACCTATAGCGGCACCACCACCATCAACGGCGGGACCTTAGTCATGGGAAATGCCGCCGCTCTCGGCTCCACTGCTGGCGGCACGACGGTTGCCAGCGGGGCAAAGCTCGACATCAACAACAAAAACCTGAGCACCGAAGTCGTGACCATCTCCGGCGTGGGCGATGGTACTGGCGCTCTGGTCAACAATGGTGCGGAGCAGAGCAACGCTCTTGGGCGCCTGGTGCTCGGTGCGGACGCCTCGATCGGTGGCGTGACGCGCTGGGATCTCCGGAATTCCAGCCCGACCCTTGATATGGGTGGCTTCACCCTGACCAAGGCCGGCGTCAACTATGTAGCGCTCGTTGGAGCAAGCGTCTCGAATGCCGGCAACATCGACGTGGCCGAAGGTACCCTCTCGATCCAAACCACGACCACGATGGGCGGCAGTTCCGCCAATCTCGTTACGGTTCGCAGCGGTGCCACTTTCGATCTTTATCAGGCCGGCACTTGGACCGCGCCGACTTGGTCGATGAGCCTCGAAGACGGCGCCTTCCTTAGTGCATCGAACGGCTTGGCGATCTGGAGCGGCCCGATTTCCGGCGGCAAGCTCACCAAGACTGGCGCTGCAGTCCTCGGCCTGGCTGGCACCAACCTTTACACCGGCCTCACCGAGGTGAACGCCGGCTCGGTGGTCGCCCAGAACCCCAGTGCTCTCGGCACGGCCGATGTCGGAACGGTGGTCGCCAACAACGCTCGCGTCGAAGTCGACAACACAACCATCACCGGTGAGACGGCAAGCATCTCCGGCAACGGCGGCAACTTCTTCGGTGCTCTGCAAGGCCGCGCCGGGACCAGCGTCTGGACCGGCGATGTGACCGTGCAGACCGACCAGACCCGCATCGGTGCCCAGGCCGGTGCTAGCTTCGAAATTTCCGGTGCGATCAGCAGCCCAGCCGCACACAACGTGATCTTCCGCCCCGCGGATGCGACTTCCACGGTGATCCTCTCCGGTGCGAACACCTACCCCGGCCCGACCTCGATCATTGGCGGTGTGGTCCGCGTCAGCGAGATCAACAGCGTCGTCGGTGGCAGCCCCGCTAGCAATCTCGGCACACCCACCACCGTGGCCAATGGCACGATCAAGATGGGTCTCGGCGCTACCGGGATTCTTCGCTACACCGGCGGCGGCGAAACGACGGACCGGGTGGTCGATCTCCAAGGCACGACCCACGGCGCGACTCTCGACCAGGCCGGCAGCGGCTTGCTGAAGTTCACCAGCGACTTCACTGCAACCGGAGTTGGGACCAAGACGCTAACCCTGTCGGGCACCTCCGCAGGCACTGGTGAGATCGCGGGCGCAATCGTCGACAACGACGCCACCAACAAAACCAGCCTCGGCAAGTCCGGTTCCGGCACTTGGACGCTCTCCGGTGCGAACACCTTCACCGGTGGCGTGACCATCTCCGGCGGTGTGCTGCGTATCGTCCGTGCCGAAGCCCTCGGCACCGGCACCAAGACCGTCACGATCAATGCCAGTGCGAACAAGTGGCTCGAACTCGATGGCACGGCTGGGAACATTACCCTGCCCGCCAGCATGTCCTTCCAAACCAGCGGCGTGAATGGCGTGGTTCGTAGCAGCGGGGGCGACAACGTAATCGACGGGGCCTTCACCATGACGATCGGCAACGGCAACACGAAGATCATCTCGGACAATATCGGATCGCTGACCCTCAACGGCAACATTGCCGCCAACACCACCACCCGGGTCCTCGATTTGGGCGGCGATTCCCTTGGGAACAACGCCTTCAATGGCGTCCTGAACAACGCCAGCACCCCCGGCCTCACCAAATCGGGCACCGGCAAGTGGACGCTCAACGGCGTTAATCTCTACGCCGGTCCTACCGTTGTCAGCGGCGGCACGCTGGCGATCGGTGCGACGGGTTCGATCAATGCCAGCACCTCGCTCGACCTCGCGGCGGGTGCCACGCTCGATACCACCGCCAAGGCTTCCTATGCGGTCCCTGCAGCCCTGACCGTCCGTTTGGACGGCGACACCGATCTGAGCGGTCGGATCGATGCCACCGGCCAGGCCCTCGATATCGACGGCACCGCGGTCACCTTTGCTGCGACCGGCACTCTCGATGCCCCCGTTTATGTGCTGGCGAACTACGGCAGCATCAGTGGCACGGCCGCCTTCGCCTCGGCCACCGCTCCCGATGGCTATTCGCTGGATTACGCTTACAACGGCGGAACCCAGATTGCCCTCGTGCAAATCCCAGCCTCGGGCTTCGCTTCCTGGATCGGTGGCTTCGGTCTGGCGACGGCGGATCAAGACCCGACCGATGATCCCGACGGCGACGGCATCGACAACCTCACCGAGTTCGCCCTCAACGGCGATCCATCGGACAGCTCGGACAACGGCCTGACCGCGATGTTGGTGCAA
>RDYP01000014.1 GCA_004293445.1 Verrucomicrobiota bacterium | reverse complement strand
GTCGTTGAACCACGAGCTTCCTACAGCTCCTGGCCCCTTGCCAATCACGCCGATTGCGCTAGCCGCTTGAATCCGCGCACCATAATGAGGGGACCCTGGCCCCCTCTTTCTCTTCCATTGACAGCGCGCGCGAAACTGTTCGAATGAACCCATGACTCCACCTTCCGCATCCCAGGTTCTCGCCTTGGCCGATTCCGTCGGCTGGAAGACGTGCGTGGGCAAGGAGCGGGCGGAGCGAAGCCAGGAGGGCCAGTTCTTCACCCCGCCTCCCATCGCAGGATTTCTGGCAAGTTGGTTTCATGAAGCGGGTCTGGATCGTCCCGCGATTCATTTGCTCGATCCCGGCGCGGGTGGAGGCGCTCTGACCGCCGCGGTGGTGGACCGCATCACCTCCCTCCGGGCCGCCGGTCGCTTGCCACGGCTCCGCGAGGTCACGCTGACCGCGTGGGAGTCCGACAAGGCTTTCATCAACGCATTGCGGGCCAACCTCGAAGCCTGCGCCGCGGCATTGCAGGCCTCGGGCATCGAAGTGCGGATCGACCTCAGGGCCGAGAGCTACATCGACGGGGCCGTCCGCGCCCTCGATCCCGGCCTCTTCGGTGCCGGGGAGGTCGCCACGGTCACCCACGCGATTCTCAATCCGCCCTACCGCAAGATCGCCACCTCGTCCCGCGAACGCACCCTTCTCACCTCGATCGGCATCGAGGCCTCGAATCTCTACGCCGCTTTCGTGGCGCTGGCGCTCCGGCAATTGACGGAGGGCGGCGAGCTTTCAGCGATCACCCCGCGCAGCTTCTGCAACGGACCCTATTTCCGCGAGTTCCGCCGTGAAGTCCTGGGAAGTGCGACCTTCCGCCGCGTCCACCTTTTCGAGTCCCGCAGCGAAGCCTTTGGCCGCGATGAGGTGCTTCAAGAGAACATCCTGTTCCACCTGATTCGCGGCGGCCGTGCCGACTCGCCGCTCACCCTATCGACCGGCTCCTTGGAATCGCCCTTCGAGACCCTCATCGCCCGCGAGCGCTTCGTTTCACCCGGTGACGCCGACCAGGTCATCCACATCGCCACAGAGACCGATGCCGACGAGGTTCGCGATTTCATCCACGCGCTGCCGTGCAAGTTGGGCGATCTCGGCCTCACGGTCTCAACCGGCCCAGTGGTGGATTTCCGGCTCAAGGGTTCCCTGGCCGACGAACTGTCAGCGGGCAGCGTCCCCTTGATCTATCCGCATTGCGTAAAGGCCGGCCGGGTTTCCCCGCCCTTGGCCCGCTCCGCCGACTATGGCGATGCCCGGGTCGGCAAGAAGCCGGTGGCCATCCGCGATGATTCCGAAAGCCATCGCTGGCTGACACCGGTCGCCCGCTTCGTCCTGATCAAGCGCTTCTCCTCGAAGGAAGAGAAGCGCCGCCTGGTGGCTGGCGTCTTGGAGCCCGCCGACTTTCCGGAAGGACTCATCGGCCTCGAGAACCACGTGAATTTCTTCCATCGCCAGCGCGCCGGCCTCTCCGAAGCGCTGGCCAGGGGTCTCGGCCGCTTCCTCAACTCAACGGTGGCCGACCGCTACTTCCGCCAATTCAACGGCCACACCCAGGTCAACGCCTCCGATCTCCGGGCCTTCCGCTACCCGGATCTCAAATCCCTCGAACGCCTCGGCAAAGCCGCCGTGAACGACGCCGACCAAGGATCCATCGACCTTGCCATGTCCAAGGTGCTCGGTGCACCCTCGTTCCATCAATCATGATGAAGCCCGCCGCCGCCAAACGAGTGAAGGAAGCCCTGAAGCTCCTCGTCGCCGTCGGCATTCCCAAGGAGCAGCAGAACGAGCGCTCGGCCCTGACCTTGTTGGCTCTCGCGGACCTCGCGCCCCGATCGCCATGGAAAGACTCTTCCTCGCCCCTGCGGAGGATCACCCAGATGATGGACTGGATGGGCGAGCATTACGGTGTCCGCTATGCTCCGAACACCCGCGAGACCATCCGGCGGCAAACCGTCCACCAGTTCGTTCAACACGGCTTGGTGCTGGAGAATCCCGACGATCCCGAACGGCCCATCAACAGCCCGAAGTGGTGTTATCAGCTTTCGCCGCAAGCTCTGAAGCTCTTGCGAAGCATGGGGACTCCTGAGTTCTCCGTGGAGCTCGCCACCTTCCTCGCGAGTCCATCGGCTGGAGTACTCCAAGCCCGGCATCGCGATCTGCCTCGTGAAAGCGTCCTCATGCCGGACGGTGTGACCATCGAACTTTCCGCCGGCGGTCAGAACACCTTGATCCGGGCTATCATCCAGGAATTCATCCCGCGCTTCGTCCGCAAGCCGCGGGTGCTGTTGCTTGGCGACGCCGCCAACAAGGAGGTCATCAGCCATCCCGCGCCATTGAAGGCCTTGGGAATCACGATGCCGGAGCGGGGCAAGGCTCCCGACGCCCTCGTCCACGATCAGGAGCGCGACTGGCTGATCGTGATCGAAGCCGTGACTTCCCACGGTCCCATCGACCAAAAGCGAAAGAACGAACTCGAACACTTGTTCGCGACTGCCCGGCCGGGGCTGGTCTTCGTCTCCACCTTTCCCGACCGCAAGACCTTCACCAAACATCACGCCAAGATTGCCTGGGAAACTGAAGTCTGGATCGCCGATGCTCCTGACCACATGATCCACTACAACGGCGTCCGGTTTCTCGGCCCATACCCTTCATCAAGCCGTCCCACATCTTGATCCATGGAAGGGTAGAACTGCCTGTCCCTCGAATCCCCGACCTTCCCCTCCTGTCCCCATGCGTCGGCCCCAAGTCGGGGTTTCCGGGCGAGGATTCACCACGTGGCCCGGCTCTGCGAAGGACTATCACACCCATGAAGACGATTCAATTCTTCGTAAGCGTGGTCTGAAGCGCCATCGGGTCTCTCTTCGCTGCATAGCGTAGCGTCGTATGAATGCTACGCACGACTCGCTTATGAAGTTCGACCGGCGCGGACGTCTCCGCTATGCGCCGGAACAAAAGGCAGCCCTGGTGGAGGCCTACGCCACGAGTGGCCTGATCGGTCCGAAGTTCGCGGCCCACCACGGCGTGAACTACCAGACCTTCGCCGCATGGCTCCAGAAGCGGAAACGGGCCGCAGCACCGGCCGGACTGCCGGCACCGCAGGATTGGACGCTGGTCGAAGTCTCTGTTCCGGCCGCCCGGGGGACCGCCGCCGCCCTGACCGTGCTATTGCCCGGCGGGGCCGAACTCCACGTCGCGGGGTCCGACGCCGTCCCGCTCGCCGCCGCCTTGATCCGCAAAATCTCCCGGCCGTGCTGAGCTTTTCGGGCAGCCTCAAAGTCTTCGTAGCGGTGGAACCCTGCGACATGCGCCGCAGCTTCAACGGCCTGCACGACGCGGTGGGCAGCAAGCTCAAGGAGGATCCCAAGAGTGGCGCGATTTTCGCCTTCACCAACAAGCGGCGCAGTCTGCTCAAGATCCTCTATTGGGATGGTAGCGGCTTGTGGGTTCTGGCAAAGCGGCTGGAACGAGGGACTTTCGCGTGGCCCATCCTTAGGAGGGTCGATCCTTGAATTTTGAAATTTTCGTCAGCGAGCCCGGCTTTTAACCGCGCAGGTCCGAGGGACGAGTCCTTGAAGTTTGAAGACCGCACGTCCGGAATTTTTATCTCGGGAAATCGTCTCTCGAAAAGTCGAGGGCCTTGAAAACTCTCGGGAGGGTCGTCCTTCGGGAACTGCGGCATACGTCCATCATTGCGAATGCGCGGACGCGTTGCCGTGCTATGGATTCCACAGCTTTTACGGCTTCCCGATGCGCTCCATTTTCAAGACTAGCACTTCCGTCTCCGCCACTGCGGAAGTCAAAGAAACCATCTGCCTGGCATTTTTTGCATGGGGTTCAGAATGCCAATAAGATGATCAGGTTTCTCCAACAGAGCATCGCGCGCCGTTTCCGGGCCGTCTTGTGCGGCGATCCGAGTGGCAACCCGCCGTGGCTTGGCGCGGTGGCGGCAGGCGAGGGGCCGGGGTTTTTCCTGCCTGGAGATGCCCCGTGGGTTGTCCATGGCGACATGGCGACGCTGGTGGGCGGCGTGCGCGCCCTGCTCATGCAGGCGCTCCACCCGGGCACTCTCGCTGGCGTTCGCGATCACTCGCGATACAAAGCGGATCCGCTGGGGCGTCTGGCCGGGACCATCCAGTGGCTCACTGTAACCACCTACGCTTCGCGCGAATCGATCCTGCGGGAATCGGCTCGAGTGCGCGCCATGCACGGCCGAGTGCGCGGCACCTATCGTGATGCCAACGGCCACGAAAGGGAATATGATGCGTCCGATCCCGAACTGCTGCGATGGGTGCACATCGCCTTCATGGACTCTTTTCTGCGTTGCCATCAGACGTATTCTCCGGTGCCGATTTCTGGCGGAGCCGATGCCTACATCCGTTTGTGGGCTCGCTCGGTCGAGCCCTTGGGGCTCTTGAATGCCGCCCGGGACGAGGCCGCGTTGCTTGACGATATCCGGCACTTTGATCCACAGCTCGCCGTAACGGAAAACTGCCGCGAAGTGATCGAATGGCTTCGACATCCTCCGCTGCCACCGGTCGCCCGCCTCGTTTATCAGTTGTTGTTCCAAGCGGCGTATCTGACGCTGCCCGACCTCTATCAGAAAATGATCGGCCTGCGGGCAATGCCACGTTGGCTTGTGGTTCCCGCCACGCGATTGCTCTTGCGTGTGATACGCATCTCGATCGGCCCGGAGAATCCGATCCAGGATGCGGCGATGGCCCGCATCAGTCGGCCGACCTTGCAGCCGTCCTGAGAGCTTCGTGCTTTTTCAAGTCATGGCTGGCACGAATCGAACCGGGAATTATCCTCCACCGTGACCACCCTGAACGACGCTTATCTCGGTTCGCTGATCGCCGATGCCCTCGCAATGCCCGGCCACTGGTATTACGACCGGGAGGCTCTCAAGCGGGACTACGGGGTGCTCGACCACTATCAGGCTCCGCGAAACCCGCACCCGGGCAGCATCCTGTGGCGATCGGAATACCATGCGCTCAATCCACGCGGCGATATCCTCCGGGACCAGGCCGTTTTCTGGGGCCAGCGCGAAATCCACTATCACCAATTTCTTCAGGCAGGTGAAAATACCGTGAACTTCCGTCTGGCTTCACAACTTCACGAACAAATTCGTTCCCATGGCGACTATGATCCCGAGCGTTGGGCCCGACATTACATCGAGTGCATGTTGACTCCCGGCTGGCATCGCGACACCTACCTTGAGGAATACCATCGCGGTTTTTTCACGCGCTACGCGCAGGGCAAGGCGGTGACCAAATGCGGGATCGCCGATGAACACATCGGTGGGCTTGCCCAAATCCCCGCACTCTTGGCAGCACTGCCGGAGGGTGCCGATTGGCGCTCCGCCACACGCGCCCATCTCGCCCTGACCCATCGCCATAGCAACGTCCAGCGGGCCGCCGACTGTCTCGCCCGTTTGCTGAAGTCCATCACCGCGGGCACTCCGCTACGCGAGGCGATCTCACGCGAAGGCGGAGATTGGTTCTCCGGTCGCAAAGCCGGGCGCTGGGAAACGCGACCGGACGACGAAATCATCGGCGGCATCCTGAGTCCCGCTTGCTACATCGATCAGGCATTCCCAGCCGCCCTCTATCTAGCATGGAAGTATCATGACCAGTTCGATGCCGGGATCATCGCCAATGCCATGCTCGGCGGGGACAACTGCCACCGGGGTGCCGTTGTCGGTTCCATCCTTGCGGCAGCGAATGGCATCGATGATCGCTGGACCACCGGCTTGAAGGTATTTTCCGAGGGATCCATCGCCATTTGACACGCGCCTTTGCGGCGGGCTTTGAATGTTAGAGACACAAGGTCTGGCGATTTTCATCGCAAGCAATCGTCCTTCGGAAAATCGAGAGCCTTGAAAAACCCGGGGAGCGTCGTCTTTCGGGACCTGCGGCATCGGTCCATCATTGAGGATGCGCGGACGCTTTGCCGTGCTATGGCTTGCATGGCCCTTGCGACTTCTCGATGCCTTCCATTTTCAAGACCAGCACGCCCCTTTCCGCCAGTGCGGAAGTCATGTTCGGATTCCACAGCGATCCGTCCAATCTTCGTGAGGTGATGCCTCCTACCTTGAAGCTCATCCGTCTGGAAACCGATGGCCCGGCTCAAGAAGGACGCTTGATCGAGCTGCACTGCAGGGATTGGTGGATCATTCCCATGCGATGGACCTGCCGCTGGAAAACCGTGCAGCCCCCTCACCTCTTGGCCGACGAGATCGTGAAAGGCCCCTTCGCTCTGTTCGTCCACGAGCACCGCTTCGAAGCACGGGGAGCCGATCGCTGTGTCATGCACGACACCATCACCTATCAATGGGGGCGCTCCTGGTGGGGACGACTGGTTTCGGAGACTGGCGTGAGACTTTATCTGACGATGCTCTTCCGCTATCGCCACCACCGTACCCGCAAGTGGGCGGAGGCGGCCCGAGTTCCAGTTACCTAAGAGCCATGCCAAAACCGAACAAGGACGATGTCGAAAAACTCAGCCGCGGCCAGGCGACCCGCGCCAAGATCGGGAACCGCCGGATCGGCCACCGGCTGACCCTGAAAGAGCGCGCGCTTTTCGAAGCCGCCCAGCGCCGGGGCTTTCTCAAGATCCCCGTCAGCGGGATCCGGCCGAACGTGGTGAATGTCTATCGCCTGTGGTGTGCCGCGGAGGGCAGGCCTTTCCTGACCTTATCCGAAAAACCGGCACTTCCGGATCAGCTCGGCGACTCACGGCGGGAGTCATGAATCTTCATAACCCCTCCACCGGCGGCCATTACCCGTCCATGTACAACTAGTATCCATACCTTTGCGTGGTTTGTTCCGCATCCTCACCCAACCCTTATGCCGTCACCCCCTTCCGCGGATCCGCACCGGCAGCGACGGCCGCCACCGTATCGATCCCGCCCACTCTGAAACCCTGCTCGATGCTTTCGAACGCGGTAGCAGCAGCAGCATGGCTTCACCCGCGACTACGACCTAAAATATCCCACCTTTATTTCTAGGCTCAACAGGAGCCATAAGCGCTCCACCAAAAAATTACTTCTGACATTTTATCTTGAGAAATCGTCCCTCGCAACGACCGCATGCCTAGAAGTGGTTTCAAAAGTGTCTGATGAGGATAATGATCTAAGCCAGCTTGAAGAAGCCGGCGTAGAGATCGATCTGCCACTCGTGACGGACGAGCAGGCGCCGTCACAAGCCGAGCCAAGCGACGAGACGATCGACCTTCAAGCGATGCTTGTAGCGGCGCAACGCCATGCCATCCTCGAGCGACGCGCGTTTGCGGCTGCACCGGTGTAGGCTGATCAACTCGTCGTCGACGTGGTGCATCAGGTGCCGCAGCGAATCGGCATCGTAGGCCCGGTCAGCGATCAAGCGGTGCGGGAAGCGTTCGGTCCTCGGCTTGCAATCGGCCAGCGTCGGAATAGCCGGCGTCACCTCCGCGAGCGATGCCGAGTAGAGGGTGTCTCCCACAGGAAGGCCCTTGCCGTCCGCCACCACCATCCACTTTGCTCCTTTGCCCTTCTTGGTTGTTCCGACGCAGAGCCCCCTTTTTTGGTCAGCGCGAAGCTGCCGTCCATGAAACATTGCTCTCAGTCGAGAACGCCGACGGCGTCGAGTCGGCTGATAAAGTCGCGCCGCACCGCGTCCCAGTCGCCGTCCTCTTCTCAGTTGCGCCAGCGTCTCCAACCGATCGATGGGCTAGGAATTTGCTTGGACAGATCCCTCCACCGGCATCGGTCTTGAGCACCCAGAAGATGCCTTAAAAGACGTCGCAGTCGACGCAGCGCGAACTTCCGAAGGTGTTGGCATCCGGAACCAAGGGATGAATCCGCTTCCAGACCGGGTCTGGTCATAAACTCGTTGCTCACGCTTTCCGTTCATAGGCATCCCTCCGAATAGCACCAGTCCGAGTTCCGACTTTTGAAACCGCTTCTAGCAAGTCTTCCGGTAAGGTTACGAACGGTTCAAAACCAACACGCACAGACCTCTGGTAATGGATGGCGGCCGTTGTCGCGGACTATGACCCGGCAAAAGCATCACCGCCGGAATGTCTTAGCAATTCTACCCCGCCCGGGGCGATGCTCGCATCGTTTGGATTCGCATGCTTGCCAAGCTCCGGACTCCTTCGCAGAGTCTCTGTATAGTCCTTGCTGCAAGCTGCAGCTACTCTCCAGCCCTTTTCCCAACCAATGAGCTTCATCCTCGGAGTCTGTATTAGCGGCCACGATGCTTCTGCCTGCCTGTTCCGCGATTATGACATTATCGCCGCCATCCCACTCGAGCGCATCACCCGGATCAAATCCGAAGGCGGTCGTTTTCCCGATGAAGCCGTTAATGAAGCCCTCACGATCGGTGGTGTCTCGCGCAAGGACATTGATGTCCTCGCCCTTAGTCGCTCGCGATTTCCCACCCGCTACTTCGACGGCCACGGGGCCCCTCTCTTACATCGCCTGCGCCGCGGGATCGAGTCAATATCCGGCAGCAATCGCGGAGTCGGTGTCGCGAAGGAAATCAGCATCCGCGGGATCACCGATGCCTCGAAATTCTTCCGCTCCGGGGATTTTTTGGTCGATCATGGCTTCAATCCGGATGCTAAGGTCACCTTCTATGACCACCACCAAGGCCACGTGCTGCCTGCTTTGTTCCACAATCCGGACTGGCAGGACGCTCTGCTCTACTCGGCCGATGGTGGCGCGGAAACCGGCTTCTACAGCCACCGCTGGTTTCACGATGGCCATCTGGAGACTCTCTTCGGCGGGGACGAGGATATCGGCTGCGATTTCGAAGGCTCTAGCCTCGCCCTTGCCTACGGCTTCGCCACCCTCGCGCTGGGCTACAAGATCAACCGCCACGAAGGCAAACTCACCGGACTTGCCGCACGCGGCGAAGCTAGGCATTTCGATGAACTCCGGAGCTGGTTTAATGTCGATGACCGTGGTCGCATCACCTCGAAATCCGGCACCCACCAGCAACTCCGCGAGCTAATCTTCCGCATCGCCAGGGATTCTACCAAGGAGGACGTCTCCGCCTCCGTCCAGAAACTGGTCGAGCAGGTGACTCTTGAATCGATCGCCAAACTCGCCCGCCACTGCCCGTCCCGGAACCTCGGGATATCCGGCGGACTTTTTGCTAATGTTCGGCTCAACCAAGTACTTGCCGATTCTGGGCTTTTCGACAGCATCTTCGTCGTCCCACCCATGAGCGACCAAGGCATCGCCTTTGGCGGCGTCTATCAGTATCTGATGGAACGCGATGGCATGGAGACTTGGCTGGGCCAGCGCCGGCCACTCCGCGATCTCTACCTCGGCCGAGATTATACCGGTTTGGTCGACGACCATTTCGCCACGCTTCATGCCATTCAGAAGGTCTCGGAAAGTCCGGTAGAAGTGGCAGTGGATGCTATCCTCGCTGGGGATGCGGTGGCAATCTATACCGGCCGCATGGAGTTCGGCCCGCGTGCGCTCGGTGCCCGCACCGTTCTCGCGGCTACGGTCAATGGCAATATCAACGACTCGCTCAACGCTCGTATGGACCGCAGCGAGTTCATGCCTTTCGCTCCCGTTTTGCTCGAAGAACACGCCGATGAAGTGCTAGACCTTCCTCCGCAAAGTCGCAATACCTCTCGCTTTATGACCATCACATGCCAGGTCAAGGATCCGTGGAAATCTCGCATTCCCGCCGTGGTCCACGTCGACGGCACTGCCCGCCCGCAGTTGATCCGCCGTGAAGAAAATCCCCTATACTATGATATACTCAAAGCCTACCATGCGCGTACTGGAATTCCGGTGCTAGTCAACACCAGCTTCAACGTGCACGAGGAACCCATTATCAATTCACCAGACGAATGCGCCCGTGCGCTACTTGATGACCGGGTGGACGCGGTGGTGACCACCGGCGGTTTTTATCGCCGTAGAAAGGTCTGAACTCATACCCCACCTGAGGCCACGGCTACCTCACTTTGAGCTTTGTGGAAACAAGATAGCTTTGAGGACATTTTCGTCTAACAACCTGTCGAGGAACCCCACTTTTTCGGCTCTCCGTCAGATTTGCTTGAGTGATTGAGCCCGCATTTTGAGGAAAAGATGTTTAAGGTTAGTCATGCCGCAGGCCCGGTGGATCAGCCGGGCGATCTGGTTGTTGAAGGCCTCGATCCGTCCAGAAGTGATCCGGTGTTTGAAGAATGCAGTCACAGCCGGCAGGTCCCGCAGCAGGCCTTTGGCGAATTGGATCAGTAGAGCGATGCCTGAGGCCTCGACCGTGGTGCACCATTGCCGCATTCTTTTCCGCGCCCAATCCATGCTCAGCGTCGTGCTGTAAATCAGGCGGAACTCCTCCTTGAGGAGGTAGCTTGCCGAAAGCTTTGCGTTGAGGCGGGTGAGCTCGCGCAATCGCTCAATGCCGGCGTCATCGAGATTCTCATGGCCCATCATCAGCAGGTAGCGCGAGCCTTTGATGACTTTCTTGCCTTCGGCCTCTGCCGAGCGCCATTCGCTGCGCCTCACCTCGTCGATGGCGGCGTTGAGGTTGGCGATGATGTGGAAGCGGTCGTGGACGACCTCCGCCTTGGGGATCTGCTCTGCAAGCACGCTGTGGTACGCGCCGTTGAGGTCGATGCAGACGGCCAGGATCGAGGCCTTCTGAAGGTCGCTGAGTGTCGCGAAGAAGCTTTCGAGGCTTTCCTTCTTTTTGCCCTCCGCCATGTGGAGCAGTTCCCCGGTGCGGCCGTTGAGCACGACGGTGACGTAGCCGTGGCCTTTGCGGACCGACTTCTCGTCGACAAGCAGGACTTCGAGGTTGCCCAGATCCGGCTCGGGAAGTTCGGCTTCGAGCACGTCGGTCTCGTAGCGGCGCACGGTGGACTCACCGATGTCGAACATGGCCGCGACGTTGCTTGCAACGCCCACGCGGCCACCGCGCGCATTAATCGCCAGGTGGCGTTGCGAGTCGGGTGAACCTCGGGCGGCCGCGGCGTGCACAGTTCCCAGCACTTCGGGCAACGGCCTTGAACAACTGGCAGCTTGACCCACACCGCCGCCCTATCGCCAAGCGGCAGATCATAGACGGCGATCTCTCCCTCACGGACTTCCTTGAGGGCTACTTGGCAATGGGGGCAATGTGACTTGATACGCCCGAGACTTGCACTCAGATCGTCTCGACGAGAATCTTCTCCACGACACATCCGGCGAACTCGAACAAGGCTTTGAGGTTGAAGGTTTTCACACACCCAGCCCAAGGCCGTTCCGGGATGTGCCACCCCTCCTTTACGTCAGCAAATCTGGCGGAGAGCCAAACTTTTGAGGTATCCTCGCCCCCGGAAATGCCTCGACTGCCGCACTCCTCGCGACATTTTCATTCCGCCCACGCCAGATGCACTGGCTACTCGAACCCAGCTCCCGATGAAAACACTACTTGTCGCATTGATCACGACTTTCATCGCGACCGCATTCGCATCAGCCGCGGAGAGCATCGATAGAGCAAAGAAGCTGTTCGCCGAATACACGACGCTCGCGAAAAATTTTGATCCAGATCTTGCAGCGCTTTATTCAGACAAGGCGAAGATCGAGAACACTCGGGTTTATCCGGACGGGAGAAAGCAAGCGCTGAAGCTGGACCCAAAAGAATACAAATCGCTGCTCCGAAAGGTCATGCCGCTCGCCAAAGCCCGGGGCGACACCAGCACGTATTCTGAAGTCAACTATCTGGAGGCAGCTCCCAATGTCACCATCACGGCAAACCGATTTTCCACTCTGAAGAAGTATCAGAGTCCCGTGACGATCATGGTGGGACCCGACACCGATGGGGAATGGCGCATCCTCGAGGAGAAATCGGAATCAAGGCCATGATCCGATGAAAATCGAGGCGATCCCTAACAGGGAATCCAAAGCCATCAACGAGCCTGATAGACGCGGACGTGGTCGACTTCCATGAAAGTGCCATCGATCGCATCACTGATCTTCCCCGCCCACTTGATGATCGCGAGACTCAACCAAACCGGCGACGGGCTGTGGCAGAACTCGTTCTTTTCGCGGCGCAGCACCTCGCCGTCGACGTAGAAGACGAGTTCCTTCGGCGTCCATTCCAGCCCGTAGGTATGGAAGTCGCGGGCAAAGTCGACAGTACCGTCCTTGAGATCGAAGGCGGACATTTCCACCCAACGGCGGCCATCGTGATATTCCAACCGATACTCCGAAGCGAGCCCCTGCCAATGGCCACGATTTTTCCAGCCATTGAGAAACTGGACGCAGCCGACGGTCCGTTCGCGATCGAACTCGAACTCGACGCTCTTCACCCCATCCCGCCGGGTGATCCAAGTCGTCTCCGGTTTGCCGTCGATCAGGTGCTTGAGTCTCTGCGCTCCGTCCTTGTCAAAATGTCCATTCACGGTGACACGGGTGCCGGGATCGCGAGCGAAATTCACAAGACCGGGCTTGTCTCGGTCAGCCGTCGGAGAGAGGGCCCTCGGAAAACCAGCGGCGTTTGGCGCGTACAAGCGAAACTCGCCAAGGTGGAAGTGGCCGGGATGCCGGGAGCTGAAGCGCACCCGCTTGGCGGTTACCGGGATCTCCAACTGAATGGTCACGTCCGGCCGCGTGCCGAATGGGAAACTACGCGACGACGAGGGATGAGTTTTGCGACCATCGACCACCTTGATGTCCGACCAGTTGTGGATGTTCGTATTCACCTTGTTCGGATAGTGGCCCTCGTTGATATCGATCTCGAAGGACTTGCCGGTCTTCGGTCTCGGACCGCGGGTCATCAACCAGAATGAATTGTTGGTACCCTCGGCCGCAGCATAGCGGTAGCGGCACTCGAAGTATCCATATTGAAAAGTCCTGCGCGTCAGGATGCTACCGGAGGTCCAATCCTGGCCGCCTCGCTTCTCCTTGCGATTGATCAGCTTGAGCGTCCCGTCCGCCACCTTCGCATTCTCCCGCCAGCGGCTGCAAAGGATGTGGCCGCTCGGCCCGTTCTGCGACTCCCACTGCTCGTCGAGCTTGGCGTCGGGGTAGTCGAACTCGTCCTGCCACACCAAAGTCCAGCGATCCTTTCCGCCGGGCAGGATGGAAGGCTCGGCAGCGGATGAGAGGGTAGCCATCGCAAGGGCGAGGATCGAGGAAAGGGAACAGGCTAGCTTCATGGCGGAATCATCCAGACCGAGGAGAAACGCGATAAGAGCGGACAGTCTTTCGCGATCAGAAAATTGACTTTTACGTTAAGCCACCGACCCCGCGCTCATTCTCTAGTGGTATCAGTCGCAACAGGAAGCAAACGAACCGGACCGAGGAGCCCGGCGGGCAGGAGCTTGCTATCCTTGCGGTGATAATACCAGACGACGAAACACTTCCGGCCGGACTCGGGGCGCGGCTGATTCTTCAGGAACCACGCTGGATACGCTTTCATCGCACGGCCCCGGTCTCCCCGATCTTCACCCCACTCGAAATCCGCCGGCCGCTGCTCATCGCCCACCAAGCGATTGTGCCAGGTATTGGTCACCGCGATCTCCAAACGGTTCGAACCAGCCTTCAGAGCGGGGCCGATGTCGATGCGGTAGGGGGCCTGCCAGAGAACACCAAGGTCCCGACCGTTGACGACGATACGGGCAAGGTCGTGGACCCGACCAAGATCGAGCAGCAAACTGGCCGGGGGGGTATCGAGCTTGAAGGAACGTCGGTAAGTCGCAGTGCCCGAAAAGTATCTCACCTCGTCATCGGCATGACTGGCGAGATCGCCCAACGCCGACAATTTGATCTGGCGCGGTTGGGCGACCGGTGAATCAAGCGCGACCTCCCAAGGCCCCTTGAGCTCGACCGGAGAGGCGGGCGCAGCGATTTCCAGCGGCTGGCGCTTGCCCGATGCGAAGACAAGCTCGGCACAAAGTGCTCCGGTGGCACTCGCACGGACCGATCCGTCCGCCGCAGCGAAAAGCCGGAAATCGGTAGCACGGGACTTGCCGAGACGCAGCGGCTTGCCTTCGACCACGCGCACTGTCGCGGTCTTGCCAGCGAGGCCGTATTCGACTTCGAGGGTTTTGATCACATTCGGCACAGGATCCTTACCGAAGACACCGGGTGACACCGAGGCAACATCGAGCCCTCCACCAGCCGCGAGTTGGCGCAACTTGTCGGTCACATTGAGCCAACGCTGCGGTTCCGCAGCACCGAAGCGGGCCTTGACGATTTCCACCGCATCCTCTCCCACGGGCTTGGTCACGACCGATACCACATGATCGGCGGGCAGCGCGGCATCGCGAAAGACTACGAAGATGGAACGATGCCCGCCGAGGCTCAGGTCGACCTCGCAGCGGCCATCTTTGTGCCGCCAGACGGGAGCCGGGCAGATGGATCCGTCTTCCGCGTCCCACAACTCCGGACGCTGACCATCGATGCGGAAAGATCCGGTGAAGGACACGGCCTGCTCGCGGGTATTGGCGACAAAGAAAAGAGTCGTGCCTCCGCTGCGGCGCGCCGTGGTGACGATGCCCGACGCGCCACTGATCCGGGCGATCGGTTCAATCTTGAAATCGCGAACGGCGGCAGCGATGTCGCCACGGGTATAAAGTTTGCCCTTTCCGAAAGCCCGGACGCCCCCGCCGTCCCACAGCGTCGAGGCCTTCACCTCGGCATCACTTTGCGGATAGCCGGCCAGACCCGGTGCGCCCCGCGGTTTCGCGCAAACGATCACCGCACCCCTCTCTAACAGACTTGTGATGCGTCGTAGATCAGACGGCGAAAGCAAGCCATCGTGCGGGATGCCAAGGAAAGGATAACTGCGACCCGAAGAGAGCAAGATCCGCCCGTCTTTCACCTGGAGTCCTTCGCGGAATTCACGCCACGAGGCGATGTCCGAGCCCTGTGACTTGCCGATGCTCACGAAGTCCGAAGGCGTTTCACCGGACTGGAGCAGAGCTTGGACACGGCCGAGATATGCGAAGAAAGCGGACCCATCCTTGGCCCAAGTCTGATGGCGGTTGAAGTGCGTGCCCCACCAGCCCATACCCATGCCCGGCTTGTAACGGTCGTCGAAAGGTTGGTGAACCCAGTGATGAAGGACCAAGCGGTTCGCCCCGCTCGCGAGAGTTCCGTCGGCAGAGCGCTTGAGAAAGCCGGGAGTCTCGTTCCACTTGCTGATCGCCGGCGGTCCGGTGAATGCCTCGGCACCCACCACGCGACGCCCGGCAGCACGGGAAGCGGCGACAACGGTACCATTGATTCCTCCGCCACCGCTGGTCCAGAATTCCCCCATCGGCAGGTCGGCGAGAGCCGCACCCTCCACCGTATCGAAGGGCCCGCCATAAGGCTCGAACTGGAGATCCATGCCAACCGCCTTCATTTTGTTCACTGCGGTTTGCCAGCCGTGCTCATAGTAGAGCGCACGAACCACGTCGGCATGGTCCCACTTGAAGCGGGCTGTCAGCGCGGCATTTCCAACCACCCGACCTTGCAAGCTGAGCAACCAAGGAAGGGGATCGTAGCCCTTGCGCTGCTGGAACTCGTCGCGGAAGGACGCCGTCCAAGTTTGAGGACCGGCCTCGTAGCTATCGATCAAGAAATGCTTGAAGCTCTTGCCCAGATAAGGGCCGAGATGTTGCTTCATCGGCTCGATCACTTGGTCCCAGTGATAGCGACTCTGCTCGAGGCTCATCTTGTCCGCCTCCAATGTCTTTCCCACCAATTCGTCCGGAACGGGGTGCGGACTGGCGCCGGTCGGCACGGAACACAAGCGAACCAGCTCCCAACTGCCAGCGGGCGCATCCCAGTCGAGCCGGCCATTCTTGAAAGAGTCGCTGAGATCGATCGCCTTCGCCGGATCGATGTCGCCTGCGGCGGGAACGGCGAAAACGGCGATGTCTTCGAAGCGTTCGAACTTGGCACCCGTGGCACCCCAGCCTCGATACACCACCGGGTCGGGGCGCGAGATTTCAATGCTCACGCGTTTACCGCCTTCCACGCGAACCGACTTGGAAGCGATTTGCTGCATGTTCCGCTGCTGATCAATCCACGGACCGCCGGTGGTCGAGTATCCGACGGTATTGTGAAGTCCAAGTTCAAGCCCGAGCCTGCCCGCCTCGGCAGCTGCATGCCTCATTGCGTCCCAATACTTGGGACTGCGATACGTTTGATCGGGCCACGGATTGTCCAGGGTCGGCTTGTGCGATTCCTGCACGGCGGATGTGATGTTGAAAATCGTGGCCCCGCCGATGCCCGCGGCCTTCATCGCCTCGAGGTCCTTGGTGATGCCTTCTTTCGAGAAATTCGAACCCATCCAGTGCCACCACACATAGGGTCGGGCGGCGACGGGAGGATTGCGGAAATCGGCCTCAAGCGACGACTCGGCGGCAGCGAGCGCGGCATTCAGGGCAAGGACGACGCATGTTCGGAACAAAAAATTCATGGATGGAGAGAGGAGGGATGACGGAGGAAGAAAAGCATTCTGATCGAAAAAGTGAGAAACGTGGCGGATTTGCGGGATCGGCATGAGCAGGCTCAAAACGCTGAAACGATGAACTCGTCAGCGAACCCAATCCCGGAAGTCGTGATCCACGAGCGTTTCACCCCGAGGGCCGAACCAGCGCAGCCGCTGGTCTTGCTGGAGAACCCTCGGCCCGCCTTTTTCCACGGGATCGGTGGCAAGGACCGGATAATCGACGGGTGGCACGCCGTCGCCGTCAGCAGGAATCGGATAGACGGCGGCATCAAGCTTGAGAGTCCGCCCGCTGATCGGCGAAGTGTAGGCGAGGACGGGTGACTCCTTGGACGCATCGTCCAAACCGCTCACCTCGACCTTGGAACGCAGCAAAGTGCGGTGGAAACGTTCGATCTCTTCGGCAACGGCGGCGTCCGACTTACGCCCCTGAGACTTCGGAGCTTCGGCAACTTCGAGAATCCACGCAGTTTTACGATAATCATAGTAATCGGTGATCTGACCCGATCGGTTTTCTGCGGGAGTCGTCGGCTGCTTGAGCGAGCGGAAAGCAAAGACGACGCTTCCACTGTGGCAGAGAGTCCAGTCGGATTTTACGACGCGGGCCCGAAGCTGCTGGACCGGATAGCTGACATAGAGCTTGCGAAAAGGATAGCCGTCGCGGACGTCGGCAAGGCCGATCTGGGTGCCCTGATGCTGGACGACCTGCGACCAAGGGTTGCTTCCGTAGTAGCGTCCGTTCGGCGTGTCGCGCAGGCGACCGTAGGGCTGGCGGGAATTCTCCCACTGCGGGCTGAAGCCTCCAGGTCGCTCGCCGATCCAATTGAGTTTGTTCCGCCCGGCTTCTTTGAAAAAACTATCACGGTCCCAATTCTTGTCCTTGGCACGACGCACCGCCGCGCGAGCCTCGATCGCATTGGTCAGTCCGAAGGATCGGCTTTGCCAAGTGTAAGTCGCCACCAAAGCGCTCCCGTCGCCGATCCGTTCGCGTTTGGCGTAAGGAAAGCGGAGAGTCGGTCGGATGGCATCGGGGACGCGATAGCGACCGGGTAGGGCGGGATAAACATTGAAGGGCGTGGTCGAGCCTTGTCCCGGACGGTCGCTGCCGAAGGCGAGCCAGCCGATGAAACCGATGGCGCTCCCGGTTCCGAGAAACTCGCCTTTCGATCTGCCTGCAGCATGGATGTAATGGCCCTGGTTGAGAGACGTGGCGAGGCTGCTGTAGAGGCAGTCGAGGGTTTGGACCGCGATGCGCCGGATCTCAGGATCTTCGGCATATTCGGCGATCATGTGGATCGGCGCGAAGTCGATGGCGAGATAGGTTTGCGCGCCATACTCCCAGGTATTGCAGGTGGCGATCGAATGGTAAACCCGACGCAGGTAGAGCGTCATTTCGCGCAGAATTCGTTCGCGCTCGAATACCGTTGCCTCGCCGGTCTTCGGATTCACCAAGGTGGTGCGGAGCCGGGGGAAAGTCTGGGCGGAGAGATAGCCGGCGGCAGTGACTAGCAGGCGGAAGTTGCCGTTGTCGATATTGCCGGGCACATCGGCAATCGTCTTCGCCTCGCGGATCGGGCTGCGTGGCCAGTGATCCCCGTTGGATTTGTAATCCGGCCAGGAGCACTGGAAATCGAAGACCGCTTTCTCATAAGCCGGATATTCGGGATGACTGGTGAGCAGGGTTCCGAGCAGTCGCTTGGCCGCGACGTGATTCGCGATCGGAAAGTAGATTTCGAAGGGGCCGACTCGATTCTTGTTGGCGCGCAGGGCTTTCACGATGAGGACGGTCTCCTCCATGAAACGGGTGAGCCGTGGGTCCCGAGGATCCTTCACCTCGATAATCGACGCCAACAGGCCGGGCATGCGAAGCGTCGACTTGGTGTGGATTCCACCGAGCTCGTTCGCAATGGCAGAGCGGCCCGCGAATTGAAGGAAAGAGCGGCGCCGGGCTTCGATCGTCGATGCAGCGGGAAGGCTGCTCGAAAGCAGGTCGATACCCCGCACCACGAGCTTGCCAGCGGCAGGTGGGCCGGGCCTCCCTCGTCGATCCAAGTCGGCCGAACTGAGTTCGATGAAGGCGTGAATGGGCTTGCCAGGGATCGCGTGACGAGGAATCGAGGCATTGAGCCCGACACGTCCGCGCGAGTCGCCCTTGATCGATCGGTTGGCCCGCGCAAGAACCCTCTGGGCCTGATCGGGGAAAACGGAGTCATGGGTGAGATAGAGCGTCAGGCGAAAGGCCTTGCCACCGGGGATTGAGCTGGCGACTTCCGCCTGAAGATTGAGATCGCGAGTCGCTGGGTCGATGACGAGCGGGCCGAAACGCGCACCAGCCATCGTCCCTGGCGCCGGGCTCTGAAGGGTCACAACACGTCCAAGCGCAGAGCCCGTCCCAGAAATCGTAACAGGTCCGCTCGCCTCCCATTCGGCATGAAGTGAACAAACGAGGGCAGCGAAAACGGCAAAGAAGCGAAGAATCATTTTGAAAAGCGGCAACGAGGGAACGGGGAACTAACCCGGTTCGAGCACCAATGCCATTCCAACAAAACGGTCGACGGTCACTCTGAAATGGAGTCGGCGACCGCCAAACCAAGCAAAACGAGCGCGAAGAGATACGGGTTTCCGGTCGCGGATTCTCAGCGACGTCATTTCCCATACCCGTTGCAGAGTCGCCCCCACCGACCGTCCCGCTGGTCCACGTCTCACCGATCCTCCCACCCTTTCCCAAAAGTGCTTTCCGATGGAAGCCTTCAGCGCCCCGCGTGGGGGGGACTATGTCGCTGGCTGGCGCGCATTGCAGAGTCATGCCAAAAGGACGGGCATGAGAGCAGCGGAGAAAGTGCAAGCTGAGACCGGCGGTTTCGGACTTTGAATCGATCAACTCACAAGGTCCCTCTTATCGCGGAAGTCGCTGAAATCGGGGATTTTCGGCTTGCCAGGGTCGCCGTAGCTACTGAATCTCCGTGCCCCGTTTCACCTTTCAGTTTGCTGGCGAGCAGTTGGAGCCCCGTGGCCCGCCAGTTCTTCCACCGGGGCAATCGACGGAAGGAAAAGCGAAACCAAACCAACCTAACCCCAACCCCGCAAACACCATGAGCACCTCAGTGCTTGAATCCAACAATCAGGAACTCAGCGATCTGATCGACGCCAAGTTCCGCGAGTTCCGCGAAGGAACCATCGTCAAGGGCACGATCATCGAGATCCGCCCACAAGTCGTCCTCGTCGACATCGGCTACAAGTCCGAGGGCGCCATCCCATCCAACGAATTCGAGGATGAGGAAATCGAAGCCGGCGACGAGGTCGAAGTGCTCCTCGAGCGCCTTGAGAACGACGAAGGCATGGTCGTTCTTTCCAAGGAGAAAGCGGCCCACAAGCAGAACTGGGAAAAGATCGTCAAGGTGTTCCAAGACGGCGGCCTCGTTCGCGGCAAGGTCAAGTCGGTCGTCAAGGGCGGTCTCACCGTCAATGTCGGCGTCGAAGCCTTCCTTCCCGGCTCCCAAGTCGACATCATCCCGCCGAAGGATCTCAACGAATACGTCGGCAACGTTTACGAGTTTAAGATCGTCAAGGTCAACGACGAGCGGAAGAACATCGTTCTTTCCCGCCGCGAAGTCATCGAAGCCGAGCGCGCGGAGCTTCGCCAGCACTTCCTGCAGGGGGTCAAGGTTGGCGACAAGGTCACCGGCGCGGTCAAAAACATCACCGATTTCGGTGCCTTCGTCGACCTTCAGGGCATGGACGGCCTGCTTCACATCACCGACATGTCGTGGGGCCGCATCAACCACCCTTCCGAGATGCTCATCATCGGCCAACCGGTGGATGTCGTCATCCTCGACGTCGACCGCGAGAAGGAGCGCGTCTCCCTCGGCCTCAAGCAAATGTCCGAGAATCCTTGGGAAGACATCGAACGCAAGTTCGCGATCGGCTCCAACGTCAAGGGCAAGGTCACCAAACTCCTGCCCTATGGTGCCTTCATCGAACTTGAGCGCGGTGTCGAAGGCCTTGTTCACGTGTCCGAACTTTCCTGGGTCAAGCGCATCACTCGCCCGAGCGACGTGCTGGAGCTCGATCAAGTCATCGAGGCCATCGTGCTCGGGATCAGCATCGAGGAACAGAAGATCTCCCTCGGCGTCCGCCAGCTCGAGCCCAATCCTTGGGACGAAATCGAGATGCGCTACCCGATCGGAGCCACCATCAAAGGCCCGGTCCGCAACCTCACCGCTTACGGTGCATTCGTCGAACTGGAAGAAGGCATCGACGGCATGGTCCACGTGTCCGACATGTCCTGGACCCGCAAGATCAATCATCCTTCCGAAGTTCTCAAAAAGAACGACGAAGTCGAAGCCATCGTGCTTTCGATCGACAAGGGCAACCAGCGCGTGTCGCTCGGCCTCAAGCAGCTTGAGGATGATCCATGGAGCCACATCGACGAGCGCTTCAAGGTCGGCGATTTGGTCAAGGGCACCGTGGCGAAGATCGCTTCCTTCGGCGCTTTCATCAGCCTCGATGGCGATATCGACGGCCTCATCCACATCTCGCAACTCAGCGAAGACCACGTGGAGAAGGTCAAGGACGTGATCAAGGTTGGCGACGAGGTCGAAGCCCGCGTGATCAAGGTCGACAAGGTCGAGCGCCGTATTGGCCTCTCGATCAAGGCCGTGAACTACAGCGAAGCCGACCTGAAGAAGGAAAGCGCCAGCTTTGAGAGCCTCCGTCCGTCTTCCGAGATGGTCGGCCTCGAGCAGGCCTTCAATCTTGCCGCGCTCTCCACCGAGGAGTGGAGCCCATCGGAAGATTGATCCGCCATCGCATCCGCGAACCATTCCAAGCCGGGAGGGGAAACCTTCCCGGCTTTTTCGTGTCGTGGTCACGCATCGGGCCTATCTGCAGCAGATTGGGGCCTTGAGATTCACAATGGCTTTCTGATTGCCCGCCTCCCACCGCCCACGGCATGGTGTTGAGACAAGCTTCTTCAAACCTATGGGACTCATGGACTTCATCAAAGGCGAGCTACTCGAGATCATGGAGTGGCAGGACGATTCGCGCGACACCATCGCCTGGCGCTTCCCCGACGATGACAAGGCCATCAAGAACGGAGCCCAGCTCATCGTCCGCGAGAGCCAGATTGCGCAGTTCCTCTATCTCGGCCAGTTCGGCGATACCTTCGGCCCCGGCAAGCATTCGCTGGCCACCGACAACATCCCGGTTCTTACCACGCTGGCAGGCTGGAAATACGGCTTCCAATCGCCCTTCAAGGCCGACGTCTATTTCGTCAACACCCGGCTCTTTACCGGCAACAAATGGGGCACCGCGAATCCCATCATGCTGCGCGACGCCGACCTCGGAGTGGTCCGCGCCCGTGCCTACGGAACCTATGACTTCAAGGTGGTGAACGTTCCCCTCTTCCTCAAAGAGGTCGCAGGATCGGATCATGACTTCCGCGTCGAGGAATTCTCCGACGTCATGCGCTCTCGGATCGTGAGTATCTTCTCCGACTCCCTCGCCACCGCGCGCGTGCCAGTCTTCGATATCGCTACGCGTTGCACCGAGCTTGGTGACGCACTGGTACCGATGATCAATCCAGTCATTTCCGCGAGATACGGCATCGAGCTCGCCTCCTTCGTTATTGAAAATGTCAGCGTCCCGCCTGAAGTCGAACAAGCCATCGACAAGCGGTCTGCCATGTCCGCCATCGGAAATCTCAACGACTACGTGAAGTATCAGATCGGCCAAGGTTTGGCGACCGGAGCGGGTGGCGGCATGGCAGGGATGGCCGGCGAATTGGCCGTGGGTTTCGCGGTCGCGAAAGAGCTCATGCAGCAGGGTGGCTTGGGGACCGCTACCCCGCCGCCGCTTCCTGCGACCGCCGTGGCGAATCCCGACATCCTCGACCCCGCGACCGTCGCCCGTATGCTCGGCGTGTCGGAGAGCGACGTGATGGTGGAAATCGAGTCCGGAAAACTCGCTGCTAAGAAAATCGGGGCCAGCTACCGAGTCACCCGTGCCGCACTCGACGCCTTTCTTTCGCACTAAACCGCGGACCGACTTGAACGTCCTCCTTTCAATGGCCGTACGCTCCATATCCAAAGACTTGTGATGGAGACGCCATCAAGCGATACGGACGAGCCTGGTCCCCCGATTCTGGTGCCCCGCAGACAGCTGCCGCCGCCACTGCCCCGGGGCCGCGGCATCGAGGCGGATCTGCGATCCCTAGAACGTCATGTCTGCGACGGCTGTGGCGGCAAAGGAGAGTGGAACCCCGCCAAGACGCAGCTCGTTTGTCCTTACTGTGGCAAGCATTTCGTCAGAAACTCCCCACCGCCCTTGCCGGATCTGATTGTGGAGCACGATCTCGACCTCGCGCTCGCCTGCATCGATGCAGGAGCAGGTCAAGCAGATCCGACAGAACGACGGGTGCAGTGTGGTCACTGTCACGCCGTGATCGTGCGCAGCGTCCAAACCGTCGCCCGGCACTGCGATTTCTGCGGCTCTCCGGAACTGCTGGATTACCAGGACATTTCCAGCCCAGTCCCTCCCGAGTCGCTGCTCCCTGCCAGCGTCTCGCAGGAAAAAGCCTATCACGCGCTCAAAGCCTTTCTCGCGTCAAAATGGTTCGCCCCGAACGACCTCAAACGCCGTAATCTCATCGAGCGCATCCAGCGCGTGTATCTCCCCTACTGGACCTTCGACGCCGCCGCGGAGTGCCCGTGGACGGCGGAAAGCGGCACTTACTACTACGTCACTGTAACAAGCCGGGACTCCCAAGGCCGAACGGTGTCCCGACAAGAGCGGCGAATCCGCTGGCAGCCGAGCAGCGGGCAAATTTCAACCTCGTTCGATGACATCGTCGTCTCGGGTTCCCGCGGTCTGGATGCCGAGCTTCTCACAGCACTGGAGCCTTTTCCCACCCACGAACTTGTGCCCTACGAGACCCGCTTTGTGTCCGGATGGCAGGTTGAACACTACCAAGTTCCCCTGTCCGATGCCTCGCGCAGCGGCTTCGGTGTCATGGAGGCAATCCTCCGTGAAATGTGCGGCCGAGAAGTTCCTGGCGATACCTATCGCAATCTACGGATCCAGCCCGAATACTCCAACAAGACCTTCAAACACATCCTCGTACCGATCTGGCTGCTCGGCTATCAGTATCGCGGCAAAACCTGGCAAGGCGCGGTCAACGCGGTGACGGGCAAGGCCCACGCCTTGTATCCGATGAGTGGCTGGAAGATTGCCTTCTGCGTGATCGCTTTGCTGAACTTGATTGCCGCAATCATCGAGATGCTCCGGCAAGCCTGAGCGATGCCCGACTCAGAAACGCAGGAAATTCTCGAGGATCCGCTTGCCATCCTGGGTGAGAATGGACTCCGGGTGAAACTGCACGCCGTGGACCGGATGCTCCTTGTGCTTGAGACCCATGATCACGCCGTCGGAGGTCCAAGCCGTGATCTCCAGGCAGTCAGGCAAGGTCTCGCGCTTGACCACGAGCGAATGATAGCGGGTCGCCTCGAAGGGGCTCGGCAGGCCGGCGAAGACACTCTTGCCTTCGTGAAAAATCGGCGAGGTCTTGCCATGCATCAGCTGGGCGGCGCGGACGACCTCGCCACCGTAGACCTGGCCGATCGATTGATGGCCCAGGCAAACTCCTAGGATCGGCGTACTCGCGCCCAGCTTTTCGATCAACTCGCAGGAGATCCCCGCCTCGTTCGGGGTGCAAGGTCCCGGCGAGATGCAGATCCGCTCGGGTTTAAGCGCCTTCACTTCGTCCACGCTCAGCGCGTCGTTGCGCACGATCTTCATCTCCGCGCCGAGTTCGCCGAAATACTGGACGAGGTTGTAGGTGAAGGAGTCGTAGTTGTCGATGATCAGCAACATGGGAAATCGAAGGTCGGAGCTTTCTGTATCAGCTTTCCAGAGTTTTGGCCAAAGCGATGGCGCGGAGCATGCCTTTCGCCTTGTTGACCGTTTCCTCGTATTCGTAGGTGGGGTTCGAATCGGCGACCACCCCGGCACCCGCCTGAACATAGGCTTTTCCGTCCTTGAGCAGACAGGTACGCAGGGTAATGCAGGAATCGTGGCCACCATCGAAGCCGAAGTAGCCAACGGCGCCGGCATACGCGCAGCGCTTGCTTTTCTCCAGCTCGTTGATCACCTGCATCGCGCGAATCTTCGGCGCGCCGCTGACCGTTCCAGCAGGAAAAGTCGCACGCAGGACGTCGTAACTACTATGGGTGTCGTCGAGCTCGCCGGTGACGTTCGAAACGATGTGCATCACGTGGCTGTAACGCTCCACGATCATGAAATCGTCGACCTTCACACTGCCGTGCTTCGCGATCCGTCCGACATCATTTCGCGCGAGATCCACCAGCATCAAGTGCTCGGCACGCTCTTTGGGATCGGCGAGGAGGTCCGCGGCGAGGGCATCATCCTCCGCGGATGTCTTGCCGCGCCAGCGGGTCCCGGCGATCGGGCGGATATCGATCCGTCCCGCGATGGCGCGCACGTGGACTTCCGGCGATGAACCGACCAAGGAGAAGCCCCCGAGCTCCAAGATGAACATGTAGGGCGATGGATTCACATGGCGCAACGCGCGGTAGAGATCGACCGGCGAGCGCTGGAAATCGGTGGCGAAACGCTGGCTGGGCACGAACTGGAACACGTCACCTGCAGCGATGTATTCCTTCCCCTTAAGAACCATCGCCTCGTATTCCGCTTGGGTGGTATTGCTTTCCGCTGCCGCCGCCTCGACGGGCACGAGGCCGTTCAGGGCAGGCACATGGAGCGGACGATTGAGCATTTCCACAATAGCGGCGACCTTCGTTCGGGCGGCAGCGTAAGCCTCCTCCAGCGTCGCATGATCATCGGTGAAAGCATTGGCGATGACTTGCAGACGGCGCAGGCGCTGGTCGAAGACGATCAGCGTGTCGGCCAGCAGGAAAACGGCGTCAGGGATGCCCAGCTCGTCTTTTGGCGGAGGCGGTACGGTAGGCTCGAACTGTCGGACGGCATCGTAGGCGAGGTAGCCGACCAGTCCGCCGCAGAAAGGCGGGAGATTGCCATGAACCACGGGGCGATAGTCAGCCATGTGGCGCTGGAGCGCGGCAAGCACGTCGTCTTCCACCGTAACATGCTTCAGCTCCCCGCCCTCGAGGATCGTCAGATCCTTGCCTCGAGCCTCGATGACCCGGCGCGGGCCGCTGCCGATGATCGACCATCGTCCACCCTTGTCGCTGCTTTCGGCGCTTTCGAGCAGGAAAGAATGCCGCGCATCGCGCACCTTGAGGTACGCCGAGAGCGGAGTTTCAAAGTCCGCCGCGAGCTGGGTGTAAACGGGCACGACATTGCCCTGCTCCGCCAGCGCGCGGAAGGCTTCGAACGACGGTTCGACCGGGATGGGATTCACTACGGGCGGGAGCATGGCGGGCGGAGAGACGAGCGCAAGCCCGGCCTTGCAACTTGTGACGGAGCTACGAGCGCGCCGGGCGGGCCGATGGCAAAGCCGGCGATCCAAAACCACCGCTCGCCGGCGACCAGAAAGGGCGGACGCATGGCATGGGTGCGGTCGAGGTCGGCAGGATCATCGATCGACGCGGCTCCCTCGCACTCGAAGGGCGTGGTGTTGCTTGGATGCCACAATCGGTAGCTGGCAGCCGGGGAAATCTTGCCTTAAATTCCGCCGCTTGAGTCATTTATCCCGATCAATCCTGCTCCTAGCGGCATTCCAGCCGGCATGGGGGGTGGTACATCGCGCCTACAATGCCAGCGTACATGACCGGTTCGTCGGGTTTCCTGCTACGCCGACGATGAACCCGACCTTCCTCTACGATGCGAGCAAGTTCACCGGGGTCGCTTGGTTTCCGGCAGAGACTTACAAGCAGTGCGCGATGGTCACGCCACGCCACTTTCTGTGGGCGACACATTACGGCATGCCGACGGGTAAGACGATCCGATTCATCGACACGAACGGAGTCGTGGTCGATCGGACCGTTTCCGCTGCGACGATCGTTCCGGGCCATCTGGGAGGAAACTCCGACCTCACTCTCGCGACCCTTTCGCAGCCGGTACCGGCGACGGTGAAACCCTTTCCCTACCTCAAACTCAACCTCCCTTCCTTCTCCGCGACCGCGCCTCAATATCAGAACAAAGAACTGATCGTCTTCGGCAAGACCGCGCGGGCTGGGCGCGGGGTGATCGGTGGATTCATCGATAGCAGCCTCCAAGTTCCCAACGATCCACAAGGAACCACTCGTTTTTTCACCTTCGATTACCTGAGTGCCGAGACAAACGCTGCCGACTGCTATTTCTCGCCCGAAGGCGGAGATTCCGGCAGCCCCTCTTTCCACATGGTGAACGGCCAACCGGCCCTAGTGGGTACTCACAGCGCCGTCGGTGCGACACCCACAGGCTACAAGATGTATGATACCTTCGTCCCGCGATACATTACGGCGCTCGATGCCTTGTTGAATCCACAAGGCTATCGGATGCGGCCCCACGATTCTACGGCGACAGCGACGCTTGCCTTGAGCAGCACCGCGAGCCCATCGCTCCAGCGGCAGGCCATGCCGGGCAGTATCACGTTCATCATGGACAACACGTCATCGAGCACGACGCATGCTGCCGCGCTGACCTTGAGCTTCGCGGCCGGACAATGGCCGAGCACGGTGACGACGCCGAATGGATGGTTGACGGAAAACCTGGGCGGTGGGGTCTGGTCGGTCCGCAAGTGGGAGATGACGACGAGCGACAACGCGGTGGTCACCGCGACTTGGTCTGCCTTGCCGGTGGCCTCTTTGCTGGTCGTGAACGCAACTCGTGAGTCGGAAGGATTTGCCGCGACCGCTTCCAGCCAGTCTTTCGCCCTAGCACCGTCCTACGCCGGGTGGACGAATGGCCTCGCGGCGAGCGGACAAGAAGCGGATCCCGATCATGACGGCATCGTCAACCTGATGGAATACGCGCTTGGCGGGGATCCACTATCAGGCGCGACATCGACCTCATCAGGGATTTCCCAGCTGCCGGTAATTGAGGAATCCAGTGGCATGATCTCTTTCTCTTTTCCCGAACGATCAGACGCCTTGCAACGAGGTTTGTCGTACTTGGTGGAAAGCTCGACGGACCTCGTTGATGCTCCGTGGTCCGCAACCTTGCCGGCGGGATCGACGTCCTCGTCCACTCCCTTCGTCCCGGCCGTTGCGGGATTCGTGAAGCGCAGTATCTCGTGGCCCATCGCCGGAGAGTCCCGCCGGTTTCTCCGCCTACGGGTAGTTCTCAACGAGTGAGCGACCTTAGGGCTGGATTTCGACGCGATCGCCGGGCTCGGTCAGCGCGAAAAGCTGCCGGGCATCGGCAGGGTGAAGGCGGATGCATCCGCGCGATTCTTTTTTCCCGGTGACGATGCCTTGATGAAGACCCAAATCACCACAGCTCAACCGCTGGAAAAAGGGCATGCGAACCGCAGTGTAGGAAGAGTGCCATTCACGGTGTTTGTGCGTGATGGCGAAGGTGCCAACGGGGGTCGCAAAGCCCTTCTTTCCGGTGGACACGTCGGCATTCAGCAGCTCGAGACCAGAGGAATCGAAGACCCGGAGCTTTTGGCCGGAGAGATCGACAAGGATGCGGCGCTCTTCCAACAGGGGGTCCTTGCCAAGGAGCCGACGCATCATCTTCACATCGTCCGAACGTGCGGCAATGCTGAGCGGAGTGATGCGATGGCACGGCGTCGAGGCATCGCTGCAAGCGCCTGCGTTCATCAAGGCCAGGGCGATCTCCGTATCGCCGCTGCCAGCCGCGAGCATCAAGGGCGTGATGTCGCGATCGTGGCGCAGCAACCAGCGGAGCAGATCGTCCTGGAGCAGAGGAAGGAAGGAATCGTGGTGGGCGGGATCGAGCTTCGCATGGGGCGAAGCGCTGTGGCGCAGCAAGATCGCGACGATCTCGGCGCGGCGCAGGGCGATGGCGAGATGAAGAGGACGCTGGCCTTCGGCGATGGATTCCTCGGGTGAGGCACCGCTGGCGAGAAGCATCGACACCGCAGATCGATCATCGGCGCGGATCGCACGGCCGAGCGGGCTGTCGATTTCCCCCGCTACGGCTGGGATTTCAGACCACAGGACGAGAAGCAGGGCCAAGATTTTGCCGAGTGACGAAACGCCCATGACGAAACCGGGAGTAGCAATCGCAGGGCATGGGGACAAGTCGGATTCGGTCTTGAAGGTGCACAGACTGTGCCTTGCTCTAGGATTGCCAAGGGGGTATATGGCAGGGAATGACCGATCAGGAAAAAGCGGGCTGGCCCTGGCTTTTAAGTTCCGCCGCGATTTGTGGAGTGGCGACTTTGGCCGGAGTATGGGTGGAACGCGGCACTGCGACGCCGGAGATCGCGACCGGACTCTATGCTACGGCCTATCTGGCGGGCGGTTGGGAGGCGGCGATCGAAACCTACGGCAAGCTCCGTAGAATGCGGCTCGACATTCATTTTCTCATGCTGGCGGTGGCGGCCGGCGCGGCGATGATCGGGGCCTGGTGGGAGGGTGCCGCCCTGCTTTTTCTCTTCTCACTGAGCGGAGCGCTGGAGGCCATGGCGATGGCGCGAACCGAGCGAGAGATCCGCAGCTTGTTTCGCGACGCTCCTAAGCGGGCACTGGTGGTCGACAAAGAAGGGGTCATCCGCGAAGTGGCAGTCGCCGATTTGGAAAGCGGCATGACGATCCGCGTCCTACCCGGCGAGCAGTTTCCGGCCGATGGAAGGATCACTGAGGGTGAAAGCGCCGCGGATGAATCGAGCCTGACCGGAGAATCGGTGGCGGTGGAGAAAGTTCCTGGCGACACGATTTTCGGCGGCACGCTGAACACCTGGGGCGTGATTCAGGCGGAAGTGACGCGCCCTCCGGGAGACAGCGCCCAAGCCCGCATCATCCGCCTGATCCGCGAGGCCCAAGCCAGCAAGGCACCGTCGCAGCGCTTTACCGACCGCTTTGGCACGAGCTACACCGTGGGCATCCTCGGGTTTTCGTTTTCGATGTTCCTCTACTGGCACTGGGGCGCGGGAATCCCGGCCTTCCTCGACCACGGCGAGCGATCGGCCTTCTACCGAGCCATGACCCTGCTGGTGGTGTGTTCTCCCTGCGCCTTGGTGATTTCCATCCCCAGTGCCATCCTCGCCGGCATTGCGGCGGGGGCGAGGCGCGGGATCCTGTTCCGCGGCGGAGTGGCTTTGGAAAATCTGGCGGCAATTCGTCGGCTGGCGGTCGACAAGACGGGCACGCTGACCAAAGGCGAACTGGAGTTGTTGGGCAGTGAAACCTCGCCGCCGGGGCATGAGGATGAGCTGTTAGGGATTGCCGCGGCCTTATCGGGAAATTCGACTCATCCGCTGTCACGGGCGATCGTGAAAGAGGCTCTCCGGAGGGATCTGCCCGATGCGGGAGCGGTCGTGAATTTCGAGTCGCTGGCGGGGCGCGGCCTGAAGGCAAGCGTCGGTGGCAAAGCCGCAAGCCAGGGTCGGCGAGCGATGTTTCCTGACGACGCGTGGCTCACCGCTCTCCCCGATCCCGAACCCGGCCTGACAGAAGTGCTGGTAAAGGCCGGGGATTTGCGGGGGCGTCTTCTGCTGCGCGATGCACCAAGGACCGAAGCCGCTCCTCTGATCCGCTTGCTTGCTGCGGAAGGCATTCGGGTGACCATGCTCACAGGCGACCGTCCGGAATCGGCGCAGTGGGTGGCCCGCGAGCTTGGGCTCCAAGACTTTCGCGCCGGCTTGCATCCGGAAGACAAGGTCGCCGCGATCCAAGAATGGCGAGCGCAGGGAGAAATGGTGGCGATGGCCGGGGACGGGGTGAACGATGCGCCCAGCCTCGCCGCGGCGGACATCTCAATCGGCATGGGCTTGCGAGGCAGCGACGCGGTACTGGAGCAGGCGGACATCGTTCTCACCCGAGACAAATTGGAACGCATTGTCGACGCTCTCCACCTCAGTCGCCGCTGTCGTTCCATCATCCGCCAGAATCTCGCGCTATCGCTTGGAGTTGTCGTGCTACTTGCCATCGCCGCGCTAGCCTCCTGGATCCCCTTGCCGCTTGGGGTATTGGGCCACGAAGGTTCGACCGTCGTAGTGGTGCTCAACAGCTTGCGCCTGCTTTTCTGGCGAAAAAAAGACGGAGCTGCCGGTCTCTCATGACCCGCATCGGGCTCGTGAATCGGATGCATGAAACCATGAACGCGGAATCGACTCGTCGTTGATCGAGGCTTTCTTCGCCGATCCCTACAGCATCCCACGAATCGATGGGATGAAGGGCATCCCAGTCCCCATTCCGAAAATCTTAACAACCTCCGCTGCCTTGAGGCACTCATGCCGAGCCGCCTTTGAAAAACTTCCCTTGCCTCCCCGGCCGCGACCCGCTATCCCCGCCGCCCCGCACGATGCCGGACAGTCCCGACAGAACCCTCAAACTCGCCATTCCCAAGGGATCCTTGGAAGGCCCGACTCTCGACCTTCTCGCGAAGGCCGGATATGAGGTCTATGTCTCATCCCGCGGCCTGCGTCCTTCGTCGAACGACCCGGAACTGGATCTCTATCTGATCCGGGCCCAGGAAGTTGCTCGCTACATCGATCAAGGCTTCATCGACTGCGGCATCACAGGCCTCGACTGGGCCAGCGAGTTCGATGGCAGCTTGGTCGATTTGGCCGAACTGCCATATTCCCGAGCCACACCACGACCCACGCACTGGGTGCTGGTGGTCCCCGAGGATTCGCCGATCCGCAAGCCCGAGGACCTCGAAGGCAAGCGCATCGCAACAGAAGGCGTGGCGATCACCGAGCGCTATCTGAAGGAGAAAGGCATCCATGCCGAGGTGGAGTTTTCTTGGGGTGCCACCGAAGTCAAAGTCCCCGATTTGGTGGATGCGATCGTCGATGTCACCGAGACCGGTTCGTCGATCAAGGCCAACAAGCTGCGTATCGTCGATACCCTCCTTACCTCTTTCCCGCATTTTTACGCCAGCCAGGCCGCAGCAGCGGACCCTTGGAAGCGTCAAAAAATGGAGCGGCTGACCCTGCTTCTCAAGGCCGCACTGGAAGCTCGCGACAAAGTGGGCTTGAAAATGAATCTTCCGACAGACAAGCTGCCCGCCCTGTTGGAACTCTTGCCCGCAATGCGCCGTCCCACCGTTTCCCGTTTGTCCGAAGAGGGCTGGGTGGCGGTTGAGACCGTCATTTGCGAGAAGGTCGTCCGCGACATCATCCCGACCCTCAAGGAACTCGGAGCCGAAGGCATCATCGAGTATCCTTTGAACAAAATCGTCCCCTGAAATTTTCCCATCCACCCGTAACTACCAAGCACCACCATGGGCTCGCTGAAGAAACGCCGTAAGACCAAGATCAACAAGCACAAGCGCAAAAAGCGCATGAAGCAGAACCGCCATAAGAAGCGCCTGCGTTACAAGTCCTAAGGGCTTGCGTGCCACGGGCGTGACCCGTGCTTGAAGTGAAATGTTCTTCCCGACAGGGACCTGGCAAATCAGGTCCCTGCTTTCGCGTACTGCCTTGGAAACATTTTAAGGATTCAACCAGACGATCCCGGCATTGAGCCAAGTCGCATAAGCAACCCATCCGAGATAGGGCCACGTCAAACAGACGACTGGGGGGCAAGTCCGATGGACGATAACCATCGTGCGGACGATCAACAGCAGCATCGCCACGATGACCCCCAACGCGATCTCCGGCTCCCGCAGTCCAAAAAAGACCGGTGACCACAGGAGATTCAGGACGAACTGTAGTCCGAATGGGCAGAGTGCTCGCCATGCTTTTCTGACGATCAGCAGTCCAGCGGCCCAACCCATCAGGAGGTAAAGCAGCGACCACACCGGACCGAACAGCCAGGACGGCGGCGTGCCGGGAGTTTTGACGAGCCCTCGATACCACTCTCCACTGCCTCCGTCAGCCGAGACAGCGCCGGAAAAGCCGCCTAAAATCAGGCAGGATAACGCCATAGCCAACGGCCAGCCCCAGGACCGAAGGGTGCTGTTCATCACGATCCCAAACGCTCCAGCGCGCCATTGATCCTATCGATACCCCGCAAACGACTCGTCCACGAATCAGGAAAGGCATCGATCCCGTGACGAGCTCCAAGCAGCAGCCCAAGCAACAGACCGCGCGCGGCGGAATCACCACCCAGCATCGCATTCGCAGAAAGCGCCGCCACCGGATTCCCTTCGTGCCGAAGCGCCAGCGCGAGCGTAAGCGGGAAGGCTCCCTCAATGTCGCAACCCAATCCCAAAGCCGCCGCCGCAGTAGGCAGATCGCCCCCAGCCCGGAGCGCCAAGCCGAACCATTCATCCGCCGGCAAGGCGTCGTATCGCTGTGAAGAAGCCTCCTCGAAGGCCTCGCGAAAACCCGCACCCACCCCTACCGAAAAAGCGGTACGAGCGAAAAATTCGGCGGCATCGATCACACGCGAATCCCCGTGAGTCAGCGAGGTCTGCACCCGGGCAGAAGCGACCAATGCCTCGACCTTGTCATGAACCGCGAACAACGGCGCAATCCTTGCCGCGCCGGCCAGATCGCTCGAAGCCGACGGCTGGGATCGACCTACAGCGAAATTTCCCAAGGTCCCACGCGTCGCGCCGTCGAGATAGCTACTGCCATCGTCTCGGATCCGTTCCGCCCACGCACGCCAGTCCCTCGGCCAGCCGACAATCGATCCCCCACCCGCCGCGAGCGACTCTAACAAGAGCAGCATCTGGTCCCCGAGATGGGTGAGATCCCCCGCGGATTTTCCCGGATGATAAGAACTACGAGGATCATCGTAGCTTTGAATGCCGTCGGGATGCAGGGCAGCGATCCTAGCTGCGTCGTAAATCCAGTGAAGCCCGAGCGCCAGCGAATCGCCGAAGAACGAAGGAAGAATAAAATCGCGAGAGGTCATGGATTCAGTTTTCAAGAACGATTCGATAGCGCGCTTTACCGGAGCGCAGGTGATCGAGGGCCGCATTCACGTCACCCATCGGAACATTCTCAGTCCGCGCAGCGATCCCATGGCGGGCCGAAAAATCGAGCATGTCGACCACCGTGGCGATCGATCCGAGCGGCGAGCCGCTAATCCGCTTGCGGCCGCCGATCAACGCAAAGGCCGGCACCGCGACCGGATCCAAAACCGCGCCGACAAAGTGCAATCTGCCGTCAGGAGCCAAGAGCTCCAGATAAGCGGTCCAGTCGAGGGCGACGTTCACGGTCGAAAGGATAAAGTCAAAGGTGCCGGCCAACGATTTCATTGCACCCCCATCACGGGAATCCACCACCGCGTGAGCACCGAGCGACTTGGCCTCGTCCGCCTTGTCGGCATTCGAAGTGAAAGCCGTCACATGACAACCCCACTTGCTGAGAAATTGAATGGCCAAATGACCCAGCCCCCCAATACCGATCACTCCCACCCGATCCGTTGGCTTGACTCCAAAATCAACGAGCGGCGCGAACACTGTGATCCCGCCACAAAAGAGCGGCCCCGCCTTTCGCGGATCCAGACCATCCGGCAAACGGATCGCCCAGCTCCAGTGGCAGCGGACGCGATCGGCGAAGCCACCGTGACGTCCCACAATGGTCTGCTCGGCGCTCCCGCAGAGATTGTGTCGACCGGAAAGACAGGGCTGGCAGCTCATGCAAGAGCCGGCAAACCATCCCAAGCCGACTCGATCTCCGACTTTCACACCCTTGGCGAAATCACCCGCTGCTTCGACCACGCCCACCACCTCATGGCCGGCAACCAGCGGAAAAACAGAATTCCCCCACTCGTTGTCGATCATCGAAAGATCGGAGTGACAGATCCCGCAGGATTCGATGCGAATCTGCACCTGCTCCGGCCCGAGATCGCCGGGTTGATAGGAAAACGGCTGGAGCCTCGCGCCGGTAGCGAACGCAGCCCATGCATGAAATGATTCTGGCATCCCTTCCCCTCTGCCGATTTCGGCCATCCCGCAAGCCGACGATTCAAATTCGTCCAACATTGCCCAAGCCCAACGAAAAAGGCCGCCTGGGAATGTGCTCCCCGGCGGCCATCAAAAAGTCGGATCCTTAGGCTGGTTGCAAGCGACCCCGACGGATCTGACCGAGATCACGAAGCATCTCACGGGTTTCCTTGCTCCAACGTTGCAGGGCTTGACGTGAAAGCTCCACACGGTCGGCCATTGCCTTTTCGAGCTCATGGTAGTTGGCGCTCAGACGTTCGCTCAGCGCGCTCATTGCCTCGATCGCTTTCTCCCGCAGCGGATTCTCGCCAGACTCTTTCAAGCGAGCCAGCTCCAGATCGGCGCGACGACGAGCCTCCGCCATTTCGGCGAGCAGAACCTTGGTGTCGGGAACACGACGGAGGTCACTCGCCAGACCGATCTTCGACAAAAACCAGATCGACCACTTGGTCGGATCGAAGTTCCAAGGCTTCACGCCATTGCGATAGTCGTGTTGAAACTCGTGGTGATAGTTGTGATAACCTTCGCCGAAGGTGAAAAGCGACATCACGAAGCTGTCACGAGCACTGCAACGGGTGGAATAAGGCTGGTTACCGATCGTGTGGCAGAGCGAATTGATGAAGAAGGTGCACTGCTGCACGGCGAAAACTCGCAGCACGCCGGCGATCAGGAAGCCGCCAAGCGCGCCAGTCCAACCACCCGAGAAGAAGTAACCGAGAACAGCAGGCAGGATGAGCCCGACGAACAAGGCGATCATCTTGTCCCAGCGGTGCTGCCACATGACGAGCGGGTCCTTTCGCAGGTCGTTCACATTATCCAAAGGCGGCTCAGGCAGGCGCTTGAAGAGGATCCATCCGATGTGGGCCCACAGGAAACCTTGGGAGATATCGTAGGGATCGTCATCATGATCGGTGTGTTTGTGATGGCGGCGGTGATCGGAAACCCAATTCAGCGCCGAGTTCTCGAAAGCACAGGCACCGAAGACCAATGTGAACAGACGCACCGGCCACTTCGCCTTGAAGGACAAGTGCGAAAACAAGCGATGGTAGCCAAGGGTGATGCTCATCCCGGTGGCGATGCAGTAGAAGGCGAACATGCCTCCTAAGAAGCCATTCATCCCATGATGCCAGAGGTAGATTGGAGCCGCACACACGGCGAGCAGGGAGATGAGTAAGAGGAAGACGGTGTTCACCCAATCCACCCGCTCGAAAGAAATACGTTTTTTCATGAAGGTTCGTGTCCCGGAGGACGGCTCTTCATAGTCCGTGCCGCGCATCCGGTCAATCCACCGTGTCACACTTTTCCCAAGAAGCCCCGATTGCGTGGAAATACGAAGGAAAAGTTTTCAAAATCGGTGCTTGTTCACCATGTCTCTCGACTCATTCTCACGCCGCGCTCGCCGCCCTGGCAAATTCAAGGCATGGAGGGTCATCAAGTGAATTGCATTCAGTGGTGATTTGAAACCCGGTTCTCGGGAACAGTCGAAGAAGAGACAGTAGGAAAATTCGGGCCACCTGATTAGCAATGAGTAACAAGATGTATGTGGGGAATCTCCCCTTCTCCGCCGGCGAAGATGAGCTGCGCGAAGCCTTCGGCCAATTCGGCCCTGTGAGCGAAGTGAATTTGGTCATGGACCGCGAAACTGGCCGCCCACGTGGCTTTGCCTTCGTGTCGATGGGCTCCAAAGAAGCGATGGAAGCCGCTATCCGCGGTCTCGATGGCAAGGATTTCGGCGGCCGCAATCTGACCGTCAATGAAGCACGTCCACGCGAAGACCGCCCCTCCTTTGGTGGCGGCGGCGGTGGTGGCGATCGTCGCGGTGGCGGCGGCGGCTACGGTGGTGACCGTCGCGGCGGCGGTGGCGGCAAAGGTGGCTACGGCGGCGGCGGCGGCGGTGGTTACGGTGGCGGCGGTGGCGGCGGTGGCGGTGGCCGTCGCTGGTAACACCTCTGTTCCAGCTCTATAAGGTATTTCAGCCAAGGCGGACCTCTTCACGGAGGTCCGCCTTTTTCGTGGCCAGTGACGAGGGATCGCCAATCCGAAAATAGCATGTCGCTCGGAGTAAAGCCCACGCGGAGGCCCGAACAACCACCGCAAAAAAGCACAGCATCGGGAGGAGCTTCCGCGATTGCGAAAATTTTGAAATCCCGAGGCATTCGAGAGCTCATCGACCAACAAAAAAGCCACTCTGCGAGAGTGGCTTTTCGAAAACAAAAATTGGCAACCCGTAGGGGAATCGAACCCCTATTGCCAGAATGAAAATCTGGAGTCCTAACCGTTAGACGAACGGGTCTTGCTAACCTTGCCGCGTGCGGCGGGCGGGAAATTAGTCCGCTTGCATGCTGACGCAAGACAAAATTCTCATGAAAATGCATCGCGCGCATTTTCCCAATGAAACGATCGCCACGAAGCTGCCCCGCTTGCGGCTTGCCAGCAAGATCCGAGCTCCTACCCTCCGCGCCCTGTTCACTCATTCCGAACGACTCTCATGAATACCGACCTCCTCTCCCAAGCCGCGACCCAGGCCCGTGGCCTCGCCATGGACGCCGTCCACGCCTGCAATTCCGGCCACCTCGGCTTGCCGCTCGGCTGCGCCGACATCGGTGCCGTCCTTTACAGCGGCGCACTCCGCCAGTTTCCCGACGCTCCCAAATGGCTCAACCGCGACCGCTTCATTCTCTCCGCGGGGCACGGTTCGATGTTCCTCTACACGTGGCTGCACCTCGCCGGCTACGATCTGCCAATCGCGGAGCTGAAAAATTTCCGCCAACTCGGATCGCACACCCCGGGCCACCCGGAGTCCTTTGAAACCGTCGGCGTCGAAGCCACCACCGGCCCGCTCGGCCAAGGCATCGGCAACGCGGTCGGATTCGCTATTTCCGCCAAACGCGCCGCGGCGAAGTTCAACACCGCCGAGCACGTCATCTTCGATCAGCACGTCTTCGCCCTCCACGGCGACGGTTGCCTCCAGGAAGGCGTCGCCAAGGAAGCCATCGCTTTCGCCGGTCATGCTGGGCTCGACAACCTGGTGCTGATCTACGACTCGAACGACGTCACCCTCGACGCCATGGCCGATCGCAGCCAGACCGAGGACGCGGAAGCCTATTTCCGATCCCAGCAATGGGACGCCGTGACCATCGACGGCCACGATTTCGCCGCCATCGCCGCCGCCATCGCCAAAGCCAAGGCCGAAAACAATGGCCGCCCCAAGGTCATCATCGCAAAAACCCTGATCGGCAAAGGCATCCCACAAGTGGCCGGCACCGCCGCTGCCCACGGCGAAGGCGGAGCAAAGTTCATCGATGAAGCCCGCGCCGGCCTTGGCCTTCCCGCCGACCAGCATTTCTTCGTTTCGGACGAAGTCCGCGCCCACTTCGCAGCCGTCAAAGAAGAGTCCGCAAAGACCTTCGCCGCCTGGCAGGCAACCTACGACGCCTGGTCCGCCGCCAACCCCGAACTCGCCGCGGAACTCACCGCATGTGTTGCAGGTGCCGTGCCCAGCGACCTCTCCGCGAAAATCCCAGCCTTCGCCGCCGACTACAAAGACGCAACCCGCGGTGCGGGCGGTGTCGTAATCCAGCACGTCGCCAAGTCCGTTCCCCAGTTCATCACCGGTTCGGCCGACCTCTACGGATCGACCAAAAACTACATCAAGGACGGCGGCGACTACTCCGCGGATACCCCCCTCGGCCGCAACCTCTGGTTCGGCATCCGCGAACACGCGATGGGTGCGATCTGCAACGGCATCGCCTACGACGGACTCTTCCGTGCATCGGGCGCCACCTTCCTGGTCTTCGCCGACTACGTGCGCGCTTCGATCCGCCTCGCCGCCTTGTCGAAGCTCCCCGTCACCTACATCTTCACCCACGACTCGGTCGGCGTCGGCGAAGACGGCCCGACCCACCAGCCAGTGGAAACCGTCAGCGGCCTTCGTGTGATCCCGAACCTCGACGTCATTCGTCCGGCCGATGCAGAGGAAACCGCCGGTGCTTACGTGGCCGCCATGCTCCGCAGCGATGGACCGACTCTGCTCAGCCTGACCCGCCAAGCCGTTCCCCTCATGAACGAACTCTCCGTCGAGGCCCGCCGCGATGGCGTGCTGCGAGGTGCCTACATCGCGAAAAAAGAGAGCGGTGAGCTGACCCACATCCTGATGTCCTGCGGTTCCGAGCTGCAGCACTGCCTTGCAGCCGCTGCGGAACTCGGCGATGGCGTGCGCGTGGTCTCGGTTCCTTGCTTCGAGCGCTTCGACCGCCAAGACCCCGCCTACCAGGAGAGCGTCCTGCCCGCCTCCTGCACCAAGCGCCTCGCCATCGAAGCCGGCGTCTCCGGCCTCTGGTGGAAATACGTCGGTCTCGGCGGCAAAGTCCTGGGCATCGATCGCTTCGGCATCAGCGCCCCAGGCAACACCGTGATGAAAGAACTTGGCATGACCAAGGACCACGTCGTCGCGGCCGCCAAGGCGATCTGAGAAAACTCCCCATTCTCCCAAGCGCGCTTCCCCACCAGGAGGCGCGCTTTTTTTGTAGATGCCCCTGCCGAACGCGATCTCAAGGCGCAATCACCAAACGGCCAGCCCGTCGTCGCAACACCCGGCCACCCGGCAAATTCACCGCCGCCACCGCATTCGCAGAATCGATGAGGGCTCGACAACGCCCCACCAGGTCCCACGACAGCCCCCCGATACCGGCCGAAGTCAGAAACGCATGAATGCAGGACGCCTGAAGCTCAGGCGGCAAACTTCGCAATTTCGGCACATGCAATCGGCCCTGCGGATCGCACACTCCGGCTTCAGCCACCGCCCAGCGCTCGATCTCCCGCAGCTCGTTCGCCGACTTTCCCGCGCGCACCAACAACGCACTCACATCGCGCCGCGCAATCTCCGCCAGCAGCGGTAAGACCTCATGGCGAATCCGATTCCGCACCGCCACCGGCTCCGCATTGCTGGCATCCTCACGCCACCGCAGACCCTCGGCCGACAGCCAGGCTCGCAGCTCCGCACGCCGCAAATCCAAAAGCGGACGCACACATTCCATCCTCAGCCCATCCATCTCCAAAAATCCACTCTCCCTCATCCCCACCAAGCCCCGGCTGCCACGCAGCAAATTCCACAAAATCGTCTCGGCCTGATCATCCCCATGATGGGCCAGCAACAAGCGCCGGCATCGATGCTTCCGCGCGCATCTCGCGAAAAAACCATGCCGCGCCTCCCGCGCCGCCGTCTCCATCGACAGCCCCCTCAGCGCCATCATCGCCGCCACATCCACCTGCCCTACTTCGCAGCGAAAGCCCAAGCTTCCCGCCAAAGCCACCACGAAGCGTGCATCACCCGCCCCCGCACGTCCCCGCAAACCGTGGTTCAAATGACAAACCACCACATCGCGGAAACCGTGCCGATGCAACAAATGCAACAAGGCTACCGAATCCGCACCCCCGGAAACACCCGCGAGATAGCGCCTCCGCTTCGAAGCGTGGTGAAACCACGGACTCTCCAATTGCTGCACGAACCATCCATGCCACCCGCGACCGAGAGGTGGAATCCGAATCTCGCGCGGCTTGCCTTCCGCCCACGCGCCCTCAATCATACATGCCCGTTTGAACAGCTCACCCGACATCCATGCCTTCTTCGACCACGAGCTCTGGCAAGAGCGCTTCGACGAGGATTGCCTGCAAGCCGGCCACAAACTGCGGGCCAAAGTCCGCGAACTCGTTGCGGACCGCCCGGACGAGGAAAGCTTCACCCTCCGGGCCGAAATCGTGGGCGAAACCTGCGAAATCTCCCTCTGGCCCGCTGGCGAAAGCTGGGACTTCGAAAGCAGTTGCTCCTGCGAGGTCCGCAGCTTCTGCCCTCACGCAGCCGCCTTGCTGGAAGAAGCCGCCAAACCGAAGAACCTTCCGCGCCTGCTCGAAGGCAAGCCGATCCGCAGCGCTTCGACCGCCTTGTCGGGCACGAGAAGCGACGCTTCCAAGGATCCGGCCGACCTTCCCCACCTCGAACTCCGACCGACTTTCCACCTCGACGTCGTTCGCGAGGAGACCGGCTCGAAGGTCGTCCGACTTCTTCTGCAAGCCCTCAAGATTCCCGACCTCGGCGACTGGGTTGTCGCCCGCCCGCTCGCCATCTACGGCGAACATCGTATCCCACTCGGCGGTATTCCCGGTCCGCGCGAACTCCACATCGATACCCCGCAGGGCCCGCTCGTTCTCCGCCGCGACGTCGCCGCCGAGATGAATGCCATCATGGCCCTCCAACAAGCAGGCCTCGCGAGCCTTTCCGGCCACTCCCAGTACCGCTTCCTCCTCGGCCTCGAATCCCGCAATCGTCCATCGCCCATCGCCAATCGTCCATCCAGCGGCGCGGCAGTACTCTGGTTCCCCAATCCCGCCCACGGCAATCTCGCCGAGTTCTGGCCCTGGCTCCGCGCCACCGGAGCACCCATCCTCGAAAGCCAGGACTGGACCGTCACCTTCGCGCCCGAGGTCGGACACGAAATCATCGACCTCGATCCCGACGGCTTCGTCTATCAACTCGAAGACGACGGCTCCGGCTGGTTCCACCTCTCGGTCGGCTTCGATGTCGGCGGGAAACAGCTCGATCTGCTCCCGATCCTCGCCCAGCTGTTAGAAAAAGGCGCGATGGAGTCGTCGCTTGAATTCCCCGCCGACGGCCATTTTCTCCACCACCTCGAAGACGGCCGCGCCCTGCGCCTGCCCGCCGCCCGCATCCGCCGCATTCTCAAACAGCTTGCCGCCCTCATTGATCCACGCCGCTTCAAGGGATCCAAGCTCAAGCTCCACCCGCTCGACGCCGCCGCCATCGCGACCTCCGAGGAACTCGGCATCCAGGCCCCCGAACGCCTCGCCGAACTCGCCGCGAAGCTCTCCAACTTCGCCGGCATCGAGAAGATTCCCCAGCCCGTCGGCATCCAGGCCCGGCTTCGCGAATACCAGACCACCGGCTTTCACTGGATGCAGTTCCTCGCCCGACACGAACTTCACGGCATCCTCGCCGACGACATGGGCCTCGGAAAAACCCTGCAAACCATCACCCACATTTTGGCCGAGAAGGACAGCGGCCGTTCACAAGACAAGCCCACCCTCGTCATCGCACCCACCAGCGTGGTCCCGAACTGGCGCGCCGAAGCGCAGAAATTCGCGCCGTCTCTTCGCATCCTCATGTTGGACGGACCGCAGCGGAAAAAATACTTCCGCTCGATCCCCTACGCCGACCTCGTCCTGACCTCCTACGCCTTGGTCCAGCGCGACATCGATGCCTTGAAAGGCCACCGCTTCCACCTCGCCGTCCTCGACGAGGCGCAGTACGTGAAAAACCCCGCCGCCAAGGTCGCGCAGGCCGTCTGCCAGCTCGATGCCCGCCACCGCCTCTGCCTTTCCGGCACGCCGGTCGAGAACCACCTCGGCGAGCTGTGGAGCCTGATGAAGTTCCTCATGCCCGGTTTCCTCGGCGGCCAGGAGGACTTCAACCGCCGCTTCCGCAACCCGATCGAAAAGGACGGCGACGAGGACCGCCGCCTCGCGCTGAAGGCCCGCGTCGCCCCGCTCATCCTCCGTCGCAACAAGACCGAGGTCGCCAAGGAACTGCCGCCGAAAACCATCCTCATCCACCCGGTCGAGCTCAACACCGCGCAGAAGGACCTCTACGAAACCGTCCGCGCCACGATGGACAAGCGGGTCCGCCAATCGATCGCGATCAAGGGCCTCGAAGGCTCTCGCATGGTCTTTCTCGAAGCCCTGCTCAAGCTCCGCCAGATCTGCTGCGAGCCAAAGCTGCTGAAGTTCGAAGGCGAATCGAAGATCGAAGCCGACGCCGCCGGCTCGGCCAAGCTCGACTACCTCGCAGACCTGCTGGAGACGCTGATCGAGGAAGGCCGCCGCATCCTGATCTTCTCGCAGTTCACCTCGATGCTGGAGATCATCGAGCAACTCCTCCAGCTACGAAAGACGCCGTACTTGAAACTCACCGGCGAATCGAAGAACCGCGGCGAGCTGGTCGAGAAGTTCCAGACCGGCGAGTTCCCCGTCTTCCTGATCTCCCTCAAGGCCGGCGGCACCGGCCTCAACCTCACCGCCGCCGACACCGTCATCCACTACGACCCCTGGTGGAACCCCGCCGCCGAAGCCCAGGCCACCGACCGCGCCTACCGCATTGGCCAGACCCAGCCGGTCTTCGTCCACAAGCTCATCTGCCAGGGCACCGTCGAGGAACGCATCCACCAGCTCCAGGCCAAGAAAAGCCAGCTCGCCGACAGCCTCCTCGCCGACGCCGCCCGCGCCGCCGCGCCGGATGAAAGCACGCTGTCCGCCCTGCTCGCGCCGCTGGGGTGAGCCATTTCCCTGCAAGTCCGCGCCTCTCCGCTCTTGGCGCGCCGCTCCAGCGCCCTACAATCCGCCCCATGCCGGACGACGAAGCCACGCCCCCACTCGACGAGCTGATGCGCGCGATCGAGGCCGAGGACCGCAGCGCCGTCAGCGCGCTGGCCGAGGAAATGCACTACGCCGACCTCGCCCAAGCCTACCAGGAGCTCGACGAGGAAAAGCACCACCTCTTTCTCAAAACCATCGGCCCGGCGAAGGCGGCCGACATGCTCGTCGAACTCCCCGACTCTCTGATCGAGGAAGCGCTCGACGCGTTCAGTCCCTCCGAACTGAAAATTCTCTTCCGCGAACTTTCCGACGACGACCGCGTCGACATCCTCCAAGACGTGGGGGAAGAGGCACGCCTGCGCTTTCTTGGCCTACTCGGCCCCGAGGACGAGGAGCTGACCCGCTCCCTGCTGAAATACGAGCACGACACCGCGGGCGGACGCATGACCACGCGCATCGGCCGGGTCTTCGCAAACCAGACCGTCAAACAGGCCGTCGACATGCTGCGCCGCAGCCAGGAATCGACCGAAACCCTGAGCCGTATCTTCGTCGTCGACCAAAAAGGCCGCCTGATCGGCAAACTTCGCTTCCGCGACCTCGCTTTCAACACCTGGGACACCCCGGTGCGAGACATCATGCGGGAGATCGGCCCCGAGCGCGTACTCGCCACCGCCGACCAAGAAGAAGCAGCGAACATGCTTCTCAAATACGACCTCATCGCACTGCCGGTGGTGGATGAATTCGACCATCTCCTCGGTCTGATCACCCACGACGACGCGATGGAGATCATGCAGGAAGAGAGTACTGAAGACATCGAGAAAATTGCCGGTATCGGCGGCGAGCAGTCTGAAGAAACCTACCTCAACACCACCATCCTCACCCAGTTCCGACGCCGCGCGGGCTGGCTGACCGGACTGGCCTTCGTTTCCATCCTCTCCGGCTACGTGATGATGCGCTTCGGCAGCATCCTCAGTGAGGTCTTTCTTCTCGCCCTCTTCCTCCCCATGGTCGTCGCAGCCGGTGGCAATACCGGTGGACAGGCATCGACCATGGTCATTCGCGCCATGTCCCTCGGCGAAATCGACCACGACGCGACTTGGCAGGTCGCATGGCGGGAACTTCGTACCGGCCTCTTTCTCGGCCTCCTCCTCGGTAGCTGCATGGCCTTGTTCACCGTGGTCCTCCTCCCCTTCTTCCACTTCGATCTGCCAGCCGGTATGACCCTCGCAAAGGTCGCCATCGCCGTCGCCGTCGCCCTCACCACACAGGTCACCTCCGCCACCTTCCTCGGCTCGCTGCTTCCCCTCGGCGCCCGCGCCGTTCGCCTCGATCCCGCCGTGGTCTCCGCACCAGCCATCGCCGCCATCGTCGATGTCTCGGGGATGCTCATTTACTTCACCGTCGCCCGCGCGATCCTTGGACTATGAAAAACCTCAAGGACGGGATCCGCGCGCACGTCCGCCTCGACTGGACTGGCCGTGTCCACAAGCGATTCCGCGGCAGCGACGCCCTCCAACGCTACTCCAACGAGGTGGCGGTGCTCAAGACCCTCGAAGAACGCGGCTGCCCCAACGTCCCCCGCCTCCTCGAAGAACACCCCGACGAACTCTATCTCGTCACCACCAACTGCGGCCAAGCCGCCACGACGATCAGCAAAGAGCGCGCCGATCGCCTCTTCGCCGACCTCGAACGCCAGTACGGCATACGCCACCTCGACGCCGAACCGCGGAACATCACCTACGACCCGCGCAGCGGACGCTTCTGTGTGATCGATTTCGAACTCGCGGAAATCCTACCCGCTCCCGCGTAAAACCCCCATCATGGGAGAAAACACCACCATTCTCCTAGCCGCCCTGCTACTCGCCTCCTGCGCGGCGGGCCCGGACCGGCTGCATCAGGTCGATTCCCGGATATGGCGTTCTTCCCAACCCACGCGCCACGAGTTCCACGAACTCCGTGAAAAGGGCATCGGTGAAGTCCTCTGCCTACGTCGCTGGCACTCCGACAAGGAGGAAGCCGCACCGCTCAAGCGGCACCACGTTCGCATGACGGCGGGAAGCATCCGCGATGAGGAAATCGTCGCCGCGCTGCGCATCATGATCGCCGCCGAAAAACCGCTGCTCGTGCATTGCTTTCACGGATCGGATCGAACCGGCGTGGTCATTGCGATGTACCGCATGGTCATCCAAGGCTGGTCACGGGACCGAGCCATCGCCGAGCTGCTCGACCCCCGGCACGGCCACCATGCTGACCTCTTTCCGAACATCCGGCAGTATCTGGAAAGAGTCGACCTCGCGAAAATCCGACGCGAGGTCGGCAAAATCGATGCCTAGCTCACGACACGTCGATCCGGCGGGAAGGCGCGATACCGCAAACCGTGACGGGAAAGTGCGGCGAATCCCACGAGGAATCGCGCCCGATCCTAGCCAAAAGCTCATTCATGCGGATGATTTGCAAAGAGATGCGTGTTCTTTTTGATAGAAAACTTTTTCAGCATCTTTCATTCACTCAGATACTTAACTTCACCCGTACATTTTTCCCGTACCTGAAGTCCGCGCCAATCACCGTGCAAGTCTGCTGATCTCACCGAATATACGGAGTCCCGAAAAGCGGCATGATGGAGCTGCACTAAACGCAACACCATCACCTCATGAACCTGACTACCGCCATCACCAAATGGAATCCGTTCAAGGAACTCGAAGACCTTCAGAACCGCACTCGATCGCTGTTCCTGAAATCCGGTGCCAACGGCTCCGTATTCGACAACGCCCTGCCTGAAGCCGACTGGGTTCCCGAAGTCGACATCGCAGAAGACGACAACGAATTCACCATCACGGCCGATCTTCCCGACGTGCCGAAAGAACAGGTGAAGGTCTTCATGGAAGACGGATCGCTCGTCATCGAAGGCGAACGCCACCGCGAAAAAGAGGAGCACAAAAAACGCTATCACCGCGTCGAACGCAGTTACGGAAGATACGTGAGAAGCTTCCAGCTTCCCGAGGAGATCGATCCGGCAAAGATCGATGCCAATTACCACGATGGCGTACTAACGCTTCATCTCCCGAAAACTCCTGGTCGCAAACAAAGCCGCCAGGAAATCAAAGTCAGCTGAACCCCTTTCCGGAGCATCGCTCCCTGCCATAGCCTTCGGACTTGGTCGTCCGAATCTCCCCCCCATGGACCGCGGCGCGCCCCCCCACGCGCCGCGGTTTTTCGGGAATCTCCCCAACACACCAGCGCTCATGCCATGAAAACCGGAACGAACCTCCTCGCCAATCAGCAACCTGTTTCAGATCGGCACATCAAAACGCCACGCAGGAAAAAACCACGCCAGCAGCTCGATCCCAAGATCGTCCGTCTCGCATCCCACGCACGGGAGTTCCGCGGAAATCCACGACGTTCATCGGGCATCCTCGATGCCTTCATCGAACTGCTGGAACTGATGAGCATCGAGGCATCGACCGACCTCCCCGAAAGCGACTCCCACGCATGAACAAATCGATGCAGCGCCGTTGTTGACGACCTAAGAAAATACTGGCTTCAAGCTTTGGTTGCCGCCTTCGGCACCATGCAGCGGACCGAAGTTCCGCCCCGGGCGGCTCTACCTATCCGCAGCGAAGCTTTCATCGCCGAAGCGCGGTAATTCATGATGTGCAAACCCAGCCCCGCATGGTCCCCATGAACGTCAAAGCCACGGCCATCGTCCAACACCTCCAGCTCGAAGGCACCCGCCTCGTCCCGCAGCGAAACGACAATCCACGAGCCACCGGCGTGCTTCACCGCGTTGTTCACCGCCTCTTGCGCGATCCGGAAAAGATGGTTCGAAGCATGGGAATCCGCCACCAAGACCGGGCCAGGACATTGAAAACGGCAGATGATGCCGCTTGACTCCTCCGTTCGCGTGGCCAACCCCCGCAGCGCGCCCATCAAATCCTCAGGGTCATTGCCCACCGGCCGCAACCCTCGCGCGATCTGACGCGTGCGCGTGATCGCATCGCGCACCGTTTCCAAAATCAGACCGCAGCCTTCGATGGGGCCACCCATGCTTTCGGCAAGCCCCTGGGCCACCGCCTCGATGCGAAGTTTCAGGCCGGTCAGCAAGGATCCCAAATCGTCGTGCAAATCGTGGGCGATCCGCTGCCGTTCTTCCTCCGATGCCTTGACGACTTCCTGCTCCAATTCGCGACGGAGACTGGTGTCCAGCACGATGGCTACGAAACTCGGACAACCGCGGTAATCGGCCATCTGCAGGGCAACTTCGACATGATAGAAACTGCCGTCCTTGCGGCGATGGCGGGTTTCAAAGTCGAGCTTGAGCGCCTTTCCCGAACGCAAGGGTTCGACCAGCGCGTCAAAGCTCGCACGATCGAACGAGGGCTCGATATCCAGGGGCGTCAGCCGGCGCAGCTCCTCCATGGAGTAACCGAGGTTCTCGCGTCCTCCGCGATTTACTTGGAGAAATTTCAGGGTTGAGGCATCGAAGATATAAATCTCGTTCCGTGAATCTTCGATGATGCGCCCCAAACTGGTCAATGCGTCCTCGGCGCGTTTGCGCTCGGTAATGTCGCGATGGATGGAAACGTAGTGGGTATGGCGCCCCTCGGAATCGAACATCGGAGTGATGAACATCTCCGCAGGATACGGGCTTCCATCCTTCCGGTAATTGACCAGTTCGAGCTGGCACGAACGATTCGCAGCCAGTTCTGCCAGCATCTTCGCGAAGACCGCCCGGTCGGTGGTGGGCCCTTGGAGGATCCGCGGCGTTCCGCCAATCAGCTCGGCAGCGGTGTAGCCCGTGATGCGGCACATGGCAGGATTCACGAAAACAATCGACGGCCCGGGCCAACTCAAATCGCTCCCGGTGATCACGACGCCCTCCGCCAAATGCGATACCGCCACGCTGAGCAGGAGCACTTCCTGCGTCTGCTGGGCCACTCTTTGCTCGAGCGTCTCATTCAGCTGCCGCAGCTTTTGCTCCGAGCGCTTCCGCGCAGAGATGTCGACGATCACACTCCAACAGGACCCAGCGGATTCCCCACGCGCAACCGAACACCGGCTCTCCATCCTCGCCGCGAAGACATGCCCGTCCGTCCGACGAAGGAACAATTCGCAGTCGCGAGGACCCTCCGCTCCGAAGACCTCGCACAGGTGCCGGTGGACGATATCCTGAGAATCGCCAACAACGAATCGAGCCAAGCGACTATCGCGCAATACTCCACTCTCGCAGCCAAACATCATGGCAGCCGTTCGATTCGCCTCGAGGATCCGTCCCTCACCGTCCAAGATCACATACGCGGCAGGCGCGCCGTCATACAACTCGCTGAAACGATCCCGCGAACGAAGCAACTCACCATGGGAGCGACGCAGCTCCTCGTTCTGCAACCGCAACTCCGTCTGATGCGTCTGTAACTGGTAAACCAGCTGTTCGATTTCCTCCGCTCCAAGGCCTTCGATGTCCGAACGAGTGAAGCACGACGGAGCTTCTGCCCGCTCCCGAAGCGACTCCGTACCATCCCCGAGACTGGCGATAAGATCATTCATGATGTTTGAAAGATGAGTGCGAGGGCATGAGATCCGGAAGGCCGTCTTCGCCCACCAAGCCCTTCATACGGAAGGCTGCGGAGAACCCGAACGGCACTCTGTCCAAAAAGCGGACAAGCTCCATGAATCTGCAGCGCTCCCAAATCCACCGGACGACGGCCCGCGGCTTCGGACATCCGCATACCGCGAGCCCTTTGCTGCCAACTCGGCCTTGGAAGCGGATGATTTTTTTCGCTGCCATGAGGAGATCGGACGATCACTCGTATTGGACACCGACAAGCGACGAACGTTCGAATTACGCGGATCATTTCCCCAAAAAAGTTATGGCGGAAAATCCATATCGAACGACGCGATGGCATCTTTCGCTAATCTTGGTTGATGGTTCGGCGGAGTGCTAAGAATTATCAACAATACCCACCGCGCGATTCCCCCGATTGTTGTCCGCTTTCGTGATCCCTAGTCTGGCGATCGTGAAACCAACCGCCGACGGCTGGACACGAACCTCCCCATCGACACGCTCATGAACGCATCGCTACCCTATCGAAATCGCGTCGCCGCAGGGCGCGCGCTCGGGCAACAGCTCAAGATCAGCCACCGCTGGCGAAACCCACTGGTGCTCGCTCTTCCACGCGGTGGAGTGCCAGTGGCCGCTGAAGTTGCCAGCGCTCTGGACTGCGACTTCGACGTTCTCGTCGTTCGCAAGATCGGCCTTCCATGGCAGCCGGAACTGGCCATGGGAGCCATCGCCAGCGGCGGCACCTGCATCCGCAACGCCCCACTCATCCGCGCCGCGGGAGTGACCGACGACGAATTTCTTCACGCGGCGCATGCGGAACGCGAGGAACTCCGACGCCGGGAACGACGCTACCGGGGATCCCGCCCGCTTCCGGCGATGGCGGGACGAACCGTCATCCTGGTCGACGATGGCCTCGCCACCGGCTCCACCATGCAGGCTGCAATCGCCGCACTCCGATCGTTCCATCCCGCCGAGGTGATTGTCGCCGCGCCCGTCGGTGCCGCCGATACGGTGACCATGCTCGAAGCCCTCGCCGAAGAAGTCGTCTGCATTGCCACCCCCGAACCCTTCCATGCGGTTGGTGCTTACTACGACGACTTTTCCCCCACTCGGGACGACGAGGTGGAGTCCATCATCGCAAAGTTTTTCGCCAAAAAATCCCAAAAGATGCTCGCGGGAGCTCCCTACCATGAAGCTTGAATCTCTCCCCCAACAGGACACCGCGATCATCGTCCACGCCGGTGCTGCGCGTCTCGAAGGAACCCTGACCATCCCTCCAGGTGCCACCAGCCTCGTGATGTTCGCCCATGGCAGCGGCAGCAGTAGACTCAGCCCGCGCAACCGATACGTGGCTCAAGTCCTCAACGACGGAGGCATCGCGACCCTGCTCTTCGATCTGCTCAGTCCCGAAGAAGAACGAATCGATGCCATGACTCGCGAGCTGCGCTTCGATATCACCCTGCTCGCCGCACGCCTCACCGGCGCGATCGACTGGGCTGCCATCCACGAAGCGACGCGACACCTGCGCATCGGCCTCTTTGGTGCCAGCACCGGTGCCGCTGCCGCGCTCATCGCGGCCGCCCGACGTCCCGGACTGGTTCGCGCCGTGGTCTCTCGCGGCGGCCGCCCGGACCTCGCCGATCACGCGCTGCCACTCGTCCAAGCACCTGTGTTGCTCATCGTGGGCGGCGACGACCATGCCGTGCTACAACTTAACGAACAGGCACGACGCCGCATGAGATCCCGGGCCCGCATCGAGATCATACCAGGGGCAAATCATCTCTTCGAAGAACCCGGTACTTTGGAGAGAGCCGCCCGCCTTGCCTCTGTCTGGTTTCAAGAAAAGCTCGACTCCATGTTAGAGAACGGAGATGTTGTCACACGATGAAATCGAACCGTAAAAGGATTCTGATTGTCGACGATCATCCGGTCGTCCGCGAAGGGCTCGGCAACATCATCGAAGGCACGGACGGCCTCAGCGTCTGCGGCAATGCGAGCTCGGTGCAAGACGCTCTTGCGATGGTCGATGGCGCCCAGCCCGACTTGGTGCTGACCGACCTCGGCCTACCCGGACGAAACGGCATCGAGCTGATCAAGGACCTCCGGACCCTGCACCCGGACCTACCGGTGCTGGTGATGTCCATGCATGACGAACTGATCTACGCAGAGCGAGTCCTCCGCGCCGGCGGCCGTGGTTACATCGCAAAGGAAGCCCCTTCAGAAACCCTGATCCGCGCCATCCGGCGGGTTGTCGACGGCGGCGTTTTTGTCAGCGAATCGGTGACGAACCATTTCCTCCATGGCCTGGCGGGCGGCAGCGAGCAAAAGCTCAGCTTCCCGGTCCAACGACTGACCGACCGCGAACTCGAGGTTTTCGAGCTCATCGGACGTGGCAAAGGAAACCAGGAGATCGCCGACATGCTCACGATCAGCCCGCGCACCGTCGATGCCCATCGGACCCACATCCGGGAAAAGCTCGGCCTCGCCGACAGCAACGAGCTGATCCGCTTCTCCGTTCGTTGGGTCGAGTCCGACCTCTGCCATTAGCACCGACGTCAGGGACTCTGAAAAGCTCCGGTAAGTCTCCGGCGGAAGCGCGACGCTTCCGCCGGAACTGGTTCATTGACACCGGGTTCGTCACCGCTAGCCTCGCGCGTCCGCGCCCGGGAATCCGCCGCATTTCCGTCGTCCTCGTGCGCCTTTCCAGAAGCTAAACCGATCCACGAACTACAGATGGCTACCGTGAAAAAGTCCGCGAAAAAAGCGGCCAAGAAAGCGTCCTCCTCCAAGGGCACCAAGTACGTTTACACCTGGGGCAACGGCAAAGCCGACGGCAACGGGTCGATGAAAGCACTCCTCGGCGGTAAAGGTGCCAACCTCGCGGAAATGACCCGCATCGGTCTGCCGGTGCCTCCGGGATTCACCATCACCACCGAGGTCTGCACCTACTTCTACGCCAACAAAAAGACCTACCCGGCCGTTCTTCAGGGCCAGATGGAAGCCGGCGTGAAGAACATGGAGAAGATCATGGGCTGCAAGTTCGGCGATGCGAAAGGCATGCCGCTGCTTGTTGCCGTCCGCTCCGGCGCACGCGACTCGATGCCCGGCATGATGGACACCATCCTCAACCTCGGCCTCAACGACGAGACCGTGAAGTCCCTCGCCGCCGCGACCAAAAACGAGCGCTTCGCTTGGGACTGCTACCGCCGCTTCGTCCAGATGTACGGCGACGTCGTGCTTGGCGTCCAAAAGACCGAAGGCGAAGACCACGAACCTTTCGAAGTCGTGATCGAAGGCTTCAAGCACGAGAAATACGGCAAGGACATCGTTGACTCCGACCTGACCGCCGCCGACCAGCAAGAGCTGGTGAAGCGCTTCAAGGCACTCGTCAAAGAGCGCACGGGCAAGGGCTTCCCGACCGATCCTTGGGAGCAGCTTCGCGGTGCCGCCGGTGCCGTCTTTGGTTCCTGGATGAACGACCGCGCGATCGTTTACCGCCGCAAGTACAACATCCCTGCCGAATGGGGCACGGCCGTCAACGTGCAGGCCATGGTGTACGGCAATACCGGCGACAACTCCGGTTCCGGCGTCGCCTTCACCCGCAACCCGGCCAACGGTGCCAACGAATTCTACGGTGAATTCCTCATCAACGCCCAGGGCGAAGACGTCGTCGCCGGCGTCCGCACCCCGGAGCCCGTCGCCCTGCTCAAGAAGCAGATGCCGAAGTCCTTCGCCGAACTGATGAAGGTCCGCCAAATCCTCGAAAAGCACTTCAAGGATGTGCAGGACGTCGAGTTCACCATTCAGGAAGGCAAGCTGTTCATGCTTCAGACCCGCAACGGCAAGCGCACCGCTGCCGCCGCCCTGAAGTTCTCCATGGACATGTTCAAGGAGAAGCTCATCGACTGGAAGACCGCCGTGCTCCGCAACCCGGCCGACCAGCTCGACCAGCTGCTGGCCCCGATCTTCGACGCCGCCGATGCCAAGAAGGCCAAGGTCCTCGCCACCGGCCTGCCCGCCGGCCCGGGTGCCGCTTCCGGCAAGGTTTACCTGAACGCCGACCGCGCTGCCGCAGCCGAACAACGCGGTGAGAAGGTCCTCCTCGTCCGCAACGAAACCTCTCCGGAAGACCTCCGCGGCATGATCGCCGCCGAAGGCATTCTCACCGCCAAGGGCGGGGTTTCCTCGCACGCCGCACTCGTTGCCCGCCAGATGGGCAAGGTCTGCGTCTGCGGCGCCGCCGCCATTGAGATCGACTACGAGAAGCTCACCGTCAAGGCCGCTGGCCAAACCTTCAAGGAAGGCGACTTCATGTCCATCGACGGCACCTCCGGCACCGTTTACGGCGGCGAGCTGAAGACCGCTCCTTCGGAAATCATCACCGGTATTGTGAGCGGCGACAAGGCCGCGAAGAAGACCGAGAAGTTCAAGAGCTTCCTCCAACTCATGGAGTGGTGCTCGCAGGCCAGCAAGCTCGCCGTCCGCACCAACGCCGACACCCCGGAGCAGACCCGCATCGCCCTGGCCTTCGGTGCCACCGGCATCGGCCTGACCCGCACCGAGCACATGTTCTTCGAAGGCGACCGCATCGATGCCATGCGCGAGATGATCCTCGCCACCACCGAGGAAGCCCGCCGCGCCGCACTGGCCAAGCTGCTGCCTTACCAGCGCGAGGACTTCACCGGCATCTTCAAGGAGCTCAAGGGCTTCCCGGCCACCATCCGCCTGCTCGACCCGCCGCTTCACGAGTTCCTGCCCCACACCAAGGAGCAGCAGCTTGATCTCGCGAAGAAGCTGGGCGTGAAGGTTGAAACCATCATCCAGCGCGTCGCCGACCTCCACGAGTTCAACCCGATGCTCGGCCACCGCGGCTGCCGCCTCGGCATCGCCTACCCCGAGATCACCGAGATGCAGGCCCGCGCTGTCTTCGAAGCCGCCGCCGACGTGGCGAAGAAGAAGATCGCGGTGAAGCCCGAGGTGATGATCCCGCTGGTCGGTTTCAGCAAGGAGTTCGAACTCCAGGCCGCCATCGTCCACGACGTCGCCAAGCAGGTGATGGCCGAGAAGAAGGTCAGCTTCGAATACCAAGTTGGCACCATGATCGAAGTCCCGCGCGGTGCCCTCACCGCCGACGAGATCGCCAAGGGCGCCGAGTTCTTCAGCTTCGGCACCAACGACCTCACCCAGACCGCGCTCGGCATCAGCCGCGACGACATGGGCGCCTTCATGATGCCCTACATCGAGAACGAAGTGTTCAAGAAGAACCCCTTCGCCACTCTCGATGCCACCGGCGTCGGCCAGCTCATGGAAATCGCCGTGGCCAAGGGCCGCAGCACCCGCCCGGGCATCAAGCTCGGCATCTGCGGCGAGCACGGCGGCGATCCGGACTCGGTGAAGTTCTGCCACAAGCTCGGCCTGAACTACGTGTCCTGCTCGCCCTACCGCGTTCCCGTCGCCCGCCTCGCCGCCGCCCAAGCAGCGATCGAAGACGGTAGCTCCGCTCCCGCGAAGAAGGCTGCTCCAGCCAAGAAGGCTGCTCCAGCCAAGAAGGCCGCCGCCAAAAAGGCAGCACCTGCGAAGAAGGCAGCCAAGAAAGCCGCGAAGAAGAAGTAAGCCTTAAGACAAACTTCCAAACCAATCCAAAGCCGCCCCGGAACCCCGGGGCGGCTTTTTCGTGCAAGGCCGCCTACTTGACGGAGCCTCCGCCAAACGGCACTGTCAGTCATGAGCATCACACTGGAACTTGATGACGAAACGCTCGCCTCCCTCCCCTTGGGCCCAGGAGAACGCGAGCGCCACATGCAGATCGAGCTGGCATGCCGCTACTATGCCAACGGCTGGCTGACCATTGGACAGGCCGCGAAGCTGGCAAAGCTAGACCACTTCAGCATGGGCGTGGCCCTCGGTGAGCGCGGTATCCCCCGGCAATACGGTCTGACCGAGGCCCTGGAAGACATCGCCCATGCACGTCGTTAGCAACACCTCGCCGCTCTCGAATCTCGCCGTCATCGGCCGACTCGGATTGTTGCGGATGCGATACGGCCATGTGACGATCCCCGCCGAAGTGTGGACCGAGCTTTCCGCACTCAAGCATGTCGCCGCCCTCGCGGACCTGAATCAAGCCAGAGCGGATGGATGGATAGTGGTGGAAAACCGGGTGACACCACTCGTGCTTCCGATTCCCCTCGATCCAGGAGAGAGCGCAGCGATTTCGCTCGCCGTTTCTTCGGGTGCCGAACTGCTGCTCATCGACGAACTCAAGGGGCGCTCGGTGGCCCGGGGCTTCGGGCTCCTGATCGGCGGATTGCTCGGAGAGTTGCTCCACGCCCGTTTGGACGGCCACGTTCCATCCCTGGCCACGGAAATCAAGCGCCTCCGCGACGAGGCGGGCTTCTTCGTCGGCAGCGAAATCGAACGGTTCATCTTGTCCCAGGCCGGCGAGTGACGCCACCACCGTGAAAAGCCCGGCGTGGACGGTGTGTCCTGCTCATGCCGCCGTCGTCGATCTCTTCGAGCGCAGCTTCAGCAGAGAAAGGAATTCCGCCATTTCCACGAGACCTTCCGCTTCGCGGCGTTCCGCGGAAGTCAGTGGCGTGCCGGAATCTTGCCGGTCCAGCAAGGCCGTGAGGCGGCGCTGAACTCCGGCGGGCAACTTGAATCCCGAGAGGGCCGCAGGCACGGGAACTTCGATGGAGATTCCGTTTCGCATGGCAAGACGGATACGAAACCTGGCGGCAAAGTCAAAGTGCGATGTCCCTTGGAAGCGGCGGTTCCCGCGCCCTCCCCACCTTTCCTCTTGCCGCGGCAACCGGCCGCGGGTTGACTGCAAGCGTCCGCCACGGCGGATGGGGCCTGATAAACCTCACACGAAGCGGTAGGCAATGACCGCAACATTGCCGCCAAACCGACCCAAAAGGCCGGGGAGGCGGCGGCGCATGTCCAGGCCGTTCCCCACGGGGTCCGGCTAAAGGCCGTTGCGGTCGACTTCGTGCGACTTTATCACTCCCCGTCCACCGGAAGGACGCAGCGTCATGCCTCCTTCCTTCCGACTCTCACCGGTCGTCGCGTCCCGACATGCGACCTCGCCCCGCTCCGCTCTGGAGCGGCTCCGCCCGACTTGGGCAGCCACCTCCAGCTTAGCTGTGCCGTGCCCACGCTGAACTGGATCGGCAAGGACGCCGTGGTGCGTCACCACAAGGAAGTGCCCTTCCGGCTCTTGGAAGCGGACCCGAAACTCTCCCACGGCGATCCCGCCTCCGGCAATCTCATCGTCGAAGGCGACAATCTCCATGCCCTCAAAGCCCTGCTGCCGTGCTACGCCGGCAAGGTGAAGTGCATCTGCATCGACCCGCCCTACAACACCGGCAATGAGGGCTGGGTTTACAACGACAACGTCAACGCCCCGGAGATTCTGCGCTGGCTCGGGAAAACCGTCGGCAAGGAAGCGGAAGACCTCTCCCGTCACGACAAATGGCTGTGCATGATGTATCCGAGAATTTTGCTTCTTAAGCAATTTTTGAGAGATGACGGGGTGATTTTTGTATCAATAGATGACAACGAAGTCGCGAATCTTCGCCTGCTAATGGATGAGGTGTTTGGGCGTTCAAATTTTTTGGCTAATTGCGTTTGGCAAAAGAAATACACCAGAGCCAACGATGCTCGATACTTTAGTGACAATCACGATCACGTGATTGCTTATGCCAAGATAAAAGAGCGCTTTTCAATTGGAAGACTTGAGAGGGGGGAGGCTCAAGATAAAGCCTATAAGAACCCATTCGCGTCAGGTTAAGGCCCGGATTCCTGATTCCACGGGGGATTGGCGTCGCCGTTTGTCCCGCATGACGTGGTCGGGGTAGGGATCGAAATCGAA
>RDYP01000035.1 GCA_004293445.1 Verrucomicrobiota bacterium | reverse complement strand
CCCTGACCCCCGACCCCTGACCCCTGACCCCTGACCCCTGACCCCTGACCCCTGACCCCCGACCCCTGACCCCCGACCCCTGACCCCTGACCCCTGACCCCCGACCCCTTCCCACCATGTCCGCACCCGTCCTCGAACTCTTCAAACTCTCGAAAGCCTACGGCAAAGCCGTCATCGTCAAAGAGTTCAACCTCAACATCGCACCCGGCGAGTTCGTCACCCTCATCGGCCACTCCGGCTGCGGGAAATCCACCGTGCTCTCGATGGTCGCAGGCCTCACCGACGCGACCCACGGTGCGATGATCCTCTCCGGACGCGAGACGAACGAAGCAGGACCCGACCGCGGGGTGGTCTTCCAGTCCCCCTGCTTGCTGCCGTGGATGAGCGCTTTCGAAAACGTCATGCTCGGCGTCAATCAGGTCTATTTCACGGCCCCCAAAGCCGAACGCAGAGAACTGGCCGAATACTACCTCACCGTCGTCGGCCTCGGCGCGGCGATGCACAAATACCCCGGCGAACTCTCCCAAGGCATGCGCCAGCGGGTCGGCATCGCCCGCGCCTTCGCCCTCCAGCCCAAGATGCTCCTCCTCGACGAACCCTTCGGCATGCTCGACTCCCTCACCAAAATGGAGCTCCAGGAAGTGCTGCTCGAACTCTGGCGGCGCAACAAACTCACCACCCTGATGGTCACTCACGATGTCGATGAAGCGATCTACCTCTCCGACCGCGTGGTGATGATGACCGACGGACCGGAAGCCGAGGTTGGCGACATCCTCAGCATTCCCTTCGCCCGACCGCGCGACCGCGCCAGCGTCCTGGCCGATCCCCGCTACGCCGAGGTCCGCGAGCATCTCCTGACCTTCCTCAACGAGCGATCCCACATCCGCCCCAGCCACGGAGACGCTCCCTCTCGGGAAAAGAGCGCATGCGCGTCCCTCGCGGCGACTCATTGAGCGCCGCCCATCACCACAGCCCGCATCCATGACCGGCACTCATGGATGCCGTGACCATCTTACCGGTCCCGAAGTGCTCCACCGCGGACCCTCGCATGCCAGCTGCTGATAAAAGGGGCACCGTCATGATCCACCCCGACCCATCCGGTTTCAGCACCGAACAAAGTTCCTACCTCTCGGGATTCGTCTCCGGCATCCTTCAAGGAAAACGACTCCCCTTCCTCGGCCAGGACGAGGAAGGCCGCTTCACCCACCGTCCGGAAGAAAGCGTCCACGGCACCCCCGTCGAAGACCTCTGCCGGGAGGAACTCATCAAGCACGAACGCCATGGGCTCGATTGCTTCGACAGCATTCTTGCCAACGCCACCACCAACGAATTCCCGAAGGAGGGCGACGTCTTCCGCTACAAGTTCCACGGCCTCTTCTTCGTAAGCCCCGCCCAGGAAAGCATCATGCTCCGCGCCCGCATCGCCGGCGGAGCCATGACCTCCAGCCAGTTCCGCGGCATGGCGGAAATCACCCGCGACTGGGGAAACGGCTTCTGCGACCTCACCACCCGCGCCAATCTCCAGGTCCGCGAAATCCTTCCGCCGAATTGCCCGAATATCCTGATGAAGCTCGCCGATCTCGGGCTCACCTCCCAAGGCGCGGGTGCCGACAACGTTCGCAACATCACCGCCACCCCCACCAGCGGCTTCGATCCCGATGAGCTGATCGATGTGATGCCTTACGCCCGCGCGATGCATCATTACATCCTCAAAAATCGCGATCTCTACGGCCTGCCGCGAAAATTCAATATCGCCTACGATTCCGGCGGCCGCGTCTCGGTCTGCGCCGATACCAACGACATCGGCTTCCAAGCCGTCCAAGTGGCCGCCAACGACCACGGCATCGCACCCGGCATCTGGTTCCGCATGCAACTCTGCGGCATCACCGGCCACAAGCAATTCGCCACCGACTGCGGCGTCCTACTCACCCCCGCGGAGACCATCCCCGTCGCCGCCGCCCTCATGCGCGTCTTCATCGAAAACGGCGACCGCACCAACCGCAAAAAGGCACGCCTGAAATATCTCGTCGATGCCTGGGGCCTCGAAAAAACCCTCGCCGCCACCCAAGCGAAGCTCGCCTTCCCACTCCGCCACTTTCCGCTTCACGACTGCGAAGCCCCAAGGCCGAAAACCAAGCACGGCCATCTCGGCGTTCACCCGCAGAGCGACGGAAAAAACTACCTCGGCGTCCTCATCCCCGTCGGCCGCATCGCCGCTTCACAAATGAACGCCATCGCCGATATCGCCGACCACTTCGGCCGCGGCGAGATCCGCCTCACCGTCTGGCAAAATCTCCTCATTCCCGGCATCCCCGACGAACATCTACCAGCCGCCATCGCCGCCCTGCAGGCCATCGACCTCGACCACCGAGGCCACTCCGCCAGCGGCGGCCTCGTCGCTTGCACCGGCAGCCGTGGATGCAAATACGCCGCAGCCGACACCAAAGGCAATGCCCTCACCCTCGCCGCCCACCTCTCCACCCGCGTCGAACTTGATCACCCCGTCAACATTCACCTCACCGGCTGCCAGCACTCCTGCGCCCAGCACTACATCGGCGATATCGGACTGATGGGCACACGCGTAAAAACCGCGGATGGCGGCAGCACCGATGGCTACAACATCGTTCTCGGAGGTGGCTGCGACGACACCCAATCCATCGCCCGCGAAGTGTGGACCAGTGTCGCCTTCGAACACGTCCCGCACCTCATAGAAAATCTCCTCTGCTCCTACCTCGCCCACCGTCACGAAGGCGAAACCTTCACCACCTTCACCCGCCGCCTCAGCATCCCCGAGCTCCAATCCCTAGCAATCCTCTAACCTTGGACTGCTGCAGCCTGCTGCAGCTTTCCCGGAGCCAGCCTGCTGGCCCGGGCAAAGCCCCGACCCACACATCCCCGACCCACACATCCCCGACCCACACATCCCCGACCAAGACTCTTCTCCCGCCAACCCCTCACCTCTTCCACCGCCGGTAAAGTGGGACCGCCTAGCAGTCGGTCCCTACCATTCCTAAAAAGGTAGGGCTGGACCGCCGGGCCGGCCGACGCCCCCCCGAGGGCGAATCGCAAAAGCACCCACCAAGGAACCGCCTCTTTCACCGCCGGTAAAGTGGGACCGCCTAGCAGTCGGTCCCTACCATTCCTAAAAAGGTAGGGCTGGACCGCCGGGCCGGCCGACTCCCCCCCCGGGGGCGAATCGCAAAAGCACCCACCAAGGAACCGCCTCTTCCACCGCAGGTAAACTGGGACCGCCTAGCAGTCGGTCCCTGCCATTCCTAAAAAGGTAGGGCTGGACCGCCGGGCCGGCCGACTCTCACCCCCGAGGGCGAATCGCAAAAGCACCCACCAAGGAACCGCCTCTTCCATCGCAGCTAAACTGGGACTGCCCGGCGCTCAGTCCCTACCATTTATCAACCACCCCCCGACACCTCATCCCCGACACCTCATCCCCGACACCTCATCCCCGACACCTCACCCCCGACACCTCACCCCCGACACCTCATCCCCGACACCTCATCCCCGACACCTCATCCCCGACACCTCATCCCCGACACCTCATCCACGACACCTCATCCACGACACCTCATCCACGACACCTCATCCACGACACCTCATCCCCGACACCTCATCCCCGACACCCGACCCCTTCCCGTGCCCACCACCATCCAACGCCTGCCCGCCCTTCCGGCAACGACATCACCCGCCCCGCAGGCCACGGAGCTCCGTACCCTGATCGACGATCTCCTCTCCGAACAGAAGTCCCTCCAGACCCCGGTCGCCCACTTCTCCGATTTCCACGACCGCAGCCCCGACCTCGCGCCCCACTACCGCAGCCTCATCCCCCTGACCAAGCCCGGCCCCGGCGAGCAATACGCCTTCGAAGTTTCCCTCGACCGCTGCACCGGTTGCAAAGCCTGCGTCTCCGCCTGCCACTCGCTCAATGGCCTCGACGATGACGAAGCCTGGCGCGACGTCGGCCTGCTCCATGCCACGCCCGGATGGCAGCAAACCGTCACCAGCGCCTGTCACCACTGCGCGGATCCCGGCTGCATGAACGGCTGCCCCGTCGGCGCTTACGAAAAAGATCAGGACACCGGCATCGTCCGCCACCTCGACGATCAATGCATCGGCTGCTCGTACTGCATCCTGAAATGCCCCTACGACGTCCCGAAGTATTCGAAAAAACGCGGCATCGTTCGCAAGTGCGACATGTGCCACCAGCGTCTCGCCGAAGGCGAAGCCCCCGCCTGCGTGCAAGCCTGCCCCACCGAAGCCATCCGCATCGTCAAGGTCTCCACCCGCCAGCCCCCTGCGGCCGATGCTCTTCTCCACCCTCCAGTCCACCATCCGCGCTCAGGCATCCCCCAACCATCGATCACCCGCCCCACCACCCGCTACGTCGGCCGCCCCCTGCAGGCCGATGCCGTCGCCGCCGATCGCGATTCCATCCATCCCCAGCACGCCCACTGGCCGCTCGTCCTGATGCTCACCCTCACCCAGGCAGGCATCGGTCTTTTCCTCGGTGGCAACCGCCAGGGCGCGACCACCCTCGTCGGCACTCTCATCTTCTGCGCCGGGATGGGCGCGTCTGTTCTTCACCTCGGCCAGCCGCTCAAGGCATGGCGCTTCTTCCTCGGTCTCCGCACCTCCTGGCTGTCGCGAGAAATCCTCGCCTTCTCCCTTTTCGCTCCCATCCCCCTCCTCCTCACCGCCCTGCCTTTCCTCCCCGACTTCCCGCTCAGGGCTTCTTTGGAATTCGCCACTTCCCGTCTCGCCCTCCCCCTCGGCCTCGTGGCGGTCTTCACCAGTGTGATGATCTACCACGATACCCATCGTACTTTGTGGCGTTTCCCCCGCACCGCCACGCGATTCTTCGGGACCGTGCTCGCCTTCGCCGCCCTCGGCGACCACCTCACCACCGATTCGCAAAACAGTCTGGCCCTGCTCGCCGTCTGCATCGCGGCGAAAATGCTGCCCGAACTCCGCCTCGCCCGACTTGCACGAAACCCGCACGCGGAGTGGTCGCCCGATCTCCATTCGGCCCGACTCCTCATCGGCCCGCTCGCCCGCATCCATCGCAGTCGCGTCGCCCTCGCCGTCGCAGCAGCCGCCACTGCCTGTTTCCAGCCTTGGCTCGCCCTCGCCCTCCTCCTCGCTGCGGACTTGCTGGAACGACAGCTCTTTTTCCAATCCGTCCACGCCCCGAAAATGCCCGGAAATTTCGGCCCCCGCCCGGCCCACTGAAAGGATCACCGTGATCGCGTAATGGCATCCGACCCGGGAATCGGGCAGGGTCTCTTCCGTAAGGGATTACAGCACAGCTCCCCAAAAAAGGGACATTGGCCCTCGGATACTGGGACGGTTCCCCCCTCCAGTGTCCGGGGGCTTTTTGCGCCCTACCTATGGCCGATTCCGGGGCCGACCACGCGATGGCGTAATGGCGCGACGGCGTCCAATCCGGCAAGGTCACGGCGTTCGTTCGATCAGCAAGCCACCGAGCCCCGCACTCCCCCACGGTGCTCGGATCTTCCTGAAGACGACAGCTCTGAAGACCCGCCACAGGCCATCGCCTTGACCGGTCCAACCAAAGAAAAAGCGCCGCCCGGCAAAAACCCACCGGGCGGCCTTTTCTTGGTAAAAACGACCCGCTAAGCGGGAAAGCCCTTCCGCTCCGCTCTGGCAGGACGGGCTCCGCCTCCGTCCCGCCTGTCGCTCCGCTGCCTGCGGGTTCTAGGGGACTGAACTGCGGGCGACCCGGAACCCGACGTAGCTGTTCTGGAGCGCCGGGTTGCTGTAGCGGCGGACCGCGACGCGGCAGACGTAGGCGCTGCCGCCCCAGCCGCCGCCCCGGCTCACCCGGAACGCGCCCGAATCAGGCCCATTCGGATCAGTACCACCCGGCAATTCATCATCATACCAATCCTGACACCACTCCCAGACATTCCCGCTCATGTCGTGCAGCCCCCAGGCATTCGGCTTCTTCGTGCCAACCGGATGCGTCTCATAACCGCTGTTCCCGTCATACCAAGCCACCTCATCCAAGCCACCACCGGCATAAACCCCTACCTGCCCTGCCCGCGCCGCGTATTCCCACTGTGCTTCCGTCGGTAGAACCATCTTCCCGCCATCCGCATTCCCCAGTCGGCCATTGAGCTTCTGCAAAAACTCTTGGGCATCATTCCAACTGACATTCTCAACAGGGCGATTACCTCCTTTGAACTCACTCGGATTCTCTCCCATCACCGCCTCCCACTGCGCTTGAGTCACCTCCGTCTTCGCCATCCAAAAGCCCTTGCTCAGCGTGACCCTCACCTGATCTTCGTCGTCACCCCTGCCCTCCTCCGACTCCGGACTCCCCATCAGAAACTCACCCGCCGGACACCAGCAGAAGCTCATCTTCACACCGGGCGCGATTTCGAACTCACGCTCCTCGCCAGCTCGATTCCCCTTGAGCTTTGCGTAAGCCTTTTCAGCCTCACGCCGCGCTCCCTCTGCCTTCACTTTCGCCTCAGCCGCCTCACGCTCCGCCTTCGCCTCGGCTGCAATCTTGGCGTCCTTCGCTTTCTTCTCCTCATTGGCGACGTAAAGGCTAAGGGCCACGATCGCAGTCAGAGTCCCAACTGCGAAAATTACCTGCATCATCCTTCGCTTTCGCCTCTTAGCCTTGGCTGCCGCTAGCGCCAATTTCATCTTCCCTAACAGCGCCTGCGCCTCCCGTCCAAGCTCCGAGTCCGCGCTGGTGATCGATTGGGCCAACTCGCCAAACTTCTGCTCGATGGCACTGAACTCTCCCCTCGCTATCCGCCCATCCAACTGCTCATTGAAGCCCTTGAACCGCTGGAAGATCCCTTGAAGCTTCTTCACGCCGGACTCCGCCGACGCGTAGTTCAGGTCGATGAATCGGGCATCACCCAGCGACCTCAAGCGCCGCTCGGCGCTCCGGATCTGCTGCCGCTCCGCTTCCTGCTCGATGAGGGGCAACTCCCTCCCGTGCGTGGCATGCAGCGCCATCCATTCGCGGATCTTTACACCGACCACCTCGAAGTGCTTGGCGACCTCCTCCGCCAGAGTCCCCGAGCCATGAGCAAAATCATACGCCGCCTGCCGTCTCGCCGGCTTCTGCAGTTCCAGTCCCGACACACAGGACGCACAAATCAGCAACTCCTGATGAAGCTCCGCGGTATGAGTGCCAACCACCCAGTCGAGCGCCGAGACCTTCGCCCGCAAACTCTCCTGAATTCGCGGCACCTCCGCCACCATCGCATCCAACTCCACCAGCGCTCCTTGGAGCGTGGCCAAATCGACCGCCGGGGCAGCTTTGAGCCAATCCTTCCGCCACGACGTAAGCCGCTTGATCTCACGGGTTGTCGCCGAGACAAAATCTTCGATCGCTCCAAGCCGCCCTCCGATCACCTGAAAGGGATCCCGCGGCAAATTTCCGGCCGCAGCGTGGCCGTCGATGTAATCCGCGAGGCGGGCCTTGAACTGCCGCAGTTCTTTCATGTCAGCCAGATCGGTCAGACTGGCCGACTGGGACTCGAGCATTTTGAGGTTCGCCTGCAGGGCCGCAGTTTGGCGGAGGAAGTTGTCGTCCATGGTCGTCGGAAATAGTGGATTTCAGAGCACGGGCCGAACCTTCTCCAGCCGCTCCAGGGCGGCAAAGCTGTCCGCCATGAGATTCCGAAGCTGCTTGAGCTGCTCGGCTTCGTGCCGCCGCATTTCCCGCTCTGCCTCCTCCGCCTGCATGCGCTGCTGCTCGATCGCCAGTCGCTGCCGCTCGATCTGCGCACGGTCCGCCTCGATCCGGCTGGCGGCCTCCATCGCCGCGGTCTGCTTGCGCAGCGCCTCCGCGTGTTCTTTCTGCTGGGCGATCTGGCGGTTCCGCTGGCTGATCGCCGTCATGTGGCCCATCGCGTTCAGCAGGCCATCGTTCTCGTTGATGTAATCTTGGGTATCGCTCACCGAAAAGAACTACCACGCGCCAGCCGGGGGGCGACAAGCCTCATCCCCCAGAAAAGCAGCCGCCACCGCGGCCAAAAGCACGCAGCTTACGGAGCCGCGACACTTTTTGCTGTCGAGATCCCCAGTCCGCCCGCCCCCAAAGACACCCAAGCCTCCGAGCCCACGATTTTCCGGCTTCCCTCTCTCCCCGCCCGGGAGGAAAACGATTGCCCGACACCGACGATTCCGGTGTCAGAAATCCCGGCCCACGACACCTGCCTGCCATGAAAACCCTGCTTCGCTGCCTGCTCTGGATCGCCATCTCCCTGCTCGGGACCGCCGCCGTCGCGGTTGCTGCCTTCCAGCGCAACGAACCCGTCAACGCCCTCTGGCTCGTCGTCGCCGGCGTCTGCACCTTCGCCGTCGCCTACCGCTTTTACTCCGCGTGGCTGGTGGCCAAAGTGCTCACCGTCGATGACCGTCGCGCCCCCGCCGCGGTGACGTGCAGCGATGGTAAGGACTTCGTTCCCACGCCGAAATGGGTCGTCTTCGGCCATCACTTCGCCGCCATCGCCGGCCCCGGCCCATTGGTTGGCCCCGTCCTCGCCGCCCAGTTCGGCTACCTCCCCGGCACACTCTGGATCCTCGTCGGTGCCACTCTCGGCGGCGGCGTGCACGATGCCGTCGTGCTCTTCGCCTCCATGCGCCGCAAGGGCAAATCCCTCGGCCAAATGCTCAAGGAAGAGCTCAATCCGGTCATCGGCCTCATCGCCATGGTCAGCCTCCTCGCCATCATGACCGTCATCCTCGCGGTACTCGGTCTGGTCGTCGTCAACGCCCTCGCCGAAAGCCCCTGGGGCCTCTTCACCATCGCTGCCACCATCCCCCTGGCCATGGTCATGGGCCTAGCCATCAAAAGCGGCCGCGTAGGCGTCACCGCCGCCTCCATCTTTGGCGTCGTCGGCCTCCTCGTCGCCGTCGCCGCCGGCCAGTACCTGACGCCGGACATGAAGGCGATGCTCACCCTCAAGAAAACCGATCTCGCCTGGGCCATCATGATCTACGGCTTCGCCGCCAGCGTTCTGCCCGTCTGGCTGCTGCTCGCCCCGCGCGACTACCTCAGCACCTTCATGAAACTGGGCACGGTCGCCATCCTCGCGGTGTTCATCGTGGTCCTCGCCCCGCCCCTCCACATGCCTGCCATCACGCCGTTCATTGATGGCTCGGGCTTCGTGGTCGCCGCGCCCGTCTTCCCCTTCGTTTGCATCACCATCGCCTGCGGAGCCATCAGCGGCTTCCACGCCCTCATCTCCTCCGGCACCACGCCCAAACTCCTCGCACGGGAGCGCGATATCCGCCTCGTCGGCTACGGCTCCATGGTCGTGGAAATGCTCGTCGCCCTCATGGCCATCATCGCCGCCTGCGCCCTCCAGCCCGGCCAATACTTCGCCATCAATTCCCCGGTCGATCCCAACGACTCCGTCGCTGTCGCCGCCCAGATCGCGAAAATCAACTCGTACGGACCCGAATACGCCGTCACCGTCCCTGAAATGGAACAGCTCGCCAGCGACCTCGGCGAACCCCACATCATCGGAAAAATCGGCGGCGCACCCACCTTCGCCGTCGGCATGGCCCACATGTTCGCCAAAGTGATCCCCGGCAAAACGGCTCTCTCGCTGTGGTACCACTTTGCGATCATGTTCGAGGCCCTCTTCATCCTCACCACCCTCGATGCCGGCACGCGCGTCGGCCGCTTCATCCTTCAGGATCTCCTCGGCCAGTTCGTCCCCCGCATGCGCGACACCGGCTCCTGGTTCGCCAATGTCACCTGCACCGGACTCCTCGTCGCCGCCTGGGGCTACATCCTCTACCAAGGCGCCATCGACCCCGAAGGCATCGCCAAAAGCCTCTGGCCCATCTTCGGCATCGCCAACCAACTGCTCGCCGTCATCGCCTTCTGCCTCGGCACCACCGTGCTGATCAAGATGGGCAAGGCCCGCTACGCCTGGACCACCGGCATCCCGATGGTCTTCCTCACCGTCGTCACTTTCAGCGCCGGGATCATGAAAATCTGGTCCCCCCAAGCCGCGGGTTTCCTACCCACCATCGCGAAACTGGAAGCCGCCATCGCCGCCGGCCTCAGCGGCCCAGCCCTAAAAAAAGCCGAGACCTCACTCGTCAATGCCAAGGTCGATGTCGCCATCACCGTCATGTTCCTGATCTTCGTCGCCGCCATCGTGATCGGCTGCGCCCGCGAATGGTTCCTCCTGATCTCGAAGCGCAAGACGCCCGTCCTCCGCGAAAGCGATTACGTGCAGCTCCCCGACGACGCCTGATCCCCAATCCCGTCCTCTCCGGAAAAGATCTCCACCTCCACTCACTTTCCGTGTGAGAAAACATCATGCGCCGCCGTAATCGGGAAATGCCCTCAGCCTCGATCCCGCGCCTGCTGCTCGCCGCGCTCGCTTTTTCGGCGACCGCCAGCGGCACGGAGTCCTTCGGGAACGCGCGCCGGGTGCTGGAAACCCACTGCCTTTCCTGCCACTGCCCGGAAAAAACCAAGGGCGACCTCCTGCTCGGCACTCGCGCCGATTTGCTGAAAGGCGGCGACTCCGGCCCCGCCATCGATCTCGCAAAGGTCGCGAAGTCCGAGCTACTCCTCCGGGTAAAGCTCGACGAGGACGATGATGAGATCATGCCGCCCAAGGGCAAGCCGCTCACGGCTGACGAGGTCGCCGCCCTCGAAACCTGGCTGGCCGAAGGCGCCCCCTGGCCCGATGGCATCGTCCTCGCCCCTCGCCCGAAAACCGCCCTGCCCGACTGGAACGCAGCGGCCGATCCCGCCATCACCAGGATCGAGGCCTTTCCCAAGTCAGTCCGCTTGGAATCCGCGGCCGATTTCCACCAAGTCCTCGTTCTCGCCCGCTTCAACGACGCTGCCACCCAGGACATCACCCGCCAGGTCAAAGCGAGCCTCACCGATCCCTCCCTCGCCAAGCTCGAAGGCACCCGCCTCCTCCCACTCAAGGACGGCAGCACCACCCTGAGCCTCGAATACCGCGGCCTCAAAACCGAGGTTCCAGTCGTGGTAAAGGACGCGACGAAACCCCGCCCCGTCTCTTTCCAGCTCGATGTCATGCCGGTCCTCACCGCCTCCGGCTGCAATACAGGCTCCTGCCACGGCTCGGCCCGCGGACGCGATGGCTTCCACCTCAGCCTCTTCGGCTTCGACCCCCAGGGCGACCACTTCCGCCTCACCCGCGAAAACCCCGGCCGCCGCGTCAATCTCGCCCTCGCCGAGGACTCGCTCCTCCTCACCAAGGCCATCGGGGCCGTCCCTCACAGCGGCGGCAAACTCTTCGAAAAGGACAGCGCCCCCTACCAAACTCTCATCGATTGGATCCGCTCCGGCGCAGAATACGACGCGGCTGAAATCGCCAAACCCACCGGCATCCGCATCGAACCACCCCAACTCGTCCTCAAAGGCCCCGGCATCGAAACCCCCTTCACCGTCCTCGCCACCTACTCCGACGGCAGCGACCGCGATGTCACCACCCTGTCCTCCTTCTCAAGTTCCAACGATAATTCCGTCTCCATTCGCCTCCAAGGCGGCCTCTCCCAGTCCAAACAGCGCGGCGAAGCCTTCCTCCTCGGCCGCTTCATGACTTTCACCGAGGTCGCCCAAGCCATCGTCATCCCCAAGCAACTCGACTACACCCGCCCCCAACTCCCCGAGTTCAACTACATCGACCGCCACGTTCACGAAAAGCTCCACAAGCTGCGTATCATCCCGGCCCCGCTCTGCGACGACGAGACTTTCCTCCGCCGCGTTTTCATCGATATCATCGGCAAGCTCCCCGAACCCGCCGAACGCGAGAAATTCCTCACCGATCCCGACCCCGCGAAACGCACCCGACTCATCGACGAACTCATCGCACGCAACGAGTTCTCGGAAATGTGGGTGATGAAGTGGGCCGAGCTCCTCCAAATCCGCACCTTCAACAACGGCCCCCAACAGGTCTCCTACAAAGCCGCCCTCGGCTACTACCACTGGCTCCGCGACCGCATCGCCGCCAAGGTCCCCTTCAACGAACTCGTCCGCGAACTCCTCGCCTCCGAAGGCGGCACTTTCGCCAGCCCGCCGACCAATTTCTTCCAGGTCGAACAAGATGTCCTGAAGCTGACCGAAAACGTCGCCCAAGTCTTCATGGGCACCCGCATCCAGTGCGCCCAATGCCACAACCATCCCTTCGACCGCTGGACGATGGATGATTACTACGGCTTCGCGTCCTTCTTCGCTCAGGTCAAACGCAAGCCCGCCGAAGACCCGCGCGAACGCATCGTGTTCGATGCCGATGGCGAAGTCCCCCACCTCGTCACGAAGCAACCCGTCAAGCCACGCTTCCTCGGCACCGCCACGCCCGACGACTTCGGCAAACTCTCACGCCGCGCGGCCATGGCGGATTGGCTGACCTCTCCCGAAAATCCGTGGTTCGCCCGCAACGTCGCCAACATCGTCTGGGCCCACTTCTTCGGCAGCGGCATCACCGACCCCGTCGACGACGTGCGCATCTCAAACCCACCCGCCAACCCGGAACTGCTCGCCGCACTCTCCACCACCTTTGTCGAGTCCGGCCACGACCTCCGCCAGCTAGTCCGCGATATCTGCAATTCCCGCACCTACCAACTCTCCAGCGCCACCAACGAGACCAACGAAACCGACACCCGCAATTTCTCCCACGCCATGGTCCGCCGTATCCGGGCCGAAGTCCTGCTCGACTGCATCTCCCAGGCCACCGCCACACCGAACAAATTCAAGGGCCTCCCCCTCGGCTCGCGCGCCGTGCAAATCGCCGACGGCAACACTTCCACCTATTTCCTCACCACCTTCGGCCGCGCCACCCGCGCCACCGTCTGCTCCTGCGAGGTGAAGATGGAACCCAACCTCTCCCAAGCCCTCCACCTCCTCAACGGCGACGCGACCCACAACCGCATCCAACAAGGAAAACGGGTCGAAACCCTGCTCGCCGAAAAACGCAGCCCGGAAGAAATCATCCGCCACCTCTACCTCCGCACCGTCAACCGCGAGCCGACTAGCGCCGAGCTCACCCAACTCCTCGCCAGCGTCGCCGAAGGCAAAAACCCCGGCGAACAGCAGCAGATCCTCAACGACATCTTCTGGGCCCTGCTGAACTCGAAGGAGTTCATGTTCAATCACTGAGCAAACCTGCACCGCATTCCTCCCTTGCTGCCGCCCATCCATCGCGCCCTCCTCCCCGCCCTCGCCCTCCTCGGCGAGGGCACCAGCGCCGCGGCCGAGAAGGTGACTTATGACGATCACGTCCTTCCCCTCTTCCAGCAAAGCTGCCTCAACTGCCACAACCCCGACAAAGCGAAAGGCGGACTCGATCTCTCGACCTTTTCCGGAACCATGCAAGGCGGCTCCGGCGGTAAAATCGCCGAACCCGGCGACCCAAGCTCGAAGTTGCTCGCAGTGGTACTCCAAAGCGCCGAACCGAAAATGCCGCCCGAAGGCGACAAACTCGCCGCCACACAGATCGACATCCTCAAGGCCTGGATCGATGGCGGTCTGCTCGAAAACAAGAATTCCTCCGCCCGCAAACCCACGAAACCCAAGTTCGATACCGCTCTCAAATCCGATCCCGGTGCCAAACCCGAAGGCCCGCCCCCCATGCCCGCCCACCTTTTGCTCGAGCCCCCCGTGCTCGCGCCACGCGCCGCCGCCGTCCACGCCATCGCCGCCTCCCCATGGGCACCCCTGCTCGCCGTCACCGGCCAACGCCAGGTCCTGCTCTTCGATACCAACTCGCTCGAACTCGTCGGCATCCTCCCCTTCCCCGAAGGCGACCCCATCTCCCTCGCCTTCACCCCAAATGCCCGCTACCTCATCGTCGGCGGCGGCATCCCAGGGAAATCTGGCCTCACCGTCACCTTCGACGTGGTGAGCGGCGAACGCATGCTGACCGCTGCCAAGGAGTTCGACAGCGTGCTCGCCGCCGATCTCAAACCCGACCTCTCCCTCGTCGCCAGCGGATCACCGTCCAAACTCGTAAAGCTCTGGCAAGCGGCCGACGGCAGCCAGTTCCTCTCGATCAAGAAACACAGCGACTGGGTCACCGCCCTCGACTTCTCGCCCGATGGCATCTTGCTCGCCACCGGCGATCGCAACGGCGGCGTCTGGGTCTGGGAAGCGGACAGCGGCGGCGAATTCCACACCCTTCGCGGCCATCAAGCCGCCATCACCAGCATCGCCTTTCGCCCGGATTCCAATGTCCTCGCAAGCGCTTCCGAAGACGGCAGCGTGCGCTTCTGGGAAATGAACGGCGGAGCCGAAATCCGCAAGCTCGACGCCCACCCCGGCGGCGTTCTCGCCTTCGCCTGGGGACGCGATGGCTCCTTTATCACCGCCGGCCGCGATCGGGTGGTGAAACTCTGGAAGGCGGACTTCAACCTCCTCCGCGAATTCAAGGACCAAGCGGATCTGCCCCTCGCCGTCGCCATCGACGCCGATTCCAAACGCGCTTTCGCCGCCGATTATCGCGGCCAAATCACCGCGTGGAACATGGCCGACGGACAGCCACTTGGTAGCATCGATACCAACCCGCCCCCTATCGCCCAGCGCTTGGCATCCATCCAAGAGGAGCTCCAAGCCCACCCGCAGGTTCTTGCTACGGCCAATGCCGCCCTCGCGGAAGCCCGCCAACAAGTCGCTGCCGCCCAACAGCAGCTCGCCAACACTGAAACCGCCCTCCGCGAAGCACGCGATGCCCACGGAGCTGCCTCTACCGCCCGCCAACAGGCGGAGCAGCAACTCAACGCCCACAACCAACAACTCGCCACCAAAAAGGACCAAGCGGCCGCTGCACGAACTCGCCTCGATGCCAGTCAAGCCGAGTCCACAGCAAAACGTCAGGTGCTTGCCGCCATCGAACAGAAAGTCCTCGCGGCCACCCAACTCCAGCAAAGCGCCACGGCCGACCTGCAAAATACCGAGAACGAACTTGCCCGCGCCCGCAGTGAAAACCGCGTCGATGCCATCCCTGCCCTCGAGTCCGCCCTCCAAGCCCGCCAACCCGCCCTCCACGCTGCCAACCGGAGCCTCGAGGAAGCACTTTCGGAACGAGCACGGGAACAAGGCGCCCTCGCGGGTATCGATGCCGCCCAGCAAGCCGCCGCTGCGGAAATGGCAGGCTTCGACGCCGAAGCCGCCGCCCTCGCCGCTCAAAGCCAGCCCCTCACCGCCACCCGCGACAGCGCCCAAAAGGCCGAAGCCGAGGCCCTCGCCCACGTGAAAGAACGGGAGGCCGGCATCGCCCCCGCCCGCGAGGCGGTAGCGAAAGCCGAACAATCGGCAGGAGCGGCTCAACAAAAACTCGAACAAGAACAACAACGCCCCGACCAACTCCGCGCCCGCCAGCACCATTGGCAAGCCGCCAGCATCAATACCGATGCCCTCAAGGCCGCCGCCGCCGCTCAGGCAAGCCAGCTCGAGGCCGATGATCAGCTCTCCGAATTCAATCGCCTCGCCCACGAGGTCACCGACCTCGGCACCCGTCTGGCCGAGGCTCGCAAAGTAAATCTCCCCCACAAGGACCTCCTCCTTTTGGAAGAGAAATTAAGGACGAGCACCGCCGCCTTCACTCACTGCAAAGCGGAAGCCGACCGCCTCCTCCCCCGCGCCCGCCAGCTTCAAGCTCAGGCCGTGGAATGGAAAGCGCGCTACCAAGCCGCTTTTACCACCCGGTAGGGCGAGGACCGCAGCTCTCCATCGCTTGGCCCTCGACTCGTCCCCTCCCAAGCTCAAAGCTTTCGCCATGCTCTTCCCCACCAAAGGCCTCAAAGCGATCAATCACCGCGACACCCACTACCGCTGGATCTTTCGCAACCGCGGTGGCAAGAACGAGCTTTGGATTGAAATGAGCGCATCCGCCGCGGGCCAATTTCTCATTGCCGACGTCCCTCGCGTCGTGAACCACGAAATGCCTCCCCTTGCCATCGACTACGCCCGCGCCAACGGCTGGGATCCCCTCAAAGCCGGCCCACCCTTCCGCTGCCGTTACCTCAAAGGAAAATTCGTCCCCCTCAGCGACTAATCCCCCCGCCCCCTTGGACTGCGGCAGCCTGCTGCCGCTTTTCCGGAGCCAGCCTGCTGGCCCGGCCCCATCCCCGGCCACCATCCCCGGCCACCATCCCCGGCCACATCCCCGGCCACATCCCCGGCCACATCCCCGGCCACATCCCCGGCCACATCCCCGGCCACATCCCCGGCCACATCCCCGGCCACAT
>RDYP01000049.1 GCA_004293445.1 Verrucomicrobiota bacterium | reverse complement strand
AAGCGTCGTAGCGGTAGCGGGCGAGGTTATTACCGGCGAGGTCGGTCACTTCGGTGACGTTACCGTTTCCGTCATAGTGGAAGTGACGGGCGATGGTGCTGCTTCCGTCGCTGACTTCGGCGAGTAGCAGGCCGCCGACACCGCCCGCGCCTTGCAGGCTACCCGACAGGTCGATGCCCCAAGTGTAGTCGGTGCGCTGCACCGGAGCGAGCAGGGAGGTCTCCCGGATCGGGTTCCAGCCGTCGTAGAGATAGTGGACCTGGCTTTCGACGATGGAGCCGGCTAGCAGGATGACCTTTTTGGTGACGCGGCGGTGGAGCCCGTCGTAGGTGAACTCGATCCGCCGGGTGGCGTCCTTGAGGCTCAGCAGGCGGTTCTCGCTGTCCCAGGTGTAGGTGACGCCGTTTTGCTGGAGCAGGTTGCCATTGGCATCGTGCAACGGGGCGGGCCACCCGCTGATGCTGGTGTATTGGTTGGCGTTGTTCGCGGTGTACTGGGTGGTGGTGCCGCCCAGGCTGGCGAGGGTAGCGCTTTCGCGGTTGCCCATGGAGTCATAGGCGTAGCTGTCGGCTTGACCGGCGCCATAGCTGGCGCTGGTGACTTGGTCGGCGAGGTCGTAGCCGTAGCTGCGGGCGGGCGTGCCGGTGGCGCCGAGGAAGGTCTCGGCACTTCGGCGACCGGCGAGATCGAGGGTGTAGCCGTGGCCACCGACCAGGGCGCCGTCCTTGCGGTGCTCGTTGGCGAGCAACTGCCCGGCAGCATCGTAGGTTTTTAGTTCCGTAACACCGTTCTCGTGCTGAAGCCCGGTGCTGCGACCCGCCTTGTCGTAGCTGTAGTGAGCGCAAGCGGCGGCGGCCCGGCGGCGGCGAGGCTGGCGAGCTGGCCGCGGGCGGTCCAGGCGTAGTCGACGATCTGGTCCGGCCCGGCATTGAGGCCGCTGCGCAGGCCGTCGGCATCGTGCCGGTAGCTCACGCTGCGGGCAGGCTGGCCGGCGAGGGTCTGGATTTCAGCGCTCAAGAGGTTCCGCGAATCGTAGGAGTAGTCGCTTCTCGAAACCCCGTTGTCGATGGATTTCAGCAGACCGTTGGCGAAGTAGGTGCGGGCGGTGTCGGGAGTGGCGGTGTTCCAGTTGGCGAGGAGCTGGCGGTTGCGGAGGTCGTAGCTGTAGGTGCAGACTTCCAGCTTGGGGGTGGTGTGGGATTCCAGCCGACCGAGCATGTCATAGGCGTAGGTGTGGGTGTCGAAATTTGGATAGACCTTGGCCAGAAGCTGGCCGCGAGAGTTGTAGGACCACTGGGTGCGGTGCTCGCGGGCGTCGGTGAGGGTGAGCATGTTGCCGGTGTCGTGCCACCAGGTGTAGGAGATGGTCTGGTTCTTGGGATCGGTGGTGCTCAGTTGGCGGCCCAGCGAGTCGTAGGTGGCCGTGCTGGTGCGGGAGCCTGGCAGAGTGGTGCTGATGCGGTTGCCGCGCTTGTCGTAGGAGTAGTGGGTTTGCCGTTCGAGCGGATCGGTGACGGTGACAGGGCGGCCGAGGAAGTCGAAGGTTGTCGAAGTGGTCTGGTTCAGGCCGGCGGGATCCACGGTGGTGGCGAGGACCAAGCCGTCGGGATCATGGGAGATCCGCGTGATGGAGGGATCGGCCGCGAGGGTGGAGCCGGAGGCGACGAGGCCGCTGCGAATTTCCACGGTGCGGCCGAGTTCGTCGAGGTGGGTCTCCGTGACGCGACCCAGCGGGCTGATGGTGCGGCGGGTGCCGCCGGCCGCG
>RDYP01000039.1 GCA_004293445.1 Verrucomicrobiota bacterium | reverse complement strand
GCCCGGCGGTCCCAGCCCTACCTCCCAAGGAACGGTAGGGACCGACCGCCGGGCGGTCCCACTTCATCTGCTGCCGCGTGGCGATGCATTGGCGGATGATTTCGCGATTCAGCCTCGCTGGAAAAGTGGGCGGTCCCAGCGGTCCCAGCCCTACCTCTCAAGAAACGGTAGGGACTGACTGCGTCGTTGGGCTCGCGCGTCCATGGTGTCCGTAAAATTCCATTCATTGTAATCACATCCGATCTTGACGCAGCCCAGCAATCGACTTTCTTGAAATCCCCACTGGGAGTTTGTATGCAAATCTCCCTGAAAAATCCGAACGACCCGAAAATCCCAAAAATCCATGAAACCTCGATATAACCCATTCCTTGCCATCATCGCGATGGCTACCGCTGCTCACGCTGCCGATTCTTACTATGATGCCAATGGTGCAGCTTCCACTGCGGTTGGCGGCACCGGCAACTGGAGCGGCTCCACTTGGCGCGATGGCTCCACTACCGGAACTCTCGGCTCTTGGGTCAATGGCAACACCGCCCGCTTTTCGGTGACCAGCACCGTCACCCTTGATCAAAACGCCTCCGTGGCTGGCGTCAATTTCGCTGGCATCAACTGCGACATCCGCGGATCCGGCACCAACACCCTGACTTTCAGCGGCGGGGTGATGACGAACACTGCCACTACAACCGGCTTCCAAGGCCACGACCTTACCTCTCGTCTTGCGGGTGCGGTGGTCCTGCAACCCACCAGTGGAAACTTGGGCGGGGCCGCAACTTTCATGATCAAGGCCGACAATGTGGGACTCACCTCGGTGGAGCTCAAGGCGGAGAGCACCGCTGTCCCCCCCGTCGCCCTTCCCGATGCGAACATCATCATCGACCATCCGGGAGCGCTCGGTCCGGCGGGTGCCACGGTCAAATTGACCAGCGGTGTGGTCAATATCGGAGCTCTCACCACACAATCCATCGGCGTCACCAGCCCGGTCACCAACGGGTCCGGCGGTAACCTCAACCTCAACGCCTGGGGCACCGAGCTTGCCGGCGGCACCATCCGCACACGGGTTGGCAACAACACCTGGAATGGCCCCGTCAACGTCACGGCCAACAGCGGACTTCTCACCCGCGGCTCGGCAGGTGTGAAACTCACCCTGACCGGTGATATCAACCTCAACGCGAATACCCTGAGGCTTTCACCGACTTCCGGATCCGATGGTTTCGTGCTCTCCGGCAACATCAGCGGCACCGGTGGTGGCATCACTCAGGCGAATTCGACCCTCACCAGCGCTGGTACGGCAGCGGTCACCAGCACTTCCACCCTTTCCGGCACCAACACTTACACCGGTCCTACCCAGATCAGCGTTGGCCGCCTCAATCTCACCGGCTCGCTCACCTCGGATCTGACCATGGCCACCGGCACGACCCTGAGCGGCGAGGGATCGACCACCGGTGCTCTGAATTTCGGCACAACCAATGAGTTCCAGCTCAATCCGAACACTCCGGGCACCCACTTCACTGCGAACTCGATCAACGCCTCTTCCAGCACTGTGGCGATCAAGCTGACCGGCCCTTCGCCGGTCGTGACTGACATGGTCGTCATGGAATCCACCGGCGGCCCGATCAGCGGCAGCGTCTCGAACTTCACCTTCACCGGTCGCGGTTCGCTTTCCTTCAATCCAGCAGGCACTCAGCTCCTCTTCACCTACAATCCGGCCACACTGGTTTGGAAAGGCGATCAAGCCAATGCGACCTTCTGGGACGGCAGCACCACCAACTGGCTCAACGGAGCCTCTCCCGATGCGTTCCAAACCAACGACCTGATCGTCTTCAACGACAGCGCCACCTCCTTCAATGTCGCCGTGCAGGCACCTTCGGTTGAACCGGGATCGACCACCTTCGACAATTCGGTGAACGACTACACCCTCGGCGGCAGCCCGATCATTGGCTCCGGCGTGTTCACGAAGAATGGTAGCGGCAAGGTCACCATCACCAGCGACAACACCTTCACCGGCTTGGCGACGATCAATGCCGGCACGGTCGCCCTCGGCGATGGCAGCGGTATCACTGGTAACCTCGGTGCCAATCCCTTCCTGACCAACAACGCTGCGCTCGAAACGAACTTCAACGCCACCCGAATCCTCGGCTACGTCATCGGCGGCACCGGCAGCTTCACCCAGAAAGGCCTCGGCACGGTCGTTCTGTCTGCTGACAACACCTACTCCGGCGGCACCAACATCGACTCCGGAGCCACCCTCCAGATCGGCAATGGAGGCCTGTTCGGTTCGGTCGTCGGTGACATCGTCAACAATGGCACTCTGACCTTCAACCGCGGCGACGGCGGAGTCTTCGCCAACAACATCAGTGGCTCGGGTGGACTTTTCAAGGCGACCAATACGGGCGCGACCGCGACCCTCACTGGCAACAACACCTTCGACGGGGAAGTCGCGATCACCAATGGCTCGATCGCCGTCGGCTCGAACACCGCGCTTGGATCCACTGTTGGCGAAACCACCATCAGTGCCTCGGGCGGTCGTGTCGAACTGGCCAATGGCGTGACCATCACCGGGGAAACGATCAATATCTTCGGTAGCGGAGCGGTTTACAACGGTTCCTTGATGACTCAAAACAATGCCACCGCCACTTGGGCGGGCCCCATCGTGATTGCCAGCGCCGATGCGCGGATTGGCTCCGGAGCGGGAGGCACCTTGATCGTCACTGGCGACATCGCTGATGGTTTCGGCACCTCTCTGAACGTCGGCCCCGGCACCGGCGGCACCGCCATGGTGCGCATCGCCGGGAGCACGAAGACCTACACCGGTGCGACCAATATCGTGCGCGGCACCCTTCAGCTTGGTGCCTCCGATGTGCTACCCTCTGGCACGACGCTCGATATTGACACGGTGAACGCGGCCGAAAACGCCATCTTCGACCTCAATGGCTTCAACCAGACCGTCGCTGGACTCAAGCGGACCAATGCTCCTAGCAGCGGTCTTTATGGTGCTGGAGCCGCCTACGTGACGAACACTTCGGGTACTTCATCGATCCTTACGGTGAATCAGCCAGCCGACACGATCTACAGCGGCCGTATCACTGGCAATCTTGCCTTGGTACAGTCCGGTAGCGGCATCCTGACCCTGTCTGGCTCGCAGGTCGATCACCTCGGCGACACGACGGTCAGCGGCGGTCTGGTCATCGCCGCAGCCGGTCAGATCACACTGACTCCGACCGCTAACGGCACCAGCAACTCGATCGGCGGCACCGGGGCTCTTACGCTCGATGGCAAGTTGGTCGTGAATCTTGCCGGTGCCGATACCACCCACGGAAATTCGTGGAACTTGATCCATACCGGCACCCTTGCTGAAACCTACAATGAAACGAGCTTCGCGGTCGACAGCTCGCTCGGCGCCTTTACCGAAAGCGTCGAGACCCCCGGGACCTGGACGCTGATCTCCGGCGCCAATCAGTGGTCCTTCGTCGAATCGTCCGGTGTTCTCTCGGTGGGTCCGACTCCGGATCCTTTCAACCCTTGGATCGATTCCTTCTTCCCGGGTGAAACCAATGCCGCGATCATCGGCAAGACCGCCGATCCCGACGGCGATGGTATCGACAACCTCACCGAGTTCGCCCTTAACGGCGATCCATCGGACAGCTCGGACAACGGCCTGACCGCGATGTTGGTGCAAGACGCCAGTGCTCCGGTCGGCAACGAGCTGACCCTCATCGCCGCC
>RDYP01000034.1 GCA_004293445.1 Verrucomicrobiota bacterium | reverse complement strand
CGACGATCCGCCCGCAGGAGGAGCGGCAGTCCAAGGTCCCACGCCCCCGCCCAAAGGTGGTCCGCCGGGAGCGAAAGAGGCTCCGATTTCGTGTGAAGCTGGTTCAATGGGTGTCAATTTTCAACGACTTACGCCGCATGTAGCCTACTACGGTTACCGGTATTACGACCCGACAACGGGCCGGTGGCCGAGCAGGGACCCGATTCAGGAGCGAGGTGGGGTGAATTTGTATGGTTTCGTGGGGAATCGGGGAGTTAGTAGGTGGGACTTTTTGGGCCATCAAAGTATCACTTTGGATGAAGACGGGGAACTTGCGTGGGGTGAATGTTGTCACTCTGGAAAGATTGAGGAAGGAAGGAAAAGCCTAGTTCAACAGGACGAAGATCATCGCAAAATGATGATAGGGAGGGCTGCCGTCAAGGGCGGTTCCTACGCGCCTCCTGGAGCTGAGGGGGGCGAAGACAATAGTTGCTGGGAGGTGAATTCGGGATTTTTCCGAAATGGTTTGGAGGTGCCGGATTGTTGGACTTGCTATATGGAACATCGTGCGCGGCGTGAAGGGAATTCGGTCACTGGTACTTGGTATGATCATTGGTGGATTACGTGCGTCTCAAAGGAGGGGGATGAAATTGTCATTGATTTTTGGAGAAAGGGAGTAAATCCGGGTGATACGCCTGAATCGAACAGAGAGAAATGGCCCACTCCTGCGACGAGCATACCAGACCCAGACCTAGGGCTTGTAGAATGGCCCCACAGGGACTCTACTGGAAATAGCCCAGATTTCCCTGCCACAGATCTCGAAGGCGTTCCAACATTGGAGGAACAAAAAGCTTCTGGACTGCCTAAGAGTTTGCGAGATCCAGAATAATCAGAATTGCCGCCACCTGTCACCGCAATTCAACCGCGTTCGGAAAATTTGAAAAGATTGGACGAAGTGCTTCCACAAGGAATCTATCGATCAGGAAGTCTCTGGCTGGGCTTGGGCCTGGTGGTGGTTTTGCTGGCTGGATGGTATCGTTCTGTGCGCATAGCAGAAGTGATCACTTTTGGCGTGAAAACGCCCGAACAAGAAATCCAAATAATTCATGAGTCCGGATCAATCGAGTTAAGCTGGAGTAACACAGTGAGGAGAGAAGCCGGCGTTCGCTACCGCGCGGTAGCCAATACCTACGAGCGTCGCTTCCCGCTTCCGATTCGAATCGATAGATCGATCCTATCCGGAGGATCATACTCATGGAGCATTCAAATCGCACACTGGCTTCTAATCTCAGTATTTTTAATCAGCTGGTCCGGTTGGCTGTTAGGGCCACGACGAACGTCTGGAGAGCGTTAGTAAAATGGGGTCAGGTCTATCGAATTCACATGAGCGAAGTCCACGCCCGCACCCATCCCCACGGCCGGCTCGATGACGGGCACGATCTCTACGGAAAGCTTCCATCCCCGGGAACCGCTGACGAGGAGGCGGCGGAAAATCCTTCCCCTGAAGCGGCGAATCCGATAGCGGAGCAGAACATGGTGTTTCCCGGTCCGACTGCCGTCCAAGCTTCGCCGCGTCCCGCGCGCGACGGACGGAGTTCCCTGGACCATTCGCCAGACGAAGATCCGCCCGCAGGAGGAGCGGCAGTCCAAGGTCCTGGGAGCGAATGAGGCTCCGATTTCGTGTGAAGCTGGTTCAATGGGTGTCAATTTTCAACGACTTACGCCGCATGTAGCCTACTACGGTTACCGGTATTTGAGATGCAACGGATTTTTGGACCAAATTTCTGTTAGTTGGTAGTGTTTAAATCGGCCTCGAATTTGGCCGGGGTCAGGTAGCCGAGGGAGGAGTGTTTGCGGTGGGTGTTGTAGTAGGCTTCAATGAAGTCGAAGATCTCGGTCCGGGCGTCGTGCTCGTCATCGAAGCAGCCTCCTTGGAGCATCTCGGCCTTGAGCGTTCCCATGAAGGATTCGGTCCAGGCGTTGTGGTAGGGGTTAGCCCTTGCCGACATGCTTTGAACGGCACCAGCCCGGGCGAGCATCTCACGGTATTCCCCGCTGCCGTATTGACTGCCACGATCGCTGTGGAAGACGAGGCCTGCTCCGGGACGGCGCGTTTCCAGCGCCTGCTTCAAGGCGGCGGAGACCAATCCGGCGCGCATGTGGCGGGCCAGCGACCAGCCGACGATGCGGCGCGTGCAGAGGTCGATGACGACGGCCAGGTAGAGCCATCCGGCCGCGGTTGGGATGAAGGTGATGTCACCCGCCCAGACGCGGTCGGGGCAGTCCGGCAGCGCCTTGCCTTCCAACAGATTGGGCGAGGGTTTGTCGGCCCGGCCATCGCTGGTTCTCGGCACGAAGGTCTTGGGCTGGATTGCTTTGAGGCCGCGCTCCGCCATGATCCTGCGAACCCTGGAGGGCGCGCAGGCAATGCCTCGGTCGGCCAGTTCACGCCAGATCCTGCGATGGCCATAGCGGCGGCGGTGCCGTTTGAAAATCGCCTCGATCTGCCCTCCGATCTGGCGGTCGGAACACTCGGTGGCGGTCGGTTCGGCACCGTGATAATAGCTACTGCGCGGCACTCCGAGCGCCTCGCAGATTGGCCGGATGCCGTGACCGGTGGTGCGGCGGATGTCGTCGATCATGGCGCGGAGTTCGGCTGGGGTTTGGTTCCGAGGATGACCGCGGCCTTTTTTAAAATGTCATTCTCCTGGCGCAGGCGGGCGACCTCCCGGCGCAGCGCGCGCAGGTCGTCCGCTCCGTCCCGCTCGCCTACGGCTCGCGGTCCTTCGCTCCCGACCTGCGCGCGCCTTGATGCGTTCTTCCACGAGTAAAGGAGGTTGGAGCTGATGCAGAGTTCCTCCGCGATCTCTGCGACGGGCCGGCCGGTCTCAAGCAGCTCGACGGCCTGGCTCTTGAACTCGGCGGTGTAGCGCTTGCGTTGCTTCTGGTTCATGGACATGGATTCTTGTAGGTCGTGGTCCAGAAATCCAGCTCACCTCAATTACGATCCGACAACAGGGCGGTGGCCGAGCAGGGATCCGATTGGGGAACGGGGTGGGATGAACCTTTACGGCTTCGTCGGGAATGACGGAACGAATCGATGGGATTTATTGGGTCAACTTGATTCGGGTGAATTCCAGAATAACGGTGTCCCGAACGTTGTCGTTAGTGCGGTCCGGCTATCGCCTTTATTTTGCGGGAAGTATATAGCCCGCTTTCAGATCGAGTTGGATCGACCTGCTCCCTCCCACGGCTACATTATTCAAGAGATTACCGTAACGAGAAGCAGTAAGCCATGCGGCGAAGGGCCAGAGCGTGTCACGGTGGAGCGTTTCTTCGAGGCTTTCTATATTAGTGCGGGGGAAAGTAGACCAAACGCGACTAGGAATACTCGCGACTCCGATGATCATTGGGCCCAGTCATTGAAATGCACGAAGGGAAGTGAGGAGACGGTGGGCACATTGAAGTTCATGCCCTTCAAGATGACAGGGGACCTTGGGGAGAATGGAATTTCCGGAGGGTGGAAAACCGGAAATGAAGGCGGTCATCCTTGGAGTAATGATTTGCCGTCAAGTTTGGAGCCTCCGAATGGATGGGTGGGAACAGATGCCGTCGAACAGAACTCTTTAAGAGCCACTTGGGATTGCTGCGATGGCGATAAATTAACCGAACTTCAAACGGAATTCTAGACGATGAAATTCCCTGAGTATTTTCTACATTTGGCTCTCTTTTTTTTTATTGTTGGCGAATCCGTGATTGGTGGCGATGTCGCACAAGCTACATTACATTGTCTTGGGGAGAAATATGAAATTGAACTTACTCAGGAAAATCTAAAAATGAGTAAGTGGGATCAAAAATCTGAACTTCCACTGGCCGTTAATAAAATTATTGAAATCGCGAGAGCTGAAGTCTCTAAGAGATATCCGGCGAAAGAGTCGTATCTTCTAGATTCATTAAAGTTAGAGGCGTTCTCAGAGGAGAAGGAGCATTGGTGTTATTTTGCGGTTTTTGTAAGTTCGAATATCATCGGATCGCCGCGTGGAGGGGCTGGAACGCCTCGGGCTATCATGCTTCTTCTGGATGGAACCGTGATTAATTCAGAAAACAAACAAAGTTCAGAGCGGGGCGACAGCAAGATCCAGGGTAAGTAGGAGGACGCCAAGGCAAACCCGGCCCGCTGGCGTGTCTCCGCTCTTTGAACCACTTCCTATGAGGGGGCGTTGTGGTTGGCTCACGCTGTCCTTCGTAGCGGAGGCCGCAGTTGGGATGACCGTAAGCCCCCGACCGGCCGCCGTTTGATTTTGTTGGACGGCGAGATCCGGGGGCCTCAAGCGGCGTCGGATCGCAGTGGCTTGGCCAAAGGGCGGGTCGTGCGGTTCGCCGCCGCCGGGTTGGCGGGGACCAACCCGTCGAGGTCGGACGTTCAGAGGATTTGGCTGGGTGACCCGAGGTCCATTTCGCCGAGGAAGGCGCAGAGGTAGTGCGGCAGGTTGAGGAGGGAATACCGAACAGCTTGGCCTTGGGTGGTGGAGACGGCCATGACTTGCAGGCTGGGAGGATTCCGGTCGAGGCGGAGTGCCAGCGGCAGTTGCTTGTCGTGCATGAACTGGTGGAGGCTTTTCATCGCGCCGGCGGCTCCGCTTTTCACCTCCACGGGGAGGATCATGCCGTGGAGTTCCAGCAGGTAGTCGATCTCCCCGCTACGGCCACCCTCGCGTCGCCAGTGGAACAGCTGCCCCTCGCGGGTGAAGCCTCCGCTGGCCAAATGCAATTGCTGGGCGGCGATTTGTTCCGATAGGCCGCCGCGGATGCCCGGTGCGAGGTTTTCCCAGCGCGGGAAGTGGGTGAGGGCAGGGGTGTTCCAAAGGGCATGGGCCAGTCCCACGTCAAGCAGGGCCGCCTTGCGCAGGCGGTCATTTTTTTCCGCTGCCAGGGGCAGGCCATTGGCCGCCGTATGAGGGATCAGCTTGCAAAGGCGGGCCGCCGCCAGCATCTCCAAGGAGCGGCGCGCTGAATCGAGTTTCACACCTTCGCCCACGGAACTGTAAACGAACTTTTCGCCCAGTGAGGCGACCACCCTCAGTAGGACCTGGCGCAGGACCCTGGTGTCGATGCGCCCGGCATACTTGGAAAAGTCGTCCTGGTAGGTGTGGAGGAGATCGCGCTGAATGTCCCGGCAGGTCTTGGCATCGGCCCCCTGGGCATCCGCGGCGACCACCGCCGGCATCCCGCCGACCATCTGGTAACGATCGAACCATTCCCAAGCCTTGTCGTGAACGGTTGGGGAAATCTCCTCGCCCGGTTGCCAGCCGCGAAGGCGTTCCAGCAGCGGTTCCTGGTCATGGGCCTCAAGGTATTCTGGAAATCCGAGCGGCTCCACATAGGCGTAACTGACCCGCCCGACGGGCATGCTGTGGGCGAATTCTGCGAGCGCGAACTCCAGCAGGGAGCCCGCCGCCACCACCGGAAGCTCCGGCATTTCCTCGGCGAACCAGCGCAAACGCGCCAGCACCTCGGGCGCGGCCTGGATTTCGTCGATGAACAACAGGGAGTCCTCAGGCGCGGCCCGATGATCCATTTTCAAAGCTAGGTCGCTGAAAATCCGTCGGGGATCCGGGGCGTCAAAAGCCCTCGCCTGCAGGGGATCGCGCTCGAAGTTGATTTCCAACAAGGCCAAACCCCGCTCGCGGGCTAGTTCCCGAACGAGCCAGGTTTTTCCCACCTGACGAGCGCCACGCAGGATCAGGGGCTTCCGTCGGGTGTCCGTCAGCCATGCTTTCAGATCGCCATAAACCGCACGTTTCATCGCCGTTGGATAGGCATGAACCAAGGTTTTTTCAAGGCGAACAATTAAAATAACGCGTTGTTTTTTTGGTTTTGCGGATCTTGGCAGGTGCGGACATGGAGATACCGCTGCCGCAAGCTCTCCATCGCCGAAACCCTCGCGATGCTCGAAAACTCGGCCTGGTGCGCGCGCGGGGCTGGGGCCCGCTTGTTCGGTTGGCACCAGCGCAGCGACCCGCGGCTCCTCCAACGCAACGATCCCTTCGGTGTGAACCACTGGGTCGGCGGGGCGGTCGGCGTGGTCCGTGATGGCAAGGGCGGCGTGCCGAAGTGGGACGAACTGCTCAAGTGCAAGTGCGACATCGACGCCACGCTCCAGGAGCTGATGGACAACCGGCTCGTCTGGAACGAGGCACGGTTCTGCTTCGTCCAGGAGCGCGACAAGAACCTCGGCGGCAACAGCCTGTTCCGCAGCGAGGAACGGATCGCCACCGAGAAACGCTACCTCAAGCGCAAGTGGAAGGCGCACATCCGGCTCGAAACCTACAAGAGCCAGGACCGCGTGGCGATGGACGCACCGCGCCGCCAATCGGTGAAGCTCTGAGCGGCAAATGGTGTTCCAAACCGCTTCCCGTCGTGTGCCCCACGCAGGACAATGAAGGGTCATGATCCAACGAATTCCAACCAAGCGCGGATACAGCTTCCCGGCGGTGTCGAGCGCGATGCAGAAGGCGGTCCGGCGCGGCGATGCGGCCCTGGCCGGGTATTGGGCGCTCGAACTCTGGGCGAGCGGCTACGGCCAGTATGTCTGGCGGCGGCTGCTCACCGTGAGCGCCGAGGACTGCTGGGGCATCCTCACCGCGGAGGTCAAGGCGCTGCACGACAGCTACACCGAGATCAACCGCAACATCCCGTCGAAGACGGCCAAGGGGCGCATCTTCATTTCCAAGGCGGTGATCCTGCTCTGCCTCGCTAAGAAGAGTCGCGATCCCGACCACCTGCAAAACTTCGTCTACGATCAGCAGGCCGGCCTCGATCCGGAGACGCTCACCGACGAACTCGAACGGGCGGGGGAATACATCCCGATCCCGGACTACGCCTACGACTGCCACACGCCGCAGGGGCGCTCGATGGGCAAGACCAAGGCGGACTTCTTCAAGGCGGAGCAGGAGGCGCTGAGCCCCTTCATCCCGGGCCTGTTCGACAACCTCATCGATTCCTGACGCCATGGGCTTCCGACTGATGCAACCGCGCTTCCCGCTGGGGAAGGTCTACGCCACGCCCGGAGCGATCGCCTTGGGAGTCGACCTCACCGCTTACCTCCGCCGCCATCACTGCGGCGATTGGGGCGACGAGCTCTGCGCCGATGACAAGCAGGCCAACGAGGATTCGCTGGTCCACGGGATGAGGCTCCTGAGCCGCTACGCCACGCCCGGCGGGTCGATCTACATCATCACCGAGTGGGACCGGTCCCTGACCACAATCTTGCTACCCGAGGAATACTGAAGGTCCGTTTCGACTCAGGGACTCGATGCGCCTGCTGAAAACGTCCGCGATCGCGTGCATCGTGATGACGAGAGAGACGACCAGATCGGCCTCAAGGAGCCTGTGAGCTTTGATCAGTTCGAGGCACGCGACCCAGATGCCGGGCTCGTCATTGAGAGCAACATCGCCCACCCACCCGGCGATTCTGGACGCGATTTCTTCCGCCCCGTCTTTTTGCCGCGCCGTGAACCATTCGTAGGCTCGATTCACGGATTCCCGGAATTCGTCCGGCGATACCGGGGTGCCGATATTGATGGATGTGGCGGCGCGCTGCATGATCGTGAGGTAGCCGACGACTCCGGCAAGTTCGTGGCCCCCTGCGCCGTCGTGGGCGAGGTTGGCGATTTCCGCGAAGATCAGGGGTTGCTGGTCCGCAACCTCCCTGGTCATCGTCAGCACAGCCTCGGGGCCGGATTGCCGTTGGCTCTCCAGTTCCGATGCGATCCAGTCTTGGTCAATCTTCGGCATGGGGGGGTGTCGAAGTTGGATGCTTGCGCGGAAGCCAATCCGGCGCCGTTCAATCCGCGCGCCAACACGGCGCTGACGAGTCTAACGGCCGGGCTGAAAACGCGGATGGTGCATGAGAGGGTCGGCCATATTGCCATCCCTTGCGCGGGGGTAGTGGGTTCTTACGCCTGATTACGCGGCGTCATGGAGGGCTCCCTCACGAGGCTTTTTCCAGCAGGTGGGAAGCCGTGACCAGACCTCTGGAAATCCCGACCCGGTCGTGGCTCTCGAAGTAGAGGATCAGCTCGTCCAGATCCAGGCCGGCCTGGCAGCCGGTGTGGAAGGAAACGCTCGGTCCGAAGCGTTCGGCGACGAGTTCGTGCAGTAGGCCGAGGCGAATTCCGAGAGGGTGATTCGAGACGAGATCGAGGACTTCGTGGCCGTTGACCAAGGTAGGGCGCTTCATTGTTTTGGGGGGGGCAAGGTGATGATTCGGAGGGAGGCTGGGAAGGCCATTCGCGTGTGCCAGATCTGGCAAGGGATTTCAAGGCAGGAGTCTCGCGCTCATCCCACCGCTTCGCCGGACCTTGGAAATCCGAGGTTTCGCCGGGCGAGGGGAGGGGGAAAGGCGGGCGATCGAATGCTTCGGGTTGCCATAGCTTTCCTCACCCGTGGGCCGAACTTGGCGGGAGGTTCATTTCGCTTTCGCAAGCCTCCGGCTGTAGACGTCTGCAACCGCGTAGATGGTGATGACCATCTCCTCGGCAAGAGCGCATTGGAGAATTCCGTGATTCTTGAGCATGTGGGTCACCCATGCCCAGATCACCGGTTCGCCCCGACGCTCCATCGACTCGAGCCATTTGGAGATGACCTGCTGCTGATTGGCGGAGTCGTCTGAGTCGGAGGTCTTGAACCAGCGGATTGCTCGTTGAACCGCTTGGCGGAATTCCGGCATCCGCACTGGCTTTGCGGCGTGATCCGAGCTTGCCTCCGCGAGGTATTGCATGATGGAGAGAAAGCGAATGATCTCGGTGATCTGATCGTTCGTGGCTCCATCGCGGGCGAAGCTCACGAGCTCCATGAACATGACCTGCTGTGACGCTGCCAGCTCGTCGCACCGGGCGTATAGTGCTGCGCTGGTGGATAGATCGGAGTGCTTACGGCTCGCTTCCGCCATTTGCTTAGGAGTGACCTTCGGCATGGGGGAGGATTGCACGCCCTGTGCCGGAATCCTGTCAATCGAAGGCTTGTGCAAGCCGCTCCCCAAGCGCCTCCCGGGGCGCCAATCCACCCCGAAAAATGGCTCGGGGTGCCGTGCGGATGGCACGCGACAACCCGCGAAATTGACTGGCAGGCAGGAGGACGTCGGAACGCCAAACCCTCCGACGCCCAGAACCATGAATGCCATCTCCAAGCCGATGCTTGCCAGCAAGTGCGAGCGCCCCGACCTGCTCCCATTCCCGATGCTTGCCACCCCGAAGCTCGACGGCATCCGCTGCCTGAAAGTCGGCGGACGCGCACTCACCCGCTCGTTCAAACCGATCTCCAACCGCTTCGTGCGCGAGTGGATCGAGTCCAACCTGCCCGATGGGGTGGACGGCGAACTCATGCTTCGCGACGGGACCTTCAGCCAGACCACCAGCGCGATCGGTGCCCGCGACGGTCAGCCGGACTTCGTCTTCCACGTCTTTGACTACGTGTTCGAGGGGCGGCTCGACGAACCCTACTGCCGGCGGGTCGCGGATCTCGATGGACTGCTTGGATTCAGCGCGTCCGACCCACGCTCGCGGCATCTGGTATGCGTGACGCCCAAGCTGGTCCGCAATGCCGCCGAACTAGTCACATACGAGGAAGAATGCATCGCCGCCGGATATGAGGGCGTGATGGTCCGCACTCCCCAGTCGCCCTACAAATGCGGGCGGTCGACCGAGCGCGAAGCGTGGCTTCTCAAGATCAAGCGCTTCGAGGACGCCGAGGCCGTGGTGGTTGAACCTTACGAGGGCATGAGCAACCAGAACGCCGCGGAACTCGATGCCTTCGGCCGCACGAAACGCAGCCTCGCCCAGGCGGGTATGATCGGCCGGGGCGAACTCGGCGGGTTCGTGGTGCGCCACCTGTCCACGGGCGTGGAATTCCGCTTGGGCTACAACCACGTCGTCGGCGGCATCGACCGGGTGACGCTCTGGCAAACCCGCGACCGCCTGATCGGTCGGGTGGTGAAGTTCAGCCACCAGCCGAGTGGGGCCAAGGACGCGCCGCGGTTCCCGAAGTTCATCGGGTTTCGCGAGGCGTGGGACATGTGATCTGTGGCCCCTTTCCAGCGCCATCCGAGGCCAGCAATTCCCCCCTGAAAAATGGTGCGAAGCGGCGTGCGGATGGCGCGCGACAAACGACGCGGGTGGCTGGCAGGCAGGAGGATGTCGGAACGCGGGCACTCCTGCCCTCACCGGCATCCAGATCCCACCTGATCCACCTGTGAAACCGCAAGATCCCCAAGCCGAAGCCATCACCTTTGGCCTCGAACTCGAAACCACCATCCCCGCAACCAGCGGCGTCGTCATCGGCGGCTACCACAATGGCTCCTACGTCCGCACCGGATGCCACACGGGCACCGGCCTGCCACTCCTCACGCCCGCTTTCAACGGCAACTACTGGAAGGCCGAACGCGACGGCTCCATCCGCGTCAACCCGGGCCGCATGGCCTGCGAATTCGTCTCGCCGATCCTCCACGGCGGCGACGGCGTCGCCCACCTGCTCCAATTCGTCGAATGGGCGCGGGCCATCGGGGCGAACGTCAACGGTTCCTGCGGCTGCCACATCACGGTGGGCGTGAAGTCGCTCATCGGCACGGACGACCCGCAGGCGATGAGCGCCTACGCCCGCAAGCTCGCCCACATCGCACGTTGGCACGCCATGAGCCTCTACGGCCAGACGGGCACCGGCCGCCATCTGAACCGCTACAGCCACACGCTGGGCGACGACGTGGGAACGTTGGTTCGCCAGATGGAGCGCAACGGCAACCCGGACCGGAAAGCCGTGGCCGCCCGCCAATGCGGACGCGGGATGATCAACTTCCAGAAGCTCTTTTCCCACGGGGTGATCGAATTCCGGGTCTTCGCGGGCACGCTCAACCGCCACAAGCTGCTCCACCACCTCGCCACGGTGCTCGGGCTTTGCCGGCGGGCCGCCGAGGTCGAATGCCTCGGGTCCTTCGCCAAGAACAAGTCGCAGGCGAAGCGCACGGCCACCGCCAAGGACGCGCTGCGCTTCCTCTGGGACTACCTCGGATGGACCGGCGGCAAACGCCCGGTCGCCCTGGGTCTGGTCGGCCCGCTGCACGACGAGTTCAAGACCTACCGGAAAGTCGCCGAGCGGATGTGCCGCCGCTTCGATGCCCGCTTCCCCTTCGCCAATCTCTAACAGAACGACGCGATGTGTGTGATCCTTGTATGCCCTGGGAACGTGCGCCCGGATCGCGCGACCCTCGATGCCTGCCATGAGGCCAACCCGCACGGTGCCGGCGTGGCATGGCGGGATGACGGCGAGGTTCGCTGGATGAAAGGGCTCGACCCCGGCGAACTCGAAGCGCTGATCGCCCGACTCCCCGGGGAGATCGTGATCCACTTCCGCTGGGCGAGCGTGGGGGAGGTGACGCCGAAGTTGTGCCACCCGTTCCCGGTGAGCGCGAAGGCGACCACCCGCCTGACCGGCCACGCCCGCGCCGTGCTCTTCCACAACGGCACGTGGACCGGCTGGCGCGACACCTTCAAGCGGATGCCCCGCCACCGGATGCCCGACGGCCTGCTCTCCGACAGCCGGGTCGCCGCCTCGATGGTCGACCTCTGCGGGATGGACGTCCTCGACCGCCTGCCCGGCCGCTGGGTGCTCTTCGAGCGCGACTTCACCGAGCTCTACGGCCACTGGCGCGACTGGCGGGGGATGCGGTCGAGCAACCTCGGGTTCCTCCACGAGCTGCGCGGCTACGGCGGCTGCATGGGCTATTCCCAGCCCTTCCTACCCCTTTCCGACGAGTGCGGCACCCAGGACCCCTGAGGCCACCGCAAACGTCCTTCCAACGCGAAACCATGACCCCAAACCACGATTCCATGAGAACGAAGAAATGCCATGTCCACGTCGGAGCGCCGGTGAACCGGAGCTTCCACCCCGCCCTTGAAATCGATGCCCATGCCTTGCTGTGGGCCAGCGCCAAGGGGCGCGAGTTCATCCCCGCCACCGCCACGATCGGTCGCAAGGCCTATCAGAACGCCCCCCTGCGCCGGGAGCCGCTGCCGGACGCCCGGAAGTATCCGGTGCTCATCGAGCGGATCGGCTACTGGGAGACCGTGCTGGAACTCGACGACCCGCAGGTGGTCCTCGGTGCGGCGGTGGTAGCCGCGCTCAACAGCTTCCACGACCTGCTGGGAGCCAACCCGCTCGCCGCTGATCCCGCGCGGTTCGTCACCACCATCACCGAGTCCGCCCGCGAATGGGCGGAGGAGTGCTTCAACGCCTGAACCCTCAACCCACCATGAAAACCGTGATCCAGATCAACGACACCCGGAGCTGCAACGGAATGCCGCTCGCCATGCCACGCCGCGAAGGCACCGAGCGCATCCGCCTGCTCACTGAGAAGCAAGTGGCAGAGCACCTCAAGATCTGCCGCCGCCAGCTCTACAACTGGCGGAAGAGCGGACTCATTCCCTACCTCAAGCTCGGCAAAGCCGTCCGCTTCCGCCTCGCCGATTTGGAGGCTGCCCTCGCCAAATTCACCATCCAGCACGAACCCAAGCCATGAACCGCACCTACAAACTGATCGCCAGCCGGGGGACCGAAGTGATCTTCGACGACCGCATCGACGCACCCACTCCCCGAGCTGCCCGTCATGAACTCAAGAACCGCCTCGGGCTCGCCAGCCTGAGCGGCATCGTCTATTCCATCACCGAGATCCCAGTGGACCTGATCCGCGAGATCGTGGACGCCCGGGTGGCCGAGCTGGCCGGCGGGGCGCCGATGCAAACGCCAGTGCCTGCCGATGTGGAAGCGCTGGTGATGGAGCGGCTCAACCCGATCCTGCGCCGACTCGCGGTTTTGGAACGAACGCCCGATGAACCCGAACGTCCCGCCCGCTTCGACCCGCTCGCCATGCTACCGGACGCTCCAGGCGAAGCGACCGAGCCTGATTGGTCCCTCGTGAAGCGCCACTTCCGCCGCTACCGGGATCCGGCCAAGACGGCCGCGAAATACGGCATCGATGTCCGCGACCTGATCGCCCGCGCCAGAAGGGAGGAGTGGTCGGCATGATCGAGGTCAAACGTTACCGGAAGCCCGACGGCTACCCGTCCCGCTACTGGGGCGTCTACGTGGATGGCGAGCTGCTGGCCGTGGTGCTCTACCGAAAGGGTGCCCTGGCCATCGCGGACCTGATCCAGGCGACCCGTGCCGGAAAGGAGTCGGATCGTGCCGCGTAGCCCGAAGCCGCGACCCGTTCCTCCCACCTGCTTCATCCCGTCCTGCCCTGCGGACTTCGTCGGGCAGGCGGGCAAGGTGGCGGAACTGCTGCTGCGGAAAGCCGAGCGCCTGCGAACCACGCCCGACCAGCCGCTCAAGCTGCTGATCTCCGGCGCCCCCGGCATCGGCAAGACCAGTCTGGTCAACCTGATCGCCCGCACGCTCGCCAGCCACCCGGCCGCCATCGAGGACGTGAACGGCCGGGAAGTCGGGCTCGACCTGGCCCGCGACTGGACGCGCCACCTCGGCTACGGGTCGCTCTTCGGCTCGTGGTCGATCAAGGTGGTCAACGAACTGGACCGCTGCTCGAAGGACGCACAGGACCTGTTGCTGACCTACCTCGACCGGATGAAGCCCGGCCAAGCGTTCCTCGGCACCACGAACCTCGACCTCGGCAGCCTGACCGAGCGCTTCCAAACCCGATTCCAATCGGTCCGTCTCCAAGCCCCGGAAAACGAGGTTCTCGCGGCCTTCCTCGCGGGGCGGTGGTCCGCCCCCATCACCATCACCCGCCAGATCGCCGAAGGCTCCCAAGGCAATGTAAGGGCAGCCCTGGCGGATCTGGAGATGTGGATGGGGTAGGGGGCTTTGGAGGCTCACCGCGACAAGACCACGGCTCCGGTCCGGAAGGATCCACTGCGGCCGGCGATGGGGATCTTCACCAGACCGGCTCCCACGACGTCATTCCCTTCGGCCGATGGGAAGAGGACACCGCTGACAGCTGCTTTACCGGGGATGATGCCGCTGGTGGAGGCGGCGACGTCGAGGGTGCCGCTGAAGCTGCCGGTCTTACCGTTGACCGCACCTTGCCATGGAGCCATCAGGCGGCCGGGGATGGGGACGGCGGCGAGCTTGAAGCTGGAATCGAGCGCCAAGGTCTCAGGGAGGGTGGTCGACCACGACGAGTCTGGTAGCCCTCCGCCATCGAAAACGACATTGCGGAATCGCTCTTGGGTGAGTCCGAGTCCAATGGCAAACGCTGCGGATGTGGTCGCCGCTGTATGGGGGCGTGTTCCCACCTCGGTAGGAATCGGGCCGAAGCCACTGCTGTAGCCAAGTTCTGTCGTATCGGTTGCCCGATACCACCCAAGCCCACTTTCGTTCTGCGCGAGAGCCTTGGCTGGGACTGCGCCGGTCTCGTGTAGGGACACCACGCCCCCGATCCGGGACGAGAGGTTGCGGTAGGGTTTCAGCCAGAGGAGGGCTTGGCCAGTGGCACCGAGCTTGAGGCTGCCCTTGATTGGTTGGGCATCGCCGAGCTGGCCGATGAGGGTGATTGCGCCCTTGTTGCTGAGGCTGCCGGTGGCCCAGCCCATACCGGCCGGGATCAGGAATCCGTCCTGCTCGCCTTGGTCGATCACCATCGTGAAGGTCCTAGTGGCTGTGGGCAGTTCGCTCCCACGGGCGAGACGGAAGCCACGCAGAATACCTTGCGAGTGCGTGCCGCTGGCCAACGCGTCCGGGCCGCTGACGCCGAGGGTCAGGGAGCGGGCCGTCAGTCCGGTCACCGCGGGGAAGGTGAGGGTGATGCTGGCGGTCTCCGCCGCAGGCTGGAGGTCGAAGGTGCCGGTGGCACTGCGGATGGTGGTCGAGCCCGCCACGTCGAGGGTCGCGGTCCATTTGCCGGGTGCGGTCAAGGTGGCGGTGACCAGGCCTTGTGGCAGGCCATTGAGATCCTCCAACAAGGCCTGCCAGCCGCCGGTCAACGTGGTCGGGAAAGCCCCAATGGGCAGGCTGAGCGGGATACTGCGGACGACGGTCGTGCCATTGAGGATCTGGATCGTCAGCGCGCTGGTGGCGGCTTTCCCAGTGAGCTTGCCTTCCAGCACTCCAGTGGTGGCGTTGAAGGTCATGCCGACGGGGAGCTTGCCGACCAGCTTGTAGGAGCCCTGGAAGCCCAGTTCGCGCAGGTCGAAGCGCAGGCGGTCGCCGATCCGGGGCTTGAAAGCGTCGGTGGGCCCCTTGAAGACGAGCTCGTAGGTGTCACTCAGGCCGTCGTTGTCGCTGTCGGCGCTCTTCGGGTTGGTGTTGCGCTCGTTCACCTCGCGTCCGTTGAGGATGCCGTCCTTGTCCGGGTCCTCGAAGGCGTCGGCGATGCCGTTGCCGTCGCTGTCTTGGGCGAGGGGATTGGTGCTGGTCAAAACTTCCTCCTGAAGGTCGCCGAGGCCGTCGCCATCACTGTCGCCGGAAAGAGGGCTGGTGCCGCGGGCTTTTTCCTCGCCGTCGCTGAGCCCGTCGGAGTCGCTGTCGGTGACGAGCGGGTTGGTTCCATCGGTGACTTCCTGGCCGTCGTTCACGTCGTCGCCGTCGGTGTCGGGCAGGTTGGGGTTGGTAAAGCGGACGATGATTTCCTGGTAGTTGGTCAGGCCGTCGGCGTCGGGATCGCGGGTGTCTTCGACGAAGGTGGCTCCGACGGTTTTGTCTGCGTCCATCAGGAGGGTCAGCGGGTTGGTCGTGCCGGTTGCGTCGCCGGTCCAGGAGCCGAAGAGGTAGCCTGCGGAGGGCGTGGCGGTCAGGGTGGCGTTGGTGCCACTCTGGTAAGAGCCTACACCACTGATATTGCCGCGTAGCTGTGTGGCGGCGCTCAAATTCCAGTTCCTAGTGTCGAGTAGTGTAATGATTGTAACTGCGGATCCCATTGCTCCAGTCGCGCCTGAACTGCGGGCCACCCGGAACCCGACGTTGATGAACGAGTTCGACGGGAGGCTGAAGTCGCGGCCCGCGACGCGGCAGTCGTAGGCGCCGAAGTCGTACCAGCTGCCGCCCCGGAACACCCGGTACGAGCCCGATGCACCACCGCGGGGATCTGATGCGCCATTCACATACGTCGAGTCCCCATACCAGTCCCAGCACCACTCCCACACATTACCAGCCATGTCATTGAGCCCGTAGCCATTCGCAGCAAAGGCTCCCACAGGCGAGGTGTATGGGAAGCCTCCCGTCGCGTAGGTCGGGTGGTAATTGTTCACCCTACCGCTGGAATCATAGATGTAATACGAGGATGCGTAGTAGTTCCCCAAGCTATGGCTGATTGTATCGCCCCACGGGAAACGCTTGCCAGAAAGGCCTCCGCGCGCCGCCTTTTCCCACTCCGCTTCGGTCGGCAAACGATAGCCATTTGCACTCCAGTTCACCGTCGGGACCGTGGTGCCTGTCTTCATCACCGCCCCACTCACCGTGTAACAAGGCGTAAGCCCCTCCTTCTCACTTCGTGCATTGCACCACTTCACCACATTCCACCAGCTCACCGTCTGCACTGGGTGGTCGGCAGCTTTCCCTGAACCCGCCGCCAAGTCCGTGTAACCATTCGCGACTGCCCAGGTCCGCACTTCGTCCCACAAGGCCTTCGTCACCTCATTCTTACCCATGTAGAAGGCGCTCACATTCACGGTCACCACCGGCGCATCAGATGATCCATCGAGATTGTCTCCCATCGTGAAGCTGCCCGCGGGGATCAGGGCCAGGTCTGGCGGTGTGTCATCCGCCACCACTCGGAATCGCGTCTGCGGCGAGAACTTCCCGTCCCAATCTACTTCTGCATTCCAGGTGATCGTCTTGCCGGTTCCTACCTTAACCCCAGTCCCCACTGCACCCATCGCCGAGGTCACCGGCACGCTGTAGGTCGCCCCACCGTCGCTGGAAATCTCTAGTGTCACATTCACCGTCGGGGTGTTCGCCGCAACGTCGTAGGTGATGTTCACCAGTTTGGTCCCGGGGCGCTGAGTGGCGGTGAGATTCGAAACTACCGGCTCAGAGACCAACGGGCTTCGCCCCTGCTCGATTTCAGTGCCGTCACTGATGCTGTCGCCGTCGGTGTCGGCTAGCTCTGGATTGGTGCCGTAGGTGATGATTTCCTGGTAGTTGGTCAGCCCGTCGGCGTCTGGGTCGCGGGTATCTTCTACAAAGGAGGCACCGACCGTCTTGTCGGAGTCCATCATGAGGGTGAGCGGGTTGGTCGAGCCGGTTGCGTCGCCGGTCCAGGAGCCGAAGAGGTACCCCGGGGTTGGGGTGGCAGTGACGATGGCGTTGGTGCCGCTGAGGTAAGGGCCGACTCCGCTGACCGTGCCTTTTACTGGAGTGATAACGGCCAAGGTCCAGTTTCGGGTATCGAGGTTGTTCAAAGTAGACCCAGTAGTCGCAATGCTGCCAGAGGCCGAGCTGCGAGCTACTCTAAAACCGACGCGGTCGTTTGAGTCGGTAGGTGAGCGAAATCCCATGTAGCGTTCCGCAATTCTGCAGTAGGTGGCGCTGTTGTTCCAACTGCCGCCTCGGCCTACCCTTACTAATCCAGTTGCTGGTCCTTTTGGGTCGGAATTCCCGTCTATATACGTTGAGCTTTCATTCCAATCCCAGCACCACTCCCACACGTTGCCCGCCATGTCGTAAAGGCCGTATCCATTCGCTGAAAAACTTCCGACTGGGCTCGTGTACGGCTTCGATCCCTCTGTGTAAGATGGATGATGTCCTGTCGATCCAATCTGGTAAGGCTCCGTCCACACGTTGTTGAAGTTAGCATCGCTGTGGCTGATGGTGTCTTTTCCCGAGGGGAATCGTTTGCCGTTTACACCGCCTCGTGCCGCTTTTTCCCATTCGGCTTCGGTTGGGAGTCGGTAGCCGTTTGCACCCCAGTTGACAGTTGGTTCAGTTCTGCCTGTTTTCACGATCGATCCGTTGGCCAAATAGCATGGAGTGAGACCTTCTTTTTGGCTGCGTGCATTGCACCACTTTACGATGTCGAACCAGGTAATCGAGTGCACTGGGTGGTCTTCTCCTTTGCCGCCACCAGTGGCCAGGTCTGTGTATCCATTTTCTTGGCCCCATGCTCGGACATCATCCCACTGCGCCTTGGTGGACTCATAAGGATCCATGTAAAAACCGCTCACGTTCACGGTGACAGGTGGAGCGTTGGCATCTGTGTCGCCGCTGGTGCGCCCCATTGTAAAACTTCCGGAAGGAATAAAAGAAAATCCTACTGGCAAATCGTTTGCTGAGACTCGAACGCGCATATTAGGACTGAACTTTCCGTCCCAATCAACGCCCGCATCCCAAGTGATCTTCTTTTCGGTTCCCACAGCGACTCCATTACCCACACTACCCGTCGCTGAAGTCACTGGCACTTCGAAGGTGGCTCCGCCGTCAATAGAGATCTCCATCGCCACCGCCACCGTTGGAGTATCTGCCGTCACGTCGTAGGTGATATCCACCAGCTTGGTGCCTGGGCGTTGGGCGGCACTTAGGTTGGACACCACTGGTTCAGAGATCAAAGGGTTCCGAGCCAGTTCAATTTCATCGCTATCGGCGATGCCATCACCGTCGGTGTCGGGGAGGTTTGGATTGGTGAAGTTGACGATGATTTCCTGGTAGTTGGTCAGCCCGTCGGCGTCTGGGTCGCGGGTATCCTCAACGAAGGTGACTCCGACCGTTTTGTTCGCGTTCATAAGGAGAGTGCGCGGATTGGTTGAGCCTGAGGCGTCGCCGGTCCAGCCCGCAAGTGGGGTGGCGGTCAGGGTCGCATTCGTGCCATGAGTCAACGTGCCGGCTTTGCTGAATGTTCCTCCGGTGGTCGTCCCGTTGTTGGCCAGATTCAGGATGAAGGTCGGAACGGAGGTGGCGAGCTTCGGGTTGGTCGAGAACTGGACTTCGTAGCTGTCGCTGTAGCCGTCGCCGTCGGTGTCAGTCAGCAGCGGATTGGTGGTCCGAGTCTTTTCATCTCCGTCGCTCAGTCCGTCGCCGTCGCTATCGACCACGAGCGGGTTGGTGCCTTCTGTTGCTTCCTGGCCGTCCTTCACGCCGTCTCCGTCTGTGTCGGCGGCGTTCGGGTTGGTCAGGCGGACGATGATCTCTTGGTAGTTGCTGAGCCCGTCGGAATCAGGATCGCGTGTGTCCTCGATGAATGTGGCGCCGACGGTTTTGTCGGCGTCCATGAGGAGAGTGAGAGGGTTCGTGGATCCTGATGCGTCGCCGGTCCAATTGCCGAAGAGGTAGCCCGCAAGTGGGGTGGCGGTCAGGGTCGCATTCGTGCCATGAGTCAACGTGCCGGCTTTGCTGAATGTT
>RDYP01000013.1 GCA_004293445.1 Verrucomicrobiota bacterium | reverse complement strand
CCGCCTGCGCGTGATCGCCCAGTGCGGATGAACCCCAGCTATCAACCCACTCGCTGAAACCAAAAAATCGCCTCCTCCCCAATCTTTGGTGTAGACCCAACTTTTGGGTCGGATCGAAAGCGAGTGGCTTTGAAAGTATCGAAAGATCGGGCTGGCGGGATTCGAACCCACGACCCCCTGCCCCCCAGGCAGGTGCGCTACCAGACTGCGCTACAGCCCGTTTCCGTGTTCGGCGACGGGCGGTGAGACAAACAGGGCAAATCCCGGTTGGCAAGCCCTGAAAATCATGCAAATTCCGCGGCTCCATGCAGCGGATTAAGACAGCAATCGTCGGAGCCAGCGGTTACACGGGCCAGGAGTTGTTGCGCCTGCTACTGGTCCACCCTCAGGTCGATCTGGTTGCCGCAACCTCCCGTCAGGAAGCCGGTAGGCCGCTGTCCGCCGTGTTTCCACGCTTCCGCAAGCTGCCGGGGGCCGAGCTGCCTTTCATTGCGCCCGACCCAGATGCGATCGCCGCGACCGGTGCCCGGGTGGCATTCCTCGCGCTGCCTCACGGAGTGGCAGCGGAAATCGCGACGGCGCTGCTGGCGCGCGGGCTGAAGGTGATCGACCTGAGTGCCGACTTCCGCCTCCGCGACTCGGCGATTTATGAGGAATTCTACGGCCATCCGCATCCCGCGCCAGCCTTGCTCGAAGAGGCGGTTTATGGATTGCCTGAGCTTCGTGCCGATGAGATCCGAGCCGCCCGTTTGATTGCATCGCCCGGTTGCTATCCAACCGGTATCCTGCTTCCGCTCCTGCCTTTGCTGAAGGCCGGGTTGATCGACCCCGCTACCATCGTCGCGAACTCGATGAGCGGCGTCAGCGGTGCCGGCAAAAAGGCGGACGTGTCGCTCTTATTCTGCGAGTGCAACGAAAGCGTCCGCGCCTACGGCATTCCGAAGCACCGCCACTTGTCGGAGATTGAGCAGGAGTTGTCGCTCGCCGCCGGGGAGCAGGTGGTGATCACTTTCATCCCTCACTTGATCCCTGTGAACGCGGGCATCGTCACCACCACCACCGCGAAATTGCGGCCGGGGGTCGATCCGGCGACGGTCGGCTCGGCGTTGACGGCAGCCTATGCCGATGCCGCATTCGTCCGTCTCCTCGGCGAAGGCGGCTGCGCGGACAGCAAAAACGTGACCCGCACCAACTTCATCGACATCGGCTGGACCCACGACGCCCGCACCGGGCGGATTCTTCTGAGCAGTGCGGAGGACAATCTCGGCAAGGGTGCGGGTTCGCAGGCCGTTCAGTCCTTCAATCTGATTTTCGGCCTCCCGGAGACCGCCGGGTTGCAAACGGCCTGAGAACTCTTCACCGTCAGCCCTTCACCCTAGCCAACACCCGTCATGGATTTCCCCCTTACCCGGCTCAAAGGAGGCGTTGGCGCGCCCCGCGGCTTTCAATGCTCCGCTATTTCCTGCGGGATCAAGAACCCTGCGGTCGAACGGCTCGATCTGGCGCTGATCTATTCGGAAAGCCCCTGCACTTCGGCTGGAACTTTCACGATCAACCGGGTCAAGGCCGCGCCGGTGAAGTTGTCCCAAGCGCATCTCCGCAAGGGCGAGCTGCGTGCGATCGTCGCCAACAGCGGCAATGCCAACGCCTGCACCGGCGTTCAGGGAATCCATGATGCCAAACTGATGTGCGACGGCGTCGCCAAACCGCTCGGCTTGCGGCGCGGCGAGGTCGGCGTTTGCTCGACCGGAGTGATTGGATTGCCAATGCCGATGCTTCGGATCGAATCGCGCTTCGGCGAATTGGTCGAAGGTCTCGGTGCGGGTCGAGGCACCGACGTGGCCCGGGCGATCATCACGAGCGACACCCGCCACAAGGAAGTCGCGGTCTCCTTCGACCTCGGCGGCCATCGCGTCCGCATCGGAGGCTGCGTCAAGGGCGCGGGCATGATTTCGCCGAGCATGGCGACCATGCTTTGCTTCATCACCACCGATGCCAACGTCCCCAGTGAATGCCTGCGAAAGGCGGTGCTCGAAGGAGTTGAAGAAAGCTTCAACCGCATCACCATCGATGGCGACATGAGCACGAACGACACCGTGCTGGTGCTCGCCAATGGTCGTTCCGGGATGCCGCCCATCCGGCGTGGCAGCGCCCATTGCCGGCAGTTCCGCGAGGCGCTGCGCTGGGTGATGCTCGAGCTCGCCCAAGCGGTTGTCCGTGATGGCGAGCGGGTGACGAAATTCGTGACGGTCGAAGTCAAAGGGGGGCGCACCTACCTTGATGCCAAGCTGGTGGCCGAGGCGGTCTGCAAGTCGGCCTTGGTCAAGTCCTCGTGGAATGGAGGCGATCCGAACTGGGGTCGCGTGCTGCACGCGGTGGGCTACTCGCGTGCTCGAATCCGTGAGGAACTGGTCGATATTTTCTACGACGGCAAGCCCGCCTGTCTCGGGGGCCTGCAAGCGCCGACTGCGATGGATGAGCTGCGCGAAATCGCCGCCAAGCCCGAGTTCCGCATTGAGATCCACCTCAATCAAGGATCCGCCGATTATACCATGTATTCCAGCGACCTCTCGCCGGAATACATCGACTTCAACCGTTCCGAATACGCCTACTGGAAGCAGGCGCGGAAGGATGGATTGGTGTGATCGAGCGCCGCACCGAACTTTTCCTCGCTCTCACTTGGCACTTCTCAGCGGCCTCGCGCCCGGTCTAATCTGCGCCATGCGACGAATGATGATGGCCTGCGGGCTCGCGGCAGTGCTCGCCGGTTGTGCCGACACCGGGATTCCGGCAGATGGGAACATCGAAACCGGTACCGAGCCTGTGGAGGGCGGAATTTCCGAGGTTCCGAACCCGACGTCTGCTATGGCGAAAAGCAGCGGCACTTCGCTCGAAAAACTCCAGCACGGTCACGTGACTTACATGCTCAAGTGCGGCGAATGCCATAATTACATGCTGCCCGAGCAGGTTGACGTCGACGAATGGGAGGACGCGATGCCCAAGATGATCCGCCACGCCGGCCTCGCGGCGGAGGATGAGAAGGCGGTCCTCGCCTACGTTCTCGCGGTGAAAGGCGAGTGATGGATTGCCGTGGCGGCACTGCGGCTCCAACATGGTAGCCCTTATGAAAACTCCGCCCCTCCGATTCTGCCTGCCAGCTTGTCTGGTCCTCGCCGCTTGCGCGCCGAAGATGCTCCCCCGGCCCGATGCGGCGATGGAGTCGAGGGCGCTGCGCAACGGAGCCACCACGGACGAACTCCACCGCGGCCACACGCTTTACCTCGTCCATTGCCAACGCTGCCACGAGGCGGTACTGCCAGCCGACCTAAGCCGGGAGGACTGGCACCTCGTCCTGCCTGGAATGTCGTGGAATGCCGGCATCGACCCGGCGGAAGAAAAGGCTTTGAGCGTTTTCATCGCAGCAGCGACTCGTTGAGAGAGCTGCCCGATACGCGGCGCTTGTGGTGCGCTTTTACTCGAAGCTCGGTGCCTTGTGCTGCTTGAACGCGCCGTCGCCGAGGTAGAAAGACGGATGATAGTCCGGCAGGGGCGTCGAGTCCGGCGGGCGGGGGATGTCCTTGCCCAGCGTCGAGTCCTCGGGCTGGGTCCGCGCGATGCTCACCGGTGTGCCGTTGCTCACCAGCTTGAAGAATTTCGGCGAAACGTTGTGGTGCATCCGCAGGCAGCCGTGGGTGCAGGGGTAGGGTTTCATCCAGCCGCTGTGAAAGCCGTAGGCTGGCTTGAATTCGCACCAGTAAGGCATCGGCGTGCCTTTGAACGCATAGCCGGCCGGTTTTTTCGCGAGATAGGTTTGACGGATATCGTCGCCCTTGTGGGCGAAGCCGTGGGTATTGGCTCGCTGCTGATGCTTCTTGTTAAAGATGCGGAAATTGCCGACGGGCGTTGGCGAACCGGACTTGCCCACGCCGACCGGCATCACCAACAGGGCCTCGTTGCCTTCCATGACGTAGGCCATTTGGTTTTGGATCGAGACCTTGACCCGGACCTTGGATGGGTTTTTCGGCAATTTTGCCGGTCGGTCGTAGGCGTTGTAGGCCGCCAGGCTGGATCCCGAAAGCGAGCCGGTGTCGCAGGAGGAAAGCGCGGCGGCCGCGAGTGCCATCACAGCGAGTAAGGTAGGACGGAAGAGGTTCATCATCGAAAGCGAGTGACCATGAATCTTCAAGTTTCGTCTCAAGATCAAGCCTCGGAACGCGGGAAGCCGCGCTCCCGGGGACTCCTTTGCTCGGAGCGCGATGGCACTTTGCTCCGCGAGCCAAGGCTTCATGGTATTTTCATCGAGATGGCGTTGATGCTCTCCGCCGAGATTTGCAAAATCGGGGCATGAGCGAATTGAAGCAAATCCGCATCGCTGTTGGTTTCGTGATCTTTGGCTTGGTGGTCAGTGGTGTGACGGCGTTTCCCTTACTCCATGAACTGAATCTGCTGGTGGCACTGCTCGGTGATGGAGGCGATGGCGGCTTCATGTATTGGATCCACAAGGTCCGCGACGGACTCGATGCCACGTATCGGCTGTATCCTTTCGTCGCTTATGGAACCGATTGGCTGGCCTTTGCTCATTTGATGATCGCGTTGTTTTTCGTGCTCCCGTGGCAGGACCCGCGCCGCTACGACGGGGTCCTGAAAGTCGGCGTGTTGGTCTCGCTGCTTGTGATTCCTCTGGCCTTGATCTGCGGGCCGCTGCGGGGGATTCCTTTCTGGTGGCGGATGATCGATTGTTCGTTTGGCCTGTGCAGCTTGCCTCCCTTACTTTTCGCGCTGCGCAAGATCCGCGCCCTGCCAGCCTGAGATCCCGAAGTCGGGGTGCGACCGGGCAAGAGTGCTTGAGCACAGGTGAAGATCCGCCCTGTGGGGTGTGATGAGATTGCAGTCGGTCGGGTCGATTTCCGGATCTTGCCAGATTACGATAAAAAGAGATCCTGCGGCCCACTCATGCTTGCAGAACTTTCCGCTCCCGAACTTTGGTCCGCCTTCGTCGAGGCGCTACCGGTCATCGTTTCGCTCATCATCATCGAGGGCCTGCTCTCGGTGGACAACGCGCTGGCGATCGCCGCGATGGCCTCGCATCTGCCGGGGAAACAGAAATACTGGGCGCTCAAAGTCGGGATCATCGGTGCCTACGTGTTCCGCGGCCTGGCCCTCTTGCTGGCGACTTACATCATCGCCAATCCTTGGCTGAAGATGCTGGGTGCGGCCTATCTCATCCACCTCATGGCCCATCATTTCGCGTCCCGTCACAAGGCGGGCGAGCCCGAGCTGGATGAGGCGGGCGAGGTGATTGCGCAATCCGCTGGAAGGGGATTCTGGGCCACCGTGGCTTCGATCGAGCTGATGGACCTCAGCCTTGGCGTCGACAATGTGGTCGCGGCGGTAGCGCTGAGCGATAAAATGTGGGTGGTCTGCACCGGTGTCTTCATCGGGATTCTGGCGCTCCGTTTCGTGGCGGGCCACTGCATCAAGCTGATCGAGAAATTCCCGGTGCTGGAGCATACCGCTTTCCTGTTGATCGGGTTTGTGGGGCTTCTGTTGGTGACCGAGCTCAGCTTTCACGTGGACATTCACACCACGGAGAAATTCATCGGGATCGTGGCAATCATCGCGTTCACGATTTGGTACTCCCGCGTTGCCGCGGTGCGCGCAGCGATGAGGCCGGTAAATGCGGTGCTCATGCTGCCGGTGCGGGCTTACGACTTCCTGCTCGGCGGGCTGTTTTCGATCCTACTTTTCCCGTTCCGGGCCTTCTTCAAGAAGGCGCGCGTGCCAGATCCGATTGCGGAAGTGGAGCATGCGGTGGAGATCATCCACGACGCGGAGCGCCGGGACTCGGGTGAGCCGGAGGGGCGCTGAGTTCCATGCGGAATGGCCGATGCTTCCGGGGGATGAACCGCGGAAGGAGATCGGGCCCCTCAGTTCTTTTTTGTTCGAGTGAACATCTTTTGGTTGACGTGGCGCTCCCGCTTGCGACAGGCTGCGGCGAACTCAGACGAACACTATGGCCAAAACCACCGAAGATCCTTCCGACAAGCTCGCCGATGCCCGCAAACGCAATCTGGATCTGGCGATTTCCAGCATTCAGAAGGAATTTGGTGAGGCCGCCATCATGCGCATGGGCGACGGCAATCGGGTTGATGTCGATGTGATCCCTACCGGTAACCTGCTGATCGACCGCGCCCTTGGGGTCGGCGGTTTCCCTCGCGGTCGGATCATCGAAGTGTTCGGCCCGGAATCTTCGGGTAAGACGACTCTGACCCTCACCGCCATCGCCCAGGCTCAGAAAAAGGGCGGGCTGGCGGCGTTCATCGACGTGGAGCACGCCCTGGACCCACAGTATGCCAAGATGCTGGGCGTCAATCTCGACGATCTTCTCGTTTCCCAGCCGTCCTCGGGTGAAGAGGCGCTGCAAATTTGCGAGGCGCTGGTGCGTTCGAATGCGATCGACGTCGTCGTGCTCGACTCCGTGGCCGCATTGGTCACCAAGCAGGAGTTGGATGGCGAGATCGGCGATTCCACCGTGGGTGCCCAGGCGCGCCTGATGAGTGCGGCGATGCGGAAGTTGACCAGTTTCATTTCCAAGGCTCGCACGGTCTGCATCTTCACCAACCAGATCCGCGAAAAGATCGGTGTGATGTTTGGCAATCCCGAGACCACTCCGGGTGGACGGGCGCTCAAATTCTTCGCATCGGTCCGCGTCGACATTCGTCGGATCGGTCAAATCAAAGCGACTGACGGTACCGTCCAAGGTAGCCGCACGAAGATCAAGGTTGTGAAGAACAAGGTGGCTCCGCCGTTCACCGAGTGCGAGTTCGACATCATGTACAACGAGGGCATCTCCTCGGTGGGTTCCTTGCTCGATCTTGCTCTAGAAATGGATCTGATTCAAAAGCGTGGATCTTGGTTCGCCTACAATGGGACCCAGCTTGCCCAAGGCCGGGATGCCGCGAAGGAAGCCCTCCGCACGGATGAGGCTCTTTACAATGAGCTCTCTGACAAAGTCCGCGAGAAGCTCGATGAGGCGAAGAAGAAGAAGTGATGCCGAGCGGTCAACAAGTTGGCTTGAGGACTACGACGCCTCTGTCGTAGTCCTGCAAAGTCGGGCATCCCGATCACCGATTTCTGACTTTCTGCAGGGTGGGCTGGTGATGGTTTTATCTCCCCGCCCCACCTCTCGCGGTGAGAAGGTCCCGTAGGCACTCAAGAAAAGTCGATGGTGAATCGTGAACGACGGCTGATGAGGCCGGGCATCATAACATTCGCTACAGGAGGGCGTGCGCATCCCAGCTCATTGGAGAATTGTCATGGATCTCTCGTGATCATGCTTTCGATTCTTGGGCGTCTGGGTGCCCATCGCTAGCCGAGTCTAAGGCCAGAAGATCCAGATGGCGGAGCCGCCGAGGATGGTGGCGAGGATTCCAAGAAGTGCCGGTCGGATCAGTGGACGAGTGCCGATGATTGCGATCAGGCCGGCCTTGAAGAGGAGATTGGCGAGGCCGCCAAGCAGGATCACCCGCCAAGCGGTGGCTGGGGCGACGTGGCCGTCCTGAACCAAGGCGGCGGTGCTGAGAGAAATCGCATCCATATCGGTCAGGCCGGAAATCGCGGCGATGGCAAAGAGGCCGGCATCGCCGAAATGCTGTTTGGCAATGGCGACGGCATGGAGGACGGCGATGTAGAGCAGCCCGAAGACCACCGCGCTTTTGAGTTCCGAGGGCGTCGCTTCGCTTTCGCTGTGGCGACCATGCTTGGCGGCATGTCTTTGCGCGATGGCGGCGACCACAGCGGTCCACGCCATCATGGCGCCGATCGGGGGAAGTAGCTCGCGCCAGTGGTCGGGCGCGACGAGGGCGACTTCGAGCGCGACTCGGACGAAGACGATCGCGGAGGCGGTGAGGACGATGGCGGCGAGTGAGGGGCCGATGCTCCCAGCGGTCTGACTGCGACGCGCGATGCTTGCAGTGGTCGCGGTGCTGGAGATCAGACCGCCGATCACTCCGGCGAGGAGGTTGCCGCGGAGTCCGCCGAAAAATTTGCCGGCGAGGTATGCGGCGAGGCTGATGCCGATGATGAGTACGACCATCAGCCACGCCTTGAAGGGATTGAGCACTCCGAGGTAGCCGAGTTCGCGGTTTGGCAAGAGTGGCAGGATCACGAGGCCGGCGAGGACGAGGCGGGCGATCTCGCGGAGGTCGCTTTCGCCGATGCGGCGGACCATGCCGTGGAGGGGTTTCTTGCTTTGCAGCAGAACCATGATGGTCCCGGCGCAGACGACCGCTTCCAAGCGATGGCCTAGCACGGCCACTGCTCCGACGACGAACATGAGGAGCAGTGCGATCTCGGTGGTTAGCCCCGCGTCGGGCCGCGAGCCGCGCATGGCGGCGAGATTGCCGAGGATGGCGATGCTAGCGCAGGCCAAGAGCGAAGCGGCGATGATCCAGCCGCCGAAATGCAGCGCGAGCAGGCCGGACAAGCTGCCGAAGAGGGCAACCAGTGCGAAGGTTCGGATGCCGGCAACGCGGTCGCGGGTCCATTCCCGCTGCAAGCCGACAAGCAGTCCGAGCCCGAGCGAGGTGCCGAGCGATTTCAGCAGCTCTGGCGTGGCGGAAAAGGCGAGGGCATCGGTCATAGAAACTGGCGCGAGTCCAAGTTTCGAGGTTAAGCTACCCGATGTGATGAAGCAAGCCGCCAGCGTTCATCCGATCGAGCTGAAGATTTCGGACCTGCACCAGCTCTTCAATTCGATGGATCCATCGCCTTTTCACGAGCGGGATCTCGATCGCGATGCCGAGGAGTTCATTGTCAGCTGGGCGCGTGAGAGTCCGAAGGGCGCGGTGATTCGTTTGATCGTTCATCTGGCGCATCCTTTGCCGGGATATTCCGACCCGCAGGCACTGGTGGCGGGGTCGCTGCGGCATTATTTTGCCTATCGGGCTGAGATCACCCTCCGCGAGTTGCGGCAATTGCTGCAGCAGGGGAGGGTGAGCTTGGGAATCGGGCTCGGTTTTTTGGTCGTTTGCAGTGGGCTGGCGTCCTTGTTTGCGCCGGGGTCTGGGACGTGGCACGGGATCGTGCGCGAAGGTCTGGTGATTCTCGGCTGGGTGGCGATGTGGCATCCTTTGGAGCTTTTGCTGTATCGGTGGTGGCCGGTGCTGCGCTTGAAGTGCCTTTATGAGCGCTTGGCCGCGGCGGAGATCGTGGTCAAGTCGGGCGATTGAGACGGGGAGGGGATCATCGCCATTGTTCGGCGGCCTTGCGGAGGCGCTGTTCGATGCGGCGGTCGGGCGGTCGGCCTTCGTAGCGGACGGAGTAATGGTAGGCTTGGAGTTCGCGGGCGAAGTGCGGGGCGTCATCGAGTCCAGCGAGGTGGCGACGGAGAGGGAGCGAGGGGGAAACGGGTCGGCCGTGGCGATTGCTGGCCCGACGGAAGGCGGCGAGGTAATTGTCGCGGCCGTGGACCTGTTTGTGGGAGCCGGGGATTTGCCGTGCCAAGCGTCGTCGGCGGCGGAGCAGGCCGAGGCCGAGCGCTCCGCCGAGAAATCCGGTGCAGAGCCACAGTGGGCCGCGGAGACCGTGCCCGGCTTCAGTGAGTGCTGCGGCTTCGGGCTGGGTGAGTTCCTCGGGCGCGGGCGGCTTTTCGCCGGGTGTGGCGTTGCGCGCGTATTCGCGATCGAGGGCGCCGGGCGGGGTGGCATCGAGCACGGTCCAGCCGTGGCCCTCCAGCAGCACTTCGGTCCAGGCGTGGGCTTCGCGGGAGCGGAATACGAAGAGGTTACTGTTTTCGTAGTAGGTGCCGCCGGACCAGCCGTAGGCAATGCGTGATGGCATGCCCAGGGCGCGGGCGAGGAGGGCTGCGGCGCTGGCGAAGTATTCGCAATGGCCGCGTTTCTCGTGGAAGAGGAAATTTTCGAGAGGTTCGAGGTCGCGTGGATTATCGGTGCGGAGCGAGTAGCCGAGGTTCGTGCGCAAGTGGTCGCGAAGTCGTTTCAGGCGGGTGAGAGGGTCTCCCTCACCGGCGACAGTGAGAGCGAGGTCGCGGAGTTTTTCGCCTTGGGCATCGGGAGGAAGGGCGAGGTATTCGGCGGGTGCGCGGGTGTCGGGTTGGGTGCTTGGGTCGCTGGGCAGGTCGTCGAGTGAGCAGGGTTTCGACACGGTGCGGTATTGGTAGCCGTCCTTTCCCGCGGGGGGGAGGATCCAGAGTCCTGGGTCGAGGCGGGTGAGTTCCGGCAATTCGGTGGCGACGATGCCTTGGAGGCTGGTGAGGGGGTTTCCGGCGGGGTGGTTGGCCGCGTGGAAGACTTCGCAGGTGATGTTCGTGCCGCTGCGTTTGGGGTCGAGTCGGAGCCATCCGTCGGGAGTGGCAAGAAGGGTCCGGGCTTTCGGATCGAGGGTGCTCCACGCTTGGTTTTGGTAGCGGCCGAGGGCGAATGCGGTGACGTAGATCCGGCGTTCGCGCAGTTTTCGGCTGGAGGCCTGGTCTTGGGGTTGAAGGAAGACCTCGGGGCGATTGCCGGGTTTGAGGTTCGTTCTTTGCGGGAGAGGGCGTTGTTGGTGGTCGTTCCACAGCCAGTTGCCGGTCTCGGCGGTGGCCGCGGCATTTTCTCGTTCGGCCGCGGCACCGGGTCGCCAAAAGGTTTCGAGCCGGGCGGCGAGGTTTTCTAGGGGTGGAGGCGTGCTGCTGAGGAAAAGGGCGAAACCGCCGGCAAGGGTCATCAGGGTGCAGACGAGTGTTGCGCGATCGAGCCAAGCGGGGCGGGTACCGATGCTCGGGATATCAGGGTTTTTTCGCTTTCTCCCTCTCCAGCCGCCCAGGCTGACACTGATCACGATGACGGCCATCCAGCTGCGCGCGATTTCCGGGATCCATGAGGGGAATCCGCGGAGGAGGAGGTAGGCGGCGGTGATGGCCGCGATGAGGGCGAAGTCACGCATGGTGGCGGTGGCGCGAGCTGGTGGAGCGTGGTTCGTAGCGGGTGACGTCGACCCATACGCGTGGTCCGCGGTGTGGCAGCGCGTTTTTCCAGGAAGAGGGGGGCATGTCAGAGATCACGAGCAGGCCGATGCTTTGATCGAGGGATGAAAGCAGGGTTTGCAGCTCGTGGACTTCGGTGCTTTGGCAGCGTCGTGCCCTTGTCAGCAGCTCCCCACAGGCTGCGAGTTGTCGCCGTGTGGTGGCCGAGCGGGCTTGCCAGGCATCGAAGTCGGCCCGCAGACGGACGGGCACGCGGAGGTCGTGGAAATGGCGGAGCGCCCCCCAGGCGAGGGAGAGAGCGCGCTCGAAGCGGTCGGGGCGGATCAGCGCGCGCTGGCTTCCGAAGGAATGGAAAAGCACGACCACTTCGCTCGGTTGGAAGCCGGGAGGGTCGAGTTCACGGACCAGGAGGCCGCCGCCGCGCGCTTGGGAGCGCAGGGTCGCAGGCCAGCAGATGCTGCGTGCGGGGTCGCCAGCGCGGTGGGGACGGAGGCCGCGCGGTTCGCCATGGGCATCGCCCGCTGCCATGGAGCTTCGGGGATGTTCAGTGTTCCAAGCGCCGCGATCGAGCAGTTCGATGGGCACCAGAGGCTTTGGAAATACCAGCATGCGTTCGGAGCAGGGGCTGTGGGTGTTCGCTTGGAACAGGCCGAGAGGGAACGACGATTCCAAGCGCAGGTCGGCCATCGGATGGTCACCACGGCTTCCGGCGGCCATCCGTAACTCGGCATGGATGGAGGTCGATGCGGCGATCCAGGGCGCGTGGGTTTTGGCTTCCCCGCCTCCGGCTGCGGTCGCTGCGGCATCCACTTGGAAGCTGTCCAGACCGCGGCGCGCATGGATCAAACGGAGTTGCAGGCGAATCATTTGCCCGGCGTTCGCGGTTCGCGGGCCGGAGCGCTCGATTTGCAATTGCTGGAGATTGGCTCGGGCGGCGAGTGCTCCAATGCCTGCGAGCAGGGCACCTGCGGCTCCGAGTGAAGCCATCGTTCCGTCCACCCGCAGAAGACCGCCCGCTAGCAATGACGCGGAGGCTACCAGCAGCAGCAGGCCGCGGCGTTCGATGCGCAGATTTACCCGAGGCACTCGGTGAGCAAACCATTGATCGCCGATCTTCCAATCCCCAATCGCGCGATGGGTAACACTCCGTCGTCGAAGCAATGCGGAGGAAATACACGAGGACGGGATCGAACCGCCGACCAACCCGGTGTAAGCGGGCCGCTCTACCGCTGAGCTACTCGTGCGTATGCTGCGGACGCGCCGATCCTGAGCGCTTCTGGGTCTACGGTGCAAGCGTTGAGTGCTGTTGCGTGTGGTCTCATGGAGGGGAGGGCGATGCTTCAGATCGGCGTGGATCGTGGTGCGTTCTCCTAATCCCCAAAACCGGGCTGCGCTTGCGGTGGGGCTTGCGGGCAAGCGGCTGGGGTGGTTTCCTCCCGGTCCCAACATGCATTTGCGCTTCACGGAAGAGGAACTCGGGACGCTCGTCGAGATGGTCAGCTTGGCCGCCGAAGTCGCGTCATGGAACGAGCGCCCGGGGGCCGAGGAAAGCCTCGCCGCCTATGAGGCGCTCGAGGACAAGGTGCTGGAGAAAGCGAAACATGCGGGACTGGGCGAGCATGTCGACTTTGACGAGGAGAAGCAGCGCCACCACCTCAGTCAGGAGTATCAGGACGGATCCTTTTATCAGCAATGCTACGATGAATTCCGTAATGAGGCGTTTTGGGAAGAGCTAGTGATCCGCCTCTCCGACCGCGATTTGGCGAGGGTGATCGGTCTGAAGGCGTGGGAAAAGCTGAGTGAGGAACAGCGCCGCGCTCAGACTCAGGATCTGGAGAAGCGATACTGGGAGGAGTTTTCAAAGAACGGCATCGATCGCGTCGCGGTGATTTTTCCGCCGAGCGAGGGTTAGTCATCCGAGCGGTTGCCGCCGATGGCTTCCGCCAGATTTTTTGCGAGCATGCTCTTTTTCAAGATTCTCATCGGCCTCGGCCTGATCCCGTGGACGATTGCGGGGTTGTATCTCATGGCGCGATTCCAGCACTTTTTTGGCCCGGATCGTCAGCACCCGTCGGAAACTCCCGGTGAACGGTCTTTCGGCATCACCCACGTCTTTGCGGTGTGGTTGGGCGGTGTGGCCTTGGGAATTTACTTCGCGTTTTTCGTCTGATTCGGCCGCCTGATCCCAAGGATTTCAGGTTTTTTGAAAAATCTTTCGCGGACTTTGAACATCCGGATCGTGGAAAGGTCTACTCCTTTGAAGACCGCGTTCGTCGCGAATCTTCAAGTAAGGGTACACAGCACAAGATCAGCTTCCAAGTCCATGGGTGTGGGCAGGAAATGATTCAGGCCGTCGGGGGTGGGACCCCGGCGGCCGACTCTTGTACGGCGGATGTTTTCGCGGTCGACTCGCCCAGATTCGGGAGCCTATCGGACCTGATTCAGCGAATTTCCGCCGCGCCGAAGTAGGGCTGGAGGGCCTCGGGGATCCGGATCGAGCCGTCGGGCTGTTGGTACTGTTCCAGCAGGGCCACGTAGAGTCGGGGAAGGGCGGTACCGGAGCCGTTCAAGGTGTGGCAGAAGCGGTTTTTTCCTTCGGCGTCTTTGAAGCGGAGTTTCATCCGCCGCGCCTGGAAGTCGCCGAACCATGAGCAGCTCGAGACTTCGAGGTATTTCCCCTGGCCGGGTGCCCAGACTTCGATGTCGTAGGTTTTCGCGGAGTTCGCTCCGATGTCGCCGGTGCAGAGTTCGATGGTCCGGTAGTGGAGGCCGAGCTTTTGGAGTGCGGATTCCGCGTGGCTGGTGAGGGCTTCCAAGGTGGCGAGGCCCTGGTCGGGGTGGACGATTTGCACGAGCTCGACCTTGTCGAATTGGTGCATGCGGATGATGCCGCGGTTGTCACGGCCTGCGCTGCCTGCTTCGCGGCGGAAGCAGGGGGTGCAGGCGACGAGTTTCTTGGGCAGATCGCTTTCGGACAGGAGGGTGTCGCGATAGAGATTGGTCACCGGCACTTCCGCGGTTGGCGCGAGGAAGAGCTGATTGCGGCCATCGTCGGCGGCATCGGTGCCGTACATATCGTCCTCGAATTTCGGAAGTTGGCCGGTGCCTTCCATGCATTCGCGGAGCACGACGTGGGGGACGTTGACTTCTTCGTAACCGTTTTCGCCTGATTGAAGATCGAGGAGGAAGGAGATCAGGGCGCGTTCGAGGCGAGCGCCTTGGCCGCGGTAAACCGCGAAGCCGGAGCCGGCGATGCGGGTGGCGTCTTCGAGAGAGATGATGCTGAGGGTTTCGGCGAGGACGAGATGGTCTTTGGGTCCGTCGAGCGGCGCTTGGGTCCCCCAGGTGCGGACGACCGGGTTGGCGGTCTCGTCGCTACCGATCGGGCAGGCGGGATGGGGGAGGTTGGGGATTTCCATCAGCAGTGCGTTCTGCTGCAGGCCGGCGGCATCGGCGGCGGCATCGAGGGCGTCGATTTTTTCATTGATCGCGCGGACTTCGGCTTCGATGGCGGAGGTGTCTTCGCCTTTGCCTTTCAGCATGCCGATTTGCTTGGAGGTGGTCTTGCGTTCCGACTGGAGGAGCTGCTTGTCGGTTTCCGCGCGGCGGCGGGATTCGTCGCAAGCGAGAACTTGATCGATCAGGGTCCAGTGGTTCCCGCCGCGCAGCTTGAGGCGTTCGCGGACGGCATCGGGATTTTCGCGGATCTCGCGGATATCGAGCATGGCGGGGCGAAAATGCCTATTGGAGCGGGAACGTCCAATCCCGAACGTTGCATTCGGGCAAGAAAAAGCCCCGGTGGCCGTGCGGACTACCGGGGCGATTTGGGGACGGCGGGTTTATTCCGCGTCGGGCGCGTCGCCGCCGCTCTTGGTGCCGCGGGCTTTGGCGCGATCTCGCATGCGGGTCAGCGCTTTGTCGGCGAGGTCCTGGACGTCATCGCTGTCCGACTTGTCGAAGAAATTTTGGACCAGAGCGATGGCCCATTCGGTGGGTTCCTTGGAAGCGAGGACGCGGATGACGGCGAGCTGTTCGGTGCTGGTCTTTGACTTGTCGGCGAGGTTTTCCCAGAGGGCTTGGTGGCTGGTTTCGTCGCGTTTGCGGGACGGCTCGCGCAGGAAATCGAGGGCGCTGTCGAAGGCGCGGGTGCGCAGGTTTTCGTTGTCGGTGGTCGCGATGAAATCGGTGAGGGTTTCGAACATGGAGTCATCCGGCCACTGTCCGAGGGCCTTGACGGCGGTCTGGCGATCGAGGTCGCTGCCGTCCTTGAGGGCGCTTTCGATGATTTCGGAGGCTTTCTTGCCTCCAGTGCGGCCGAGCAGGCGGAGCAGGGCGTGGCGGGTGTCCTCGTTGGTGGCGGTGGCGTGGGCGCTGGCGAGGATGGTGGCGAATTCCTCACGTTGAGTGGATTTGCTGATGACCTTCCCCGCGGAGGCTTCGGCGGCTTGGCGGACGGGGGTGCTGCCGGTGAATTGGATCAGGTCGAGCAGCAGGGGAAATTCTTCGTCACCGCCGAGGGTGTTGGCCGCTTCGAGCGCGGCCTTGGCACCTTGGGCATCTTCGGTGTTTCGGGCGAAGGCGATCAGTTTGGGGACGATGGCCGCGTTTTTACGCTGGCCGACGACGCGGGCGAGCAGTGCTTGGCGGATCGAGGTGTTGGTTTCCGGCTTGATGGCGGCCTCGACAATCAGGTCGTCGATATCGGTGCCATCGGTTGACTGGGAGAGGAAGAGCGCGCGGTAGACGGTTTCGCGGGCGGAATTGGACCCCGGGGTTACCACGGAGGACAGGAGGTTTTCCAATTTTTGGCGATCGACCGGCAGTTCGGTGGTGGTGGGATCGGCGGCGAGCTTGACCAGGGCGTTGAATTCCTTGGCGGCTTTGCCAGAGTTGATTTTGGAAAGGGTGAGGGCGCCGACGACGAGGACGAGAATGCCGAGGACGGCGGCGATGGCGACCTTGGCGCCGTTGCCGAGGCCTTGGGTTTTTGCGGGTGTGGCGAAGGTTTTGCTACTGGCGGGAGCTAGCGGGGTCGCGGGCTGGGTGGCGGCGCTGGGTTTGGCGGCGCTGGGTTTGGCGGCAGGGGGTGCGGTGCTTTTGGGCGCGGCTGCCGGGCCGAGGCGGAATTGTGGGGTGGCGGCCGGGGTGCTGGGCGTCGCCGCAGCTTGCGGTGCCGGGCTGGGCGAGATGCTGGCGGTGGTCGGAGTGACGGGTGCTGTAGCTTGGGCGACCGGAGTGACGAGGGTGGGCCGTGGGCTGTGAGCTTGGGTGGGCGTGACGAGGGTCGCTTGAGCGACCGGAGTTACTTGAGCGGCTGGAGTAACGAGGGTGGCTTGCGGGGGAAGGGCAGGGGCGGCTTGATCCTCGCTGTCGGGAGTGTTTTGTGTGCTGCTGGCGTGGAGGCTCGGCGGTGCGCCTACGGGTGGGGCGAGGGGTTGCGGAGTGGCTTGTGGCGGCGCTGGATCGGGGGCTGCGCCGGGCGCGGGTGCGGGCGCGGCACCGGGGATGATGAGGCGTGGGCGCTTCGGGGCTTCGGGCTGTGGTTCTCCGGTGCTCATGGGTTGGGTGTGGGGGATGTCGAGTTGAATGAAATTCTTGAGGGTCTCGCGGGCGTTGGCGGGACGTTCGTCGGGCTTTCGGTTGATGTGCCACATGACCCAGTCGCAGGCCCAGGCTGGGATGTCGGGCCGGAGCTGTGAGAGCGGGATGACCTGGTGTTCGAGGTGGGCGGCCATGACCTGTGGGCCGGTTTCGCCTTCGAATGGATTTTTTCCCGTCAGGGTGAAGTAGTACACGCAGCCGATGGCGTACATGTCGAGGCGGGTATCGATGGGCGCGCGCTCGAAAAGTTCCGGCGCCATGTAGAAGATGGAACCGAAGATGGCATCGGCTTGGTCGAGGTCTTCGGGCGAGGGAGCGCCGCCGAATTTCGCGAGGCCGAAGTCGACAACTTTGGCCTGGAAGCGTCCCGACGGCAGCCAGTTGAGCATGACGTTGGAGGGCTTGAGATCGCGGTGAATGAGTCCGAGGTCTTGGGCGGCGATGAGGGCTTCCTGGATTTGGAGAACGAGCTCGCGGAAGTCGGTCCAAGTCAGCGGGGCTTTTTCGACGATTTCGTCGAGGGTTTGCCCGCTGAGGAGTTCCATCACCACGAAGGGGCCGTCTTCGTCGGAGCCGACGTCGAAGATGGTGACGATGTTGGGGTGTTGGAGGGCGGCCAGGGCTCCGGTCTCCTTCTCCATTTGGCGGGTTGCTTCTTCCCGCTGGGTCTCGTCTTCGTGGGTGAGGATGCGTTTGACGGCAACCTCGCGTTTCAGCGCGTGATCCCAAGCGCGATAGACGGCTCCAAGCCCGCCTTGGCCGAGTTTTCCGCGAATTTCGTAACGTTCCTCCATGGCTTGGGCTTAGCGCAAGTTGAAGCCGGGGATGGGCTTGCGGCAATGAAGAAAAACGGGGCGGCAGCTGGCTTGGGCCGCGTTTCAATCGGCCCAGAAGCGTCGGATGCCGGCCCTCATCAGCGGTTCGCGGCGGCAGGCATCGTCGATGTGGTCGGCGGTGCCGCGGCGCCAACCGTGGTAGGCGGCGAGAGATTCGAAACCGGCGTTGAGGGAGCCCTGCATGGGGTTGTGCAGTTTGAGGCCGATTTCGATGTTTTCGGGCAGTCCGTGGGGAAAGAGCAGGCCACTTTGGGAGAGGTGGCGGATGCCCTCGGAAAAACTGGTGCGGCCACTGAGGGCGAGGCCCATGACCATGGCGTGGGGGTGGAGCCAGCGGATGGCGGGGAGTTCGGTGCCATTGGCCGCGTAGCCGTCGCCGGGCATGCCGGATTCGCCGCCGGAGAGGCCGAAGATTCCGGAGCGGGCGGCGGGGCTTTCGGGCCAGTGTTGGAGTGGGTAGCGGCGCTGTTTTTCGAGCAGGCTGCGGCGTGCTGTGGGCCAGTTGTTGCCACTGATGGCGTCGGGTGTTTCGCGATCGAATTCCGGGTAAAACAGGCTTTGGATTTCGGCGATGAAGGCGACGCCGCGGAAGACTTCGCCGCCGGGTTTCATTTTGCCCCGCGGGGAGCGGTTTGGGACCATGGCTTCGAGGGCCAGAACGAGGGCGGTTTCACCTCCCCAGTCGCGCCATTGGCTTGCCAGCGGGGTGGTGCCGTCTTGGGCGAAGCCGTGGCCGATCCAGCCGGCGGGGTCGGAGGCGAGATCGAAGTCGAGGTCGGAGATGAGCGTCGTCGCGGCATCGGTAACATCCGGCAAGCCAAGGACGCCGGCGGCGAGGATGAGGCTCTGAAGGGCGATGGCGGTGTCGATGGTGCTGAACTCGGTGCCCGGGTGGATTTCGGGCAGGCCCGAGGGATTCCGGCGGGTGAAGTGGGGGAGGAAGCCGGCGGCTCGGGGCATGCTGAGCACGGCGCGGGTACTGCGGCGGATTTCGCTGGCGACGAGTTCGCGGTCGAGGATGCCTTCGGCGGCGGCGGCGGCGCTGGCGAGAGCGTGGAGGCCGGTGGCGCTGACCGAGTCGAAGGCTCCTGCTGGCAGGTGGGCGCGGTCGCGGGTGAGGCCGCTTTCCGCGTCGTGGCAGCGGCGGAGTTTGCCGAGGGAGACGCGCAGCAGCCATTCTTCGTCGGACATCGAGGGACGTGCGACTTCGAAGCCGATCGATGATACTTCCGCCGCGCAGCCGGGTTCGGCCACCCAGTTGATGAATTTCAAGAGGCCGAGGTCTTTTGTCGGTATTTCAAAGCGATGCCGTGTCCGTTCGCCCGGGCTCAGCATCATGGTTCGGGACCATCGGACCATTTTTCCGGCATCGGCCAGTTCGACGCGTAGTTCGCCCTTTCCTCGGGCGTCCACCGTGACGGCGAGTGCCGGGGCGCGCGCCGATTCCGGGCCGCCGAGGCCGGTCAGATCGGTGGGATCGAAAGTCCGTTGCGTTTCGATCGCGAGACCGGCGAGCGAGTGCCACGCGCCGGTCCATTCGCCTTCGGCCTTGGTGCGGATCGTTCCGGCGCGGGCGTCGAGTCTTGCCTGGCCGGGTCCCATCCAGCCGAAGTCGGTGCCGAGGTGGGTGAAATTGTCGAAGGGATTGATGCTTGGCGCGGCGTTTGGCCGGTCGCCGGGGAAGGAGATCGAATAATCGGTCACCGGCTGCCAGGTCCGCTGAGCATCTGGTGCGGCCTGCAGCCAGCAAGTCCCCAACACAAGCAGGTACCCGCACCGCAGGAAGAGGCTTGCGAGGGGAATTGGGAAAGAGGTTTTCAATGGAGGTCGACCATCAAGGGGCGAATCAAACGTCGATACGTTGAGGAAATCCATTTTCATGGGTTTCCGGACGAAATGGAGGGGAAAAATCGGAGGATGTTTTCCGGTGCCTCGCCGCCCTGCTGATGGACCTCCCGGCGAACGATGCCTTGAGGAAGGTGTGACCGGATCTATCCCAACACATCGTCGGGTGATGTCGCGGTCAGTGGCTGTCTGCCGTTTCCTTAATGTCGGTCAGCGCGGCGATGAAGTCGCCGAGGATTTCCGCGGGCACCATGATGGTGTCGCGATTTCCGCCGACATCTTCGGTGATTTTCACCACCATGCCGCGGGAGTTTTGCTTCAGATCGAGGAAGAAGGTCTTCCGGTCCGCGAGAATTTTTTCTGTATGCAACAAATCGCTATCCACCGTTTCCCCCTTGCGTTGAGTTGGCAGGAGTCTTTCCCGCGGGCTTTTGTTGTCAAGGAAAAGGCCGGATCGGGGTTCGTGGACGGCGCGATCGTGAGAGGCTTGTCCACGCCGTCGGGATGGACGCGGCGGCGTGGTCGAGCAGCGGTCTTTTCAGCCCAGAACGACGTGGAGGCGCCGGCAGACTTCTTCGACGTTGGCGCGTGAGTTGAAGGCGGAGATGCGGAACCAGCCTTCGCCTGCGGCGCCGAAGCCGGAGCCTGGGGTGATGACGACTTGGGCTTCGCCGAGCATTTTGTCGAACATGTCCCACGAGGTCATACCGGCCGGGCAGCCGACCCAGACGTAGGGTGCGTTCTCGCCGCCGAAAACGGCAAGGCCGGCGGACTTGGCGGCGGCGACGAGGAGCTTGGCATTGCCCATGTAGTGCTCGACGAGTGCCTTGACCTCGGCCTGGCCTTGCTCGGAAAAGATGGCGGCCGCACCTTTTTGGACGGGGTAGCTGGCACCGTTGAACTTGGTGCTATGGCGGCGGCTCCAGAGCTGGTGGAGGGGGACGCGGGTGCCGTCTTCGGCCTTGCCACTGACGGTCTTCGGAATGACGACGTAGGCACAGCGGACTCCGGTAAAGCCGCCGTTTTTCGAGAAGGAGCGGAACTCGATGGCCACGTCCTTGGCGCCCTCGATTTCGAAGATGGATTTGGGAACCGTGGGGTCTTGGACGAAGGCTTGGTAGGCGGCGTCGAAGAAAATGACGGTATCGTTTTCCTTGGCGTAGTTCACCCAGGCTTCGAGCTGGGCGCGGGTGGCCACGGCTCCGGTTGGGTTGTTGGGGAAGCAGAGGTAAACGAGGTCGACGCGTTCCTGCGGCAGGTCAGCGACGAAGCCGTTTTCTGCGTTGCAGGGCAGATAGACGAGACCGGCGTAGGCGCCTTTTTCATCGGCATCGCCGGTGTTGCCCGCCATGACATTGGTATCGACGTAAACCGGATAAACCGGATCGGTGATGGCGATCACGTTGCCCTTGCCGAAGATGTCGAGGATGTTGCCGGTGTCGCACTTCGAGCCGTCGGAGATGAAAACTTCGTCGGCGGAGATTCCGAGGCCCGCGAATTCGTGGTCGACGATGGCTTGGCGGAGGAACTCGTAGCCCTGCTCGGGACCATAGCCTTTGAAGCTTTCACGGACGCCCATTTCATCGATCGCCTCGTGCATGGCGTTGCGGACGGCGGCGGGCAGGGGTTCGGTCACATCGCCGATCCCGCAGCGAATGATTCTGGCGGCCTTGTCCGGATTGGCATCGGAGAAAGCTTTCACCCGTCGGGCGATTTCGGGGAAGAGGTAACCGGCTTTGAGCTTGAGGAAGTTCGAATTGATCGAGGCCATGGCGGCCGGTGGTTTAGACGCGGGTCATCGGCGGGGCAAGGCCTTCCTTGAAACCCCTCTGGACTCTTTCATGCGGCCTCCTAGACTTCGGGCTTCATGTCCGTTCGCACGCGCTTCGCTCCCTCTCCCACCGGTTATCTCCACGTTGGCGGTGCCCGCACCGCCTTGTTCAACTACCTTTTCGCGCGGAAGCACGGTGGTAGCTTTGTGTTGCGCGTCGAGGACACCGATGAGGCTCGCAATACGCAGGAGGCACGCGATGCGATTTTCTCCGGGATGAAATGGCTGGGCCTTGAGTGGGATGAGGGTGAAGGGAAAGGCGGAGATTTCGGTCCTTACAACCAAAGCGAGCGGAGGGAGAACTACGATCGATGGTTCGAGGTGCTGCGTGCGAAAGGCCGCGTGTACGAGGACGAGGGGGCTTGGCGTTTCCGTTTCGAGCGCAAGCCGGTGACGATGCAGGACTTGGTTTGCGGCGAGGTCACCATCGATTATCGCGATGAATCCAACACGCCGGACATGGTGATCCGGCGTTCGGACGGTTCGTATGTGTTCCATTTCGTCAACGTGGTCGACGATTTGGAGATGCAAATCAGCCACGTGATCCGCGGAGAGGATCATCTGATGAACACGCCGAAGCACTTGCAGCTTTTCGAGGCTTTGGGTGCCCCGGCTCCCCACTATGCGCACATTCCGCTGATCCTGAATCCGAACGGCTCCAAGATGTCGAAGCGCGACCTTGGTGCGGCGATCGGCGATTACCCGAAGCAGGGTTTCATCGCTGAGGCGGTGGTCAATTTCATCGCCTTGCTTGGCTGGTCGCCGAAGTCGGAGGATGAGATCTTCACGCTGGAAGAACTGGTCGAGCGTTTCTCGCTGGAGGCTGTCAACCGTTCGCCTGCCCGTTTCGATCCCGAGAAATGCGCCTGGGTCAACCAGCAGCATCTATTGAAGCTCGCGCCGGACGCTTTCGCCGAGGCTGCCAAGCCTTTCGTCGCTCAGGCCGGCCTGCCGGTGGACGGTGGATATCCCGCGGTCGCCGCCTTGGTACGGGAGAAAGTACGGCTTTTATCGGAGGTTCCGTCGGCGATCGGGTTCCTGCTTGTCGATGCCTTCGACTTCGATCCTGAAGCGGTGGAGAAGGTGAAGGGCAATGCGGCTGCAAAGGGCTTGCTTGCGGCACTGGCGGATGACTTCGCGGGGTTGTCCGAGTGGTCGGTCGATGCTGCCAAGCATCAGATCGGCGAGACGGCGAAGGCGGCGGGAGCGAAGGCCGGACAGCTGATGTTTCCGGTTCGCGTCGCGCTGAGTGGCAAGTCGGGTGGGCCGGATCTTGGTGACATTCTCGGTCTGCTCGGGCGGGAAAAATGCGTGGCGAGATTGAAGCGGTTTTTGGAATCCCTGTAGTCCACCAGCGGCGCTTTGTGGAAGGAGTGAGGTGCAAAACAACCCGCTCATTGGGTCGTGTCTCCCAGCCCCTCAAAGCGATTTTTGGGCGCTTGCGGGCTCTTCACCCGCGCTTCGAAATGCGACTCAGGCATGTCGAGAGCAACGCGCACAGAAACCAGGCCCCGGTGCCGAGCCAGGCAGCGGCGGCGGTGATTAGTGCCCAGCAAAGAGGGCTGCCGGGGGCGTAGAGGTTGTTGTGCCCGATGGTCGACCGCAGAAGGTCGAGCAAGAGGTCGCCCACTTCATAACCCGGGGTCCTCAGCCAGGACGGAGTCCACCATGCCTCGCGCGACGCGCTGGTCCAATGACTGAGCAGTGCCGCCGAAAAGGCAGCGGTCCAGTAGAGAAATACCAGCATGCCGACGGTGATGCAGCGCGTAGTCACGGACATGGTAGCACGCGGCGGTTTCGCCAGCAGTCGGTTCGACCGATTCGAGCCGCTCTTTGGCGATGCATTTTCATTCGGCAAATGGCGACATCCTGCTCCGCCGCGCTTGAGCCTTGTTCAGCGTCGCCGTCCGCGGAAGCGATTGCGCGGATCTTCTTCGGGGGTCTCTTGGTCGCGGTAGCGGAGGATGCCCTGTTCCTTGAGGTTGCGGACGAAGGCTTTGGCGTCGTCGGAGACTTCTCGGTCGTAGGCGAGCGTGCCGAGGAGGCCTTCGCCTTTTTCCACGCGGTCGAGTGTTTGGCCGGCTTTGTCGGCGGTGCGTACGAGCGAGGCGACGGCCTTCGGCACATCGCGGAGGGCGGGTTCCAGTTCGTCGATGCGAGCACCGGCCTTGGTCGCAGCCTTATCGATGGACTGCAGCGCTTGGCGGGCATCGGCCAAGGTGGGTTTCAGTTCGGTGCTGGCAGTTGCCCATTGGGCTGTGGCCTGTTCGAGGTGGGCGAGGGTGCGGTCGATGCTGGCGAGGTTTTTGTTGGAGAGGATGGAGTCGTTGATTTTGGTCAGCGTCTCGGTGAGGCGTTGTGTGGCGAGTCGGATATCGTCGACCCCGGCATCGACTTTTTTGAAGGTGCCTTCGGCCTCCTGAATGAGGCGGCGTGCGTCGCGGCTGATGGATTCCGCGTTGTTTTGAATGGCATCCAGACCCGAGGGGCCGCCGCCTTGGATGACGGAGCCCGGTGGAATGTATTCGCCGCTGGCGGCACCGCCGGGTGGTGGGGTGATGACGATCATCTTGTCTCCGAGCAGGGTGGCGGAGGCGATTTGGATCATCGAGTCCCGCGGGATGCGGATCGGATCGTCGACGTTGAGGGTCACCTGCACTTTGACTTCGGCATTGAGTTCCGGGTGTTCGGCGACTTTGCCGATACGCGCGCCACCCATGCGGATTTCGGAGCCCTTGATGAGGCCGGAGGCGTCGTCGAAAACCACAACGAATTGGTATTTCCCGCGGAGTCGGTCGCCGAAGCGTCCAAACTGCACGATCAAGCCTCCGAGGAGGACGAGGCCGATAAAAACGAAAACTCCGACCCAGAGTTCCGTGCGTTTGGTCGATTCCGACATGCGGCGGGAGTTTCGACGTTTGCGGCGACGGGAGCAAGGGAAGATCAGGGCCAGGGTTCGCCCGAATTGCCGTCGATGAAGGGTCGGAGGATAGGGTCCTCTGTGATCATGAGTTCGCGGGGACTGCCGCTCCAGTGAATGCGGCCCTGTTGGAGGAAGACCACGCGGTCGGCGATGTGGAAGACGCTGCGCATTTCGTGGGTGACGACCACGTTGGTCATGCCGTGGTGGATTTGCAGGTCCTTGATGAGGTGGTCGATGGAATCGGCGGTGATGGGGTCGAGACCGGCGTGGGGTTCGTCGTAGAGGACGCAGGCGGGTTGGCCGACGACGGCGCGGGCGAGGGCGACACGCTTGCGCATCCCACCGGAAAGTTCGGCGGGCATTTTTTGGTGTTGGCCGTGAAGGCGGACGATATCGAGCACTTCCGTGACGCGTTTCTGGATGGCGGATTCGCTCATGCCGCCGGATTCGCGCAGGGGGAAAGCGATGTTTTCGCCGACGCTCATGGAGTCGAAGAGGGCGCTGCCTTGAAACATGATGCCGACCTTGCGGCGGTAGGGGGAAAGTTCGCGTTCATCGAGGTGGGAAATTTCGACGCCATCGATTTCGACGCTGCCTTTCCAGGGGCGGAGCAGTCCGGGGAGATGTTTGAGCAGGACGGATTTCCCGCCTCCCGAGCCTCCGAGGAGGACCAAGGTTTCCCCTTGGAAGATGTCGAGGTCGATGCCGCGGAGCACGACTTGTGAGCCGAATTTTTGTTCGAGTCCTCGGACGCGGATGAAGGGCGTGGCCATGTTGGGAAGCTTTGGAAAGAGTCGGCTTTTTGCAAGTGCCATGGCGCTTGCAAAGGGCGCGGGCTTTCGGATGCTGCAGCAGTGGATGCGATCAAGATCTTGCTGGCCGGAATGGTGGCCTTGTTGCTTGGGGCCTTGGGGGTTTCATGGAAGGGCTTTCGGAGTGAGGTGAAGAACGCTTCGCCGGCCGAATTGGGGGAACAAAGGCGCCAGATTGATGAAATCAGGGCGGATCGAGAGCGTCTCAAAGCGGAGCGTGAGCGAATTGTTTCAGAGGTGCCGTCGTCGTCTTCCGTGCCGGAAGAGCCGGCTGTGGAGGAATCGGTCGCGCCTGGTTCAGGCAATGTCGAGCGGGTGGAAGCCCTACCGGAGGAGCGTTTGTCTTTGCCGGTGGTGGACGAGGCGGCGCGGGTTCGTGCGATTGCGGCAGCACCCGTGCTTGGGAAGATCGCCGAGTGGGTGGAGGATCCCGCGCTGGGTTCGTTCGCGACGGTCGAGGTCATGGACGCCGCCGTGAAGGTTGGTAGCGTGCTTTGCGTGCGGCGGAACTCGGGAATTCTCGGGCGATTGGAGGTCGGTGAGGTGCTGCCCGAGGGAGCGATTGCGACCCCCTTGTCGGGCTTTGGCGATTTGAAGCCTTCGGCGGGGGATGAATTGATTTCCGCACCGACTGTCGATTGACGAGCGCCTTCGCCTAGAAACCTCTCCAGAACAGCAGGGCGCAGGCGATGACGGCGATGCCGTATCCGAGTCCGCCAAGGCAGAGCGCGCGCCAGCGGGTGCGGGTGGCGGTGGCCCAAGTCACCGCGTCGCGGAAGAGGTAGGGCATGCCGACGCAATAAAGTGAGGCGATGATCAGGGCGAAGGCGAAGATAGGGATGAGAAGGCGGCTTTGAGGGTCTTTCAGGAAGGCGGCGTTGAGGAGTGGCGCGGCGGCCATGAGCCCGACGAGGCCGAGGGCGCGAACGGCGAGGAATTCTTTCACGGCGATGCCGACGGCGATGATCGAGAGGGGGACGAGGTAGCGGAGGTATCGTTTCAGTCCGTTGAACTCCCCGAGGTCCATGGATAGGGCGTGGAGGATGCCTTTGCCGGGTGGGGCGACCAGCAGCCAGAACCAAAGCAGGCCAAAGGCGAGGATGACTTGGCCGAGCGGGTGGTTACGGGGGAGTTTTTTCAGAAAGGTCTGGGTCGACTCGGCTTTGAGCAGCATCAGCAGATGGATCGCGACCAGCCAGAGTCCCAGCGTGATGCCGGTGCCGAAGAGGGGCAGGCGCTCGTAGAGGTGCATTGGATCCATGTGGAAGGGGGATTAGGCGAGGCAGGTCCCGGGGACAAGGCGGAAGTCCGCGGCGAGGGGGCGGATGGGTGGAAAGAAAAACCCCCGTTCGCGTTGTGCGAACAGGGGTTGGAAGCTGTGAATCGGCAATGGTGGGGCCTTACTTCTTCTTGAAGGTGCCCTTGAGGAAGGGTTCGCCGACGACGCCCTTGTATTCCTTGAGGATCTTGAACTGGCCGTCGGCGCGTGTTTCGCCGATGTAGACGTTTTTGGTCAGGTGGCGGTTTTTCTGAGTCGTGACCGTGCCGCCGGGGCCGTCGAAGCTGATGCCGGACTCGAGAACGGCGTTCACTTTATCGACATCGAAGCTGCCGGCCTTTTCGACGGCGACTTTCCAGAGGTAGACGCCGTCATAGCTGAGGACCATGGGCGAGCAGGTGACGCGGCCTTCTTTGACGATGCCGGGGGTGTCGGTCTTCTTCAGCCAGGCTTGGAAGCCGTCGACGAACTTCTTGTTGGCAGGGGTGCGGAGGGACTGGAAGTAAGTCCAGCAGCCGAGCTGGCCGACCAGTTGCTTGGCGGGCAGGCCGCGGAATTCGTCTTCGGAGATCGAGAAGCTGACCACCGGGCAGGTTTCGGCGCTGAGGCCTGCGGCGGCATACTCCTTGAAGAAGGGCACGTTGGTATCGCCATTGAGGGTGTTGATCACGCAGGCACCACCACCGGCGGCGAACTGTTTGATTTCAGCGATGATTTGTTGGTAATCGGTGTGACCGAAGGGCGTGTATTTGCCGGCGGAGACGATTTCATCGCCTTCTTTGCGGAAGCCGCCGCCGATGTTTTCGAGGGGCACACCTTTGCTCAGAAGGTATTCGAGCAGTACGAGATTCGTGGTCTGGGGATAGACGTAGTCGGAGCCGATGAGGTAGAACTTGGTCTTGCCTTCCGCGAGCATGTAGTCGACCGCCGGGGTGGCCTGTTGGTTGACGGCTTCCGCAGTGTAGAAGATGTTTGGTGACATTTCCTCGCCCTCGTATTGGACGGGGTAAAAGAGGAGGCCCTTTTTCTCTTCGAAAACGGGAAGCACGGATTTCCGACTGACAGAGGTCCAGCAGCCGAAGGTGGCGGCGACCTTGTCTTGATCGAGGAGTTGCTTGGCTTTCTCGGCGAAGAGCGGCCAGTTGGATGCTCCATCAACCACGACTGGCTCGATTTTTTTGCCGAGGACGCCGCCGGAGGCATTGATCTCGTCGAAGGTGTAGAGAAGAACGTCGCGGAGCGAGGTTTCGCTGATGGCCATGGTGCCGCTGAGCGAGTGGAGGACGCCGACCTTGACGGTCTCTTCGGCGGTGGCGGCGGTGGCGAATGCGGTGGAGATCGCGGCGGAGGCGAGCAGTCGTTGGAAAGTGGAACGGTTCATGGTGTTGGGAGTATGATGAGATTCGGGAGGTTGCAGCGGTGGAACGGCCCGTCCCCGGAGGGAGCCTGGAACGGGCCGTTCCGTAGCAACCGATTTAATACCAAGGAAAGCAGGGTGAATTAGAACGCGCAGCCGATGCCGATGTTGGCAGTCAGGAAGTCGTTGTCGGGCCGGCCAGCGTCGCTGTTGGCGACGACGTCGCTGTCGGTCACGTAGTAGGTGAGGCCACCGTGGAGGTTCCAGGAGCCGTATTCTTCGCCGAGGAAGCCCAAGGCGTAAGTAGCGGTGGCTCCCAGCGAGCCGTAACCAAGGCCGCTGTCGGTGCTGGCGGGGTGGAAATCATCCTCCAAGAAGTAGGCGATGTTGACCGGGAAGGAGAAGGTCACCGGACCTGCTTCGACCGAGTGGGAGACGCCGGCGACCAGCACGGTGCCGTTTTGACCGCCTGATGCACCGGGATCGACACGGTTGTGAATGGTCAGCGAGGGGGCGAGCAGGCAGTCGTAGGCGAATTTAACGTCGACGATTTGCTCGTTGGCGCTGCCGTAGATCCAATTTTGGTAAAGACCGGTGATGCTGAGATCGCCGACCTTGTAGCCGAGACCGGCCCAGACGTCGACTTCTTGAAGCTTGCCGCCGATGGCCGAGGGGACCTTGTCATTGACGTCCCACCAGGTGCCGAGGATGGCGGTGAAGTCGGCGGGAAGAGCCCAAGTCAGTTCCAGAGATGGATTGAAAGTTCCATCTTCGACGTCGTTGCCGTCGCCCCAGACATCAAAGCCGTAGGAGATGAAGTGGGAGTTGAGATCGAGGTTCAAGGTGCCGGCGAATTTCGATCCGGACTCGGTCGTTGTCGTGGCTTCGGCCTCGCCCGCCATCGAAGCGGCGGTGCCAAGGAGGGTGGAGATTAGGGCGCTTTTGAGCACGGTGGACTTCACAAGTGTCTTCATGGTTGTCGGTTTGGTTCAGGCGGAAATTTACCGCCGATTCCACTGAGCAATCCTGCTGCCAAGTTCGTTTCAAAAGATCTCGGAAATGGATTAATTCGCCGCATCCATCCGAAAGAATCCATGAGGCGAGCTCATGGATTCGCGATGCCGTGTATCCGCACGGGAATGAAGACTCCGTCAGGCGAGAAGTCGCCCGAGCTGGGGTGGCCGCTTTCCGGTCGCGTGATGGAGCAGGTCTCGCATCGTGCAGAGCAGCGCGCGGGCGGTGAGGCTGTCGGCGCAGAGGGCGCGGATCACGTGGAGTGGGCCCTGAAGTGGGCCGTGGCCGAGGTAGCAGCGTTCGGTGTTGAGGGCATCGAGCTCCGCAGCCGGCCATTGGTCGGCGCTGATCCCCGCGGCGTAGGCGGTGAGATAGTGGGCGGCGGGGAACTTTTCCCTCAGGGCGGCGAGGCTGTGGTCGTCGGGGCGAAGCTCGTAGCGTTCGCGGGCGACGAGGCGGCCGGCGAGGTGGAGGTCGAGTTCCCAACGCAGGCTTTGGTAGGCGAAGACTTCATCGCGGGCGACGCGGCCTGGGGCGATCCACTCGAAGAAGAGGAGGCTGGAGCTTTCTTCGATATCGATGGAGGTTTTTTGGTGATAGCGGGCGCCGGCTTGGGGGATGAAGGGTTCGGGGATCCACTCGAGGAAGGCTTCGCTTTCAACTTTGAGGTTTTGATTGCACAGGGCGGGCCGGTCCCCGCGTGCGCGGTGGACGCGCGAGGCGCTCGGGGTGCTGAGGATCAGTCGGCTGCCACCCCCCGCGGTGATGTTGAGGTCGAGTTGATCACCGTCGAAGAAACCGGCGGTGGGGTTGACGAGTTGGACGATCAGGTTCCCGGAATCGACATGGCTTTTTCCGATGTGGATGGGCGCGCGGAAGGACTGGCGGGAAAGGTAGGGGACGCCGTCCGCGCGGATGTCGCTGCGGAGGTCGAGGTGGCCGTGGATGCTGCTCCCGGTGATGGGGGGGCGGCGGACTTCAGACGAAGAGGTACTCATGCTTCAGCCAGGCGATGAGCTCGTCTTTGCCTTTTTCGGATTTCAAATCGGCGAAGAGAAAGGGTCGGCTACCGCGTTGTTGGGCGGAGTCGCGAGCCATGACATCGAGATCGGCTCCGACGTGTGGAGCGAGCTCGGTTTTGTTGATCAACAGAAGATCGCTGGTGCGGATGGCGGGGCCGCCTTTGCGGGGGATTTTGTCTCCTTCGGCGACGTCGATGACATAGATGTAGGCGTCGACGAGTTCGGGGGAGAAGGTGGCGGAGAGGTTGTCGCCACCGCTTTCGATGAGGATGAGTTTCAAGTCGGGGTGGGCGCGTTCGAGGTCGACGACCGCGGCCATGTTCATGCTGATATCGTCACGAATGGCGGTGTGGGGGCAGCCGCCGGTTTCCACGCCCCGGACGCGGTCGGCGGGCAGGACGCCGGCGCGGAGGAGGAACTCGGCGTCTTCGCGGGTGTAGATATCATTGGTAATGACGGCGAGAGAGATTTCGTCTTTCAGCCACTGCGAGAGGCGCAGCACGCACATGGTTTTCCCGGAGCCGACGGGTCCGCCGACACCGAGGCGGAAGGGTCGCTGGGCGGGACGGGATTCAGGAGATGAAGAGTCGTGCATGGGCGCGGGCGTGGCGGAGTGAGGCGATTTCGAGAAGAGGATTGAACCAGCCATCGGGCGGCTGGGAGAGGGCGGTATCGAGCTCGCTGCCGACGCGGTCGAGCGAACGGCGGACGATGGCTTGGCAGGCGCTTTGGCCGAGGCGCATGAGTTTCATCGAGGCCGTGGCGAAGCCGCTGATGGTTTGGAACGCGAAGGCGCGTGCGGCGATGGCGGCAGGCAGGGTGGCAAGCTCGATGGCGGTGACGATGAGGTGATGGCTGAAGGGGCGGGCGGCGTGGTGTGTTTCGACCAGTGGCGAGGGCGCGAGTTGCCGGAGGAGTTCGAGTCGGCGCGAGCCGATGCGGCGTGAGGCATCGCGGGTTTCTGCAGGGAGTCGCCAGGCGTCGAGCTCGCTGTCCAGTTCCAGCAAGCGGGCGCTGTCTTCTTCAATGGCGGCGTGATGGGCGAGGGTGAACCAAGGGAGGTCGAAATTCAGCAGGGCGGGAATGACTTGGGTTTCGAGAAAGCGTTCCAGACTGGGGGCATCGGTGACCACTGCGGCTTCGACCAATTCCTCGAGCCCATAGGAGTGGGCATAGGCTCCTGAGGGGTATTGGGAGTCGTTGGCTTGCATCAGCCAGAGCCAGGGGTCAGACGGCATGGGCGATGGCTTTGAGGGGCTGAAAGAGGACCTCGGGTTCGCTGTGGGCCCAGCCTTCACGGTCGAGCAGCGCTTTCATGGCATCGTCGTGGAGGACGCGGATGAAGCCATCGAAGATCTCTGCGGGAAGGTGGAGATTGCCGGTCTTCCAAGCGACAAGAGCGGCGTGGGCGGGGCTTTCAAAGGGGACTTGGTACACCCGCTCCGGAATTTGGCGGACGATGAAATCGATGTCATCCTGGCGATGGATCACCGCGCCGTCGTGCAAGCGGCTTTCAAGATCGAAGCCGAATTCGGTGCCATCGGGCGCGGTAGTGCGCCAGCGGCGTTTGAGAAATTGGCGCCGTTCCGCGGTGATCACGATTTGCCGCTCCGGGGGATTCCGGGAGGCGGTTTCAAGCATGCGGGTGACGAGGAGCATCGGGCAGGACGGCATGAGCAGTCTTCATGCCGGAATTCGCTGCGGAACGTACCCTGGGTTTTCGTTCAGGGAAGTCGGGTGGCCTGGTAGTAGAGAACGCGGCCGTCCAGCGCCTGTCCTTGCGTGTCCCGCAGAGCGGAGAGGTCGATGCGGTGGATGAAGCCTTCTTTGGCAAGGAGGGGGATGCGGAGTTGGCGACCGTCCTGAGCGGGTTCGGGGTTGCCGATTTCGACCGGCGCGGCATCGGTTTTCGGCGAGCCGTAGTCCTGATGGTAGCGGTAGTTGAAGCGTTCGACTTTCACCGTGGCGGTGTTTTTGGCGAGTGGCTGGCTCAGGGTGATGGCGAGGCTGTGCCGTGCCCCGTGTTTTTCGAGCTTCACGCTCGTTGCGGTGAAGAGGCGGTCGAGCTGGGAGGGGGTGATTTTCACCAGTCCCTCGGCACCGGCCCAAGAGAGATGGGTTTTGCCGACCCAGAGAGTGCCGTCGGGCGAGAAGGCGAGGCGATGGTTGCCGTTGCCGAGTTGGGTGCCATCGAACATAGGGATCAGGCAGCCTTGGCGGAAACCGGCGACGTCGTCGGGCAGGAAGCGGACGAGTCGTGGCTGGTTCATTTCTCCGATCAGCATTTGGCCGGAAAATGGGCCCCAGGAGTCGGGGATGGCGATCGGTTCGGTGGGTGAGTTGGCGAGGTCGCCTTGAGGGAAGCGGGCGCTTTCTTTCACGCGGAGCCGATCGAGTTCGGCGGGTGGGAGTCGGAGAGGGTCGCCTTGATTCCAGTTTTTTTGCCAGACGAGAGATGCGGGGTGCCCGTGGAAGCCGCCGCGCTGGATGACGTAGAGGGGAGAGGTGCCGCGCCAGTCGCCTTGGTTGTCGGTGACGAGGAGGTTGCCCTGGGGGTCGAAGCCGAGGCCGTTGGGCGAGCGCAGGCCGCTGGCGAAGGGCTCCATCGATTTGCCGTCGGGGCTGATGGCGAGAATCCAGCCGCGCCATTCGACCCGTGAGTACATGCGGCCGGCCTTGGCGGAGCGCTTGCCCCACTGGGCGTCGTGGGTCATTTGCGTCCGGTCGAGTGTTCCGATGTCGGACCATTTTCCACGGATTTCCGGGCGGACGCCGGCTCCGTTGGAGGCGACGTTGAGACCGATGTAGAGTCGTCCGTCGGGGCCGCGGGCAGGACCGAAGGCGAATTCGTGGTAATTGCCGGAGATGCCGAAGTCGTCGAAGACGGTTTCGTATTCATCGGCCTGGCCGTCGCGGTCGAGGTCCTTGAGGCGGGTCAGTTCCGCGCGTTGCATGACAAGGAAGCTGGAAGGCGATTCTGCCAAGATTCCGAGAGGTTCTTGGAGTCCTTCGGCGAACTTTTTCCAAGCGCGTGTCGCGGGATCGAAGACCATGACTTCGCCGCGGTGAAAAGCGGTGGCGACTTTGCCGTCGGGGAGAACGGCGAGTCCGCCGATTTGAGGGTCGACGCCCGGTGGATTCGGCATTTTCTCGATGGCGAAGGGCTGGGCGTTTGCCAGTGCGAGTGTGCTGCTGAGGATGGCGAAGGATCGGATCATTTCCAGCGGAGGGTGAGGGTGAAGGATTTCGCTTGGGCGGCTGTCAGGGTCGGTTGGCCGTGGCTGGAGCTGAGGGTCGCGTTGCGTGGGGTGGCGAGGGTGAGCGGGACTTGGGCGTCCGACTGGAAGCGGCGCTCGATGCCGCTGCCGTCGGGTAGAGCTTGGATGGTTTCTGTCCACGTGATGCCACCGCGGCGATAGCGGAAAGATGGGAGTCCGTCCTTGGTGACGTTGTAGCCGAGGAATTTCGGGCTGCGGGTTTCGTTGCCTGCGGCGTCCCCTGTGAGGGGGAAGGCTTCTTCGCGGTAGATGATTTCACCGTCGAGTTTGGCGATTTCGCTGCCGTTGCCTTTCCAGTAGCTGAAACCGTCGAGAAAGCCGCCTTTCCAGAGATAGCGGAGGCGGCATTCGCCGGCATCGAAGCAATAGGAGAGGTCGCCGGGCAGGGCGACGGCGATGGCGGCGGGGGAGGCGTCGGGCAGGAAAATCCGCTGTACCTGCGGGCGGCGGAGCATCGGGCGAGGGATCGAATAAGGGTCGCCGCCCGCGATTTTTTGTTCGGTCTTGCCGGCGGCGGCGGCGATCACATGGGCGTGGATGCGGCGCAGGGCGGGTTCGCCGAGGTGGGCCATCGAGGGCATTTCGATGACGCCGGGGCGTTTGTGACCCGGTTTGACGCACCACTGAACGAAGCCGTCGGGGTTGTTGCGGTAGATGCCGGTGATTTCGACCAGTGAAGGCCCCACCCGCATGTGATCGACAGCGTGGCAGGCGCCACAATGCACCTCGAAGAGTTTGGCGGGGTCGTCCGCCCCGAAGGTCGTGACGGAGGTGAGAAGGAATACGGAGAGAAGGCCGGATTTCATGAGGTGCGCGGAGCACCATCGCGAAATTCGGGTGGGGCGCAAGGTTCCTGCGTGTCGCTTGCCGGAAGGCCGATGCGCTACTGCTGGACGAGGGCGAATTTCAGCTCGGCTTCCGAGGCGACTTCTCCGCCGACGAAACAACGGCAGCGGGTTTGGCCGATCGATCCGCGGATCTTGATGACTTCTGCCTCGATGTGGAGGGTGTCGCCAGGGAGGACGGGTCGGCGCCATTTGACGCTATCCGCGCTCATGAAGTAGCCGATCTTGCCCGCGTTTTCCGGTTTGCGGAGCATCAGCACGCTGGAAACTTGGGCCATGGCCTCGAGCTGTAGAACGCCGGGCATGATCGGGTGGCCGGGGAAGTGGCCGGGGAAGAAGGGCTCGTTGATGGTGACGTTTTTGATGCCGGTGCACTTGGTGTCGCCGACCATATCGATGATCCGATCGACCAGCAGAAAGGGGTAGCGGTGCGGGAGGATTTTAAGGATATCGTTGATATCGAGGACCGTTTCGCCGCGTGGTAGAACGAAGGGAGCGGCGAGGGATCGCATGCGGGCATACTCGCGCTTGAGGGTGGCGGCGAGTTTTGAATTGGGTCCGTGGCCGGGTTTGACGGCGATGACGTGGCCGAGGATGCGTTTGCCCGAAAGGATCAGGTCGCCGATGAGGTCGAGGGCTTTGTGGCGGGCGAACTCGTTGTGGAAGCGGAGGGCTTCCTTGCTCATGATTTCATTGCCGCGAACGACGACGGCGTTTTCGAGCGACCCGCCTTTGATCAGGCCCTTTTCGAGGAGTGGTTTGACGTCCTCGTAGTAAACGAAGGTCCGAGCTGGGGAGATTTCCTTTTCGTAGAGTTCGGGCGTGACTTCGCTGGAGAAGTACTGGGTGAAGCGGCCTTCGGGGCCGACGTTGGTGACGGAGACGCGGAAGGTTTTGCATGGCACGATGGTGATCAGCGTGCCGTCGCCGCACTCTTGGTGGATGGGTTCGCGGATTTCCCAGATCTTCCGATGGGCGTCTTGGGGAGCGAGCCCTGCTTTTTTGATGAGTTCGACGAATGGGCGTGACGAGCCGTCGCCGATGGGAGGCTCGTTGGCGTCCATTTCGATAATGGCGTTGTCGACGCCCATGCCGGTGAGGGCGGAGAGCACGTGCTCGACCGTGTGAACTTTAACCGAGCCTTCCGCGATGGTGGTGGCGCGCTCGACGGTCTGGACCTTGTCGGCGTCGGCGTCGATGAAAGGTTGGTCGGCGAGATCGATGCGGCGAAACTTGAAGCCGTGGCCTGCGGGTGCGGGTTTGAGGGTCAGCGTGACCTTCGCCCCGGTGTGAAGAGAGGTGCCTTCGAGGGTGGCGGAGGAGGCGAGAGTGTGCTGCACGTCGGCGGACATGGGGGAAGGGGAAAGTTCCAAGCGGGAAGTGCCAAGTGCCAAATCGCGGGGCCTTGGAGATTTCTGCATTGGCAGGTGGTGGGTTTCACTCGGACGCTCGATTCGTGCGGGCGATTTGTGATTTTCGGGTAATCGACGAATCCGACGATTGGATTGTCGTCGATAAGCCGGCGCCATTAGCCGTGCACCCGGCGAATGGAAAGGTGGAGGCGACTTTGCTGAGCGGCTTGGAGGAATTGTTGGTGTATGACCGGGCGAACGGCGCCCGCTTGTCGATTTTGACCCGTTTGGATCGTGAGACCAGTGGTTTGGTGTTGGTGGCGAAGCATTCGGGAGCGGCGCGGCATTTTTCGCGGCAATTCGAGCGGAGGGAGATCGGCAAGGAGTATCTGGCGGTGGTTCATGGTTGGCCCGATTGGGAGGAACGGCGGGTGGAGGCATCGATTGGGAGAGCCGGCGGCGAGATCTGGCTGCGGCAGGCTGTGGATCCGGCAGGGCGTGATTGCGTCACGAGCTTGCGAGTAGAGCGCCGTTTCTCGAATGCGCTGGGGCTTTTCGCGGTGCTGCGTTGTTTTCCAGAGACGGGGCGCATGCATCAGATCCGGGTCCACTTGGAGCATGTCGGGCACCCTTTGGTGGGCGACAAAATTTATGGAACACAGGGACGGGCTTACCTGGAGCAGGTTGCAGGGAATTTATCCGATGAATCGGTGGCGCGGTTGATCTTGCCGCGGCATGGCTTGCACGCGTGTCGCCTGATGGCGGAATGGGAGGGGCAAAGAATGGATTGGCGTTCGGGATTGCCGTCGGATTTGACTCGGTTTTGCGGGGAGTGAAGACTTCGGGTATGGCGAGCTTGCAGGATGTGGTGGCGTTTTTGGATGCGGAGCTGAGAATTTCCGAAGTTCCGGACTACTCCGGGGCCGTGAATGGCTTGCAGTTGGAGAATGGTGGGTCGGTGTGTAGAGTAGCCGCGGCGGTCGACGCCTCCTTGCCGGTCGTGGAGTCGGCGGTCGCGGCGGGAGCCGATCTATTGCTCGTCCATCACGGGATGTTTTGGCAGGGGGTGCAGCCTTTGACCCGGGCTTTTTACCGTAAGATCAAGCGGGCGATGGATGGCGGACTGGCGATTTATTCGGCTCACCTGCCCCTCGATGTCCATCCAATTTTGGGAAACAACGCCCTGATGCTCAAAGCACTGGGGTTCTCGCCGGATGGCACCTTCTTCGATTGGAAGGGTCTGCAGCTCGGATTGACTGCAGAGGTCGATCTCACGCGGGACGATTTGCGGGACAAGCTTGCAGCGGTCCTCGGGGGCGACGTGCATCTCTGTCCCGGCGGTCCCGAACGGGTGCGTCGCTTGGGCTTGGTGACTGGTGGGGCAGGATCCGAGGTGGCACTTGCGTCTGCGGCGGGTCTCGACACCTTTATTACCGGCGAAGGGCCCCACTGGAGTTATCCTTTGGCGGAGGAGCTCGGGATCAATCTATTTTACGGGGGGCACTATGCGACCGAGACCTTTGGCGTCAAAGCCCTTGCGGCCGCTGTAGGTCGGCAATTCGGGGTTCCGTGGCAGTTTCTTGACCACCCGACGGGACTTTGACGTGGCGATGACCGGAATCGATGCTCCATCGCTGGGGTGGCAGAGATTCAGGGAAATACGGGTGATGGGAATCGAACCCACGCCTCAAGCTTGGGAAGCTCGCGTTCTACCATTGAACTACACCCGCTCAGTCGAGCGCTGTTGGGCTATCTCGTGGCGATAGTCATGGCAACTCCGAATTTGTGCCTTGGGTGGCGCGGAAGCCGATACACGCAAGGTCTCCGGGAAAAAGAGCTTGCGGTTCCCGGATTTTCACTGTTAGCTCGCCCCTGCGTCCGCGGGTATAGCTTAGTGGTAAAGCTCTAGCCTTCCAAGCTAGCTATGCGGGTTCGATTCCCGCTACCCGCTCGTTTCGCAGAATTCTGATTCAAACGCTGATTTCCCTTATGAAAGCCATCGCCTCCTCTATCTTTCTTGCTGCCGCGCTCGGCATTGCTTCCGCGGCGGGAGCGGATTGCATCAAACTCGCCGCTACCGTAAAGAATGCTGCCGCAGCCAAGCCGGCTGAGGTTCTTGCCTTGGTAGAATCGCAAGTTTCCGCTCACCCCGACTGCGCCTGCGGAATCGTCAAGGCAGCGATCCAAGGTTCAGCGGCTGATTCCAAGGCTGTTGCCGGCATCGTTGAGGTCGCTGCAACGCTGGTCCCCGATCAGATGCGGATGATTTCCCAGTGCGCAGTCGCAGCTGCTCCCGAATCGTTGGCCGATGTCCAAGCTGTGATGAGCCGCCTCGAACCAAGTCGTGGCGAGTCCGACGAGCTCGTCGAAGGCGCTAAGGGCGGCAAAGACGTTGCCGTGAAGCCAGCTTGGAATCCTCTCGATTTCCCAGGCCAAGGGCCGATCGCTCCAACTCCGGGCGGCGCTCCGATGAATGCTCCTGGTGTGATTGGTGTTCCACCCATCGTTGTTCCTCCCGTTGGGACGCGAATCAACCGTGCGAACCCTCCAACCTAGATCTCTGTTCCCGCGCAGTCCCGATCTCTTTCACTTTTTTGATTGCCCAAATTCCGTCCATGAAACGTCGTTTTTTTCACTCCCTTGCCCTCTTGTCTTCCGCTGGTTTGGCCAGCGGTGACCTTTACCACATCCAAGATGAGGCTCAGGAGAGCCTGCCTCTGAAATGGAGTGTTGGGGGTAATTTCACTTGGGACGATAATGTCAATCCTACCGCAGTAGGTGCAGGTCAGGACGAGGGTTCGCTGAGCGTTAATCCTTACGTCGGCGCTACTTTTGTGTCGATCGCCCCCCAGACGACTTGGGATGTTTACGCCCGCCTCGGCCTCATCTACTACTTCGATCAGCCCGAAGCATTTGGCTCCGAAGATCTCTACACCCAATCGCGTGCCGGTGTGAACTGGACTCACCGGGTCAGCGAGCGTCTTCGTTTTTCCAGCCGTAATTTCCTGTCCTACGAGCTTGAGCCTGATTACGCGAATGGCTTCGCTACGACCCGGCAGCTTGGCGAATACACCTACTGGCAGACCGACAATTCCGTTGGCTTCCGCTGGACCGAGCGTTTGGGTACCTACAGCGGCTTCTCGTTGACCGGCCTTGATTACGCTGAAACGGTTAACAACCAAGATCGCTTCACTTGGACGATTTACAACCAAGTTCGTTATCAACTCACTCCGCAGACTGTCGCTACTGCTGATTATCGCTACTCCGAGTCGACCGCTTCTGGGCTCAGCTCGGACTACACCGATCACTATCTCCTTGGCGGTCTTGAGCATCGCTTCAGTCCGAACACGATTTTGATCGCCCGCGCGGGTGCTCAGCTTCACGAATCGGAAGCAGCGACTGGCGGTGATTCGACCAGTCCCTACGTTGAGGCGACTGTCCGCACTCAGGTCAACAGTGATTTCTCGGTTCGCGGTTTCGCGCGCTACGGAATCGAGGGCTACGACACCATCCGCCAAGTTGGCGCTGGTAGCTACGAGTTCGAAGATCGCCAGACTTTCCGCTTGGGAATCTCGAGCGAGTATTCGATTTCCCCAATGCTGAGTGTCTTTGGTGGCGTCGACTATATCCCTGCGACCTTCGACGGCGGCCGTCTTGTATCCGGAGCGGCTCCTGTAAGTTCCGGTGGCTTGGAAGAGGATGTGGTGAACGCTTACCTTGGTCTCTCCGTGAAGTTGACTGAGCTTCTCTACGGAACCCTCTCTTACAACTACACGGATACCAGTTCCGACTTCGTTGGTCAGAGCTATGAACGCAATCGAGTTTCGGTCGGCCTGCGTGCCGAATTCTGATTCGATGATCTCAAGTTTGCTGGCCTAGTCTCTTGACATTTCAAGGTTTCGAGCTCCCGCAATGGCTGCCATTGCGGGAGTTTTTCGTTTGAACCTTGAGCTTGGAACGGCAATAAATATTCCATCAAACGCTCGCAATGAATCAACCGACTCAATCTTCGGAGGCCTCCCTCCATGCCGTCGATTACTGGCAGGTCATCAAGAATCGCTATGGAGTGATTCTCCTGACCTTCCTCCTCGTGTTCATGACGGCTCTGGTCATCACCTACGTGATGCCGAAGAAGTATGAGAGCAAGGCTGTGGTTCAGGTACGACCCAAGGGAACGGGCACCGTGCTCATGCCTGGGCTGGTCAACAACAATGCGGCCATTGAGATGGGCGCGAACTTCTTCCCAACCGAATTCGAGGTCATCAAAGCACAGCGGACTCTCGATGAAGCGATCGAGAATCTCGACTTGGTCAATCGTTGGAATTCCGATCCGGAGAGCGTTCGGGCGACTCTTCGCGGTATCGTCAGTGCCCAGAACATTCGTGGTACTACTCTTATCGAAATTCGCGTTCGTTACAACGATGCGAAAGATGCTCAAGCGATCGCCAAGGCCGTCTCGGAGGCTTACCGCGAGCGGCGAACGATGCTTCAGAGCCAGTATGCAAACTTGGCGATGGAGCAGTTGCGCAAGGCGGTGGTGCAGCAGGAAGATGCGGTGCAGGATAAGCGAAAGCTCCTGTCTCAGATCATCCGACAGGAGGGGATCATTTACCAGGGCGACAGCAGCGTTTTCCAAGGCACCCGGGGCTATGACGAGGCGGACGAGGCGGAATCCGCTGCAAAGGCTTACGATCAGTTGGAGCAGGATAAGATCGCGCTCGAGAGTCAGATCGAGACCCTGTTGAAGTATGATGGTCCGCAGCTGATGAATTACGCATCGGGCCTGAGTCTCCCCGACAACGTCATTCCGGTTCTTCTTCCTCAATTCCAAGAAGCCAAGCGCCAGTTCGAGGCCATGCAGAGCTCGGGTTATGGCGAGCGTCATCCCAAGATGATTTCGAGTGCCAAGAATCTGGAGGCTATGGAAAAAGATCTCGTCGAAGCGGTGGCGAATCTCCGCGAGACCCTGAAGGCGAAGCTGGAATTGTCTAAAGAGCAGCTGTCGCGCCTCGAGATTCGCAAGAAAGGCACTGTGGATAATGCGATCAAGCAAGGCATTGCAAACCAGACCTTCGTCGATGCAAAAAATGACTTCGAAACTGCTGCTCGGTTGCTTGAGCAGCTGAAAATGAAGGAGGTCTCGGAGGACATGCAGATGAAAATTTTGGATGATCCGATCATCATTCACGAAGAGCCGGTGGTTTCCCAAGTCGCCTTCAGTCCCAACGTGAAACTCAATCTCGCGCTCGGTGCGGTGGTCGGGTTGATCTTCGGTGTTGGAGTCGCCTTCCTCCTCGAGTATCTCGATACCTCGGTCAAATCCCTCGAGGACGTTGAGCGCTACCTCCAAGTTCCGGTTCTTGCTGTCATCCCCAAGGACGTTGGCGTCCTTTACAAGCAAAGCGGTCTGAGCCCCGATGCCGAGGCCTATCGAATTCTCCGAACAAATATCGAGTTCAATCGCAAGAACCCGGAGGACAACGCAATCACCGTTGTGTCGGGGGGTGCTGGTGAGGGTAAGTCGACCACTCTGGTGAACTTGGCCTACATTTGCGCGCAAGGTGGCTACACGACCTTGATGATCGATGCCGACTTGAGGCGTCCCCGCTTGCACACGTTCTTCGACATCAACAACTCGGTGGGTCTTACCAATTACCTCACCACGGAGCTGATGCTGGAAGATGTGATTTTGCAGACCCCGGTGGACAATCTCTACTTCATGCCCTCGGGTATTTTGCCAGCGGATGCCGCGGGTATTCTCAACAGTCGCCGGATGTCCGAGTTGATCCAAGACGTGAAGCAGCGCTTCGACCTCGTCTTGATCGACTCTCCGCCCATCCTGGGAGTGAGCGATGCCTCGGTGCTCGCCAGCGAGGTCGACCTCACGATGATTGTCGTGCAGCACCGCAAGCTGCCAAGGAACATGCTCATGCGCGTCAAGCAGGCTGTCGAGAACGTCGGTGGTCACGTCATCGGGGTGGTTCTGAACAACGTGGATGTCCGGAGCGACAGTCAGTATCAATACTACACTAGCTACTACACCTACTATGCCCCGGCTGATTCGCAGCCTGTGCCACAGGGTGGTGGATCAACCGCGGCACCACAACCTGCCCAGGCACGTCCCTCGACTGGCTCTGCGGGTGACTCGAAGCAGGATCTCTATTGATACAGGCCTCGGAATTCGTTGAGTTTTAACAAAGACATGAAAACCATCTTTGCCATTCTAGCCGTCTTTCTCTCGGCCGTTTCAGGGCTTACGGCCCAGAATGCGATTACAATCAATTCGGGGGGCGCTATCGAGATTCAGATCAAGGGGGTCCCTGCCGAAGAGATGGCCCTGATCAGTGGAACCTACACCGTTTCGGATGGGGGGACGATTAGCATGCCACTTCTATCATCTGCCATCCGTGCGGCAGGCATGAGTCCCACCTCGTTGGCACGCAATATCGAGGCAGCCTACCGGGCGGAGAAGATTTACACGACCCCGAGCATCAATGTGATCGCGAACTCCGGTCAGGACTTGGCGGAATTGATCGTTACCGTTGGTGGTCAGGTGCGGCGTCCTGGTCCGGTGAAATACAGCCGTGGTCTCACTCTTTACAATGCCGTTCAGGCTGCGGGTGGTGCGACCGAGTTCGGGAGTATGCGGCGTGTCGGATTGTTGCGGGGGAACCAGCTGAAGGAATATGATCTCCGCCAAGTGAAATTCATGAACATCTTGGTGGAGCCACAGGACACGATTACGGTTCCTCAAAAAGGCATCATCAATCAGTGAATTTGGCCCTCGTGAAGCACTTTGGCCTCACGACTTCTTTCGTAGCCGGGAGCGTCCTTTGGATGTTCCCGGTGATTTTTTTGGCGGCGGAGCCCCCTGCCCGCTCATTGATTGGCGCACTCTCCAGCGATCGATTCAAAGATCGGGAGCAGGCCGAATTAGATCTTGGTCGCTGGGCGGATCGTCAGCCTGAGCGAGGGATCAAAAGTTTATTGCTCGAGTTCGAGGGGGCAAAGGACCCCGAGATCCGACGAAGGGTTCGCGGTTTGCTCAGGCGGATCGTTGTTGAAGAGCATCAAAAGAGCGGGATGGGCTACGTGGGTATCCGGATGGTTTCGGTCGAGCTGATGGTACCAGGCGATTCCTCGGTGCGGAGTGGGGTCAGGATCTTGGGAGTGGAGGCCGATACGCCGGCGAGCCGCGCGGGTTTGCGGGTGGGAGATGTGATTGTGGGCTTGGATGGGGTCGTTTGGAGAGGAGGCGGAGCTCAGCAATCGTTCGCGGATGAGATCAAGCGCCGGAAGCCGGGGAGCGAGGCTTGGATCTCGATCGCGCGCGACGGGAAGGTGGAAAAGATTCTGATTGTCGTGGGTCCGCGGCCCTTGAGTCTCCAGGAATTCGCAGCACCGTGGTCGACGAAGGATGCGGCGGTTCTCGAGGAGCGGGCGAAGGACAAAGTTTTCGAGCGTTGGCTCGCTGATCAAGACACGAAAAAACCCTCCCGATAGCTCTGCAAGGGACCTTTAAAAAATCGACATTTCATCACCTCCTGCGACGCTCTAAAACCGCATCGCTTTGATCTTCGATCTTCCCATGAACATTTCCCGCATTCGCAGCGCTGCCGTGGCGATTTTGCTTACGGCGTCCTCCCACACGGCTTGCGCCCAGCAAGCGGATTTCGACGAGGTGGGACGGCAAATGGCGATCATGCTGCAGAACAGTCATTTCGCACGACTTCCGTTCAATGAGCTCAGCAAGCGCTTTCTCGATGATTTCATTCGCGACCTAGACTCCGGGAAAGTCTATTTCGTCAAAGGAGATATCGATCGGTTTCATCGCGAATATGGCGAAAATCTCTCGGTGCTTTTGCTGCAGGAAGACAGCATGAAGGCCGCAAAGGACATCTACGCGACCTTCCGGAAGCGGGTGGAGGCGAGGGTCGCCGAGGCCAATCGTCTTCTTGCTGCGGAGGAGTTTGATTTCACGAAAGACGAGTCGATCGAGCGCAGTCGGAAGGATGCCGCATGGCCGAAAGACGAGGCTGAGGCGATGCGGCTGTGGGAACAGCAGATCAAGGATGCTCTTCTGTCGGAGGTTTTGCGCCGTGACATGGTTGCAGCAATGGCGGTGAAGCAAGGCAAAAAGAACCCCTTGAAGAACGACAAGGATCCCAAGGAAAAGATCGCCCTGCGCTATGAGCGTTTCCTGCACAGCGTGGTTCAGGATGTGGACGATGACGATGTCGCGGCGATGTTTCTCAGCGCGGTTGCTCGTTCGTTTGATCCGCATACCGATTACATGAGCGCACGCGAGATGGATCGCTTTCGTGATGGGATGAAGAACGAATTGGTGGGCATTGGAGCCTTGCTCAAGGGGGAGGAAGACGGTGCCACGAAAATCATGGGGATCGTGGTCGGTGGACCCGCAGACAAACACGGGGTGCTCAAGCTCAATGATCGGGTGGTGGCGGTGGATCCCGATGCCGAAGGACCGCGCGAGATGGTCGACATCATGTTCATGAAGATCGACAAGGTGGTCGATTTGATCCGCGGCCAGCAGGGAACGCCGGTTCAACTCAAGGCGGAACCGGCCGGCGGGGCGCCCGGCGAGACCACGTTGATCACAATCCATCGCGACAAGGTTGAGCTGAAAGACGCGCAGGCCGGAGCCGAGGTCATTCAGATCAAGGGCGATGATGGAGAGGGTAAGCGGATTGGAGTGATTACCCTTCCGTCTTTCTACGCGGATTTTGAAGATGGTAAGACGCGTTGTTCGGTGGATGTCGAGCGTCTCTTGTTGCGGTTGAAAGCGGAATCGGTCGATGGGGTGTTGCTGGATCTCCGCAATAATGGCGGCGGTGCCCTGGAAGAGGTCAGGCGGATGACCGGGTTTTTCACGCGTCGGGGTCCGGTGGTGCAGGTAAAGAACACCTTTGGAGAAATTCAGGTCAAAGAGTCCGATCGGCAGGAGCCGATTTATGATGGTCCCCTCGTGGTTTTGACCGACAAAAGCAGTGCCTCCGCCAGCGAGATTCTTACGGGAGCGCTTCAGGATAACAATCGTGCGGTCATCGTTGGCGAGTCCTCCACTTTCGGAAAGGGGACGGTGCAGCAGCCGATGGATATCGGTCGCATGCTGCCTTTCTTGAAGGCCCGCAACAAGGCGGGGACGCTCAAAGTGACGATTCAGAAGTTCTACCGTCCTTCGGGCTCTTCGACCCAGAATCTTGGAGTGGTGCCGGACATCAAGTTGCCGAGCTTGACCGATGCATTGGAAGTTGGGGAGGCCTTTTTGGAGCATCCTTTGGAGCATGATATGATTCGAAAGGCTCCGGATTTCGCGCCCTTGAAGCGGGAGCAGTTGTTCCTGCCTCGCCTGATGGAGCTGAGTGGTGCCCGGCTGGCCGAGTCGAAGGATTTTGCTTATGTGATCGAGGACATCGCCAAGACCAAGGCGCGGATTCGTGAGAACAAGGTCTCGCTGAATCTTGCGGAGCGGAAAAAGGAGCTCGATGAAATCGAGCAGAAGGAGCGCGATCGCAACGACGAGCGGAAGGAGCGCTTCAAGCAGATCGAGCAAAAGGACAAGGAATCGCTCGCATTCTTCAAGCTGACTCTTGACGACGTGAAGAAAGATGGGGCGCTGCGTGCCTTCGATCCTTCGAAGGAAGACGAGGAATTCATGATCCGGGCGAAGGATGAAACGGAAGAGTTGGACGAAACTCCGAAGTGGCCGAGCGGTCTCGATCCTCACAAGCGTGAGGGCGTGATGATTCTTGGGGATCTCGTGGAAATCACGCGCACTGCGCGGATGGCAGGAATGCTTGAGCGCTGATGTCGGATCTTTCTGAGCGTTTGGCCGCCTTGCGCGGGAGAATCGACAAGGCCTGTGCTTCCGCGGGTCGTGATGCGGCCGAGGTATCCTTGCTCGCTGTATCCAAGACCTTTCCTGTGGAAGCGGTGCGGGAAGCATACGACGCGGGCCAGCGGATTTTTGGGGAAAGTCGCCAGCAGGAAGCCGCGCCCAAAATCGCGGCCATGCCTACTGGAATCGATTGGCATTTCATCGGAGGTTTGCAGCGCAACAAGGTCCGCAAGGTGCTGGGGGATTTTGGCTGGATTCACAGCGTGGATTCGCTGCGTTTGTTGGAGGCCATCGATCGTGTGGCAGGCGAAGAGGCTTGTCGCCCGCGTGTTTACCTGGAGGTCAATGTGGCGGGCGAGTTGAGTAAAGGTGGTTTTGCGCCTGACGATTTGCTGGCTTCAGCGGACGCTTTGGCGAGTTTGCAGCAGGTGGATTTGATGGGTCTGATGGCCATTCCACCGGAAGGAATTGCGGCGGCTCGAGGCTGGTTTTCCAAGACTCGGGAATTGCGCGATCGGCTTGCTGCGGCGTCGGGCTTGGCGCTGCCGGGCTTGAGCATGGGCATGAGCGCGGATTTCGAAGAGGCTATCTTGGAGGGATCGACCATCGTGCGGGTGGGATCGGCACTCTTCGGCAATCGTTTTTACCCGGCATGAATCGACTCGAACAGGCGGTCGTTATTGGTTCGGAGCTCGCCCTTGCATTTGGCGGCGGTGAAGAAATTTATCTTCCGCTAGATCTGCTAAGGAGGGCCTGCCCCTGTGCCGCCTGCCAAGGAGAGCCAGACGCTTTGGGCCGTGTGCTGCGTCCGGTCCGGCAGGTCGGCTCGCGTGGTTTCGAACTGTTGAAGAGCGAGGCAGTGGGAGGCTATGCCTTGCAATTGTTTTGGGCCGACGGGCACTCGACGGGAATTTACTCCTACGACTATCTGCGCCGATTGGCCGTGCTTGGCCCTTGAGCGAGCGGTGTTTCAGTTTTTCGGGAAAACATACTCCTTCGGCTTTCCGCCAGAGCCGCGTCCGAAGTCGTCGAAGGCGTCCTTGGAGCTGACGTAAATCATCACGCCGAAGAGGAGAAATACGAAGGCGAGCTGGATCACTTCGAGTAGCTTTACTCGCACAGGCCGTTTCGCGATCCATTCCATCGTGGCGAGCACGATGTGGCCACCATCGAGCACCGGGAAAGGCAACATATTGAGGATGGCCAGATTGATGTTCAGCAGGACGAGGAAGCCCATGATCCGCAGCAGCGGGTAGTCCATCTGGAGCATGAAATATTGCAGCTTGCCGATGCCAATGGGGCCGCTGAGGTGCTGAACGCCGATGCTAGAGTCGGGCGAGACGACGCTGACGATGGTGAGCCACATCATTTTGGCGGTATCGCCGATTTGTTTGAAGGGGCTGGGCTTGATGATGTCGCGGTTGATTTCGAGTTCCTCTTCGAAGAAGGCACCGATCATCGCGCGCGGTGGATCTTCGACAGGCGAGAGTGGGAAGGCTGGGTTGACCGTGACCTTGGCGGCGATGTCATCTCGTTCGTAGGCGATTTCCACGGGTCGGTCGCCGTTTTGGCGGAGGAAGTGGATGATCTGGTTGTCGGAAACGACGGCTTGGCCATTGAGGGCGGTGATCACGTCGCCGGCCTTCAGGCCGGCGCGTTCTGCGGGTGGGTTTTGGCCGAAGAATCCGCCGACTTTGACGGGACCGCTGCCCATGGGTTCGATGCCGACCTTGCGCACCGCGCGGCGCTGCCACCACTTGGTTTCGGGAATCTGGAATTCGGAGTGCAGCGTGCGTTCGCCTTCGCCCGGGCGATCGACGGTGAACTCGATGTGTTGGCCGCGGCTGGTGACGATGTTGAGTTGGACGCTGTCGAGTGTGCCTTCCCACGATTGAATCGGGTTGCCATTGATGGCCTTGATTTTATCGCCGCGTTGCAGGCCAGCGAGCTCGCCGGGGCTACCAGGTTCGACCCAGCCGACAGTGGTTGTGGGGACGATATCGGCGGGCTTGCCGAAAATGGAGACGCCGATCGCGGCGATCAGTGCCAGCAGGAATGAAAAGAGCGGACCGGCGAAGGCGACGATGATTTTGTCGAGAGGCTTGATCGGCGGCAATGGGTCGCGCTCGAGATTTCCGCCTTCGATGGCCTCCATGGGAGCCATTTGCGGCAGGGCAACGAAGCCGCCTGCGGGGATCCATCCGAGACCATATTGCACGCCGTTGATCGTTTTGCTCCAAATGGGCCGCCCGAACCAGATTTGGAAGCGGTCGATTTTCAGCCCCCTCCACTTCGCGGCCCAATAGTGGCCGAGTTCGTGTACGAAGATGATCAAGTTGAAGATCACCACGACCATGAGAATTAGGAGGGCGATCTGGGGAAGGTTGCTAAGCGCTGCCATGAGGTTGCACTCGTAGCGTAGCTGCGGCCCTAAACCCTTCAAGAAGTTAAACTTTTCGAAGCACTCTGCTGGGGAGAAGAGTTCGGGGGTCAAAATTAGTCGGTTGCATCCCGGCGATTTCGCGGTAACACCTTGCGCCATGCATAAATGCTTGATCCTCGCGGTGCTCGCCGCCGTTGTTTCACTCAGTTCCTGCAATACCGCGATCGGCTTGGGCCGCGACATGCGTCAATTCGGCACCGGCCTTGAGAACAAGGCTCACGGCCGTGCGTGGGACGGCCAGGAGCAGTCGCAGGACAATCTGCCTAGCTACTGAGCGTTGGGCCTGCGGTGGGATGCCGATACCTGAAGGTACCGACTTTCAACCGCGGACTTGGCAAGGAGCTCCGGGCTCCCTAACCCGGGGCGAGCTATGCAACGTCCGCCGAAAAAATTTCACCCGCATCCGTTCGCCTACCATCAGGAGATCGAGCTGCGGATCGACGCCCTGAGCAACCTCGGGGTCGGCATCGGTCGCGTCGATGGCTGGGTGGTCTTCGTTCCTTTTTGCCTGCCTGGGGAACTCGTCAAGGCGCGGGTTTTCCGGAATGACAAGAACTGCTCGCAAGCGGACCTGATCGAGGTGCTCGAGCCCTCGCCGGATCGCGTGACTCCAGCTTGTGCCCTTTTTGGCCAATGCGGAGGCTGCCAGTACCAGCATCTCTCCTACCCGGCTCAATTGGCGTGGAAGACCCGCCAGGTCGGGGAGCTTTTGGAACACATGGCCGGCATCGATTTTCCGGTGGAGCCTTGCATGGCCTCGCCCGAGCTGTGGCACTATCGATCCAAGATCACGCCGCATTTTGATCGGCCGCGCGATGGCGAAATCGGCCCGATTGGATTTCTTCCGAATGGTCGAAGGAGCGGGATCATCGATGTTCCGCGCTGTCCGATTGCGATGGCGGAAATCAATGAGGCACTGCCGCGCGAGCGTGACTCTGCCCGGCAGCGTGCGAAGTCTTTCAAAAAGGGGGCTACCTTGCTGCTACGTGCAACCGAGGGTCGGGTGGAAACCAATCCCAACGCGGTGGTGACCGAGAGGGTCGGTTCCTTGTCTTTCGACTTCCTCGCGGGCGATTTCTTTCAAAACAATCCCTTCATCCTGCCGTCGTTTACCGGGCATGTCGCAGCGGAAGCGCGTGCGGGCACGACCCGCTTCCTCGTGGATGCCTACTGTGGATCGGGGCTCTTCGCGCTGGCTTTGGCCAAGGACTTTGAGCAGGTCGCCGGAGTCGAGGTCAGTGAGACGGCCGCCGATTGGGCGCGGCGGAATGCCGCAAGCAATGGCATTCGGAATACGCGCTTTCTCGCGGCTTCGGCGGAAGCGATCTTCGCCGATATCGACTTTCCCGCCGCTGAGACCGCAGTGGTGATCGATCCCCCGCGAAAGGGTTGCTCGCCGGAATTCCTCGACCAACTGGTCGCTTACGGCCCGGCCCGCGTGGTTTACGTTTCCTGCGATCCTGCGACTCAAGTCCGCGATCTTACCATCCTGCGGGCAGGCGGATTCATGCTGGAGAAGGTCCAACCGTTCGATCTCTTCCCGCACACCCGACATCTCGAATGCGTGATGACCTTGGTGAGGGCGTGAGTCGGGCATTGCGAATTTTTCATTCAAAGAATCCGCCCCGGCGGTGCTAGGGATCTTTTTATCGCCATGCTCGCCATGATCCGCCTCGCCTTGGCTCTATCGCTCGTCGCATCCCTCCATGCGGGTGTCCGCATCGATATCGAAGCTTTCGGAACCAGCCTCGGGGGGTGGAAAGCCAAAGGCAGGGAGGCCTGCGACTACGCGCTGTCCGGGGCGCAGTATCGGACTTACAAGCCGGAGGTCACGCCGACGCCTGATGGCGGGATTTTCGCATCGATCCGTATCGACAATCGCCGCGGCTGGTTGGCGAGTGACGACCACGCCGTGCTGGAAATCACCGTCGATAAAAATGGTTCGATCGTGTCCGCCCAGTCGAATCTCGCGCTTCAGGGTCGGACGATTTCCAGCGATGTGATCCGGACCGGAGGCAGTGTCGGTGGGGCGGTTCCCGGTGTCGGTGCGGCAGTGAAAGTGGGCGCGGACCTGACGGCCGACCTTTCGTCCAAGTTACTCCGCGAGAAGGTGGTCGAGCCGGGTCGAGTGAATTTCCCAGCGGCGGTTCGCCACAACTACAATCTGCTGTTTCAGGCGATCCGCAACGGGCCGGATCTGTTAGAAGAACCGGCTGCCGGGGAATTGCCGCCGACGGAAGAGTCAACCAAGCCTGCGCCATCGGCTGTCCGCTTGGACGTGAAAGGCTCGGGAGAGAAGATCGAGATCAGGAAGTGAGGACGATCTTCCCGGTCATCCGGGGGACTTGCATCATGCGCTGCGCTCGAAAAACAGGGTGAATTCGTGGCGGTTGTAAGTGAGGTGGGTACGCGCGATCAATCTCAGTCCGGCGGCCTTGGCATCGGCGATCGCGGCACGGGTGAGAGTGATCAGTTCTTGTGGCGATTCGGCCCCCGCGCCTTTTAGGGTGAAGATGATCCAGCCGCCGGGTACTAGGGCCTTGGCGAGCCGCGAGACCTGCCGGATCGCGGCGAGCGCGTCGCCATTCATATCGCAGAGCAGGGCATCGAATCGTCGTCCTTCCTGCACGTGGAAATCGCCGACATCCGCGCGGATGAATTCCAGTCCCGGGTGATTCCTGAGGCGTGGGTCCATTGGGGCCCTGTCCACTGCGGTCACATGGTAGCCACGGGCGAGCAATTCAGAGCTCATTCCGCCCGGACTGGCACCGAGCTCCAGCCAGCGAGCGCCTTCGGCCAGGCCCGGGTGGTGGAGTTTGCCGTAGTGCAGCGCTTCGACGATTTTTGCTCCGGCCCGGCTGACTGTGTCAGGCGAGCTCTGGCGGATGAATTTTGTGCCCCCGGGGTAGAAGCCATTCGCCTCGCGTGGGCGGCGCAGCCCGCAAAACAGGCCTTCTTTGCCGACGAGGCAGAACAAACTGAAGGATTCGGGGTCCTGGGCTTCGACTTCTTGAGCCGCGGGCAATGCCGGGAAAAGTTGCAGCGTTCTCCCGCGGAGATTCACGGCGAGATGCTTGTAGTAGGGGTGGCCTCCGCTTTGGAGGGGGCCGATGAGAATGCTCTGGGGTCCGTATGGACTGAACTTTCGAAAAATCGCCTGTGCTGCCTTTTCTACGAATCCTTCCATTTTCTGAGGGCAGCAGGGCCAGGCATGGTGGACAGGTAGGTTCCAGCGGACAAATGGGGCCCACTCCGAGTCACGGAGTGGCATCGGATCGGACAGATGAACCAGACGGTAGTCGCTTCCCAGCATCTTCCGCGGGCTTGCACCCAGCCCGGCCAAGATTTCCTCGGCGTGGCTGGCGAAAACGTCCGGGATGCGAAGCAGCCAATCGGTTGGCGATGGCAGTGTTTGGCAGGCGTTCGATTCCATGAAAAATGCGGTCGGCAAAGGCTCGCACGACCCTTTCAGGCAGAAGACGGGCCGCCAAGCACGACCCGCGAGCCACAATGGATCTCTCCGCCACAAGATCCTGAAATCCAGTCTCGCGATCGCTGCCCGTCCGTTGCAGGATCCGCGTCCTTCCCACGACATGATCATTCTGATCCGAAATATCGACCGCAGCATTTCCGAAGACGAACTGCGTAAGCTGCTCGAAACCCACGGCAAGGTGCGGACTTTCGACCTCGTTCTCGACAAGGCGACCGGTAAGTCGAAGGGCTTCGGCTTCGCCGACATGCCCTCGCTCGATCAAGCGGTGCGAATGATCGAGGCTCTGAATGGCTTCAAGCTCGGTGCCACCCAGTTGCGAGTCAAAAGGGCTGCATCGTCCTCACTGCTGGGAACCAACGAACCAAGGCCCAAGCTCCTCGATAAAAAGCAAAACCGACTTCGTCGTCGGGACTGAGCCCCTGCCAGGGCCGGCGTTCGTCAAACCGCCGATTGCGAGTCGGCAATTCTTTGCGGCCGCTATGGGCGGCGTCCGCTCTTATGACTCCTTCCGGGTCTTCTTTTCGAAGAATCCGTTTTTTTCGTCGGATCGATCTAAGTCGTTGATTGCGATGCCTCAAGCTCCCGCTTGGTGAAGCAACGAGATCGGCGAATTGCGATTTTTTAAAATCGCAACAATCTAATTATGAGCACTTTATTGGATTTTTGAGTTTATCGTGAATCTAACAGATTAAAAATATCCAGGTGCTTTGGGTTCGGCGATTTTCCTCGGAAAAATTCAAGCCCCTAGAGCGCTGCCAGCCGATCGGGCTCGTGGTCAGTTTTGGGCCCGTCCTTTCAAGCTCTGAGGAAGAGAAGCCGCAGGAGAACGGTGTCACCAGAAATACGACACCACCACATGTGGTATTGTGAATAATTTGTGGATACCATATGAGCAGAATCGACTTGAGTTCTGCCAAGCTTTGCGGCAGATTTTGCAACGCTGCTCCTGCGGTGTCGGCGACGTCCGGCAACGATTCCCTTACCCCACCATTCTTACCATTCCACCTCCATGTCTTCCACCACGACCGTTTCCCTCGGATCCCGCACTTTCACCCTCGATCGCGAGAAGGCCGAAGCCGCCTACGCCGCCAAGCGCGTGATCAACGGGAAGGAGACGATGTTTTTCAACATTCTTCCGCTCAAGTACCAGTGGGCTTACGACTTGTACAAGACTATGAAGAACAACCACTGGGAACCGGAGGACATCACGATGCAAAAGGATGTCGAGCAGTGGCGTTCGGATGAAATCACCGATGTGGAGCGGTGGATCATCAAAATGGGCATCGGCTACTTCTCCGCTGCCGAAGGCATCGTCGGCGATAATGTCCTTCACGTGGTTCGCGAAGTCGTGACCGCACCGGAACTTAAGCTCGTGCTCGGACGCCACGCTCACGAGGAAAACATCCATGCCGATTCGCTGGTTTACATGATTTCCTCTCTCGGCATCAACCCGCACGAATGCGAAGCGATGTTCGAGGATGTGCCCTCGATCACCGCGAAAAACAATTTCGTCGTCTCCAACAGCAAGGCCCTCCGCCGCGACATCGATCTCACCGTCACCGCCAACAAGCAGGCCCTCGCCAAGAACATTTTCATGTTCGGCCAAGTCATGGAAGGCACCCAGTTCTACGGCCTTTTCGGCATGATCCTCAGCCTCTATCGGCAGAACAAGTTCCCCGGTATCGGTTCGATGTTCCGCTACACGCTGCGTGACGAGTCCAACCACATCGAAGTCTTCCGCAACCTCCTCATGGATCTCATCGACGAAAATCCCGATATTTGGACCGAAGACTTCCGCGAGGACCTTCGTGCGACGATGAAGGAGGGCATCACCCTCGAAAAGACGTTCATCCGCGACTGCCTGCCTGTCGCCGGCCTTGGATTGAATTCCGCGGATTTCGAGCAATACATCGACTACATCGCCGACCGTCGTCTCAGTTCCTGCGGCCTCGCCCCATTGAACGAAAGCGTCACCAACCCTTTCCCGTGGTTGGCCGAGATGATGGATATCAAGAAGGAGACCAACTTCTTCGAAGGTCGCGTCACGGAATATCAAAAGGCATCCGCCCTCAGCACGGTCGACGACGACGATCTTTAATCGAAAAGCAGGTCCTCGCCTTTTGGCAATCTCGCTCAACCGCCCTGTCCCAGCACCCTCAACTTCCTGTCTGCCATGTTCCGTTCCCTGAACCTGAATGAAGACCTCGCTCTCAAGCAGGTCGTCACCGACCGATTCTCCCTTGCCGATCGTGGCTTCGCTTGGCGCGAAGTCTTGCCCACCGAAAAGCGTACGCCTCTCCCGGAGATCACCATCACCCGCGGGACCACCGATTCCCATTTCTCACTCGAAGACGTTGCGGATGCCATCGGTGATTCCCTCGCAGACCTGCTGATTTCTCGCCGCGAGGATGAGAAATCCATCTTCTCCGACGTCAACCGCAAGTTCGTGGCCGACGTCGCCCACTCGGTCGCCTCCTTCCTCACGGATTCCCTCAAGGCCGACGGCCGCCTTCGTATTTCCGAAGGCGATCTCTACCTGCTGATCGAAAAGGCTCTCCTCGAAAACGAGGCCTACGATGTCGCCAAGTCCCTCGCCTTCCGCCGCTCAATGGAAAAGACCGGCACCGTTGACGTTCACAGCGGTCCCCACGCTCTGCCTGTTCGTCTGATCCGGCGCAATGGCAACGTGGTGCCATGGTCCGAAACCAAGATCGAAATCGCCGTTCGCAAAGCTTTCCTCACGATCAAAGAGAATCCCGAACCTGCCATCGACATCGCCAAGGGCGTGACCGATCGCATCCGTCGTGGTGAATCGTCCTTCGTCCACATCGAGGACGTCCAGGACATGGTGCAGGAAGAACTCATGCGCCAAGGCCACTTCAAGGCCGCCACTCATTACGTTCTTTATCGCAACGAACGCACCCGGCTGCGGAAGCTTGAAGAGGAAAACGCCGAGGACCCGAACCAAGAGCTGATGGTCACCGTCATCAGTGACGATGGGACCTCCTCGTTCTGGGACGGCACAGATCTCCGCAAACGCATTTCCTACGCGTCCATCGGTCTCGACCTGAATCTCTCGGAAATTGAAATCGAGCGTGAACTCCGCCGCTCCGTTGGTAATGAGATCTCTCAGAAGGATCTCAAAAATACAATCATCCTCAACGCCAAGGCTCTGATCGAGAAGGATGCCGATTTCGCGAAATTCGCCGGCCGAATCCTGCTTTCTTACATCTACGAAGAAGTCCTCGATTGGAGTATTCTCAAGGACGGTATCGATAAGCTCAAGGTCGCTCACAAAACCGCATTCAAGAGTTATCTCAAGCACGGGGTCGCCATCAAGCGCCTCCATCCCGATTTGCTCGAAGTTTACAACATCGATAAGCTCGCTGACGCCTTCGATCCCTCCGCGGATCTCGATTTCGATTACCTCGGCATCCAGACGATGTACGATCGCTATTTGATCGTCGACAAGACGAGCAACAAGCATCGTCGCATCGAAACGCCCCAGTTCTTCTGGATGCGGGTATCAATGGGTCTCTTCAAGAAAGAGGAGAAAGACCGCGAATCTTGGGCGATCCGTCTTTACAACCTCTACAAAGGCAGGCGCTTCTGTTCATCCACGCCCACCCTCTTCAATTCCGGGACCCTCCACAGCCAGCTTTCGTCCTGCTATCTTTACAAGGTCGACGACTCCATCGAGAGCATCATGATCCGCGGTATTGCGGAAAATGCCTTCCTTTCCAAATGGGCGGGTGGCCTCGGAGGATCCTGGACCGCAGTCCGCGGCACCGGCGGTTACATCCAAGGCACCAACGGTGAGTCTCAGGGTATCATTCCTTTCCTCAAACTTCACAACGACCAGCTCGTCGCCGTCAACCAAGGCGGCAAGCGCCGCGGCTCGGGCTGTGCGTATCTCGAAACCTGGCACAACGACATCGAGGACTTCCTCGAGTTGCGGAAAAACACCGGTGACGAGCGTCGCCGCTGTCATGACATGAACACTGCGAACTGGATCCCTGACCTCTTCATGAAGCGCATGGAGGAGCGGGGCACTTGGACGCTTTTCCGCTCGAATGAGGTCCCTGATCTCCACGACCTCTACGGCAAGGCCTTCGAGCAACGTTATGCCGAATACGAAGCTCTCGCCGCCGAAGGCAAAATCTGGGGCCGCCAGTTGCCCGCTATCGAGCTCTGGAAGTCCATGCTCAAGATGGTCTTCGAAACCGGCCACCCTTGGATCACCTTCAAGGATCCTTGCAACGTCCGCTCTCCACAGGATCACTGCGGTGTCATCCACTCATCGAATCTCTGCACCGAGATCACCCTCAACACCTCCGACGAGGAGACTGCTGTTTGCAATCTCGGCTCCGTCATCCTCGATACCCACATCACCCGCGACGGTGCTCTCGACCACGAGATGCTGAAGGAGACCATCACCGTCGCCATTCGTGCCCTCGACAACGTCATCGATATCAACTTCTACCCGACCGATGCCGCCAAAACTGCAAACATGCGTCACCGTCCGATCGGGCTTGGGGTGATGGGCGTGCAGAATGCCCTCTACAAGCGCAACCTTGCCTTCGCTTCCGAGGCGGCAGTGGAGTTCAATGACGAGTTCATGGAGGCTATCGCCTACTATGCCTACAGTGCTTCGAGCGATCTCGCTGCGGAAGTCGGCACTTACTCCAGCTACAAGGGTTCCAAGTGGGATCGCGGTCTTCTTCCGCAAGACACGGTGGACCTGCTCGAAGACGAGCGTGGCCGCAAGATCGACATCCCCCGCGGTGGCAAGATGGATTGGTCTGTCGTGCGCGAAAAGATCGCCAAGCATGGCATGCGGAATTCCAACGTGCTGGCGATCGCCCCGACGGCGACCATCTCGAACATCATGGGCACCACCCCCTGCATCGAGCCGAACTACAAGAACCTCTACGTGAAGAGCAATCTCAGTGGCGACTTCATCGTCCTGAATGCTGAGCTCGTGAAAGACCTCAAAAAGGCGGGCCTCTGGAATCAGGAAATGCTCGATCAGCTCAAGTATTTCGATGGCGAGCTCGATGCCATCGACGACATCCCCGAGGCGCTCAAGCACAAGCACAAAACCGTCTTCGGCATTGGACACGAATACATCGTGGATGCCGCGGCCCGTCGTCAGAAGTGGATTGACCAGAGTCAGAGTGTGAACCTGTTCCTCTCCAGTCCCGACATGAAGACGCTGTCCCACATGTATCGCCGTGCCTGGGATAAGGGTCTCAAGACCACCTACTACCTCCGCACCCTTCAGGCTTCCAACATCGAGAAGGCAACCATCGACGTGAAAAAGGAAGTCCGCGGCTTAGCGGCCGGCAACGGTCCCAAGACCTACAGCGCCGAAGAAAAGATGGCCTGTTCTCTTGATGCCATGATGAACGGCGGCACCTGCGAGGCCTGTCAGTAAGTTCGCCAGCCCCGAGAGGGGTGCCGGCAAACCGCTGATGAACAGCAGCCCATCTGCCGCAGCCTAAGGAGCGCCGACTGCAAGTCGGCGCTCCTTATGGCTGCCGCGATTTGGCTTTGACCCCCGACCCCCGGCCCCCGGCCCGTGGCTTCAGGCGAAGATCGACCGAACGGCTTTGCCTTTGCCGTCTTCGGTCGCGTAGAAGGGCCGCTTTTCGATGTCGTAGACCGATTGTGGGCTGATTCCCATGGCGGTGAATATCGTAGCGTGGAGATCGGGAATGGTCACCGGGTCCTTCACCGCCACCAGCGGGCGCTCGTCGGCCGTGGCACCGTGGATGTGGCCTTTCTTGACCCCGCCGCCAAACATCACGACGGAGGAACCGCCGGTGAAATGTCGGTGCAGTCCATAGTGTTCCGGGCGCTCCAGGGTATCGGATTTCGCAAGCGATTGGTCTTGGGCGAGGGAGCCGGGAACGCCTTCGATCATCATGTCGCGGCTGAACTCGGTGGCAATGATCACGAGCGTGCGGTCAAGCATTCCGCGCTCTTCGAGATCGCGGATCAGACGGGCGATGGGGCGGTCGATCTCCTGCTTCAGGCGAGCCACCGTTTCGTGGCCCTTCTCGTGGGTGTCCCAGTGGATGAAAGGAATGTATTCGGTGGTGACTTCGATGAATCGCGCGCCGGATTCCGCGAGGCGGCGGGCAAGCAGGCAGCCGCGGCCGAAGCGACCTTCACCGTAGGCGTCGCGGATGGCCTGGGGTTCGCGCTCCAGATCGAAGGCCTCCTTCTCGCGCGAGCCGAGCAAGCGGTGGGCGTTTTCCAGCGAACGGAGCATCGACTCCTGCTGGTAGTCACTCATGAAATCGCGGTGTGGATTGGCATCGACCAGCTTGCGGTAGGCCTTGTAGCGATTGCCGAAGCGACCGGCGTCCATCCCCTGCGGCGGCCGCACCGAGCGTGCGGCCTCGTCGGGATAGGGCAGATTGAAGGGACCGAACTCGGCCCCGAAGAAGCCGCCGGTGGTGAAGGCCTTGAGCTCTTCGCTTTCGCCGATGCCTTCGAGTCGCTGGCCGATGTTGATGAAAGCGGGCATCACGGGATTCCGCGGGCCGAGCACCTTCGCCATCCAGGCTCCGATGTGCGGTGCGGCAACCGTTTGCGGTGGGACGTAGCCGGTGTGCCAGTGGTACTGATGGCGCGAGTGAAGGATGGAACCGAGGTCGGGCTGCACGTGCGAACGAATGACGGTGCCACGGTCCATGACCTTGGCGATCTCCTCCAGCCCGGCACTGATTTGCAGGCCGTCGACTGCAGTATCGATCGCGGGAAAGGTGCTGAGGATTTTTTCGACCGGTAGGCCCTGTTCGAAGGGGCGGTAGCCTTTGGGGTCGAAGGTCTCCGGTGCCGCCATGCCTCCGGCCATCCAGAGCAGGATGCAGCAGTCGGCACTGGCCTTGGGGTGGACGACAATCTCGTTGCCGAAGGCTCGCGGGGCGCCCGACATGGTGGCGGCGAGGCTGGATGCGGAGAGGGCCTTGAGAAAGGCGCGGCGTGATGGCGTATCCATGAGTGGAAGGGAGTCAGCGAACGAATTGGAATTCGGGAAGCAAGATGACCAGCCAGAGCAGGTCCTCGATGGCCTGCGGGCCGGGGGCGCTGCCCAACTCGGCGAGCAGCGCGGACTTTTCGGCGGTGCTCGGGTTGCGGCCCAGCGCGGTGACGAAGACCGCGTCGATCAATTTCGCCGGTTTCATGCGGTTCGCGGCGAGTGTCGCGGCTCCACGCTGGAGCAGGCCGGCAAGTTGCTCGCCGTTGGCGAGATCGATGGCTTCAAGCGTGGTGATATTGTCGGGCCGCATGCTGACGATTTGTTCGCGGTTCGGGCGGCCGAGCGCGCGCTGCAGAAGATCGGCCGGCACCAGCGATGCGCGGACCATGCGGGTGGGTTCGAAGCGATCGGCCAAGCCGTTCGCGAAGGCATCCCACACGGATGGATTCGCCAGTTCCGCTGCCGCTTGCCAATCGCGCGGGGTGCGGGTGTAGCGCCCGCTGGCATCCGGCAAGCTGGGGCTCCATTTCCAATCCGGGCCGCTGGCGATGGTGACTTTCCGGCCATCGGGCAGCGTCGCGCGGGCCTCGAAGATCAGTCCCGCGGGATTCGGGCCTTCGCCTCCATTGCGGGCGACGATGACGATGAAGTTCCTCCCCTCGCGCAAGTGGGTGAGATCGATGCCGCGGGCAAGTGGTGCGTCGGGATTGGTGCCATCATCGGCGAGTTTGCCGTTCACGTAGATCTGCGCCTCGTTGTCGGCGAGATAGACGGCTCGCACCGAGCTCGGTGTGGCGGGCAGCTCGAATTCGGTGGCAAGGGCGATGCGCTCGCCTGCGGGAGCCGAAGTGGATGCGGTGGGGTAGGACCAGATCCAGCGCGCGGCGAGTTCGGTGGCGTCGCCCGCACTGCGGCGGGTGATGGCGGCGTGGGGTTGTGAGGGGGCGCTGCCGGTGAGGGTCCAGACCGCGTCGACGAATTGCTCGGCGCTCATCCGTTTTGCAAGAGGGCCACGGAATAGGGCGGGATCGGCACCTTCGGCGGTCACGACGGACTCCGATTGGTAGGCCTGTGACGAAGCGATGTAGGCGAGCGCTTTTTTCAAGTCGTAGCCATCGTCGGCGAAGCGTGTCGCAAGGTGGTCGAGCAAATCTCCGTTCCAAGGTTCGGTGTCCATGGCATCGACCGGATGAACGATGCCCCGCCCCATCATGCGCTGCCAGAGGCGGTTGACGATGGTCCGGGTGAAGCGGCCGTTTTCGGGATGGGTCATCAGCGCCGCCAATTGCTTCAGCCGTTCGGGCTTCGGCGCGGAGGCATCGATGTTTCCCAGTTCGGGAAAGATCCATCCGGGCTTGGCCATCCGGCCCGTCGGCTTATCGCAGCGGGCGATTTCGAGTGGCTGTTCGGCATACACGGCGGCGAGACTGTAGGCCTCGTCGAGCTTCCATCGGTCGACGAAGCTGTCGTGGCACGATGCGCACTTCATGTTCAGGCCGAGGAAGGTCTGCGAAATCGATTGCGAAAACTGGATTTCCCGTACTTGGGACGCGTTGACACTGCCGCGCCATTGGATGCCGTCGATGAATCCGCGTGAGCGATCGTCCGGCGGAGCCAGCAATTCGCGTGCGAAGCGGTCGTAGGGCATGTTTTGCAACAAAGCCTGCTGCAGCCAGTTGGTGATCGGCTTGCGGCCGCCGTCAATGTAGCCGGTGCCTTGGTAATCGTTGCGCAGCAGGTCGTTCCAGAAGCTCATCCAATGCTCGGCGTAGTCGCTGTCCCGTGCGAGTGTGGCCTCGATCCACTTGGCTCGCTTGTCCGGCGCAGCGTCTGCGACGAAGGCTTGGACTTCGTCCGGTGTCGGCAGCAAGCCGGTGAGGTCGAGCGTGAGGCGACGGATGAAGGCGGCGTCACCCAGAGGGCGGGGACGGGTAATCTTATGCTGCGCGAAGTGGTGGTCGACGATTCGATCGATGGGGTGTTCGCGGCTTTCAACCACGGGTGGCAGTTCCGGTCGGCGCGGCTTGAGTGGGGGCTCGTAGGCCGATTTTCCGAAGCTGAAACCCGGCTCCCAGGCCATCCCGTCATCGATCCAACGCCGTAGGATTTCAACCTGCTCGGCCGGCATGCGCGGACCCTTTGGCGGCATTCGCTCGGTCTTGTCGTCGGAGAGGATCGACTCGAGCAAGATACTGTCGTCCGCCTCGCCGGGTTCGACCACCACGCCATCTTCCGAGCCTTCCAGCAGGGATTCCCGGGTATTCATCGAAAAGCCTCCCTTCTTCGCGCCTTCCATGTGGCACTTCGCACAGTGCTCCTTCAGAATCGGTGCGACCTGATGGGCAAAGTCCACCTCCCCGCAAACGGCAGTGACGGCGGAGGCGGAGAGCAAGGCGATGGATCGAATCTTCATCGGTGGTCGGAGCGGCCTGACTTTTCGGAGGGGAGAAACGGGAAATTCTTCTCCGTACTTTCTCTGATTCTATGGATTCTTCGACCAGCATGGCGATTTCAATATCGACCACTTGGGAAAATGCTCTACGGCATTCCTCGTGGCGGAAAGTAGTTGCATGCCGCCGAGTTTGTCGTGCCCAGCACCGAAATTCCTTTCTTATCCCATGCACCCATCGCTCCACTCCCGCCTTCAGGCTTGGTTGATCGCCGGAATTGTCCCGCTCGCCGCCGTCGAACCTCCCGTCGAGCCGATGAGCCTCTGGTTCACCTCGCCCGCCACGGGCTATCTCGAATCCTGTCCGCTCGGCAACGGCCGCCTTGGCGCGATGGACTTCGGTGGCGTGGACGAGTGCCGCGTCGTGCTCAATGAGTCCAGCGTTTGGTCCGGCGGCCCTTATGATGCGAACCGACCTGATGCCCACCAGTGCTTGGAAGCCACGCGAAAGGCGATTTTCTCGGGTGACCTCGAAACCGCGAAGGGCCTGCTCGATGCGCATTTCAAGTATCGGGACGGCGTTGCTGGCTGGAGTGATGACAAGCAGTTTGGCTGCTACCAGATCCTCGGAGATCTCACGCTTCACTTCAAAGCCTCCGGCAAGCGCCTCGATGTCAGTTCTCCCAGTGGCCATGCCCGGGGCGATGGCGGCGGCCCCGTGATGGAAATCCGCTACGATGGGGTCGGTGGCGCCTCAGCCCCCGCCCCCACGGGTCACACGATTCGCAGCAGCATCGATGGCACGGATCGAACCAAGTGGTGCGTGCCGAACGCCGGAGCCGCAGTGAGCTGGCAGGCCGAACTGCCCGCCGCCCGGAAAATTTCCAGTTACTCGCTGACCAGCGCCGACGACATGCCCGTCCGCGATCCCAAGGCTTGGTCGCTGGAGGCCTCGAACGATGGCACGCAGTGGACCACCCTCGACAAACAGTCGATGCCAGAACCCTTCCCGAAGCGCTTCGAGAAAAAGTCCTTCGATCTCGCCAAACCCGGGGAGTATCGCTTCTACCGATTCACTTTCATTCCGCGGGATCCCTATTTCCAACTGAGCGAAATCACCCTTGCCGGAGTGGATCTTACCAAGGCCCCACCCGCCCCGGCCGATTACCGGCGCGACCTCAATGTGATGCGCGGTGTGTCGACCACCCGCTTCTCGATCGATGGCGTCGAATTCGAGCGCGAGTTGCTCGTCTCCAAGCCCGCCGAGGTCATCGCCATGCGGATTCGTGCCTCCAAAAAGGGCAGCCTGAATTTCACCGCAGCGCTTTCCCGCGGCCGGGATGCGAAGGTTCACGCCGATGGGAAAATCCACGTGATGGAGGGCCAGCTCCCCTTCAACAAACCGGGCAGTGGGGAATCGGGCGAGGGTGTGAAATTCCGCGGTCTGCTCGCGGTTTCGAATCGGGGCGGAAAATCCACTACCACCGACACCGGCATCCGCATCGAAGGCGCGGACGATGCGGTCTTGCTGATCTCGGCCGGCACGAACCTGCGCAACGAAGGCTTCGAGCAACAAATCAACACCCGCCTGCAAGACGCGCTCGCCACGCCCTTTGCGGACCTCCTTGCTGAAGCCACGCGCGACCACGCCAGCTACATGGACCGCTGCCAACTCGATCTCCCGGCCGGTCCAAATGCCAAGCTGCCCACGCCCGAGCGCGTGCGCCTCAACGAGGCATCGCCCGACCCCTCCCTCGCGGCGCTGTATTTCCAGTTCGGCCGCCACCTGATCGTCTCCAGCTCGCGCCCGGATTCGCCCTTCCCCGGCAACTTGCAGGGTATCTGGGCCGATGAGTATTCCACCCCTTGGCGCGGTGATTTCCACACGAACATCAACCTCCAGATGAACTACTGGGCCGCCGGCAGCGCCAACCTTGCGGAGTGCCATCTGCCGCTGATGCGCTTCCTCGAAGGCATGGCGAAAGAAGGTGAAAAGACCGCCAAGGCCTATCATAACGCGCCGGGCTGGGTCGCCTATCACACGCAGAATCCATGGTTTGAAACCGCGCCCAGTTACCTCGCCGCCGCCGCCGGGCCTGTGAGTGGCGCTTGGTTGGTGCAGCATGTCTGGGACCACTATCAATTCACTCAGGACAGGGACTTCCTCAAACGATACTACCCACTGCTGCGCAGCGCCTCGGAGTTCTGCGCCGCCGTGCTCGTCGAGGACCCGCGCAGCAAGCACCTCGTCACGGTGCCCTCCAGCTCGCCGGAAAACGCCTTCGCCTACACCGCACCCGACGGCTCCCGCAAGAATGGCTGGCTCTGCGCCGGTTCCACCTACGACATGCAAATCATGCGCGGCCTCTTCAAGGCCACCACTGCCGCCGCCCGCGTGCTCGGCATCGATGAAGACTTCGCGAAGTTGATCGATGCCACCAGCGCCCGTCTTGCGCCGACCAGGCTCAACTCCGAGGGCCGCATCATGGAGTGGCAGGAAGACTACGAGGAAATCGAAATCACTCACCGCCACAGCTCGCACCTTTGGGGGCTCTATCCCGGTGATGAGATCAGCGCGAACACCCCGGATCTGTTAGAGGGCGCTCGCAAGTCGCTCGACCGCCGCGGCGACGCTTCGACGGGCTGGTCGATGGCTTGGAAGGCGAACTTCTGGGCCCGCCTGAACGATGGCGATCGCGCTGCGAAATTGCTGTCGATGCTGATCGGCCGAGGCGCATCGAACTTGTTCTGCCTCCACCCGCCCTTCCAGATTGATGGCAATCTCGGTGGCTGCGCAGCTGTCGCGGAAATGCTCGTTCAGAGCCACGACGGGACCATCACGCTGCTCCCCGCCCTTCCCGCTGCGTGGAAGGACGGCAAGGTCAGCGGCCTGCGGGCGCGCGGCGACTTCACCGTCGATATCACTTGGCAGGAAGGCAAGGTCACCGACTACCGCATCACCTCGCCTGCAGCGCGCGAGGTGAAACTCAAGGTCAATGGCATCGTGAAATCCCACACCACGACTCCCCGATGATCCGGGCGGCGGTCTCTTCATCGGCTGCCTGGCCTTCAAGAAAACACCTTGCTCCATGGGGATTCGGCGTTCATGAATCCCATAACTCATGAACTTTCATTCCAATTCCTATGCCGTCGGGCCGGTCGCTGAAGCGCCAATCGAAACCCGCACGGACTTCGTTCGTAAAACCTACACCCACCTTGCTGGGGCGATCGCGCTCTTCGCGGCACTGGAGTGGGTCCTCCTCTCGATCGTCTCGCCCCAAGCCGTTTTCGGCCTGCTCAAGTCCAGTTCCTACTCGTGGCTGATCGTGCTCGCCGCGTTCATGGGCGTGTCTTGGTTGGCGAACAAGTGGGCCTATGGCGGTGCCTCGAAAACCATGCAGTATGCGGGGCTCGCGCTCTACGTCGTTGCGGAGGCGGTGATCTTCCTGCCCATGCTGATGATGGCCACGCTCTACGACCCCGCGGCCATTGGTAAGGCGGGCGTGGTCACCGGCTTCATGGTGCTCGGCCTGACCGCCATCGCCTTCACCACGCGTAAGGATTTCACCTTCCTCGGCGGCATCCTCAAGCTCGGCTTCATCATCGCGCTCGGGCTCGTAGTGGCCTCGATCTTTTTCCCCGGCCTCGCCAGCGGGATGGGGCTGTGGTTTTCCATCGCGATGATCGTCCTCGCGTCCGGCTCCATCCTCTACAACACGAGCGCGATCATGTATCACTATGCTCCCGGGCAGCACGTTGCCGCGTCGCTCTCGCTCTTCGCCAGCGTGGCCCTGCTGTTCTACTACGTCCTGCGCCTCTTCATGAGCCGCGATTGAAAGGGATCACTTCTTGCACAAAGGCCGGCCGCTTCCATGCGTCCGGCCTTTTTTGGGGTCTACACCAAAGATTGGGGAGGAGGCGATTTTTTGGTTTCAGCGAGTGGGTTGATAGCTGGGGTTCATCCGCACTGGGCGATCACGCGCAGGCGG
>RDYP01000048.1 GCA_004293445.1 Verrucomicrobiota bacterium | reverse complement strand
AAGACGGCACGAGGTGGATACGAGGTGCACACGACACGCGAACGACATGCGAACTTGGCGCGAACCACCTTCGCACGGCGCATCCTCAGGCCACTTCAGGCAGAGGCGATAAAAGGGAACTCAAGCCGGGCCCACGTAGAGCGGTAGCCTAAGGAGTGCCGACACTCTTGGCGGCTTGGATAAATGGGTTGCAGAAGGCAGGCCGAAGTAAAGACGCCCGTCGGGAGATTTGGATGCGTCTAGACCGGTTGCCAAAATTCCTTACCGGTTGAGGGATGGCAGGGAGCAGATGGAGCGGACGAGTTTCGAGTCGTCGAGCACCCCTTGGAGTGATTGGAGAAGCCTGTTGGTGAGCGCCTCGCCGTCGTTGGTCAGATAGCCTGCCATGGGGTTGCCCTTGAGGTGCTGCCAAAGCCGCTCAATGGGATTGAAGTCGGGACTGTAGGGCGAAAGATAAAACGGCTTGATGTGGTGCCAGTTGAGCGCCGCGCTCTTGTGCCAACCGGCATTGTCGAGCACCAGATGCACCTGTTTGCCGTCTTCGGGCGCGATTTCCTGCGCCATGGTATCGAGGAAGACCTGGAATGCCTCGGTGTTGCAGTGAGCGACGATCAAGCTGACCAAGCGGCCCGTGACGGGCTCGACGGCACCGACGACGTTGCGCCGGAGATGTCCGCCGTAATAGCCTTGGGTGGGACGGCTGCCGCGCTTGACCCATTTGTGGCGCGGGCGCGGATCGCCCTCGAAACCTGCCTCGTCTCCGAAAAACACCACTGCGCCCGGATCTTCCAACAATGACTGGAGACGTTGTGCGCAGTCCTCGCGCTGCCGCAGCCATGTGTCGCGGTCGGGAGGCTCGGGAACAGGGCGCGGGATGCGCCGCGCGTAGCCATGCTCGTGGAGGTAGCGCACCAAGGTGCGGTAGGAGAGCTCAACGCCCTTCTTTTTGCGCAGCCAGCCGGTGAGTTTCACCGCAGTCCAATGGAGTTGTCCTGCCAGTGGCGGATCGTCGACGACCGGCAG
>RDYP01000033.1 GCA_004293445.1 Verrucomicrobiota bacterium | reverse complement strand
CTTCCACTATGACGGAAACGGTAACGTCACCGAAGTGACCGACCTCGCCGGTAATAACCTCGCCCGCTACCGCTACGACGCTTTCGGCAACACCCTTGTTGCCACCGGCACCCACGCCACGGCGAACAGATATCGTTTTAGCACCAAGCCTTTGGATAACGAAATCCCGAACGCACAACTTTACTATTACGGTTACCGTTACTTTGACCCGGTGACGGGAAGGTGGTCATCCAAAGATCCGATCGAGGAGCAGGGCGGGATGAATCTATATGGATTCGTAAAAAACAAGGGGGTCAATCGGATAGATAAGTTCGGCTTGGAACCTGGCTGTGAAGGCGACGGAGACAAAGGGAAAAAGAAGTTGGTCATTGATAATGTTTCCAAGGGGCCTGCTACTGCAAGCGGGAAGTCATCGGAAGACGCTCTTAAGGCAAATCGCGAGGCGCTGAACGCCGTGAACTGGTTTGCATTTGTTCAGAGTGCGGGAGGAGTGGTCGGTGGTGCAGCAAGTGGAATAGGAAAAGGTGCAGAAGTTGTTGCACGCGGCGCAGTCGAATCGGGGGCAGGAATGGGTATTACGGGAGACCCAAACCCCTATGGGAATTTGAGTGTTACCGGAGTTGGTAGCGGCATGCTTGATAATATCGCTAAAATTTACGAGGAAGCATCCGAAAATCAGGCATGGGGCGGGCACGGCATGGTGTCGATCACGTATCGGTGCTGTGATTGTGTGTGTATCGATGGTTGGTTTAGCAGTAAGGAATACAAATTCGAATGCGGAGATCCAATCACGAAGGGCTTTGTGTTCGATGATGATACTGATGGCGCCATGCACGAAGTCAATAAGACGGCCGAGCTTAAAAAGCCACCCAGCAAAATCACCAAGGAGGATATTGAAACTGCGGTTGAAGAAGTAACTAGAAATGGGTGCAAATGAACTATTTTCCCAAAGGGGTATTCTCCATGCTTGCGGTTTTTCTTTGTTCATGCAACAACAAGGACTCGGATGATCGTAAGTGGGTTGGTCTTGCGGATCCCGAAAATCGACTTATAAGAGGCCGACTGCTGGACGAAGGCAATCCGCTAGGATTCGTGAGCAGCGCCGAGTTTGTGGCTAGTAGAAATGGCGCAATGAACGAAGTGGGTAGCGGCGATCTTCCAGCCGAGTCATATATATTGATTAGCGTGATTTCAGATGGTTCTATGGATTTCAAGAAGGGGGTCTCGCTGCTCCTCGGAAATGAGCACTTCGAAGTAGCAGGAGTTTCCGACTTAAGAGTGATTAAAGGAAAGCCAATCGAGCAATCGATTCGCTTCGATATCCCCGGAAATAGAGCTTCTAAATTATTGTCAGAAAGAGAGGGGCTTGCCCTATTTAGTGGAAAGGAGGCGGTGGTTCTTCCTGGCGTCCATTTAGTTAAGATTCGAAAATACTGGATAGAGTTTTCTGATCGCAAGAGGGATGGGTTTAACTACGTTGTTCCCTTTTCGGAAATGCAGAAAAATGCCTTGGGGGACAATCCTTGAAGTTTGAAGTGAACGGAACTGGCCAACCAATGGCATTGGTCGCTGAGGCGGACCCCGGAATCCGGGCCAGGAGCTAAGCTATGATTGTGGCGATCGGGTGCGGTCTATAAACCGAACCGAACACACACAGAATGAAAGCCAAACGCAGAAGACACGATCCCGAGTTCAAGGCCCGCGTGGCGCTTGAAGCGCTCAAGGGGATCAAAACCATCCAGCAGATCGCCAAGGATTTCGACGTCCACCCGGTGCAGGTCTCGGAGTGGAAAAAGACGATGACAGCAGGAGCCGCGGGCGTCTTCGGCGCTGCGAGTGGGCCGCAACGGTCCGTCCCTCAGCAAAGAAAGCCATCTCCGAAAGACGCAAGTGTGGGTCAACTGGAAATCCTTTCCCTCCTTTGAGGAATTCGATAGAAAACGGCACACCATGCTTCTCGTTCAATCGTCAAGCCGATTGTCGCACCGGTGCCCGCGCGACGGACAGAGTTCCATGGACACGCCGCCTGACGACGATCCGCCCGAAGGAGGTGCGGCAGTCCAAGGCTCCGCTCCCACGCACCAAGGTGGCCCGCAGGGAGCGGAGGAGGCTCCGATTTCGGGTGAAGCTGGTTCAACGGGTGCCGATTTTCAACGAATTACGCCGCATGTGGCCGACTACGGTTACCGGTATTATGACCCGACAACGGGCCGCTGGCCATCTAGGGATCCGATCGGGGAACGAGGAGGTGAGAATTTGTACGGTTTCGTGGGGAACGACGGGGTTAACTATTTTGATTTACTCGGTCGAGACCGCCAGACTGCGAGTGGAACTGACTATCTGGGAGCAGAAGGGCCAGGATTCTGTGAACCACACCCTAATGGATGGCTGGGAGGAGTGGACAAAGAAGATATCGACAAGCTCTATGCAGCTATTGAAGAGGCGGAAAGCATCACAGACGATGAGGGGAATCAGTGCTATTCCGTGATCCTCAGAACCGAACCATTGAACGGTGACGGAGTTCGAGCCTGCGGCAGCGGAGTGGATAGCGCAATCATTGTCGGGCACACTAATGAGGATGGTCTCCATACAGGTGGAGATCGGGTTCCACACGATGAGTTGCCTGACAATTGCACAGTGCATGGATGTCATGAAGATGGCGGGAAGACCACTCAGTCAGGCGCGCTAAATAATGCCATCGATCAGCTTGAAGGTCTCGAAGAAAAGGAATGCTGCGATCCAACCGAGAACATATTTTTTGGAACTGGGACGCTGTAGACGGACATTTGATGAAAGCCTCTAGAACATTCTTGGTAAGTTTGGTGGCGGGATTGCTCCTGCCTATTGTATCGGCTTCAGAAGCTGAGTTTGTCGCATCTTCAAAAGCTGAGGAAATCGGAATTTCAATTCGCGATCTTCTTCGCAAGAGCCGGGACGAAAAAGTTGAGTTCAGAATTGAAGGTGTGGGGGAATTTTCCTACAGTCCTCCGCTTGCAGACGACAACAAGAGAAATCCCTGGCACGCCTTCGCCCAAGCTGGCAAGGAACAAGAATCTAAGGACTATAAGATAATTCAAATCAGAATTAAAGGGTCGCAGTGGTTTCACGACGGCAAGTTGCTGACTGGAGCAGATGAATTAAGCAGGATAGCAGAAGCGACTAAGGCAGATCAAAAGTTGTGTGCAGTCATTAGCTTGGATGCCAATTCAACGCCATTTTTTGAAAAGCATCTTTTCCGTGATGCCTACCGATTGCTAGAGGGACGGTATATTTTTTTATTACCAAAAAGAGAGGCATCAGGTGATAAATCGCGCAATAATTGAGCGCGGATTCAAGCGGCTAACGCAATCGGCGTGATTGGCAAGGGGCCAGGAGCTGCAGGTGCTGGACGGGCTCGAAGATCGCTACCAGGTCAGCTCCGCGACGGTCATCCGCTGGGCCTTGCGGGCCCTGGCCAATCATATGGAGCGGAATAACGGTCGTTTGATCCTGCCGCTTAAACTCGATGACCAGGAGGTGCCCAAAGCCGCCAAGACCTCGAAGAAACGCGACCGCTGAGTGCCGGGACGGTGCGGGATGATTCCGGGCTTCGGGCGGAAGCTCACTGAAGCGGGCAGAATCCGCACGAAGCCGCCGGCCTTGAGAGAACAAGGCGTGGAGGTGCAATCTGCGACCGCTGGGGCGCGGTGGACTCCTGAATGAAACTTTTCGGACGGGCTTTGAGGACTGGCAGCTCATGGAATTCGGGGATGCCGAGGTGGCAAGGGGCGACCATGGCGTCAGGGGATGGGACAAACACGGGCATAGGGTGCGGATTCCCGGAGCTTTTTTGCCCAGATCTCCGAATCGCAACGATTCGTCCGGAACCAGAGGCTAAGCCCCTCCCCTTCCCTCCCTGCCACGAATGGAGCGTTGAGATCCCCATGGAAGCAGGTGCCGCCCGCATTTGGGATGCCGGTAAGCCCCCCTCCCCTCACCCAGCGATTCCGCGTCAATTGGATCGCTCGGGGAGCCGGGGCGAAGCGGGCCCTCACTTCGCGACCACTTGGCCGTTGAGCGTCATTCGTCCGGTCCGCTTGTCGCAGGTGAACGTGTTCTCCAGCTGGCCCTCCTTCGGCAGGATCCCGAACCACTTCTCCGCCTCCTGCTCGGTCGTCAGTTCCCGGTAGTGCTTGAAGATCATCGATGCCGAGTTCCCCGCCTCCAGCGCGACTTGGTCCGCGCTCTTCACGATGGCGATCCGGTAACTGATGAACGAATGCCGCAGCACGTTCCGCAGCCACTCGATCTTGAGCGCCCGGGCCAGCGCCGTCATGTCCACGTAGAGGTTCTTCGCCGCGACGACCTTCCCCTGCCGCTCCAAGGGAGCCAGCCACGTAGCGAGGTTGTCGGGGATCGGCACCACCCGGCGCGATGCCGTCTTCGCCTGATCCGCGCGGAGCTCGATGATCCGCCGGTCCAAATCCACCGCGGACCAATCCAGCCGGCTCAGCTCGGCCACCCGGATCCCGGTGAACGCCTCGATGGCCAGAATCGGAATCAAGCGGGGCGGCGCGGCGTGGAGGATGGTGGCCATCTGACCGGGGGAGAAGATCGAGTGCTTGTCCGAGACGTTCTTGACCAGCTTCACCGTGTCCGCCGCCGTGCTCCGGTCCTCGGGCAGGTAGTTGCGCTCCCGGGCGAAGGAGAAGAACACCTTGATGCAGCGCAGCATCGAATTGCGCGTCCCGGCCGCCACGCCCAGCGAGCGCAGCCAAGCGTCGATCTCCTGGGAGCTGGCTTCGAGGATCTCGCCGGGGAACTTCGCGGCGAAGCGATTCAGGGTCGTTCGCAGCTGCCCCAGATACACCTTGCTCGCCCCGTCCTGCTCGCGCTGCGCCAGCATCTCCGCGACGACCTCGGGAATCGTGACCTGCCGCAGCACCCTCTTGAAATGCCGGCCGTGCTCGGCGGCCATCGCGGCCAGCGACTCCGTTCCGGCAAGTTCACGGGCCCGCAGGTAATCCTCCACCGCGGCGACCAGCGGCACGCCGGAGTCCCGCAGCATGGCCTCGGCCGCCTTGTAGTTGTCGCGCTCGTGCGGCTTGAGATCGGTCACGTGCTGCATGCCCGACTGGATCCGCTGCGCCACGAACAGAGCCTCCCGCTTGGCATCCTCCAGTTCGTTGAAGACCTGGCGCACGCGGCGACCCTCCCGGTAAAAGCTCAGCGTGAAGCGGACCCGGTCCCTCGATTCGGTGCGGTAGATCGGCACCATCGCGGAGCCCGATTTGACCTTGAGAAAGGGCCCCTGCTTTTGGGACCTCGCGCGGCTCCTTAATTTTGAACGCTTTGCACGTTCCGAATCCGCGTTTGTCACCAATTTGTCACCAGCCCTGCTCATGAGGGTGTGGAGGAAGTCAACCGAGGCGGGAATGGAACCCGTAACCCGTTGATGATGAAAACATACGCGCGAGAGGACTCGAACCTCCACGGGGTTGCCCCCACTAGAACCTGAATCTAGCGCGTCTACCAATTCCGCCACGCGCGCGACTGTTTTCCCGCCGTTCCGGCGGGCCGCGACGGCATCATGCCACCCGAAAATTTGCAACATCGTTTCTTTAAAAAATTCACCTGCCCTAAGGGCGCTTTCACCGTTGCCAATCCGCCCCGCACCACTCCAGCCTCCTTGCACCATGCGGAACCCCGCTCCCATCCTCCTCAGTCTGCTGCTCGCCGCCATCACGGTCTTTTTCATGGTGCGCGGTCCCGACGCGTCATCGCTGACAACCGAAGCGACCCCGCCACCCGCGCAGGAAGTCGCCGCCAAAGCCACCACGACCGATACCAAAGAGGAGCCGGTCGCCGAGCCGCCTGCCCTCGAACCCAACACCGTCGGTCCGGAATCCATGGCAAAGGACTGGCCGCACGAGGAGAGTGACATCCCCGCCGATCCCAAAACGGTCTTCGGCAAACTGCCGAACGGCATGCGCTACATGATCCATCCCAACTCGGAGCCACCCAGCCGCCTTTCCCTCCGGCTCCACATCGCAGCGGGCTCACTGATGGAGTCTCAGGATCAACGCGGCCTCGCCCACTTTCTTGAGCACATGGTCTTCAACGGTTCCAAGAATTTCACTCCCGACGAACTCATCCCCCGGATGCAGAGGCTGGGCATCGCCTTCGGTGCGCACGTCAATGCTTACACCTCCTTCGACGAGACCGTTTACATGCTCGATCTGCCCGACTTGTCCGACGAAATGCTGAAGCTGGGCTTCACCGTAATGCGGGACTTCGGCGATGGTGCGAAGCTTGAACCGGCGGAGATCGATAAGGAACGCGGTGTGATTCTGGCGGAAAAGACCAGCCGTGACTCGGTGAACTACCGATTGATGGAGCAACAATTCAACACATTGCTCAGTGGCTCGAAAGTTCCAACGCGCTTTCCCATCGGGATCGAAGAAGTCATCCAGACCGCCCCACGCGAGCGCTTCGTCGACTTCTACACCCGCTATTACACACCGGATCGCATGACTTTCGTCGTCGTCGGCGACCTCGAGCCCGCAGCGGCAGAAGCCCGCATCCGGGAGGCTTTCGGATCGATGCCAAGCCCGATCGAACGCGGTCCGGAACCCGATCTCGGGGCAATCACCGCGCCGACAGGAGTGGTCGCTTCGATCTTCTCCGACAAGGAAGTCGCCACCACCGACCTCTCGCTCACCTCGGTTCGTGCGTTCAGCCAAGTCGCAGATACGCGGACCCGACGGCTTTCCAAGCTGCCGCTTGAACTCGCCCATGCCGCAATCAGTCGCCGCTTCGAGCGAATTTCCAAAACCAACGGGTCAGCCATCGCGTCAGGTAGCGCCAGCCGTTACGAGCTTTTCAATCACGCAGAGTTGGGAGCCTTCGATGTCAGTGTGGCAGGCGATCGCTGGCAAGAAGCGCTGCCAGTCCTGGAGCAAGAGTTTCGGCGCTCGATGGAATTCGGCTTCAACGAGGCGGAAATCACCGAAGCCAAGGCCAACTTGCTGAACGTCTATCAACAGGCCGTCAAAGGCGCGGCCAGTCGCAAATCCGACAGCATCGCGACCGCGATCGCCCGCAGTATCAACAGTGCTGCGGTCTTCTCCACACCGGAGACCGACCTCGATGTCATCACCAGCGGCCTCGAAAACATCAGTGCCGAGACCTGCCATGCCGCCTTTCGTGAATTCTGGGCCGATCAAGGCCTTCACCTCGTCCTAACCACCAAGGACGAACCCGCAAACGGTCGGGACGAAATGCTGGCGATTTATGAGAAGTCCCGTGCGACCCCGGTCGAAGCACCTGCGGCACGGAGTTCCGCACGCTTTGCTTACGGTGACTTCGGTCCTGCCGGCGAAATCGAGTCGCGGGTCGATGTCGCGGATCCCGCCTTGGTCCAATGCATTCTCTCGAATGGCGTCCGCGTGAACTTCAAACGCACCGATTTCGAAAAATCCTCGATCCGGCTGCTAGCCCGCTTCGGGTCGGGTAAGATCAGTCAGCCCAAAGGACGCCCCGGACTCGATTTCTTCACTGCGAGCGTTTTCGACGCCGGTGGCCTCGGGAAGCACTCGGTCGACGAACTCCAGCAAATCCTTGCCGGGCGAAACGTGTCCTCCAGTTTTTCAGTCGCCGATGACAGCTTCACACTCAATGGGCGGACAACCCCAGAGGACCTCGAACTCCAGCTGCAACTCATGTGCGCCCAGTTGGTCGACCCAGGCTTCCGAGAAGAAGCCCTGACTCAATTCAACAAGGCGATCCCGCCCATTCTACAACAGCTCCACCATTCCCCTGCCGGTGCTCAGGCAGCCATGGATGCCTGGCTGCATGGTGGAGACTCCCGCTGGGCTGTGCCCACAGAAGATCAGCTGTCCTCATTCACTCTCGACGAGGCCCGTACTTGGCTCACTCCGGCACTCACCAAAGGCTATCTCGAACTCAGCATTGTTGGAGACTTCGATGAAAAAGCCCTGATCCCTCTGGTGCTCAAAACCTTCGGAGCTCTGCCAAGCCGGGCATCAGAAAAACCAAAGCGCACCACCGCAAGGCAGCTCTCTTTCCCCAAAGCACCCAAGGAGGTTACGTTCACCTATGAAAGCAAGATTTCCCAAGGCACCGCGACAGTCATCTGGAGAACTGATGGCCTGCGGGGAAATCAGCGCCTCTTCCGCCGTTTGAACCTGCTAGGAGAAATCCTCAGTGATCGACTGCGCGAGGAGATCCGCGAGAAGCTCGGGGCATCCTACAGCCCCAACGCCGCGGCCACGGGATCGGAAGGGCTCGATGACTTCGGCTACATCGCCGCCGAATGCGCCGGCAAGGCAGAGGATGCCAAACGCCTTGCCGACCTCGCCAGCCGACTCGCTGGCAGCCTCGCTCAACATGGCACCGAAGCCGACGAATTGGAACGGGCTCGCAAGCCCCTGCAATCGCAATTGCTCAAAGCAATGCGCGATAACAGCTACTGGTTGAATACCGTGCTCGCCAAGTCCCAAGAGGATCCTACGCGCCTCGACTTGATCCGCGAGCGAGACGCTGACTACGCATCCATCACGGCAGACGAGCTCAACGAAATTGCCCGCAAATACCTCAGTGAGCGGAACGCACTCAAAGTCCTCATCCGCCCGGAAAAGTGAGACTCGGCCAATCGGTTGAGGCTCACAAATCCCATGCAGCCGCGGCCTAGCCCCGGGCTCGGATCGCTGCAAGTGCGCGTTCGATCAGCACCCGGACCTCCGGTACCGCTGTCCCGTGTGCCGCTTCCAACAAAGCCACACTCTTCGTCCCACCGATTCGTCCTAGGATACGAATGGCGGACATTTGCAAAGAGATCGAACCTTTGGCGTGACGGGCGATCACCGCGTCCTCGATGGGCGCGCCCAAGTCGGCATAGATATCTTCCCACTTGGTCACGTCTCTCGACCAGAGATCGTCGATGAAAGGAATGACACCGAGTTCCTTCCGATCGACCAGCAGCTTGACTAAGGCCTCAGGGACGTCGTTCCCGCCGTCATGAATCTCCCGAACCGCAGCCAATACCACCTTTTCCGCCCCATCACCCGGCTCGCCCCAGTTGAGAAGGGCTGGCCCCACCTCAGCCCGCAGCGTGAGATCGCCTTCGCGAACCAATTCCACCAGACGGGCGGCGATGTCCTTACGGTAAAGCTTCGGCTCCGCCGTGGCCAAACGGACCACCGCACGACGCGCGCGCTCAAGATCGATGCTATCGAGTTCCCGTCGGTTGAGTTCGTAGAAAGACGGATCCTGCGGATTTCTCATCTTGTCCTGATCGCCTTCGACAAAGCGCGCGTTGTCCACCACCACTTCGATCACCCGAAGCGGCTCGATCACTCGCGTCACCTCGCCAAATCGCCCACAAAGGCGCCCCAATTCAGCAAGGTCATCCGTCACCCCTGATACCACCATGAGATAGTCCGGAGGACGCGGATACATGTGTGAGATATCGGGATCGGCACTCGTGGTGCGCACGATGTAGTCCTTCACCTGAAGGCGATGGTATTCCTTGAGTCCACGGAGCCAAATGCCGGCCACACCACGACCGGCACTTCCGGGGCTACTCTTGAAACGCTCGATCTCGCGAGCCATCGGCGCGTAATTGATCTCCTTCTTCAAAGCCGCCAATTCGTCGTCGACCTCGCTTACAGCCGCCGCTGCCGCCACGTTACCAACCGTACCGGTTACCGGAGCGTCCGTCACGGAGTCCACTGGCTGATTTCCAGCCGTAAAGAGATATGGCAGCGATAAGAGTCCTGACGTCGCGGCAAAGGCACCAAGGATCGCCATACCTCGCGCACGAGGATTGGCAGCAATAAGCAGCACGGATGACAGGAGCGCAGTGAAACCTGCGAGCATCAAGCGCTTGGAGTGAACCGTGCCGTAAAGAACACCCCCGGGCGTGCCGCCAAAAATCAGCATCAAGGCGACCATTGTCAGGATCGCAACCGCGCAGAATCCAAGAACCACCCGCAGCGGCGAAACAGGCTCCACCAAAGATTTATTCGAGGGCTCGGCGGAATACTGCACCGTTTGAAAATTTGCCGGAGCCGAAACCATCGTCTTTGGAACTCGAGAGAAGCCATCGAGGGAGCGACGCCGATTCTCGCCTGGATAAAACTTTTTCGTTCGAACGATGACGTCGTCGTTCACCCGAAAGCGCTGCTCGCAAGACCCGCACTCGACCATCCGCTCTCTCAACTCGATGCCCACCTTGAAACGCTGACTGCAGCGTGGGCAGCGGATGGCAAGATTCTCCGAGTCGGTGGGTGAGTGATCCATGCGTGCGAAGAAGTTGAATCGTGCACGTGCGCATTGCAACCCGGGAGACCAGCTACCTCACACACTCCCGGCGGAGACGAACTGCGACGCAGTCGGTATCGGGCAGGATGAATTTCTCCAGCAGCACCTCGACCGAGCGCACCCCGCGGAAAGCCATTACATGATCCGACACCTCGGAAGCCAGGGTTTCGATCAAGCGCCGCGGACGAGTAAGAGCCAAGAATTTGAGCTCCTCCGCCAGTCTGGCGTAATCCAAAGTCCGCGAGAGGTCATCGGCCATGTCCGCGAACGAATCCTCGAGATCGATCCACACGCTGACGCACAGCTCCTGAGACTCGGCTCTTTCCTCATCCGGCACCCCGATGAAACTTTCAACGCGCAGTCGTCGAATCTCGATTTGATGAAGTTCTGGCATGGCTCAGGAACGAGTAGGAATCAGGTTTTGCCGGAGCACCTCTTCGAGTAGCACCCGCGTCGGCGTATTAAGATCCATGGCGAGGGCCTGTTCGGAAGTGACCCAACGAAACTCCTGCGCTTCCTCATTCAGCACGACATCCACAGACCGGGCACATGCGACGTAATTGAGCAGCAAAAAGTGAGCTGGATTCACGAACTCGGAGGAATCGATGCAATCCTGCACCATCACGAAACCCGGGGCCCCGATTTCAAGCCCGGTCTCCTCACGAATCTCCCGAACCAAGGCGTCCAGCGAAGTCTCTCCCCGACGGATTTTTCCCCCGGGAATCCCCCATCGTTGACCCCATTTGTGAGTCTTCACCACGAGACAGCGCCCCGCGCCATCAAGGATCAAGGCCCCAACGGTCGCCACAGGCCGGGGCTTGCAGGCGGGACGGGCCAAAATCTGACGCAGCACCCCAAGGTCCGGAACCGTCAAGTCAGGCCTGGCCTCGGCGAGCGGACCCGCGTGGGTGTAACCGGTCAAAACCGCAATCGATGTCATGCCCCCATGCCGCGCGGTATCGATGTCATGGGTCATGTCACCGACAAAGGCGCTCTCGGCCGGATTCAGCCGATGAGCCTCCAGAATCCCAAGAATCCGCTCCCGTTTGTCGAGCACACCCGCGTAGGTCGCCTCGAAAAACTCCGACAACTCCAGCGCATGGAGTTGATGATGAAAGGCATCGCGATCCATGCTGGTGAGCACGAAACAGCGAATTCCCTGCGCCCGGCACCACTCCAATTTTTCCCGCGCATGCGGCAGAATGGTCACCGAGGCATCGGAGGCACTGAAAGCCTTGCGAAAATGAACCTCCAATTCGTCCAGCGGGACTTCAGGCAGCATCTCGCGATAGAATTCCTCGTAAGGAAGTCGGAATCGGCGACGGAAGCCTTCGCGATCGAAGCCCTCCACTCCATACAATTCCAAAACATGGTTCGTCGCCTCCAGCACTGGCGGCAAGTCATCCACCAGCGTACCAGACCAATCGAAAATCAAATTTTGAAACATGGATGCATTCGGTTAACCCACCGCAAATCGCACGATTTTCACGACTCCAGGACCCGCGGCATCCTGGATTTTTTTGAGTAATACCGCCCGCGACTGCTCCAGATGGAAGCGCATCGCCGGCTGAACGACGTGCAGCGTCAGACAGCCGCCTTTCAGCGACACCGGATGGGCATGACTTGCGACGAAATCCCCCGCGATGTCTTTCCACATTTGGCGCAAACGATCTTCATCGATGCCTTCCGAGGCCCCTACCTGTTTTAAAATCGATGCCAGAAAGTCAGCCGCGCGATGGAGCCGTTCATCAGGGTGAGCTGGAGGATCTCCACCCCGCCAGTCCCGAAGCACGGCGCGCCGAATCGCCTCAAGTCGGGATTCCTTGGCCATTCCCGCAAGGCTCAGTCCTGACCGTCCTCGCCGATTGCCTCGACCGGGCAGCCCTCCATCGCCTCGCGGCATTGGGCTTCCTCGTCGGAGTTCTCCGGCTGCTTGAAAACGTAGGAGTACCCTTCGTCGTCGGAGCGGGTGAAATTGTTCGGTGCGGTCTCGCGACACAAATCGCAGTCGATGCATTGGCTATCGACGTAAAATTTGCCTGCGACGTTCTCCCGGTTTTTGTCTTCTCGATCAGCCATAGAAACGAAAATCGTGCCGCCGTCTGCATCGCGTCGGCAAGCCCCGCTTGCAACCCTTTTTCCCGATTGTCCCAAAGCCGAGCCATTTTAGCGGAAGCTCCCCCACGGCTGAGGCATCGAAAGCATGCTATCGTTTCCGAAGGTCCGCTGCCCGAACGATCCAGCAATGCCGATTCCCCCCTCATGTGGATTCCACTGGTCAAGTCCGAGCCTGCTTTCTAAACCCTTTGCCAAGCAACCATGTCCGCGGAAACACCCAACTCGCCCGGATCAGCCGCCCGCAACCGCCCGGCACTCTCGGAGCTCTCCAAGGAGACGACCGAAAACGATCTCTGGAACCTCGACGACGAGTCGGTCCAAGGCGCGACTCCACTGGTGTCTTACCTGCCGATGCCTCGCAAAATAGCCTCGGTCGAGGAGGTCCCCGAGGAGCCAGGCGAAGCACCGCCATTGCCCACAGAAACCGAGGAGGAGCCCGCCCCGGCGAACAAGGATCGCGATAAGGGTCCTTCCGCCCATCGCTCCGACTTTGTCCCACCGCTACTCAACCGCGCCATGCGACCCGCGCAGTCGGATGGCATCGGCGAACTCGACGAGCTGCCCGAACTCCCGCCCGAGCCCGCTCCACCAGAGGAAAAGGTGGCAGCGACGATAGCTTCCGATCCCGGCATCCACGACCCCGAGGCAAGCCCGGCAGAGAAAATCGCCGAAACAAGGCCCAATCCGCCCCGTCAAAACGTTCCCCGGCCCAAGATCAACCGAAAGGATGCGATCACCCTCACGGTGTTTTCCTTCACCCTTCTTGTCGCCGCGATCTGGGTCCTGAGTCGCTTCTTTGCTGTCTTTGAGTTCAAAAGCCAATTTCCAGAAATGCCCGCCTTTCCTGCGAAGGGCCAACACGCCACGCTCGGCGCAGCGGAGACTTTTTGGCGCGAACCGATCCGCGACGGCACTCAGCGCGACTTCGCACGCCGCGAGGTGGCGATGATTCCCGTCTTACAGCTTACGCTCGATCCCTCGTCATCCTCCGGTGCGCTATTGGTGGTCTTCCGCAACGCTCAAGGCGAACCCGTCGGCGATGCCATCCGCCGCTCTTTCCAGGGCGGGCGATTCGACGCCAACTCCGAGGCCACCATCGCCTTCCCCGCCACCGACGGCTTTATCGAGGAAGGCTACTACCACGCTTACCGCACGGGCAAAGGCCAACCTTGGATGGTCGAAGTCCTCGAAGGCCCCACCATCGACGCCCCGGCGGAGAATTTCCGCCCCCTCGCTCCCATCCCCGTCTCACCCCTCCGCCGTTGATCATGTCCGCCACTCCAATCGCCCCCATCGTGCCCCGTGAAGGCTGGCACGTGATGCACCTCTTCTACCACATCGATCACGCTCAGTGGTCGCTCCTCAGCGATGAGGAAAAGCGGGCTGCCAAGACCCGCCTCACCGAATTGGTCCAAGAAATCCGTGCCACCAAGGACACCCACCTTCTAAACTACGCGGTCGCCACACCGAAAGCCGACATCGGTTTCATGCTCCTCACACCCGACCTCCAGGTCGCGTCCGCCTACGAGAAACAGCTTACTCTTTCACTTGGGCCTGAAATTCTCAGCCCAACCTACTCCTACCTCTCACAAACGGAGCGCTCGGAATACACCACTTCCGCGGAGCAATACGCTGCAGAGACGCTCGTCGCGGAAAAAGGCCTCACACCGGGCAGCCCGGAATTCGAACAGGCGCTCAAAGAGTTCAACGACCGAATGGACCACTATCTGCAGCACCGCCTCTACCCGGTGCTGCCCGACTGGCCGGTGATCTGTTTCTACCCGATGTCGAAGCGTCGCAGCGGTTCGGACAACTGGTATTCCCTTGCCTACGAGGAACGCCGCGAGCTTATGGCCGGTCACGCCCGCGTCGGCCGAACCTATTCGGGACGTATTCTCCAATTGATCACGGGCTCGACCGGGCTGGATGAATTCGAATGGGGCGTAACCCTGCTGGCCAAGGACACCATCGACATCAAAGCAATCGTTTACGAAATGCGTTTCGACGAGGTGTCCGCCCGCTATGCCGAATTCGGCGATTTCTACATCGGCATGCAGCTCCCTCTCGACGAGCTGTTCCGCCGTGTCTGCATCTGATCGCATCGATTTCCCAATAACGGCGAACTTCCGCCTTGGCTTCGCCTTTTGCCCTGCAAGGCTCTGCGCGCCGCGGGAAACCGCGGCTCCTTTCGGGAAGCCCGTCGCTCGGGCAAGAAATCGTTGGGGAATCCGGTGTGACTCCGGAGCGGTACCGCCACTGTGACTTCCCGCCTTCAAACGCGGAAGCAGCCAGATCGCCAGCCTGAAAGGGATTGTCTGAACGAACCCGCGGATCTCGGGTTCACGGATCCCATAAATACATGCGTAATACACTGAAGGCATCCGGCCCGTTCCGGATGCTGCTGTCGGTCTCGTGCCCATTGCTGGCATCGGGAGTCACCCTCACCGCGACCCCACCCAGCCTCGCGCCAAGCGATCAGGGGCTCGATGCCTTGATCGTCTCCGCCCGCCGACTCCCGGCAAATGCGGAGCGAATCACATCGAGCGTCACCCAACTCCCGCCAAGGAAGTTCGAGGAGCGTGGTATTTTCGACCTGAAATCCGCACTCAACGCGGTTCCCGGGGTCATCTCCACCTCGACTTCGGGGCAGAGCGGTGCCATCGGCTCGCTTTTCATCCGAGGCACCACCACACCCTACTCGCAGGTCGTTGTCGACGGCGTGCGGCTCAGCGACAGCACCGCACCCCTCGGGAACTTCCTCGCCGGAGCTCGAATTGACGACCTCGACCGCATCGAAGTCCTCCGCGGCCCGCACTCCGCCATCCATGGTGGCGAGGCCGTAGGCGGCGTTCTTTGGCTGGAAACGGCACGAGGCTCGGAAAAGCCGACTTCGCGCCTCATGACCGAGGCAGGATCCTTCAACAGCTTCGCGACTCACGCCAGCACCCGTGGCCAATCAGGTGATCTCACTTGGTTTGCAGGACTCGGACATGAGGGGACCGACAACGACAGCGAACTCCAGCGTTTCGAACAAAATCGCGGTGCCCTCCGCCTCGAATGGGAGCAAAACGAGAGCACCGCGCTCGGTCTCACCTTTCGCAGCATCGACTCACGCTTTGATTACCCCGCCTACGGATCCAACCGGGATCACCTCGATGCCGCCCTCGGCACGCTCTATGCGCAAACCGAGCTGGCCGCAGGATGGGATGCCCGCTTCACCGTAGGGCACTACCGCGAAAACTACGACAACGAGAACCTCGGCGAATACGGAACATTCCTCTACGGGACCGACCTCGACCGCAGCAGCGTCGCTACCGACCAATCGATCCAACTCAGCCCCAATCACACCCTTCTTTGGGGCGCTTTCTTCGAAAACACCGACTTCCAGAATAGCATTGGATCCGACCTCAGCCGCGATCGCTTGGGTAGCTACACGGGCCTCGAGTGGTTGCCCTCAGATCAGCTCACGACCACCGCGATTCTTCGCTGGGAAGACTACGCCGCCCACGGCGAGGAAGTCACCTGGCGCTGTGCCGCCGCGTGGCAAGCTGCTAAACCCGGCCCGCTGCTTCGCGGAGGGATCGGACGCGCCTTCCGTACACCAACCTACCTCGACCTCTTCGGTACCAGCTACGGCGCAGGCAATCCGGACTTGGAAGCGGAAAGCAGTACCGGCTGGGACCTCGGTATCGAACAAGCTCTCGGCGAACACCACCGCATCGCCCTGACCTGGTTTGCGAACTCGATCGAGAATCGCATCCGTTCCTACCCCACTCCGCCGGTCAACCTCTCCGGAACCACACCTACACGCGGCATCGAGTCCTCGTTGTCGGGCAGTTGGCAGGGTTCCAAACTGAGCTATCAGCTTTCGTGGACCTGGCTGGAGGAATCCCTCTCGGATCAGCCAGCTCACAGCGCAAATGCCTCGCTCGATTGGAGGCCCGACCAACGCTGGCTGTTTGGAATCGGGGCTAGCTACCTCGACGATCACTCGTGGGGCGGGCTCCCCCTCGAGGGATACGTGCTCGTGCGCCTTCACGCGTCCTACCAGGCGAACGAACAGCTTCGATTGCACGCGCGCATCGAAAACCTGCTCGATCGCGACTACCAGCTCGCCAACTTCAATGGGGCACCTCCCATTGATGGCGCTGGCCTCGGCCTATTCACAGGAGCCACCCTGACGTTTTAAGAGCCGACGAGACGGGAACACACCCGACTCTCCACAAGTCTCAGTCGCCAAGGCAAATGCCCACCGCCTTGGCGGCTTTGACCATTTCACCTTCAGGCTCGACCAAACGCAGCTTGTTCACGGCCTCCTCGATCGGCACTGAATCGACATGGTAGGCTTGGTAGCTCACCATTCGGCCGAAGCGACCTTCTTCGGCCAACTTCACCGCCATCACCCCGAAGCGAGTCCCAAGAATGCGATCCAGCGCGGTGGGAGCACCACCCCGCTGCAAATGACCAAGGGTGCAAGAACGCGTCTCTTTGCCTGTGAGCTCTTCCAAGCGACGAGCGATGATCTCGCCAATCCCTCCCAATCGGACTTCCCCGCCGCTATTCTCCGCGATCGTTGCCAACTCGCCATCAGGCAGGTGCGCGCCCTCTGCAACCACCACCAAAGTGCTGTGATGACCCTGCGCATCGCGCTGGCGAATGAAATCAGCGACCTTCTCCGTATCGAAAGGAATTTCCGGGAGCAAAATCACATCCGCCCCACCCGCAATGCCACCCCACAGCGCGATCCAGCCGGCATGGCGTCCCATCACTTCAAGCACCATGATCCGCTTGTGACTCTCCGCCGTGGTGTGCAGGCGATCCAAGGCATCGACCACCGTGCTCACCGCGCTATCGAAACCGAAAGTCATCGCGGTAGCCATCAAGTCGTTATCGATCGTCTTCGGCACTCCGATCACTGGCCATCCTTCGCGATAAAGCTGAAGTCCGGTGGTCAACGAGCCATCACCACCAACGATGATCAGCGCTCGAATCTCCAACTGTTCCATCGTGCGCTTCGCCTTCGAAACGATGTCACCAGGGACTTCCGCGATGTCACCCTTGCCAAGCTTTGCGGCGAAATGCCCCTTGTTTGTGGTGCCGAGAATGGTCCCACCCAATTTCAGGATGCCCAAGGTATCCTGAGTTCGCAGGACTTTGTAATCTCCGGGCGGCAACAATCCCTCGAACCCATCCTTGAATCCGATCACTTCCCATCCGAGCTGGCTGGCCGCGCCCACCACCCCGTGAATCACTGCGTTGAGCCCCGGGCAGTCGCCCCCGCTGTTGAGAATTCCGATGCGCATCTGAGTGAAATCTATTGTGAGAGTTGAAAAATGTGATCGTCGCTCCGGATGCCTTTAACGGGGATTCGGCACGTCCAGAATTTCGCGGTTGCGATTCCCAATCATGGCACCACCCGCCACCCAGCGATCGTAGGCAGCCCAGCCTTGGGAAATCAAACCTCGGGCACGATTGAATCGATCAGGGCTATTCAAAACCACGACCACCAAGCGCCGCGGTGTCACCGCCTTGTCGCCATTCGGCTTCTCACGAACCAAGGGTTCTCGATCCACCGCCACGCTCAAGCAAGGCCCGGCAGCGGCCGTCGTGCCGGTCTTGACGCCGAGAACCATCGGCTCGCCCACAAGTTCGTTCGTATTTTTGACGCGGAATTCCCGCTGACCGTCGGCACCGTGCACCGTCACCTGGCGATCCTTCTGACGTACGATAAAAGTGAACCCGGGCTTTCGCATCGCGTAGATCGACAACCGCGCGACATCCGCCGCGGTCGAGCGACCCGTCCTGCGTGGCAATTCCAGACCATGCGGATTGGCAAAACGAGTGCCCGTCAGGCGAATCGCTTTCCCAAGCTCATTCATCTCGGCCACGAAGGCCGAGACACCGTCACCGGAGCGGCCGCGCGCCCGAAGAATCTCGCGCCCCACATGATCGGCCACGGTCATGGCCGCCAGATTATCCGAACCGAGCAGAGCGGAATAAAGCGCGTCCCGCAACGTCATCCGATCCCCCGGCTGCAAGCCAAGCGGATTCGGACCACCGATCGACAACGCCGCCGCAGGAACGGTCGCGAAAGTCTCGTTCAAATTCACACCCGTCGCATCCGCCCAATCCACGGCGATCACTCCGGTGGCGATCTTGGTCAAACTCGCGACCGGCCGCGTGACCACGGAATTGGAAGCCATCAACACCTTCCCGGAATGCGCCTCAACCACCATAAAAGCCTCACCGGTCTGACCCAACGCCGCCGCGCAAAAGCAGACAGGGGCGAACAAGGAGGCAAGCAACGAACGTTTCATCGGCACGCCCGTGACTCTACTGGCGACACTCATTCACTCAACCCCAAATCCGGCGATGACTCCCTCTCCCGCCGGCCCCCAATCGCACTCCATTCCCGTTCTGCTTGAAGTAAAAAGACTCCTTCATTCCATCGGCAAGTGAAGCACGCGATCTCTCATTCGCAGGATGGGTCACCGAAGCATCGATCATGAACCCAAGCGACTTCCGATCCTATCGAGGAATTCCCCTCCATCACGCACTGCCTGCCAAGCAATCTTGGGAAAGTCCCGCCGATTTACGCAAGAAACCGCCCCGCAACGCGGCAAGGCGCGCTTAGCTCAGTGGTAGAGCACATCGTTCACACCGATGGGGTCGCAGGTTCGAAACCTGCAGCGCGCACCACCCTTACCATCAAAGGGTTGGCTTTGAAGAGATTGTCGACTGCCCCCTAATGTGACCCCCAGTCGAAACTAGGGCCTCCAATCACTTCCTGGCGGCTTCCGACCCCAGACCGAGGCTCCCCTGGATCAGGTCAACTGTCACCCGGATGCCCCTACGGTGTCACCCGGACGCCTCCGCAGTGTCGGCCAAATGCCAGTGATGTCAGCGTTGTCAGCAATGTCAGCGGCCTTCTGAGCTTCTTTGCCAAAGCCTGAGGCTCTGTTCGTCGCCATCCCACGGGTTCACGGCTTTCCAACCGTAAGTTGCACCCTCAACGGGTCTTGAAGACACCAGCTAAACAGGCCGGGCTGGTGCATCACGGCGCATCACTGGCGCGCGCTGGATTACCAGCCGAACCCGCACACTACCACCGCTCCGCTCAAACTTCGAGGAGGGGGACGGTGCAGTCCTCGAAGCACAGTTGTGCTCCTTCTCGAACCTGCCAGCCGTCTTGGCTGCGAACGATCAGCCCGGTCGCCTCCAACCAACGTACGGCGGCATCACGTTCCCCAGCACTAATACTGAGGTGCCGGCAGAGTTTTCGGGCGTTCGCCGACCCACTACTGAGCTTACGGAAGACGCGCGCAATCTGCTCGCGTTTGCGGGTGATGTCCCCGGCGTGCAGCACGGCGGCCCGGACGTTAGCCATCCGGCGGATCAAGAATCGACCTGCCGCCTCGATGCCCGCTAGGGTGACCCCAATGGACTTTGTGGCCATCAAGCCGATGCCGAAAACCAGGGACGCCAGCAGGTTTCTCGCCGCACCGGAAATCCCAGGCAGCCTTGGCTCCATCTCCTTGAGGAAGCCGGACCATCGCACCGTGGCTTCGCGAATGTCCGTGAAGAGAACCAGCGGGCGGAGGTCTGGCAGATTGAGTCGATAGACCATCATGCGCCCGATCGCTTCGCGGAAGCGCTGATCGATCCTGACGACCGACAGTGGCATGTTGTCGCACACCGCTGCGGGGACATTCGGGCCTGTCTCTGCGTCAGTGATCCAGAGCAGTTGGCCGAGCCAGCTGGTGGATTCATCGGGGTTCTGGGCAGCGGCGGTCAGAACGTTTGCAGGGTCGGTGATCAGAATGTTGCCTTTGACTGTCCGCCTCCCGTCGTCGAGCGGGTACCGTCCCTCCAAAAGAGCTGCGCCCACATCCGAGTAGCGTGCCAGATCTTCAGGCTTCGAGAAGCCGAGGTGGACGAGTGGACAGCCCGGTCGCAGCCGGGTGAGCAGGGTTTCGATGTCCTTCCGTCCGCCCACGCTAACCATGAATTTCGGCTGCTTGCCGATTTGATCGATGGTCTGCTGCGGAAGTCGTTCGAGCACTTTGCTCCAAGACGCCTCGCTGTCACCGCAGCTCAAGCTCAGTTCGGATTGGGTCTCGTAAACCAGCTTGGCCGCTTCGCTCATGCCGGTCTTGGGTGGATGGATGGTGAAGTCCGGCTTCGACTTCCACTCCCGGATCCAGCCTAGGTAGTCCTCCGTGTTGGCGGACAGATTGTTCTGCCTGCGGTTCACCTCGGTGATGATCTCGTCCACCACCCGACCCGTGCTGGCGCTTCCCATGACCCACAGGCTCGTCCCGAGGCGCGCGGTGGTTCCGTCGGGGTGGGTCACCGTGCCGTCGTCCGGGGCGAGGTTTGCCAGCGTGCAGGCCATGCACGCCAGCAGGTTGACTCCTACGGCGGGATCGCCACTGCCGAGAGCGGTGACGTCGAGACTCCTCAACAACGTTGTGAGTTCATCGACGTCGTCCATGGGATACGGTGAAATCAGGATTGCACTGAGGACAGGGCGAAGGCGGAGACCTTAGGTCAACGTGTTGAAGCCATTGGCAGGTCCTGGCCCTGCGAGTTCCAGCCCCCTCCGGTTGGCCTCCGCTTGGAACACGGACACAACAGGAACAACGACCTTATCAATAAGCTCCTGATTGATCTTCTCCGTGGCCAATGAAATGAAGTCGAGCGCGAGCAGCCTGTTGAGTGTGCTCACTCCCTTGAATTCCCATACGATCCTCTTCTTGCCCACGGTCGCCTCCACTCGCCAAGCTATTGTCACATCATCCTCGTGGAGGTTTGCGAGCAGAGCAGCTGTTTCCATGTCGGGATTGGTCGGGGCTACAGTCTCCAGTAGCTCGGTGGAGCCACCCGCCGCTTCCGGATCGCTGGTTATGGTTGATGCTGAGGCGGTCGGTTCCGGGGTTGCTTTGTTTGTTGCGTGCTTTGACGTGTTCATGGTGGCTGGTTCTGTTTCGGTTTGGTTCTGCGCTGCGTGCTTCGTGACGCTCATCGCGCTCGGAATCATGGTAGCGGCAGCCATCACAGGGCAAATCCTTAATGCAAGTTTATTGCGTTTATTCCGTTTATTCTGTCTTTCGTGCGGCACGGAGACGCTTCGCGAACCGCTTGACCTGGCAAACCACGTGACCGTGACAATGAAGGACGGTGACGAGGCTGAGGCCCCACGGTTGGCAGGTGCCCCTTCACTGAGTGCCGCTTTCGCTATTCTCAGACCCTCGGCAGCATCAGGGTGCCCGGGAAGCGGGGTCCGCCGGCGAGCTAGAGCTTCCACCACTTCGTCCGGGCCTTGCTGGTCTGCTGCCAGTTGGCTGAGTGGCTGCCCTCCGAGAAGATTTTCATGCTCGCCGGACGCGACACCAAGCTGATGGGCATGGAGGACTGGCGGATCAGCACGCTGCTGGACGGGATCTTGATGAGACTGCGAACATGAAGCCAAGTGCCCGGCGAAACTTGGATCCGATCCAGTCTGGTCCCCGTATCGCAAGTGCCTAGTTGCCGAAGAACACTTCGGAAACAGGGAGCCCGACGCCTTCAGCGGTCAGGTAGTGATCCGGAAGGCCAGGCTCAGACATTCTCGCCACGATCACG
>RDYP01000012.1 GCA_004293445.1 Verrucomicrobiota bacterium | reverse complement strand
TGTTCTTCTCTTTCTCTTCACGTTTTCGGTTGGCTGACGCCTCCCGAGCCTACCACATCACAACAAGCTCTCTGGCTCCGTTTCGCGGGACCGCTTCACAACAGCATTCATTTCCCTCGATAGCAGGACTCACGCGAAAGCGGAGTCGCCCAAATCACCCCGGCCTCACAAGCTTGGCACGGCACCTGCTTTCGCTCAGTCGCAGCTTCGATTCCAACAATCCAGCTGCTCAATCCATCCGAAACCGAGTCGACATGAGCCTGAAAACACGATTGGCCAGCAGCGCGTCCGCGCTCGCAGCCCTTGCAATGATGGTCCTGCCCCTAGCACCGAGTGCCCGCGCGCAGGAAGAAATCGCTTCCCCACCCGCAGTCGAGGAAACGACCCCGGCCGCAGCAGAGGAGGCAGCCACACCGACCGTCGAAGAGCGGCTTGCTGATGTGGAGGCATATTTCAACAACGTCGCGCCCTCAGCGACGCTCAAGGACATCGCAGGTCCCGGGCACAACGGCTTCATGATGATCTGTGCCGCGCTGGTGCTCTTCATGACCCTTCCTGGTCTCGCCCTCTTCTACGGTGGTCTCGTGAGAAGCAAGAACGTGCTATCGATCTGCGCGCAGTGCCTGGGAATCGCTGGACTCGTCACGATCATGTGGTGGGCCTTCGGTTACAGCCTCGTCTTCGGGACCAACTTCAACAGTCCTTACTTGGGAGGTTCGGAGTATTTCTTCCTCAAAGGAGTGGGTTCGGCACCCAATACCACCTACGCAGGCTGGCCTTCGCAAAGCGTGTTTGCCATGTATCAGCTGATGTTTGCGATCATCACTCCAGCCCTGATCATCGGTGCCGTGGCCGAACGCATGAAGTTCAAGGCGATCATGCTCTTCGTCACAATCTGGATGGTAGTGGTCTACTTCCCAATGGCCCACATGGTTTGGGGCGGGACCGGCTTGATGAACGGCGTGTGGAATGGTGATGCCAAGGTTACAGCCATCGATTTCGCCGGCGGGACGGTCGTGCACATGACATCCGGATGGTCGGCTCTTATCCTCTGTATCCTACTCGGTAAGCGCAACGGCTATGGCAAAGAGAAGATGGCACCACACAGCATGGTGCTCTGCATGGTCGGCACGGGCATGCTCTGGGTTGGATGGTATGGATTCAACGCCGGCTCCGCGCTCGCTGCAGATGGTGTTGCCGCCAATGCCTTCATGACAACCACCCTCGCCGCCGCCACCGCAGGCTTCGTCTGGGCCTTGATCGAAGGACTTCATCGCGGCAAGCCCAGCATCTTGGGTTTCTGCTCCGGAATCGTGGGCGGTTTGGTTGTGATCACCCCCGCTTGCGGCTTCGTGACTGCGAACGGCGCCATGGTCATCGGCCTCCTGGCTGGCGTGGTTCCTTACATCTTCGTCGCAATCCTCAAGTCGAAGCTCGGTTACGATGATGCTCTCGACACTTTCGGTGTTCACGCCGTAGGCGGGACTCTCGGAGCGATTCTTACCGGTTTCCTCGCAACTTCCGATGCAAATGCCAACCTCTTGCTCGCGGATTACGCAGGCAAAAACGGCCTCGCGAAGGCAGGTGCCGACGGAACCTTTACACTGGATCAAGGCGCGCTGATCACAGGACAGTTCACAGCAATCGGCATCACTCTGGCCATCTCAATCATTGCCACGATTGTCATCGCCATGATCGTCAAGGCCGTTGTCGGACTCCGCCCAACCCCGGAAGACGAGGCGATCGGTCTCGATCTGGCCGAGCACGGCGAAGCGGGTTACGAACACTGAACGCCGCGATTCACACATCGCCACTTACGGGCGGGCCAATAATGGCCCGCCCGTTTTGCGTTTGCCCGAAGCGAGCGAACCGCTATCGCTCAGACCGTGAAGCGCCGCACCTCATTGCTGCTACTGATGCTCGCCATCTCGCTCGCCTTCGCCGCTTGGCAGTGGCTGCGCCCCTATGAATGGCGAGCAGACCCCGCCGCGCGATTCCGGGTAACCGACGCAAGCGTCGAACGCGATCATTCCTATCTTTGGCTCAAGCTCCGCTTGGAGAACACCGGTAAAGATCACCACGATTTTGGAAAACCTATGACTCTGCTGCTGGCCGATGGCAGCAAAGCCGAGCCTGCCGAGACGAGCCTCGAAGGAGATGCCGAAAACCCGATCATGGCCCTTCATCTCCGATTCTGGCTCGAAAACGATGACTTTTCCGGACCCATCCAACTCCACATCAACGATGGCTTACTCGACATCCGCTCTGGTCACGGGATTCCCGCCCTCGGTAACGGAGAAACCCGCCATTTCAACACCTGCAACTGGTAACATCATGCCTTGGCTGCTCGTCGACAATTCCAACACACGCACAAAGTTCGCTCTGGGGAACCATGAGGGACTCGCGGACAATCACTTCTGGTTACCAACGAACGAGCTCACCCCTCAAATTCTGGCCACAGAGCTCGACGGACTCCATTTTCAAGGAGCTTTGCTTTGCTCGGTGGTTCCAAAAACCGCAGCCATACTCCACAGCTACCTCGGCCCCCGCGGCCCCGTTCACTCTCTCACCCACGAGAGCGATACCGGCTTGAGCATCGATTACCCCAACCCCGAACAAATCGGTGCCGATCGCCTCGCCAACGCCATCGGCGTCGCTCACCACCATGCAACACCCGCCATCGTGATCGACTTCGGGACCGCCGTTACTTTCGATGTCGTTGGAATTGGCCCCACCTACTGCGGTGGAGTGATCGCTCCGGGTCTCGGTGCCATGCAAGACTACCTCGGACAAAAAACCGCTCTTTTGCCAAAAATCGAACTCGCAGAACCTCGGGCCGCGATTGGGAAGTCCACCGTCGAAGCCATGCAAGCCGGTGCCGTATTCGGCTACCGCGGACTGATTCGCGAGATCATCGGCCGCCTTCGCGAAGAAATGCAGGGCGATCCACTCGTTGTCGCGACCGGGGGCGATGCCGCCCTGATCGCTCGCGGCCTCCCGGAAATCCATCGCGTCGACCCAGGGCTGACCCTTGAAGGGATCCGCCTCGCCGCTGTCAGAAATCTCCGCTGAATGTGCGTGCCAAAACCCGCCACCACACCTAGTTCTCCATCAAACGACCATGTCCGAAACACCACTCTCGATCGGTATCGACTTCGGCGGCACCTCCGTCAAATTCGGCGTTCTTTACCGTAGCAACATCATCGACCAGTCACCGGCGATCTCCACGCCCGACTTCGATGGTCCACAAGCTCTCATCGAGGCCATGCTGCGCGTGATTGAAGACCTCCGCGAACGCCACCCAGCAATCGCGGCCATCGGAGTCGGGGTGCCCGGCTTCGTCCACTTCGAAAAGGGAATCGTCCACAACCTGACCAACGTTCCAGGCTGGACCTCGATTCCCCTCAAAAAACACCTAGCAGACGCCACCAAACTCCCGGTCGTGGTCGAAAATGACGCCAACTGCATGGCTTACGCCGAATGGAAGCGCGGAGCCGGTCGTGGGCTCGACCACCTGATCGCCCTCACCCTCGGCACCGGAGTCGGCGGCGGCGTCATCGCCAACGGTCAAATGGTCCGCGGCGCCCAATTCGGAGCCGGTGAAGTCGGCCAAATGTCGATCGACTGGCAGGGCCGACGCGGTGCCTACGGCAACCTCGGTGCCCTCGAAGACTACATCGGGAACAACGAGATCGCCGCCGACACCCGCGATACCTATCTCAAAGCCGGAATCGAACGACATCTCGCAGAATGCACCCCAGCCGCCCTCGCCAAAGCAGCCATGGCGGGCGACGAAATCGCGCTCGGGATCTGGGACCGCATTGCCGCGAAACTGGCCACCGGCATCATGAACTGCTGCTGGCTACTCAATCCCCAGGCGATCATCATCGGTGGCGGCGTCGCCAAGGCCGGCGACATCCTTTTCACTCCGCTCACAGCCCACCTCTACGCCCAACTTTCCGCCCCCTTCAAGGAACACCTGATGATTTTGCCCGCCCGCTTCGGCAACGAAGCGGGCATGGTCGGTGCGGCAGCCCTGGCCCTGGAGGAGGCAGGCGTCGTCATTCAGCCCTGAGACAAGTCTCCACGTCCAGGCCCCATCCGCACGTCCCAACCGTGACACTCGAAGTCTCCACACCCGCACTGCTGTTCCCGGCCATCAGCTTGCTATTCCTCTCCTTCACCAACCGCTTCCTCCATCTTTCCGCACTGATCCGCCAGCTCCACAAGGACTGGCTCAGCGATGGCAGCTCACTCCTTCGCGCGCAGATCGACAACTTGCGCAGGCGGCTCGCACTGATCCGCGCGATGCAGTTGCTCGGGGCACTCAGCCTTCTTCTCTGCGTCATCTCGATGGTCGCGATCACTGCCAGCCTCCAAGGCATCGCCATCCCAACCTTCACTGCCGCGCTCATCCTGATGGGCTGCTCCCTTGCCTGCCTCTGCTACGAGGTATGGATCTCTGGCGGTGCCCTTCGTATCTTGCTCGAAGCCGTCGGCCAGAAGCCATGAACCCGCGCGGCCGATCGCACCATGGACCTCTTCACACCCAAGCCCGCACCAAATCCCAAAGCCCTCTCCGTCACGCAACTGGTGCGGAGAATGAAGAATCTCCTGGAGATCGAACTCGGCGAACTCTGGATCGAAGGCGAGGTCTCCAACCTTAAGAAACAGGCAAGCGGGCACTGGTATTTCTCACTGAAGGACGACGCCGCGCAAATCCAATGCGCCATGTTCGGCGCCCGCAAGCGCCCCGGCTCCGATGCCCTCGACGATGGAGCCAAGGTCCGCGTGTTCGCGGAACCCAGCGTCTACGAAGCGCGCGGCCAACTTCAAATCATTGTCCAACGCGTCGAACTCGCTGGAGCCGGCGAACTCCAAGCCCGCTTCGAGGCACTCAAACGCAAACTCCAAGCCGAAGGACTCTTCGACTCTGCACGAAAGCAGCCGATCCCCCCCTTCCCCCAGGCCGTCGGCATCGTCACCTCCGACACCGGAGCCGCCATCCGCGACATCCTCAACGTCCTCGAACGCCGCGCCCCCTGGGTTCAGCCCATCCTCTTTCCCGTCCGCGTCCAAGGCAAGGGAGCCGAACTCGAAATCGCCCGGGCCATCGAGAAAATGGCGAATCCTGAAAAGCACGATATCCCGCGCTGCGACGTCATTATCGTCGGCCGCGGCGGAGGCTCCATCGAAGACCTCTGGAATTTCAACGAGGAGGTCGTCGCCCGTGCCATCGCCCGTGCCGAAATCCCCGTCATCTCCGCCGTCGGACACGAGATCGACTTCACGATCTCCGACTTCGTCGCTGACCTCCGCGCCCCAACTCCCAGCGCTGCTGCGGAACTCGCCGTGCCCGACGGTGAAGAACTGAGAAACCGCCTCGGTCTCCTCAAACGCCGACTACAGCGCCGTAGCGAGGAACGACTCGAACGCCTCGGAATGACCCTCGAAAGCCTTCGTCGCGGCGTTCTCTCACGAAGCGGTGACCGCCTCCTGCGAGAACCCATCATGCGCCTCGACAGCCTGAGAAGCCAACTTTTCACCAGCGTCGAAAACCAAATCCACCAACGTGGCCAACGCCTCCGAGAGCTGACCCGCGCGCATGCCGCGCAACATCCGGCCCGACAACTCCTGCTCCGCATCGACCACCTCGCACGCCTCCGCCAACAACTCGACCGCGCGGCACGACGCCACACCGACGACTCTGCCCAACGCCTCAAACGTCTGAAAGGACTGCTCCGCACCCTCGGACCCGAATCCGCCTTCGACCGCGGTTTCTCGATCGCCCTCAACGCCGAGGGCAAAATCATCCGCTCGACCCGCGACATCGCCTCAGGCGATACGATCTGCACGAAGTTCAAAGACGGCACCATTCTCAGCACCGCCCATCAGACGGCATCGGTCAGCGCCTCTTCGCCGGCATGATCGGCGACTCGAAGCCCGACAACTCGTCCGGCTTCACCCCCTTGACCTCCCCCTCGAATTTGAAATCACCGGGCTGATACGGCCCCACAAAATCGACCGCTAGATCCGGCCGGATCCGATCCTCCAAACCCAAGGCCCAAAAGATGCCGTTGATGACGAGACGACGATAGGAATCATCGAGGAAATCCTGGGACGCGCCTTGCGTGCTGTGAAAGACCCGACCCTTGCGCCCTTCGCCCGCATCATATCTCCGAGTCCAAGCACAAGGCATCGCCACTTTGTTCGGATCCGCATCCGAAGCCGGATCCATCGACATCAGCGGCTGACTCTTGGCCAGCACCGTGAAATCCGGAGCCGCCTCCCCGACATAGCCGCCAGCGTAGCAAAAAGCACGGTCCCCCACACCACGTAGGATCGGATGACCCTTCGCCTCCTCCTCCAACAAAATGCGCGTCCCCTGCCGGTGATTGTCACCATGATGCCCCACCCAGGTATTACCCAACACTTGGTGACCGAAGCCCTTCTCGTATCCTTCCACCTTCGAATCGAAAGAATACCGCGCCGTCGCCGCATCCACCGGAATCTTAAAAGCATGCGACGAAGTCCGCAACCCGACCACCGGACCGCCACGGGCCAGATAGTCGGTCAAATGGGCCATCTGTTCAGCCGACGGATTGAGAAATCTTGCGAAAATCACCAACAAATCCGCGTCATCAAGCGCCTTCATGCCACGCAAATCGGATGACCCGGCCTGAATCTCGCCCTCCTGATTCACTCCGAAAATCACCGTGCATTTGAATCCATGCGACTTCGCCAAAATCCGAGCCAGAGCCGGACATGCCTCCTCGCTACGGTATTCGTGATCAGACGCGATGAATACGATATGCTTCCCCGCGCCCGCACCATCGCCACCAAGGTAGCAAACTTGAGCGGACAGCAACGGCGCGAGAACCAAGGAGCAAAGGACAAACCAAGGGAAAACTCTCATCTGCTCTCCACCCAAAGCATCCGCACGACCGCATGCAATCCGAAAGCGATCACCCACCCACACCATTCCGGATTGCCCGTCTTCACCACAGCTCCCATAAAGCGCTCCGCAACCCACTTCCGATGAAACCAACTCTCCTCGTTCTCGCCGCTGGCATGGGCTCCCGCTACGGCGGACTCAAGCAAATGGACCCCATGGGCCCCTCGGGCGAAACCGTGCTCGACTACTCCGTCTTCGATGCCATCCGCGCCGGATTTGGAAAGGTCGTGTTCATCATCCGCGAGGACTTTGCCGATGCCTTCAAAAACAGCATTGGAGCCCGCTTCGCCGACCGCATCGAGGTCGATTACGCATTTCAGAAGCTCGACGATCTTCCGCCCGGCTTTCATGTCCCGGAGGGCCGCAGCAAGCCCTGGGGCACCGCCCACGCGGTGCGCGCCGCCCGCCACGTCACTCACGGCCCCTTCGCGGTGATCAATGCGGACGACTTCTACGGAGCCGACGCCTATCAATCCATCGCCCGATGGTTCGCCAGTGCCGGCATCGATCACGGCAAAGACCACTACGCCATGGTGGGCTATCCCCTGCGCAACACCCTCTCCGATCACGGATCGGTCAACCGCGGTATTTGCCAAACCGACGCTGATGGTCTGCTCACCGAAGTCGAGGAAATCGTCGATATCGCACGCGACACCGACGGTGAAGCACGGGGCACCGCCCTCGATGGCAGACGAATCCAAATTGCCGACACTTGCCCCGTCTCAATGAATTTCTGGGGCTTCACCCCATCCTTTTTCGAGCAACTGGAGGAGCACTTCATCGCGTTCCTAAAGCAAAAAGGCGGTGAACTGAAATCCGAGTGCTACATCCCCACGGTCGTCGACGACTTGATCCGCCGCAGCAAGGCCGACTGCCGGGTGCTCGATACCACTTCTTCATGGTTCGGCGTCACCTACCCCGACGACAAACCTCACGTCGTCGAATCCATCGCCCGACTGATCGCAAACGGCGATTATCCGACCGCCCTCGCCTGAAGCGGCACGCGCCCGATTTTTCGATTCTCAAAGCCCGCGACCACCGCCACGCTCCAACCTCATGACACCGTCGCGCTTCGTCGCCATCGCCCTCCTCGCCTTGTGCCCCGGATTTCCGGCCCTCGCCGGCGGCAAAAAAGATGGCAAGTCGGGCATCAGTTTTCATCTCCAGGCCGACCCCACGGACAACCCAAAGATGATTTTTGCCCAAATGACCAACGGCCAGCAGGTTTTTTACCGCCGCAGCCCCGAAGTCATGACCAAGGACATCTCCGCCTTCGCGCCCTTCGACTCCGAAGATGGCGAAGGCTTCGGCACCCTGCTCCAACTCAAATCCCCTGCAAGAAACCGCCTCGCCGCCACCACCAACGCCAACGTCAACCGCTGGCTACTCGCCATGGTCAACGGCCGGGTAGTCGACGCCGTGATCATCGACAAACAGATCGACGACGGCCAAATGGTCATCTGGAAAGGAATCGGCCAGTCTGAAATCGATGCCTTCGATGCCCAAGTTCCTCGCATCGGAGAAAAGAAGCCTCGCCGCTGACCCCGCCATGCTCCGCCACCTCGCGCTCGCCCTCTTCTTCACCCTGCAGGCTCCGGCACTGGACCTCCAGCTGCCGACGGAGAACCACCACCTCTTCAGCGGCAAGCCAGACAAGTTCTACATGTATGTCGACCGCATCTTCGAAGGTGAGGTCACCAAGCCTTGGGAAGGCGGCAGCTTCGGCTTCGTCCGCACGCCCATCCGACTCGGTCAGGACGTCGTACTGACGAAATTTCACGAAGGCATCGATATCCAACCCGCGAAACGCGACAAGGCAGGCAATCCCCTCGACCTCGTTCTCTCCGTTAGCGACGGCGTCGTCGTCCACGCCAGCCCGATCGCCGGTCGCTCGAATTACGGCCGGTATGTCGTGGTCGAACACCCTCTCGATGGCCACGCCTTCTACAGCGTCTACGCCCACCTCGCGGAAATTACCGCCAAGCCGGGCGACCCTGTGAAAACCGGCTCCGTCCTCGGGCGGATGGGCTACACCGGTGCCGGCATCAACCGCGTCCGCGCCCACCTCCACCTCGAATTGTGCGTGCTGATGAGCCGTCACTTCGGCGGTTGGCACCGCGCCTTCTCCGGCGGCACAAACTTCCACGGCAACTTCAACGGCATGAACCTCGCGGGCATGGATGTCGCCAAGCTGTTTCTCGACCACCGCGAAAATCCGGAGCTCCGCATCCAGGACTTCGTCACCTCCACCCCGGCTTATTTCAAAGTCACCATCCCGCGCACCGCCGAATGGGACTTTGCAAAACGTCACCCTTGGATGGTCAAAAGCGACCCCAGCTCCAACTCACCCTCCTGGGAAATTTCCTTCAGCGCCACCGGACTCCCCGTCGCCATCACCGCAAGCACACGCGAAGTCGCACAAGCTACCGTCACCGCCGTGCGAAACTCCCGCATCGCTCACCGCCACCTGACCCGCGGCTTGATCGATGGCAACGGCCCCTCAGCCACCCTCACCCGCTCAGGACAGCAACTCGTCGCACTCATCACCGACGACTTTGCAAAGTAGCGGAACTAAAAGCCCATCAGGCGCTCAAATGCGCGAGATCCAAACCCGGGTCCAAGGGCACGCCATCCGTCAGCCAGTCCACCAGCCGAGCGGCGACCCCCGGCGCGTAGAGCGAGCCCTTCGAACCGAGACCGTTGAAAAGGACTCTTCCGTCCGACAGGGCACCAACCACGGGCTGACTCTTGCGTAAAATCGGCCGCACGCCGGCCTCATGGCCGATCACTTCGAAGTCGACCCCGCCCAATCGCCGCACCATTTCCTCCACCCGCTCCCGACCCTCCGCAGTCGGCAAGTCGTCCAAGCGATCCCACACATAGGTCGATCCCGCCCGAAACGTTCCTCCACCCATAGGAACCAGCCAACCACCGGCGCCGACCACAATACGATCCGACCGCCAATTCGGCGCACGCAAGGTGAGAATCTCGCCCTTCGCACAGCGATGCGGACCCGGCCGCCCTGCGATCAAACCCGCCGCACCCTCGCACAAAATCTCCCGCTCCATCGATCCACCGGGAGCCACTTGCTCCGCCGCAAAAAACTCCCGCGTCGCCTCGCAAAATTCCCGCGCCGCCACCCGCCCGCCGCCGCGCAAAACCAGCGCTGCCCGCCAACCCGGCACCGACTCGTCGATCCCCTCCAACCATGGTTCGGCATTCTCCAACTTGCCCGAAAGCTTCGGCCACTCCTTCTCACCAACCAAACGCCAAACCGGCATCGGAAACCAAAAGCAGCGTCCAAGCAGGCCGCCCACCCGTCGGTAAAAACACTCCGCCTCGGGCAGAAACTCAGCCAGCCTCCAGCTCGGATTGAAATTCTTACCCGTCACCGGATTGATCAAGCCAGCCGCCACCCGCGATGCCGACCCCGGGCGTCGCGCATCATCGCACCACGTGAATGCCAGCCCGCGAAAATGCGACTCCCAAGCCAGGCAGCACCCCGCCAAACCCATCCCCACGATATGAATCCCAGCCCGCATCTCGATGCCAGGCACCCTGCCGACCGCAGCGGCCGAAAGCAACCACGAGCGATTCCCATCTCTGCAGCGCCTCATTCCGACCATCGATCGCCCGCCTTCCGCTGGCGCTCGGTGCCCACCACGCGAAGCGACGCATTGTCATCGCCGAAAGAATCCCCCACCCTTCCCCGTCCCCAAACCCACTGATCCATGAGGAAACTCCCGATTCTCCTGTGCCTCGCACTGCCACTGTTCGCCGACGAACCACGGCTGACTTTTGACAATCGGCCGATGGGCAGCATTGCAAAACCACTGGTGCTGCGGAGTTACCTGCCCGATCCCGGCCTCGAAGATTCCGTCTTCAGCCAACACGACCACGCTCGCAAGGTCTCGAAATACAATCCAGGCCTAGGCTCCGACGTCCCCGGCGAAATCCAGCCGGTCCCCGGCCTCGCCGCCGCCATCGGGGTGAACTTCGGCCCCTCTCTTTCCTACGTCTTCGACACCACCGAATGCCGTCTCCTCTACACCTGGCAAGGCGGCTTCGTCGACATGACTCCATACTGGGGCGATCCCGACAAGGGATCACGCGTCTCTTTCGACTATGTGCCCCGCCTGGTCGGCACCCTCTTCTGGCAAGCAAGCGGCCCGGATCCGATCGAACTCGACGGCAAAAGCATCCAACAACTCGGCCCCCGCGTCTTCACCGGCTATCGACTCGAAAATGATACACCCATCTTCGAGTTTGCTACCGGCAGCACGCGCTTCACCCTCTCCATCACCCCGTCTAACAAACCGCTCTCCTGCGACCTCACCCTCACCAGCTCCTCCGCCGCTGCCCTTTCCTGGCGCGGCATCGACAGCCCGCCCGCAACCGGAAAACTCACCGTTACCCTCGTCGGAAGCGACCTCTCCAAATTCCAAGGCTACCAGCGCGACAACAAGATCACCACCGCCAGCGCCGCCGCCGGAGAAACCCTCTTCAACCAATACGGCTGCGCCGCCTGCCACAGCATCGACGGCTCCAAAAGCCACGGCCCCTCCGTCGGCAAACTCGCAGGCCACCCAGTGGAGATCGAAGGCCTCGACCAGCCTGTCCTGGCCGACCGCGCCTACCTGCTCGAGTCCATCAAGGCACCCAACGCGAAAATCGTCAAAGGCTACCCGCCCAATTACATGCCTCCCTTTGGCCTTCCGGAAGCCGAGTATGACTCCCTGATCCTTTACATCCAGTCCCTCGACAAACCCGAGTGAAACCTGAGACCATGACCTCCCTCTTCCTCAAACTCGGCGTTATTGGCATCCTCGCCACGCAAACCCTGTATGCGGTCAAGTTCAACGACTGCTACCGAATCGAAGACATCAAGCTCCCGGCCGGGGCCCCACCCGAAGTCGGAGCCATCGACATCGCCTCCGACGGCACCCTCTTCATCGTGCTGCGCCGCGGCGACGTCTTCCGCGCCAAACCAACCCGCGATCCCGCCGCCTTCGATTGGCAGCTTTTCGCCTCCGGCTTCGACAATGGTTGCGGACTCGACATTGTCAGCCCGACTAAAATCCGCATCACCCAAATGGCGGAGATGACCGAGGCCGAAGATAGCGACGGCGATGGATCTGCCGACCGCTTCACCCGCTTCGCGCACGGCTGGGGACTCAGCGGCAATTACCATGAAACCAATGCCCTGACTCGTGATGGCAAGGGCGGCTACTTCATTGCCGTCGGCACCGCATCCTTCTCCGGCCCGACCTTCAAACACACACTCGGCACCTTCTCCGACGCCGGCCGCCGCGGCCGGAATTACTCCGCCGTGAAATGGAAGGGCTGGGTCCTCCATAGCGACGCCCATGGCAAAATCACCCCCTGGGCCTCCGGCTTCCGCATGGCCAATGGCATCTACCAAGACCCCCGCGGCGAACTCTGGGCCGGCGACAACCAGGGCGATTGGAAGGCCATCACCCCCCTCTACCACGTGGAGAAAGGCAAGTTCTACGGCCACCCGAACAGCCTCGTTTGGGATCCAGCCTTCACCAAAAGCAAGGATCCTCTCGCCTACTACCGCAGCCGCCTCGACGAATACAACCGCGACCGCACCCCTCCCGCCGTCGAAATGCCTCACATGGAAATCAACCGCTCCGCGGGCGAACCCATGGAAATCCCAATCGGCTCCCATTTCGCCGGACAAATGATCCTGCCCGATAACAACGGCGAACGCGTCACACGCCTCATGCTCGAAGAAATCGAGGGCGTCTGGCAAGGAGCCTGCACCCACCTCATCGACGGACGCGGACTCCGCTCCGGCAACCATCGCGCACGATTCACCGCCGATGGCAAACAGCTCTTTCTCGGCCAGACCGTCCGCGGCTGGGGCATCCCTGCCGAAGGACTCCAACGCGTCACCTTCCTCGGCCCGGTCCCCTTCGACATCGACCGCATCCGCATCACCCGCGATGGCTTCAAGGTCAGCTTCACCCATCCCATCCCCGACTCGCTCAAGGACGCGCAAGTCTGGAAACTCTCCTCCTGCACCTATCAACCGAAGTGGACCTATGGCAGCGAACCCGAAAACCACCGCGAGCACGCCGTCCGCATCGCCAGCAGCGATGAAAAATCGCTGACCCTGAAAGTCGACGGACTCGCTTCAGGCCGGGTTTTCCGGATCCACTTCCCGAAGTGCGACTCGCCCGATGGCTCTCCCCTGCAAAACAATCTCGCCTTCTACACGGTGAATCGCATCCCGATTACCAAGCCAGATTAGAGAGAGTTGGCGATCCGTTCCACCACTTCCAGCACCGGCGCATCCGCATCGATGCGCCGCAGATCATCCCCCCATTCCAAGGTCGCCAATTGTGAATCCAACAAGGCGACCGGCATGAAGTGATTCCGGTCCCGCATCCTCTCGGCCAAGCGATCCCGCTCCACATCGAGCCCGAAAAATCGCAGCGGACCACCCAACTCGCGGAGTCGATCCCGGTAGGCGCGCTTCAAGGCCGAACAGGCCAGCACCACCGGACCAGACCTCGCAAGAAAGCCTCCCAAGGCCTCCAGCCACGACACCCGATCGGCATCGTCCAGCGGGCGACCAGCGCTCATCTTCTCGATGTTCTCCGCGGGATGAAAATCATCCGCATCGATAAAGTCACAACCCAGCCGCTCCGCCAGCAAGCCTCCCACCGTCGTCTTGCCGCTTCCACTGACCCCGGCAATGACGATCTTCATATCAGAGTTCGATGATCACCTTGATCGCGCCGAGCTTCGGATCGGTAAAGCGGGCGAAATTCTCCGCCACCTCGTCAAAGGCCAAACGATGCGTAATCCAAGCATCGGTATCGATCTTCCCCTCGCCAATCAACCGGATGATCTCACCGAAATCCTTCGGCAAAGCATTCCTCGAAGCCATCAAAGTCAGCTCACGCCGATGGAAAACCGGCGCGTGCGGGAACTTCAATTCTTGGGTGGTGATGCCGACATACACAACTCGACCCGTGAAGGCGGCGTATTGAAAACAGTTCGACATCGAAATCGCCGAACCGGTGGCATCGATGACCACATCCGCGAGCTGTCCGGAACCGAGGGCTTCCAGCTCCGCCAACTCCGATCCGTCACCCTTCACGAGGATTCCGTGGGCCAAGCCCAGCCGATCGCGGCAGAAATCCAAACGGCCTTGGACCATGTCCATGACGACCACCTTCACGTCCATCAGTTTGAGAAACTCGAGGCAGGCCAGACCGATCGGCCCGGCTCCGATCACCAGCACGGTCTCCCCCGGCTGAGGATTGCCACGCTGCACAGCATGATAGCCGATCGCCAGCGTCTCGACCAAAGCAAGTTGATCGTAGGAAAGATCATTCCCCACATGAAGCTTCCGGGCCGGCACGATCCACGACTCCCGCAGACCACCATCCTGGTGGACTCCAAGCACTTGCACGCCAGGACAGCAGTTCGAGGCACCTTTCAAGCTAGTCACACTGGACGGATCGTTGACGTAGGGCTCCAGCGAGCAGCGGTCACCAGACTTCACATTCGTCACCCCTTCACCCACTTCCAAAACTTCCAATCCCAACTCATGGCCGGGAATGCGCGGGTAGGAAAAGAAGGGCATTTTGCCGAGATAACCGGAGAGATCCGTCCCGCAAACCCCCATGCGATGGGTGCGGACCAAGGCCTCCCCGGGGCCGGGAGCCGGCGGCGAAGGAAGCTCGATGACCTTGATTTCTCCGGGATTGGTGAACTGGATGGCTTTCATCGGATACAGGAAAGGGAAAGAATGGTCCGCCGCGCGGCGGTTTCGGGATCAGGGAGCGGAAGAACCTCCGCGGAGAGATAACCGGCGTACGAGATTTCTCGTAGCACAGCAAGGACCGGAGCCGGATCGCCATGCCCAAGCCCCATCGCCCGGCGATTGGTATCAGCCCAGTGCACATGCCCAACCCGCGAGGCAGCGAGGCGCAAGGCCTCCGCCATGTCCCGCTCCTCGATGTTCATGTGGAACAAATCCGCGAGCAGCACCACATTTTCGAGGCCTCGCTCGTCCAAGAACTCCGCAGCCGGCACCAGCTGATTGAAGAGATTGGTCTCGTAGCGATTCAGCGGCTCGTAAATGAAAGGCACACCATGCTTGGCCGCAAGGTTCCCGGCTTCCCGCAGTGCTGCAGCCAGCCAGTCCAAGGCCTGCTCCCGCGGCACTTCAGCGGTCCAACGCCCCTGCATGGAACCCAAGATGGCGGGAGCACCAAGACGCCCGCCCAGCTCGACCATCCGCAACAGGAAATCAAGCGCGCCTCGACGCTTCTCCGGATGGACGTCCGTCAGCGAAAGCCCATGCTTCACCATCCCCGCCCCGGTGCCGACGGCGGCAATCGCAAGCCCATGCCGCTGCCGCAGCGCCTCGATCTCTTCGACGCGCACCGCATCCGGCCCCTCGAGGAAAAGCTCTACGGCATCGAACCCGAAAGCAGCGGCTTTCGCAAAACCATCCGGCAAGGGATCGTGAAACACGAATGGGCCGGCAGCCGCCTCCGGAACGCGGCACAGGGTGACTGCGGTCCTCATCAGGCGGACTCGATGATGATGTTCCCGTAAGGCGTCGGGTCACCCGTGCGGATGAGTCCGATCGCATGAGGAACGCGCTTTTTGAAATCAATATGAGCCTCGCGCGTCAGGGGCAAGCTGCCGAAGGACTTGGCGAAACGCTCGACCTTCTCCGCGGGATTGCAGGCAACGAATTCCTCGGCCTGCCAGATGCGACCGATTTTAAAAACCGGACTCAGCAGATCCAAGACGTCGAGAACCGTCGGGATGCCGTGCGTCAAAGAAATGTCCACCGTTTCGATCTCCGGCCAAAACGGGAAAGCCCAGTCGGAAATGACGAGCGTATTGGTATGACGGACCCGGGCGACCAGGTCGAGGACGTGGGGATTGAGGATACCGGTCTGAAGCATGGCGGCGCCACCATACGCAGCGCACCCGCAGTGTCATTCGCAAATCCCGTCAGAAATCGTCTGGATGCGCTCTCGGCCCGGAGACTAAGATTCAAACCGTGCTACGCCGAAGTGCCCAGATCGCCGGAGAACTCGAACAGGAAATTCTCGCCGGAAAACTCGCTCCTGGCGAACGTCTCCCATCGGAGGAGAAATTCCGCGAACGATTCAAGGCGAGCCGCACCGTCATCCGCGAGGCCATCCAACAACTTCGTGGCCGCGGCCTCCTGCGAACCCAAAAAGGCTCCGGAACCTACATTTGCGATCCGAGCCTCGAGTCTCTGGGCAGCGCTGTGGAAAGCTACTCGGCGCTTGCGGAAGAAGGCGACTTCCTCGAACTCATCGACTTCCGCATCCTGATCGAAACCGAATGCGCCCGCCTGGCCGCGAAAAACGCAGGGGAACAAGTCATCCGCGAACTCAGCCGCATCCTCGAAACCATGGATCGCGTCCGCGAAAGCCGCGAAAAATTTAGCAAGGCGGATATTGCCTTCCACCTCGCCATCGCCCGCGGGTCGGGAAACGCCATTTACGCGATTCTGCTGGCAGCCCTCGAAAAACGCTGCATCGCCTACGCCCAGACCAACCGAGGCGACGGCGACCTCGCCAACCCGGTCATCGCCGGCCATCGCGAAATCCTCGATGCCATCGAAGCCGGCCTGCCCGACAAAGCGGCGGAATCCATGCGGCGACACCTCCTCTCGTCACGCCGTCATTTCGTCGACCTCGCGGGCTGAGCGGAAAATGGACTCGAGCCGAGATCCACGATCGACGTCAGCCCTTGCCTCGATCGGACACCCTTCAGCCCACCGCCCCTCTGGACTAGGGCGAGCCTTCCCGTCGGGAAGCAGCACGACAGCAAGTTCCCCTGAAAAGACCTACTTTTCCCTTGCCAAGTCCGGCCCGCCTCCTAGTTTCGCCGCCCCATGCCACGTGTCTCAGGAAAAGCAAAGACCCGAAAGGCTGTTGCCAAGCGTTTCAAGGTGACAGGAACCGGTAAGGTTCTGCGCCGGAAGCAGGGCGCACGGCACTTGCTCCAATGCAAGAGCCGCAAGCGCAAACGGAATCTTACCCATTCCGCCCTCGTTTCCGACGCCGACATCAAGAACGTTAAGGAAAACCTTCCTTTCCATTAAGCGAACGCAACAAACCGCGCCCCCGTCCGCGCCTCGGACGGCCTCCTTCGCAGCCTGACCCGCAAGGGTACCAACGGACAAGCGAGACTGCGGGAGGTAAGAACAACCAACGGCCTGTCCGACCCGAAACGATACCATGCCACGCGCAACCAACAGCCCGGCCTCCCGTGCCCGTCGCAAGCGCGTCCTCCTGCGTGCGAAGGGCTTCCGCGGATTCCGCTCGAAGCTTTTCCGCTACGCCAAGGACGCGGTGCGGAAGGCGATGACCTACGAATATCGCGACCGTAAGAAGCGCAAGGGCCAGTTCCGCCGCTTGTGGATCCAGCGCATCAGCGCTGCCGTCCGCAACGAGGATCTGACCTACTCGCGCTTCATCGAGGGTCTCAATGCAGCCGGCATCGAAGCCGACCGCAAGATCCTCGCCGACCTCGCGGTCCAAGACGCAGCTGCGTTTTCCGCGATCGTCGCTCAGGCCAAAGCCGCCCTCGAAAAGAAGGCCGCCGCCTGAGAGCCAGCGAACTGATCCCCACAACGCCGCCCGGCTCCACGCCGCGCGGCGTTTTTCTTTTTCCTGCGAACCATTTTCCAGCTTCGCTGCTCACCCATGATCGACGCTCCCCACCCCGTCGCACTCGCATTCTTCACCGCCGCCGCCACCGCCGCGCTGATTTCGCTCCTCCGCATCTTCGCCTACGACCGCCTGCTCCGCGCCATCGTCGCCAAGCGCCCCGAAGTCTGGGAACGCTACCGCAAACCCGCAGGCTTCTTCTGGATTCCCCACCGCGAGCAGCCATTCCAATCCTCCATGGCACGCGCCGACTTCTCCACGACTCTCGCGACCAATCCTCTCCCTTGGCCAGAGGACGATCCGGAAATCCTCCAACTCCACACTGCCTACCGAAAATCCGTCTTTCGCAGCCGAGTGGCTTTGGCCGCCTTTCTCCTCCCGCTGATTGCAGCCATGCTCTGGAGCCTCAGCGGCTGAAAATCAATCCGGGAACACGATCGCCCGCGATCCGTCAATGATCGTTCGATCGTGCACGTGATAACGAATCCCCTTCGCCAGGGCAATCCTCTCACAGCTCCGGCCCAGCCGAGCAAGGTCATGCGGCGCGTGGAAATGCTGCACGCGCTCGACTTCCTGCTCGATGATCGGCCCGGCGTCGAGGTCGGCGGTGACATAGTGACAGGTCGCCCCGATCAATTTCACCCCACGCTCGTAGGCCTGACGATAGGGATTTGCACCGATGAAGGCCGGCAAAAAACTGTGGTGGATATTGATCAAGCGCCCCGCGAAGTCGCGACAGAAGTCGTCCGGAATGATCTGCATGAAACGAGCCAGCACGGCCAACTCGACCCTCTCCGCCGCCAAGATCCCGCGGATTTGCGCGAATCCCTCATCCTTCTTCCCGCCATCCATGTCGATCAGATGGAATGGAATCCCAGCCCGCTCCGCAATCCCGCGGCAACTGTCGCGATTCCCGATGATGCTGGTGATCTCCACCGGCATCTCCCCGATTTCTGCACGCCACAGGATTTCATTCAGGCAGTGGTCGGTCTTTGTGACCAGCACCGCGGTCTTCATCTTGTAAGGCAATCGGCGGAAATGCCAGTCCGCCCTCATCGAACGTCCCAGCGTGCCAAAACCCTCGATGAAATCCTCAGGATCCACGTCCAAATCATCGGTCTCAATTTCCAGCCTGGCGAAAAAGCGCAGTGAAAGCTTATCGGTGAACTGCGCAAACTCGACCAAGTTGCCTCCGTGCCCAGCGACGTAACTCGCGATTTTCGCGACGATGCCCGCCTGATCGGGGCAACTCAATTTGAGGATCAATCCAGAGCGAGCCATGCGCGGCGAATTCAGCCCCGACCGACACCGGATGGCAAGACGAGAGCAAGGGAAGCACGGGCCCACGACCCGCCGCCCGATTTTTCACCTCCCCCCACCGGACAAGCCTTTGACTCCACACGAGCGCTGGGCTATTTCCCGCGCCTTGCTTTCCCATGAAGGATCAGATCGAAGCCATTCAAAACGAGGCCTTGTCCCGAATCGCCCAAGCTGCAGACACCCGCGCGCTGGACGATGCCCGCGTGGTCGTTCTCGGCAAAAAAGGCACGCTCACCGAGATCTCCTCCGGCATGCGTGACATCCCGAAAGAGGAAAAAGCGAGCATCGGCGCACTTCTCAACAGCGCCCGCACGGCGATCACCGAAGCACTCGAAGCGAAACAGCTCGCACTGCAGGACATCGCCGACAAGCAGGCACTCGAAGGCATCGACAGCACACTCCCATCACGCGCTCTCCACCACGGCTCCCTCCACCCCCTCACCCTGATTCGCCATCAGGCCATCAATATCCTCCGTCGCATGGGATTCGCCCTCGCCGAAGGACCGGAAATCGAAGACGAATTCCATTGCTTCGACGCCCTCAACACCCCCGCCGACCACCCGGCGCGGAACGAGAAGGATACTTTCTACTTCGACTCCGGCAAGCTGCTGCGAACCCACACTTCGTCCGTCCAGGTCCGCAGCATGGAAAGCCAAGCCCCACCGGTGCGCATCATCGCGCCGGGCTCCGCCTACCGTCGCGACGAAATCGACGCGACCCACCTCTCGGTCTTCAACCAGCTCGAGGGCCTCTACATCGATACCGACGTTTCGCTAGGCGACCTCAAGGGCACGCTGGAATACTTCTTCCAGGAGATGTTCGGCTCCGGCACCGAGGTCCGATTCCGCCCTCACTTCTTCCCCTTCACGGAACCCAGCTTCGAGATCGACGTGAAGCTTCACGCCAAGGGCCAAGCACCGCGCTGGATCGAAGTCGCAGGCTGCGGCATGGTCGACCCCGCCGTGTTCGCTGCCATCAGCGCCTCCCGCAAAGATGGAGCCTATGATCCCGAAAAGGTCACCGGCTTCGCCTTCGGCATGGGCCTCGACCGCCTCGCCATGATCCGCTGGGGCATCAAAGACATCCGCCTTCTGATCGAAAACGACGCCCGCTTCCTCAAGCAGTTTGCTTAAAACCCGGTGAACGGGTGAATCGAGTCATTGGGTTGATTGGGGAAAGTCCGACGCCACCCCACCGCTCGCCATCTTCACTCCATCGTTTCATCTCCTCATTTTACCCATCACTTCTTCGCATCCATGAACGTCTCCCTCAACTGGCTCGCCACGCACGTTGACCTCAAAGGCAAATCGCCCGAGGAACTCGACAAACTCCTCACTTTCGCCGGCGTGGAGGTCGAAGGCATCGAAGTGAAGGGCATCGCATCCGACAAAATCGTCGTCGCTCAGATCATGGAGGCCGTCCAGCACCCGGACGCCGACAAGCTCAAGGTGACCCAGGTCGATGCCGGCGAAGGACAACTCCGCCAGATCGTCTGCGGTGCGAAGAACTATCAGATCGGCGACAAGGTCCCCTGCTGCCTGCCCGGCGCAACCTTGCCCGGCGGCTTCACCATCGGCGAAACCAAGATGCGTGGCGTGGAATCGAAGGGCATGCTCGCCTCGGCCTCCGAGATCGGCCTGATCGACGCCGTCGACGGCCTGATGATCCTCCCCACCGACTCGCCCATCGGCAAGCCGGTCAAGGAACTCTTCGACAACGACGTGCTGCTCGAAGTCGAGGTCACGCCGAACCGCCCCGACCTTCTCAGCCACTACGGAATGGCCCGCGAAATGGCGACCTTGCTCGAAGTCCCGCTGGCCTCGCTCGAGATCCCGCATCGCGACGGATTCAGCGCGGAGGGCGTCCGCCTCGATGCCCCGGAAGCCTGCCCTTTCTACACCGCCGTGCGCATTTCCGGCGTTACCATCGGCGAAAGCCCGGCTTGGCTGAAAGAACGGCTCGAATCGATCGGCCTGCGCCCGATCAACAACGTCGTCGACATCACCAACTTCGTGCTCCACGAGATCGGCCAGCCACTCCACGCCTTCGATGCCGCAAAGGTCAGTGGCGCGCTGGTGATCCGCACCGCAAGGGATAACGAGGAATTCCTCGCCCTCGACGGCCAAGTTTACGGACTCCTCGTCGAAGACTGTGTGATTTCCGACGAAGCCGGCCAAGCCCTCGCCCTCGGCGGCGTGATGGGCGGCGCGAACAGCGGCGTGACGGAATCCACCACCGACATCCTACTGGAATCGGCGTACTTCACTCCATCGCGCATCCGCCGCACCTCGCGCCGCACCACGCTTTCGTCAGACTCTTCCTACCGCTTCGAGCGCGGGATCAATCCCGAAGGCGTCCTCGCCGGCTCCGCTCTGGCGATCAAGCTGATCCTCGAAATCGCAGGTGGCACCGCCGAAGCCGCGACGATGATGGCTGGCGGTATCCCATCGCTGACCGGCAAGGTCGCACTCGACCTCGCAAAACTCGACCAACTCACCGGCGGCAGCGTTTCCTACGACGAAGCCGCCACCATTCTCACCCGCCTCGGCCTCGCCAGCAACGCCGACAACACTTGGATCGTCCCCGCCTTCCGCGCCGATCTCCAGCGCCACATCGATCTCGTCGAGGAAATCGTCCGCGTGAAAGGCCTCGATGCCATCCCTTCGCGACTCCGCGGAACCTTCGTCCCGTCGAGCCCGGTCGATGCCGCTTACGACGCCGATATGCGGATCCGGGAACGCCTCGCTGGCCTCGGTTTCCACGAGTGCCAAACCATCAAGCTGATCGCTGACGCCCAGCTCGCCGACGCCCTCCCCCTCAAGCCACTGCTGCCCGGCGATAGCATCCGCGTCAGCCTGCCGCTCAGCGAGGATCACGCCGTGATGCGACCCAGCCTGATCCCCGGCCTGATCGCCTCCGCCGCCCGGAACATCCGCCAAGGAGCGAAAGCCCTGCGCCTGTTCGAGCTCGGCCGAGTCTTCCGCAATGCCGGCGGCGGCAAGGCGAAGGACCTCGAGTCCGATTCGCTCGGCATCCTGCTCTCGGGCGATGCACTCCCCTCCGGCTGGGCCCGCCCGGACGCCACCGCCGATCTCTACGACCTGAAAGCCGTGGTGGCAGCGCTGGTCCCGACCGCTTCTCTGCAACTCGTCCCGCGCGCCCGCGAAGGTTTCGCCCTCGCCGCCGACATTCAAGCCGACGGACAGAACCTCGGCAGCTTCGCGATGATCCTCCCATCCCGCCAGCGCGAGCTCGATGCCTCACAGCCGATCTTCGTTGCCGAGCTCGACCTCTCGAAACTTCGCAAGTTCAGTGCCGGCGGCGGAGCCATCGAGGAGCTCCCCCAGTTCCCTGCCTCGTCACGGGATATCGCTCTTGAAGCCCCTGCATCCCTCGCAAACGCCGAAATCGAAAGGATCCTCGCCAAGGTTAAGGAACCTCTCCTCGTCGGATTCGAATGCTTCGACGTCTTCCGCGACCCCAGCGGCCAAAAGCTCGCCGCCGACCGCAAATCTATCGCCTACCGCCTGCACTATCGAGCTGCAGACAGAACTCTCAAGACCGACGAAATCGACACCGCCCACAAGGCCCTCCTCGCCGCCCTAACAAACGGCTTGCCGGTAACTCAGCGGTAAGGAAGTAGCGCAACTTTGCAAGTTGCGTGCTTCTGGCGTTCCAACGCAACCCGCTCTCCCGTCTCCGCCCCACGCGGCAGCAAAGCTTCACCCCCGTCACCGACAGCCTAAAACACCCCTTCAAACCCACCCCCGAATCCACGCTGTCCCCACACAACTTGAAAAGTTGTGCTACTTCGCTCCGCCACCTCCTCCCTTTCGGCCTCCACAAACACCCTGACCGAGCTTCCCCCGATGTTCTACGACCCCGAAAAGAACATCTCCCACCACCGCCGTAACCTCCCCCACTGGCAGCAGGCCGATGCAATCTCCTTTGTGACCTTTCGCCTCGGTGACTCCATCCCAGCCAAAGCCCTCAAAGCTTGGGACAACGAACGCCGCATCTGGCTTCTCCACCGCCTCCCCTCCGCTTCCGGCGAGCTCTTCGACATCCTCTCGCAACTGACCGAGCCCGACCGCCGCGACTACCTGCGGCGCTTCGGCAAGCAGTTCCACGAACTGCTCGACACCGGCCACGGCTCCTGTCTCCTGCGCGATCCAGCGCACTCTGCCATCGTCGAAAACGCCCTGCTCCATTTCGACGACCAGCGCTATCAACTCGGCGATTACGTGATCATGCCGAATCACGTCCATGTCCTTCTCGCTCCGGCCCCTGGGCATACGATTGGCAGCATCACCGGATCGTGGAAGCGCCACGCTTCGCGGGAAATCAACAAGCGCACCGGTAGCGAAGGCAGTGTCTGGCAGCACGAAAGCTTCGACCATCTCGTGCGGGACGCAGGATCGCTCGAAGGCTTCCGTCGCTACATCTTCCAAAACCCAGAAAAGGCCCGTCTCCGCACCGGCGCATACCGCCTCGGCAGCGGCACACTGAAGTAGCGCAACTTTGCAAGTTGCGTGCTTCTGGCGTCCTGCAAAACCCGCTCTCCCGTCTCCGCCCCACGCGGCAGCAAAGCTTCACCCCCGTCACCGACAGCCTAAAACACCCCTTCAAACCCACCCCCGAATCCACGCTGCACCCCACACACAACTTGAAAAGTTGTGCTACTCCGCTCCGCGAATCCACTCACGCTGGTTTACGCTTCAGGATCACTCCCGCCAGCAGTGCAATGATCCCGCCAAAGACCCAACCCTTGGGAAACTGTGGCTCGATCTCCAACTTCAAGAGCATCGGTTTACCGCCATCGACCTGCACGCTACGTTTGAAATCCAGCACGGTCCCGCGCTCGACCATCGTCACATCGAGCGCCGCCGGGGCGGGATCCGCGGCGAGCTGCTGGCTCACGATCCGATTGGCGATTTCTTTCATCGCCGCATTCTCGTCGACGCTGTTGCCCTCCAACAAACGATCGAACTGCTGGGGATCGAAGTTCAAGTTTCCCTGGAGCAGCGGATTTTCCTGCGCCGCCTGCTCGAGCTGTGCATTGTCGGCAGCCACGTCTGCCTTATTGTCGAGATAAAGCCGCTGCCGCCGCGTGTTGAGCGCCAAGGTCGCCTGCTGAGTCTTGAGGTTGCGCAACTGCACCCGCGCGTCCTCGTTCGATGCCTCATCGAGCAAGCCGTTGCGAGCCGCCTTGCTCAGCGCTTGGCCCGCCTTGTCCTGCTCGCCAGCACGCATCCAAGCATTCGCCTGATCAAGCAATGCCACCGCCTCCTGCTTGCCCGCGGCCCGCTTGCTGGAGACAAAGCTGCTGTATTCCTCGAAAACCCCGCCGGCCGCTTTTTCTTGCAAGTCGAAGTCACCGCGATGGTCCGCAAGCCTCCAGCCTTCGGGCAGGATCACCCGCCAACTCAGGTCCTCCAACGGCACATCGAGTTTCGGCCCCTGAAGCAGCGTTCCTTCACCCGCTGGCATCGCATAGACAAAACGCACCGTCGCCGGCCGATCGCCCTCGGGCGCGGGATGAACATAGAACAACCAGTGCTCGCCCTCACGCACCAACGCCACGCCATCTTCGTTGACCAGTACGTTGTGAAGCGCGGCCCCTTCGGGCAAGGTCAGCCGCAAGGTTCCTTTTTCCGTCACACGAACCTTCAAATCCACCGCCGTCAAGGCGGCTCCATCGACCGAAACAAGCGTGGTCAGCGTTCCCTGCTCAACCCTCAAGCGCAGTGCATCCGCAAGATCATGGCGCTTCAGATTGACCGCGAGAGGTCCCTCGGCCTCCGCCACTCGGAATACTCCCGCCGGCGCGTGGCCTGAGAACGCGGAACGCAATATCTCCGGCACCACGCCCCAGTCGCTCTTCTGCCACCCACGTGGCAAATCGAGGCCACTGATCTCCAGCCGACCCGCAGTTCGCAACGAAACAAAATACGATGACTGCCGTACATCCAAGGGTAGGAGCGGTGTCACCGTCATCCGACCATCGGCACTCTGCTGGAACTCGATGTCCACCGCCGTATCCCCCGCCACCCCTCGGGGAAAGCGAATCTCCCACAGTCCGGCCTCGCCCGCTACCGGCACGAAGTCGGCCACTGCGGGACCGCTCGCCCGCAAGGTTGCCGCAGCACTTTCGTCGAGCCCCGGGATGCGCACCCTCAGAGCCTTCGTCGCGGCATTTTCGATCCGATAGGCGATCCGGACCCGGCTCAAGGTCTGCCCTTCGCGCAAGGCAACCTCATGCAGTAGCTGCGCCGTGACCCACGGGTCGAGCTTGGCGATCGACAGCGCCAACGACCAATCGGCCTGCAGCAATTTGAAAGCCAAGGCACCCGGTCGCGGCAGCCCGGCCTCGCGGGGATCGAGCTGCGAGACATTATCCCGCGACACCGCACGCACTTGCAGACCACGCTCCGGCACAACCGTCAGCGTGCCTGTCTGCCTCGCCGCACTGCGCAGCAACACCCGCGGGACAGCCCACGAAGCCTCGGTTCCCGGGGCAGCGGAGGTCAGCGTGAGCGCGAAAGCCTGATCTCCGATCGAGCGACCATTCAGATGAAGATTCAACAACCGGTTCGCGCCATCCACCGACTCCGTCCAATGCGCCAGCGCAGGACCGGTCACCGATTCGATCTCGAAGCCCTTCGGAATCTCGAGCTCGAGCTTGAACAGGCCCGCGCGAGTGATCGACGCCACGAGATCCACTCCCAGCACCATTCGATCCTCACCAAGCGACAGCGTCTGCTTCGTCTCGCCACGGATCTCCGCCGCCACCGGAGCCACTTTCAGATTCAACGAAGCCTCCACACCGCTGTGGCGAAATGCCCGATGCATTACCGCCTGCACCCGCCCCTCACGATCAACAGGCAGCAACTTGGAGTCAAAATCATCGAGGTTCACCGGGATCATCCCCTTCGCCTCGACCGCTTCCGCCTGTGCCTCCTCGCCAAAAGCCAAACCCAAGAGCCCGACCGATCCCGCGGCACCTTTGACCAACATTGCTTGCAATTGAAGATCGATCGGCAGCGTCGCCGTGCCACGCTGGGTGCCGATGATAAAGGCAAAGGGCTGGTCCTGCGCTGGCTCGATCCCGACTTTCAGCTCCCGCGTCTGGGGATTGAAACGCCAGCTGCCAACCGGACCATTCTCCACCTCGCCCACCGTAAAGCCCTCGGGTACCTTCAGAACCAGCTCACGCACCACCCCACGCGAGGGACGGACCGACACCGAATGACGCCCTCCAACCACACCGGGCCCCGGTAGGTAGAGATCGGAAGTCTCCACAAAAAATTGTGTCGCCTCACTCGCCACATCACGCCTCAGAGGACGCGCCTGCAATACGATCTCGTGAGCAGGCTCAAGCACCAGCTCCGCACCACTGCCACCTTCAATCTTCAGCGCGGTAATCTTCGCCGCTTGGGGCGATACAAATTCCCAGCCCTCCTGGTTCCAATCCACCTTCAGCTTCTGCAACGCCGCCGGGCCCGATGGCAGCGTCCAGCTCTTCTCCGGTGCGGCCAAGGGCATCTCGAACGTCGCCTTGCCCGACTTCAAACCCGACGCTGTTGCCACGAGGAAATACGCGGCCTCGCCGGCATACGGGGCTTTGAGCACGCGTAGGCCCTCTCCCGTGAAACCTGTTAGAACCGCCGGTGATTTCAGCAGCAGAACCCGCTGGTCCACCCCGGCCCGCGATTCAACCGAAATCTCCCCGCTCACACGTCCGTCGGCGATTCTCCAAGCTTGGCTCATCGATTCCGCAGGCAAAATCGCCTCCGCCCCACGAGCCATTCCCACCGTGAAAAAAAGCAACAACAGCGTCGCCCCCGCCTTGGTCACCGACGCCCGCCTACGCCCCACCAATCCCGACAGCCCCGGGAAGCCGTGAACCAGAAGTAGGATCAGGCCAAACAACCCGAAGAAGGGCACCGCCCCCATTCTCTGCGCCAGCAGGCCAAATCCGATCGAACCCAGCGCGACAGGCAACTGGCAGGACCGAACGCCTCTCCATTTTGCTCGGGCTTCAGAGGCCTCGAAAACGCCGTTCTTTCCCGTCCAAAACCTCATCCCCAGCAAAGCGAAGCCCACAAGGATCAACAGCACACCGGGGACGCTCAGCATCGCCTGCCACGGCGCGACATTACCGAACTCCATCGTCACAGCCTCACCCGGCGCCAGCACCGGCATCACGTATTCAAGACTCGCCAGATTCACCCGACGATCCGCCACTGCGCGGAAGGCCGTCAAACATGACATCACCCCGGCGAGGATGATCACGAGATGCCCGAAAAGCCGCGTCGCCTTCATCCGCTTCAGCAGCAATCCGAACGCCGCGAACAACAGTAAAATCGGTGCCGCCATCCTTGCCCGCGACAGAATCCATTCGGTTCCAGTTTCCGTCAGCACCGGACGCACGGGTTGCATCGCCCCGCGTGGGATGAGACGACGTCCTTCATCGCCGCTAACGATCCATTCGCCGATCACCGTCGGCGCGAAAAGAACGGGAGCGACGAGCGATAGTGCGGAAGGTTTTCCAGCGACCATCCCGTATCTTAAAATCACTTCCACTGGCTCGTTCGGATCGGCCTTCGCAGGCAAGGGCACCAGAATCTCGCGACCGTCCTCACGCGCATTGATCGTCTCACCATCGACCTTCGCCTCCCAAAGACCGGAGTCCGGCGGCAGGGTCAGCTTCAGCACGGAGCGCCCCCGCGTCTTCACGAAGAAGCGGGCGTCGGTCACCACCTGACCATCGCGCGAGATCCGACTGGCGAGCTTTGCAAAATCCACTACCTGCCCCACCGTCTCGCCGGGCTCGAACCACTCGATCTTCATGCCAATCGAAACATCGGCAGCCATGTACTGCCATGCCGCAAGGGTCGGCGCATTGGTGAGCAGGCGATATTCCGCGGGAAGCTCGGAGGCATCGAGCTTCAGCACCGCACCCTCGCTACGAGAAATATCGTATCTTACCTGGAGCGGGCTCACCACTTGGATGTAGCCGCGCTCCGATTGCACGTTCAGCGGCCGGACCTCACCCGGCGACAACTCGCCACCATGCGCACTCATCGGCTGCTCAAAGGTCACCAACAGAGTGCCCGCGCCGAGCAGCGGCCGAACCAGAGGAATGATCAGCGTGTCTTGCTCGCGCCGCCAATCGCGGCCGACATTTTGCCCGGTGACTTCCACGTTGCCGAGCGCCTCCGGCACCCGCAACCGCCACTCGGTCGCAGGCGCACCGATCACGAAGTAATTCACCAGCACACTGCCCGAAGCCGCGCCTTCCTTCAGCGAATAGAGATGGAAGACATCCGCCTGCACGCTTTGTCCAAGCGCCTCGACTTTCATCGTCGCGCTCCACTTGCCATCGCGAATGCGAAAGGCCTGCTGCAAGCCGGGCAGCTTCTTCGGGAAATAATCCAGCGGAGTCTCCGCCAGCCCGATGCTGGTTCCAGTCACCGCGCGAAAACCAGGAGCCACCAAGACCCCAATATGGCCGCGCGCCGACTTCGCAGCGGGATGACCGAGCACCGGCAACACCCAATCGCCAGCCGCCGCCGCGAGGTTCTTCTCCAGCTGAATCGAGATCAACTGCCTGCCGATCAGCGCCTGACCGAAGAGAATCTTCAGCACCCGCTTTCCGTCGACCGCATCGCTGGCCACGCTGTAATCCGCCACGCCCTGCCCCGCCACCGACGCCACCGCGAAGTCGGCCGGCACCTCGAGGCTCCATTCGCGCAAGGGCGCCTCGCGAATATCCAGTTCCAGATCCGTAAAGATCCTGCGGTCGGTCTCGGCAAGTTCGTGAATGGTCAGTTCGTTGACCGAAACCTCAGGCAGCACCTGGTCCGCGGAAATCTCGTATCCATAATCGGCCGAAGGGAATCGATACACGAAGGCTTGCCGCAGTTGCTCATCTTGCTTCGCCCACGGGAACTGCCCCGGCGAGAGCTGCATCATGCCAGTGGTCGCGCCGACCTCGATCCGCACGGCACCGTCGTTCGCGACTCGTAGAAAACCACTATGGCACAGCGTGCCCAGCGGCGAAAAACGCGGCGGATTGAGTTTCGCCGGAAAGGTCCCGAGCGCGGCCTGAGCCTCGATTTCAATTTCACCGTTTCCATCGATCGGTCGGCTGAGCCGAACGTCTAGCAAACGAGCCCCATCAGTCTCCGCAATACTCCAACTCAGCACTTGTGCACCCTTCACCGCCAGAATCTCGCCGCTGCCATCAACGCGGATCTTGAGTCCATCGAGCTTTCCTTGCAGCACCCGAAGGCCGATTTTTGAATACCGCCGGGCCAATCCAGCTCCGACCCGCATCTCCGCGATTTCGCTGCTCGAAAAGAACAATGCACCCTCGCCTTCTTTGCGACTGCTTTTCCAGGCCAGATTAGCCGCCCCAGTCGCTGGGAGATAGCCAGTCCAGCGGCCCTCGCGCTTTTCGGGAACCACCGCGTGGTCGGTCTTGAACGATACCATTTCCGCAAGTCCATCGAGCCTTACCGGCACCACCGCGCCGCCGTGCAACTTGAAATCCACGCCGCGCCAGTCGCCCTGAAGACGCAGTGGAGCTTCGAATTCCAACTCGATCGGATGGCTGCCGACCGCCTCGCCGACCAACTCATGCACATAACCTTCACCCTTCTTTTTCAAGCGAGCAAACCAGCCCTCACCTGCAACCGCACCACTGAGCGCGACACCTTCCAACAACTCAATCGCCTCGCCCGCGTGGCGCACCTCAACGGTGCCGCGCAGTTTGAAGGAAACACTGCTTTCTTCCGCAGTCACCTGCCCTTCGAGCGTCGCAGCAGCCAGTTCCAGAGGCCGCGGCGCGGCGCCCTTGAGATCGACCTTCACGTTCAGCCGTCCCGCCCCGCTGCCGCTGAAGCGGTCCACGCCGTTCTCGCTCTTCATGGCTTGCATGCCTTCGATTGCCATGAGGGTCGCGGTCGCATCGCCATCGCCGGAAAGCGAGATTACGGAGGAGAAACCCACCGCACTGCCCGGAGCAGGCAGCAGCAGGTCGAAGGCTTGTTTCGTGTCGGCGTGCAACGTGGTGATCGTCACCGTGAACTCCTTCGCCGTCTCCGTCTTCGGGTCCTCGGGCAGCAGCGGCTTGAGATCCAGGAAGCGCTTTCCATCCGACTCAAGGCGAACCGTCCAGGTCTTCAGTCCCTCTCCCGCAACACCAGTGACGTCGCCTGTTCCCGTTAGGCCGAGGCTCATCATTTCCGGCCGACCCTGGTGGACGCGTAACTTCGCGGTGATGGTACCCTGAACCCGACCAATACCGGCAGTGATGTCGGTGTTCGTTTCCGCCGAGAAAAACAGGGGAATCGGCTTCTCCTTATCGACCTCGACGAGAACGATTTTTTTGTCCTGTGCCGTAGCGGCACCTAACAAAAGCGCGGCAGTGAAGTAGCGCAACTTTGCAAGCTGCGTATTTCTGTCGATCCGCTTCCCGCAGCGGACTCGACCTACTCCATCCACGCCGCTCCCATGCGCAATTTGCAAAATCGCGCTACCTCCAAAGGCCTGCGCCAGCTTCGATACAAAAGGGGTGATCATGATTTGAGAGAAGTGTGAGGTAAGAACGTCGCGGTGAAGACGGCGCTTGGTAAATCGTCGGTAAATTCAAGAACGGTCGGGAGAGCTTCGGTGCCATTTCCAGCGGGGGGCGCGTCCCAAGCACGCAACTTGCAAAGTTGCGCTACTTCAGTTTCCCGATCATCGACCCGAGGTCGGCGACCGGCTGGCTCTTCGGATAACGGGCGCGGACATCGGCATAGACCTGCCCGAGTTGTTGAAAATCCACCGCATCAGCCATCGGCGCGGCACGCAGCTTCTCGGCGGCAAAGGCCGCTAGGCCGGCAAGCTGGATCGACGGCGTCGCCCGATCGAATGCCGGAGCTTGGGCATCGTAGGGAATCGTCCAAGCACATTCCACCATCCGCCCACTTGCCACATCACGAAAGCGCACGCTGACCTCGCCGACCTCACCTTCGCCCTGCGGCAGAACCTCAATCTGATAGAGCGCGTTACCCGCTTCCTCGGCAGCCATTTCCGCGGCGTCCACGGCGTCGTTGCGGAAATCTTCCTTCTTCAGGCGATGCTCCTCGAAGCCGATCAGCTTGTATTTCGCCACCCGCGCCGGATTGAAGCGCACCTGCAGCTTCACGTTCTCCGCGGCCGGACGGAAGGCCCCGGCGAGCTGTTTCGCAAAGCCAGCATCGGCATCTTCGGGACCATCCACCACGTAGTAGCGGCCGTTGCCGTTGCGGGTCAGACGCTCGAGCAGCTTGTCGTTCAAGCCGTCCGCCCCGAAGCCCGCGGCATCGAAGGCGATTCCCTGCTGGCGGAGTCCTTCAATCCGAGCCTGCAGGGCTTCCGGCCGCGCGTCGCCAAGATTTGCCGCACCATCGGTGAAGAGCACCACGCGGTTCTGGGCCGCCGCATGGAACTGCCGCTTCGCCAGCTCCTCACCGAGCTTGATACCTTCCTCCAAATTCGTCCCGCCTTCCGATGGAGTCTGCGCGATCAATGCATTGAGCTCCTCCGCCCGCGCCCCGGGCAAGCGGTCGGCAAGCAAACGCGGTTGCCGCGAGAAGCCTGCCACCGTGATCGTGTCTCCCTCTTTCAGCAGCCCGGAAAGCTGCCGCACCGCCATCGATACGCTGGCGCTGCGATCCTCGCGCTCCATCGAGCCGGAGTGATCGAGCAAAAGTGTTAGATTGAGCGGTGTCGACGCCCCTCGCCCCTGAGAACCGGTCCGCACGCCGATCCGTAACAGATTGCGCTGGCCGAAAGCCGGGTGCGCCGACTGCTCGGTCACACAAACCACAGGCTCGCCGCTCGCGGGTGCGGGATCGCCGTAGTCGAAAGCATTGTAAAACTCCTCAGGTCGGATTGCCTCCGCCGCCGGAACCTCGCCCCGCTCCATCGCAGCATGGGCGAGCTTGAAAGAGGCATCGCTCACATGGAGGGAGAAGGTCGAGAAGGGTTCGTCGACAGAAACGACCTCGGACATGAGAGAGAGGGCCGACTCTTTTCTTTTCTCTGGAGTCACAAACGTCTCCCTCGCCCCGTCGACCTCGGCTAGGAGCTCGGCCCGGGTGTGGTCATAGGCCGCCCGATAATAGTCAATCATCGCGGTCGCCACCTTCTCCATCCCTCGGCGCGCCGCCTCGTTGTAGGGATCGATCCGCAGCACTTCCTCGTAGGTCTTTTTCGCATCCTCGAATTTACCAAGATCGTCCTTTCCCTCCGCGATGTGAAGTTTGCCGCGGACCTCATCGACCTCACTCTTACCATCCACTGCGAACGACGGATTGGAGCGGACGGGATCAGTAGCGACCGAAGGATCGATTGCCGCCGCCTTTCTTTGCGAGGGAACTGAAAGCTCCCACGGCTTGTCCACCGCATCCCGCGCGGCGGGATGAACCTCATCCTCGGCTTCCACCGTCGCGTCCACTACGGCATCAACCGGCGAATCGGCATCCCTCATGTCCTTCTTGATTACTTTGCCGGACCACCCTCCAGCGATCGATTCTGAGGAGGACTGAGCTTCACCCTCGTTCTTTGCGACATGAGACCGATCGACGATTCCATTCACAACCGGGCTGCGGACTCCAGAGATAAGACTCCCCATCCCATCGGTGTCGCTGAAGACCACGGTGTCATCCCGATCCGACTCTTGCTTCGTCTGCTGGGCGGATTCGTCGAGAATGGCGTCAATGCTTTGGCGGGTGATGGGCGCATCGCCGCTGCGGATACCGGAGGTGATGGTGGTAGTAGAGCCCGCCGGTGCCGGAGCCTCTTCGGGCGATACACCCGTCGCGGATCCCCTCCTTGGATCGCTATACGCCAGCACCTCCTGAGCCTCCGCTTTTTCTCCGGCGATATCGGCAGGACTGGCGGATGAGGCGACTTCAGCCCCCGATTGGGCCAAGCGATCCACACTCGGCAAAGCATGATCGGATCCCATTGCCTCGACCCGCTTCAAGCGACCACCCCGGGGAAGTTCCAGGTTTTCGCGGTCGGAATACCGCTTGTTGGCATCGGAGATCGATGGCGCCTCAGCTTGCTTCCTCATTTCGGCAGAGCGAACATCGGGAACATCGGGCACGCTCGAATACGAAACAATCGTGCCAAGCTCCTTCACTTTCGCCGAAGTGCCGAGGCTTCCGGTCAACGCGTATGAAAACAAGCCGATCATCAGGCATGCGGCCAAAGCCAAAAGGACATGCCGACCGAAGCGCCCCGAATACTTCGGAGCTCCCAACACCTCCGGCTCCACGCCTAACAAGTCGGTGATCTTCTCACGCCGGGCATCCGACAGCTTCCACTCCGCCACCGGTCCCACCTTGAAATCCTCCGACACCAACTCGTGCAGCACCCGCAGGCGCCGCTCGAGGAGCCGCAGCGCAGGATCCGCCGCGCAGAGCTTTTCCAGCTCCTCCGCCTCAAAGGACGATGCCTCACCCAGCACCCAGGCGGTGATCCGCGCTTCGAGCGCGTCATCCCCGACGGTGTTCAGCGGCTTGTCCGTGTCGTCATTCATAAGGTTCCTGTCTTGAATCTTGTGTCTTAAAGTCTTCCGTCTTCACCCCTCTGCACTTTCGATCCCCATCCGCCGCAGGCTCTCACCCAGCGATTTCAGGAGGTGGTGGAGCTTGTAGCCGACGTTTCCGACGCTCAGACCAGTTCGCAGACTGATTTGGTCGTATCTGAGGTCTTCCTGATACTTCAGTTGCAGCAGTGCTCGATCCTCGTCGCGCAGTTCGGCCAGCAAGAGTCGGACGGCACCGGCCGCCTCAAGGCGCCCGAGCGGATCTCCATGACCCGCGGCGGGATCCCACTCGGGAGCCTCATCGACAAGCGTCTCACGCTTGTGGTCCCGCAGATGATTGAGAGCCAAATTCCGAACCGAGCGATAGAGCCACGCTTTCGGGTTGGCGACCTCTTCCCAATGGGCATGAAGACGCAGGAAAGCATCTTGGACCAAATCCTCCGCCACCTCGCGCCGCCCCACCATGCCATGAGCGAAGCGCAGCAGAGGACTTTCCTCGGCCTCAAAAACCTGACGCAGCGATGGCTTTTCTCCGGTCATCTCGGCAAAGGAAAGAGAAACCCGGGCATCATGCCGGATTGTGAGGACAGGTTCCATGGGCGGAAAGTCGATCGTGCATCGGTCTTCTCATAAAAGACACCGACCCTGCGGAATCCTTGGAACTTTTCCCAAATTTTCTTCCACCGCCCTTACAAGGACCGCGTGCAACACCCGCCTTACTCCTCTTCCTCCGCAACAGCCGCGGGCTCGAGACGCCGGAAATGCACTTGGCCGACACGACGCCCGTCGGTGCTGGTCACCTTCGCCTCCCAGCCATGAATCTCGATGCTCTCGCCGACTTCGGGGAAACGGCCGAGCTGCTGGGTGATGTAGCCGCCCACCGTCGTGACTTCGCCGCTGTCGAGCTCCAGCTCGTCAGCCATGCTCGTGAGATCGTTAAGAGTCATCGCCCCCTCGATCACGAACTCGTTGTCATTGATCCAGTTCGACTCGGGCTTCTCGTTGTCGAATTCGTCCTGAATGTCGCCCACTAGCTCCTCGATCACGTTGTCGAGGAAGACGATCCCGACGGGCGTGCCGAACTCATCGACCACCATCGCCAGATGCGCCCGCTCTTTGAGGAAAAACTTCAGCAACACGTCGAGCGGCATGGTGTCCGGCACCATCTTCAGCTCACGCTTGATCCGCATCAGGTCCGGGTCGGGCGTGCCGACCAGCTTGAGCACGTCCTTGATGTGAATCAGACCAATCGCATTGTCGAGGTGACCACCCTTGGCCAGCGGAAAGCGGGTGTGCTTGGTCCGTCGGGCGACCTCCAGCGACTTTTCAAAAGGCTCGTCAGCGTGCAGCACCACGACCTCTTGGCGCGGCGTCATCACATCGCGAACCCAAAGTTCGTTCAGCTCCAGCGCATTGATCAGAATCTCGCGCTCGATCTCGGTGACCTCCTCGGCACGCTCGCTTTCGGCGACCAGCAGCGCCAGTTCATCGGCGGAGTGCACGTGCTCGCCCTCACCGACCGGGTCGATGCGGAACACGGTCTTGAGGATCCAGTTGGCGGTGCCGTTCAAAATCCGAATCGCCCAATGAAAGGTTCGATAGAACAGATGCAGGGGCCCCGCGAGAATCAAGGTGGTCGCGACTGCCTTGCGGATGGCGATCGATTTTGGAAGCAACTCTCCAATGACCACATGGAGGAAAGTGAAGGAAGCGATGGCGAGGACGAAGGAAATCCACGACACGGGCCGAACGCTCATGCCGAGCAGTTCGGTCTGCACCGGCACCCCAGCCATCAGCAGCAAGGGCGAGACCAACGCCTCGACAAAGGGCTCGCCAAGAAAACCAAGCGCCAGCGAGGCAATCGTGATCCCCAGCTGGTTGGCGGAGAGATAGCCATCGAGATTTCCCACCACATGCAGGGCGGTTCCGGTGCGGGTCGGTTTTTCCTTCGCCGCTGCCTCAAGTTGGCTTGGCCGGACTTTCACGATGGCAAATTCCGACGCGACGAAGAACGCGTTCAGCAGCAGGAAGAAGCCGATGCCCAACAAGTAGAGCAGGCACTTCCCCAAACCTGGAAGCTCACGCGTCGGCTCGACCGAGGCCGAAGCGAGGAAGATGAAGTCGGAAAACAAATTCATCCTCACTCAAAGTTTCTCGTAAACGCCTTGGTCCCGACGCTCGAGCACGGTGAAACCCGCCGACTTGGCATCGCTCACCGACAATGGCTTCGCGATCCGCGGGGTATTGACCTTGGAAATCACCTTGCGCACCGCGTGGCGGCAAAGTGGACACACCTCAAGCGCGGGCCGGTCAATCGGACGTCGCAGTTCGAAGCCCCGCCGGCAAACGCGGCAAGATCGCTCCGGATCTTCGGGGCTTTCGGAAAGGTATTCGTAGATAGGCATCGAAAGGACGGGAGGACGAGCTTTTACCGCCTCCCGTCAGCCGTAGCGGACGGCGTGCCGTTTTACCAGCTCGACTTCGTCACGCCCGGGATCATGCCGTGCGAAGCAAGCTCGCGGAAGCTGATACGGGAAAGACGGAAACGGCGGAGGAAGGCACGGCGACGACCGGAATACTCGCAGCGGTTCACCAACCGGGTAGGGCTGGCGTCGCGGGGAAGCATCGTCAGACCGATATAATCTTTCTCGGCCTTCAGTTTGTGACGAAGGTCGGAGTATTTGGCGACAGTGCGCGCCTTCCGCTCGTTGCGGGCAATCCAGCTCTTTTTAGCCATAATTCGGGGCGCGGTGAATATCCGCTGGAGCGACCCACGCAAGCCCAAACTTGGGATTTTTCAGAGCAAGGCGCTGTAGCCCCACTTAAAACATGAATTAAAAAGCATGATTTTTATTGCCTGCTTAAAACTTCATGCGTTTTCCCTTTCCCCGCCATGATGCATCTCCTGCTCGACAACCTGCTTTCCCCCGTCGTGCTAGCCTTCGTCCTCGGCCTGCTTGCCTGCTTGGCCCGTAGCGACCTCCGTCTGCCGGAACCGATCTTCCAAGGATTGTCGATTTACCTCTTGCTCGCCATTGGCATGAAGGGCGGTGCTGCGGTCGCCAGTGCCGGTCTGGAGCGACTGGTTTTGCCGGGAATCGCAACCCTCGCCCTCGGCGTGGCGACCCCCTTGATCGCCTTCGGACTCATGCATTCCTGGGGTCGACTCGATCGGATCAATGCCGCCGCTGTGGCGGCGCACTTTGGATCGGTCTCAGCCGTCACCTTCCTCGTCGCCAACGAGGCAGCACAGCGCTCGGGGTTGGGTGCCGAAGACTTTCTGACCGCTCTGGTGGCTATCCTCGAAATCCCCGGCATCGTGATCGCACTGCTCCTCGCCCGTCGCGGCGACGGGCCAGCTTTCTCAAAAGACGCCATTGCCGAAGTCCTCACCGGCAAAAGCATCGTGCTGCTCGCCGGCGGCACCCTGATCGGCTACCTGTCCAGCCCCGCCCAGTGGGCAAGCGTCCAACCTTTCTTTGTCACACCATTCAAAGGCGTGCTCTGCCTCTTTCTTCTCGAACTCGGCGCCATGGCCGGGCGCAGGCTGAAGGATATCCGCCACGCTGGAATGCGGCCGGTGCTCCTCGCCATGATCCTGCCAATAATTCACGGATCTCTCGGCGTAGGCAGCGGCTTACTCGCCGGGCTCGATCCAGGCAGCGCCGCAGTTCTCGGCGTCATGGCCGCCAGCGCTTCTTACATTGCCGCGCCCGCCGCGGTCCGAATCGCCCTACCGGAGGCCAGTCCAGGCCTTTATCTGAGCTTGTCGCTCGGCGTGACCTTCCCCTTCAATCTCGCCTTGGGAATTCCTTGGTGCCTCTTCCTCGCCCGATATCTCGCCCCGCTTGTTCCATGAAAATCCGTCTGAAAAAAGTCACGATCGTCGCGGAAAGCCTGCTCCGCCCCCAGCTACTCAAACTGCTTTCAGCCCAAGGCGCGACCGGCCATACCATCACTCTGGCCGAAGGCAGTGGATCGCGCGGCGTCCGGGCATCCGAGTGGGAAGGACGCAATATCCAGATCGATACCATCGTCGACCAGGCCACGGCCGATGCCCTGATGCGGGAAATCGCGGCCCGCTTCTTCGACCATTTCGCGGTGATCGCCTACGCCTCCGATGTCGAAGTGCTACGCGGCGAGAAATTTGTCCCCGGAAGCCCGTCCTGATCGCGCTCCGCCGGACCTTTCAGCAGCTCCAGCAGGTCGGCCAACCGCACATGCTGCTCGAGCGAATGCCGCAGCGGCGTATCGCCATCGATCTCATATTGGTTCCGCCTCCCCTCCCGCCTGCGACGAATCACTCCGGCGTGCTCGAGCTCTCCGATGATCCGCAGGACGGGACGCTCCGTGATCCCGATCCGCGCGGCAATTTCCCGCACCCTCAAGTCGGGCTCACGCCACAGCAGAAGAATCGTGTGCGCATGGTTGCTCAGGTAGGTCCAGCCCGGCCCGCTCGATTTCATATTCCGGCTCTACAAAAACCACGCCGGAACCAACACGAAAAAAATCCCCCCCGGCTTTCCTTTCCACCCGTCGCCTGGAAAAGCCACGCCTGTACAAGAGCTTTCAGCCTCCCCCCACAGGGCGCGCCCAGAATTTCGAAGGCGGCAGATCGTTCGGCCGTAACACCACGATCCCGGCGTGCTTCGAGGAGCCATTGAGATAATCGGCAATCGGCCGGTCGATGATCGTCATCCTGCCCTTGTCACGATCCGAAGTGGCATGGGTGAAATACGCACGCCCCTTGAGCTTCACGATCAATCCAACGTGCGAGGTGTAGCCGTTTTTCCAATTCGCGGTGATCGCGCAGACGTCACCGTCCTGCAGATAACCCTCGATGCCTCGAACCTTGTGCTTCGGAACGTGCCAAACGGGCAACTTTGAAACCCGCGCCTCGATTCGGCCCATTTCCGGCAGCAAGGACGGACTGTTCTTCAGGTAGCGATAGCTTTTCCACTGCACCGTCATCTCGTGGATCTCACGGCGCAAACGCTGGGCACCCGGAATCCGCGGGGTGATGTTTCTCGCAAAACCACGCCGTTCATTGTCCCAGAAGACCTCCTCCAAATGATGCATCCGACTGAGATAGCTCCCCGTGCAGCGACCGCCACGATAGCGCTCTAGCTCGACCATGTGCAGCATGTCTTGCGGCGAATACGGCCCGGGCTTGTAGCGGAGCATCCGGGCGAAGGCCAAGGCGTTCTCGTAGTAGGTCCAGCAATCCATCGCGCCGAAATTCACCACCGGCGACTCGACCCGGTCGTTCACTTCCAAAGTGTAGTTCACATACGGCGTTCCAACCATCGCCCGCGCCACGCGAATCGTCCGCGCACCCAAAGGAAGCTGCCGCCAGTTCTCACGCTCCGCCTGCCGAACCAACGCGCGGAACTTCGCCTCGCCCTTGAATACGGTGGCCAGCGGCAACCGCGGAGCGCTCGGCGGGGTGACCGTGTGCTGCGCGGACAAAGGGCCGATGGCCACAAACCACAAGATCACTAGCGATGCCCACTTCACTGGCACAGACTACGGCAATGACGATGAAAGCAAAGCCCGCTTTCCGCCGAATCACCGGATCGACCGAAGCCGGATAGGCCCTCTCGCCGTGGAAGGATTGACCACCCGACCGCCCTGCGTGATTTCGATCTTCCCGGCCGCCACCAAACGCCGCGCCGCCCGCCGAGCGTCTTCCATCCGCTCCGACCACCCATCAGGAAAAACCAAGCGCGCCGCTTCGCTCGGGCAAATCGTCGCCCCCTCGGACCGCTTCGACAGAAGCCCGACAATCGCCTCTTCCAGCCTCATGCCATCATCACCCGGTTTGCTTTTCCGACACGCATCAGAACAAAACCTCACTTCGTCCCAACAGCGCTCCCACTTTTTCCGCCAAGTGATCCGTCGACCACAGGTGACACAGGATTTTTCCAAGAACATCGCCGCAGAGCATCGGAGCTTCCGGCTGCCACGCAAGACCCGGACTTGAACGCGAATGACCACCTCCTTCATTCTTCCGCCATGCACAAAACCTTCCAACCACCCCGCAGTCCGCGCGACGAGATCGACGGCATCCTCTACCTCCCCCGCCTCTGCGATAAGGTCCGCCTCCATGCCGCCGGACGACTGCACCCGGACTACCACGCGAACCTCGGCTCCGGCATGGACCTCTGGACCTGCCAGTTCCTCGGCGTGGAATACCATGCTCTTTCCGATTTCATCATCAGCGGCAAATCCGACGCGGAGGCCCTCGCTTGGTGCCGACAAAACGGCACGCCACGCAGCCCCCAAGAACTCGCTTGGTGGTCGGCTTTCATGCGGACGCGCGGCTTTCGCGACGACCTGACCGAACGTCTTCAGCAAAGAAAAGCCGAGTCCGGCCTGCAGGATCGCCACGACCTCTTGACCTTCATGGACTACATCGACGCTGACGAATCCCGACTTTAAGACACCGTCCCGAAGCCATCCGCCCGAAACCAACTCCGCCGGACTGGACGACCGATACCGCCCACCTAAGCTCACCAGCATGTCCACTTTCGTTTACCAAGACCCCTTCCCCCTCGGCCCCGACACGACCGAATACGAGCGCCTCACCACCGAGCACGTCAGCCTCGGGGAATTCGATGGGAAACCCATCCTCAAAGTCGCCCCGGAAGGCCTGGCCCTGCTCGCCAACGAGGCGATGAAAGCGATCAATTTCACGCTGCGGCCCTCCCACCTCGCTCAAGTCGCCGCCATCCTCGACGACCCCGAAGCGACCGAGAACGACCGCATGGTCGCCCTCATGCTGCTGAAAAATGCCGAAATCGCGGCGAAAGGCATCCTCCCCGCCTGCCAGGACACCGGCACCGCCACCGTCGTGGGCAAAAAAGGCCAACAAGTCTGGACCGGCTGCGACGACGCCGAATGGCTTTCAAAAGGCATCCACCAGACCTACCAAGAAGAAAACCTCCGCTATTCGCAAACCGCACCGCTGACGATGTTCGAGGAGGTCAACACCAAGACCAACCTCCCTGCCCAGATCGATCTCTATGCAAGCGAGGGCGATGCCTACAAATTCCTCTTCGTCAGCAAAGGCGGCGGCTCCGCCAACAAAACCTTCCTCTACCAGGAGACCAAGGCACTGCTCAATCCCAAGCGCCTCAAGGAGTTCGCCATCGAAAAAATGCGCTCCCTCGGTACCGCCGCTTGCCCACCCTACCACCTCGCACTGGTGATCGGTGGCACCTCGGCCGAGACCTGCCTCAAGACCGTCAAACTGGCTTCCACCCGCTACTACGACGAACTACCTACCTCCGGCAACGAACTCGGCCGTGCCTTCCGCGACCTCGAACTCGAAAAGGAATTGCTCGAGGCCGCCCGCCAAATCGGTATCGGCGCTCAATTTGGCGGAAAATATTTCGCACTCGACGTCCGCGTCGTCCGCCTTCCCCGGCACGGCGCATCCTGCCCCGTCGGCATTGGCGTCTCTTGCTCCGCCGACCGCCAAGCCAAAGCGAAAATCACCAAGGACGGCATCTTCCTCGAGAGACTCGAAAAAAATCCCGGCCGCTTCATCCCGGAAAAATACCGCGACTGGAAATTCAAAGGCGTCGAAATCGACCTCGACCAAGGCATGGAGCAAACGCTCGCTACGCTTGGCAAATACCCTGTCACCACCGCGGTCTCGCTCAGCGGTACCATCATTGTCGCCCGCGATATCGCCCACGCGAAACTCAAAGAGCGACTCGATGAAAGCGGCGATCTCCCCGATTACTTCAAGCGCTACCCCGTTTACTACGCCGGGCCGGCCAAAACACCCGCCGGCTACCCCTCCGGCTCCTTCGGCCCCACCACCGCAGGCCGGATGGATGGCTATGTCGATCTCTTCCAGAGCCACGGTGCCTCGCTCGTGATGCTCGCCAAGGGCAATCGCTCGCAAGCCGTGACCGATGCCTGCAAAAAGCACGGCGGCTTCTACCTCGGATCCGCCGGCGGTCCCGCCGCCCTCCTCGCCAAGGAGCACATCAAAAGCCAGGAAATTGTCGAATATCCGGAACTCGGGATGGAAGCCGTTTGGAAAATTCGCGTCGAAAACTTCCCCGCCTTCATCCTCGTCGACAACAAAGGCAACGACTTCTTCAAAAAAATCAACGAGTGCCCCGTCTGCGCGTGAACGAAACGATGCCAGCAGCAGCCCTGCCCAAATCGCCCGGAATGCCCTTCGAATACCCCGCTCCAAACTGAATTGATTCCCACCAGCGAGTGGATCGGCGAGGCCGTCCAAACTCGATCGAACTCAGGCACGTCGTTTGCTCATCGGATCAAGTTCCGCTATGAAAACGACATCGCACACCTCAATCCCCGACCACGCCAGTGTGCCCACAGAACTGCGCATGGGCAGCGCTTGGGATGCCAAAGCCGTGTCCGACCTGATCCGCTCCAAGTGCCGCTTTGGCGAGACTCCCACCTTTCTTTTCCTCGGTCGCAAGGAGACAGCCCTGCTTCGTCGGCATCTGGCAGCCGTCTTTGGCAGCGATGCGGTCACGACTTTGCACGACACTTACTACATGGGCCTCGAGGTGATGGAAATCGCCTGCGAGAGTTTCCTCAGTGCCGCAGGTCGTAAGACGATCCGAACCTTGCAAGACCCGACATCCCGCCGCCCGGGCCGACTCGACCTTGAAACGGAAGCCATTTGGCGACTTCGGATGTAGCCCGGAAAACATTGCGATCGTCCCCCCGCCCTCGCTTTCCAAATCCATTGCTCCACAAGCCGAACAAAATTTTGACAAACCCGAAAGCGATCGGTAAACACCGCGCCCCCGGCCGCCGAAAGTCGTCGGCCCACACTCCAATCCTCACGCCCTTTTCGCCATGGCCACGAAGCACGTCCTGAAAGCCGAACCACGCCAACGCACTGGTTCCGGAGTCCTTAAGCAAATGCGCCGCGAAGGCTGGGTTCCCTCTGTCATCTACGGACGCGGCACCGCGAACCAGAATCTGAAAGTCGATGCCAAGGCCTTCAGCGAGCTCCTCGCCCACAGCACTTCGGACAATATCCTCATCAATCTTGATCTCGGCGGCGTGAATCAACTCGCCTTCCTCAAGGCCATCCAACACGACGCGCTCTCCGGAAACACCCTCCACGCCGATTTCATGGCGATCGACGAGTCGACCGAAATCACCGCTCTCATCCCGGTTCACCTCAGCGGCGAACCCGTAGGCGTCAAGGCTGGTGGCTTGCTTGAGCAGATGAGCCACACCTTGGAGATCCGTTGCGCCGCATCGAAGCTACCCGACACTCTCGAGTTCGACGTCACTCATCTTCAGGAGGGCGATCTTCTCCACATCGGCGATGTGAAGCTTCCCGAAGGCGTCGTCGCCACCCACGCAAGCGATGTCGTCATCGCTCACGTTGTGAAGTCGGCAGCCGCCGTATCCGAAGGTTCGGCAGCCTGAGTCATTCTTTTGTTTTCACAAGGCCCGGTCCGCTTCCCGCGGCCCGGGTTTTTCTTTGCACACGCCGACTCGCACCATGGATGCCGAACCCTCCATTTCCATGATCGTCGGCCTCGGCAATCCAGGCCGCCATTACGAGGAAACACGCCACAACGTCGGTTTCATGATCCTCGACCGACTCGCGTCCGCCAGCGGGGCGGTCTTCGAATCGAAGCCAAAATGGCAATCCCACGTGGCAAAACTCCCGGGCTCCGGCATTCTCCTCGTGAAGCCCCAATGCTTCATGAACCTCAGCGGCCGTCCGATCCGACAGATCGCCGCTTTCCACAAATGGACCGCACAGAGCATCCTCGTGGTTTACGACGATGTCTCCCTGCCCCTCGGCAAGCTGCGCTTCAGGGAAAAAGGCAGCGCCGGCGGCCACAACGGGATCAAGTCGCTGATCGAGCACTTGGGCAGCGAACAGTTTCCCCGACTGAAGTTTGGAATCGGTGCCGCAGAGCCTGGAAACCTCACCGGACACGTGCTCGGGACCTTCCGGTCAGACGAACGGGAGCTCCTTGAAAACACGCTTGCAAGGGCTGTGGCAGCCGTGCAGCTTTCGCTCTCCCAAGGCTTCTCGGCCGCATCGAATTTTTACAACAGCAACAAGGAAACCTCCTAACACCATCCCCACCATGAGCAGGAAATACGAAGGCATGATCGTTCTCAACACCAAGACGATCGAAGGCAGCATCGAAGATCTCGTCACCGCCGTCACCAAGGAGATCGAAGCCGAAGGCGCCAAGCTCGAGGAGATTCAGCAACTCGGCCGCAAAAAGTTCGCCTACAATTCCCGCCACCTCGAAAGCGGCCACTACGTGAACTATTTTTTCAAGGCCGAACCGGACGCCATCGACCGCATCCAATCCCGCCTGAAGCTCAACGGAAACGTTCACTTGCAGCACTTCCAGCGCGTCGCTTGATCCGCGACCGACGCCGAACGGAACGCCCGAACACTCTCACGCCATGGCCAATCTTAACAAAGTAATGCTGATCGGCAACCTGACCCGCGATCCCGAGGTGCGCTACACGCCCAAAGGCACCGCGGTCGGCGATCTTGGCATGGCAGTCAACCGACGGGTCTCCGACGGCAACGGCAACTGGAGCGACGAGGTCACCTTCGTGGATGTCACCGTCTGGGGTACGAATGCGGAAAATGCGCAGAAATACCTCACCAAAGGACGCGGCGTCTTCGTCGAAGGCCGCCTGCAGCTCGACACTTGGGACGACAAACAGTCGGGCCAGAAACGGAGCAAGCTCAAGGTGGTCGCCGAAGTCCTCCAGTTCCTTCCCGACGGCAAGGGCGGGAGCCAGCGCTCCGGCGGCGATGGAGAGTATCCTTCATCCCGCTCAGGCGGTAGCGACAGCGGCTACAGCAACTCGCGCCCGTCCTCTCCGCCACAAGGCGGTTCGGCAGCCGATGCCGGTGACTTCCGCGACGAGGACGACGACATTCCCTTCTGAGTTCAGAACTCTGCAAAAGGCCGGGCCGCAACGCCCGGCCTTTTTTATTCCCTGCCGCCCTCGCCTCAGGGATGCGAAACTCCCAAGAGATCCGCTTTGATCTTTTCCGCCCGCACCAAGGCATTCTCCACATCAGCGGCGAGGAAATTCGCGTGCCCCATTTTTCGACGACCTACCGCGCGGGCTTTGCCGTAAAGATGTAGCAAGGCAGCGCCATCCGCGAACAAGTCCGACCAATCCGGCTGGGTCTCTTCCGAAGGCCACATGTCACCCAGCAAGTTGAGCATCACCACCGGCGACAAGAGACGCGCCGAGCCCGGCGGTAGCCCACAAGTCGCCCTCACCTGCTGCTCGAACTGCGAGGTCGCACAAGCGTCCAAAGTATGATGGCCCGAGTTGTGCGGCCTCGGTGCCATCTCGTTCACCAGCAGGGAACCATCCGCTAGAAGGAAAAATTCCACTCCCATGATGCCTTGGTAATCGAGCTCTTCCGCCACTCGACAGGCAATCCGCTTGGCCTCCTCGGCCACCGACAAGGGCACGCGTGCGGGCACGATGGAAACGTCCAGGATGTGATGCCGATGCCGATTCTCAGCGGGGTCATAAGCAAGCACCGAACCGTTTGCCGAGCGTGCCACCATCACCGAAAGCTCAAGCTCGAAGGGAATGAAAGCCTCCAACACCGCACGATCGGTAGCAAATTCCCTCCACACTTCCACGGGATCCTCGCCGCCCGTCAATTTCAACTGGCCCTTGCCGTCATAGCCAAAAGCAGCCGTTTTGAGCACCGCAGGAACATCGATTGCCTCCATCGCAACCTCCAACTCGGCGGCCGATGCCACGACTGCGAAAGGAGCGCAAGGGATCCCACGACTCTTCAAAAATGCTTTTTCCCGCTCGCGATGCTGACAAATCGCCACCGCATTCGGCGACGGATGCAGCGGAATCCGCGCCGCCACCGCCTCCAGCGTCTCCCGCGGGATGTTTTCGAACTCAACCGTCGCCACCACCGCCTTCGAAACAAAGGCTTCCAGCGCCGATGAGGAATCAAACGGCTCTTCGATCGACTCGTCGGCCACCACCACGGCAGGAGCTTCGAGACCACCGGTCCACACCAGAGTCCGATAGCCCATGCGGCGGGCTTCGATGCAGAACATGCGGCCAAGCTGGCCACCACCGAGAATGCCGAGCAGAGAACCCGGGGCGATGCTATGCATAGTGCTCACGACTTCAGAGAGAGCTTCGGCAGTTCGGCAGCCTTCACCGTGTCGCTCTGACGCTGACGAAAGGCCTGCAATTTCTCCAACAAACCCGCATTCTCACCCGCGAGCATCGCCACCGCAAACAAGGCGGCATTGATCGCACCGGCCTTGCCGATCGCGAAAGTCGCAGTGGGGATTCCACCGGGCATCTGAACGATGGACAACAGCGAGTCCATCCCCTTCAGCGCGTGGGACTCCACCGGCACACCCAGCACTGGCAAGTCGGTGATCGCAGCGGTCATCCCAGGCAAGTGAGCGGCCCCACCCGCCCCACCGATGATGCACTTCAATCCCCTGCCACGCGCCGTGCTTGCATAGCTGACCAGCTTGTCCGGGGTCCGATGGGCGCTCACGACTTCCGCCTCCCACGCCACGCCGAATTCCTCAAGCGTGCGCGCCGCGTGCTCCATCGTCGGCCAATCCGACGTGCTGCCCATGATGATTCCAACCAGCGGGGTTGCCATGCACGGGAGAGTCAAGAAGGGAGGACCCCAGAGGCAAGAATTGATTTCCCACGGCGACGGATGCCGCAGTTCTCCTCTCTTGGGTCTTGAGTCTTCAAGCGCTGGGTCTTTTGCTGCTGCCCGCCCATGCTCAAGGAAGCCATCCAGGAAGTCCGCGTTTTCGCCCCTGCCACCGTCGCCAACGTCGCCTGCGGCTACGACGTGCTCGGTTTCGCCATCGACGCGCCGGGCGACGAAATTGTCGTCCGCCATTGCGACAAGCCCGGCCTCCACATCACCGCGATCACCGGCGACGAAGGCAAACTGCCGAAAAATCCCGAAAAAAATACCGCTGGCGTCGCCGCCCTCGATCTGCTGCGCCACCTCGGCATGACCGATCGCGGGATCGAAATGGAGATTCACAAAAAAATGCCCTTCGGCTCCGGCCTCGGCTCCTCCGCTGCCTCGGCAGTCGCCGGTGCCTATGCGGTCAATTATTTGATCGGCGAACCCCTCTCGAAAAAACAACTTCTCCCCTTTGCCATGGCTGGCGAGGCATCGGCGGACGGAGCTTGGCACGCCGACAATGTCGGTCCCTGCCTCCTCGGTGGCATCGTTTTCATCCGCTCCAACGAAGAGCTCGATGTCGCACAACTGCCTCCTCCGAAAAATCTTTGGGCAAGCGTGGTGCACCCGGACATCGAAGTGCTCACCAAAGTCGCCCGGGAAATCCTGCCAACAGACATCCCACTCCAGAACGCTACCCAACAGATCGGCAACCTCGGCGGACTCCTCTGCGGCATCATTCAGGAAGACTACGGCCTGATCTCGCGCTCGATCCACGATGTGATCGCCGAGCCGCGCCGCCAGAAGCTCATTCCCGAGTTCTACAAGGCCAAACGCGCCGCCCTGGCCGCCGGAGCTCTCGGCTTTTCAATCTCCGGAGCCGGTCCCAGCGTCTTCGCCCTCTGCGAAGGCGAGGAAACGGCCAGAAAGGTCGGAGATGCGATCGCGAAGGTCTTTTCCGCCATTCCCCTCGGCAACCAAGTTTACGTTTCAAGAATCAATCCCCACGGCGTCCACGTGGTGGAGGAGAAGAAGTCCAAGTGACCGGAACCCCGTTGGAACTTGGCGATCCTAACCTGGTGCTCCAATGCTCTACCACTCGACCAACAATCCCGCCCACCGCGTCGATCTGAAAGAGGCGATCCTGCGCTCACTGCCGCCGGACAATGGCCTCTACATGCCCGACACCCTCCCGGTACTCGGCACGGACTTCTGGGCGATCTGGCGCGAACTGACTTTCCAAGAAATCGGCTACGCCGTGGCCCACGCCTTCTTCCACGAAGACGTCCCCGCACCCGCCCTGAAAGAGATCGTGGAAGGCACCCTCGCCTTCGACGCACCTCTGGTGACACTGGCGCCGGGCGACCACATCCTCGAACTCTTCCACGGACCGACTCTCGCCTTCAAAGACTTCGGTGCCCGATTCATGGCACGGCTGATGGCTTGGCTGACCCGCGACGATGACCGCGAACTCACCGTCTTGGTCGCCACCTCCGGCGATACCGGCGGGGCGGTCGCGTCCGCCTTCCACAAGGTGCCAGGCACCCGGGTCATCATCCTCTACCCGAAGGGCAAGGTCTCCGGCCTCCAGGAAAAACAACTCACCACCCTCGGCGACAACATCACAGCGCTGGAGATCGATGGCACCTTCGACGACTGCCAACGTCTTGTGAAGTCCGCCTTCCTCGACCGGGCTCTCTCGGAGCGACTCAACCTGACCTCCGCGAACTCGATCAACCTTTCCCGGCTGGTTCCACAAAGTTTCTACTACATTCATAGTGCACGCCAACTTCCGGCTGGGGTTGATCCGGTCTTCGTCATTCCCTCAGGAAACTTCGGCAACCTCACCGCCGGACTGCTCGCCATGCAGCTCGGGCTGCCGGTGAAAAAATTCATCGCCGCCACCAACGCCAACGACGTGGTGCCCGCTTACCTTCGGACCGGCGACTACCAGCCGCGCCCGAGCTCCACGACCATCTCCAATGCCATGGACGTCGGCGCGCCCTCGAACTTTGCCCGCATGCAGGCACTCTTCGGCAACTCCTGGGAGGCGATGCGCGCGAAGATCGAAGGCATGGCCTTCACCGACGAACAAACCCGCGCCGCCGTGCGCGAGGTGAAGTCCCTCCACGACTACGAGATCGACCCCCACGGCGCAGTCGGCTGGCTGGCCGCACGCAAGTGGCGCGCCGCAAACCCCGGCAACGCGACCATCACGCTGGAAACCGCCCACCCGGCGAAATTCCTCGACGTCATGGAGCAGGAAATTGGCATGGGCTCCGTGGAAATCCCCGAACGCCTTGCCATCCTCGCCAACCGCGAAAAGGTCGCGACCCAACTCCCGGCCGACGAGGCCACCTTCAAGGCCTGGCTCGGCTAGAGCATCGAACCTCCCAAGCCCGCGGGAAACTCCACACACCAGCACCCGCCACCGGATGATCGGCCTCGCCTTAAAAATGCTCTTCGGCGACACGGCCAAATACCTGATGCTCGTCGCGGGACTCTTCCTCGCCACCTTCCTCATCGTCCAACAAGCCAGTGTCTTCTGCGGCCTGATGCGCTGGACCACGTCCACCCTGAAAAACGTCGGCGCGCCCATCTGGATCGTCGAGGAAAGGGTGGAGCAAATCAACGAGACGAATCCACTCCGCGACACCGATCTGGCACGCGTCCGCTCGGTCTCCGAGGTCGCCTGGGCCATGCCCATCTACTCCGGCATCCAACGCGTCCGCCTCGACGACGGCTCACTCAAAACCATCCAGCTCATCGGCATCGACTCCGCCTCGCTCGCAGGCGCGCCAACCCGCATGATCCACGGCGACCTGGCCGATCTCCGCCTACCCGGTGCCGTCATCGTCGACGAACTCGCCGTCGAACGTTTGTCCGAAGGCCAACCCGATCCGCTCGAACTCGGCGACGTTTTCGAAATCAATGACATCGAAGCCCGCGTCGTCGGCATCTGCGAAGCGAAGCGATCCTTCACCGGCGGCCCCTACGTCTGGACCACCTACGAGCGGGCCCTCCAATACACCCCCGCCTCCCGCAAAATGCTATCCGCCGTCATCGCAGGTCCTGTCGAATGCGTGGGAACCGACGAGGCAGCCGCCGCGATTGCAAAAGCCACCGGCCTGCGCGCTTTCGTCAACCGGGACTTCGGCGACAACCCGGACGATTTCAACACATCGACGATCTGGTGGTACGTCCGCAACACCGGTATCCCCATTTCCTTTGGCACGACCGTCGTCATCGGATTCATCGTCGGCGTCGCCGTCGCCTGCCAAACTTTTTACGCCTTCGTGCTCGATAACCTCAAACACCTCGGTGCCCTCAAGGCCATGGGTGCCTCAAACCTCCGACTCAGCGCCATGCTCATTGTCCAAGCTTTCACCGTAGGCATCATCGGTTTCGGCCTCGGCCTCGCCGCTGGGGCGAGCTTCGCCACCGGGGCGATGGAAAGCGGGCAACCCCCGCTCTACATCCCATGGATCATCCCCGTGGGAGTCCTCGGTGTCATTCTTTTCATCTGCTCGCTCGCCGCCCTGCTCGGCATTTTACGCCTCAGCCGCTTCGAGCCCGCCATGGTCTTCCGCACCTGATCATCCCATGGCCATCGATCCCGCGAAAGGCACCGCCGTTCACGTTCGCTCCGTCAACAAAAGCTTCGGCGATGGTGCTGCACGACTGCACGTCCTCAAGGACGTCCACCTCGAAGCCTACACCGGGGAAATCATGATGCTCGTCGGCCCCTCCGGCTGTGGCAAAACCACCCTGCTGAGTGCCATCGCCGGCACGCTCCGTATCGACTCCGGCGAGATCGACGTCTTCGGCAACGAGCTCCAGCAAATGCGGAACAGCGCTCTCACCCGCTTCCGCGCGGCGAACATCGGATTCATCTTCCAACAGTTCAACCTGATCCCCACCCTCAGTTGCGCTGAAAACGTAAGCGTTCCCCTCCTCATCCGCGGCATCCCGGCATCCACCGCGAAAAAACGAGCCCGCGAAGCCCTCGACTCCGTCGGCATGGGCGACCGGTGGAACGAGCGCCCCGGCAAACTCTCCGGCGGGCAACAACAGCGCATCGCCATCGCCCGCGCCCTCGTCCACGAACCACCCCTGGTCATTTGCGACGAACCCACCGCCGCCCTCGACGCAGCCAACGGAGAAATCGTGCTCGATCTTTTCCGCCAAGTCGCCCGCAGCGCGAACCGCGCCGTGATCATCGTCACCCACGACAGCCGCATTTTTTCCTACGCCGACCGCATCGCCCGGATGGACGACGGCCGCATCGTCGAAGTCCACCACGTCATTCCCGGCGAAGCACCCCACTTCGAACACGAACTCCCGCACTGACCTCCGCTTCCATGATTTCCACCGTCATCCGCTACGTCACGATCCTCGGAGCCATCGCCGGCATTCTCATGATGGTCCGCGTCATGCGCCAGCAAGACGACAACGAACTGCCCCAAGCCGCAAACCCACCCGTCGCACCCGCCGCGAAACCCTTCAAGCACGCCGTCGCGGCGACCGGCATCCTCGAGTCCCTCAGCGAAAACGTCGCCATTGGCGTCCCCACACCCGGCCTCGTCAGCGCCGTCCTCGTTCATCCGAACGATCCCATCACCGCCGGACAAGCGCTGTTCCGCATCGACGACCGCGAACTCCAAGCCGAAAAAATCACTCAACTCGCCCAACTGGAATCGGTTCGCGCCGACCACGAAGTCCGGCAGGCACAAGTCACCAAAACACGCCGCCAACTCGAACGCCTCGACAGCCTCGCCGACTCCAAGGCCATCAGCCGCGAACAACTCGATGCCACCCGCGACGACCTCGCCATCGCTGAAGCTCAGCTCAGCGCCGCCAAGGCCACGATCCGCTCGGCCGAAGCAGCGATCGAACGCCTCAACCTCCTCCTTGCCCGCCTCACCATGCACGCGCCCAAAGCCGGCCGAGTCCTTCAGGTCAATATCCGCGCCGGCGAATACGCCACTACCTCGCCGCGCTCCCCGGCGATCCTGATCGGCGAGACCGATCGCCTCCAAATCCGCGCGGATGTCGACGAACAAAACGCCACTCGCATCCGCCCCGGCCAGAAAGCGATCGCCACCCTCAAAGGCGACCCACGAGTTTCCATGCCCCTCACCTTCGTCCGCGTCGAACCCTACATCATTCCCAAGATCTCACTGACCGGTGCCAGCACCGAACGCGTCGACACCCGCGTCCTCCAAGTCATTTTCTCGCTGGAACGCCCCGCTGAAAGTCCCGTTTACGTGGGCCAACAGGTCGACGTCATGATCGAGGCTCCCGAACGCTGAACCTCCAGCACCGCGACCTGTCATACAAATTTTGACTTCGTAGACCACCCCGGGAAGAATCCGCGCCCGACACCCGTAGCGAAAAAACCCATGCGCCTCCGACTTCTCCTCAGCTCGTCGCTCTGCCTCCTCCCGCTCGCCGCCCAACAAGGCGACCGCAAGGAGCACGGCAACATGGCCGCCGTCGTCCCCGAAAATCTCATCCCGCCCTCCCCCGTCCTCAGCCCCGCCGAAGCACTCGAAAGCTTCCAACTCGCGCCTGGCTTCATCATCGAAGCCGTCGCCACCGAACCCCTCGTCGAAAAACCCGTCTGCCTCGACTTCGATCCCGCCGGACGGATATGGGTCTGCGAAATGCGTGGCTACATGCCCGACATCGACGGCAAAGGCGAAAACATTCCCGAAGGCCGGATCAGTGTGCTCGAAGACCGCGACGGCGACGGCAAGGCCGAGCACCGTACTGTATTTCTCGACAAAGTCCTACTACCCCGCGCGCTCGCCGTATTCGACGACGGCATCCTCTTCCTCGACGAACACAGACTCCTGTGGGCGAAGCGCGACGGACTCAAAGCGATCGGTGTCCCCGAGGTGATCGACGGTAATTTCAATGGCGGGGGGAACGTCGAACACAAGCCGAACGGCCTGATGCCCAATCTCGACAACTGGCTTTACCTCGCCAAATCCAACAAGCGAATCCGCCGGGTGAACGGCTCGTGGAAGATCGAACCCACCTTCTTCCGCGGCCAGTGGGGCATCGCACGCGACGACTGGGGCCGCCTCTATCACAACCACAACTCCGCCTTCCTCTTCGGCGAGAGCCTCGCGCCCAACCTCCTCACCGGCAATCCCGCGGTGAAGCCGAAATACCAAGACGGCAACGCCCTCGGCAGCAACCGCACCTGGCCCATCCGCGTGACACCGGCAATCAACCGCGCCTACATGGCCAAGTCGAACGGCTACCGCGAACAAACCCTCGACCCCAAAACCCACAAACTCATCAACTGCACCGCCGCCGCCGGCCTCACCCTCTATCGCGGCACCAATTTCCCGTCAGACTGGTATGGCCACGGCTTCGCCACTGAATCCGCCGCGAACCTCGTCAAGGCCATCCGCATCAGCGAGAAGGACGGCAAACAATCCGGCAGTCACCCGCTCGGCGAAAAGGAATTCCTCGCCTCCACCGACGAACGCTTCCGCCCGGTCAATGCCTACACCGCACCCGACGGATCGCTCTACGTGGTCGACATGTATCACGGCATCATCCAGCACAAGACCTACCAGACCAGCTACCTCCGCCAGCAACACCTCGCCCGCGGACTCGACAAACCGGGCTTCGGACACGGACGCATCTACCGGATCCGTAGTAGCTCGGGAAAACTCGAACCGAAGATCGATATCGGCGCGCTCCAAGGCCTCGAGCTCGTCAAAATGCTCGCCCACCCGAATGCTTGGCACCGCGAAACCGCACAGCGGGTTCTCGTCCAGCGCGCCGATGCCTCCTGTATCCCCCACCTCGCGACCCTCGCAGCCCGGGGCAACCCCGTCGCCCGCGTGCACGCGATCTGGACACTCGAAGGCATGGGAAAACTCCAAGCAAGCCACCTCTCGGACGCACTGAAAAACAAGCACCCCAAGGTGCAGTCTTCGGCCCTCTGGGCCGTGGCGGGCCTCGACTCCATGGAACGCGCGAAGCTCGCCACAAGCCTCGCTTCACTCTCGCCCACCGCACCCGAGGCCGATCCCTACCTCGCCCGAGCCCTCGGCAGCGTCGGCAGCAACGACGCCCTCGAAGCCCTCGCCCGCCTGCTGAATCAAAAGCCCGCCGCCCGCTTCGTCCGCGAAGCCGCCATCTCCGGTCTGCACGGTCACGAAGCCGCCTTCAAATCCATCGCCAAAACCCAAGACAAGGCCCTCATCGCATGGCTTGACCAAGGCACAAGCAATGCCGCCACCAAGGCACCCAAGGGCCCCACACTCAAGGGCGCCGAGCTCGAATCCTGGAAACGCGGCAAAGCACTCTACGCGGGCGAGGCCGTTTGCTTCAGCTGCCACGGGCCCGATGGCTCCGGCGTGCAAGCCCTCGGCCCACCGCTCGACCACTCGGAATGGGTCACCGGAAAACCCGAAACCCTTGTCAAAATCCTCCTCCACGGCATGACCGGCCCTGTCACCGTCGATGGCCAAACCTACCGCCCCAGTGCCGACATGCCCGCGCTCGGAATGAACCCCATGTTCACCGATCAAAAGCTCGCCGACATTTCCACCTACATCCGCAACGAATGGTCCAACAAGGCCAGCGCCGTGCAAGCGACCGAGGTCGCAAGACAGCGAGAAGCGACCAAGGCGCGCAGCGGACGCCCTTGGACCGCCCCGGAGCTGAAGTGACATGAACCCAGCAGCTTGGCCATGGCACACGCGGGAAGGCCTGCGTTTCGACCGCTTCATGGCCCTCGCCTTGCACGATCCCGAGCGCGGCTACTACGCACGCCGTATCCGCGGCGTCGGACGCGGTGGCGATTTCACCACCACCCCGATGCTTTCGCCCGTCCTCAGCCGCGCCCTCGCGGCTTGGGCGGCCGATGCCCTACCGGAGAGCGGATGCCGCAACCTCATCGAACTCGGCCCCGGAGAAGGACTCCTCGCGGCTGGCTTGCTGGCGCATTTGCCATGGTGGCGACGCCTTCGTGTCCAGCTCCATCTCGTCGAGAGCTCCGCGCCACTCCGCGCCAAGCAAGCGGCGAGGCTTGGCCTCAAAGTTCGCTGGCATGACACCATCGAACAGGCCTTGGAGGCCTGCAACGGCAAGGCCTGCATCTACTCAAACGAATTCGCCGACGCCTTCCCCGTCCGCCGTTTCCGACGCGAGGACATGGGCTGGAGCGAACTTTACCTCAATCCCGCCGAAGAATGGCGGCCCGTGACACAGTTGCCTGACTCCACGCTATTCGATCTTCCCCATCCTCCGGGCCAGATCATCGAAGTCGCGGACGCCTACCACGACTGGCTGCGCGGATGGCTACCACTCTGGCAGGCAGGCAAAATGCTCACCATCGACTACGGTGCGCCTGCAGCGGATCTCTACCACCGCCGCCCGCGCGGTAGCCTGCGAGCCTACTTCATGCAGCAGCGCATCGAGGGCCCGGGAATCTACGAAAACCCCGGACGTCAGGATCTCACCGCAGACGTGAATTTCACCGACCTCCAACGCTGGTCCAGCCCTCATGCGAAAAACCTCCGCCTGATCCCCCAACACCACTTCCTACGACCCTTCGCAGGCCCCACCGACCAGGCCCTGCTCGACGAACAGGGTGCCGGTGCCGCCTTCCTCGTCCTCGAACAAGCGAAGTAGCCCCCCAATCGCCGCGCCTCTCCCGGCGCTTCGCTCTCTCCCGCGACTCGATTCTGATGGCGGCGGATTCAACATTCACCGCCCAGCCAGTCAGCTATCCGTCCCGAGACAGGGACAAGTGGTCAGCGACTTCATCGCTCACTGGAAGGCTCACCGGGGTGGATGCCTGCCGGGTGGACCTCGCCACAAGTCGCACAGGGGCCCGGGTCATTCGGGGAGCGGGTGCTGGCAAGCTCGATCGCTGGTCGCTGCCTCGCAATGGCAGCCGCAAGCGGTGAATCAGGTGCCTCGGCGATGATCCGATCCATGAGCGGAAGCATGGCACGATGGTCTCCTTGGCGGGCGAAAAGACCCAGCTTGATGACCATGAGCCGCTGTTGATCGATGCCTGAAAAAGAGGATGAGGAAATCGCCTCGTCCACTCGACGATGAGCACCTGCATCATCGCCATCGCGGAGCAAGAGATCCATGTCGCGTTGCAACTCATCGAGCATCGACCGGACTTCCTTACCTGGCATCGGGATGCTTTGAGGCACGGCTTGCCCCGACGAAATGGGCGCGGTTTTCATTTCTGGAATAACCGATCTCCCAGCAGAAGGGACAGACGGCAAAGCCGCCGGGGCGTCGCCCCGTGAAGTATACCAATCTCTCAGCAGCACGAAGCCGAAGCCTGCAAGGGCAAGACCGCCGAGGGCAATTCCGAGGTTTTTCTTCATGACTTCAAGCAAGAGATAAAAGGAACAAGGTCCGCCCAGACTACGGCGATTCACGGGGCAATGACGACCCGCAACCGAGCAAACTTGAGCGCCGTCTCACCCCGAGGGATGCTAACGACCACTAGGTCGGCGGCGTCACCATTTTCCTGAATGCCGACCCCGGACGACGACTGCGAGCCAGTAGCGGCAACCGTGAAGACCTCAGGCCACGTGGCGAGGTCGCTGCCTGCTTCGACGAAGAGGCTCAGATCGGCGCTTTCCGATCGATCCGACCGATTGAAGGAAAAAACCAAATGATCACCGACAATCGATATCGAAGGCAGTCCGTCTCGAGAACTCACCGCAGGATCGCCGCCCAAGACATATTCCAGCGCGTTCGAAATACCGTCATGGTCAGGATCCGCTTCAGGCCCGCGGTCGCTCACGGCGAAGGCATCGATCCACGCCGCGAAGTCCTCTGCCACAGCACGGAGGACGATGCGCTTCCCAACGAGATCATAGTCCAGTTCGTAGCCGGCGGGCAGCCCGCTCACGGCGGCGAAAGATGATCCGCTCAGACTACCAAAACGGGCAATGACAAGTTCACTCGCGGTGATGCTGCCCGTGAGATCGAGGCTCGCAGAAGCGATATCGAGCGCGCCGGAAACATCGAGCAAATCGGCACTGCTTCCATCGAGCTCGATCGCCAGCGTGCCCCCGATACTGGCGGCAGGTGCGGTAAAGGTCCCGATCGTCATTCCTGGAGCAAGGGTGCCGCCAGCTTGCACTAGAATACCGCCACCGACGCTACCGCTACCGCCAAGAGTGGCAGCCGCGGCAACCGTAATACTCCCAGTAGCCGAGTTTTGTTGGCCTTGAACGAACAACTTGCCCGCATTCACCTCGGTTGGACCGCTGTAGCTGTTAGATCCGGCGAGAACCCAAGTGCCACTCCCGGTTTTGGTCACCCGAGTCATCCCGCCCGCCTCACCGATCGCCATGGCAAATCGGTTTAGACCGGAATTGCTACCGGTAAAGGTCAGGGATCGATCTCCCGGATTTTCGAAGAAATCGGGCGACGCCGTTGCGGTGAAATCGACCGTGGCGGAGGGGTTGCTACCCGAAGCATCGAGAATCGCACCGCCGCTGGTACTCACTCGGATCGCGCGGTTGGTGGATTGTGCGCTGGCACCGGTATACTGCAGGGTGCCACCACGAAAAAGCAGGCCGACATTGCCGGACGAATCCGAAGCTCGGTTACCGAGGCTGCCGACTTGCCCGTAATTGCCAAGATCGGCCGCATTCAACACACCGCCTGCGATTAGGGTTACACCGCTGTAGCTGTTCGATCCCCTCAGCGCGAGCGTCCCGGCGCCATGCTTCTGAATCCCCGCTCCGGCAGACGCCTCAGTGAGTGCGGCGCCCACTTGCAGGTCGTTGGTCACGGGGCCGTCAGCGACATTCATGACCAACCAAGGGCTGGCATCCGGACGGATGCGAATACGCCCGGAAATGAGAGAAGCGTTTGGACTGGCGAAAGTGGTGACGCTGCTATTTCCCCATTCGAAGTAGGGGCCGCCGGGATCGTTGATGGCGTTGTTGCCACGGAACTCACCGCCGGTCATCTGAAGCCCGGCTTGCCAGAAATGGCAGACGCCAGGAGAATTCAACAGCCCGCCATCGAGGTGAAGGAGATCGACTTTCGCGCCGCCATTGTAGCCAAGTCCGCTTCCATCACCAGCGCTGACCCGAAGCTCGGCATCAGCCCGAACGACCACACTACCACGGATTCTCCCATTCCCGCCACTGGCACCGTCGAGGATGAGGCGACCCTGCTCGATACTAGTGCCTCCGCCGTAGGAATGATTACTCGTGAAACTGAGCTCACCCTGGCCATCCTTCCGAACGCTGCCGCTCCCACTGATCGGATGAAGGACGCTTTGGTTGCCGTGGATATTGAAAGCGAGGACTCCGTTGTTCGTCACTCCGTTGGTGTTCGCCAAACGCCCATCCTTCCCCGACGTGCCATCTCCAAGCTCAAGCGTTCCGGCTACAATGCTGGTGCCACCGCTGTAGGTGCAGTTATTGGTCAGGGTGATCGTACCCGATCCCAGTTTGACCAAACTGCCGACGAAGGATGGATTATTGTCGGTGTTTGAGATCACCCCGTCGAATCGGCTGGAGCCATCTCCGATACCGATGCTGAGATTTTGATAACCCGCACCAGAGTATCCGGTGCCGATGGCACCATCACCGGTGATGCGGTCGATTCGGACATTGGCTTCCACCGTATTGAACACCGCGCCGAAAGCGACGTGCAGATCAGATCGGTTATCCGTCCAGTTTTCATTGGCATTCGATCCCGCCGTAAAAACGCCCTCCTGGACATCGATCAGCGAGCCGCCGGAAAGGGCAAAGGTCGCGGCATTCCCTCCCCAGTAACTGCGGCCAGTACCGCTCTTACGCAGAGTGCCGGCACCAGTGAAAGTGATCGATGCGAAATCGCGATCCGCCACGTTGTCGAGCTGGAGCAAGGCACCGGCGGCAACATTCATGGAACCAGCTGCATAGCCACCACGCAGCGTGAGATTGCCGGCGGAAATCGTCGCCGCTCCACCGGGTGTGGAAGCGCCCTGGAGAACAAGAGTGCCATCGCCGGTCTTCACCAGGCCGTCGCTGCCATTCAAAGCGAGATCGATGCTGGCGGAAGCGCCCGCAGCAACCGCGATTTCCGGCGTTCCGCTGCTACGATCCAGCGTAATCGCGCTACCAGCGAGGGTCGAGCTGCCGCCCCCGAAACTCAAGTTCCCGAGGGTGAGACCGGCGATGTTTTGCATAACGGAACCACCACCCTGCGGAAAACTTGCAATCCGATCCGTGCCGACCGCGATCGTGCTCGCGAGCCAGTTTGCAGGCTCATCCCAATCACCACCGGAAGCGCTGCTCCACGTTCCGTCATTGGAGAAGAGAGAGGGCGTCGCACTGACTTCCGTGGAGGCAGGACTCTCCCCCCCGGAATTGTAAGCAACAATCACATAGTAGTAGCTCGTCCCATTGGAGAGACCGGTATCGGTGAAGGAACTTCCGCCGGGGCTGCCAACAGTGGTGTAGGGGCCGCCGCTGGCAGTCGCCCGCCGGACAAGATAACCACTGGCGGTCGAAACGTGATCCCAGGTGAGAAAAACGCGACGATGATCGGGACTCGCCGCGGGATTGAGTGGAACGGGAGGCCGTGGTGGCGCGGGCGTGGCACTCACTTGCAGCGAATCCAACGACTGACCCAGGCTGGCGTTGAGGGCGGAGACGACGTAATGATAAGTGCTTCCGTTCACGAGCGCAGCGTCGTTGAAAGTCGTGGCGGTCACTTCATCGCCCACGATCTCGTATGGTCCACCGCTGAACTGTGAGCGTTTGACGCGATAGGATGCAGCGCCGGCTACAGGAGACCACTCGATCGTCGCGCTCGCATTTCCAGCGGTAGCGGTGACGCCCGTCGGATGGCCACCGGTGATACTGACCTCGGAGAAAACCGCGTTGCTGAGAGCCGTGGCATTTCCCGAACAGACCGCAAGACCGGCGTAATACACTGCCGAGTTCGACATCGCGACCACCCGGTCCACGTCGATTTGGACCCAGTTGCTACCATCCGCAGAGTAGAAAGACGCAAAGGTCTGGCCAGAGCGGACGATACGCAGCCAAGGCTGGCTGATCGCGTTGGCCGTGGTGCCGCTCGCGGCGTTACTGTCGGTGTTCGCACGACGTATCAAAGCCATCGTCGCGGGGCTTAGTAAAGTGGACGCATGGCGCGAACCCGCGGCCAGAGACTCCCGAATCATCACCCCGGCCTTGGCAGCGGCGTTGGTACTGCCAAGGGCAAGAACGCGAGCCGTCACCGTGCTGTCGCCGACCAGTGGGATGTAGACAAAACGAAAGGAATCGGTCGCCGTATTGCTGCCGTTGGAAATACGGGTACCCGCGCCATTCACCGAGAACCGACTGTCGCTGAAGGTCGTAGTGGGAGAACCAGCGGCACCGCCGACATTGGCTTGAACCCACTGGGGAGGAGGCGCATTGCCGCCGGGTGTCGCACTCGCCTCATTCGAAACAGGTCCACTGCCGAAGTCGGAAGTCGCAGCAACCACATAGTAGTAGGTCGTACCGTTGCTCAGATTGTTATCTCGGTACGAGGTCGCGGTGATTCCACTCGCCAGAGCCGTATAGGGACCGCCGCTAACAAGCGAACGACGGACCGAGTATCCGGTCTCACCGGCATCGGCCCTTTGCCAATGCAACGCCACACCGCTGTTGTCGGCGATGGCGGTAAGATTGCGCGGTGACAGCGTCGGGGCCGGCGGATCGCCCGCATAAATCTCTGCAGCCTCGGCAGAGAATACCGCACGGTCGAAGATTTTCGCCTCACGGATGTCGCCATGAAAAAACTCCGCATTGGCATTGCTACGACCGATCCGGTAGTTGGCGGAATCGACCCAACCCTGAGTGTAGCTCAGATTCGCGGCCTCGACGCCGTTGAGATACACGCGAGCGGAAACCGCATCAAAGCTCAGCGAGACGTGCTGCCACTGGTTCAAGGTGACGGCCACATCGGTATCCCAGAATTGATCGTCGAGGATCACCCGGATCTTTCCTCCCGCGAGGCCCCAGCCTGTTCCATATTGTCCGGGCACATCGGTATCGAAGACACTTTCAATGAAAGGCGTCGGGTCGGAACTGCGGGGAAAAATCCACGCGGACAAAGTGCGAGCAGTGCCGCTCGACACTGAAGTCTGAACGTCATCGTTCAAACCATCAAAGGATAAACCTTGTGATGCTGGCAGCCAGTTCGGATTGCCGACAAGGGTAGCGTCCCTCGCATTGCCGCTGGAATCCGCGGCAATGCTGCCACCGCTCTCGTTAAAGCGATACCAAGCAAGCAAGCTGGCGGAGAGATCACTGCTATTGATCAGATCGAGAGTCGCACTACCCGTGCCGGTAAGGCCGTAGTCCGTGCTGGAATTCAAAGTGACGGTGATGGTCTCGGTGGATTCGACGAGGGCATCGATGACGGGCGTCACGACGATATCGACGCTGTTGGCATTCGCCGGAATGGTCGCGCTACCGCTTAGGGTAATATAGTCCGCTCCGGGAGTCGCACTGCCACCGACACTGTAGCTGACCACTTGGGGATTCGGAAAAGGGGCATTGTCGAGACTCTGACGGGTGATGCGAAAGCTCACAGGATCGCCTTTTTCCGTGATGCTCGGAGAAAGTGCCTGAATGCTGAGGCCAGTGAGGCCATCGAAGGCGGAGGAGTGAACGGTGAAATCATCGACCGAACCCTGAAAATCGAGCAAGCCGATGCCCCGGGCGATGAAATTGTATGCTGGAGTTTCATTCGTATCCGCTGGCATCAGATCCTCCGGCCGCACCGTACAGGATGCGGTGCCAGCGAGAGCGCCATTCAGGTAGAGCTTGGCGTTGATTCCATCAAGGGTCACCCCAACCCGGGTCCAAGTCCCAACGGGTAAGGCTGCATTGGCGGGGATACTGTAAGTATCGGCCCCATGGACAATCCTAAGCTCGCAAACGCCAGAGCCATTGCTGGGGGTCACGTGAAGGCGACGTGTGGTGCTGCCGTCGCCCAACTGGAAAAGAGCCTGATTTGCGGCACCTCCAGCCCATTTGACCTGAGCGGTGATGGATGTGGCGCGCATATCACCAAGCCAGCGACTGAGTAAAACATGCTGTCCAGATCCGTTGAAGGTGAGGAAGCCGTTGCGCGTGGCATCGCTCGCCACCCAGGTCGGAGCACCGACGAGCAAGGCATCGGTGGCGCCATATTTGTCCTTTGCCGCGTAGGCATGATTACTAGGAAACTCGTAACGAGCGAAGAGTGCAGCGGGCGATGTCTTGGAAGCAATGGTCCCATCCTGCAAGCCGCCCCATTCCCAGCCGAAGTGAAAACCATTGATGATGGTCTGGGCATTGATGCAATCGCCATCCAGCACGGCATCGCCACCGACGTAATCATTGGCATCGGCCCGGGAGAGATTGCCCACGCCTTTGACCGTGGCATTGTCGCGCACGGTCGCATTTCCAAAAAGCAAGACGTGACCTCCAACGCGGGCGTTGCCTGAAACATCGCAGGCCTCGAGGTTGGCATATTCCCGAATGCGGGCATGGCCACGGACCACTGCTCCGTTGCGCAACATGGCATGACCGCTCACGATCGCCTGGTCCTCAACTCGCGCACCGGCACGGACCACTGCGTAGTCGAGCACACGGGCATTCGGGCCGAGATAAGCGCCGGCTTCGACCGTTGCAGTACTTGCTTTCAGGCCACCACCATTCGAGTGGACCAGCATCGTTGCGCTGCCGCTGCCCGCCCCCTTGGGTGTCGCTCCGGTGACTTGAATTTCATAAGGAAAACGCTCGCGTCCCGGGTGGCTGACGTACGGTTGGTCTTGGTCGAGGTGCAGGGTGGGAACCACCTCACCGGGCGTGGCGGCGACGCTGAGATAGACCTTGTTCTCGTTGGCCGCGAGCGTGACCGAGTTCGTCCCACTGCTCCAGAGCGACGAGTAGCGCTCGATACCGCTGTCGTTGACGACCACCAGCGAAGCCCGCCAGTCGGACTGGCGTTCCGGATTGACGTGGCCGCGGAGATTCACGCTCACCACCCGACCGGCACCGCTGCCCGCAGGCACAAGTTCGTGGGTCGCGAAGGCAAAAGCCATTGGCAGCGACGCGGGATAGGGCTGCCACCACCCCGGATCGTCCGCGCGGCGGAACAGATCGGTGATTTGTTGGCGGCCGGTCAACTCGGGGTCCCTGTTCGCAAGCGCCACCTTGGTGTCGGCTTGATTCGAATAGTCGTGGGTGGCTTGGCGACGTGCGAAATAGCCGATTGCATCCTTGAGCGACGTTTCAGGGGTGAGGCGTTCGAGTGTGTTGTAGAGATACTCTCCGGAACCGGACTCGCGCCAAAGGCGTGCGGAGAAGGCGCGCGACGAAGGACCCGATGCCATGCCAAGGTCAGGCAGGTTGTCGGGGTTCTCATCGAGGTACTGGAAAATGGGCCAAGCATGATAATAGTGGATGCCATGACTGTGGAAAAGATTGGTCGAACGGATGAGGGGTAACGCGGTATCGGTCCACGCCGCCGGATCGGCATCGAAATGCTTGTACATCCTGTTCAGCCACGCTTCGCGACCGTAGTTGGCGTGACCCTCCCACCATTTCCCCATCGGCGCATTGTTGGCGAAGCCACCACCTTGGTGCATCTGAAACACGTGCATCAGTTCGTGGGGCACCACCCAACCGGGAGGATCTGCGCGCAAACCACCGGGGTGCATGTTCATGTAGCCGAAGGAATTCACGCTACCGCCCATCCAGAATCCGTCGTAGATGCAGAGAAAGTTGACCTTCCACTTGCCGGGATAGGCGATGCGTTTGGCAGGATCGACGCTTTCGGCAGGCTCTTGATAGCCATACTGCTTCACGTAAATCTGCCAGGCTTCCTCAAAATTACGAAGATTCTTGCGCGCCCACGACGCGTTCATCGCGAACTCACTAGCGCGGGAAGCATTCCAGATGAAGCGAGCGTGCTTGGAGCTCAGTTCGTATGCCCCGGCATCGGGCTGGTCCATGGTATTGCGCTGGTAAACATCACCTTCGGTGTCGCCCACCCTAAGATAATCCAGAGAGAACAGAGTGCCGCTCACCGTCGCCGGATCGAGCCGGATATCGCGCAAGTAGCCTCGCCACATCGGGACGGTGCCCATGTCGATGCGGTAGGTGTGAAAGGCCCCATCCCGGGGAATCACGCTATTCGGCACGGTCACCGAACGATTCGCACTGAAACCGGTCTGAGAGGCGACACCGGCATCAGTCACACCAAAAAAGAGCTCGATGTTTCCATTGTAGCTCGCCGGAAGCTGGAGACGAAATTCGACGAAATCATTGAACCCTAGATCCAGATCGGGCTGGGAATCGGTAGCGATGGCTATCCGCGATAAAACCGGATCAGCGCTACTAGAATTGCCCGAGATCACGCCGCCCGCCACGACCGTGTTAGCTACGGAAGAAGTCGTCCAGCCATCGGCATTGCCAGCGCTTTCCCATTCACCACCGGACCAGTAGCCAGCGACCAAGGGCGTTGATGGATCCAGTGTCACCTGCTGGCACAGCGCGGGCGAAATCAACGACAAGAACGAGAAGACAATGAGGGGGATTTTCAAAGACATCGGATCAAAACGGAAAGGGATAGTGCGCTCGAAGAATCAACCTGAGCTCGGACCAACGGAAGAAAACGCGTGAAGATGAATGTCACCGAGTGCGGACAAGACAAGCGGTTCAGAATGGATGGAATTGGGAATCCGACGCACTCGCCGAATCCTGCAGTCTTGTGGGTTATTTCTTGAAATCTATCGCCATCACGAGCGCGCTATGAGGCGAAATCAGGCCACCTTCCCGCGGCGGATCGCAGCGAGGCATTGGGCGACGGTGAAGCCGTTCCTCGCCTGCTGCTCCATCCGGGCGCACTCCTCACGCCAGAAGCGGGCTTCGGCGGGAGGCGGAGTGTAGGGCTTGGCGTGGGGCAGCGCCTGACCGACGAGCATCGCTTGGTAGCCATCGAGCCCGAAGGAATTCGAGGGTCGCAAAAGAATTTCCGAGGCGACTGCGCTCGGCCCGTTCTCGCGGTAGAAATCGACGATCGGTGCCGCGCCACCGAGATCGGTGTCGGCACGACAGGCTTGCCAGAAGGGCGTATCGAGGCGGGTGTTGAAGGCGTAGTGGACCGCGAGGAAATCACGAATCTCGTCCCACTGCATGCCGTTGTATTGGTTGTAGAGCCGGATCATCGATGGTCCGGGCTCACATTGGGAATCGAGAAGGGTGTCCGCAAGGGTCGACGACTCGACGGTGATCACCTGAAGAGCGGTGGCCTCCAGCGGTTCTACGAAGCCGACGGAATTGCCAATTCCAACCACGTTTCCAACCCAACTGCGGGCGTAACAGCCACTGCGGAATTTCACGACGCGGGGCTCGTTGGCGATCTTCGGATTTTTCGCTCGGAATTCGGTCAGCGCAGTATCGTCATCGATGAACGAAGAGGAGTACACATAGCCACGATTGATCCAATGCTCGTGCTCGATCTGCCACGTCCAGCCGGCATCGTAGGTCTCGGCAACCGTGTAGGGCTTGATCGGTTCGTCGGTCCGGGGCCAGCCGGCGATGACAGCGCGATCGCAAAAAAGAGAATCCACGAAAGGGCGATAGGGCTCACCGAGGGCCCTGCCGATGAGTTCGGAACGGAAGCCCGATGCATCAATGAATAAATCCGCCACCACCCGCTCGCCATCCTCCAAGCACAGGGCCTCGACTCGAGGATCGACCCCGCCTTGCGAAACTTCTGCATGGGTCATCCGGCCATCGGTGACGACGACCCCGGCTTTTTCGCACCAGAACTCGAGAGCGGACACCAGCTTCTTGTTCTCGATGTGAAAAGCGTGCTGGTTGTGGAAAAGAGGCATCCCGTCCGGCTTGCGAGGGAAGGCCTTGTCGTGGGCCATGAAGGCACTGATTTTTCCAACCCAAGTGGCATCCGGATCGATGTAGAAGCCATTGTTGCGGCCGAGCTGTGGCAGGCGGGCGGCGTATTCGCGACCGAAGGAATAATAGAAGGCCTCGCGCGGCCCCCAGAGGAACTTGATGCCAAGTTTCCAGGTCGGCTCGGCGCGCTGATAGAATTCGGAGGGGTCCAGCTTGAGATACTCGAAAAAGTGGCGGGGAAAGGCGGCGGTGGTCCCCTCGCCCACTCCGATGATCCCGATCTCCGGGCTGCGAATCACCCTCACCTCAAGCCGAGGGAGCTTGCGCTTGAGCGTCAGCGCGGCGATCAGACCAGCGCTACCGGCACCGAGAACGACGATGGATCGAATCATGGGACTAGCTTGGAAAGACGGGCGAGCGGGGCAAATCTTTTCACGTCGGGCAGGCCCGCGGCAGCGACGCAAAAAGACCCCCGAGGAAAAAATCCCCGGGGGTCACTGTGACAGGGTCAAGGTGCGGGAGTCTTGGCAACAACGGCGCGCAAGAAACCTTTCGCTGCTCCCGGCGCATCGGATGCGGTCAGGCGGAAGGTATGCAGTTCGTAATCTGGATCGTTCGAGTCGGCCTTCCCAACGAAAGCAACGGCGCTGTCGAAGGCCGTCAAGTCGACGGAACCTTCCACCGTGTAGGTGATGCCCTCCACCTCCGCCGTCTGCTTGCCAGCAGCGGCCGCAAAGGTCGCCCCGGTTCGCACGGGAATGGTAATGGTGAGATCCTTGTTGGTGTTGGCGTTCGAGTCGGCATAGGCCGAGGCAATCACAGCATTGTCAGACGAACTGTTAGGATCGCCGTTGAAAGCGAACTCATAGAGGTTGTCGAGACCGTCGCCATCGGGATCTCCACTGGCGGACTGGGTCAGGATACCCGCACCGAAGTTCGCTTCTTCCCACGCATCGGCCAAACCGTCTTCATCGGAGTCGAGGTTGACCACGGCCGATCCGAAGCGAACGACCGTGAAGCTCTCGAGCTTGGCGACCTGCGTGCCGCTTTGGACGTCAGCGTGGAAGACTCCGACATTGAGGTCGGTGGCAGTATCGAGGAATGCAGGAGCGACACCCGGAGTCGCATTGACGCCATTCACCACCAGCGACCAAACGCCGCCGATGCGCTTTAATTCGACGGTCATCGAGACACCAACACCCAGCACGCCGGTGGGGACGAAGGTCTGTCCGGAGTCGCCGCCGCCATTGGTGTTAGCCGCGTAGGCTTGGCGAGATCCGAGATTGATGAGCCCGCCGCGCACCACGGCAGTAGAAGCCGTGCCCGCATAGACACCGATCTGGTCGAAGCCCGCCAAGGCGGGCAAATCGACGAACTTGGCGCGGACCAGCAGATCCTCGGTCCCAGTGAAGCCGAGCGAGGAAAGCTGGATACCGAAGGCCTCGGCGACATTCATACCAACCTGACCGTTGAAGTCCGACGTCGTGCTTGTGATGTTGAGCAGGCCGCTCGCGGTGTCGATGTCGAGGTTCGCGTCGTTCGGCGTCGCCAGCGCGGCTCCGGTGCCCGGGAGGCGGGTGGTGAAACCAGTGGCCTCGCCCGTCGCGTCGAGAATGCCGCCGCTGCCCAGCGCGGTGAAGGGCAGGTTCAGCACCGTGTCGGGCTGCCCGTCGCCGTTGACGTCGGTCGGGGTAGAGGCACTGACGTTTGGATTTGAGGCCGCGTTGTATTCGGCAAGGTTGCTCGCGCCATCGAGGTCGAGATCGCCAGCCGCACCTTGCGCGACCACATTGGTGAAATACAGGCGCTCCCAAGCATCGTCCAAGCCGTCGTTATCGGCATCGCCATCGGCTTCTCCATTGGAAAGAAGATCGTTGGGATTGGTGCCGCGGAGGAACTCCTCCAAGCTGCTAAGGCCATCAAGATCGTCGTCGTCGGTCGCCAGCGTGCCGACGCCAGGGAAGTAGAATTCCTCCCAAGCATCAGAAATTCCGTCCACAGGTGAATCGGTGTCGATATGGCTGGTCCGATCGTTGGGATCCGTGTCCGCTGCAAATTCCGCAGCGTTATCATCGCGATCGCCGTCCGGGTCGCCCGCCCCATTCTGGGCACCGATATTTCCAAAGTTGGAGATCTCCCAGTTGTCGTCGAGGCCGTCGAAGTCCCCATCGTTGACCGGCGCGGTGCCACCTTCGTATTCCTGAAGATTGGTTAGACCATCGCTGTCCGGGTCCCCGGAGGCACCGAAATTCGCGTTGGTGCCGCCGTTGTCATTCTTGTCCAAAAGATAGTAGTCCTCCCAGAAGTCCGGCAGACCGTCCGCATCCGCATCCGCGAAATCCCCGCCAACTCCGGCGGCGTAATTAGCCGCGATCTGAGTATCGCTCAAAGCCCCGGCGTGAACGCGAATGACCGCGTAGTCCAGATTGCCGACGTTCGGACGCTGAATTGAGCTGTTGTCGCCCTCCCGACCTCCGTTGAGGATGAAATTGCAGGGATCGTTGAAGGTGTTCAGCGGCAGGGACTCGGAATTGATGAATACACCATCAGAATAGAGCTTCGTGGTCGCGCCGTCGTAGGTGATGACCAAGTGGTGGAGCGTTGCCGCCGCAGGCACCGCGCCCCAGCCAAGGTCCTCGCCACCCCAAGCTCCGAGCGCACCCCAGGCCGGCTGGGTCCCGTAGGTGAAAGCGTAGTTGCGGCCGTTGGTACCCCGCTTGCCCCAGGCGATCATGATGTCCTCATTGTTGACGACATCGTTCTTCACCCAAACCTCCACCGTGCGGGTGTCGGCACCGGTCACCGTCGGAGGCGCGACCGGCCCGACGTACTGGGTAGTGGGATCCATCGTGACATAGTCGACGCCGCCGATGTTCTGCTTCACAGGGGTCCCACTGACCACCGAGAAGTTCCCGGCAACGCCACGATTGAACCAAGTCGCGGTACCAGCCGAGCCTTGGGTAGCACGGAGGTCAACGAGGATGTTCTCCGCCACCGCCAGCTGGGCTTGGGCGGAGAGTGAAGCCATGGCAGACGCCAAGGCAGTGGCAAGCAGCGCCTGCTTCGACAGGCGAGTGACTCGGATGGACTTTCGTCCGGTGGCAATACGTTTCATAATGGGCGGGGTTTTACGGGTTGGTTTTCAGAGGAAATTTGGAAGGGGGTAGATGCTTTTGTTTCCTTGTCACCGCGGTGACCGAGACGGGCCGGTGAATGAACTCAATCCACTCCGATCGGAATCAATGGAGTCAATGGGCCAAAGGCGAAATCTTGTAGCTTTGCGTAGGAATACTTTGGGCTTAGTAAGTTTTGGCGGGGGTATCTGCTTGTAACCAAACACAATCTCGCTCGATCCGCTTGGAGAAATGCGCCCATTCAATGTATGATTGCGACACAACGAACCATCGCGTTTGACCGATGATATGCATACGAGACCATTCTCAGCCAAAGGACTAATGCAGAGCGGACGATCTACTCGCCAACACCACGAACATCCTTCTCCACCCTGATCCAAAGCCTCATCGCGAGCATTTTCAACATTTGCCGCCGCCATCGCGGTAGCGAACCGCTTGCGACCCGAAGGGAAAACTGAAGACGCGCAAAATGAGTCCCTCCGGGATTTGCATCATGGAAAAAGGCTTACCCCCTCGACATCAGCCTCAGAGTAAACGGCCGAACTGGCATCGGTTCTGCCATCGGCGATCGGGATGCCCACGAGCGCATCGAAAAATCATCGCGGAGCAGGGCCCACACTTTCTCGCGGAGTGTAGAGTGTCGGAAACACCTGCTGGCGAGGTGCTAGCTCGCCCCCCACGGGAAGCTCGATTCTTGAAATCAAGAGCTCCGCCGCGGCGCGACTGATCATTTTGAACCGCTGCCGGATGGAACTCAGACTGATGGGCAGAAAAGAACAAAGCGGAACGTCATCCACTCCGACCACCGACAGTTCATGAGGGATCGACATCCCGTGATCGATCGCCGCGCGCATCGCACCGATCGCTGCGAGATCGTTCATCGCGAACAGAGCAGTGGGTCTGCCTTCCGTCCGTGCGGATAGGAATGCGGAAAAGGTCTCACAGGCACTCGCAACGCTGTGGCCGGTGCGGAGGATATCGATATCGACGGCCGGAATGCCACGAGCGGCGAGCATTTCGAGAAACAAGCGCGGACGATCGCCATCCGACTGACCCTCTGCCAGTGCGCTTAGAAAGGCGAAGCGACGATGCCCCAGCCGACAAAGCGAATCCACCGCATCCTCCAGTCCCTGAGTGAAATCGGACAGCACCGCATCGACCGGAATCGACTGCGCGGGAATCCCATTCCCCAGCGCGACCACCGGATGTCGGGCTGCAGCCATGGCCGCAAGCTCCGGACGGAAGATCGCGTTGTCAGAGAGCCAAAGCACGGTGCCATCCACCTCCAAGTCGTCGAGCTCCGCGAAAAGCTGCTTTTCCCGCAGCAGCGAGGATCGGCAGTTTTCCACCAGCAAGCCGTAGCCACGCTCCTCGACCGCAGCCTCCAGTTCGTCCGCCAAGGTCGAGAAGAAAGGATTGGTGAGATCCTGAATCAAAAGACCGATGCTGTGGTAGCGACCGGAGCGCAGCGCACGCGCGGTTTTCGAAGGACGATAGCCCAACTCGCGAGCTGCCTCGAACACGCGGGCCTCGGTTTCCTTGGATGCCCAGGAATTCGGCCGCCGATTGAGGATGGTCGACGCGGTGTTGACCGCCACTCCGGCGAGGTCGGCCACGTCCTTAAGGCGGATTCTTTTGCTCATTCGAAGGGGTTTCTTGTGCCCGATTCCCGTCTCCCTCGACTGCTCTGGCAAGGGGAAAGGGGCGAAACTGAAAGATGCCGACACCACGAGCCTCGCTTGCATGTCAGACGGAATAAGAAAAGCCGACTTGCACACGGAACTCCGGACGCTAGCTTCTCGACCGACGCCGGGATGGCGGAATTGGTAGACGCACCTGACTTAGGATCAGGCGAGTTTTCTTGTGCAGGTTCGAGTCCTGTTCCCGGTATCTCCCCACGCTTCCGAACTCATGAACGAACTTCAGGAAAAATTGGCCGCACTGGGGCTGAGTCCGGAGCAAGTGGACGCGACCCTCCAGACCGTGGCGGATTTCGTGAAGTCGAAGCTCCCCGACGGCTACGAGGGGCTGGTCGACGGCCTGCTCGCCGGAAAGGTTCAGGACCTTCCCCCGCTGGGCGGCCTGTTCGGATCTTTCAAAGGGCTGTTCCGCTAACTCCGCGCGCGATTCGCGGAGGCGCGACGCGGCATTCGTGCCATTCTTTGCCGTGCACCTTCTCCTCACCGGCGCCAACGGCTACATCGGACTGCGGCTCCTGCCTGCTTTGCTCGACGCCGGGCATCGTATCACCGCGGTGGTTCGCGACCGCAGACGCTTCCCAGAAGGGGACTTTGCCGACGCTGGCGACAAGCTTCAAGTCATCGAGGGCGACTTTCTCAAACCCGATTCACTTCCGGACTTTCCCGCCGATCTGGACGCCGCCTACTACCTGCTCCACTCCATGGGCAGCGGCGGGAATTTCGCAGCGAACGAGGAAGCGACAGCCCGCTCTTTCATCGTCGCCCTGCGCAAGACACGCTGCTCACGGATTCTTTATCTCGGGGGGCTGATCGACGAATCCCAGCCCTTGTCACCCCACCTCGGTTCCCGCCTTCACGTCGAAGAAGTCCTGCGCGAAAGCGGCATCCCTCTGACCGTACTGCGCGCATCGATCATCGTCGGTTCGGGCTCCGCTTCCTTCGAAATCGTCCGCGACCTCGCAGAGAAGCTGCCCTTGATGATCTGCCCGCGCTGGGTGAACACCCGCTGCCAACCCATCGCCATCCGCAATGTGATCGATTACCTGACCGGACTCCTCCAACGACCGGAAACCGCGGGCAAAACCTACGACATCGGCGGACCCGAGGTGCTTCGCTACCGCGATCTGTTAGAAGGCTACGCCGCGGTTCGAGGGCTGCGACGCTGGTTCCTGCCGGTCCCTTTCCTCAGCCCCAAGCTCTCTTCGTGGTGGCTCTACCTGATGACCGCGACTTCCTTCCCGCTGGCTCGAACGCTGGTTGATTCGATGAAAAACGAGACCGTCTGCCGCGATCAGGCGATCCGCGATATACTCGCACCACCCTTGCTCAATTATCGCGAGGCGGTCGAAAAGGCACTCGCACGAATTGCTCAGAATCGCGTGCCCTCGAGCTGGTTCGACGCGCTCAACGCCGGTTCGCTCGCCCCGCGCTTTGTCGATGCGATCCAAGTGCCGGCCCATGGCGTGCTGCGCGACGAGCAGCGGGTTCCACTGAAGGCGCCTCGGTCGACGGTAATCGATGCTCTTTGGTCACTCGGCGGCCAGCGGGGCTGGCCCGCGATGAAGTGGGCGTGGCGGCTGCGAGGTTGGCTGGATCGACTGGTCGGCGGCACCGGCCTGCGCCGCGGGCGGCGCCATCCCAAAGAACTGCGCCCCGGCGACGCGCTGGATTTCTGGCGGGTGCTGGTCGCGGACCGCGATCGCGGTCGCCTGATGCTCTACGCTGAAATGAGGCTACCGGGAGAAGCGTGGCTGGAATTTGAAATCGAGGGCGATGCTCTGCGCCAGACCGCCACTTTTCGCCCACAGGGCCTTTCCGGTCGCGCCTACTGGTATGCCATTCTTCCGCTGCACTGGCTGCTTTTCCCGAGAATGGCGAAGCGCCTCGCCGCCGGCAACCCGAGCAACCCTCTCAAGCCCGCCCCTTGAGTCGCCGCTCAATCAGCCAGGTCCTCAGGGCCACGAGATCGGAATCTACCACCGCCATTTTGAAAACCTGCGCCTCATCCACGACGATCGCCCGTTCCAGCCACTCGCGCGCCTCGTCGAGTCGCTCCTGAACGCAGGCATAACAGGCGAGATTGTACAACATGAGCGGGTGCTCCGGATGCTTCCGCAGTCCCGTCCGCAAAAGCGACTCCGCTTCGACCAAGGAACGGACCCGTCGTGTGGCATACGCAGATTGAATCCACCACCCGGCGTCGGACGGCTCCTGCTCGGTCATCGGCAGACAAATCTCCAGAGCGGACTGCCAATCGCAGAGACGAAAGAAGGCATCGACCCGCAAATGCAGCGCCATCGAGGAACCCACGGTCAACTCATCCAATTCCGCCAAAGCATCCTCTGGCATCCCGAGTTCCAAAAAACCCATGGCGCGCAAACAGATCGCATCGGCATCGTGATTCACCCCCGCAGCATCGCAGGATGTCGGGATTTGGCAAAGGTCCGGCTTCAAGAAAGTCGACGAGCCCAAATCACTTGCGAAGTTGCACCAACCACTTCAGCGGGCTTGGATCGGCCATGTCTTTCACGCTTCATCCTAGGCTCGCCTCTGGCAGCCACGACTTCGGCTCCGAACTCGGCTGCCGCATCCTGCTCAAGGACAACGCGATCTTTCCTTGGTTCATCCTCGTCCCGGAAGTCGAAGAGGGAATCGAAGACCTCCACCAGCTCGAGCCCGACGCTTATGGCGACGTGATGATCCTAGTGCGACTGGTCTCGGAATTCGTCGCCGACCATTTCAAGCCAGAGAAGCTCAACGTCGCCTGCATCGGCAACCAAGTGCGTCAGATGCACATTCACATCGTCGGGCGCTCATCGAGCGACCCCGCTTGGCCCGGAGTGGTGTGGGGCTTCGAAGGCAAGCAGGCCTACACCGATGCTCAAGTTGAGAAAATTCAAGACGCCTTCGACGAGGCTCTCGGCGCGGAGGAAGACTGAGTTCAAGTCGGCGATGGCGCTTCATGCGACATCGCCTAGCAGTCCCGCGATTCGATTTTGACTCACCTCGCTGGAACTGACGCATCATCCGATCCCGCCAGGTAGCAGCCCTTATTCGAATCGCCCGCCACGGAAAAATCCCACGCGATGGCGTAATGGCGGGCGCGCGGCGCTTAACGCAGGATCATCCACGTAAGCGACGCCTTTCCCCCGAATCGCCGAGCTTGGAGTAACCGCTCCCCCGAGCGGACCATCCCCCCATGGATAAACCCGCTGCCTTCGTTCCCCCCAACGTGGGCAGCGGGTTTTTCTTCAAGCAGCACCGGGCTCACTTCGACCCGGGCTTGCGGAGTATCCGATGCCTCCCGGAACCGAGCTCGACGACCAAGCCTCGATTCTCCACCCGACGCCCGCGCACCGCCCTGCCGTTCAGCAGCAATTCGTCGGAGGCGTTATCCAAGCAAGGCAGCACTGCCTCGCCGACAACATTCGCCGGCAAGCTCACCGATAGTTCGAAGGAACCATCGGCGCCGCGCTGGAAACCCGCGTCGATCATTCCCCTGATAGTGGGCAAACGCGCTCGTGCGTGGGCCACATCACCGGGACGTGGGTGAATTCGCACCCTGCCGAAACCCGCTTCCATTGATTCAATCCCCACCAATTTCCGCGGTAGAATCTGAGCCGGTGCCGAGCTCCATGCGTGGGTCCAACCGCTATTGGCCTTGTACTTCACATCCCAAGCCTCGGTGGTGACCGTAGATCCCACCCGGATCATGTGCAGCCAACTCCGGTCGTGCGTCGCAGTCATCAGATCGATCGCCGCACGTTCCTCCCCCGCATCGAATAAAGCCTCCAAGAGATACACCGTCGGATAAACGCTACAGGCCATTCCACGGGACTTGATGAAATCGACAACCGTCTTGCGGTGCTGCTTGGGGACAACTCCGAAGGCCAACGGAAAAAGATTCGCATGAAGCGAGGCATGCTTGGCACCGACACCATCCACATAAATCCCGCGGGCAGGATCGAACATTCGCTCGTGGATCGCAGATTTCACCCGTGCGGCCCGTTCACGATAAAAAGAGGCCTCTTTATCTTTTCCGAGCACCGCAGCGATCGAAGCCAAATCCACCAAGGAACGATAATGGAAGGCGTTGACCACCGTGTTGACTTCGCGGAACTCGAACCCATCCGCCTCACTCTGCGGCCAATCGACGATATCCTTCAGCGCGGCTCCGTTGAAATGAATCGATTGCCGGAACTCCTTCGTCTGCTTGCCACCCCGAGTGCTGATCAATCCATCTTCGCCCGCCAGCGCGAGCATGGCCTTCGGTTTGAGCTGCTCATAGTAACGACCCAACGAACGCGGGTTGCCCGTATGCCAGTAGTCGGCCCAAGCCATCATGATGCTATGGGAAATCCACTCGGTGGGCCACGATGCATGGAAAATCATGTTCTCCATGCTGTAGCGCGCCGTCGCAAAAGACCTGTCCACCGCGTAATGACTCAATTGATGGATGTAACTGTCCGCCTCGTACATCATCCGCTCCCGCTGGCTCGCCGCATAGTCGCCATTGAAAGTGTTCACCTTCACCGAGTAACGACACAACTGATAAACGTCGTTAAGGGCCGGCTCCGATGAAGTGAAGAACGAGGCGGAGTCATCGAACCCGATCCACAAGGCGAGTTGCTTCGGCTCGTTCACCACAATCTTTTCCGCTCCACTAATCACCTCCGCATAGCGAAACGGAATCACATCAGGCATGATCGCCGGCATCGCTTGGCTATGCGGATAGCGCGGCACGAAACGCGGCAATTGCAGGGTGTAATCATGTTTGCCCGGCCGGATCGTCAGTGGGACCCGGGTATGAATGATTCCTCCACCCGGCTTGGAATCGACCGCATCCCCCTTCCTCTTTTCTCCCAAGGCAACCTGCACCACATAGCTCGCGGTCCCGGCAACAGAGGGCTTCCAATCGATGCTCATCGACAGCGTCGCAAAAGCCGCTTTGCCGAAATCAAGGAACCAGCTCCCATCCGGCCGTGCCACCACCGCTGCCGCTGGGTTGGCTTGAAAAACGACAGGCGGACGATTCTCGAAAGTCCAGCCCTGCTCGTCGGGAAGCGGAACCCATCGGCTCTCGCCCGGCCATTTCTTGTTAGACCGACCGAACTCCCCCGTGACGAATTTCTGCGGCTCACTGAAAGGCGAAGGCTTGCCATCCACACCCCATGTCCGCACCCGCCACCAGTAAGCGCGTTGCGGAGCCAGCGGAGCGCCATCATACGCCACATTGATCGATCTGTTGGACTCCACCTTGCCGGAATTCCAAAGATCGCCTTTTCCCGCCACGATCAAGGACTCGCTCGACGCGACGAGAATTTGCCAAGCGCGCTGCCGATCCCCTTGCCTCGAGGCAGGGACGATCCAACCGAAATCGGGCCGCGGCTCGGTTATGAGCGACTTCTCCGGCTGGACCAGCAGGTTGCACAACAGTCCGGACGGAGCCTCCATCCCCTCGGCGGCAAGCGAGAACGCCAACCACACGGCAGCAAAGCGGCGGGTGTGAGAAACGGCACTCATCGTAGCTCGACACTTCAAGCCACCTGACGGTCCACCTCGATCCGCAGATTCCCGATGATGAAGTCCTGTCGGTCGGGCGTGTTCTTGCCCATGTAGAAGGCAAGCAATTCCTTGGTGCCCTTGCCCTCCTCGAAAGTCACAGGATCCAAGCGCATGTCGGGGCCGATCATGAACTTGAACTCGTCCGGCGAGATTTCACCGAGACCTTTGAAGCGTGTGATTTCGGCATTCTTGCCCAGTTTGGCAATCGCCTTCACCCGGGAATCCTCGTCGTAACAATAGACCGTCTCCTTCTTGTTTCGCACCCGAAACAGTGGGGTCTGAAGGATGAACAGATGTCCCTCGCGGATCACTTCAGGGAAGAACTGGAGGAAGAATGTCAGCAGCAACAAACGGATGTGCATCCCGTCGACATCAGCATCGGTGGCGATCACCACCCGATTGTAGCGCAACTCCTCAATCCCATCCTCGATCCCCAGGGCCGCTTGCAGGAGGGCGAACTCCTCGTTCTCGTAAACGATCTTCTTCGCCAGACCAAAAGTATTGAGCGGCTTGCCACGAAGGGAGAACACAGCCTGTGTCTCGACATCACGGCTTTTGGTAATCGAACCGGAAGCCGAGTCGCCCTCGGTGATGAAGAGCGTGCTGTCGAGCCGCTGCTTGTGCTTTGATCCCAAATGCGCGCGGCAGTCGCGAAGCTTTTTGTTGTGCACCTTCGCCTGCTTCGCACGCTCGCGGGCGATCTTCTGGATGCCCTTGAGATCCTTGCGCTCGCGCTCGGCGGCTTGGATCCGCTTCTGGATCGCCTCCGCCACCTTCGGATGTTTGTGCAGGTAGTTGTCGAGATGCTGCTTGAGGAAATTGCCAACGAAAGTGCGCAGCGATTCACCATTCGGCGTAATGGTCGCCGACCCGAGCTTGGTCTTGGTCTGCGACTCGAAGACTGGCTCCACGATCCGCACGCAGACCGCGGCCTCGATGCCCGCTCGGATGTCGGCAGGGTCGTACTGCTTCTTGTAGAAGCCTCGCACCGCATTCACCAAACCCTCGCGGAAAGCCTGCAAGTGGGTGCCGCCTTGAGTGGTGTTCTGGCCGTTGACGAAGGTGTAGTATTCCTCCCCACTCTCGGCGGTGTGGGTAAAAGCGATTTCAATATCCGCGCCCTTCAAATGAATCGGATCATAGAGCGCCTCGCTCTCCATCTCCTCGCGCAACAGATCGAGCAGACCGTCCTTCGACTTGAATTTCTTGCCATTGAAGAAAATCGCCAGACCGGGATTCAGATAAGAATAGTAGCGGCACATCCGCTCGACCGTAGCTTCCTTGAACTTCGCCTTGGCGGGGAAAATCGTGCGGTCGACCTCGAACGCCAGCCGGGTGCCCGAGGGGGCGTCCTCCCGACGAGTCGCTTCCATATTCTCGGTCACGACCCCCTTGGAAAACTCGATCGCCTTAGTCTGTCCGTCCCTCCATGCCTGGATTTCGAAAAAACTGGCAAGCGCATTGACCGCCTTGATGCCGACGCCGTTCAGGCCGACCGACTTCTTGAAGGCCTCGCTGTCATACTTGGCGCCCGTATTGATCTGAGCAGCACAATCGAAGAGCTTGCCGAGCGGAATGCCGCGCCCGAAGTCGCGCACTTCGACCCGGCCTTCTTCGTCGATATCAACACGGATCTCTTTGCCGTGACCCATGATGTGCTCGTCGATCGAGTTGTCGATGACCTCCTTGAGCAGGATGTAGATGCCATCATCCGGCGAAGAACCGTCGCCCAGCTTGCCAATGTACATGCCCGGGCGCATCCGGATGTGCTCGCGCCAGTCGAGGGATTTGATGTCGGCTTCGGTGTATTCTGCGGCCATGGGGAAATGTTTGGTAATGGTGAAAAATGAGAGTGCGACTGGCAAGTTCCCGGGCCTCAGTCGATGCCGGGCTGCAGTTGTGTCCATCGGCGCTTGAAGGCGGGATGACGTTCAGCAAGCACCTTCGCGGCTTCCTGCGCCCGCTCCGGATTGCCCGCCAGCATATCAAAGGCGATCGCCTGCTCGTGCCTCCGCAAGCGCTCGATCTCGCTGGTCTCGTCCTTGATCAGCATGCGGTGAAGATCGATCAAACTGTCCGGAGAAATATCCGCCCAAGCGAGCTCACGAGACTCCCCCGCCGCATCGCGGACTCGCAAACCGCCACGACGGGTGCCGGTGATCGGACCGGGCCGAGTCTTATCGCGCAGCTCCAAGACGGCATCCGCTGCACCACCCGCCAATTCCTCCTCGAGTTCACCCAGAAAGGCCGCCGCCGCCTCGATCATCATTAAGAGCGCCTCGCTCCGCTCCTTGCCGGACTCCCGAATCAACTCGGGCCTGCGCAGGAGTTCCGCCGCCTCATCAAATCGACACGCCTCGGTGTGACCCTTCACCTGCGCCATCCAATCCACCTTCTCCGCAACCACGGAGGGAGGCGTCGGCGACAGAGCGGATCCTTCAAGCGCGTGAATCTTCGACTGAATCGCCAACTGCCAACTCCGCACATTGAACGCGGCACGCCCCTTCGTCTTCAACCCCGCACGAAGCAGTTCCAATTCCTCCGCCCGTTTCCGACAGGCCTCGATACCATCCGGCAGGCGAACCGAATCGGCCGCGGCAAGCTTCGCGTGATCCGCCAGATAGCCTCGGAGAATGTCCTGATAGGGAGCAATCCACTCGTCCGGGCCATTCGCCTCGACGGCCATCACCGCTTCGAAATGAGGCAGAGCTTCCACCAACATCCCGTGCTCCCAATTTCTCAGGCCCGCCATCAAGGCCACCAGCAGCTGCGGCCCCGATGGAACCACGGCCGCATCGGAGCGGCGGACCGCCGGAAATCCTCCGAGAACTTTCAAGGTCTCCAGCAAGGGCAGCTTCACTGCCGCATCCACCTGCGTGCTCCGTTCGAGATGCTCTCTTGCCGCACGCGCATCCCGCCGCGCGACTCCCGCCCTACCCTCTAGATAAGAGCAAATCGCAGCCTCACAAGCCGCCCACGAACCGGTCGGTTCCATCACGCCGGGCTCGTCCCGAACCCGAATGAATAAAGTACGAGCCTTATCGTAATCTCCCGCGCGCAGCGCCTCCCCCGCCTCCCGGTATGCCGCCCCGGCACGCCGCCCGCCGGACGAATCGACGGATTCCGAAGGTGCCTCCGCGACGGACTCCTTCCCGCCCGTCACCGCTTCAGGCACTTCATTCGGCCGCATCACCCACCACGCACCAAAGACCAGCGCACCAAGCACCGCCAATGAAGCGCCGGCAAGCGCAAGCTTGTCCGCCAAACGCTCCCCACCGGCCCGCCGCGAAGAATTCGACGGCACCGCTTCCGGCACACCGTTGGCAACCCGCTGCCGCGCACCCTCAAGAGCTGCAATCAAATCATCGTAGGAACGAAAGCGCTGCTCAGGATCATGAGCCATCGCCCGCTCGATGATCGCACAGGTTTCAGCGCTCGTTCCCGGCGCGACCTTTGCCAGAGGCGCGATCTTCCGCTTCGCCTCCCGCAGGCGATTCGTATCCATCGTCTCTTCATCACAGGACGGCCTACCTGCCAGAGCATGGTAGAACGTCGCACCGAAGGCATAGATATCCGAACGGAAATCCTCAGCCTGGCCCTCGATCGTTTCCGGCGGGACGTAATAAGGCGTCGCCCAAATCTCCTCAGCCGTCGCACTGCCCCCCTTCGTCACCAAGGCCAAACCAAAATCCACCAACTTTGCGTTCCCCGACGCATCCAACAGGATATTCCCCGGCTTCACATCGCGGTGAATCAGACCCGCCGCATGCGCGGCTTTCAGACCCGCCGCGACCTGGATCGCCAATGGCAAAGCCTCCGCCTCGGGGATCGAACCACGCTCGCGGATGTGATGCTCGAAATGCCCTCCCGGCACCAATTCCATCGCGATGTAAAATCGCCCGAAAGCCCGACCGGTGGTGAACACCCGCACCACATGCGGATGACTGAAGGAAGCCGTGATCCGAGCTTCTTCCTCGAAGGCCCCGATCCGCTTTTCATCGCCACCATATTCCTCGTTGAGGATCTTTACGACCACCTCCCGCCCCAGCGTGTTGTCCTCCGCGATGAACACCACGCTCATTCCTCCAACAGCAAGTCGCCGCAGCAGGGTATAGGGACCGAACTCGCGCTTCACCCGAGTGTGCTTCGCGCAAAGCGGACACTCGACATTCGAAAAAGGAGCCACCAACGACACGTCCATGGGACTCCCACAGGCATGGCAATACGCGATCTCAAGGTCCCCTTCCGGCATGGCGAAGACTACTAACGCGCTTTCCTGCTGAAAACTTCATTTTCGTGAATCATTTCCCGCCATTGACAGCAGCGCCCACCGACCACGACGCTCCCCGCCCATGGAAATACGCGTGGACAGCGATGCCGGCACGCGCCTCGATGCCTTCCTGGCCTCGCGGATCGCGGAACTCTCGCGCTCCCGCGTTCAGGAGCTGATCCGCGAACATTTCATCCTACGCAACGGCGAGCCCGCCAAGCCACGCGACGCCGTTGCCCTCGGCGACCTGCTCAGCATCGCCATCCCGGAAGCCGTTCCCGACCAAGCTCTGCCCCAGGAAATCCCGCTCAGCATCCTTTTCGAAGACGAACACCTCGTCGTCCTCGACAAGGAGTCCGGCATCGTCGTCCACCCCGCCGCGGGTAATCCAGACGGCACCCTCGTCAATGCCCTGCTCCACCACTGCAAGGGCCAACTCTCGGGCATCGGCGGCGTCGAGCGGCCCGGCATCGTCCACCGCCTCGACAAGGACACCTCGGGCTGCCTGGTCGTCGCCAAGACCGATGCCGCCCACCAGTCGCTGAGCGAGCAATTCGCCGGCCGGACCATGGAAAAGCTCTACCTCGCCGTCGCCCAAGGCGTCCCCAAGCCCGACCGCGGCACCGTCTTCACCCACATCGGCCGCCACCCGGTCAACCGCCAAAAAATGGCCGTGGTCAACCCGCCCGGCGGCAAGACCGCGATTACCGATTACGAGGTTCTGGCCATCGATCGCGCCAGCGGCAGCGCGCTGGTCCTCTGCCACCTCCACACCGGCCGGACCCACCAAATCCGCGTCCATTTGCTCCATCTCGGCTGCCCCTTGGTCGGCGATCCCATCTACGCCAAGCCCGAACGCCAAGCAGCCCGGACCGGCCGCCTGATGCTCCACGCCTGGCGACTTGCCTTCGACCACCCCGCCACTGGCGAGAGAATGAAATTCGAAGCTCCCGTCCCACCGGAATACACGCCGTGGCTGCACATGCTCGAACGCCCCCTTCCCTGATTTCTCCCCGCGATGAACGAAGACGCCTTTTTCCAAGACCTGCTCGACGCCGTTGAGCAGCAACTCCAGGCCCCTCAAACCCGCTACGTCGCCAAGACCTTCGAACGCCTGACCTCGAAAGGCATGAACCCGGAGGACGCGAAGGAACGCATCGCCGCCTGCCTCGGCGAAGAGACCGACGCCATGTATCGCCGCAAATCCGGCTTCGACGAAAAAAGCTACCGCGAGAAACTCGAAGCCATCGATCCCGACGAGCGCTTCGAACCCTGAAGCGACAAACCATCATCTTCCTTGGACTGCTGCAGCCTTGCTGCAGCTTTCCCGGAGCCAGCCTGCTGGCCCGGCCAAAGCCCCGACCGCACAGCCTCCTCCTCCGCCGGTAATGTGGGAGCGCCTGGCAGTCAGTCCCTACCATCCCTAAAAAGGTAGGGCTGGACCGCCGGGCCGGCCGACTCTCACCCCAGAGGGCGGATCGCACAAGCTCGCCAAGGAACCGCCTCCTCCACCGCCGGTAAAGTGGGACCGTCTGGCAGTCGGTCCCTACCATCCCTAAAAAGGTAGGGCTGGACCGCCGGGCCGGCCGACTCTCACCCCAGAGGGCGGATCGCAAAAGCTCGCCAAGGAACCGCCTCCTCCGCCGCCGGTAAAGTGGGACCGTCTGGCAGTCGGTCCCTACACCCCCGCCCCCCGACCCCTCCTCCACCCTCGCCATTCCCTTCGACTTTCCTCGACCGCGCGTTTAAGAAGCGCCACCCATGCCTCCGCAAGCCACCGCCCGTTCGCCCTTCGCCGGCTGCCTGATCCTAATCCTGGCGCTGCTCATACTGCTCTTCCTGATCGGCTTTTCGGCTTGGATCCCCTTCCGCCAGGCCGACGAAATCGAAAAATTCACCGCACCCAGCCCCGCCCCGCTCCCCATCGAAGCGATCGAAGGCAACGAGCCCCGCGTCAACCAACTCGTCGAACGCCTCGAAGCCTTCCGCCAACAACTCCACGGCGACACCTCCGTCCCCGCCCGGCTGGAGCTCGATGCCTCCGACCTGAACCTCGCCATCGCCGCCTTCGATCCTGTCCGGGACCTCCGCGGCAGCTTCCGCATCCGCGAAATCACCGTCGACCACCTCGTCATCGATATCTGCTACAAACTCAACGGCCGCCCGCGGCTCGCCCGCGACGACGAGGAAGACACCATCACCTCCGACCCTCGCTACCTGATCGGCACCCTCAAGGGCCGTCCGCAGCTGACCCGCCGGGAACTGGTTCTCAAGGTCGACTCACTCGAAGTCCCATCGGCCATCGTGGCGGAAGGCTTCATGAACCACTTCGAAACCCTCCGGATCTTCGAAGACTCACTCAAGCACCCGACCCTCGGTCCCGCCATGGCCGCCATGACTCGCGCCGAAATCTCTAACGGAAAACTCATCCTCTCCCGTCTTCCCGGGGAAAGCCCGCCCGACCTCGTCAGCGATGACGACATGCGCAAAGGCGGCAGCCGCCTGATCACTTGGCTCGGCATCGGTGCCTGCATCTTCCTCGCCTTCGCCGCCCTGATGGTCGTCCTCGGCATTCGCAAACAACGCCGCGACGCCAAGACAAACGACACCCGGGACGACGCTTGATTATACCCGTTTGACGACCCCACCGCCATGAAAACCACCACACGCGCCGCCCTACTTTTCCTCGCCACCGCGACGGCACTAGCCGCCGAAGAGCCCAAAGCACAGGCGACACCAAGCACTGCTCCGGCTGCGGAAAAGCCCGCCGAGGCCGACCCAGCGAAGCAGGAGCTCGATCGACTCACCGTCCTCAACAACCTCGCCGCCGAAAAACTCAAGGCGGAGACCAACGAACTGCGCGCCGAGGTCAACCGTCTGAAGTCCGAGAAGGAACTTCTCACCGAACGCCTCGCCCTCGCCGCCGTGAAACGCCAAGCGAGTCAAGAAGAGGAGAACGCAAAAATGGAGGCCGAACGAAGCCGCCTGCTGCGCGATGCCGAGATCGCCAAGGCTCGTGCCGAATTTCTCGCGAACGAACTCAAGGCTGTCCAAAGCGAGTCCGGCATCGCTGTCGGCAAGCTCCAGAACCAGATCGCCGCGATCGAGATGGAAACGAAGCGCCGCAGCTACGCGGACGCCAAGCCAGTCTACCTCGAAAACCCGCTCAAGCCCGACGGCACTCTGGTCATTTCCGACCGCCGCATCGCCCTCAACGGCCCGATCGGCATGGGCACTGCGGAGCACATCACCGAGCGCATCGATTTCTTCAACAACGCCGACCGCAAGCTGCCGATCTTCATCGTCATCGACCAGTCCCCCGGCGGCTCGGTCATGGCCGGCTACCAGATCCTCAAGGCGATGGAGTCCAGCGACGCGCCGGTTCATGTGGTGGTGAAATCCTTTGCCGCATCGATGGCCGCGGGCATCGCCACCCTCGCCAAGGAATCCTACGCCTACCCGAACGCCATTGTTCTTCACCACCAAATCAGCGCGACCCTGTTCGGGCAGCTGAACCTGACCGAACAGGCGGAGATCGTGAAGGAAAGCCAGCGCTGGTGGACCCGCCTCGCCACCCCCGTCGCCAATAAAATGGGCATCAGCACGGACGAGTTCATCAAGCGGATGTACGAGCACTCAACCAGCGGCGACTGGAGCGAGTTCGGCGAAGAAGCCCAGAAGCTCAAGTGGGTCAACCACGTGATTCAAGGCGTCGAGGAAACCTCGCTGACCCGCAACCCCGACAGCACCCCTCCCGCCGCACCGGCCACCCCGACCCTTCAGGAAGAAATCGACGCCAACGGCAAGCCCTTCGCCTACCTGCCCCGCCTCACCCCTAAAGACGTCTACTTCCTCTACAATCCCGACGGCTATTACCGCCTCCGCTGAGTCTGCGACGACGGTAAAAGCGGCTGGGATAAGGGGCCTCCACAGATGCCCGAAAGGCATGCATCGGGGGCATGTGGGAACAGCGATCCATACACAAGTGATGGAATCCTGTACCGCTGTCCTCAGGAGAATCGCCCTCGCTTCTGAAACCCCACCCCTCTGCCGTCACACGGGTATCAAGTGCCCGCAAAAAGAGGGCTTCGAGCCCGAGGCGAGTACCGTGGAAGCTGCCTCAGGCCTTCAAGCAAGCCGCTCAAGCCGCCTTGCGTAACAAGGCAACCAATACGCCCTGAATGATCAATTCACGAGCCGGTACCAGGTCAGGAAATTCCTCGTTCTCCGCACGGAGGAACGGCTTCCCATTCTTTACCAGATAGCGCTTCAAGGTTGTCTCACCGTCGATCAGGGCTGCGACAATATCCCCATTCCGCGGTTCGCGAAACTCAAGGATCACGGTATCGCCATGACAAATGTGCGCGTCGATCATCGAATGCCCGCGGACTTTCAACGCAAAGGTGCGGGCGCTGCGCGGAATCCCGATCGATGCGACGTCGATCGAAATGCAACCTTCCTTCTCCTGCTCCACCTCACTCGCCATCCCCGCCGCGATCTGTCCGTAAACGGGGATATCGACGATCTCCTCCCGGTAGTGCTCATCCAGAAAAATGATCGCCCGCGCCTTCTCAGGAATCCGCTCGATCACCTTTTTCCGTTCGAGCGCGCGCAAATGGCTCATCGCCGCTGTCTGACTCGCGAATTTGAAATGCTTCTGGATGTCGCGGGTCGTTGGAATCAGGCCATTTTTCCGATGCTCGGCCTTCAGGTAATCGAGCACCCTTTGCTGTTGTGTGGTAAGCGACGGATTCATTTCTTCTGAACACTGTTCTTGGGAACAAGAACAAGCTCGATCGGGGCTTGCAAGCGGAAATTCGCCGAATCCCGCCTTGAGGGGCGAGGCGTGGCAAAGGATAGTCGGCCCGATGTTTCGCAACACCTCCTTGCGCACCCTCGGCCTCCTCACCGCCTCGATCCTACTCCAGGCCTGCGGCGTCGATTCCACGTCGCGCCGCCCAAGCGCCCCGCCGCCTCTACGCGCCGAACCCATCCAAACCAGCTCCATCCCTCTCGCCCCACCACCGCCGGTCGTGGCAGAAAGCGCCATCGTCATCGATCCCGTTTCCGGCCGCGTTCTCTACGCGAAAAACGCCGATCAACGCCGCCCGGTGGCTTCGACCCAAAAGCTGGTCACCGCACTGGTGGTCATGGACCAAGGCAGCATCGACCGCCCTGTCACCATTTCCGCCGACGATACCCGCTGCGAACCCACCAAGCTCTACCTCAAACCTGGCGAAATTCATCCGCGGAGAGAACTCCTCAAGGTCCTCATGGTCAAAAGCGCCAACGACGTCGGCCGCGCCCTGGCTCGCGACGTGGCCGGAAGCCAACAAGGTTTCGCCGCGATGATGAACCGCAAAGCAGCCGCCCTCGGCATGCGCAATTCCCACTTCCTCAATCCGCACGGCTTGCCTCAGGAAGGACAGTTCTCCACCGCGCGCGACATCGCCATCGCCGCCCGTGCCGCTTGGCGCAGCCAAACCATCCATTCCTTCACCTCCCTCAAACGCACCACCTTCCGCCACAGCGACGGTCGAGTGAAAACCCTCGAAAATACCAACCGCCTGCTCAAAACCATCCCTTACTGCGACGGTTTGAAAACTGGCACGACCAATGCCGCCGGCCGCTGCCTCGCGAGTTCCGGCACGCTCAATGGCCGCTCAGCCATCGTCGTCGCGCTGAAAAGCAACTCGGCCAATATCTGGAAGGACTCCGAAAAGCTTCTCCGCTGGGCGCTGGAACGTCCCACCGACCCCTAACGACCATGCCCGAACCCGGGGAGGAACTCGCCAGGCTGGCCGAATCCGGCCTGCTTCGCAGTTTGCGCACTCTCGATTCCAGCGCCGGACCGAGGGTTCGACGCGAAGGACGCGATTTGTGGAACTTCGCATCAAACGACTACCTCGGCCTCGCCGCCCACCCCGACCTCGCCAGCGCATTCATCGATGGCATCCGCCGCTACGGCTCCGGCGCCACCGCCTCACGACTCGTCAGCGGCAGCCTTCCCCCTCACCACGCACTGGAAGAGGACATCGCCTTGGCGAAAGGCAGCGAGGCCGCCCTTTGCTTCTCCTCCGGCTTCGCCGCCGCCACCGGCAGCCTGCCCGCTCTCGTGGGAAAGAACGATGTCCTCGTTCTCGACAAGCTCTGCCACGCCTGCCTCATCGACGGCGCACGCCTCTCCGGAGCCACGATCCGCGTCTTCCCGCACAACGACATCGCCAAGCTCGATCGCCTGCTCACCAGTATCCGCGCCCGCCAATCGGAAGCGCGGGTGATCGTGGTAACCGAGTCGGTCTTCTCAATGGATGGCGACCTCTGCCCGCTTGCCAGGATCGTCGAGGCCAAGGACCGTCACGGCGCCCTGCTCTTCCTCGACGAAGCCCACGCCTTCGGCGTCATCGGCCCCGCAGGCATGGGCCTGGCCGCCGAACTTGGACTCCAGTCCCGGATCGACTTCCAAATGGGCACCTTCAGCAAAGCTGCGGGACTCTCGGGCGGCTACCTCGCCTGCTCGAAAGACTGGCGCGATCTGCTCATCAACCGCGCCCGCTCTTTCATCTATTCGACCGCTCCGCCGCCCGCTCTTGCGCACGCTGCAAGGACCTCGCTGGAGCTGATTCGCTCGGCCACGGGCGATGCCCTGCGGCAGGAGCTGCGCGCACGCATCAAGTCCCTCTCCCCGGGCCACCCATCGCCCGTCATTCCGAGGATTCTTGGTGAAAACACCGCCGCACTTGCTGCCGCGGAGCGCCTCGAAAACCTCGGCTTCCTCGTTCCCGCCATCCGCTATCCCACCGTCCCCCGCGGCACCGCCCGCCTGCGGATTTCGCTCTCAGCCAGCCACCCGCCGCTCGCCGTCGATGCCCTTCGCGACGCGCTGGCCCCGCTCGAGTGACGGGCTCTCCAATGCTTCCGCCCTTGCTCTCCGACCCGATCGAGGCATGATCCACCCCATGCAGCGGGTCACCGATCAAATCCGGAATTTCCTCCAGTACGTCGCCGTGCAGTTCATCGAGTTCCCGGCTGAGGCCCAACTGAAGGTCACCGAACTCGGCCCAAAGCGTCTCCGCTTCAAACTCGTTCTTCGACAATCCGATGTCGCCCTGCTTATCGGCCGCAATGGCTTCAGCGCCTCCGCCATCCGCGGCGTGCTGAAATCCATCACCGAACGCGAGGCCATCAACGCCAGCCTGCAGATCCACTCCCACGAGGAGGAAGCTGAAATGCAAGCTCGCGGGCAGCACTGATCCGATAGGTTCTCCTTGCCAAGCTTCGCAGCCACCCACTACCTTCAGCCCCGCCGCAGACGACCTCATCGTCGTTTTTTGGTCCCGTAGTCCAATGGATAGGACGATGGCCTCCGAAGCCGTAGGTACAGGTTCGATTCCTGTCGGGACTACTTTCTTACTCAAACGAGGCCCGCTTGGGACCTGTGTGCGACGAATAACGACGCACAATCCCGCAGGCCGCTGATCCCGCGGCATGACGACCCGGATTCGGCGACCGTCTCACGAATCCATAAAGACCGGATCTCAAGCGCCAGCCACATGGGAAGTTGCGCGATTCTCCGCGCCCGTCATGCTCACGGCGATGTTTCGTACGCTCCTGACGCTGCTCGTTCTGGCCTTGCCGCTATCCTCGTTCGAACTACCCGCTGCCTCGACACAGTGCATCGTCGGCACGGCGAGGGATTGGAACAGCTCCAGCGTCACCCTCTCCGCCTACGAAAAACGAGGTGACCGATGGATCAAGGCACGCGGTCCCTGGCAAGGCCGACTCGGCAAAAACGGCCTCGTCTGGGGCCTCGGTCTCCACCCGCTGGCCTCCGGAACCACCGTGAAGAACGAAGGCGACCTGCGCTCCCCCGCCGGCGTCTTCCGCATCGGCGGAGCCTGGGGCAGCCATCCGAAAATCCAACGGCACCCCAGACTCTTTTACCGCCAAGTCACCCCGCGCGATCTCTGGGTCGAGGACCCCGCCTCGCCCAGTTACAACAAACACCTCGTCATCAACCGCGATCCCACGACGCCGTGGGAAAAGAAGCAGCAGATGAAGCAAAACGACTACCCCCACTCGCTCAAGCTCTTCATCGCCCACAACGCCCCGCCGAAAATCGTGCCCGGAAAGGGCAGCGCCATCTTCTTCCACATCTGGCGCGGCGGCGGGACCAAGCCAACCGCCGGCTGCACCACGATGGACGAACCGAAACTCCGCGACCTCATCGCGTGGATCGACCCCACCCAACAACCTCTCTACGTGCTCCTGCCAGAAGCCGACTACCGAGCCAAAAAAGCGGCGTGGAAATTGCCGTAGCGGCTCCCGCTTTCCGACCTCCACCGCGCACAAAAAATTCGGGGGACGGCAAGCAAACCCACTCAGGTCGCACACCGTCCCCCATCCCTCTTCTGTCGGAAGAATCTCTGAAAAATCAGGCATCCAGCCTCAAGGCCGCCTTCTGCGCCGCCGTTCGAGCTTCGCCTTTCGATGCCACGTCTTCGCTGCTGGTCAGACGCATGCCGACCGGCTTGGACACGCCGAACTCTTCCATCGTCACTCCATACATCACATCCGCCCGCGCCATGGTGCGCTTGGAGTGGGTCACGATGATGAACTGACTGTTGTCGATGAAGCGATCCAGCACTTTGACAAAACGATTGATGTTCGACTCGTCCAGGGGCGCATCGAGCTCGTCGAGCACGCAGAAGGGACTCGGCTTGATCATGTAGATCGAAAACAGCAGCGCGACGGCGGTCATCGATCTCTCGCCGCCCGAAAGCAGCGAAATGCTCTGCAACTTCTTGCCCGGCGGCTTGGCAATCACCTCGATACCCGACTCCAATGGATCGTTCTCATCCACCAGCATCAGGTCCGCCTGCCCCTTCTCGCCGAAGAGTTCCTTGAACATGTCGCGGAAATTCAGCTTCACCTGCGCGAAGGTCTCACTGAAACGACGCCTCGTCTCTTCATTGATCTTCTCGATCACCTCGATCAGGTTCGCCTTCGAACTTACGAGGTCGTCGTAGTTGGAACGCACCTCGTTGTAGCGTTCCTCCAGTTCCTCATACTCCTCGATCGCGTCAAGATTCACCGGACCCATCGAATCCAGCCGACGCTTCAGATCACTCACCACCGACTCCACGAAATTCCAATCCGGCTCGCCGGCCATTTCACCGGGTATCGCGGGAACTTCCTCCACCGACTTTGAGGCATCGACCACGATGATCGCCGGTTCCTCGTCATCGCCATCCTCGCTCTCGACGAAACTCTGCCTGCCGCCACTCGCCTGCTGAGACTTCTGCGAGGCAATGCAGGCCAGCAGAGCGTGGGCGTCCGGCTCGAAGGCGGCGAGTTCGACCTGATGACGCTCCAAAATCGTCGTGACCAGACTCTCCAAGCGGAGCTCGATCTTGGTCACCGCCACCTCCTCGCGGCCACGCTGTTCGGATGCCTTTGCATAACGACGACGGGACTCCGACAGTTCCGCCTCCGCTCGATCGATCGCTTCGATCAATTCATTGCGGCGACCGGACCGGGATTCGATCTCCACGGTCAAATCTTCCGCCTCCGCCTGATGCGTCTCCACCTCCTCGGCCAGCCTTGCGTTTTCGGCCGCAGCGGACTCGATCCGTTGGACGAAAGACTCGATCTCCGTCTCGCGGCGGATCGAAAGCTCACGCAACTCGCTCAAACGAGCCTCCATCGGCTGCTGCTGGGCTTCCGCAGCCTGCTTTGCTTGGCGCTCGACCGCCAACGAAGTGCGTAGCTCGTTCAATGCCTGCTGCAACTCCGCCTCATCCCGCTGCGACGCTTCCACTTGCGACTGCAAGCGTCGCTGGTCTTCCTCATGACCTTCCAGCCGCTCGCGTACCATCGCGAGCTCGGCTTCCAAACTACTACGGCTATCGTGGACCAGCTGCTCACGGCTCTCAAGTTCGCCACGTTCCCAGCGGACGTTCTCGAGCTTGGTCTGCACACTCTCCACCTCGCGGCTCGCCAAGGTCAGTTGGCCTTGCAGGGTGGAAAGCTCCACCTTGTGACGCTGTACCCGTTCACGACTGGCCTCCACCTCTTCCTGCAAACGCCCGAGCTGAGCTTCCAAATCCGTTACCCGCTGACGAGCCACGGCCTCCGCCTCGGTCAGGCCGCCCACCTCAATCTCCAAGTCCCGGACCTCGTTCTGAAGCTCCAGCACTGAAACATTCCCTTCGCCCGCGTCGCCGCCGTGAATGACGCCCTCGGCACCCAACAGTTCACCCGCCTGGGTGACCATCGTCACATCAGGCATCACCGCACGCAGACGCAGAGCCGTGGCGAAGTTCGGAACGATCAGGACTTTCTCCAGCAGCCGCTCGATCACTCGCGATACGCGCGGGTCCGACTTCACCTTGTCCAGCGCCCAGCCGATCGCACCTTCTGGCAATGCTTCCATCTGGGTGCCGACCGAGTGCCCGACGAAAGTCTCAGGCAAGATGGCCGCCTGGCCGAGCCGCTTCTCGGTGAGTCGCGAGACGATGGCATCCGCCAGCTTTTCATCCGATACCAGCACCGCTTGCAAGTGACCACCGAGCGCTGTCTCGATCGCCCGCGCGCAAGTCCGGTCCGCTTCGATGAAACCGGCCAGAACCCCGTGAATCCCGGGCTTGAAACGATCCGCGTCGTCCAAGCCATCCAGCACCTTGCGCGTGCCTTTTTGGAAACCCTCGCCGCTCGCGACGAGTTGACGGACGACTTGAAATCGCGACGCACGCTGCGCCAGCACCTTGTTGGCCTCGATCGCCGCCGCGCGCGAGGCGTCAAGATCACCCCGCGTGTGCTGGTAAGTCCGCTCCGCTCTGTTGAATGCCTCCTCCAGCTCGGCACTGCGGGCCGAGTGCTCCTCAAGCTCGGCGACGATCCGGTTTCGCTGCTCCAAAGCTTCCTCACTCTCCAGGCTCAAGCGCTGCTCTTCGTCGGCCAACATCCGGGCGCGCTCGCGGCTCGTCTCAAGCTGAGCCAGCGAACTCTCGATCCTTGCCTGCGTGGAAGCGATGATCGTCTGCGCGCGATTCGCCTCCGCGCGAGCCTCCCTCAGCTGGGCCTCGATCTCCTCACGACCGCCGCGTGCCATCCGGGTCCGCTCCTCCTGATCCGCGAGCTGAATCTCCTGCTCCGCGATCCTTCGGGCGAGCTGCTCCAGAGCCTCATTCGCCGCGACCACATCGAACTCCTGCTGCGCGAGCTTCTCGCGAGTCGTCTCGATCTCCTCGCGATTCTGGAAAATCCGGCCTTCCAGCTCGGCCTTGCGCTCTTCGTTGAAAGCGACACGCCCCTGCGCGGCAGCAAGTTGGTTGCGATGCGCATTGAGCTGCTGACGAAGGTCCGCCAACTCCTGCTCGAAATTCCGAGCATCCAGCCGCGCATCCGCCACCGCTTCTTCCTTCGGAGCCATCAACCGCTCAAGCTCGGCCTCGGTCGCCTCCAACGAACGGATCGAGGTCCGCAACTCGTCGCGCTCGGCACTGAATTCGACGAAACGCTTGTGCCCGAGATGGGTGTCCAGAATCCGGACGTCGCCGGCCAGCGCCTGATAACGCCGGGCCTTGGCAACCTGGCGTTTGAGCGAGTTCATCCGCCGTTCCTGCTCGGCGAGCACGTCCGACACCCGCAACAAATTCGCCTCGGTGAACTCCAGCTTCCGCAGCGCCTCCTTTTTCTCGCGCTTGTATTTGGTGATCCCAGCCGCTTCCTCGAAAACCATCCGCCTTTCCTCGGGCTTCGACGAGAGGATCTGGTCGATCTGCCCCTGCGCCATGATCGAATAAGCGGTGCGACCGATACCCGTGTCCATCAACAGGTCATGGATATCCTTCAAACGACACAAGGTCCCATTGATCCGATACTCCGACTTCCCGTCGCGGAACACTCGTCGGGTCAGCGAGACCTCATTGTAGTCGACCTTCAAGGCCTGCTCGCAGTCCGCCATCGTCATCGTAACCTCAGCCATCCCCAGCGGCTTGCGCTTCTCGGTGCCGTTGAAAATGACGTCCGCCATCTCACCGCCGCGCAGAGCCTTGGCCGATGTCTCGCCCAACACCCAGCGGATCGCATCGACCACATTCGATTTCCCACAGCCATTCGGACCGACAATCCCCGTCACCCCTTGGTGGAATTCGATCTTCGTCTTATCCGCGAAGGACTTGAAGCCATACATTTCGAGGGACTTGAGATACATGCGACAGAAGCGGGTGAGAAATTGCGTCCGGGAGGGATTCCGAACGTCTCCGATCCTACCCCGAAATTGGGGAGCGGGAAGCTTCAGGCGACATTCGCACTACATATGGTATCCGAATCAAAAATAGGACACCGCATATTGAGGTTTGTGAACTTTAAGGATTCCAAAGGATTCTGCAAGAAGGCGGACGGATTCGGCACTTGAGTTGTCAGACAAGTCGGCCTTGTCTCCCTGCCAGCAAAGCCTTTTCCCGCAGCCATGTCCGAATTCCTCACCGTTTCCCGCGCCGCCCACGACCAACTCGTTGAAGCTGCCTACCGCTCGCGCGGATTCACCGCCGACGAAGCCGCGGAAGGAGCCAAGCTGGCGGCCGAGGCAGCGCGCCACGGGATCCGCACCCACCACGCGCTCAAGGCCCTGCATCTCGATCATCTCTTCGGCAGCGCGGTCGGAGGGTGCGTCCCCGGCGCGGAAATCGAGGTCATACCATCGCGCTTCCCCGGCTCGGAGATCTGGAATTCCAACCGCAAGCTCGGCCAAAGCGTCGCCTATCGGGCGATCGAACGCTGCATCGAACTCGCCGACCAGTATGGCATCGGCCAAGTCAGCGTGGACAACGCCTTCCACTACCTGTGGGGCGGCGGCTACGTCATGGAAGCCGCCGAGCGAGGCTACATCGCCTACACCAATTGCACTTCCGCCCTCGCCGAAGTCGTGCCCTTCGGCGGCAAGTTCCCCACCCTCGGCACCAATCCCCACTCTTGGGGCTTCCCCACCACCGCCGCCCTCGGCTTCCCGGTGGTGAGCGATTGGGCGACCTCGACCGTGGCCATGGGCCGGGTCCAAGCGCTCAAGCGCGAGGGCAAGCAACTCCCGCCCGGAGCCGCAGTTGACAAGGACGGCCAGCCGACCAACGACCCAAACCAAGTCGCCGCGCTACTGCCCTTCGGTGCCCACAAAGGTTACGCGATGTGCCTGATCAACGAGCTCTATGCCGCGCTGATCGGGGGTTCCATGCCCACCCTCCGCGGTCGGCCGGCGCTGGCTCCCGCGGACGAAAAAACGGGCACCGCCTTTTACTTCCAAGTGATCCACCCCGATGCGATCTCAGGCGGCGCCTTCGCCCGGGGCCGCGATCAGATGGAAAATCTCAAATCCGTTCTCGGCGACATCTTCGGCCACGGCAATGAAGGCTGCGTCCTGCCCGGACAATTCGAAGCCGAGGCCCGCAAGCGCTCCGACGACGCCGGTGGCCTCCATTTCACCGCGGCGGAGCTGGAAGAGTTCAAAGAACTCGCCGAGGAAATCGGTGCGGCACCGCTGCTGCCAATGTAGCACAACGCTGCACGTTGTGTCCCAAAACGGCCCGCCTCACCAGAATACCAAAAAGTCACGAAGCGAGGTCCGCCCCAAACGCAAGTAGCACAACGTTGCACGTTGTGTCCCTGAACGGCCCCCCTCACCAAAATACCAAGAAGTCACAGAGCGAGGTCCGCCCCACCCCAGCACAACTTGCAAAGTTGTGCTACTTCCCGCATCGGCAACTCTCTCCCATCCAGCTTCACCACCGGCACCACTCCGCGTGTCGCTGAAGTCACGAACACTTCATCGGCAGCAGCTAGATCCGCCGCGGTCAGAAGTTGCTCGATCACCGGCATCCGAGCCATCACTCGTGCCCGCATGGTCCCCGGCAGGCACCCAGACGACAGCGGGGGGGTGAAGATCCGACCATCGCGAACTAAGAAAAGATTCGCCGTCGCCGCCTCACAAAGCTCACCGCGGGTATTGAAAAACACGACCTCGTCCGCACCCGCACGTCTTGCCTCGTCCAGCGCGATCAAATTCTCGACATACGACGCGGATTTCAGTCCCGCCAAGGGCGAGCGCTCATTGCGAGGAAAAGACGCCGTGATCAAAACCAACGACTCCGGCGGAGGAGGACAGGCACCTACCGTCATCCACATCAGCGAGCCACTCCCACCGGCCAAGTCCCGCAAATCCCCCACCCCCGCGCTCACCGCCAGCCGAACCCGCGCCCGTCCGCGGTGGAACCCCGACCTCTCCAACAAGCCGCACATCGACGCGCAAATCTCCCGCTCGCCCAACTGGCCCACATCCAACCCAAGCCGCACCGCCCCCGCCCGCATCCGCGCCAAATGGAGATCCAGCGCCACCGGCATCCCGTCCAGCGCCAACAGCGTCTCAAATAACCCATACCCGTGCGTCAGGCCGCGATCCGCAGGCGAAACCGCCAGCGGGCCCTCCAAAAATTCACCATTGCACCAAGTCCAACTCACGCCCGTAAGCCTGAACAAGCCGCGCGACTTTGCAAGTGGCGCGCGAGCCACCCATGCCCACAGCTTCACCGGATTTCTACCTTCGCCTCTCCCGCATACCCCGCCTACACTCCGCTCATGCGCGCTTTGATCTTCACCGCCGGAATCCTACTCGCCGTTCTCGGCATGCTCGCTTTCAAAACCAGCGGCAACCCCACCCTGCTGCAAGGCGGACTCACCCTCGGCGGCGGATGGATCATCTGCGGCCTCTTCTCCCTGCGCTCGAAATGGCACGGCTTCATCGGTGCCGGACTCCTCGCCTTTCTCGGCGGCATCCGTAGCCTCCCCGCCCTACCCAAGCTCGCCCAAGACCCCACCGCCGCCTTCAGCGCCGCCGCCGCCCTGCTCTGCACCATCCTTCTCATCGCGGTCGTCCGCTGCCTCCTTGCCGAACGCCAACGCATCGCCATCGAACGCCTGAAGGCCGGCCACAACGACTGAATCCCGCTCGCCCACGAGTCCGGACTTTCGCATCGATGGACCTCGACAGCCCTGCCTCATCCTCTATCTCTTCTAACTTCCGGATGAGTGCTTCCCACGATGCCCGAAAAAGCGCCGGCCTCTCGCTCGCCGACATCGCCCACCAAATCGGCCGCGACCGCATCCATGCGCTCAACCTGATCAAGCGCTTCGACCTTCCCTCTTTTACCGGCAATCACTTCCCCCCGAGCTACCTGCCCTTCCTCCGCAACCTTGTCTTTCTTCGACTCGCCCAGGTCAGCGAGGAACGGCTGCTCGAACTCTGGGGCATCGAGCGAAAATTGATGACCCTCCTCCACGCCGACACCCTCGGCTCCCCGACCTGGATGCTCGATGGCCACCTGCACCAAGGCGGCGACGAGCGCCGACTCCTGCTCAGCCGCTTCGACCTCGGAGCTGATCTCGACATGACCAGCCTTCAGCCCGACCTGAATTTCGCCGCTCCCAGTGCCGAACTCTTCGCCAGCCGCGATATGGGCGAAGATGTTCTCCGTGTCCTCACACGCTATCTCCAGCTCCTAGGCCCCATTCGCAGCGCTCTTAGAGAACAAGCTCCCATCCTCCAGTCTGCCGCCCGCTGGGCCCGCAACGCCTCCCAATAATGGCTATCGGATCCCAGATCCACCAGTAATGGAATTTATCGGGCTCTTCATCAAAGATTGGGGACATGAGGCACGAATGCCATCATGTCCCCGATGTTTGTTAACCTAAATCTAGGCCTGAAGGGTTACGACCTCCTTC
>RDYP01000038.1 GCA_004293445.1 Verrucomicrobiota bacterium | reverse complement strand
CCGCCTGCGCGTGATCGCCCAGTGCGGATGAACCCCAGCTATCAACCCACTCGCTGAAACCAAAAAATCGCCTCCTCCCCAATCTTTGGTGTAGACCCGGTATTTCCATTTTCAAAGTTTCAACGGGAACAAGCGTTCCCAATTCCACCCGCCAAGAACCGGCGGGTTTTTTGTGTCCATCAGCCCTCGCAGCCCGAAGCTTGGAGACGATTCCGGCACGGAAGATGCACCGTCCTCGCTCGACTCCCGCAACGTCCTCACTCCACACTTTCGCCATCCCATGTCCCGCAGAACCAAGATTATCGTCACTCTCGGCCCCGCGACCGAAGCGGAGGAAACCATCGCCCAATTGATCGACGGCGGTGCGAATGTCTTTCGGCTCAACATGAGCCACGCCAAGCACGAATGGGCACGCGAAATGGCCCGCCGGGTCCGCAAGGCCGCCGCCGAACGAGCTCTCCACGTCGCCGTCCTCTTCGACCTCACCGGCCCCTCGATCCGCACTGGCGATCTCGAAACCCCCTACGAGCTGAAAATTGGCGACCTTGTAGAGTTCCGCAAAAACGATGCAACTCCATCAATCACCCTCTCCACCACCGTCAACTACGGCGGTCTGATGGACGACGTGGCCGAAGGACGCACGCTGGTCGTCGATAACGGCACCATGCTCATGGAGATCAAAACCCGGAAAGACGACCGCATCATTTGCGAGGTCAAAACTGCCGGGAAACTCGGATCGCGGCGCCACATCAACCTCCCCGGTACTCGACTCAATCTCCCCGCACTTACCGAAAAAGACCGCGTCGATCTCGCCCTCGCCGTCGAATGCGATGCCGATTACATCGCAGGCTCCTTCGTTCGTGACGCCGCCCACGTCCGCGAATTGCGCGAAGCTGTGGAAGCTCTTGAAGGAGGCGCGCAAATCGTCGCCAAAATCGAAGACCAAGAGGCGATCCGTAACATGGACGCCATCATCCAGGCCAGTGACGTGATCATGATCGCCCGCGGAGACCTTGGAATCGAAGTGGAATTCCAAGAGCTTCCCATCCTCCAGCGCCGACTCGTCAAACGCTGCCACGAACTCGGCAAACGGGTGATCGTCGCCACCCAACTGCTGGAATCGATGATCCAAAACCCGACGCCAACCCGCGCCGAAGTGACCGATGTTTCCAATGCCGCTTACGAAGAGGCCGATGCCCTGATGCTTTCCGGGGAAACGAGCGTAGGCCTCCATCCGCTCCGCTGCGTCGATGCTTTAGTGAAAATCAGCATGCGGATCGAACGATCCGGCGGCCTCGGTTACGGACACTCGGTGCTGCTCCGCGACGAACGCCAAAAAGCGGCTCGCGCTGCCGTCACCCTCGCTGACTCGTTGCCCGATGCCCGCTTGATCGTGCTCACCCGCCGCGGCGTGATGGCAAACCACACCGCCATGCTGCGCCCTCGCACCATCGGCTTCTACGCCTTCACCCCAAAAGACCGTGTCTGCCGCCAACTCGCCCTCACCCGTAGCATCGAGGCCTTCAAGCTGCCCTTTGCTGCCACGATTGACGAAACGATCCAACGCGCCGTGGAAATGCTGCGGCAAGCCGATCTTGTCCGCCCCGGAACCCCTTTGGTGATCATTTCTGACATTCTTTCCGATCACTTCGCGGCAAATTCGATCCTGCTGCACCACGCCTGAAGCGCGGACAATTCCGGCACGAGACACCGGAACTCTCAATCACCGAGGGTCCCGCTCCAGGCCCACAGGGTGGGGTCCAGCTCAGACCGTGCCGCATCAATCATCGGCCCGGCTTCAGCCCCGGATCGCAACACCGCGAACATCGTCGATCCCGATCCGCTCATCAACGCCCCCGCCACTTCGGGCCGCGCAAGCAGCCAGGCCTTGGTCTCGGCAAGAAAGAGGTGCTTCCAAAACACCGGACGCTCCAAATCGTTCACCAGCTCGCCCCAAGGGAAACGCTGCGGCGCGTAAAGAATGCCCGGTAGCTCTTTGGAACCCGCCCAGCGCCCGTAGGCATCGGGTGTTGCAACGCCGAACGAGGGCTTCAGCAGCACCAGTCGCAAAGCCGGAGGATTTGGAGCGGCGTCAATGCGCTCACCTCTCCCCCTTGCCCGGGCCGTCGCCCCACCAAGAAAAAAAGGAATATCGGAACCCAGCGTAGCGGCGATTTCCATCAACCGCTCCGTTCCCAAAGGCTCATCCGACAGCCGATCAAGCGCCTGAAGGGTCGCCGCAGCATCGCTGCTACCACCGCCCAAGCCGGCACCGTGCGGAACTCGCTTCTCGAGATGTATTGCCAACGGCTGGGCCCGACCACTCGCCACCCGATACGCATCGCGAGCCTTCAATACCAAATTCGAGCCATCCGAAGGAACACTCGGGTCATCGCAAGAAAAGGCATCCGACGCAGCAGGTCTAAAAGTCAGCCGATCACACAATCCAGGCAATCGAACCATCAAGGAATCGATCTCGTGAAATCCATCCTCACGCCGACGCAGGACGCGCAGCGACAGGTTCAGCTTCGCTGGAGCTTCTAAAATCAGTGCCTCGTTCATGAATTTTTCTCGCTGTGAATCAGAGCGAGCATGCGCCCCGTCTTACCCTTCTCGACACGATAGCTGTAATGCCGCGTCAAATCGCAGGCGGTATCCTCACCCGCATCATGAAAGTCCCCCACCCCGGCCCGCTCCGCTTGACGCGAAATCTCGGCCGCGAAATCCACTTCATAATGGGGCGGCCGAATGCATGGACCCAGCACTACGACCAAATCCGCCGCCCGCGTGCCGAACTCCAACCCCATCCGCTCGATGGCTGCTGTCAAAATCCCCAGTTCCGTGCCCTTCTTGCCCGAATGCAGCAGCCCGCTCGCACCAGTCCCCCGATCCGCCAGCCAAAGGGCACCGCAGTCGGCGACGTAAATTCCCAAGGTCTCCCCCGGCGCGCTGGTGATCAAACCATCCACCCCCGGAACCACCGGCAAGCCATCGCCCGCCACCATCGTAGCGGCACCCGGCACCCGCGCGATCCCATCGCCATGAACCTGCTCAGCTCTCCACCAGCGGTCGCACCCGAATTCACGCCGCACCAGCGATTCATGCGCAGGACGCAAACGGGAAAGTGTCCGGTCTCGATCGGCGTCCACTTCAATCCCTGCGATTCGCCCAATCCAGCCCGCGCGAAAGCCAGGGAGAGAATTGATCGGGTCGAGAAAAGAGAGCGCCTCCGTCACGGGCACAAACCGTAACGGAGGCGCGATCGATTCGCCAAGGGCTATTCGGCGTCCTCGTCGCTCACGCGATAGCGCGTGCCCGAATGGCGCGCTTCGTGTGCTCGACGGCCTCAGCCTGGTCTTCATCCATCTCGGACAAGATTCCCGCGAGGTCCGTGGCAATTTCCTTCCGCATTTTTCCGACCAGCTCCACACCCTTGTTGGTGATGCGAACCATGATCTTGCGGCGATCTTCCGCGGCATGGACTCTTTCGACGTACCCAAGCTTTTCCAAACGATCGACGAGGCCAGTGGCCGCGGCGGTCGAGTGACCCATCTTCTTCGCGATATCCGACATCGTCAGATACTCCTCGCTCGAAAGGTAGGCCAGAAGGAAGAACTGAGGGAACGACACGTTGCCTTTGTTGAGTTCGTTGGACAGGTTCAGGATACAGCTTCGCTGCGTGAACAGGACGAAGTCAGCGAGGCGATCTGCATCGGCATGCAATGAGGCGCTGGAGGCGCCCGAGGTGCTCAGTTTCATGGCTGGTTGTAGTTTTCATCGTTCGGGACAAGTAAGGGAGCACAGCCTTTGCGGGGGTGAAGCTAGCAAGGGATCCAGATTGTAAGCAAGACCAAATTTCAAATTAATCCCTGAAATCACGTCAGATCAGCAAATGATTTTGAAATTCATGAGCCCTCGGCACTTTTGACCCCGACTTTTTGAGAATCGCCACCTTCCTCCCCAGCACCCGGAAGTGTTGAGCCTGAATTCGTCTCGTTGCCCTCGAGGACCTCGGGATCTTTCACGGGACGATAATAGACCGAATCGCCTACCATCACTTCCCCGGAACGAACGTCGGCCGCAAGATGACGGCCCAGCCTTTCACCCGTGACAATCAAACTCGAACTGCGGCCCTCCTCACCCAATCCCGAAAGCAGCCCGCCTTCGGGCACCCGCCAAGGACCGTAGGACTCGACCAGAACGAAGCCCATACCTGCTGGGACGGCGGCAATCCGCCCCACCAAACGCGGCCTGGTTTCTGAAACCACCGCACGCTCTTCGGTTTTCTTTGGCAGTGCGCAGGACGCAAGCATGCCCATCGTCACCAGGTTCCAAAGCGAACATCTCATGCCTCGATAGCGCCACGGCCGAGCGACTCGTTCAAGCCTCGTGCACAAAGCAAAGAATTCCTTTTGCGGATGGTTGACGAGGCTCCACGACTCTGTGCAATCTCCGCGCGACGCAAGTCTCCAAGGATCGGTGGCTGAGTGGTCGAAAGCACACCTTTGCTAAAGGTGCGTGCCTCACAAGGGCACCGAGGGTTCGAATCCCTCCCGGTCCGTTTGATTTGCCCCATGCGGCGCGTAACCAGGGTCTACACCAAAGATTGGGGAGGAGGCGATTTTTTGGTTTCAGCGAGTGGGTTGATAGCTGGGGTTCATCCGCACTGGGCGATCACGCGCAGGCGGT
>RDYP01000032.1 GCA_004293445.1 Verrucomicrobiota bacterium | reverse complement strand
TGTTCTTCTCTTTCTCTTCACGTTTTCGGTTGGCTGACGCCTCCCGAGCCTACCACATCACAACAAGCTCTCTGGCTCCGTTTCGCGGGACCGCTTCACTGCTCTATGGCAAGGTCTACGGCATGGCCTTGGCCAATTCGGCTTACGCGACGCTGAATCTGAGCGCGCCCAACCTGAGCGCGTTGAACGCGGGACAAACCAATCAGCAGCTCCTCGATAGCTACTCTGCGGATCCAACGGCACCGGATAGCTTCAGCGTTCGCTACTATCCGACCAGCTTCCAGTGGAATGGCTGGGGTACTTCGAATGCCGTTTCGGTGGCAAACACCGAGGCGACCAAGTGGTTCAATGCCAATGAGCAGCCTGCAGGCTACACCTTCTTCCCAGCGGACGACAAGGTGGAGCACCCTGCTGTCGACCCAGACATCACGAAGTTCCGCTTCGTGCAGAACCTCACCAATCCGGGTGCGCTCTTGGGGATTGAGTTCACGAACCTCATCGCCGAGCTGACTGCGAGTTCGACCCTTCCGGAGTATGTGTCTGCCGACGTTCGCCGCATCATTGGTGCGGAGAATGGATCGCTGACTCTAAACACCGGTGGCAAGGGCGTTGCCCACACCGGACCGAAGAACTCGGACGGTAGCAAGACTGCGGCAGCCCACGTGGATGCCAGTAACGCATACAAGATGGTGGCTCCCGATGGTCTTCAGTGGATCAAGAGCGCCGATGCTGACGTCTTGATTGTGGATGAAGACTCCGGCAACGCCTACGGCGAACGGAAGTATGCACTGGTGCTGAACCCGGAGACCCTTGAGTTGGCTCAGCCTGGTAAAGGCTGGTTCCTGGCGATGGCCGGCGGTAGCCAAAACCCGCGCGCGCTTCCCGCCAATAAGGTCTCTGCCTACGGCGGCACCTTCTCCCGTGCGACCTCCTCGGAGTTCTCGGGCAGTTGGAACGTGACTGGTCTGGTGGCCAAAAAGCCTGACGGTAGCTTCTACAGCGCTGCCGAACTTGCCGGACCCGGTGAGCAGCAGGTGATCGCGTCGTTGCCGACATCGGAGCAAAAGCTCATTGGTGTGGTGCAACACGCCGGTGAATCCGGTGGTGCGGTGTCCGCCTTCCGCTGCGACAACGGTGGTCAGGTGTTCATGTATGGCCTGAACTTCCCGACCCTTGGCGGTAAGGTGGTATTCGACCCCGGCACTCGTGGTAGTGCCACTGGTGGCGGTGCACTCGAGCAATCGATCCGTGCTGGCCAAGCAGTTGTGCCGCCGACAATCAGCCCAGAAGCCGGTTGGATCTTCGCCGGCTGGGATCAGCAGTTCGACGAGGTCAACGGGAACATCGTGACCACGGCTCAGTATGTTGAGGCGGACTCGGGTGCGGATTACGGGCTCTACACCCCGGAAACGATCCTCGATCTGCGCATGAACGGCGTGATGGGAGCGGTGACAAACCCCGGCTCGACCGGCACGGCGGTCCTCGGCATCAACGTCCAGAGCGGTAATCTCACCGGTCAGTGGACAACCGAGGTCACCGAACAAGTCACCGTGCCAGCACCGGCCGGTAAGCACTTCTACCGTTTGAACGCAGAGTAGTTCGATCTTTTAGAGATTCGCTTCAATGGCTCTCCTGGCATCGTCCGGGAGAGCCTTTTTTATTGGCGGCAAGATCTGTGAGCGTGGTTTTTTAGCTGCTTGTGGGGCTGTCGGCTCATCGACAACCTGCCATTAAGAAGCACTACGGTCTTCGTTCGTGGAGGGTCAATTCTTGGCGGAATTTGCAAAACGAGTGGTCTGCGTAGGTGTGGATGAATTGGGCCAGCCTGGCGGTCTATCCCTACCATTTTTTGGGGATCGAGCATGTGTTGGGCTTGCGGTTGAAGGGGCTGTTGGGGTCACGTACGGGCTGGGTTGTCTTCTTCGGGCTTTGCTTGAGGGGCTGAGGGGGGTAGGTTGGATGCTATGAAATGGCCCTTTGTGGTTCCCTTGCTGGTCTTGGGGCTGCTGTGTTTTCACTGCACACGGGTGGCTCCGCTGGGGGGGCGTGGGGACGAGGTGGTGGGACTGTGGGGGGCTGCGCCTTTGCAGCGCGGCGGGCGATCGGTGTGGGCACCCGTTTCAGCGGCCGGCTTGCAGAGCGAGATTCATCTGCGGGTGGACATGGTGGCTCGCGGCACTCACGGGCGGAAGGTACTGCGGCCGATGACGCCGCGTTACATCACGATCCATTCGACCCAGAACTATGCGGCCGATGCTTCGCGGCATGCGCTGGCCTTGAAGCGGGGAGCATTGCGATCGACCAAGCGGCGGGGCGGCAATCGGATCGGCTACATGATCTGGCACTACACGGTGGACGATAGGGTGGCGATCCAGCACATGCCGGTCACCGAGCAGGGCGAGCATGCGGACTTCGATGGACCGGGCAATCGATTGTCGATCGGCATCGAGATGTGCGAGCATCGCGGCAACAACCGCGCGGCAACGATCGAGCGAACGGCCAAGCTTGTGGCGAAGCTGATGCATGATCGTGGGATCCCGCTAAGCCGGGTGGTGCCGCACTACCATTGGCCGAGGCGCGGGAAAAAGCCGCCGAACAAAAACTGTCCGCATTTCCTACTCGATCACGGTCGGCCCGGTCCGAAGTGGCGTTGGTTTCTCGGCAGGGTGGACTATCACTATCGTCGCGCCTATCAGCATGCCGTCGCCGCGCGTTGAAATCATGAATGCATCGAACCACAGATCCCACGGCAGTCCGGGCAATCGTGATGTTTGGCTGGATCCGGATACCTTCCATGTTTGCCAGCGATGCACGGCGTGCTGCAAGTGGCCGGGGGACGTACGGATCGAGGAGGACGAGATTGGGCCGATCGCAGCATTTCTTGGTTTGGCGGAGGAAGAATTCATCGCCCGTTTCACCCGTCTGCGGACGAATCGGATGGGGCTGTCTTTGATCGAGCGCGAGAATCACGAGTGCGTGATGCTCGAGGAAGGAGGCTGCCGGATTCATCCGGTCAAACCGGAGCAATGCCGGGGCTTTCCGAACAAGTGGAACTTCGCCGGCTGGCGGGAGGTCTGCGAGGCGAAGCCGATCCCGATGGCTGAGGCGCGGTCGCGCGGGCTGCTGTGAGGAGAGTTTTGTTTGGATCGGATACAGGCGCTGCGCGACGGCATGAAAACGGCCTCGCGCCGGATGGGGCGGGAGGCCGTGGGGAAAAGTGGAAATGGCTTCCGAGTTCAGGTGGCTTGCTCGCCGCGGGCCATGACGACCTTGCCGGTGCGGACGGTTTCGATGATTTCGAATTGCGAGAACATCGTCACTGCGGCGTCGATCTTGGGGCTGTCACCGGTGATCATCACGATCATCGAGGCGGGGGTCAGATCGACGGTTTTGCCATCAAAGTGTTCGGTGATTTGGAGGGCCTGCGAGCGGTCTTCCGGTGAGCACTTGATTTTCACGAGGACGAGTTCCTTGGTCACCGCGTTTTCCGAAGTGTGTTCGAAGCAGTGGATGACATCGATCAGTTTGGAGACTTGCTTGATGATCTGGTCGAGGCCTTGGGGGTCGCCGCTGATGCCGATGGTCATGCGCGAGAAGTTCGCGTTGCGGCCTTCGGACACGACGAGGGAGTCGATGTTGAAGGCGCGGCGTGAGAAGACCTGGCAAATGCGCATCAGGACGCCTGGCTCGTTGTTGACGAGGATCGACAGCGTATGGCTGGGGCCGCGGACCTTGGCAGGCTGGGCGACCGGGGTGTCGGTGGTGATGATGGGCTTGGACATGGAAGAAGAGGGTGGATGGTAGATGATGGATCGTGGATGAGAGGCGAGTCGGGAGAAAGCGGGTCGGGTCCGCTCTCTCCCATCCGCCATCTCGGTTCACGTGGAACCGACGGGCTTGGCCATCTTCTGCTTGGGCGCTTCGGTAATCATGTCTTCGAGGGCGGCGCCCGCGGGGATCATCGGGAAGACGTTGTCGGTTTTCACGCACTCCGCGTGAATGAGGATGGGGCCGTCGTTGTAGGCGAGGGCTTTTTCGAGCTGCTTGGTCACGTCGGCCGGGCGTTTGATGTAAACGCTGGGGATACCGTAGGCCGCGGCGAGCTTGCAGAAGTCGGGATTGCCGACGAGGTCGACGCCGGAAGTACGATCTTCATAGAAGAGCTCCTGCCACTGGCGGACCATTCCGAGGTAGTGGTTGTTCAGCACCACGATCTTGATCGGCAGCTTGTGGATCTGGGCGGTGGCGAGTTCGAAGAGGGTCATCTGGAAGCCGCCGTCGCCGGAGATGGAGATGACGGTTTTCTTTGGATGGGCGAGTTGCGCGCCGATGGCGGCGGGGAAGCCGAAGCCCATGGTGCCGGCACCGCCGGAGGAGAGCCAGTGGTAGGACTCGTGGTTCTTGTAGAACTGGGCGGCCCACATCTGGTGCTGGCCGACGTCGGTGGAGACGATGGCTTTTCCTTCGGTGAGCTCGTAGAGTTCGTCGATCACCTGCTGCATGCGGAGTCCGCCCTGCTTCTTGTAGCTGAGAGGAAACTTCTTTTTGTAGCCGTCGAGTTTGGCGAGCCACTCGGAGGTTTCGAGCGGTCCGACCTTTTCGTTGATCTCGGTGAGGGCGGCCTTGGCATCGCCGACGATCATCACGTCCGGTTGGATCATCTTGCCGGCTTCGGCGGGGTCGATGTCGATGTGGATGATCTTGGCGTCTTTGCAGAACTTGGCGGGTTGGCCGATGATGCGGTCGTCGAAGCGCGAGCCGATGTTGATCAGCAGGTCGCACTCGATCATCGCTTTGTTGGCGTAGGCGGTGCCGTGCATGCCGAGCATGCCGAGCGAGAGGGGGTGGGTTTCGGGGAAGACGCCCTTGCCGAGGAGGGTGGAAGTGACGGGCGCGCCGAGAGTTTCGGCGAGGTGCATCAGCTCCTTGTCGGCGCGGGCGATCATGCAGCCTTGGCCGGCGAGGATCACCGGGCGCTTGGCTTTGGCGATGAGCGCGGCGGCCTCCTTGACAGCGGCGGAGTCGATTTTGAAATCGCCGCTGGGGTCGTAGCCGGGGAGGTCGAAGGGCGGGTTCATGTCGCCGGTGAAGGGTCCCTGGGAGATGTCCTTCGGGATATCGATCAGCACGGGACCGGGGCGGCCGGTGGTGGCGATGTGGTAGGCTTCGCGGGCGATGCGCGGCAGGGCGTTGGTGTCCTTGCAGAGGTAGTTGTGCTTCACCACTGGGATGGTGATGCCGAAGATATCTGCTTCCTGGAAGGCGTCCTTGCCGAGCATCCAGGTGACGGTCTGACCGCAGAGGACGATCATCGGCACGGAATCCATCATGGCGGTCATGAGGCCGGTGACCGTGTTACCGGCACCGGGGCCGGAGGTCACGAGGACAGCGGCGGGCTTGCCGGTGGCGCGGGCGTAGCCGTCGGCCATGTGAACGGCGCCTTGTTCGTGGCGGACCAGAATGAATTTCATCTTGGTCTTCACGGTTTCCAGGGCGTCGAAGATCGGGATCGCTGCTCCGCCGGAGTAGCCGAAGATGTATTCGATCCCGAGGTCGTCGAGGGTCTTGATGAGGGCCTGTGCTCCGTCGAGTTTCTCTTTGCTCATGCCAAAAATGGGGTTGCTGCGGGGGAAGTAGGCGAATTGAGAGGCGTGAGCAATGTGAAAATAGGTGAAATTTTGTCAAAAGTCAGATTTTGAGTTCTTCTTCCTTCGAAAAATGGCGGATCGAAACGCAAACAGCGGCTTTCGTGCCGAGGTGATGTGTGAAGTGGGCGCAAAAACGCCCGCCGGGTTGGGCGGGCGTCGGATGGATGTGGGAGTATGCCTTGGGGGCAGGTCAGCGGTCGACGATGCGGAGGATGGATCCGCTGTGGTCGACGACATAGAGGTTTCCGAGTGGGTCTTCGCCGAAGGAAGCGATCATGCCGAGTTTGCCGCCTTTGGGCTGGAAGTCACTGGTGTGATCCTTGAAGCGGGTGGGTTTGCCGTTGCGGTTCGGGATGAAGGACCAGATGCGGCGGTTGTTGTAGTCGCCAAAGAAATAGCGGCCTTGGAGTTCGCGGATCGGCCCGCGGTAAAGGTATCCGCCGGTCACTGACATGCCCTCGCCGGGGCCGCCGCCGTGTTTGTAAACGTGGACGGGTTCGATGGCTCCGCGCGGTGCCTTGCCGCCGACGTTTTGGGCGGGGGTGGCGACGTCACCTTCGCGGAGTCTCCAGCCGAAGTTGGTGCCGGCGCCTTGGCCCTTGGGGAGATAGTTGATTTCCTCCCAGTGATTCTGGCCGACGTCGCCGATCCAGAGGTCGCCGCTTTTCCGATCGAAGGAACAGCGCCATGGATTGCGCAGACCGATGGCCCAGATTTCGGGTTTCACGCCATCTTTGCCGACGAAGGGGTTGTCTTTGGGGACTTGGTAGCCGGTTTTCGGCGAGACATCGATGCGGAGCAACTTGCCGAGGTAGGTGTCCATGGCCTGGGCGCGCTGGTGGGGATCGTTCGCCGCACCGCCGTCGCCGTTGCCGATGTAGAGCATGCCATCGGGTCCGAAGTCGATCCAACCGCCGTTGTGATTCTGGAAGTCCTGTTTGTAGGACATGAGGGTTTCCATACCCGCGGGATCGGCCTGGGTGAAGTCGGGCCCTTGGGCGATGAGGCGGACGATGCGCGTGTGGTGGCTCTTGTCGGTGAAATTCAGGTAGAAGCGCCCGCTGGTCGCGAAGTCGGGTGCGAAGGCGAGCCCGAGGAGACCCTCTTCGTTGCCGTCGCGACTGACTTGAGAGACGATGTCGAGGAAGGGCTGCGTTTGTTTTGCGCCGCTTTTTGCGTCGATGATCCAGATGCGGCCGGCCTGTTCGATGACCCAGAGTCGGTCTTTGATCCGGGAGGGGGCACCGACCCAGACGGGGCGTTCGAAGCCCTTGGCGACGACTTCGACGCCGGGTTTCGCGTGGGCGGGGGCGAGGGTGATAAGGGCAGCGGCAAGGGCGAGGGATTTCATGGATGACGAAGTTAGTGGGATTCGGGCGGGGCGCAAGGTGCTTGCGGGATGGGGTCGGGGATTGAGAGATGGTAGGGACTGACTGCGAGGCGGTCCGACTTTACCGGTGGTAGGGGAGGCGGAGGAGTGGCGTTTCATGGGCGGTTCGCCCTCGGGGGGAAGTGGGCCGGCCCGGCGGTCCAGCCCTACCTTTTGTGGGGTAGGGACCGACTGCTAGGCGGTCCGACTTTACCGGTGGAAGCGGCGGCCGGGGATGTGTGGTCGGGGATGTGTGGTCGGGGATGTGTGGTCGGGGATATGCCCGGGCCAGCGGGCTGGCTCCGGGAAAGCGGCAGCAGGCTGCCGCAGTCCAAGGGTCGGTGTTAGGGGTGGATTTCGGCTAGGGCCATGCGGGATTCGTCGAGAACTTCACGGGCGATTTCTTGGATGGCGGTGGTGCTGACTTTTTCCCATTCGGCGCGCACTTCATCGGGGGTGACGAGGCGGTCATATTGCAGGAGGCAGTCGCCGATCCAAGAGGCGTGGGCGGCGGTGCTTTCCATGGCCATTTTCGTCTGGCTGATGGCGAGACGCTTGGCGCGGGCCAGCTCCTCGGGGCTGGGGCCGTGGAGGCGGAGTTCGGCAAGTTCGCGGCGGATGCAGTCGAGGGATTCCTCGCGGGACTCGGGGTCGAGGCCGGCGTGGATTTCCAGCGATCCGGCTTCGGCGAAGAGATTGACGTCGCAAGAGATCTGATAGCAGAGGCCGCGTTTTTCGCGGAGTTCTTGGAAGAGTCGCGAGCTGGCGCTTTCGCCGAGGATCATGGCGAGGAGTCGCAGGGCGTGGCGGCGGGGATCGCGGCGACCGGGGCTGCGGAAGCCTAGGGCGAGTTGGAGTTGTTCGGTATCGCGCTGTTCGCGCAGCTGCTGCGGGGCGGGGAGGGTGGAGGGGTCGAGCGGCAGGCCTTGGGGGATGGCGCGGGCTGTCGGCAGGTGGGGAAGCAGGATGTCGGCCGCCTGATCGAGGGTAAATGGCCCGGCGACGGCGATGACGGCGTCGGAGCGGAAGTGCTGCGTATCGCGGAAGGCGACGAGGGCGGCGCGGTCGATGCGTGCGATGCTTTTCTCGCTACCGGCGATGGCTTCGCCGAGCGGGTGGGGTGACCAGAGTGCGGCGGAGATGAGGTCGCCGATGTGGTCGGAGGGGCTTTCGCGATACATCACGATTTCCTCGCCGATGACTTCGCGTTCGAGCGTGATTTCCGCTTCCGGGAAATTCGCGTGCCAGACGATGTCGGCCAGGACGTCGGCGAGCAGCGGGAGGGTCTCGGCGTCGCCGCGGGCTTCGTAGGTGATCAGGTCCTCGGAAGTGCAGGCGTTGAGCGATGCGCCGGCGTCTTCGGGTTCCATGCTGATGGCGCGGGCATCGCGGCGGTCGGTGCCTTTGAAGACCATGTGCTCGACGAAATGGGCGAGGCCGCTTTGGTGGGAGGGGTCGTCGCGGCTTCCGGCGGGGAGGTGGATCGAGAGCGCGGCGCACTCCGAATGGGGGAGTGAGGCGACGGCGAGTCGGAAGCCGCCGGGGAGGATGCGGGAGTCGTAGTGGGCGCGGTTCATCGCATCAGGGCGGTGGCCAGATGGATGTCCGCCGGCACGGTGATCTTGGGATTGGGAAAGGGCGAGGTGATGAGTTTGGTCGAAATGCCCATGGCTTCCACGGCGGAGACTTCGTCGGTGACGATGATCTGTCGTTCGCGGACGGCGGCGTAGGCGCGGCGGAGGAGGGAGCTTCGGAAGACTTGGGGGGTCTCCATAGCCCAGAGGCCGTTGCGTTCCACGCTGTAGCGGGCGAAGCCTTCGCTATCGGCCTTTTTCAAGGTGTCGGCGACTTGGTGGGCCATGGTTGCGGCACCGAATTGGCGGGCGGCGGCGATGCATTGGTCGATGGCCTCGGGGCGGATCAAGGGGCGTGCGGCATCGTGCACGGCGACGATCAATTCCTCCGCTCCGAGGACGGCGAGGCCGCTGGCGACGGAGTCCTGGCGCTGGTCGCCGCCATCCACCCGGTCGAGGGGTTTGTCGTAGTTGCGGGAGTCGAGCAGGCGGAAGCGTTCCTCGGGGCAAACCACGATGACCCGGGTGATCCCGCTTGCGGCCATGAAGGCTTCGACCGTGTGGACCAGTACGGGCGTGCCGTGGATTTCCGCGGCCAGCTTGTCGAAGCCCATCCTCCGGCTGGAGCCGGAAGCGACGATGATGGCGGCGCAGCCCATATCAGCTGAGGTGTTTGGCGACTTCCTGGGAGAGCAGTTTGCCGTCGGCGCGACCTGCGGCGCGTTCTTGGGCGAGCTTCATCACCTTGCCCATGTCGGCCTTGGAGCTCGCTCCGCTATCGGCGACGGCGGCGGCGACGAGGGTGGTGATTTCCTCCGCGGTGAGAGCGGCGGGGAGGTAGCGGGCGAGGACATCCATTTCGGCCTGTTCGGTGGCGGCGAGTTCGGCGCGGCCGGCCTGGGTGAACTGGCTGAAAGAATCTTGGCGCTGCTTGATCTGCTTGCGGATGATCGCGCTGATCTCGGCCTCGTCGAGGGTCGCGGAGAGATGGCCTTTTTCGATCGAGGCGTTGGTCATGGCCGTCTTGAGGGCGCGCAGGACGTTCAGCGTGACGGCGTCCTTCGCCTTCATGGCGGTCTTCATGTCTTCGGGAATGCGGGAGGCGAGATCGCTCATGTCACGAAGTGGTAGTCCTTTGTCTTGCGGGGGAAAAGCCGAAACACATTCATCCTTGGCGTGAGGCCCGTGGCGGGGCTAGGGGGAGGCATGCCGCAGCGCTCCACCGGATCCCGTGTTTACCTCAGCTTGATCGGTCTGGCTTTGGCTTTGGTGGGTGGGCTTTTTGCGGGGCTGATGTGGCGAAGTTTCCAGCGAGCGCGGGTGGTCGATGCCTGGCCGCAGGTGCCCTGCGTGATTTTGAGCAGCGATGTCGAAGAGCGGCAGATCGATCCGAATGGCCCGCTCGAGCGGCGTTTCGCGGTCCTGTTCGGTTACGAATGGGAAGGGGTGGCGCGGGATAGCCGCCTCCTGCGGCTGCGCGGTAGCATGTGGACGGGCAAGGAAGATGCGATTCGGCTTTTGTGCGATCGGTATCCGGAAGGCGCGCGTCGTGAGTGTCGGGTCAATCCGGCGGACCCCGCGGTGGCGGTGCTGGAGCCGGAATCGAAAGCGCCGGGTTACTCCCTGTGGTTTCCTTTGCTGTTCGTGGTCGGCGGTTTGGGCGTGATGGTCGGTGCCTGGCGGCGCTGAATGGCTCAGGTGGAGCTGGTTTTCACGAGCAGTCCTTTTTCCCGTGCGCTGCGGAGCACGGAGGCGAAGAGCCAGCCGGAGAGGGCGAGGTAGAGGGCGTTGAGGCCGAGGGCGATGGTGAATTCGCGGAGTCCGAATCCGCCATGGAGGATGCTGGCGCGCATGCCTTCGAACACATGGGCGGGAGGGAAGGCGGTGGAGATGGCGCGCATCCAGGGTGGGAGGGTTTCGAGTGGGTAGAAAACGCAGGCGAAGGGCTGGACCATGAAGGGGATGGCCCAGGCGAGGGATTCGGCTGCATGGCCCCAGCGAAGGATGAGGGAAATCGAGACGATGCCGAGGGCCCAGCCGAAGAGCATGAGGTTCGTGTAATAGGCGAGGAGTCCCCACTCGAAGCGGAAGAGATCGAAGGAATAGGCGAGCGAGGCCACGAGAGCGAGCATGCCGGCGGTGATGGCGACGCGCAGGATGCCGACCGCGAAAGTGGCCCCAATGTAATCGATCATGCGGACGGGGGCGGCGAAGATATTGAGCAGATTGCGGGTCCAGACGTCTTCAAGGAAGGAGATCGACACGCCCTGTTGGGCGCGGAATAGGGCGTCCCACAGGATGATGCCTCCGATGAGGAAAGTGATGTATTCCGGGAATCCATCGCCGCCTTGTTTTTGGAGGAACATGGTGAGGAAGCCCCAAACGAGCAGTTGTACGAGGGGCCAGAAGAAGAGCTCGAAGGCGCGCATGGGATTGCGGGCGTAGAGCAGGATGTAGCGCGTCAGCAGGGCGGCGATGACGGTGGGGGAGGGCATTTGGAAAAGCAGGAAAGCTGAAATGCGGAGAGGGCTATTGGGCGCGGGCGATTTTGATGAAGACGTTTTCGAGGTCGTCTTCCTGGAAGTGGTGGGTGAGTTCGGCGGGGGTGCCGGCGGCGAGGATTTTTCCGGCGTGGAGGAAGAGGACGCGGTCGCAGACTTCCTCGATGTCGCGCATGTTGTGCGAGGTGTAGAGGATGGCGGGATGGCGCTCGCGCTGGAGGTGGCGGACGAGTTTGCGGACCTTATCGGCGATGTCGGGATCGAGCGAGGCGGTGGGCTCGTCGAGGAGGAGGAGTTCGGGATCGTTCAGCAGGGCCTTGGCGAGATTGACGCGGGTGGATTCTCCGGCGCTGAGCTGGCCGGTGGATTTCTCGGCGAGGTGGGAGATTTCCAGCAGTGCGAGGAGTTCGGCGACCTTGGCCTTGGGTCGTGGGACGGCGTAGAGGCGGGCGAAGATTTCGAGGTTGTGGCGGACCTTGAGATTTCCGGGCAGGGTGGCGTAGGTGGTGCAGAAGTTCGCTCGGCGGAGAATTTCGAGCCGCTGGGTCCGCAGGTCCATTCCGAAGGCGTGGATGCTGCCGGAGCTCGGCGTGGTGAGGCCGAGGATCATGTTCATGAGGGTGGTCTTGCCCGCGCCGTTGACGCCGAGCAGGCCGACGGTTTCGCCTGCATGGACTTGCAGGGAGACGCCATCGACGGCGGTGAAGCCATCGAAGCGCTTCACGACTTTCTGGATTTCGAGGATCGGTTCCGCCACGGCGTGGAGCATCGGGAGGAAACGCAGCCCGTCCAGCAAACAGCGCGGGGGGACCCGCGCTGTCGGAGAGGCGGCGGAGTGCCGCTTGCTGAAAAGAAGAGATCAGGCGCTGTGAGCCGCGCGGCGTCGGCGAGCCAGTAGTCCACCGGCACCCAGAGCGAGGAGGCCAAGGCTGGACGTTTCCGGAACGGGGGCCCACTCGGTGTAGGTGGTACCGGTGCCCAATCCGCCGGGTGTGAGGGTCGTGCTGGCGTCGTTGAAGACCAAGCGGGTCAGCGTGACGGAGCTTGTGATTCCTCCGCTCGAAGAAACGCGGGACTCGACTTCGAGGTAGCCTTGGGTCGATGCCCCGCTGTTGATGCGAGAGTCGATGAAAGTGATCGGGTTCAGGTATTTGGCGCTCGAGGGGGCGCCACCTGCCGCAGCTACCCCCACGCCATTCCCCGCGAACTGGGCATCCACGCCTTGGTAAGAACCGGTGAAGAAAGATTGGGCGGAAACTCGGTTACCGTTGATTAGGACAATGGCTCCATAGCCGATGGGATCGAAATTCACCCCGCTGATCGTGATATCCGCGGTGCTATCTCCGGTGAGATCCGCATTGAGGGCGTTGAAGGAATTGCCGAATTGCGAGTTGAGGCGGTTCCCGCTGAGAGTGATTTGGACGATGGCGGCATTGGCGCTGCCAGCGGCGGATGCGGCGGTGAGGGCACCTAGAATGGCTTTGGTGCTTTGGTTCTTGGTGGTCTTCATGATCGGGATGAGGCTGCGGTTGTTTCAGGCTTTGTGAACTTTTGAACAAGTTTAAAATCAACCCGTTTCGTCGACTGCTTGGGCGATTGGAGTGGAGCGGGCGCGGTGGAGGGAGGGATCGATTACGGCGCGCATGGGTTCGATCCGGTCTGAACGGCCGAGGAAGTCGGCGAGCGTTGGCAGGACTTCCTCCGGGTGGTGGACGAGGTCGTGGTAGGAGACACTGACGGCGGGAATGCCGCGCGTCTGGAGCCAGGACTTGGCGTGGTGGACTTGCTGGCGGTAGGCCCTGGCGATATCGGCCTCTGGATGGCGGGGTTTGCCGAGTCGTGTGAGCATGCTTTCCTGGCTGCGGACGACTTCCTCCATATCGCGCTCCATGAAGAGCACGCGGTAGTGGAGTTTTCCGGGATGGGAAGGGTCGTTGGGGAGAGCGAGCGGAAGGGAGGAGAGCAGTGGGGCGACGACCTTGAGTGCGTGGCCGCGGGCATCGGTAAGCCAGGATTTCTCCGAAGCGGAAAGTAGGGCGGCGACTTGGTCGTGCTCGTAGTAGCCTTTTTGGTTCGAGTCGTCGGCCTGTCGTCGGCCGTCGGTGAAAGCGGGCAGGCCCGCAGCTTCCAGTACTTGCATCATCAAGGAGGTCCCGGAGCGCGGCAGGCCGGAGACAATGGTGATGATTTCCGTGGGTGGTATCGCGGCGAGGGTCTCCGGCCGTGGATGGAGCTCCGGCATCGGGCGCGATGCGGGATCGTCGCCGCTGTGCAGAGGGCGGGAGTTCAGTTGGCGGAGGTCGGCATGTTTGGTCGCCTGCACTGCGGCGAGGCGTTCGCGCGAATGGCGCAGACGGAGCGCGTATTCGGTCTGGCCGGGGGCATCGTGCTCCAGTCGGGCGATTTGGCCGAGCATGCGAAAGGCGGAGGCGAACAAGGGGGCTTGGCGGGCACAGGTGAGGAAGGCTTTTTTGGCTTCTTCGAGTTCGCCGAGTCGGTAGTGGGCAAGGCCGAGGATGTAGTGGCCTTTGGGTTGGAAATACACCAATCCGAGGGACTTGCGGGCGTGGTGGATGGCCTGCGGGAAATCGCGCATCGCGAGGTCGGCGCGGGCGATGCCGAGCGAGGCGGCGGGAGTTTCGGGATCGATCGCCAGGGCTTCTGCGAAGGCGATGCGGGACTCGTCCCAGCGGTGGAGCAGTTGGAGCACTTCGCCCCGGAGGGTGAGCGCGGCGCGGCGGGCACCGAAGTCGTGATCGAGGTCTTGGAGCTTGGCGAGGGCGTCGAGGTAGCGTTTTTCGGTGACGTCGGCGAAGGCTTCGAGGTAGCCGAGCGAGAAGAGATTCGGCCGGGCCTTGGCGAGCAGGAGGTGGCGTTCGCGGTGGAATTTCTCGAGTTCCTGTTCGCTCATCGCCGCGATGCGCGTGCTTTCTTCGCGGCGTTTTTCCTCGTCCTCGAGTTGGAGTTCGCGGAGGGCTTCGGCGGCCTCGGAGGCTTCCTGCATGCGGCGTTCGCGGACGGTTCTGACGAGAGCGCGCAGCTCATGCGGGCGGCCCTGGTTTTGATAGCAGGTCGCGAGCTTGAAGCCGAAGCGGTGCTCCATCGGCCAGGTATCATAGAGCCGTTCGAGGATGCCGACGGCCTCGCCGAAATGGCCGCCATCGATCCAGGCTTGGGCGAGGTTGTAATCGAGCTCGCGCACGGTGTGCTCGATCGCCGTGCTGTGATCCGCGTCGGGTTCGTCGATGTAGCCGAGATCGATCAGTTGGCGGAGTGCGGCTTTGGAGTCGGCGGCGGAGATCTGGGTGTCCGCCGGGTGCATCCCGTGGTCGCCCGGGACCTCGTCCCAGCTTGCGATGCGTTCGATGGTCTCGGGCGGGGTTTCGAAGAGATCGGTCAGGACTTTGCCGTCCATGTCATCGCCGACGGGGAGGCCGAAGAGGTGGAGAAGGGTGGGGCAGATATCGATGATGCTGGCACCGTCGATCCTTTGGTCGCGACGGATGCCGCTGCCTTTCGCGGCGAAGATGCCGAACTGACGGTGCTCGGCAGCGGGGCCGGCGGGTTCGCGCGGAATGCTGCCGAGGCGCAGGTCGTCGGGGTGGAACCCGTGGTCGGACATGAGGATCACCGTGGCGTCATCACCTGCGAGGTGGAGCAGGGTGCCGAGCATCGCGTCGTGATAGCGGTAGCCCATTTCCACGCAGTGGTGAAAGACGCGGAAGTCCCAGTCGTCCACCTGCGGCCGCTGCGGCGGGTGATACTTCATGAAGGCGTGGCCGAAGTGGTCGATGGCATCGTAGTAAACGCACATCAGGTCCCAGGGCTCATTCTGGATGAGGGCGGTGGCAGCGGAGTGGATGCTGGTGCAGTCGGCGATGATTTTCATCAAGGACTGGACCCGGGGATCTTTTTCCGCCTTGTCGAGATCTTCGCGGGGCAGGCCATCGAGACCTGGTAGGAAAGGGCGGAGGTCTTCGTCGGTCAGCTCGGAGGGGTGGAAGCGGAGGGGGACAAGGTGTGGTTCCAGTCGCTGCGGGTGGATACTGCCCGGCTTGAGGGGCCAAGGTTCGGGTGGGCCGTGGCTTTTCTGATAATGGTCGGAGACCATCACGCCGTGGCTGAGGGGTTCGGCGGGATTGGACGGCCACCATCCCACGGTGATGGTATTTTTCCCCTTCTGGTTGAGAATGTTCCAGATCGCCTTGGTCTTGCGGGAAAGGTTGGTGATCGGGCGGATGCCGCCGGTCACGGGGTCCGGTTCGGAGAAGCCGAGGATGCCGTGCTTGTAGGGTCGCTTGCCGGTGGCGATCGAGGTCCAGAGGGTGGGACTGAGCGCGGGCTGGAGAGTGGAAATGTTTCCCATCACGCCTTGCTCGAGCAAGCGCGCCAGATGGGGCATTTTACCGGCATCGAGCAGGGGATGGATGACCTTCCAGTCCGCTGCGTCCCAGCCGATCAGGAGCACCTTGCGCGTGGCGGGGCTGCTTGGTGGAGCGGTCTGGGGATCGACGGGCGGGTGGGCGGCCATCAAAAAATCGGGCAGGGGTCGGGATGCGAGGCCTCAGATCATGCCGAGTTTCATTTTGCCTTCCTCGGAGATCATTTCCTGATTCCAGGCGGGGTCCCAGACGAGTTCGACTTTGGCGTCGTCGATGCCCTCGATGGTCATGATTTTCGCCTGGGCGTCGGCGGCGATGACGGGGCCCATGCCGCAGCCGGGCGCGGTGAGGGTCATCTTGATGGCGACGGTTTTCTTGCCGTCCTGCTCTTCGATGGCGCAGTCGTAGACGAGGCCGAGGTTGACGATGTCGACCGGGATTTCGGGGTCGTACACGCCTTTGAGTTGCGCCCACACCTGTTCTTCGATGGGGGCGTCTTTAAGTCGGTTGGCTTCGGCTTGTTTTTCCTTCTCCTTTTCCATGTCGACTCCGAGGGCGTCGGCGTCCTTCGAGGAGATCCGGGCGAGGCCGGCTGAAGTGGCGACGGTGAAGGTGCCGCCGAGGCGTTGGGTGATAAAAACGGGTGTGCCGGCGGGCAGGGTGATGGCGTCGCCGCTGGGGATTTGAACGGCTTCGACTTCGCGGGCCAGGGTGATTTCCTCGTGCATGATGCGGGTGAGTGTAGGGCTTGGGGCGGGCGGTGCAAGCGGCTTGCCGGGCGGGGTGAAAGGGGGCAGCTTGCGTGCATGAGTCGAAGGCAGCGAAGAAAGAGTTCGGTGGCGGGAGTGGGTCGGCGTGGGCGTTGGTTGCCGCGGGTTTTGGTCGCTGCAGTGGGGATCGGGGTGCTGGTGATGGGGGGTGGCTATCTGTGGTTGAGGAGTTGGCTGCACGGGGCGGAGTTCCGGCGGATGCTGGCGGCGGAGGCGGACAAGGCTTTGGGGGTGGTGAGTGAATTTGGGGAGTTCCGGTGGGGGGGGGCACGGATGGAGACCTCGGCGTTCCAGGCATCGGGCGAGAAGGTCGTGCGGGCAGTGGACGCGGAGGAATTGGCGGTCGATGTGGGTTTGGGGGGCTGGTGGAAGGGCTTGTGGAGGATCGATGAAGCGCGGGTGCGGCGGATCGAGGTGGAGCTGGATGTTTCCGGGGCGGGGGCTGCGGTGGCCGAAGAGTCGGAAGATGTTCAAGCGTCCTCGGTGTTGGGGGGGGCGAGGTCAGGGGCTTGGTATGATCGTTTGGTGCCGCGCGAGGTGGCCTTGGGGCGATTGGAGGTGGGTTCGTCCTTTTTGAATCTGCGGACGAAAGGCGGGCCGGTATCGGTGCGTGGGACCGCGTGGCAGGTGACGCCGGATCAGGCGCAGGGGAGTTATCGGGCGGAGGGTTCGGGAGGCACGCTGCGTTTGCCGTGGAAGTGGGCGCCTCCCATGTCGATGGGCAAGGCGCGTTTGCAGTATCAGGGCGACGAGGTGTTTCTGACGTCGGCGGATTTCCAGCTGTACCAGAGCGGTCGTCTTGAATTGTCGGGTGAGATGTCGGTCGGGAGCGGGGCTTACGGGTTCGACGGCGATTTGCGGGACGTGATGTGTGCGGAGATTTTGCCTGAGGATTGGCGCCAGCGTCTGTCGGGGAAGGTGGAGGCGGATTTTTCGGTGGATCGGGGAGAGCGTGGACCTCGGGTGAAGGGTGAGGTGGCGTTGTTGGATGGCGTGCTGACGGCGATGCCTCTGCTGGACTCCTTATCGGCCTATGCGGACACGACGCGTTTTCGTCGGCTGGCCTTGGAAGAGGGGCGGACGGACTTCGAGTGGGAGGATGGCGCACTGGTGTTGCGCGATGTTCGGATCGCCAGTGAAGGTCTGGTGCGCTTGGAAGGCGGCTTGCGGATCGATCGCGACAAGCGCTTGGACGGGCGGTTCCGGCTGGGTTTGGTGCCGGGGGTTTTGGCGCGGATTCCGGGTGCGGAGACCGTAGTTTTCACGCCCGGGGAGCGTGGACTTTTGTGGACGACCTTGCGGATCGGCGGGACGCTGGAAGATCCGGAAGAGGATCTGAGCGGGCGGCTGATCGCGGCCGCGGGTCTGCGGATGTTCGAGGTTTTGCCGGAGAGCGGCGAGCGGGTTTTGAAGTTCACCCGCGAGGTGATTGGGGGGGACTTGCGGGAGCAGTTGGAGAATGGCGGGGGAGTGATCGAAGAGGGTCGCGAAGTGATTCGGGAGGCGGAGGGGGTGGTGCGCGAGGTGAAGGGGATCTTCGATATCCTGCAAGGCGAAGAAGCGGTGCCGGAGGACGAGTGAGGGCGGGGTTTTATTGCACCGTGAGTTTGCGGCCCTTGCCGGATTCCCAAGCGTTTTTCAGGCTCTGGTAGAGGGCATCGAGGTCGGCGCGGTTGAGAATGCGGTATTCGACCATCCCGGCATGGCTGGTGGTGGGGTAATTTTTCTGGGCGAGTTCGTGGATATTGCTGCCGCTGCGTTGCCCGGCGCGCTCGACGAGTTCACGGCCCTTTGCGGCGATGCGGCTGGCGGTGCCGGAGCCCGACGATTCGGCGACGGAGCTGACATAGTAGAAGCGGGCGAGGCCGCGGCCGTTGGTATCGATGACGACTTCGTCGACGAGGAGTTGGGCATCGAGCACGTACTGGTGCATGCTGATGGACGCGATGCGGTCGATGGCGACCATGTAGTGGCCGCCGGGGAGGCTGGCTTGCCAGAAGCGGTGGGGGCCGTTGCTTTCCTCCGTCTGATTTTCCGCGGCCGGGTCCTGATTGGCGTTTTGTGCCGTGGCCGGGAGGACGGGGAGGAGGGCGGCGAAGGCGAGGATCGCGAGGGATTTTTTCATCGTGGAGGGAGGCTGCACGAGCGTTGCGGATTTGGCGAGTGCGGGAATGAGTGCTGGGTCAAGTTCATGATTGAGCAAGTCGGTGCTGCTGCTTAGCGTTTCGTCCGTGGTCAGGTTTCGTCCGAATGTCGCCGCCTTGATGGTGAAGCCGCAGGGTCAGTTGCTGGTCTGTGAGCGCTGGATGCTGCCGGGGGCTTGGCAATTCCCTCAAGGTGGGGTGGATGCGGGAGAGAGCCTAGAGCAGGCCTTGTTCCGCGAGGTCAGGGAGGAGATCGGGCTTTTGCCGGAGCACTATCGTCTGGACGAGTGTCGCAGTGGGTATCGCTACCTCTATCCAGAGGAGGTTCGCTTCAAGAAGATGCGCAAGCATGGCTGCCACGGGCAGGAGCAGACCTATTATCGCTGTCTGGTCAAAGAGGGTGCGCCGGAGGTCAATGTCCATCAGCGGCCGCGTGAGTTTGGCGCCTATCGCTGGATTCGGCCGGAAGAGTTCGATCTGGAATGGCTGCCGGATTTCAAGCGTGAGGTGTATCGTCAGGTGATGATGGATTTTTTCGGGGTTAAGCTTTGAAAGGTGGCTGGCCGGCCATGCGGGCGGGATCGAGCGCGGTGGCGAGGTCGACGGCGCTGATTCCGAGTTCGTTTCCTCGTGCCTCGCAGACCTGGCGCACGCTGCTACCGGTGGCGACGGCTTGTTTGGCGATTTCCGTGGCGGCGTCGTAACCGATGAAAGGAGTCAGTGCGGTTGCCATCGCGAGTGATCCCTCGATCAGACTCTGGCAGCGGGCTTCGTTGGCGCGGATGCCGACGATGCATTTTTGTTCCAAGCAGCGGGCGGCGCGGGCGAGCAGGCTGGTGGATTCGAGCAGGCATGTCGCGAGCAGGGGCATAGAGACATTGAGTTCGAGGGAGCCGCCTGCGGCGCACCATGCGACGCTGCATTGGTTTCCGGCGACGCGGGCGGCGACCATGGTGACGGCTTCCGGGATGACGGGGTTGACCTTGCCGGGCATGATGGACGAGCCGGGTTGGATGGCGGGTAGTTGGATTTCGCCGAAGCCGCAGCGCGGGCCGGAGGCGAGGAGGCGGAGGTCGCAGGCGATTTTGTGAAGCGAGATGGCGATGGTCGCGAGTTGGCCGTGCGCTTCGAGGCAGGCGTCTTTTGCGGACTGGGCTTCGAAGGGGTTGGTGGCTTCGCGGAAGGGGAGCCCGCTGGATTCTGCAAGTCGCGCGATGGTGCGTGGGGCGGAGCGGGGATCGGCATTGATGCCAGTGCCGACGGCGGTGCCGCCGAGGGGGAGTTCCATGAGGGCTTCGAGCGCCTTTTGTCCGCGTGAGGCGGCGAGTTCCGCTTGGCGCGCCCAGGCACCGAATTCCTGGCCGAGGGTGATCGGCGTCGCGTCCATCGAGTGGGTGCGGCCGATTTTTAGCAAGTTCGAGAACTCCTTCGCCTTGTGGTCGAGCGCTTGCTGGAGGCTTTGCATTGAAGGGATGAGTTCTTCGTGCAGGGCCGTCGCGACGGCGAGATGGATGGCGGTGGGAAAGACGTCGTTGGACGATTGGCCGAGGTTGATGTGGTCGTTGGGATGGGCCTCGATGCCTGCCTGATGACAGAGGGTGGCGACGACCTCGTTGACGTTCATGTGGGTCGAGGTCCCAGAGCCGCTTTGATAGACATCGATGGGAAATTCTGCGTCGTGCATGCCGCTGGCGATTTCGTTCGCGGCGTTGGCGATGGCTTCGGCGAGGGGTTTTGGCAGTAGACCGAGTTCGCCGTGGGTTTGGGCGGCAGCGGCCTTGATCGCGCCGAGGGAGTGGATCAGTCGGGCGGGTAGCGGGTGACCAGAGATGGGGAAATTTTCCACGGCGCGGGCGGTCGCTGCGCCGTAGAGGGCACTTGCTGGCACCTGCATGTCACCCATCGAGTCTCGGACCGTGCGGAATTCCTGCATGAGAACACTCAAGCAGGTCCGGCGTGAAAATCACGGGCGGAAACGATCTGTCCCGCGTGGCTGCGGGGCGGGTGCGGGCGACAAGGTGTCGCTCAGTTTTTCCAAGTCAGCGCGCCTTTTCGAAGGGCGTAAACGTAGGCGATGGCGAGGACTCCGGCGAAGCCAGCCATCGAGACGAGGGGAATCACGCTTTCGCGGACGAGATCGCGGAACTGAACGGCCCACGGATACATGAAGACGACCTCGATGTCGAAGATCACAAAGAGCATGGCCACCAGGTAGAATTTGACCGAGAAGCGAGGTGCGCCATCGCCGATCGGGAGCATGCCGCATTCGTAAGCGCTGTCCTTGGTCGCGTTGGTTCGTGCCGACTTTCCGAGCAGCACGCTGAGAGTCAGGCTCACCGCAGCGAAACCTACGGCGACGAGGATCTGGACAAAAACGGGGAGGAACTGCGACGACATCCGGCCCGCGTGATAGGCCTCGGCGTGGGGGATGGGTAGGAAAAAGTTTTGGGAAGTGGTCGGGGGTCGGGGGTCGGGGGTCGGGGGTCGGGGGTCGGGGGTCGGGGGTCGGTGGCTGGTGGCTGGTGGCTGGTGGCTGGTGGCTGGTGGCTGGTGGCTGGTGGCTGGTGGCTGGTGGCTGGTGGCTGGTGGCTGGTGGCTGGTGGCTG
>RDYP01000004.1 GCA_004293445.1 Verrucomicrobiota bacterium | reverse complement strand
GGTGAAGCGTCTGCGCTTTGTTGCCCAGCTGAACCCTTCCAAGTCTGAGGCCAGCAACCTTCCCCGGGATACGAAAGCCTCATTCCTTCCAATGGAAGCCATTGGCGATGACGGCTCGCTGAATTTAGAGAGGGAGAGAGAGTTGTCTGAAGTCGAGACGGGTTACACCTATTGAAAGGCGCATTGATGAGCGGACTGCTCAACGGGATTGGATTCGGAACGACAGAATTGATCGTGGCTAGGCCACTGCCTGAAGAACTCCTCGGAGCCTTCCTTCAATACCTCTTCATCTCGCCCGATTTCCGAAAGTTGGGTGAGTCGCACATGTACGGTGCCGGAGGACAAAAGCGGGTGCCGGATGATTTCGTCCGAAACTTTGCAACAGCATTTCCTCCGCCGGAAGAGCAAGCCCAGATCACCGCCTTCCTCGACCAAGAGATCGCCAGACTCGACGCCCTCACCACCGAAGCCCAGCGCGCGATCGACCTGCTCCAGGAGCGCCGGACCGCGCTGATTTCCGCCGCCGTGACCGGGCAGATCGACGTGCGTGACACATGAAAGGGAACTCGATCCATTGTCATCGGGCCATGGCCGACCTGAACCAAGTGGATTGGTCGGGGGCAATCATTCGCGGCTGCATTTGGGATCCGCAGCTCGGAGCGCCCGGAAGCCATCCGAATGGCCGGTTCTTCGGCGAGATCGAGCGATATCTGAGTGGCCGCCAGATCGCTCACGCAGCCGACGCCTTCAACACGTATTGCTAAAACATCCTGGCTGAGATCCTAGAGGCGGACCAGGCGCTTTGGCCCGCAGTTTCGAAGTCGACGAATCTGAGGAAGAAGAATGACCGAGAAGCCGCAGTGGCTCTTTTGAAGGTCCAGCAGCAGCCGGACGTGGCAGTCCGTGACGCGTTGAAGGCTTTGGGTATCGGGTGGTGCAACGAGATCGAGATCATCTCCGTGCTGCGCAACAAAATCGTTCATCAGGCGGGATTTGATCCGGAAGGAGAAGTCGAGGCGACGGCAAAAGACTTTCCGCCGGGCGAGTATTTCCTCCCTCCGCAAACTTTCATCGATTCCAAGTTTCCGGTGGCGTGCTCACCGGACGGCTGGCTCATCGTGGATGCCGTGACGGCCCATTGGGCCACGCGCTTTGTGCTCCACTTCATCCACCTGACGGACCAGCATATTTGCCACCGTTTCGGCGTTCCTCGCGCCCGTGCTCCGATGCATTCTACCGGCTTCACAATGCGGGAGGGATTTTCCGGGAAGATGCTAATTCCCGGCACGCCGTTGCCCGTTCCTCCACCACTTCCTCCTCCCAGCCCCGCGTCGGAGTATCCCGAATTCCCAGCTTTCGAACCCATGGCCACCCCGGAAGAAATCGAGTGCGCCCGTCTCTGGCGGGGCGCGTATGAAGAACTCCAGTCATTCATCCGCGAGACGTGCGAGACTGCCGGGATCGAAATCAGCGGCTACGATGCCAATCTGGCCGGAAGTCCGGCGTCGCACACCATCGCCTGCCACGACATGCACATCGGAGCCTTCCTGGCATCGCCGGATCCGCTTTCCAAAAAGTCCAATCGGCTCGGCGTCAGGCTCCGCCAGAACAACTTCAAGCCGTTTGTGACGGTGTGGTCGGAGAAGACGATAATGAGGGATTTTCAAGACTTGTCCGACCTGACGAAGGTGAAGGATGAGATTGTTTCGGCGATCCACGCGACGCTTCAGTGACGGGTTGCTAGCCATGAGGATTCCGGTTTGGCCTGCCGGACGAGACCGCTTTCCAGTAGGTGTGAGCCGGCATCCGCGAATACCTCCAAGCCCTGTCGCAGGCAGCCGCGGAGGTGCCTGTGGAATGAGGAGGCGGATGATGAGTGGCCCGCCGCCGTGACCGGACAGGCAGAGGTCCTGAATTCTGAACGCCGTGAGCAAGAGACGGCCGCATTCCCGCGGCCAGTAACTATCGCCACTCCCGCGGTCGCTCGACGCGCCGACCACTTCCCAGCTCCACAGTGTTGGGAAACTGGAAGCGGTGGATCTCACCAGTGGGCAGGGGCTTGGCATCCACGCCCATGCTCCGATACGTGTCGTTTCGTCTTGGCGTCGTATCGCCCGGAGATTGCGGAATGTAGACTGTGATTTTGATGGCGGGGTAGCGCGTTCGAATCCAGGCCACCGCCGGTTCGAGGTCGGAATCGCCAGAGATCAGGATGAGCCTGTCGAGAAGGCCGTCGATGACGTCGGAGATCATCCGGACGGCGATCCCCACATCGGTCTTCTTCTCCTCCGGCACCTCGTAGGTCTCGCGGCAGCGGGCTCGGCAGTTGACTCCCCGAAGCTGGTATTTCCCGTGGATGACCTCCACCCGCTGGCACGAGCTGAGAGCCTGATGATAGCGCTTCTGGCGGTCCCGGGTCGGGGAGGTGTGCTTGTGGGGGTCGACGAGTGCCGTGAAGTAGCGGATGCCCTTCACTTCCTCATTGATTCGCAAGGAATCCATGAACGACTGCAAATCCAGCCATTTGGTGGCGGGCCGTTCCTTCAGGACGCCGAAATATAGATTGAAGCCGTCCACGTAGACCATGGCGCGGGGGCGGGGCGGTGGTGCCTGCGGAGGTGCCGGCGGTCCGGGATCAGATTCAGTCATGGCGAGGAAATTCCAGATTGACTTTCCCCGAGCCGTGGTAATCTTCCGCCAACTTCTCGCCCTCGTGGTGATGGGCCGATCCGCAAGGGTTCGTCCGCGAAAGCTCCCCCGGTCCACGGACCTGGGGAGTTTTTCTTTTCATGGCGAAGGTGGGCGGGTGCATGGGCATCATTGGGAACCGGCGTCGTGCCGCCACTCGAATTTCACCTTCAGTCCGCCGGCGGGGTGGCCGTAGGTAAGAATCTTGTCGCGTTGCAGACGGCCAACCACAACGCCGGGGTGAACGCCGATGCGGCGCGAGAAGCGGCGGATCTCCAATGTTCCCGGTCCCGCGGCGAGCAGCGAGGCGTAGTCGGCGGGCGGAATGAGGATATCCGCGGCAAAGCGGTTCGCCTCCTCCTCATGGGCCACGTCTTCCTCTGGCAGCCCCTCCGCCTCGATGAACACGTGGCGGCGGCGGTTCTGGAGGACGTGGCACGCCTCGTGAAAGAAGGTGAACCAGAAGTGGTCGTTGGTCTTGAAGCGGAGGGACTGCTGGATGACCGGGCGATCTCCCAGCCAGCGGGTCACGCCGCTCACGCCCATGCAAGGAAGCTCGGGAACCAGGAGGAAAACCACGCCGGCCTTGGCACAGACTTCCTTGATCCGCGGTACGAATTCATCCGGGCAATCCGAATGACAGAGCTCCCGAATCTCGGCGATGGCCTGCTGGAAGCGTTTGTCCGAATACGCCGGGCACCGGCAGCCTTCGGCCCGGATCTCCCCTTGCCTCAACCAGGCGGAAATGACCTCGGTTTTCTTGCCGAACTTCTCCGACCGGCGGAAGGCCACTTGAGGCCGTTCATAAAGCTGCTTCCATCCTTCAGGATTGGCGACCCGGAAGTAGGTCAGGAGCCGGTCGATTTTTCCGCCCATGTCGCCAGCGTCTTCGATCCAGCCCCATTTGACCATTTGGGCATAGGGAAAACGTTTTGCCCAAGCGGTGTAAGCGGACTGGCGTTCGACGGATTCCTTCCGGGCGAGGTGCTCGCGGTAGTCCTTTTCGCGGTTGATCCAGAATCCCGCGGGAATTGCTAGCGCCTTCTCAAGGAGCAAGGCGGTTTCCTGCGTGAGAGGCGCCTTGCCCTTCACGATCAGGTTGATGGTCTTCTTGGACAGCCCGGTGCGCTCGGACAGTTCGGCCTGGGACATGCCCCGGTCGTCCAGCACGTCGTCCAGCGTGCCGCCCGGGGGCGAAACGCCGTCCGGCCGGTAGGCGTTCGGCTTGGTGATGCTTTTAGTCATGGGGGTCGGTGATTTCGGTGATTTCGACGGCGGTAATCGCATCCCAGTCCAGTCCGCCGTCGCTTTTTCGCGGGATGGGATCGTGTGCGGGCACCATGAGCAACCTCATCGGGTGTTCAATGTCCAGAGAGAGGACCCCGGCATTGTCACCCGTATGCGGGTGCAATCTCCCGGGCAGGAAGAACATCTCAGCCAGGTTCCGGGCCGCCCTCAAATCGTCCAGGCGGCGCTTGAATTTCTTGGCGGAGTTGGTTCCCAACTGCCGTTGCTGTTCCTTGGTGTCATTCGCCAGTTTCTCGAGCTTCTTGTTGCGGAAGGAAACGTCCATGGGGCGGGAGAACGGGCGACAGGGAGATGGTTCGCATCGTTTACCTAATAGGTAAACTATTTTTTTCAGAATGGCGATTCACGCGACAATGGCCGAGCTGGGATGGCCCGTTTTCCGATCATGCGGCTTCCGACAGCTCGAATCCTCGGATATTCGCGTGCAGTCCCGAAACCGATTGGCGTAACTTCCGCCTCATCCACACATGCCCCTCCACCACGAGATCGAGTTCGAGAACGACATCTGCGGCCACTTGGCGGCGAACGGCTGGCACTATGCGTCGGAGGATGCCAAGGCCTACGACGTGGCGCGTGCTCTGTTCCCAGCGGACGTGGTGGCGTGGGTGCAGGCGAGCCAGCCGCAGGCGTGGGAATCGCTGCTGAAGAGCCACGGGACCGCCGCCGAGACGGTCCTCCTCGACCGGCTGAGGAAGCAACTGGATGTCGCCGGCACGCTGGAGGTGCTGCGCGGCGGGATCGACCTGACGGGTCTGAAGAAGAAGCTGGCGATGGCGCAATTCAGACCGGCGCTGGCGATGAACGCGGAACTCCAAGACCGCTACGCCGCCAACCGGCTGCGGGTGGTGCGGCAGGTCCGCTACTCGAAGCACAACGGCAACGCGATCGACCTGGTGCTCTTCCTCAACGGCATCCCGGTGGCCACGGCGGAGCTGAAGACCGATTTCACGCAGTCCGTGCAGGACGCGGTGGACCAGTACCGCTTCGACCGCGATCCGAAGCCGAAGGGCCAGGCCGCGGCGGAGCCCCTGCTGGAATTCCCCCGCGGCGCGCTGGTGCATTTCGCGGTGAGCAACGCCGAGGCGTGGATGAGCACGCGGCTGCGCGGGGCGTCCACCGTCTTCCTGCCCTTCAACCTCGGCGACAACGGCGGGGCCGGCAATCCGCCGAACCCGAACGGTCACCCGACGGCCTACCTGTGGGAACAGGTGTGGCAGCGGGAGAGCTGGCTGGAAATCATCGGCCGCTATCTGGTGGCGGAGCGCGACGACAAGAAGCAGCTCACCCGGGTGCTCTTCCCGCGCTACCACCAACTCGACGTGACCCGCAAGCTGGTCGCCGCGGTAGCTGAGGAGGGGCCGGGCGGGCGCTACCTGATCCAGAATTCCGCCGGTTCCGGAAAGACGAACTCCATCGCGTGGACGGCCCATTTCCTCGCCGACCTGCACGACGCGGAGAACAGGAAGGTCTTCGACTCGATCATCGTGGTGAGCGACCGCAACGTGCTGGACGGGCAGTTACGCGACGCGATTTTCGGCTTCCAGCGGACGTTGGGTGTGGTGGCGATGATCAGCGGCAAGTCCGGCAGCAAGAGCGGCGAACTGGCCCAGGCGCTGGCCGAGGGGAAGAAGATCGTGGTCTGCACCATCCAGACCTTCCCGCACGCCTTCGAGGAGGTGAAGAAGCTGGCCGCCACCGAGGGCAAGACCTTCGCGGTGATCGCCGACGAGGCGCACAGCTCGCAGGCCGGCAATGCCGCCTCCAGCCTGAAGCTAGTGCTTTCTGCCGAAGAGTTGAGTGACTTGGAGGACGGCGGCGAGATTTCGACCGAAGACATCCTGGCCGCGCAGATGGCGGCAAAGGCAAATCCGAAAGGCATCACCTCCATCGCCTTCACCGCGACGCCGAAGCCGAAGACGCTCGAACTTTTCGGGCGGCGTCCCCGGCCCGAGGCGCCGGCGGGCCCCGACAACCTGCCGGAGCCATTCCACGTCTACTCGATGCGGCAGGCGATCGAGGAGGGCTACATCCTCGACGTGCTGCGGAACTACACCTCCTACAAACTGGCCTACCGCTTGGCCCACGACGGGAAGGACTGGAAGGAAAGCTCGGTGGTGAAAAACGAGGCGATGAAACGGCTTTCTCGCTGGGTGAGCCTTCATCCTTACAACATTGCCCAGAAGGTGGAGGTCGTGGTGGAGCACTTCCGCCATCACGTGGCCCCCTTACTGAATGGCAAGGCGAAGGCGATGGTGGTCCTGTCCAGTCGTCTGGAAGCCGTCCGCTGGCAACTTGCCGTGGAAAAGTATCTGTCGAAGCATCCCGATTATGGATTCGGGACTCTGGTCGCCTTTTCCGGCGAGGTGAACGATCCGGACTCCGGCAGCGAACCCTTCACCGAGACCAGCCAGTCGTTGAATCCGGGGTTGAAGGGCCGGGAGATCCGCAAGGCCTTTGAGGACGAGTCCTTTCACCTGTTGCTGGTGGCGAACAAGTTCCAGACCGGATTCGATCAACCTTTGCTCTGCGGGATGTACGTGGACAAGCGGCTTGCTGGCATCCAGGCAGTGCAGACCTTGTCACGCCTGAACCGTGCGCATCCGGGTAAGGACACAACCTACGTCCTCGATTTCATCAACGACCCGCAGGACATCCTCAAGGCTTTCAAGACCTACCACACCACAGCCACGCTGGAATCGGCGACCGATCCGGACCAACTGCTCGACCTGCGGGCGAAGTTGGACGTTACGGGCTTCTACGACGACTACGAGGTGGAGCGGGTGGTGAAGGCGGAATTCGATCTGCCGCAGACCCAATCGAAGCTCACCGCGGCGATCTGGCCGGTGGCGGACCGCTTGTTGAAACGCTTCAAAGCGGCGCAGGAGGAGATCAAGATGGCAATCGAGAAGGAGGATGCCGCGGCCGAGAAGAAGGCTCGCGACATCCGGGAGTCACTGGAGAAGTTCAAGCACGACGCCGGGGCCTACCTGAAACTGCACGGCTTCCTGTCCCAGATCTTCGACTACGGGAACACCGAGATCGAGAAACGTGCGATCTTCTACCGCCGGCTGCTGCCGCTGCTGGAATTCGGCCGCGAGCGGGAAGGCGTGGATCTCTCCAAGGTGGTGTTGACCCACCACAAGCTGAAGAACCAAGGGATGCAGAAGCTGGACCTCACGCCCGGTGAATCCCCGAAGCTCAAGCCCGTGTCCGAGACCGGAACCGGCATCCTGCGGGATCCCGAAAAAGCGCTGCTGTCCGAGATCATCGCCAAGGTGAACGACCTCTTCGAAGGCGAGCTGAGCGACGACGATAAGCTCGTCTATGTGAACCACGTGAAGTCGAAGCTGCTGGAGTCCGATCTTTTACGCAAGCAAGCGGCGAACAACAGCGAGCAACAATTCGCGAACTCACCCGACCTTCCGAACGCGTTGATGGACGCAATCATCGGTGCCTTCGAAGCCCATGGTAAGATGAGCACTCAGGCACTGAATTCCGAAAAGGTGCGCGGCGGTTTGTTGGAGTTGCTCCTCGGCCCAGGTCGGCTTTACGAGGAACTTCGGCGAATGGGTGGGAACGAAGCGGCTTAAGTTTTCTCGAAGCCGCCCGGACCAATTAGCGCCCGGCTTCGAGCGTTTCTTGCAGGGCTTCGATGCTTTCGAAGCGCTGTGCTCCGGGCATCCGCCAGAGGGTTTTCACTTCGTCGAGGTGCTTCGTGTAAACCTCGCGCGGGGTGCAGTCATGGGCCTTGCAAATGGCCGCTGCTCGACCGACCGCGACGCCCATCATGCCGATCGTTTTCATCACGCGGATGGTGCCCAGTGCCTCGCGGGTGACGCTGATATTGCGCCCGGCCATGAAGAGGTTCGGCACGTTGCGCGAGTAAAAGCAGCGGTAGGGGATGGGGTAGCCGTTGCGGGAGTCGACGGCATCGCGGAAGATCGCCTTGGAAATGAAGGGCCGCTCGGGGTTGGCCTTTGTGTAAGCCGGGTGCGGGACGTGGAGGTCGATCGACCAGGTGGTCAGCACGCAGCCGTCGGGGAAGGACTTTTTCGATTCGATGTCGTCGTCGGTCAGCACCACATCGCCGAGCAGTTGCTGGGTTTCGCGCGTGCCGCCGACGTAGGCCATCCAGTCGAGACGGGCCTTGGCGTGCTTCCCGGGATCGCGTGCGGCGTAAGCACCGTGGTTCTTGATTGCATTCCAAGCGCTGTAAGAAGCCAGCAGGTTCCAGTCGCGAGTCTGCTCCAGATCTGCGACCGGGTGGAAATCGAAGCCGCCTTCCCAGAACCATTCGGCGTGGCCGCGCTGTGGGTAAGGAAAGGCCTTTTCGTTGAGCGTGAGCATCCATGGCTCTTCGCGGAAGGCCTGCGCTGCGGCGTCGTTTTTCCACATCCACATGTTGCTCATTCCCATCCGACCCTTCTCGGTCATCGTGCGGTCGGCGTTCGCCCACTGGCCGATAAAGCCGTGGCCGGTGCAGTCCGCGAAAAGCCGGCCCGTCACTCGCTTGAGCTTGCCGGTCTTTACTTCCAGCAGCTTGGCGGCGCCGATCTCTTTGCCGCGCATTTCGAGGCCATAGGCGTGGTGGCCGAGGAAGAGGGTGATGTTTTTCTCCGCCCGCACCACGCGCTCTTTTTTGTCATCGACGAACTGTTCGGCTGCGGCGGGTGAGGCCTTCGCTTTGTCTTCGATCTCGCGGATGATGTCGGCCATCAGGAATTCGCTGGGTGGCAGGTTGCCCTTGGCCCACACGCGGATCTCCGACGATCCGTTGCCGCCGAGCACCTCGCGGTTTTGGACCAGAGCCACCTTGCAGCCCATCCGCGCCGCGGAGATGGCCGCACCAAGTCCGCCGTAGCCACCACCGACGACCACGAGATCGAAATTCCCCGCGTTTTCGATCGGGCTCGGCGCGCCAGGGATTTTCCAGGCGACACGGTCTTCGAGTTGGCACTTTTCGGGCGGCTTTGTCTTCGCCCCACGAGTGAGCAAGATGGCATCGACCCTGCCGTTGAAGCCGGAGAGGTCTTGCAGCGCGAGTTTGGCTTTTCCGACCTCCAGCGCGACGCTGCCGGCCTGTTCCCAGTGCCATGTGCCCACTCCTTGGCCCAGTTCGCTACCGATCTTTTTGCCGTCGATGCTCAAGGCGAAGCGTCCCGCCCCGCCCGGTCGGCCGAGCGATTCGGACCAGTCGATGGTGCGCACCCAGACTTGGTAATCGCCCGCTTCCGCGATCTCGATTTCCGTCGCCGCATCCCCCACTGGATTCCCCATGCCGTGGGCGATCAGGTAGGGCGAGCCCATCGTCTCAATGAACTGTGTGTCAATCTGCCAGCCGCCCTTTTCGGCGAACTGCTCGGCCTCGATCAGCAAGCTGCCGGCTCCTGCGGGTAGGGCGAGTGTCGCCGCGGCGAGCATGGAATGAAAATGCGCCTTCATGGTATTGGGTTGAATGGATACGGAGTTTTGCCGGAAGGCTTTCATCATTCGAAAAGCGGGCTGTCCAGCGCATCTCCGGACGGGGAGGAAAGGGGGCCGGAAGCTCGGCGGCAAAGTCGCTTCGCGAACGAGGAGGTCTGGCCAAGGATCTAACAACGAGGCGCTGTGAGAAGCGCTTCGTCATGGTGGGCGGGCGGGGATGGACGAATCCCGGCGGGAAGATGGTGGGCAGGAAAGGATTCGAACCTTTGAAGGCGTGAGCCAGCAGATTTACAGTCTGCCCCGTTTGACCGCTCCGGAACCTACCCTTGCTTTGCAGCGGGGCGGAGAATGATCGGGCACCCCGGATTTTGGCAAGGGAAAATCCGGTGACCTGCGGGTTTTTCGGGTTTCCTCGTCGCATGGGCTGGGTCTAACTTGTGTCGCATGATCGACGTCGCGCTGCTCTCCCGTGTCTGTGAAGTTCCCGGCGCGCCGGGATTTGAAAAACGCATCCGTGAGCTGGTGCTCCAGCAGCTGGAAGGTCTGGCCGATGAAGTGCGGGTCGACAACATGGGCAATGTGGTCGCCCTGAAAAAAGGCAAGTCGTCCGCCAAGCGATCCATGGCCGCCGCCCACATGGACGAGATCGGCTTCATCGTCATCCACGTCGACGACAAGGGTTTCGTCCGTTTCAACCCGCTCGGTGGCTTCGATCCCAAAACCCTCACTTCCCAGCGCGTGATCATTCACGGCAAGAAGGACCTGCTCGGCGTGATGGGCTCGAAGCCGACTCACATCATGCAGCCCGAAGAGCGGAACAGGCCGGCCAAGATCACCGATTACTTCATCGATACCGGACTGCCGAAGAAGGAGGTTGTGAAACTGGTGGAGGTTGGCGATCCGGTCACCCGCTGGAGCCCGCTGTTGGAGCTGGGCGATTGCGTTAATGTGAAGTCGCTCGACAACCGGGTCTGCGTTTTCCTGCTGTTGGAGGCCCTGCGCGCGATGAAAAAGTCCCGCAAGAAGCCGGCCTATGATTTTTACGCGGTCTTCACTGTGCAGGAGGAGGTCGGCCTGCGTGGCGCGAACGTGTCCGCCTTCGATATCAAGCCGGATTTCGGCTTCGGGCTCGACACGACGATCGCCTACGACGTGCCTGGCTCGACGCCGCAGGAACGCTGCACTTCGCTCGGCGAGGGCGCGGCGATCAAGATCATGGATAGTTCGGTGATCTGCGATTACCGGATGGTCGCCTTCATGAAAAAGACGGCGGGCAAGCACAAGATCAAGTGGCAGCCCGAGATTCTCTCCGCGGGTGGCACCGACACCGCGAGCTTGCAGCGGATGGTGCCCGGGGGATCGATCGCCGGCGCGGTGTCGGTCCCGACGCGGCACATCCATCAGACGATCGAGACCGTCCACAAAGCCGATCTCAAGGCATCGATCGACCTGCTCGTGGCCTGCGTCTGCGAACTCGATGCGCACGACTGGAGTTTCTGAAAGCCGTGCATGAAAGTCGCCGCCCTCAGTTGGCTCGTCGGGTCGCTGCCGCTGGCAGCCTCGACTCGGGTGGACTTCGCGCGGGCCGTGCTCGCCGGATTGCGGGGTGAGGATGCCGCGGCGCGGGAGCTTTCCGAAAAGGCTCGCGCCGCGGACCCGGCGGCCTTTCCCCTGATGCTGCGCGTCGCTGAGCAACGTCGGGCAGCAGGCGATCTGGCGGGTGCGTCGATGCTTCATCGGGAGTTTGCCGCAGCGCATCCGGGACGGCTGGATGCCCGGCTGGCCTATGTCGATTTCCTCCGCGAGGCTTCGCCGGACGATGACTTTGCGTCCCGTCTCGCGCTGGAGGTTTTGGAGCGGGCTGAGCCGTCCTTTGCCGATGAGCTGCAGGTTCAGCGTCGGCTGTTCCGAATACACGAAAGCCTCGGTCGGAGGGATCGATCGATGGAAGTGTTCGAGCGTGTGGCTTCCCGCCCCGATGGCGTGCTGGATGCCTTGGCGATGGCTCGGACTTTGTTTGCGGCGGACGACCTTGCTGCGCGCGGTCGCATCGCGGGTTTGCTGCGGGATGCGTGTCGCCGTGTTCCAGCCGATGCTGCGCTGGCCCGCACGGCGAGCGATTGGTTTCGGGGGATCGGCGATCTGCCGACGGCGGTCGAAATTTTGTCCGATCATGCGGCCGCCCTTCCCTCGTCGCTGGCCCTGCGGATTCGACTGGGGCTCTTGCAGCTCGCCGCGGATCGGGCGGGGGAGGGTGAGCGGACCTTGCGGGCGGTGTTGGAGATCGATCCCCGCCAGGCCCTCGCCCATCAGGCTTTGGCGAAGTTGTATCGCAAGCAGCAGCGCATCGCCGAGGCTCGTCCCCATGCGGCGCAGCGACTGCAATTGCGGGGCGGAGAGCCGGCGGAATTCATCGCTTTGGCCGAGGAGTTTCTTGCTGCGGATGATCCCCGTGCGGCGCGGTTGTTGTTAGAAAAAGGAGCTTTTCAGCATCCGGCCGATGCCTCGCTGTTGGCGTTGCGGGCGATTGCGAATCGTCGTGATCCGGCGGGCCGCTCGCAGGCGTCGCGCCTGTTTCGCGAGGCCGAGACTTTGGCCGCGAAGGACGGGCCGACGAGGGATCCGGTCTTTTTGCAGGAATTCGCCGAGTCCTTGCTGGAGTCGGGTCAGAGCGCTGCCGCCGAGGATCGACTGCGTGCCGCGATCCGGGCCTTTCCTCCGGAACGAAAGCAGGAGACCGCCGCCGCGCTGCGTCGTTTGGCCGGGATTTGGCAGAGCGAGGGCCGTCATGCCGAGGCTGCCGCGGCCTTGCTTCATCGCGCCGATGCCCTCGATCCTCGCTAGTGCTTAAGGTGTTGCCGGATGGGAGGGGGGAGGCTATAGACCCGCGCCTACGCGCCCTCATGAAGTCCTCCAAAGTCCTGCAGCTGATCCTCGCCGCCGCCTTCACGTTCGTGTTCGCGAGCTGTGCCAACAAGGGCGTCGTCCTCGGACCGAACGGCAAGCCGATCGATTCGCAGGGGAATCCGACCAATCCCTACCCGCCCGGCAGCTACGATCACTTCAAGGCGGAACTGGACTATCCGAAAACGATGAGGGCCTGGAAAAACGATCAGCTGCTGCCTGAGACGACCCCCGAAAACTCGCGGCTGGTCGTTTCGCTCCCGATGCAGCGTGCCTTTTTGATGAAGGACGACGAGGTGGTGCTCGACTACCCGGTTTCGAGCGGCGTGCCTTCGCGCCCCACGCCGACGGGGCGCTATCAGGTGCTTGAAATGGTCGTGGACAAGGCATCTAACAGCTACGGCAAGGTCTTCGATGCCGAGGGCAAGCAAGTGTCGGGCGAAACGCCGAAAGAAGTGCCGGAGGGCGGAACTTTCGTCGGCGCGCCGATGCCCTACTGGCTCCGCCTCACATGGGACGGCGTGGGGCATCACATCGGTCCGATCCCCCGTTCGCGCCGGGCCGCTTCCCATGCCTGCATTCGCGGCCCCCGGGCTGTGATGCCCATCGTTTACAGCAAGGTGAAGCTCGGCACGAAGGTCCTCATCGAAGGCTGAAGCCGCCGGGACGAAACAACCCCGGCCGCACGATGCGAACGGGGTTGTTGGAAAATTCGGTCCGCTTGGATGACGCGGCCGACCGGCCTCACTCCTCTTCGGGGATGAAGTCGTCGTGGCCGGTCTTCTTCTGAGATTTCAGGGTCTTCACCAGTTCCGCGACCTTTGTCAGGTCCTTGCCGGCGAAGGCGGCCTCGACTTCGCACAAGGAGACGAAGAGCTGGCCCATCTGCATGCGGTAGCTGGCCAGACCCTTGGCCTTGGCCTCGCCGTCTGGCATGCCGTCGAACATCGAAGGGGCCATCGGGATGGCCTTGAGCACCGCGTCCTGCGCTTCGCGTGCCAGCGCGGCACCCTTGGCGGGGTCCTGCTCCCGGCGGAAGGCCTTGTAGGCATCGTCCAAGGCCTCCATCTGCTTGGCCAATGGCGAGTCATCGGCGCGGGCTGGAGCGGGAATCAGGCAGGCGGTGGCCAGCAACATCACAGGCAAAAATAATTTTTTCATGCGCGGCAGGATACAGCGCCCGGCCGGGCTTCCTGTCAAGGCGGTGACTTCCTGCTTCCGGGGTCCCGCCGGGCCGTTCAAGCTGTCCTCCAGATGTCCGCACCGACGCTCACTCCGATGATGGCGCAGTATCAGGCGATGCGCCGCTCGCTGCCCGACGACGTGCTGCTACTCTACCGCTTGGGAGACTTCTACGAGATGTTCTTCGAGGACGCGAAGACCGCCGCGCCCATCCTGAATGTCGCCCTGACCCGCCGCAACGCGGTACCGATGTGCGGCGTTCCTTACCATGCGGCGGAAAATTACATCGCGAAGCTGGTCAAGGCCGGCAAGCGGGTGGCCATCGCCGAGCAAACCAGCGAACCGAAGCCGGGCAAAATCGTCGAACGAGAAATCACCCGGATCATTTCCGCCGGATCGATCCTTGAAACCCACCTGCTCGACGACCAGCGGCCTAACTACCTCGCGGCCGTCTTTGTGCTGGGCAAAGTCCGCGGCCTCGCCTGCGTCGACCACTCGACCGGTGAGTTCAGCGTCGCGGAGTTCGCCGATCCCGCCCAGCTCGATGACGAGCTTGCCCGTCTTACGCCCTCGGAATTGCTGGTCTCCGACGACCAGCTCGCCCTCTTCGGTGCGCTGCCTGCGGCCCAGCCCTACGACGGCTACGCCTTTCTGCCCGATCCCGCGCGCCAGCTGCTCTGCGACCATTTCAGCGTCCATTCGCTCGATGGCTTCGGTTGCGGCGACGCGCCCGCCGCGGTGGCTGCCGCTGGTGCCATCCTTCATTACCTGGTCCACCAGCTTCGTCGTCCCTGCGAACACCTCCGTCCGCCGCGGATGCTCGATCAGCGCCGCCACGTGCTCATCGACGCCGCGTCGCAGCGGAACCTCGACCTCGTCGATGCCCGCTCGGGGAAAAAGCACACGCTGCTGGGCGTGCTCGACCGCACCCGCACCCCCATGGGAGCCCGACTCCTGCGCGACTGGATCCTCCATCCGCTGCGCGACCGGGACGCCCTCGCACTCCGCCACGACTTCGTCGCCGCCTTGCTCGCCCAGCCCTTCATCCTCTCGAAGTGCCGCGAATCGCTGCAGGGCATCCGCGACGTCGAGCGCTGCGTCGGCCGCCTTTCGCAAGGTGCCGGCAACGCCCGCGACCTCCAGTCTCTTGGCAACTCCCTCGCCCACATCCCCGCCCTTCAAGAAGATCTCGCCTGTCTTTCGCTGCCGCCGTCTTCCATCTCGCAACGGCCACCTCTGGAAGCCTTCCCGGATCTCGTCGCCCTGCTCGAAGCCTCCCTCGCCGACGAGCCTCCGGCCAATCTCCGCGACGGCGGGATCATCCGCGACGGCCATTCACCGGAACTTGACGAACTCCGCTCGCTGTCCCGCGACGGCAAGTCGTGGATCGCCAAGCTCCAGGAAGACGAACGCCAGCGCACCGGCATCGATTCGCTGAAGGTGAAGTTCAACAACGTCTTCGGCTACTTCATCGAGATCACCTCGTCCAAGCTCGCTAAGGTCCCCGACGACTACACCCGCAAGCAGACCATGGCCAATTGCGAGCGCTACATCACCCCGGCGCTCAAGGAGATGGAGAACAAGGTGCTCGGAGCGGAAGAGCGGGCCAAGCAGCTGGAGGCCGAACTTTTCCTCCAGCTTCGCCAGCAGGTCTGCACCCGGCTCGATGCCCTCCAGCGGAGCGCGGCCGCCATCGCGGAAATCGACGTCCTCTGCGGTCTCGCCGAAACCGCCCAGACCCACGGCCACGTTCGACCGCTGCTGGACGATTCCCGCCATCTGGTCATCGCCCAGGGTCGTCACCCCGTGCTGGAGCAGACCCTGCTTGAGGAAAAATTCGTGCCGAATGATAGCGGCTTCGATCCCTCCGACTCCCTGCTCCAGATTTTGACCGGTCCCAACATGGCCGGCAAGTCGACCTACATCCGCCAGGTCGCGCTGATTACCCTGATGGCCCAGACCGGTGCTTTCGTCCCGGCGGAAAGCGCACGGATCGGGATGGTCGACCGCATCTTCTGCCGCGTCGGCGCCTCCGACGACCTCTCGCGCGGCCAGTCGACTTTCATGGTCGAGATGAACGAGACCGCCCTCATCCTCAACCACGCTACCGACCGCTCGTTGGTCATTCTCGACGAGATCGGCCGCGGCACCGCGACCTTCGACGGCCTGTCGATCGCTTGGGCGGTGGCGGAGCACCTGCACGATGTGATCGGCTGCCGCACCCTCTTCGCCACCCACTACCACGAGCTGACCGACCTCGCCCACACCCGCCCTGCGGTCGCCAACTTCAACGTCGCCGTCCGCGAGTGGAACGACGAGATCATCTTCCTCCGCAAGATCCTCCCCGGCGCGGCTGACAAGAGCTACGGTATCCAAGTCGCCCGCCTCGCCGGATTACCGAAGGAAATCCTCGACCGCGCCAAGGACATCCTCTCCCACCTCGAGCTTAACTCGACCAAACCCGACGCCAAACAAAAGGGCCCCAAGGCGAAGAACACCCGCCAAGACCCGCTGCCCGTCGCCAACCCGCCCCAGCTCGACCTCTTCGGCGAGCTTTGAAAAAGGGGAGCATGGGTGTCTTGTGACGTCGATTCATTGAACGCACATGGAGTCAGCATTTTGGGCTGTTACTTCAGCTCGGCCGCCTTCTTCTCCGTCGTCTTCACAAGATGCCCTTTTTCGATCCGGTAGATTCTCGCGTCTGACTTGTAGTGCGTGTAGCCCTTGGCCTCACCGAAGAACTCCCAGAGCTCTCCCGAAAACCAATCGGCGGGCACTGCGTCTTTCTGCCCGAAGATGTGGGACAGTGGCACTTCATCTTCAAAAAAGCCTCTCTTCTCGGAATGGGCATCAACCTCCAGCTTGGTGAGGAAAAGCTTACCCTCCCGGAGTTCGAGGCTCGCATAAAAGCCATCGTAATTCGCCGTCGAACCCACGCCGCTGTAACCCTTCGCATCCTTCCAAGCGTCGAGCTTCTTGTCCGCAGGAGCACTCAAGGCAAAGTTGTGAACCCAGACTTTTTTGCCTTTCGCCAAGACAAGCGAGTCACCCGCCTGCGGCGTCGCGTGCAGTGACAATGCGGAAAGAATCAGGATCAACGCGCCGAGCGGTATTGTCATTTTTTCGAGCGTGAAACAGCACTCGCTCCTATCAGCGGGGGAGAGCGTCAATCACGGGTGTGGATTTTAAATTAAGGGAGAGCATTGAAATGGGGCGGTTGATAAGGGATGCCGTGTCTCGTCTTGTTCGAGCTTATTCAGTTTTCTCTGCAAGCGCGTCTCTTACTCCTTCTGCACGTCCATCTTTATATCCTCGGGAGTAGGATTCATCACCCCAATCCCCCTTCACGATCGTGGCTCGAATAGCGAGCGTGGTGTTGTAGCCTTCAGCGTAACCATCATCGTAACCAGAATCGTATTTTGAGTCTTCCGAGGGCTTGCATGACAAGAGTATTGCCGCAGTTCCCAAACAAATGCCGGCCTTGGCTAGTCCTTTCATTTCTTCGAGTCAGGGCTTTTGTTCCGGCGGATGGCTCTCTTTGAGGGCAAGCATCAAAGCAACTCGAGCCGTCGCTTGTTCTCGGACCTGCGGGGTCTTACGAATGAACTCAGCGATCTCCCGGATGTAAGTCGCCAGCTTCCTCTCCTGCTTCACGTCAGTAAATTGGAAGTTTGGATTGATACCTTGGGCCATTGCAATCGCATCGATATAGCCATCGACGTAAGAGGTTGCCCGTGCGGAGAGTGCCATTTCCTCGGCGCTCAGTTTTTTGCCCTCGGCCATGAGCAAGGTATATTCGCACCCCTTGAGTAGTGCTTCTGCGGTTAGTGGCTTTTGCTCGGCCCAAACGTGAGGAGAAGCGAGAAAGGTGATGAAGAGTATAATAAAACGCATTGTCGTGGGCATTCTGGGGTGAACGTCAAAGAGTGAGATCCGCTGTCCGCGAGTGCGAGCGTCGATTAAGGGTTGAGGTTGAGGTCAGGGTAAATCATCGAAACTGAACCGCTGGTAATGGTTGTCAGTACGCGGCTTGTTAGCCCTTGGCGTAGGTGACGCGACCTTGTGGAGTAATCGAAAAGAATTTCTGTCTCTGGAGAGTCGAAATGACCTTCTGAACCTCTGAGGAATCAATACCGCCTCCGAACTGAAACATCGCCTCTATCGAGCGAATCACTCCGTCCTTTTTCTTCGGACTGAGCTTCTTCAATCGCTCTGCCACATAGGACGACCTCTCGGCATGATTCATCTTTGGGGTGATTTCAGTGCAGGCGACAACCTTCGCTGCCGGGCGCGATCCACCGACCTGAAGTTGCTGTAGGGCGTCGAACTCTAGCGTGGTCATCTCGACGATTACGCTGCCGGTGGATGTTATTCCAATTTTCTTCATTTTTGGCCTAACAGTGTTATCACGCAGTGCGCTTACTTCGCCGGTGCTTCGGCGGTGTGTTGCATAAGCACCTGCAAAGGCAACACGAGGGGCGGGGGCAAAGTTCCGGTGGCACGCTTGAATCTTAAGGAAGTGCCCCGAGTTCTGGCAAGCGACTCTTCGGGCTAAGCCCTGCGCGGCGTGGACGATGGCTTCGCGTTTCACGGGGCTTGCGAGCATCGGTGTGATCCGCGCGTGGAGAATGCAATGAGCCCACTCATGCCAGTTGTGTCGGTAAGTCCGGCCCCGAGGCAATCCACGTTGGGGTTGCAAGATTCGCTCGAAAGCAGCCCGGGGTAGCGGCATCCCCGCCGCCATCCTGCTCTTTAACAAGGGCAAGACGCATGGCGACGTCCTCTTCATCGATGCTTCACGCGACTTCAAGGACGCGAAAAACCAGAACATCCTCACCGAAGAGCACCTTGAAAAGATTGTCGCCACCCACAAGTCCTTCCAGACTGTCGAGAAAAACGCCTACCGCGCCACCCTCGAATCCCAGCTCGCCAGCGTCCGGGGAAAAATGACCAACCACCTCAAAGACCTCGGACTCTGATGATCCCCCTCAAGAAGACACCCCAACTATGGCCATTCCGGGCATCTGGATTCTGGATTGACATTAAAAATAATTCGCGGATAAAACGTATTTAAATTTCGCATTACTCGCCGCCTGCATGAACCGAATTTCCAGCGACATTTTGAATGAAGCCTTCTCCGCCTTGGCTGCCTTCCTCGATGAAGCCGACGCGGATCCGGAGAGCTTCGTCCTCATCGGGGGCTCCGCCTTGCTCGCGCTGGGGCTGATCTCTCGCACCACGCGGGATGCCGACATCATGGCGGGAGTGGATTTGCGGAAAGGCCTCGTCGATCCCCGCCCGATGTCGGATGCCCTGCGCACCGCCGCGCTGCGCGTGGCACGGGAATACGATCTTCAGGAAAACTGGCTCAACACTGGTCCCGCCGACCAAGTGCTCGCCGGGTTGCCCGAGGGTTTTCTGGAACGCCTCACCTCCCGAAGCTACGGCCCCCGGCTGACGATTTACCTACCCGACCGCTACGACCTGATTCACCTCAAGCTCTTCGCCGCCGTGGATCAGGGGATGGGCCGGCATGTCACCGACCTCGCCGCACTCGCACCCACCGATCCCGAACTGCTTGCCGCCGCCTGCTGGGTGCTCACTCAGGATTCCGGTGAAGTCTTCCCCGCTATCGTCCGCGACGCATTGAAACAAATGGGCTATGAACGAATCGCTGACCAACTTTAGAAAACGCTGTCTCGATGCGGCGCTCGATCTCCTGTGGCGGCAGTGGTGCAGCCTCGGAGTCGCGGGATATTCGCGCCCGGCGGAGCCCGGCACGATCATCGATCCCGAGGCGCTGCTGCTCGCCACCACCCGCATCGGGAAACACGATCCGCGTCTCTTCGATGAATGCCTCGACTGGCTCTCGCAGCACGCATCCCGCCTCCACCTGCAACGCCTCAAGACCCTGCACGCCGATACCGGCCTCGGCGATCCCGTGATCCTCGCCGCCATCGCCGACTGGCTCTTCAGCCAGGGAGGCCAGGCGAAATGGAAGGACTTCACCAAGAACGACGCACGCCAAGCCGAACCCGTGTCGCTCTTCGATGGTGCCACCCCGTCCGATCCCGATCCGATCTTCGCCAAGCGCGGCATCCTCCGTCCGCTCATTCAGGTTCGGGGCATGAGCCGCGCCCCCAATCCCACGCTGCCGCCCAACCTGCTGCTTTCTCTCCGCGCCTTGATCGGCACCAGCGCCCGTGCCGAAGTCATCCTCTGCCTTGCCACCGGCCCCGCCGCGCATCCATCGGAAATCGCCCGCCTCACCGGTTACAAAGCCCGCACCATGCAGCTCCTACTTCAGGAAATGGCGCTCTCCGGCCATGTACTCACCGGCGAGACCACGCTCCGTCCCCGGGGGAAACACGGATGCGGCAGCTCCCGCCGCTACCACATCAAAGCCGCCGATTGGCAATTCCTCACCGCCGGCACTCCGCTGCCCCGCTGGATCTCCTGGCCGCCGCTCTGGTCGCTCGTCCAGACCTTGCTCGATGTCCTGCCCGAGCCCGGCCAAGCCACCAAACATCCCGCCATCATCTCTTCCGCCCTCCGCGACCGCCTTGCCGCCGATGGTGAAGCCATCGCCGCCGCCGGCTTGCTTCCTTTGCTGAACCTCCGCTCCGGAGCCACCGGCCAGGAACTGCTCGCCTCGCTCGAAGCGACCGTGCCCGGCCTGCTCGATTCTCTCTAACATTCCGATTCATCGTTCATGGAAAGTTCACGTCACAAGATCAACAAACCCTCAGCTACCCTGGCTGGAGAGGAGGTGGCGAGCCCCGCTCTTTGAACCTGCTCCTATGAGAGTCGGGCTTGTGGTTGGTTAAAAGCCATCCCACAGAGCGGAGGCCGCAGCGGAGATGGACAGCGCGCTGCGGGTGCCGACGGGAAGATCGCGCTGAACCCGGATTTCATTCACGCCCCGGGACCTTGCATCGATCCCTGACCACTGATCCTTCCCCGGCACCACTTCCCTTTCGCCAATCCACCGCCTCCGCTGCTGCAGATAAAGTGGGACCGCCTGGCAGTCGGTCCCTACCATTTATTAGCCCCCGATCCCCGATCCCCGATCCCTGACCACTGATCCCTCCCCGGCACCACCTCCCTTTCGCCAATCCATCGCCTCCGCTGTCGCAGATAAAGTGGGACCGCCTGGCAGTCGGTCCCTACCATTTATTAGCTCCCGATCCCTAACCACTAACCACTGGCCACTAACCACTTCCCTGCCCCCGACCCCAGCGTTGAACTGCGAGGGGGCTGTTGGGGCTTTTGCGTACGGTAACGATAGAAGATCCGCGTCTGTCGCGCCCGGGGGATTCTTGCTAGAAACGGAATGCTATGAACAATCCATTGATCGCATTCCTACTCGCCGGTGGCATCGCGTTTGCCGGCAACTCGAGCAAAGAAGTCATTCCACCTGCTCCGGAGCCAACTCTTTGGCAATGGTTCGCCGGGGGGAGTGGTGGCTATCTGACCGACTTCGAGGACGCCATGTATCATGTCCACCTCGGAGCAGACTTCCGGCGCTCGGAATCGCTGACCCACTCGTGGTTCCTCGAAGCCGGGTATGCCGAAGGACTTGAAACGCGAGTCGGGCGCGCCGTGGTCGGCGACTTCGTGCCGGAGATCGCAGGGCAGGTGGTGCTCGAGGACGGGCTCGGGACCTTTTCCGGCGAACTCGAGATGGTTCCGGTGACTCTGAACTACAAGTTGGAGGGGGTGATCCGCGATCGTTGGAACTGGTATGTCGGAGCTGGCGCAGGCGCGGCTTTCGTGGATGCGGACTACAGGCTCTCGGTCACCGGCGAGTTTCCGCCCTTCGAGGAACGCTTCTCCGATGATGATACGGTGTTCGCCGGGCAGGTGTTCGCCGGGTTGGTCTGGAATGCCAGCGATCAGGTGGAGCTCTACAGCGGTGTCCGCTATCTGTGGTTCGACGATCCAGAGTTCAGCGAGGCGGCGACGGATAGTGTGCTGGAAGTCGAACTCGACGATTTCCTGGTCGAGGGCGGGTTCCGCTACAACTTCTGAGACTTGTTTTCATGGTTCGGCGGCCGGTCTCTCCGGGTGGGGAGGCCGGCTTTTTCACGGGCGGGCTTCGAGCGCGCGCGCGATGGCTTCGACCGCGGTCGCCAGTTCTTCTTCGGTGGTGGAAAGGGGTGGCATGAGGACGAGAGTGTCGCGGATCGGTCGGGTGAGGATGCCGTGGTCGCGGGCGGCAAGGCAGACGGCGGCACCGTCGTGGTCGACTTCGATTCCTGCGATGAAGCCGCATTGACGGATGTCGCGGACCCGCGGGCTCGCGCTTTTCAGTTCGCCAAGCAGTGCCGTCATCCGGGCGATTTTCGGCTGTAACCTGTCGAGCGTCTGTTCCTGCTCGAAGACATCGAGGCTGGCGAGTGCGGCGGCGCAGCCGAGGGGGTTGGCGGTGTAACTATGCCCGTAGTAGAAAGCGCGGTCGGGCTCGCCGAGGAAGGCGTCGTAGATCCGGCCGGTGGTCATGGTGGCGGCCAGCGGCAGGTAGCCGCCGGTGAGGCCCTTGGCGAGGCAGAGGAAGTCGGGGATCACGTCTTCGTGCTGGCAGGCGAACATTTTCCCGGTGCGGCCGAAGCCGGTCATGACCTCATCGAGGATGAGGTGGACGCCGTGGGTGTCGCACCAAGTGCGGAGTGCCCGCAACATGCCGGCGGGCCAGGGGCGCATCTCGTTGACGCCTTGGATGAGGGGTTCGATCACCAGTGCGGCGGTCGTGGCGACAATGTCCGCGGGCAAGGCGCGCAGGGCATCGAGGTCGGCGACAAAGCGGACCGGCAGTCCATGCTTGCGGAAGCGTTCTTGGAAGCGGGCCACGCCGCCGAGCGATGCCGCGCCGAGGGTGTCGCCGTGGTAGGCCTGGTCGAAGGCGATGAAGCCGTCGCGTTCGGGTTCTCCGCTTTGTTGGCGGAATTGGATGGCCATTTTCATCGCGCACTCGACCGCGGTCGAGCCGTCGTCGGAGAAGAACACGCGTTCGAGGGTGGCGGGCGGGAAGAGGGCGCAGAGGCGTTCCGCCAGTTCGCTGGCGCGGGGGTTGGCGAAGCCGAGGTAGGAGCTGTGGGCGATTTCGCCGAGTTGGCGGGTGATCGCTGCGTTCAGGTGGGGGTGATTGTGGCCGTGGATGTTCGTCCAGATCGATGAATTCCCGTCGAGGTAGCGGCGTCCTTCGGAGTCCCAGAGCCAGGATCCTTCACCGCGGACGAGTACCAGCGCCTCGCTCTCCGTCCATGCCTGTTGGGGCGTGAAGGGGTGCCAGCAGTGGGCTTTGTCGGCGTCGATCCAGCGTCGCGTGTCCTTGCGCATCGGGGCGATTCTTTCCCGGATGGGCGCGGGTGAAAACGCTGAAAAAGGGGGGCGCGGTTTCAGGTTTTGAAATCGCGCAGGCGGAAGGAGGTGAAACCGATGAGGAAGAGGGTGGCGTTGAGGCCGAAGAGGAAGGCGTAGGATTCGAGGATCTTCGGCCAAGAAATCTGGTTCTCCATCAGGAACAGCCAGCAACTCATCCGCCAGGTGACGAAGCATTCCTCATAGGGCCGGAAGAAGGGGAAGTTCTGCAGGATCATGTCCACGAACAGCAGCGCGAGGGTGATGATGGTGGCCGCGGCGGGTTTGATTTTGAAGCAGGAGAACATGAAGGCGAGCGACGAGAGGGTGACCATGCTGAGGGCGATGCCCGCTGCTCCGACGGCCAAGCGTCCGGCGCCTTCAGTCCAGCTGGGAAAGACGGCGAAGATCTTCATTTTCGGCTCCATCACGAAGAGCCCGCCATCGATGCCCATCGCGGCGACGGCCATGAGGTAGCCGGTGATGCCGACGAAGAAAACGAAGGTGAAGGTGTAGATGAGGATGGCGGCGTATTTCACCAGCAGCAGGCGGAGGCGGCTGACGGGTCGGGCCATGACGAGGCGCAGATTGCCGTCTTCGGTTTCCTTCGCGACGATGTCGCCGGCGACGAGGGCGAAGAAGACGGAGCCTAACAGGAACATGCTCAGAGTCATGATCATGAAGGTGATCGACAGCGAGCTGAAGTAGGTGGCGAAGGAGTAGCCGTTGCGCTCGATGAGATCGCGCATGTATTCCTGCCCTCGACCGAACTTGTAAACGGTGAGGATGAGGGCCTCCATGGCGACGAAGACGCCGTAGCCCATGAAGGAACGTGGGCGGGCGAAGAGCTTGCGGAGTTCGCCGCGGAGCTGGCGGAGGAAGTTCATCGGGCGGCGGTGATTTCGAGGTAGAGGTCTTCCAGCGAGCGGCGGACCGGGGAGAAGGCGGAGACGCGGAAGCCGGAGCCGACGAGGGCGGCGACGGTGAGCGCGGGGTCGGCACCGGGCGGTAGGGCGATGCGACCCGGGGCGAGGATTTTCACGTCGTTGAGTTCGAGGAAGGCGGCAGCGCGGTCCCAGGGTTCGAGCTCGACCTCGTAGATCGGAGCTTCTTCGCGGAGCTCCCTGAGGGTGCCTTCGTGAACCAGTCGGCCTTCGCGGAGGATGGTGACGCGGTCGCACATCAGCTCGACTTCGGCGAGGAGGTGGGAATTGAAGAGGACGGTCATGCCGCGCTCTTGACGGAGGTCGAGGATGAAGTCGCGGAACCACTTGATGCCTTCGGGGTCGAGGCCGTCGGTCGGTTCGTCGAGCAGCAGGACCTTTGGCTCCGGCAGTAGGGCTTGGGCGAGCGCGAGGCGCTGGCGCATGCCGTGGGAGTAGGTACGGACCTTGGAGTCGATGCGCTTCGTCAGGCCGACGCGGTCGACGACTTCGCGCGCGGCCTTCTCGTCGAAGCGGCCGGAGTAGTTGGCGAGGATGCGGAGGTTTTCCCAGCCGCTGAGGTATTCGTAGAAGGCGGGGCTTTCGAAGATCGCGCCGACTTGGCGAAGGGCTTTGGCGTAATCGTGCTGTACCGAAACGCCGCCGATGCTGGCCTCGCCGCGATCCGGAGCGACCATCCCGAGGATGATGCCGAGGGTGGTGCTTTTGCCTGCACCGTTGTGTCCGAGCAGGCCGTGGATCTCACCGGGTGCGACGGTGAAGGAGACATCGTGCAGCGCGGGTTTTCCCCCGAAGGATTTGTGGAGGCCGGATACGGAGAGCATGGGCGGAGAAGGATGGCTTGAGGACTCGGGACTGGAGGCTGGTCACGGACCGACGCCGAAGTGGACTTTGGTGGAGGCGGAAAAGTCGGCGTAGAGGAAGTTCACGCCGGGTTCGCCGGGGTGCCAGGCTTCCTTGTCGGTGACGAGCGGGATGCGTTGGGAGGCTCCGCTGCTGCCGAAGAATTCGAGGCGGTTGCGATGGCGGCCGCTTTGGGTGGTGTTCCAGAAGTAGCTGGATCCGGATTTTTCGAACTCGTCGGAATCGGCGGGGCAGTGGAAGACCTCGGGATTTGGCAGGTATTCGGCGAGAGCGGTGTCCAGCACGGGCAGATCTTCGGATTTGGATTTCCGGCCGGCTGCGAGATCGGGCATGAGCTGGGTGTGATCCTGGAGGTAGGCCTCCAGTCCGCTGCCGATCTGGCGGAGATTTCCGAGGCAGGCTGCGGAGCGGGAGCGTCCGATCACGCCGCGGCCGGCGGGGATGAGTAGGGCGGCGAGGGCTCCCAGAATGGCGAGCACGACGAGCAGCTCGGTCAGGGTAAAGCCGCGGGGGGAGGATTTCATCGTGCGTTTGGCATCAGTTCCTGGCCGCGGATGCCTTGCATGACCTCGTTCATCGACTGCATCAGCGGGGCGAGGTCGAGCTTGGTCTCGGTGCTGGCTTTTTCGAAGTAGGCGCGCATGCCCTCGCTGGTGATGGATTCGAGCAGTTCTTCGCCGAGTTCGTCGGCGATGAGCATTTCTTTGCCGGTCTGTCCGCTTTCGATTTCGCTGAGGCCTTTTTCGACGAATTTCTTCCGGTCGGCGGGCGGCAGGGCATCGAGGGCTTCCATGAACTTGCCCATCGATTCGCGGATGGTGAGGTCGATGAAGAGTCTTTTTTCGCCGCTGTTCAGCCGACGAAAGAGCTGCTCGATCGAGCGGTCGTCGCGGTTTTTTTGGCGCTCGTGGAAATCGAGCCGGTTCACGAGTGAGGCGATATCGCGGATTTTTTTCTCGCGGGCTTTGGCGCTTGCGGGGTCGGGTGCCGCTTCGCTTTGCGACCAGTCTTGGAGGCCGGAGGTTTCGACTTCGCGGGCGACTTTTTCGGCCGTGATGCGCTTTGCGGCGGCGAGGGCGCGGACCCCGGCGACGAGGCCCCAGACGAGAAGGAGGGCAGCGAGGGACTGGAGGATGATTCTTTGTCGCATGGGCGGCGGCAAGCTAGGCGCGAAGTCCGGTCGCGCAAGCGGTGGGGACGATGAAGCTCTCGGCATCGATCCCGAAGCCCGCTGGCAGCTGCAGGCCATCGGGCGTGGAGGGACCGCGGACGAGCCAGCGGTCGGCATCGGGCTCCGCCGTGAAACCCGGCAGCAGGATGCCGAGGGCTCCCGGTTTGCGGCCGGTCTGGGTCGGGCTGCCGGGGTAGGGGGCGGGTGGATCGGGCATGGACATGGCGACGATCACGCCGTCGATGGCGAGGCAGGGACAGTGGAGCCAGCCGGGGTGTTCGAGTGCTTGGTGGGCGCGCGAGCTGAAGTCGAAGAAAGTGGCGGGGCTATCGCGTGGGGGAGATGCTTCGATGCGGTCGCGCAGGGCATCGCCCCCGAGCCAGTTGCTGTTGGCGGGGGAAAGATCGGGGCAGCGGGTGAGCTTGGCTTTTTGAAGGTGGCTGAAGATCCCGAGGGCGGGGAGAGCGTCGGGTAGGGCGTCGTGGGCGAGGAGGTGGATCGGGCCGCGTCGTGGGAGGGCGTTGACTTGGCCGAGTTGGAGCGCGTTGGCGTGGCGGGAGCGGTCTTTCCGGGGGTGGCCGACGCGGGCATCAAGGGCGAGTGCCGAGGCGGCGAGCATGCCGTGGCGGACGCGATCGAGATTCGCTTCGCGCGGGTCGATGGGTGGGCCGAAGGCAATGCTGAGTCCGTAGCGCAGGCGCTGCGGGAATTTGCGGAAGAAGCGTCCGCCTTCGAAGGACAGGACGGAGCCCCAGGCCCCGTCGTTCCAAGCGGGGACGAGCGGGCAGTCGGCCTGGCGGGCGATGAGTTCGAAGCCGCGCTTGAGTTCGCGCAGGGTGCCGGTGCGGCTGAGCTGGCCTTCCGGAAAGATGCAGACGAGGTGGCCTTCTTTGAGGGAATCGGCTGCGGCGCGCAGGGCTTCGCGCGGCTTGGCGGAGGAGATCGGCACCGTATCGAAGAGCTGGCAGAAAAGACGGATGGCCCGTTTTCCCATGAAGCCTTCCTCCATGATGAAGCGGATCGGACGGGTGGAGGCGGCGGTGAGGAAGAAGGCGTCTCCCCAGGTGATGTGATTCGGCAGCAGGAGGGCTCCGCCGGTGGCGGGCAGGTGGTTTTCGCCGCTGACGCGAATGCGGTAGCCGAGGCGGATAAGCATCAGGCCGATGACGCGAATGAAGTCCGAGGGGAGGAGGCGGATGATGAAGCAGGTGATTCCACCGCTGGCGAGGGCGACGATGGCGATTTGTCCTCGCAGGATGGCGGACGGGGTGAGTCCGAAGCCCTTTAGCGCGCTGGCGGAAGCCATCAGGATGGCGAAGGCGAGGATGCCGGAGAAGCAGTCTTGGAGATTGGCGGCGGACTGGAATTCGCCGCGGCGGGCGGGTGGGTAGCGGTCCTGCATCCAAGCATTGAGGGGAGCGAGGAAGAGGGCGGAGGAAAAGGCGAGGCTGCCGAGAAGGGCGAGGAAGAGGGGTTTTGAGGGATCGATGCAGGCGAGGGCGAGGGCCAGTAGGGACATGGCGATGCCGCCGACGGGGACCCAGCCGAGTTCGATCCTGCGGCGGAGGAGAAAGGCGGTGGCGGCGAAGCCAGCGATCATGCCGAGTGAGGCAGCGGCCATGTAGAGGGAGGAAAGGGTGCCAAAGCCGGTGCCGCCGCCGGTCAGGTGGGTGGCGACTTTCAGCGACCAGAGATTGATGTAAGCGGCGAAGCCCCAGAAGTAAGCGACGCCGAGGGATGCGCGGCGGAGGGGAGCATCGGACCAGAGTCCGCGGAGGTGTTGGAAATGTTCGACGAGCAGGCCGGGGTGCAGCGGGGTGCCGCCTTGGGCGGGGACGCGGGGGACGTACCACGCGAGCAGGAGGGCCGGGGCGGACGAGATCGAGAGGACGGCGAGGGGGAGTTGGGCGGCTTGCCAGGCGGTATCGGGAGATCCTCCGAGTGCCTGCCAGCGTTTGTCGTAGAGCAGGCCTGCGGCGATTTGTCCGGCAAGCATCGCGAGCATCGCCATCATTTGTTGGATACCGCTGGCAAAACCGAGGTGGCGGGAGCCGACCAGTTCCTTGTTGATTCCGATTTTGGCGGGGCTGAAGAAGGCGGATTGGACGGCGAGCGCGAAAAAGCCGACCAGGGCGAGGGGCATGTTTTCCCAGCGGGTGGCGAGGAATAGGGCGGTGAGGATGATCAGCTGGGCGAGGGCGCTGCCAAGGAGCACATCGCGTTTTGAACATCGGTCGCTCAGCCAGCCGGCGAGGGGAGCGAAGAGGATGAAGGGCAGCGAGATGAGGACGGCCGCGAGGTCTTCGACGCGGGCACCGGCCAGAGAGAATCCGATCGCGCCGCCGAGGGGGATGAGGGTGAACTGGGCGGCCTTGTCATTGAACGCGTTTTGCGTTTGCTGGGCGATCATGCTCCAGAAGCCGGCCCACTCGCGGCGGCTTGGTTCTGTGGATCCCGTGGGCTCGCCGTTCATTGCGGGTCGAGCTTAGGGCAGGGGGCGCGCTGGGAAAGTGTGGAAATTTCCCGTGGCTCAGGGCTCGGCGGCGGCTGCGCGGGGCGGCACGTCGTCGAATCCGCGGAGTTGGACTTGGCCGCTTTGCGGGTGTTGGAAGAGGATTTGGAGAACCCGGGCTTCGCCGGGCGGTGGCCAGAGGCTGGTGGCGATGCGTTGCCATTGTTTCCCGTGGAAGGCGAAGGCTCGCATGGATGAGTGGTGGTTGTCGCCGACGGGTGGGTCTTGGATCAGGGTGGTAGCGCCGGGCTTGAAGTCAAAGTTTTGGGTCTCGAGTTGGATGCGGACGGCCTGCGGGCTGAGGTTGAAGACCTTGAAGGAACCGGCAGGGAAGGCCTTGGACGAGTCGTCGATGGGAAGGATTTTGAAGCGGGACTTGCCGCCGGGAGGAACGGGCAGGAATAGGAGGATGGCGGAGCGGGTGCCCGCGGGGAGGGTGACATCGCCGAGCAGTTCTTCCGGGCGGGTCGCGGATTCGGGCTCGGGCCGGGTGGTGAAGCGGAGTGTGTTGCCGCCGGGGTTGAGGGTGGAGAATTCGTGATTCAGGTAGGTTTTGATCGGGGTGGCGACGGATGGGGCGTCCGGGTTTGCGGGGTCGTGGGCGTGAACGGCGTCGATGCCGAGGGAAGAGTTGAAGGCGAGAAGTCGGAGTTCGAGCGGCGGCCTGGCGGGAGGTTCTTGGGCGGCGAGGGATGTCGCGAGGAGGGCGGAGAGGAGAAAGATGAGGCGCATCGTGCGGGTGGCTTAGAGTTCGTCGGCGTTCAGCCAGCGGAAGGAAACAATCTGGAAGCGGCGGCCGAATTTTCGATTGGCGGCAGTGAGGTCGGCTTCGGCCTTTGCGGGGGCATCGATGGGATCGATGTATTCCGGCATGCGTTGGACCGTGGCTTCGCACCAAGCGCGGGCAAGAATGCTTTTGCCGTCCTTGCTGGTGGCTTCGCCGTAGGCTCGGATTTTAAAAGTGTCGCCGCGGACCGTGGCGACGGGGGCGAGGGCGGCCATGAGGTCGCCTTGGGTGAGAGTGGAGGGCGCACCGTCGGCGCTGTTGCCGTTCATGGCGGGCAGGTTGACGGCGCCGAGCTTGCGGGCGTTGGGAATGGTGGCGCTGTTGAGGGTTTTCGAGTCGAGCGCGTGGGTGGCATCGTTCACGCCGGAGTTGTCGATGGCGGTTTGGAGGAGTCCGGCGAGGCTGTGGAGGCTGCCATCGGGTCCGGGTCGTCGGTTGACGAACTCGGCGATGCTGAGAGCGGGTGCTTGGTCGGCTTGGCCGCGATTGCGGATTTCGGTGACGATGGCGGCGGCGAGGGTTTCGATTTCGGTGTCGCTCAGGCTGCGGTAGCCCGCCCAGCGGATTTGGCCGAGGACGTTGGCGTTGGCTCCGCCGTCGCTGGGTGCGGCGAGGGGGAAGCCGGTGCGGACGAAGGGGGTGGTTCCGGCGTTGGGGGTAACTCGGTTTTGCCATGCGGTGACCTCGCGGTCGCGGAGCGAGGAAAGAACGGCGCGCCAGGCATCGAGGGAAGTCGAGTTGAGATTGAAGGGGCCGCGGATTCCGATTCGGGCGCCGATCTGCTTGGCGCGGTCGAGGTCGCTCAGGGAGTCGAGTTCTTCGGCGATTCGGCTGCTATTGAGCTGGTTCGAGAGTGCGGCAAGGCGCGGGTTCAGGGCCGGGCGGCTGCCATCGAGCAGGCCGGTGAGGACTTCGCGGCGGCTGCGGGTTTCGGTGGTGACGCCGCCGCCGTAGCTGGTGATGGAAGAGAGGTAGTAACGGTCCCAGAGGCTGTCGTTGAGGTGGTAGGAGTGGTCGAGCGCGGAGACTCCGGCGAGGCTGCGGGTGACGGCGTTCGCGGGGAGCAGGGGATGGGCACGGGAATTTCCGAAGGGGTGGACGACGCGTGGAAGGCGGCTGCCGGCGACGAGGTTTGAAGGAATCAGGTCGCCGAGAGAAGTGGCTGGGGCGGTGGGGACGCGGAACATGGGGACGTGGCTGGAGCCCTCCGTCGACGTGCGGCTGGCACCGAAGTAGCCGCGGTTGGTGGCAGGGTCGATTTCGACGCCGGGGAAGCTGGTGTAGCTGGTGAGCTCGAGCAGGCGGACGTCGTAGCTCTGGTTCGCGGCACCGACGGAGGAGGAATTCTGCTCGGCTCCCTCGACGATGGGATTGTTATAGAGCCATGCCTTGCTGTCGTCGATGGGGTCCCGGGTGGTGCGGGCGGCCATTTCCAGCACCGCGAAAGGTTTCTTGAGACCGCGGGTCTTGTCGTTGGGTTTTTGGAGGGTTTGGGCGATGTTGTAGGTGCGTGCGATGACGGGTTTGGCGGGGTTTTCGCTGATTTCGGAGGAGAGGTTGGAGAAACGGAACTTGTAGCTGCGGAGGAGGTCCTGGGTGGGGTCGACGTTTTTGGCGGCGAGGAGGTCGACTTGGAAATCGGGGATCGTGGTGCTGGATCCGGTGGTGCGTTCGGCGCGGGCCTCGACGAGGAAGTCATCGGTCATGCGGATCGAGACGAAACCGCGGGCGGAGTTGTGTTGGACTTCGAAATCGTACTTCGTGTTTTGCGGGCGGTTGCCGGTGTAGCTGAGGTGATCGGTCTGAAGCCCCGCGCGGGTGTCCCAGCCGGGTACGGCTTCGACACCGTAGGCATTCGAAGTGCGTCTGTCCTGATTGCCGAAGTCCCGACCGACGCCCCAGTCGAAGAAGGAGCGGGGTTCGTAGTAGATTTGGTTTTCGAAGGCCCAGGACCAGTCCTTTTCCACTCGGGCGGAGAAGACTTTCACCTCGCCGGGGTTCAGCTTCATGGAGTTGCCGGCGGCCTGGCTGCTGCCATCGCTGAGGACCAGCGTGAAGGACTTGCGGGCGTTCGGGTTGCCTTCGTCGGTGTAATTGAAGCGGGCGAGGCCTTGGAATTGGTTGGCCATTTCGCTGCGGACCCATGCGGTGACGTTCTTCTGTTTGTCGATTTTGGCGAAGCGGAAGCCAACCGGTGGGTCCCAGACGCGGATGCGCAGTTTTTTGAGATCGAGGGCGACGTCGTAGGGGTTGATCAGGGTGATGACGGGCTCGTAGACGATGTGGGGGACAGCGTGCTGTTCGTTGCCTTTGGGGACACCGTTGGCGTTGAGGAATTGCATCCGGTCGGGGAAGTGGGCGTGGTGGGAAACGACCGAGAAGAGGATCTGCAGTTTGGCGATGGCGGGGATCAGTCGTTCGGTGGAAGGCGAGAGGTTGTTGCCGCTGCTGGTGACGGCGAGGTCGGTGTTGGTGGCTTGGTAGGTCGGGGTACCTGTCGGCGCTTTGGTGATGGATTTGTATTTCCGGTAGTGGTCGTAGAGGTAGTTCCAGCGTGGGGCGCCGGCGGTGGTGGAGCCGTAGAGTGTTTGTGCGCTGAAGGCGTTGCTTGGAAAGCTGGTTGCCTCGAAGAGCTGGGTGAGGTCGGTTTTGAAGCCACCGTTCACCGCGTCGGTCAGCAGGCCGAGCGAGCCGGTGGTGAAGTCGTGGAAACGCTTGCGGAAGGCGGGGGCATTTTGGGCCCCGGCGGGGATGATGGCGGTGTCGAGGGTGAACAGTTTTTCGGGGCTTTTGAGGCTGGCGAGAGCGGGGTCGACGACATCGGGGCGGAAGCGATCGGGGGCGAAGCGGCTGGCCATTTCCGTCCCGGGGCCGGGTGCTGTGGGGGAAGGACTGAGATCGATCGAGGCTTTGGTGCTTTCGTCGAAGACGGCCCAAGCGAATTTGCCCGGGAGTTTGGATCCGTTGTCGGTGGGGATTTTTTCGGCTTTGACGGCGGTGGAGCCGCTTTGCTGGGGAAGGTCGGCGACCAGATGGGCGCTCGTCCCGCTGGGATCGACGGAGGGGAAATCAGGCTTCGCGAGGCTGGCGGCGTCGTTGGAGGAAACGAGCCAGGAGCGGAATTTGGAGCGTTTGCCGCTGTATTCGGGTGGGGTGCTGCCGGTGGGATCCCAGCGCCAAGAATCCCAAGTGCCGGTGAGGTGGGCTTGTTTGGGGCTGGCGATGACCGCGGCGGCGGGGGCGGAGATTCTGCGGTCGGGGCCGAGTTCCGCCTGGATTTCGCCGAGGGCGATCATCAGTGCGAGACGGGCGTGGTTGCGGGCGACGGCCGCGGCTTCGCCTTGGCTGGAACTGCGGAGGGAGACGGTGGAAAGGGTCAGCAGGCCGATGGCGATGACGGTCAGGAGGACCATCAGGGAGAGCGAAATGACGAGAGCGAAGCCTTCCTGCCGCCTGAAGTCCTGCCAGCGGCCCTTGAAGGCTGAGGGATAGGGGAAAGATTTCATCGGGAGCTGGGTGAACGGCCTGAGAGATCGAGTACTGCCGCAGTTTGATTGCGAGAGGTAATCGTGTCGCGAACTTTTACAATGTATGCGCGAAATGACCGGAGTTGCTTGGGGAATCGCGTCCAAAACTGGTATGATTTCACCACGGCGATTTCCTTACTTGAGCGGGCATTCCCGGAGGTGGAGCATCGTGCATGCGGATCCGGGTCCTAGCGGTGCCGAATGCCAAAATCAGCAAGGTCGTGGGCTGGGAAGAAGATCCGCGGGCGGGTCGGGTCTTGCGAGTCCGGGTTGCCGCGCCTCCGGTAGAGGGTAAGGCCAACTTGGTGCTTCGGGATGTTTTGGCCGCGCATTTGGGTGTGCCGAAGTCGCGGGTGTCGCTGGAAAAAGGGGATGGTTCGCGGCTGAAGACCTTCGTCGTGCTGGAAGGTGACGGGTGACGATTGGAATTTCCGATGGAATCGTCGATGCTGCATTGCCAGTCGATGAGGTGCTTGCTAGGCAGACCTTGGATGGCGTGGACGTTCCAGCAGCTGAAGATCTCCTGGGGAAAGGGGGGCCGGATGGCTTCCTCGTCGTCGGCGCGTTCGAACGTGCTCGGGCTGGATGGCGGCTTGAGCGAGTGGTGTCGCGAGACTGCCGGGCATTTGGGTTTACCCGAACTGGCGCGGCGCGTGCGGGTGTCGTGGAATTCCCGAATGCAGACGACGGCGGGTCGTGCCTGGTGGCCGGACCGTTTGATCGAGCTGAATCCGAAGCTCAAAGATCAGCCGCCGGAGGAGCTGTGGCGGACCTTGCGGCATGAATTGGCGCATCTGGTAGCGCACGAGCGGGCGGGGCGGCGTCGGATCGAGGTCCACGGCGTTGAGTGGCGCGCCGCCTGTGCCGAGCTCGGGATTCCCAACGAGCAGCCCTTTCACAGCCTGCCGTTCAAACGGAGGAGGATGCGGCGGAAGTTCGCATATGTCTGTCCGCAGTGCGAGACGACGATCCGGCGGGTGAAGCGGATCGAGCGGATGGTGGCGTGCTACGACTGTTGCCGTAGATACAGCGACGGACGTTTCGACGCGCGTTTCCGTTTGATCGAGCGGCCGCTCTGAGCCAGCTGGATCAGGCTTCTACGGGTTCTTCGATCTGGTACCAGCCGTCGACTCCGCCGCGGGCGATGCCTAGCAAAACGGTGGCGACCAGCGGGCTCGCGGTGGCGATGGACATGCCGAGGAATCCCGCCAGCCACAGGCTGAGGGTGGCCAGCAGGTGGGGCGTCGTGGCACCGGCGTGGTTCCGCAGTCGGCCGCGGATTTCCTCGAAGTCCTGACTGCTGGTGCAGATGATTTGATGGAGGGCGGCCTTGATGCGTGACCAATCCAGAAGTTCCGTCGAGGACTTCGGATCGCTGACCTCTGGCTCGCGCTTTTGGCGTGCCTGCTTCCCCTGTCTGCGACGGACCAGCTCATTGCCGATGGCGTCGAGGTGAAAACCCTGACGTTCGAGGAGAGCAAGGTCCGGGAACTTGCCGAAGAGGAATGACACGTCGATGCGTGGATCGCTTTCGAAGAGCGGTTTCATGGGGTTTTTCGGCCTTTTGGGTACGACCGACCTGGGGTGGATCGGGCGCGGGGCGCGGGGGTTGGATTTTTGGGGGTCGGTCGGAGATCGCCGGGTATCGATCTCGGACGGGGGGTGGGCGGGAGAAGACCCTAAAATTTTTCTCGAAAGTGGCAAGCTCGCTTTTCGTAGAATTCTGAAAAGCGTTGAAAAAATGAGGGATGCAACGGCGTAGTGGCCCCGCCATGCGACTTTCTCTATCGGCAATCTGTGCCGCATTCATCGTGCTCCCCTCGCTGCTGACTGCCGATGAGCCAGCTGCGCAATGGATTTGGAGGACTGCGCAAGCAGGGTCGAATGAAAGAGTGTTTTTCCGGCGGGAGTTCGAACTGCCGGCAGAGGTTGCGGGAGCAACGCTTACGGTGGCCTGCGACAATTGGAGCCGGGTTTGGATCAACGGGCAGGATCTCGGTTTCAGTGCCGACTGGGCGAATCCTCGGGGCTACGATGTGACCGGGAAGATCAAGCAGGGTGGCCGCAACGTCCTGGCGGTCGAGGGTCGGAACGATGGATCGAGTGCGGGGATGGTGCTGCGTTTTCGCGCGACGCTGAAGGATGGGCGGAAATTTTACGTGATGTCGGACGGAAACTGGCACTGCGCTTCCGAAGTTCCCGAGAACTGGCAGGACCCGGCGCTGTCTGTATCGGCCTGGCCGAAGGTGACGGTGGTTGCCAAGATGGGAGATGCGCCTTGGGGGCCTGTCTTGTCACCTGAAGGTCAGGGTCCGGCTTCTGCGGTGGATATGACCGATCGCTACCAAGTGGCTCCGGGTTTCCGGCTCGAACGACTTTACCAGGTTCCCAAGCCCCAGGGGTCCTGGGTGGCGATGACCGTCGACGCCAAAGGGCGGCTGATTTGTGCGGATCAGTATGGCCAGCTTTATCGCGTCACCCCAGCTGCGGCGGGAGAAGAACTGACGGCGATCGAGCCCATGGACATTCCTTTGCGTGGAGCTCATGGGCTTCTGTGGCACGAGGGATCGCTCTATGTTACGGTCAACGAGGGTCCTTCCGAGAGGGGAGTCTGGCGAGTGACGGACAGCAATGGCGACGGCGATCCGGACAAGGCGGAATTGATGAAGGCTTTCCATGGCAGTGGGGAGCACGGGCCACATGCCTTGGTGGCTTCGCCCGACGGGAAGTGGATTTATTTCGCTGCGGGTAATCACACGGACTGCCCGGAGTTTGACTCCTCGCTGGTCTCGACCCGTTTCATGGAAGATCAGCTTCTGCCGCGTCGTCCGGATGCCCGCGGCCATGCTCGCGAGCGGATGGCTCCGGGTGGATTCATCGTTCGCTTCCGTCCCGACGGATCTCATTGGCAGCTCTTTTCGGTGGGGTATCGAAACCAGTATGATGTCGCCTTCAATCCCGAGGGGGATCTTTTCACCTACGACTCCGACATGGAGTGGGACTTGGGCATGCCATGGTATCGGCCGACGCGGATTTGCCATGTCGTGCCGGGTTCGGAGTTCGGATGGCGCAACGGGACGGGCAAATGGCCGGAGTATTATGAAGACAGCATGCCTTCGCAGTTGGACATCGGTCCGGGGTCGCCGACCGGTGTGCTGTCGGGCAAGGGCGCGAAATTTCCCGAGCGTTACCAGCGTGCGATCTACGCCTTCGATTGGACCTATGCGACCATTCATGCGATTCACCTCAGCCCTGATGGAGCGGGTTACAAAGCGCGGCGGGAAGAGTTTGTCGCGGGGAGCGGGCTGCCTTTGACGGATGCGGCGATGGGGCGCGATGGGGCGATGTATTTCCTCACTGGCGGGCGTCGCACGGATTCCGCGCTTTGGCGGGTGACCTACCGCGGGAGTGAATCGGTCGCGCCGGTGGCCTTTGCGAACAAGGAGTTGGAATTGGGCGATCGTGCCAAGGCGTGGGAGAATTTGGGATCGGACGACCGCATGCTTCGTTATCAGGGCCGGGTTGCTTTGGAAGCGGGTCCCGTGGCTGAAATCCGCTCGAAGCTGGCGGACGAGAGCGATCCGTGGCGGATCATCGGTGGCGCGCTGGCGCTGGCCCGTGCGGGTGGGCTGGCGGAAGGATTGCCGGCCGATGCCGGGCCGCACGATGGCTCGGGCAAGGCATGGAAGGTGGGCCGCTACGACGGGGCTTCCGATGCGGATGCCGTGCTCGGAGCGCTCGGCAAGCTGGACTTTGCCAAGCTGTCGGAGCCTCAGCGGATCAATGCGCTGCGGGCTTATGGCTTGCTCTTCATTCGTCACGGCGGGCCGACTCCGGGAGCGCGCGCCGCTGTGCTGTCGAAAATCGATGCTGCTTACCCTTCCGGCCAGCCGGCGGTCGACCGCGAGCTCTGCCGTTTGCTTGCCTATTTGCAGGCTCCTGGGGTGGTGGGGCGGACCCTGGCGTTGATGGATTCCGCCGGGCCGACTCCGGTTCCTGATTGGTTGGCGCTGGCCAAGCGCAACGCGCAGTATGGCAAGACGGTGGAGGCGATGATTGCGAATCTTCCTCCCGCTCAGATCATTCACTACATTTACTGCCTGAGGATGGTGAAGGGACCGTGGAGTCGGGACGAGCGCGAACGTTTCTTCGCATGGTTCGGCAGGCTCGCGGGAAAGAGCGGGGGAGCGAGCTATGGCGGGTTCATCGAGGATCTGAAGCGGGAGACGCTGGCGACGGCGACGGCCGAAGAGCGGGAGTGGATTGGCAAGCTCGATGCGGGTGCCGTTGCTAATCCTTTCGCCAACATCCCGCAACCGAAGGGGCCGGGTCGTGAGTGGACGATCGACGAGGTGGTGACGCTTGCCGAGAGTGGCTTGGGCGGGCGGGATCTTGAGAACGGCAAGCGGATGTATCAGGCCAGTCTTTGTGCCGCGTGTCATCGCTTTGGCAGCGAGGGCGGAGCCGCGGGTCCGGATCTCACGGCGCTGGGTGGACGGTTCACCGCGCGTGACATTGCGGAGGCGATTTTGGAGCCGAGCAAGGTGGTGTCCGACCAGTATGCGTTTGATTTGATCACTCGCACCGATGGCAGCCAGGTGACCGGCAAATTGATTGATGAAAAGGACGAGCACTGGATTGTGGCGACGAGTGCTTTCGACTTCAGTCAGACCGTTGAAATCGAGCGGGGATCGATCAAGGAGAAGCGCCAGTCGCCGGTCTCTCCTATGCCGCCGGGGCTGATCAATCGCCTGAATCCCGACGAGTTGAAGGATCTGCTTGCCTATCTGCTCGGGAAGTGAGTGGCTTTGCCCTCGCTCGCCTTGTGATCGTGTGCGGTGGCGGGGCTCGGTGGTGCTCTGTCGATTGTCGCGCAACCGCGATGGTTTTGGCGGGTTGATGGGGAGGTAACCCTTCTCGCTGTTCGTCATGCTCGCTCCCGCACCCGACTCATGGACCATCTTTGAAGCTGCGCATTTGCTCCGGCGAGCCGGCTTCGGGGGGGCTCCGGCAGAGATCAAGGCCTTCCATGCTCTTGGGCGGAATCGTGCAGTCGAGAGCATGTTGGCTCCGAGCGAGTCGGCCGATGCTTTTCCGATGCCCGAATGGGCGAAGTCCGAGCAGGTGGCGGCAGCGATGAAGTCCCGGGTTCAGCGGGCGCGCGAGCTCAGGGTCGCCAGTCGCGGGCTCAGTGCCGAGGAGGCCGACCGCAAGCGCCGCGAATTCCGACGGGAAGAGCAGCAGGAGAACCGGCGGCAAGTGATCGAGGCCCAGAGTTGGTGGTTCCGTCGGATGCTCAAGACCCGTGCTCCTTTGCGCGAGAAGATGACGATTTTCTGGCACGATCACTTTGCGACATCGGTTCAAAAGGTCCGGCAGCCGATCTTGATGGCGATGCAGAACGATTTGTTCCGTCGTCATGCCACGGGTTCCTTCAAAGAGCTGCTGCGAGCGGTTGCGGCCGATCCTGCGATGACGCTCTATCTGGATCGTCAAAGTTCGAAGAAAGGGAAGCCCAACGAGAATTTCGCCCGTGAGGTGATGGAGCTCTTCACGCTGGGTGAGGGGAATTACAGCGAAGCGGACATCAAGGAAGCGGCCCGTGCTTTCACGGGGATCCAGCTCAACCGGATCACCGGGAAAGTGTTCCTGCAAAAGCGCCAGTGGGACGATGGGGAGAAGACGATCTTCGGCAAGCGCGACCGTTTCGATGGTGACGCGGTGATTGATCTGTTGTTCGAGCAGCCTGCCGCCGCGCGATTGATCCCTACCAAGTTGTGGGAATATTTCGTCGCGGAAAATCCGCCGAAGGAAGGCATCGATGCGTTGGCAAAGTCGTTCCGTGCCGCGGATTTCAGAATCGAGCCCCTACTGCGGGAGATCTTTTTATCGAAGGCGTTTTACGCGGAGAAGGTGATCCGGAATCAGATCAAGAGCCCTGTGCAGTATCTGGTGCAGATGCTGCGGGAGCTGGAGATTTCCAATCCGCCGACAGCTTACATCCTCGCTGCCCAGCAGCAGTTGGGGCAGGTTCTGTTTATGCCGCCCAATGTGGCCGGCTGGGATTGGGGCAAGGCGTGGATCAATACCAACACCCTGCTGTCGCGCTACAATGCGGCGGGTTTCATCACCAAGGGTGCCCTCGAGGCTCCGGCGTTCGCTGCGGCCGGCAAGGAATCGTCGATGGGGATGGAGATGGAAGAAGGCATGGAGATGGAATCGCCGAAGCTTCGCAAGGGAGAGCGGGTGGGGAAAGGGATGGCCGCATGGCCGGGGCCTGACTTTGAGAAGATCGCGCCGCGGGCCCAGCGCGAGGATCCTTTGCAGCTGGTGGATTCCCTGACCCTGCGCTTTTTCCAAGCTCCGCTGGGGGCGAAGGAGCGGGAGACTTTTGTCGGATACGCGCGTTCGAAGAAGGGTGCGGTATTCACCAACAAGGAGGTAGGTGAGCTCTGCCACCTCATGCTTAGCACGCCCCACTACCAGCTTGCCTGAACCGTTCATTCTTTCGATTGCCATGAAAACCCGTCGTGAATTCCTCCGCTCCACCGTGCTCGGTGCTTCGACCGCTTGGACCGTTCCTATGTTTGTCGAGCGGACCTTCGCCGATCTTCATCTCGGTGCCCGCGATCTGGCGGTCCAGCCAACCACCGGGAAAGATGATACGATTCTCATCGTACTTCAGCTCGCCGGCGGTAACGATGGGATCAACACCGTGGTCCCCTTTACCGACGATGCCTACCACAAGGCCCGGCCGCGTTTGGCGAAGAAGGAGAAGGATATCATCCGCCTCGGCGATCACGTCGGACTGAACGCTTCGATGCCTTTCCTCGGCAGCTTGTTCAAGGACGGCAACCTTGGAGTGGTGCAAGGGGTCGGTTATCCGAATCCCAATCGCTCCCATTTTGTCTCCACCTCGATCTGGGAAACGGGGGACACCTCGAACCGGTCGAGCACGGGATGGCTCGGTCGATATTTCGACAATGCCTGTCCCGGGGCGGATCCGACCGTGGGCATCAGTCTCAACAAGACTCAGCCGGAATCCTTCGGTGCGATGAAGAATCCCGGTGTTTGCCTGAGTTCGCCGGAGCTTTACCGATGGATTCATGGCGGCGGGCAAAAGGCGGCGGCAGAGGAATTCTTCGCATCGCTCAACGCGCCGGAAGACGACGAGGGGCCGGTGGATGGCGCGTCGATCGACATGCCGGCGGGAGGGCGGATCGGCGGGATTCAGGGTGAGGACAACCTGGCTTTCCTCGAGCGGGTGGCGATGGATGCCCGGCTGAGTTCAGCGAAAATCCTTGAGCTCGCGGCGAAGCATCGGACGCGCGTCAGTTACGACGGCACGCCGATCGCGCGGAGCTTGAACATGGTCTCGCGGCTGATCGCAGGGGGCATGCCGACGCGGGTCTATTATGTCAGCCACGGTGGTTTCGATACCCACAACCAGCAGGTCAATTCGCATGATCGTCTTCTGGGACAGTTGGATGGCGCGCTGAAGTCCTTCTTTGCGGACCTCAAGCAGCAGGGGAATGACCAGCGGGTGGCGGTGATGACTTTTTCGGAATTCGGGCGTCGTGTTGCGGAAAATGCCAGTGCCGGGACGGATCACGGCCGGGCATCGTGCATGTTTCTCGCGGGCCCGTCGGTCAAGGGAGGCCTGCATGGCCGCTACCCGAGTTTGACCGATCTCGATGCCGGGGATCTCAAGCATCACGTCGATTTCCGGGGTGTCTACGCTTCGGTGCTCGAGGACTGGTTGAAGACATCGTCCAAGCCGGTGCTGCGCGGAGAGTTCGCGAAAATGCCTCTGATCGGCTGAGAATCTGACAGAGAAGCAGGTTTGCATGATGGCTTCGCCGGGCTTTGCTCGCCACATGCTTTTTCCTGTTCGCTCCCTGTCCGCGGTTCTTGCCCTGGCGCTTCCGGTATTTGCTGGCGAAACCCTTGCCGTTCGCGAGGGCCGTCAGGTGGTGGTCCGTTCGAGTGGCAAGGAAGTGCTGCGTTATCAGGCGGAGGCGGGTGATTTTCCGCGGCCTGGGATTCCTGAATCGTTTCGCCGTGGTGGCTACGTGCAGTCGATTTTCACGCCATCCGGCAAGCGGGTGACCGATGATTTTCCGGCGAATCACATCCATCACCACGGGGTCTGGACGCCGTGGACGAAGACCGAATTCGAGGGCCGTAAGCCGGACTTCTGGAACATGGGTGACAGGACTGGCCGGGTGGACTTCGTCGCGGTGGATGAGATTTGGCAAAGGAAGGGCCGTGCGGGTTTCCGGGTCAGGCATCGTTTTGTCGACATGATCGCCAAGCCAGAAAAGGTCGCTTTGTTAGAGACTTGGGAAATCGAAGTGGCTGCCGGTGACAAGCATCACGTGATCGATCTTACCTTGACCCAGACCTGCGCGGGCGAGTCGCCGCTGAAGCTGCCGGCATATCACTACGGTGGCTTTGGTTTTCGTGGCCACGAGCAATGGGACGGCGTGGCGAATTGCGGTTTCCTAACAGCATCCGGTAAAACCTCTCGCGATGCGGTGAATGGTTCGCGCGAGCCTTGGTGCTGGATCGGTGGGAAGGTGGATGGCGGGGTTTGTGGAGTCACGATCTTGGGTCATCCTTCGAACTTCCGCGCGCCGCAGCCGGTGCGGGCGCATCCCGCCGAGCCGTTTTTTTCGTTCGCGCCCCAGCAACTCGGTGCCATGGAGATTGCTCCGGGAAAAGCCTACACCGCGCGGTTTCGAATCATTGTCGCCGATGGCTCGCCCGATCCTCGGGCTGCGGAGCGGTGGGCGGCGGAATATGCGGCCCGTAAGTAATCACCGCTTCTTCCTTGGCGGTCATGGCGGCTTGGCGCTTCAATTCGCGCCGTGACCGATGACCACCGCGCCAAGTTCCATCGCGGACTCGCCCTGTTCGATCTCGATGGGACGCTGATTGCCTGGGACACTCAGGTCCTGCTCTGCGATCTTGTTTTGAAGCGAGAGGGCTGGCGGCGAGCCTATCTGTTGTTCTTCGCGGCCTTTTTGCCCTTGGCGGGCATTTTGGGTGCCGAGGGGATGAAGCGGGTGTTTCTCAGTTACCTCTGGCGCGTGCGGCGGGCGCGGTTGGAAGTTTGGGTTGATGATTTGGTTGCAGAGTTTTTTCCTGCGAGGTGCTACCCGGAATTGCTCGAACGCCTGGCGCGGCATCGGGATGCGGGAGAGCTCACGGTATTGGCATCGGCCAGTCCGGATTTCTATGTGCAGGCGGTGGGGCGCGCGTTGGGTTTTGATTTGGCCTTGGGCACCCCGGTGGGGATCGGTGAGCGGGTACCGCTGATGCCAAAACTGCGAAATCACAAGGGGGAGGAGAAAGTGCGGCGGCTCTCGGAAATTCTGGGGTCGCCGCCGGAGGGGGGCTGGCTGGCGAGTTGGGGCTATTCCGACAGCTCTGCGGATTTGCCAATGCTTGGCTGTTGCAAGCGCAATACCCTGGTGAATCCGTCCGAGCGGTTAGCGGAGATAGGTTGTGCGGCGGGTTGGGAAATTCTCCGCCCGCGGCAACCGTGGCGGAGCAAGGTAGGACGGATGCTGGAAATGCTCCGTCGCTGCACTGGATGGTGAGGACGCTGCGGCAGGTGGTACGAATGATCCTTGGATCAAAAAAGACCGGGTTGCTCGGAATCGTTGGTGGATTTCGCGGGGCGGGCCAGCAGGGCATCGATCCTGGTCAGCAGGTCGAGCGATGGGGTGGTGTTTTCCTCCAGCACATCGCGGAGATAGGCGGACCAATGGGCGGGGCTTTGGCCTTCCTCGCGGGAAAGAATGAGCGCGATTTCCGAAAGACGACCGCTGCCCGCGAGCTGCTTGCGGGTGCGCCGCAGCCAGCTTTCGAGATAGGGGCGTTCGGGGCGTCCGTGAAACACGTGTGGAGTGCTAGCGATGCCCCAGCGGGTCGGCAAGGCGGATGACTAGAGCGGGGCGACCTGCGCGACAGCCATCGCGGCGATTCCTTCGCGGCGCCCGATGAAGCCGAGCAGTTCATTGGTAGTCGCCTTGACACCGACGCGTGCGGGATCGAGTCCGAGCGCGCGGCCGATGTTCTCTTTCATGGCGGTCCGGTGCGGTAGGACCTTCGGTGCTTCCGCGATGAGGGTGCTGTCGATGTTCACCAAACGCTGGCCCTCCTCGTGGCAGAGTGCGGCTGCTTTTTCGAGGATCTTCAGGGAGCAGATGTTGAGGCAATCCGGATCACCGGGCGGGAAGTAGTGGCCGATGTCCGGCAGCCCCAGTGCGCCGAGGATGGCGTCGGCGATGGCGTGGCAGAGCACGTCGGCATCCGAGTGGCCTTCCAATCCGTGGCTGTGGGGGATTTCCACACCGCCGAGAATCAGAGGGCGACCTTCCTTAAAACGATGAACGTCGTAGCCGATGCCGGTCATGAAGGGAGATAGTGGAGGGTTGATGGTGGATGGAAGTCAGGGGGAAGTCGGATTCTTGAACCCTTCATCTTCTATCTGCCATCGGCCGCTTTTCAGAGGATTTCCTCGATCGGGATCTTGCCGTTGGTGGCGACGATGGCCCAGGCGTCGGGGCAATCGGGCGAGGGTTCCAGCGAGACGCTGCCGCCAGCGGCCTCGACGAGGAGCTTGCCGGCAGCGATGTCCCAAAGGGAAATGCGTGACTCGATGTAGCCGTCGAGTCGGCCGCTGGCGATGTAGGCCATGCCGAGGGCGGCGCTGCCCATCATGCGCATCTTGCGGGCGCGGAGGGATGCCTTGCGGAAGCGTTCGAGGCCGGTGCGGAGGGCTTCTTCGTCCTTGCCGCAGCCGACGAAAAGGGCACATTCCTCGAGCTTGGTGCGGGGGCTGACAGAAATCGGGCGGCCGTCGAGCATTGGGACTCCGCCTTTTTCAATCGTCCAAGTTTCGCCGACGATGGGGTCGTGGATGACGCCAACGACCACCTCTCCGGCAACGCGCAGGGCGATGGAAACGCAGAAGTGGGGGATGCCGTAGTAGAAGTTCACCGTGCCATCGATCGGGTCGACGATCCATTGCCGGTCGCTGTCCTGATTTCCGCCCAGTCCTTCCTCGCCGTAAAGAGCGTCGCCGGGGCGTGCGCCGAGGAGGATGCCTTCGATCAGGGTCTGCGATTCCTTGTCGAGGGCGAGTTTGATGTCGTGGTGGGTGCTTTCGTCGACGACGGCATCTTTGCCGAAGTGGGCTTTGAGCAGCTTGCCGGCTTCGAGCGCGGCGTGGACGGTGAGTTCGAGGTCGGTCACGGTTTGGAGGGTGGAGCTGTAAGAGCGAGCTGCCAAGCGTCAAGAGGCGGGAGGGAGCTCAGTGCGTGGCGCGTTCGGCGGCGAGTCGTTCGATCTCGCGGACGATTTTCGGGGCAAGGTGATGTTTCTCGTCTTCGGGCATCGCTTCGCTGTGTTCGGGGAAGACCAGAAGGACTTCGTTGCGATCGGAATCGAAGCCGATCCCGGGTTTCGACACGTCGTTGGCGATGACGAGATCGCAGCCCTTGCGGCGGAGTTTCTCTCGTGCGTTGTGCTCGAGGTTTTCGGTTTCCGCGGCGAAGCCGACGAGGGTGCCGGTAAAGCCGAAGCTTGCCCGTGCCGAGCCGAGGATATCGGGGTTGCGGACGAGTTCGAGCTTCAGGGTTTCGCCGTCCTTTTTGATTTTCCTATCTGAAATTTCGGCCGCCCGGTAGTCGGCGACCGCCGCAGCGAAGAGGGCGGCGTCCATTCGTCCGAGATGGCGCTTCACCGCTTCGAACATTTCCAAGCCGGTCTCGACAGGAAGGAAATCGACGCCTTCTGGGACCTCGAGAACGCTGGGGCCGGACACCAGCAGGACCTGATGTCCGGCGCGGGCGAAAGCGTCGGCGAGGGCGTAACCCATCTTACCTGATGACCGGTTGCTGAGGTAGCGGACGGGATCGAGCGCCTCGCGTGTCGGGCCGGCGGTGACGAGGACGCGCATGTTCTGCAGTTTCGAGCGGGGGGAAGTAAGAGTGCTACCGGGAATCGCGCTTAGGGTTGCTCTTTTTCTCCTGCGGGAGCTTCCGGCGCCGGGCTGGGTGGCGTGGCTGGCTCTGCGGCAGGCTGCTCTGCGGCAGGTTGCTCTGCGGCAGGTTGCTCTGCGGCAGGTTGCTCTGCGGCAGGCTGCTCTGCGGCGGGTTGCTCTGCGGCGGGTTGCTCTGCGGCGGGTTGCTCTGCGGCGGGTTGCTCTGCGGCGGGTTGCTCTGTGGCGGGCTTTTTGAGTGCTTCGAGTTCCTTTTTGGCGGCCTTCATTTGTTGGTCGTCGAGCTTGCTGGTCAGGTCGCCGAGCAGGGTTTTGGCTTCGTTGTCGCCGCGTTCGATAGCGAGTGAAGCGAGGGCCCAGGCTTTGGGCAGGTTTTGATCGGTTCCTTGACCGGCAGCGTGGAGGCGGGCGAGGCCGGTCGTCGCGGCGGCGTGTCCCTGATTAGCGGCCAGCATGTAAAGTTGGCCGGCGTTGTTGAAATCCACGGGCACTCCCATGCCGCGTTCGAAGAGAGTGCCGAGATTATTCTGGGCGGCGGCGAAGCCGCTTTTTGCGGCACTGGTGAACCAAGCGACTCCGGCGGTGGGATCGCTCAGTCCGAGATTGCCCGATACATAGAGCAGTCCGAGTTCGTTTTGCGCCACCGGCAGGCCGGCATTCGCCGCTGAGAGCAGGAATTTGTAGGCGGCGAGGAGATCGGGTTTTTCATCCTTGATGATGCGTGAGGCCAGTTCGAGTGCGGCGACTGGGTTGCCGGCTTCGCTCGCCTTGGTGAGCCATTCGCGGCCGGTTTTTTCACTTTTCTCGACGGCCTTGCCTTCGAGGTGGAAGGCGGCGACGCGCAGCATGCAGTCGGGCTGTTTTTCATCGGCGCCTTTCATGTACTGGGCGAGCGCAGCCTTGTCGCTTTTCTTGACGTTTTCCTCGAAGTCACCGAGCGCCAGATAGGCGGCGAATTGTTTTTTCCCGAGGGCTTTGTCGAGCCACTCGCGGCCTTCCTTTTCGTTGCGGAGCTTTTCGTCTCCATTCAGCAAGCGCGAGCCGAGGGGAATCAGCGCGTTCTCGTCGCCGAGACCCGCGGCCTTGCGGTAGAGTTCCAGTGCGCGCTTCGGGTCCGCCTTTTCGAAGGGGCCGAAAGCTTCTTCGTAGAGTCGCGCGAGGAGGATGATGGATGGTGTATCGCCGGCTTCGGATGCCTTGTTCCACCAATCGGCGGCTTGGTTGAAGTCGGGTTTCTCACTGAGCAGACCGCGCAGCCAGGCTTCGCCGAGGATGCGGCCGGCATTGGCGGCGTCGCTGCGGGCGGAGGATTCCAGTGCTTCGCGGCCTTGCTGGCGCTCTTCCTTTTCTTTGGAATTGAGGAGAATGAGCGCGCGCCGATAGCTGGCATCCTTGTGTCCGGCATCGGCGGCTTTCTTGTAATTTTCGAGGGCCGCTTCGCGTGAGGCGGGAAGGCCTTGTCCGGTTTCGGCCGCGAAGCCCAGGAGGAAGAGCGCATCGGCGTTGCCTTTGGCAGCCAAGGGTTTCGCGAGGTCCACGCCGATGGAGTGGCGGCCTTCGCGGTAGGCATCGAGCGCGCCTTTTGCCGGTCCCTCGGTCGAGGTCGGCTGGGCGACGGGCGCATCGGTGCCGAGGCTGACCGCGGCGGGTGCGGTGGCAACGGTGGCGAGGGAGAGGGCGAGCAGTAGGATTTTTGCGGTCACGCCTTCATTTAGAGGGCGGATCGCCGGAGGCAAAGGGGAAAGAGAGTGGGGATGCCTCAGCCGGTGGTGCGAAGGCCGGAGGCGATGGCGTTGATCGAGAGAAGGAGTTTGGGGAACAGGGCGTCGGCAGCACTTTCGTTTTCAGCCGCGACCAGATCGCGCCATTCCCGGAGGATGGTGATTTGTTGGCGGTGCAGAACTTTCAGCGGCGCTTCGCGGATGCCGAGGGTCTTTGCCATGCGGGGGCGGCGTTCTTCCATCGGTCCGTCGAAAAGTTCCGCGAGCAGGTCGCGGGTGCGCTCGAATTCGTCGACGATCCGCTTCATGAAGCTCTGGCGGAGATTCTGGTCGTCGACGAGCTCGGCGTAGTCGTGCATCAAGTCGAGGTTCGCGGATGCGAGGTTGGTTTCGACGTTGGTGAAAACGTAGGAGAGGAAGGTCGAGTGGGGCAGGGCGGCTTTGAGGGCCGCGAAGCGGTCGGGAGCCTCTGCTTTCAGTGCTTGCAGGGCGGTGCCGGTGCCGAACCAGCCTGGCAGGTAGAAGCGTGCTTGGGTCCAGGAGAAGACCCAAGGGATGGCGCGGAGGTCGGCGATGGAATGGCCTTTCTTGCCGGTGCGGCGGGCGGGTCGTGAGCCGATGCGCGAATTTTCCAGGGCGTCGATCGGGGTGACCTGCCGGTAGAAATCGATGAAGCCGTCGGCGCGTAGGAATTCCTGATAGGCGGCCTGGCTTTGATCCGCGAGGAAGGGCAGGAATTCGAGCGCAGGGTCCTCGATTTTTGGGGCGTGGCGGTGGTTCGCCGTGGTGATCGCGGCACCGGCGAGGAGGAGTTCGAGATTGTAGGTGGCGTTGGCGAGGTTGCCGTATTTTTGCGCGATGGTCTCGCCTTGCTCGGTCATGCGGAAGCCGCCGCTGAGTGATCCGTGCGGGAGGGCGGCCATGAACCAATGGGTGGGACCGGCGCCGCGTGAGATGGTGCCGCCACGGCCGTGGAAGAAGCGCAGCCGGATGCCGCGTTCGGTCGCGGTGGCGGTGAGGTTTTCCTGGGCCCGGTGGAGTGCCCATTGTGCGGCCAGGATGCCGCAATCTTTGTTCGAGTCGGAGTAGCCGAGCATGGCTTGTTGACTCGGCCCGGAGGTGCCCGCGCGGTGAAGGATCGAGCGGCGCGCCATCGGGTGATCGAGGAACGCTGCCAGAATAGCGGGCGAGCGGTCGAGGTCGTCCATGGTCTCGAACAAGGGAACCACTTCCATCGCGCAGCAGGGTCCGTCGCTGCCTGCCTCCATCAAGCCGGCCTCGCGGGCGAGCAGGAAGACGCCGAGCAGGTCGGACAGCTGGCGGGTCATCGACACGATGAGGGCTCCGAGTCCGGCACCGCCCCATTCGCGGCGGTGGTGGGCCAGCACGCGATAGCTGTCGAGGACGAGATCCGCTTCCGGGCCGATGCGTGCGGAGTCGTGGAGGAAGGGGCGGGTCGAGCCTAGTTCGGCGTTGAGGAAGGCGACGCGCTTTTCCTCGGGCCAGTTGGCGTAGTTCTCGCCATCGGGCACGGCTGCCGCCTCGAGCAGTTGGGCGATGCCTTTGTCGTGGAACTCCGAGTTTTGTCGGACATCGAGGGTGGCGAGATGGAAGCCGAAGGTTTCCAGTTTTTGGCGGAGCGGACCGAGAATTTGTTCGTCGATGAGCGAGCAGCCGGCGCCGCGGATACCGGTGGCCAGCAGTTCGAGGTCTTCATTGAGCTGCTGTGGGGTGCGGTAGCCCTCGTGTCCGTCGATCTGCCTTTGCAGACGGAAGGAGATGAGGCTCGCAAAGTGGCGCCAGGGTTCCTCGTGGTAGCGGTCGTGGAGATCGCCCGTGGCGTCTTCGTCGCCGAGCAGGAAGGTCAGCTCGTCGATGCGTGTTTCCAAGGAATCCGGGACCGCATTGAGCTGGCGTGACAGAGTGAGCTGGCTGGCGACCACCTCGATTTCCCGCCGAAGGAGTTGCCATGCGGCGCGGCGGAGCATTTCGAGGGTTTTTTCCGTGACTTCCGGGGTTACCAGCGGATGGCCATCGCGGTCGCCGCCGATCCAGCTGCCGAAGGATAGCCGTGGGATATTTCCAGCCGCCCGCAGGTCGGCGAGGGGGAAGCCCGCGTCTCGCCAGGCTTCGGTGAAATGGAGGTCGAGGCGATTCAGCGCCGCGGGGAAGAGGTCGCGGAGATAGTGGATCGCATCGCGCAGTTCGCGGAAGATATCGGGGCGGATGAGGTGAATTTCTCCGGTCCGCCAGAGGGTTTCCAGAGCCGTTACGATGCGTTCGCGGATGCGCCTGCGCTCGCGGTCGGTGTATTTCGGATATTCGTTGCGGACCAGTTCTTCGTAGAGTGCGCGGTGGCGTTCCCGGACTGAGGCGCGTTTGGCTTCGGTCGGGTGGGCGGTTAGGACGGGTTGCACGTCGACATCCTCCAGGACTGCGAGGATTTCCTTGGGGCCCAGGCCCAGGGAGACCATGTTGCGCAGGGCGCGCGGCCACAGTCCGCGGATGGATTCCGCGCCGAGAACTTTTTCCCGTTCGCGGCGGATCGCGGAAGAGACCCGTTCCTCGACCATGTTGAGCAGTTGGAAGCCGATGGAATAGAGTTGCTGAGTGCCTTCCGGTGGGTGGTTGTTTTCCGGTGCGTTGCCCGCCCATGGTAGGTAGGGGAGAAGGTCATCTTCGCCCAAGCTCTTCAGGGCGTCGCTGAGGCAATCGATCAAAAACGAGAGAGTTTCATCGATCAGGTCGAAGCCTTCGAGGCGGAGCTGTTCGCGGGTCGGGTGGATCTCAGTCATCGGCGCGGCCAGTGAAGCAGTAGGAGTGCCGGAGCGGGAAGCGGAATGCGCGGCAGGTCATTCTCTGATCCGGGCCGGGTGCTTCTACGATCCGGCACCGGGGTGGCTAGAGGGCGGGGGAGTGTTTTTAAGGATGAGACTCATTCGACCACACAGGGCAGGAGCACGGCATCGCGCATGCCGTGGATCTTCTTCTTGTCGGCCGGGGCGAGGGTCGCCAGTACGCCGCCGAGTGAGGTCCTGCCTTGTCCGTCGGTGAAATAGTAAGGGCACAGGCGCACCCGTCCGCGGAGCATCGAGATGCTGCCATCCTTCTCGAAGACGGGATGTTCGATGACCCTCCCTTCGCGGAACCGCTGGACGATCCAAGGTTGGTTGGAGAACTCGGACAGGGCGTGATGAATTTTTTCCGACCATTCGGACTGCGGGAGATCGTGGCCGATGTAGACGCCGCGGGATCCCCATGCGGTCTCGTGAAAGCCGCTTATTTTGAGAACGAGCTGCCGTCGCTTTTGGCTGAAGCCCGCCACTTCGTGCCAAGCATTCACCTCGAGGCCTGGAAGCACGGCTTGGGGGGGGAGGGGCGAGGGGTCGACGATCCAGCCGGGGGGGACGATGGACCGGATGCGTTCGAGGTGGCTGCGGCGCAGGATTTTTTCCCACAGCGGCCTAAGCGCTGGAGTCCAGAGAAGAGCCAGCCACAGCTTGTCTTCCAGATGCGGTTTGCAGGGCGGTGTCAGGTCCAGATCTCCGCTGGCGGATGCCTCGGCCAGTTTTCGGGCGGCGGGGATGGCCTCCCAATCGAACCACTCGAAAAAGCGATAAATCGAGCGTGAGTCCTGCTCATGATTTTCGGCGGCTTCGATGGTCCGGCCGCCCGCTGCTTCGCTAGTGAGCCATTCCATTTCGCGGCGATAGTCCTTGGCTTCCTGCGAGATCAGGACCGCTCCGTCTTCGGGGAGAACCGAGCGGAAGCCATCGATCATCCCATTTCGTCCGCCGAGAACGTCGAATCCGGCATCGGCGTAGATCCGGGAAAGCCAGGCGGTGATGCCGATCCCGCCGGGCACGGAATCCAGTTCGGTGAGAGCGAAGCCGTCGCCCGTGACGATCAAATCCGGTCGGATCACCCGTGGTTGACCCATGCGTGAGCCCGCTGTTTTTTGAAGATCGGTGATCCAGTCCGGTTTGCCGGCATCGAGCACCCGCGAGATCCAGTCGGGCGAGGTGCCGCGCGAACTTTGCTGATAGAGCGTGTCGCAGGCCTGCTGGAAGCGTGCGAGAGGGTGGCCTAGCGATGAGAGGAAACGACCTTCGGCGCGGGTCAGTCGCAGGGGTTCGGGCGAAAATCTCCAGCCACCGTCGAAGAGGCCGTTTTCCGGCAGGGCTGCGTGGATGGTTTCTAGAGTGAGGCTCATTGCATCGATCGCAGTGCTCCGCGCACGAGTTCCTCCACGCTTGCCTCGGGTTGGGCATCGATGGCCTTGCGAATGGCCTTGCGCGCGTCCACCTGCTTGTAGCCGAGAGCCATCAGGGCGAGTTCCGCGTCCGCGGTGGCTGGTGCCATCTGACCGCTGGCGACTTCCTGCCAAGTTTCGGCGACTCCTACCTTGTCTTTGAGTTCGAGGACGATCCGTTCGGCGGTTTTTTTGCCGAGGCCCTTGATTTTCGATAGCTCCGCCGCGTCTCCATTCGCCACGCAGGCCTTGAAGCGGTCGGGTGGCATGCCATTCAGCACGGCAAGAGCGACCGAGGGGCCGACGCCGCTGACGCGATCGATCAGCAGTAGAAAAATGTCCCGCTCCTCCTCGGTCGCGAAGCCGTAGAGGGTGTGCACCATGTCGCGCGGGCTGACGTTCAGGTGCGTGCGCAAGTCCACTACCAGGCCTTCTGCGGCGTGCAGGCGGTCGAAGGTGGAGAGCGGCACCTGCACCTCGTAGCCCACGCCACCGGTGTCCACCACCAAGCGATTGGGATACGCCTCCAGGACTGTTCCGCGCAATCGTGCGATCATCGGCACCGACCTTGGACCTGCTCGTGGAACTGCCAAGGGTGAAGTTCCGTCATGCGGTTCCAGTGGGCTGAAAAGGGCCTTGCCTCCGGTCGGCGAGCTCGCTTCATCTTCGGGCATGGCCGGTGGGAGTTTGCTAATGCTGTTGGATGATATCGCGTCGATCCTCGACGATGTCTCAGTGATGACCAAAACCGCGGCGTCGAAGACCGCCGGGGTTCTGGGAGATGATCTTGCATTGAATGCCCAGCAGGTCAGCGGGGTCGTCGCCCAGCGCGAGTTGCCGGTGGTCTGGAGCGTCGCGAAGGGTTCCTTCATCAACAAATTGATCCTCGTGCCTTCGGCTTTGGTGATCAGTGCCTTTGCGCCGTGGTTGGTGACGCCTTTGCTGATGATCGGGGGGCTGTATCTCTGCTACGAGGGTGTCGAGAAGTTGGCTCACGCCATTTCGCACCGGGGTAAGAAGTCGGTGGAGCAGGCCAAGGCGGAATTGGACGAATTGAAGGCGGGTGATGTGGACGAGGCGGCCAAGATCAAGGGCGCGATCCGCACGGACTTTGTGCTGTCTGCCGAAATCATCGCCATCACTTTGGGCGTGGTCGCCGCGAAGCCTTTGGGCACCCAGGCCATGGTGCTTTCCTTGATCGCCGTGCTGATGACTGTCGGGGTTTACGGTCTGGTGGCCGGAATTGTGAAGTTGGATGATCTCGGGCTCTATCTCAGCCAGCGAGATTCGCGCGGGGCCCGCGGTGCCGGGGTGGCGATCTTGTGGGCGGCACCTTTTTTGATGAAGGTGCTATCGGTGCTCGGCACTGCGGCCATGTTTTTGGTCGGTGGAGGGATCCTGACTCACGGGATTCATGCCGTGCACGACGGGATCGCCCGCTTGGCGGGATCGATGGGCGGCGTGGCGCAAAAAATCGTGCCGTCCTTGCTCGATGGGCTTTTTGGTTTGTTGGCTGGCGCGCTTGCGCTGCTGGTGATGCTTGGAGTGTCCAAGCTGCGCGGTAAATCGCACTGAGGGTGTTTGCTGCGCGATTTTCGGACGCGAAAAAGCCGGCATCCTTGGTGGGAGGCCGGCTTTTCTTGGAAGGTAGATGTCAGGCTCCGGGGAGCTCGATGAACCCTTCCAGCTTCCGAATGCGGGTGGGGTGGCGCATTTTGCGGAGAGCCTTGGCTTCGATCTGGCGGATGCGTTCGCGGGTCACTTGGAATTGGCGGCCCACCTCTTCGAGGGTGCGGCTGTAGCCGTCCTTGAGGCCGAAGCGCTGCTCCAGCACTTCGCGTTCGCGTTCGGTGAGGGTGTCGAGGACGTCCTTGATCTTGTCCTTGAGCATCGAGAAACCGGCTTCCTCCATCGGGTTGTCGGCGCTCTTGTCCTCGATGAAGTCACCGAACGAGGTGTCGTCCGAATCCCCGACGGGTGCCTGCAGCGAGATCGGCTGCTGGGCCATTTTCAGAACGGCGCGGACGCGCTCGACGGGAAGGTGGATTTCTTCGGCGATTTCTTCCGGGGATGGCTCGCGGCCGTATTCTTGGACGAGCTGCTTCTGGACCCGCATCAGCTTGTTGATCGTCTCGATCATGTGAACCGGGATGCGGATGGTCCGCGCCTGGTCGGCGATCGAGCGGGTGATGGCCTGGCGGATCCACCAGGTGGCGTAGGTCGAGAACTTGTAGCCGCGGCGGTATTCGAATTTCTCGACCGCTTTCATCAGGCCCATGTTGCCTTCTTGGATCAGGTCGAGGAATGAGAGACCGCGGTTGGTGTATTTCTTGGCGATCGAGATGACGAGCCGGAGGTTGGCTTCGACCATTTCAGTCTTCGCCTTGAGGGCCTCCTTCAGCCAGTGGCGGAGCTGCTTGTTGGTTTGCTCGAAGCTTTCGACCTCGTGCCAGCAGCGTTGTTGGACTTCGCGGAGCTTGGTGACGAACTCCTTGTCCTCGGGGTCCGCTTGGACTTTGCGGCCGTATTTCCAGAACTTCTGCTGGTAGTCGTCGACCTGTTCGCAGAAGTCCTCGACCACCTTCTGCTTGTAGTAGAAACGGGTGTAGAGGCGGTGGAGGCTTTGGAGGTTCTTGGCGAAGGTCTCCTCGAGCTTTTTCTTCCCGCGCGGGTTCTTGGCAGAGAGCTGGCGGAAGAGATCGTCGTTCTCCTCATGGAGCTGCTTGAGCTGCTCGCACTGCTTGGGCAGGATCTTCATGTAGCGCTCGCGACTTTCGATCTTCTTGTCGAGGATCACTCGGTCGAAGCGCTCCTTGCCCTTGATCAGCTTGTCGGCGAGATCGAGGTAGCATTCGGTGGTGAAGCCGAAGAGATGGAGTTGTTTGGCGACCTCGATCTCGGCGTCTTCGATGCGCTTGGAAATTTCGACTTCCTGCTCGCGGGTCAGCAGCGGGACCTGGCCCATTTGCTTGAGATACATCCGGACCGGGTCGTCGAGGATGTCGAGCTTCTGATCCTTGGTGTCCTCACCTTCGTCGGTGTCGTCGTCGCGCTTCTTGTCCTTGTAGCGATCGACTTCGGAGGCATCGATGATGTCGAACTCCATGTTGCGGAGCCGCTCCATGATGGCTTCCACGTCGGCGGGTTCGACGAGGTCGTTGGGGAGGATCTCATTGATGTCGTCGTAGGTCAGGTATTCCTGTTCCTTGGCGAGCTTGATCAGTTCGCGGATCTTCTCCTGAATTTCCGGGGTATCGATGCGGGGCTTGTCCGCATCGTTGCGAGGCGCAATGGCCTCTTCAGGGTTCACTTCGACCTTTCCGACCTTATCGCCTTTCTTGGCGTCAGCTTTCGTAGCTGGCTTTTTCGAGGTTTCGACCTTTGGGGCGTCTGCTTTCGCTTTAGGGGTCTCAGCGACTTTGGAAGCCGGAGCGGAGGTCTTCGACGCGGGCTTGGCGGGCTTTGCAGTTTCCTTGGAGGCGACTGGCTTCTGCGCGACTGCCTTTTTCGGCACTTCTTTCTTCGCGGCTTCCTTTTTGACCGCGGGCTTTTGAGGAGTCACCGCTGCGGGCTTGGTGGCCGGCTTGGCTGCTTTGGGCTTGGTCGCTGGCTGCTTGGCTGAGGCCGGCTTTGCTGCGGGCTTGGTTTTCGCGGGGGCCTTGGAATCCTTGCCGGACTTGGCTGGGGTGGCCTTTTTCGCGGGCGATGGTTTCTTGGTGCCTGCGGCGGCCTTCGGCTTGGAAGCCGTTGGTTTGGCGGAAGAAGCAGCTTTCTTGGTGGACATGGACAGAATGGATGAAGGGAAGTTCCGGGCAAAGTTCTCCCATTATAGTGCTGCCGGAGCGAACTCCGAAGCGGGCGGGAATCTTCAGAGCGCTTTTCGGGTCGTCAAGGATTCTTTTCAGAACTTTGACGATACGGTGGACGGCGCTGAAATCCCGGCGGAGTGGGCTTCCGAGAAGGGGCAAAGCGGTCGGAGAACACGAAGCGTTGATCGACGCCTTTGAGGAGATGGGCGATCTCTTTGGCTTCGTGCAGGAGGCGGATCATTTCATCGGCGGGCAGGCCTGGGCGGCTCATTTGGGCTTTGATGTCCTGATCGCGGCGGTGGAGGACTTTGGCGCTGAGTTCGGCGAGGGCGCTCTCCGCGGCTTGGATCGGATGTTCCGGTGGGTCGTCGTGGAAGGTCGGGTCGGACAGAATGGCCAGGCGCTGGGCTTCCGAGAGACCGGCGATGAAGGAATTCACTGCGGCGTGGGAAGTGGCGTCGGGGCGGGCGGAGAGGACGGCTTCGAGCAAGGGGATGCCCTCGATGTGATTGGCGGCCTCGTGCAGGGTTTCGAATTGTTCGCCCAGCCATTCTTGGGCGGGGCCGGAGTGCAGGGCGAGTCCGCAGAGGTAGGCGACGACGGGATCGATCGCGATGGGTTCAATTTTCTCCGGTTCTGGAGGAGTGTCGCCGCGGGTGCGTTCCGGGCCTTTGTTTTTGTTGGCGCGTACGATGCGGTTGACGGCTTCGCGGAGTTCCGGGGCACCGGAGTGGAGGCGGGTGGCGACGTGATTGATGGTGGCTTCGCGGCCGACGGCATCGGGTAGGACGGCGAGGAGCGAGGCGCATTCGCGGACGAAGGCTACGCGCCGTTGCAGGTCGTCGAGGCCACCGTTGGCGCTGGCGAGTTCGATTTTGAAATCGAAGAAGCTGACGGCGTTCGTGAGGAGCTGGCGGAACGCATCCGGGCCATTTTTTCGGATGAAAGAATCGGGGTCCTCGCCTGAAGGCATCCGTGCGATGCGGACCGGGATGCCTTCTTCGGAGAGGACGCGAAAGGCTTTCTCGGACGCTAGGATGCCGGCATTGTCGGCGTCGAAGCAAACGATCGCGTTCTTCGCGTAGCGGCGGAGGAGTCGCGCGTGGTTGGGCGTGATGGCGGTGCCTTGCGTGCCAATGACGTGTTCGATGCCTTGTTCGTGGCACGAGATGACGTCGAGTTGGCCTTCGCAAATCACGACGGCGTTTTCGTTGAGGATCGCCTTGCGGGCCCGTTCGAGGGCGAAGAGGACGTTGGACTTCTTGAAGATCGAGGTTTCGGGCGAATTGATGTATTTCCCGCTTTTCGGATCGTGGTGAAGTTGGCGGGCGGTGAAAGCAATCACGTCGCCATGTTCGTTGCGGATGGGGATCATCAATCGGCCGAGGAAGCGGACATAGATGCCGCCGCGTTCTTTTTGGACGAAGATGCCGGAGTCGACGAGTTCCCGGCCGGTGAATTTTTTCGCTCGTGCCCAGTCCATGAAGACCTGGGGGCTGTCCGGCATCCAACCAATCTGCCAGCGCTGGGCCATTTCTTTGCCGAAGCCCCGCGATTTCAGGTAGTCGCGGGCGTGGGTCGCTTCGCGGGTGAAGAGGAGTTGGTGAAGGAAGGCGGCGACCTCGCGATGGATGTCGAGCTGACGTCCGCGTTGCCTGCGGGCGCGGTCTTCCTTGGGATCGAATGCCTGTTCGGTCACCGTGATGCCGACGCGAGCGGCGAGTTTTTTAATGGCGTCGACGTAGGGTAAATTTTCGTATTCGCGGACGAAAGTGATCGCGTCGCCGCTCTTCTTGCAGCCGAAGCAGTGGAAGAACTGGCGTTGGGGATTGATGTTGAAGGAGGGCGATTTCTCGTTGTGGAAAGGGCAGAGCGCCTTGAACGAGGGGCCGGCGCGCTTGACCTCGATGTAGGAGCCGATCACGTCGACGATGTCCGTCGCGGCGAGAATCTGTTCCTTGGTTTCCTGCGAGATTTGGGCCACGGCGGGGAGTGAAGCGCAGGGTGGATGAAACGGGAATCGCGAAAGATGTCGAAGTTTTCAGATGCGCTTTTTCAGGGCAGGTGGACCTTGTGACGGCTTGGGGGATGTGCCTCCCGGCCAAACCGAAGATTGCCATGAAAATCGTCCGCAAGAATGCCAGGGGTGAGAGCCGCGAGCTTTTGCTGAAGGAATATTTCCTGAATGCCTATCTGATCGCCGTGCTCAAGCGGGTCGGCGACGAGGTGGCCCGACACCGTCGGGTGGATCCGCTGCCCGACGCGGGATGGGTTCGGGTTCGTCATGATGTCTGAACCCCGGAACGGCTGTTGTTGGCATTGGATCAAATGCGGGATTGCGTCGTTCCGCGGAAATCCTTAGCCATCAGGGAATGGACTGCGTCGGGATCTTGAGATCCGCAATGGGTTGGCTTGAACTGGGCCTGCCCGAGGAGTCGCTGTCCGAGCTGGCCTCCTTGCCGGCCCGCGAGCGGATGAGGCGTCATGCCTTGGAGTTGCGCCTGCTGGCGGAGATGGAGGCGAAGCGATGGAACGCGGCGGCGGATACCGGGCGTTTGCTTTGCATGAAGGAGCCGAAGGAGGCTCGATTTTTCATCCATGCGGCGTATTGCCTGCATGAGACTGGTGATACTTTGGCGGCCCGCGATTGGCTGTTGCGGGGACCGGCCGCCTTGATCGAGGACCCTTTGTTTCACTACAACATTGCCTGTTACCTAGCGGTGCTGGGCGACTGCAAGCGGGCGGAGACGCATTTGGCACGGGCTTTCGAGTTGGATGCCTCGCTGCGGGAGACGGCGCGGGAGGACAGCGATTTGGAGGCCTTGCGGGAAGTGGAGTGAGGTGGATTTGCGCTGCGCGGGGCTTGCGTGGGGCGCGCGTATCGGGCAGGGCTGGGGCGTGTCTCCGTCCTCACTTGGCGAACTCTTGGACCGATTTGAGGAAAATTTCCGCGCACGGGGTGAGTTGGGCGCGTCGGTGAGTGTCTGGTGGCGTGGCGAGGAACTGCTTTCCGTCGGCCGGGGTTGGTGTGACAAGGAGCGCTCAAGGCCATGGAATAGCGAGGTTTTGGTGCCGGTTTACTCCGCAACCAAGGGGCCTGCAGCGGCCACCTTGCTGATGGCTTTGGATGATCGTGGCCTAGGTCCGGAGACGCCGGTCTGTGAGGTTTGGCCGCTGTTTCCTGTGGCGGAAGCGAGCTTCGGGGATTTGCTTTCGCATCAGTGCGGACTGGCCGCATTGGATCGTCGCGCGTCCTTGTGGGACCACGCGGAGGTTGTTGCGTCGATCGAGGCCCAGGTGCCGGCGTGGCGTCCGGGTGCGGCACATGGGTACCATCCGCGGACTTTCGGGGCCTTGGTGGAAGAGCCGGTCCGGCGGCTCACGGGTCGCACTTTGGGCGAGGCATGGTGGGAAAGGATTGCCGCGCCGCTGGGTTTGGATTTTTGGATCGGCCTACCTGAGAAGGAATGGCCGCGGGTGGCGCGGCTTTATCCGGGAAAAGCGGCTGCGGAGGATTTGCAGAGTGGCTTTTACCGAGAGTTCAGCTCTGAGGGCACCTTGACGCGGCGGGCTTTTTCATCGCCCCGCGGATTGCATTCCGTGCAGGAAATGAACGATCCGAAGGCTTGGTCGGCTGCCTTGCCGGCGCTGGGCGGGGTGGGGACGGCGCGGGCCTTGGCGAAATTTTATCAGGCAGCGATCGGGGCGATCCAGAGTCCCCTGAGCGAGCAGGTGCGGAGTGCGCTGGCCGGGCTGCGGGTTTCGGGTGAGGACCGGGTGCTCATTCAGCCGACGGCTTTTGCCTGCGGTTGCCAGTTGGATCCCTTGGATGAATCGGGTCGAAAGGCTCGCGAAATCTACGGCCCTTCGCCGCGGGCATTCGGGCATCCGGGAGCGGGAGGCAGCCACGCCATGGGGGATCCCGATAGCGGGGTCAGCTTTGCTTACGTGATGAACCAGATGGAGTTGGGCGTGATGCCCGGAGCGAAGAGCTTGGGCTTGGTCGCGGCCTTGTTCGCTTGATCGGTCTCAACCGAGGAAGCGGATTTTGCCGGGCAACTGGAATTCACCGCGGGCCATGGCTGCGTGTTGTTCGTCGCTGCACGCGGAATTGGTCGGCGCGTCGGCTTCGGCATCGCTGGCCTCGAAGTAACCGTTGGCGATCATCCACTTTTCAACTTCTTCACCGGAAATGTCGGGCAGCATGGTGCCGTCGATTTCGACGCATGGTGAGAGGGATTGGCCGCTGCGCTGCTCCATTTCCCAGCGGAAGGCGGGATTCTTGATGATGTCCTTTTCTTCGTAGGGAAGTTGGTATTTCCGCATGATCGCACGGACTCCTTCGCTCCAGCCGCAGAAGGTTTTGAGGTAGGCAGTGATTTTTGGTTGGGGCTTGCTCACGGGCGGACGATAGCCGGGGAGCGGACCGGGGCAAGCGTGGGAAATGCGGGTCGCGGTGGATCTTGATCGCGAGGAGATCCGCGCTCAAAGTCGGTCGGGAATGAGTTCCCCGCATCGCATGACCCGCCCTCAGATCAGCATCAATCTCGCGATTTCGGCGGACGGAAAAATTTCGTCGGTCGCGCGGCGGCCGTCGGGATGGACTTCGCGCGAGGATCACGCGCGTTTGCTCGCGCTGCGTGCGGGGGCCGATGCACTGCTGGTCGGCCGCGGTACTTTGGAGGCGGATCGAATGACGCTGAAGGCGGCGGGCGATCCTTGGCGCTGCGTGGTTTCGCGGAGTGGGGCTTTCGATGCCGGGCACCCTTTATTTCACTCGCCTGGCGGGCCCGTGCACTTGCTCGTGACGGAGGGCGTCGGGCAGGAAGTCGTCGGAGCAGTGATGCATCGAGGGAATCTGGCCGAATTCCTCGGGATGCTGGCGGATGAAGGGATTCGTCGTGTCCACTGCGAAGGCGGTGGGCAGTTGGTGTTCGCCCTCGCGGAAATGGATGCGATTGATGAACTCCACCTGACTTGGGCGGGTCATCGATTGTTTGGCGGGGGCGAGGCACCGACGCTCAGCGGTGTGCCCGGGGCTTTTTTGCCTGCATCGCTGGCCTTCGATCTGGTCGATTTCGATCCAAGACCGGCGATCGGTGAATGCTTTTTGACTTATCGCAGGAAGACTCAGTGAGTCTTTTCCTCGGCGTGATCGCCGGTGGCGTGGGTGTCGTCGGAATGCGACGCGCCGTGGCCGTGTTTTTCGTGCAGGGCTTTGGTTTCCTCCCACTCGTGACGCTCGCAAGAAACCGAGCAAAGCAAGAGTCCGGCGGCAGCGGTGGCGAAGATCGACGTCAATTTCATCCCGCCGCGGGTGTAGCGGATCGATCGGCGATGGCAAGTGGCGATGTGTGCGGAGGTGTCAACTCTGCAACCAGCGGGCGACGGCATTGGCAGCGCGCTCGTGCGCCCCGGTGGCTCCCAATTTGGCGGCGGTAGCCAGAACTTGCCGTCGGGTCGCCTCGCGGTGGGCGGCGTCCTCCAAAAACCGCGATAGCGAGCGTTCGACTTGGGGCGCTTCCGCCTCCCCTTGGATGAATTCCTCCACCACGCGGGTTCCGGCGAGGATGTTGATGAGGCCGATGTGCTCGATGGTGACCAAGAGGCGTGCGGCGAGGTAGGTGGGCCACGCGACCTTGTAAACGAGGCAGTAAGGGAGACCGAAATAGGCGGCCTCGAGCGTCGCGGTACCGCTGGCAACCACTCCGCAGGCGGCCTGCTGCATCAAAGTGTGCGCGCCGCCTTCTTCGATGCGAACGAGGTCCGCCATTCCGGCGGCGGCGCTCATTTCGCGCATTCGGGTGGTGAGTTTGGGCGAGGCACCGCAGGCGGCAAAGCGGACTTGCGGGTGCTTCTGGTGGAGGCGGTTGGCCGATTCCAGCATCATCGGGAAGAGGCGGGCGATCTCGCGCTCGCGGCTTCCGGGTAGCAGGGCGACGAGCTTTTCGTCGCGGGAGATCTCCGTGCGTCGGGCTTCCAATTCGTCGACCAAGGGATGTCCGACGAAGGTGGTCTTCAGGCCGGCGCCCTCGAAGATCGCCTGCTCGAAGGGGAAGAGGCAGAGCATTTCGTCGAGGATGCGCGTCATTTTGGGCAGTCGTCCCTTGTTCCAAGCCCAGACTTGGGGGCTGATGTAGTAAATGATGTGAGTTTCCGGCAGCGCCTTGCGGATGGCGGCGGCGAAGCGCAGGTTGAAGCCGGGATAGTCGACAAGCACCAATGCCTGTGGTCGCAGGGCGACGGCTTCGGCCAGCATTTCGTCGAAGCGGGCCTTGAACCAGTGGTAGCGTTTAAGGACTTCCCAGAATCCCATCACGGCAGCGTCTTCCACCCAGTCGCGCACCTTTCCACCTGAAAGCTCGTGCATTTCCGGTCCCCCGGCACCGTGGATTTCCAGGTCGGGATGCAGGGCGGCGAGGGCCCGCAGCATTCCCGCGCCGTGGGCATCTCCGCTCAATTCTCCTGCGATGACATACAGCGCTTGGGCCATCTGCGGCGGACTCTAGGGATCGGCCGACCGCGCTGGCCATGAAAATCCCCGCCGTGGGAGCGATCGATGCTTCCCGCGGGGAATTCGTCATTGATTTCGCCCGACCTCGACCCTTAATCGGCCACCGCAGCCCGCTTGCATCATGGTCGAAGATCCATCCGATACCCCGCGTCCCCTCGCCGAGATTTCCCACGGTCCCTCGGCATTCGAGGCTTTTCTGGATCGCAACCAGAAGAATCTGATCGTGTTGGGAATCGTGCTCGCCGCCGCTGCCGCGGGGTGGATCGTTTACAGCGGGATCAAGGAAGGGGCCGAAAAGTCGGCAGGTGCTGCCCTTTCGAAGGCGGAGTCTTTGCAGGATTTGCAGGACCTTTTGAAGAGCCAGCCGGACAGCGTCGCTGCAGGTAGCGCGCGTCTGTTAGTTGCTGAAAAGCAATGGGAGGCAGGCGACCAAGATGCGGCGATCGAAACCCTGCGCGAGTGCGTGGCCGGTTCGGCGGGGCATCCTTCGGGGCCGACGGCGCGTGCCAGTCTGGCATCCCGCCTGATGCAGCAGGGCAAAAATGAGGAGGCCGCGGGCCTGTTCCGGGATTTGGCCGATGCCCCGGATGCGAAATTCATCGCCCCTTACGCACTGATTTCACTCGGTGATCTCGCGAAGGCGGACGGCAAGCTCGACGAGGCGGAGCAGTTTTACAAGCGGGTCCAAGATGGTTTCGCGGAGAGCCCGATGGCCACGCTTGCCGACCAGCACCTGCGGATGTTGCGCTTCAAAGCTCCGCTCGAGATCGAGGCTCCGCCGGCCCCCGCGCCAACGCCGGATGAGGCTGGCAAGGCCGAGGCACCGAAAGATCCTGCTCCGCAAGGCGCTGCTCCCCAAGAAGTGGCTCCTGCCGCGCCCGCGCCCGCGCCCGCGCCGGCACCTGCAGTCGAGGCACCAGCGGCCCCTGCCGACGGGAAAACCAATTGACTTTTTCTTCTAACCTATTCCTATCCAATCACTATGAGCAGCAGCTTCGGATTCCGTAAAGTCATCGGTCAAAAGCCCGTGGAAGAGCCCGCCGCGCCGAGTCCGGCCCCAAGTTACACCCCGGCTCCGACCCCTGTCTCCAGCTTCACGACCTTGGAGACTCCTGCCGCGCCGGCCTCCTTCGCCGCTCCAGCTCCGCAGCGCCCGGTGGGTCCGTCCCGCAATGTCCTGAGCTCCGACGTCGAGATCAAGGGCACCGTGAAATTCACCAACGACTTGGTGGTGGATGGTCGCATCGAGGGTGAGATCCAGTCGGACGGGAATCTGACTGTCGGCGAAAACGCCCGCCTGAAAGCGGAAATCAAGACCGGTACCGTGGTGGTTTATGGCAAGGTTCATGGCAACATCGTCGCCAGTGATCGGGTCGAACTGAAGTCGACCGCCGAGGTGGTCGGAGACATCAAGGCGAAGAGTCTGGCCATCGAGCCCGGCGCGATTTTCGTCGGCAAGTCGAGCGTGGGAACCCCTTCGACGCCAGCGGCGACGGGTAAGGCTGCTGCCTCAGCTCCTGCTGCTGCCACAAGCCCCGCCCCGGCGGCACCAGCGGCGAAGGCGGTGGAACTGCCGAAGCAGGCCGATCTGGCTGGGGTGGTGAATCCCTGAGCGAGAGCCTTTTTTTCGCGAACCCGCCCTGGCTTCGGCTGCGGCGGGTTTTTCTTTGCACGGTTTTGATGGGACTTCCGCATTGAGCAAGTCCCTTTCCGGGCTCATCGTCCCCGCATGCCCGCCGCCGCGCTCGACCTCAAGGAGGCCATTCTCGCCCTGAAGAAGGAACGCAATGCCGTCATCTTGGCTCACAACTATCAAACCGGTGACATCCAAGACATCGCTGACTATGTGGGCGATTCACTGGGTCTCGCCTATCATGCCAAGGAGACTTCCGCCGATGTGATCGCCTTTTGTGGCGTCCATTTTATGGCGGAGACGGCAAAGATTGTGAATCCCGGGAAGGTCGTCGTGCTGCCGGACAAAGATGCGGGTTGCTCGCTCGAGCAATCCTGTCCCGGTCCGGAGCTGGAAGCCTTTCTCCAGGCGAATGCGGCGAAGAACTACTATGTGATCGCCTACATCAACTGCTCGGCACACGTGAAGGCGCTTTGCGACGTGATCTGCACTTCGGGCAACGCGGTGAAGATCGTGAACAAGGCTCCGGCGGATCGGCCGATTCTTTTCGTGCCGGACGAAAATCTGGGGGCCTGGGTGATGGAGCAGACGGGTCGCAAGATGGATCTCTGGAAGGGGAGTTGCTACGTGCACGTCGAATTCACCCGCGATTCTATCCAGCGGATCAAGGCGCAGCATCCTGACGCGCTGGTCGTCGCTCATCCCGAGTGCACCCAGGCGGTGCGCTTGCTGGCGGACGAGGTATGCTCGACGGAGCGGATGATCGATTTCTGCCGCAACGCGCCGGTCCAGGACATCATTGTGGTGACGGAGAGTGGGATGCTGCACCGACTGCGCCGCGAGTGTCCCGACAAGAATTTGATCGCCGGTCCGACCGATCGCTGTGCCTGCGCGGACTGCCGTTATATGAAAATGAACACCTTGGCGAAGCTTCATGCTTGTTTGGAGACGCTCCAGCCGAGGGTCGAGTTGCCGGAGGACATTCGCGCGCGTGCCGAGCTGCCCTTGCTGCGCATGCTGGAGCAGTCCCGATGAGGGAAGAAATGTGGCGTTTGGATGATTTTCGGGCATCGAAGTTCTTGACAGGTGCCACCTGCTTCGGCTTTCTTCCCGCCCGCGCCGCGAGGCACGACAAAGCACCCGTAGCTCAATTGGATAGAGCGTCTGACTACGGATCAGAAGGTTAGGAGTTCGAGTCTCTTCGGGTGTACCACTTTTAAAGCGCCGCTGGCAATTTGCTCGCGGCGCTTTTGTTTTCGAGCGAAAGAGCTTGGGTCCTGGTGGTTGGGAACGAGTCGCTCGGAGCTTGGCGCTGGGCCTTGCTTGGTGAAGGCTCCGCGGCGTGCGCTTGAAATTGACGATCGCTTACGATGGCGTGGCTCTGGCGGGTTGGCAGTCGCAGCCCGGCGGGAACACGGTGCAGGATTTCATCGAGTCGGCCATTGCGGCGACGGCCAAGCAGGCGGTGCGCATTCATGGTTCGGGTCGGACGGACGCGGGGGTTCACGCACTGGGACAGATCGCGCATTTCGACGTGCCGGAGGGATTGACGATGAATCCTTTCAACTGGGTGCCCGCGCTGAACACGAAGTTGCCGGCATCGATCCGGGTGTTGGCTTGCGAGGAGGTGGCGGCGGATTTTCACGCGCGGCACTCGGCGCAGGGCAAGACCTACCGCTATGATCTCTCGTTGGAGCCGGTGCTTTCGCCTTTTCGTGCGGGGCGGGCCTGGCATTTGCCGCGGCAGCTCGATCCCTTCACTCTACGCGAAATGCTGGCCTGTTTTGAGGGCAGGCACGATTTCGAAGCCTTCGGCGCGCGGCGTGGAAACGAGACCGAGGAAACGAGCTACGTGAGGACGATCACGCGGGTCGGATTGGAGGAGATCGCGTGGGGCTGGCGGCTGCGGTTCACCGGCGATGGTTTCCTATACCGAATGGTGCGGCTGATGACGGGTGCTGCGGTTCAAGTGGCCCAGGGGCGTCTCGCGGTCGCGGAGGTGGCGGGCTTGCTGGATCAAGCGCCGGGCCTGCCGCTCGGGCGTTGCTCGCACTGTGCCCCGGCGGACGGGCTTTTCCTGGAGTCGGTCGACTACGGCCGGATCACAAGGTGATCTGGGCCCCGAGTTCCACGACGCGGCCCGGCGGGAGCCGGAAGTAGGCGGTGGCGGGCGATGCGTTGCGGGCCATGGCGGCGAAGACGACGAGGCGGAGTCGATCGAGCAGGCTCGCGTTTTTTCCAACGCCATAGGTTTCGCGGCCGAGGAAGAAAGTCGCCTTGCCGGGATTGAAGCGGGCCGTCTCTGGGAGTCGAAGTTTCAGCGCTTCCGGGACATCGGGGGTGTCGGCGAATCCGAAGCGCAGGGTGACGCGGTGAATGCCTTCGCCGAGGTCGCCGTGGTCCGCGGCATCGATGCTTTCAGCGTGGGGTTGGTCGAGGGTTTCGACGTGGAGGAGAACGACGCGTTCGTGGAGCACTTGGTTGTGCTTGAGATTGTGCAAGAGGGCGGTGGGCACGGTATCGCCGCGGCCGCTCATGTAAACGGCGGTGCCGGAAACCCGGTGGATGCAGCCACGGCGGAGATCCTGCAGCAGGGCATCGATCGGCAGCGATTCTTTGGAAAGTCGCGCGTAGAGGCGTGCCCGGCCCCAGATCCAGGTGAGCATGATGAAGAAGATCGCCGTGCCGACGACAAGTGGCAGCCATCCGCCTTCGCGGATTTTGTGGGTGTTCGCAGCGAGGAAGGCTCCATCAACGGCGAGAAAGAGCAGGGTGACCAAGGCGGCGCGCCATTTGCTCCAAGCCCAAGTGGAGAGGGCGGCGGAGTAGAAGAGCATCGAGGTGATGGTCATGGTCAGCGCGATCGCGATCCCGTAGGCACCTTCCAGTGCGGCGGAGCTGCCGAAGCTGAGAACGAGGATGATGCAGGCGACGGCGAGCAGGTGGTTGACGGCGGGAACGTAGACTTGTCCGGCGGAGTGTTCCGAGGTGTAGCGGATTCTCACCCGCGGGAGGCAGCCGAGTTGCACGGCTTGGGTGGTCAGGGAGAAGGCTCCGGAGATGAGGGCTTGGCTGGCGATGATCGCGGCACAGGTCGCCAAGACGGTCAGAGGCAAGCGGAGATAGTCGGGAGCGAGGAGGAAGAAAGGATTGGTGATCGCTCCCGGATCTGCGGTGAGGAGGGCGGCCTGGCCGAGGTAGTTCAAGGCGAGTCCGGGAAAAACGACGGAGAACCAAGCCATGCGGATGGGTTTGACTCCGAAGTGCCCGAGGTCGGCGTAGAGGGCCTCGCCGCCGGTTACTGCGAGGAAGACGGATGCGAGCAGAGGAAAAGCGTGCTGCCATTCGTGAATCAGGAAGAGGAATCCGGCTTGGGGGTTGAGGCCGAGCAAGACTTCGGGGTGCTGAACCAGCGCGCGGATGCCGAGGGCTCCCAAGGTGAAGAACCAGAGCAGGACCACCGGACCGAAGAGGACGCCGACTTTGCCGGTGCCGTGGCGTTGGATCGTAAAAAGCAGGACGAGGATGGCGACGCAGATGGGGAGGATCCAGTCGGCAACGACTGGAGCGCTGACCGAGAGGCCTTCGACCGCACTGAGCACCGAAATCGCGGGGGTCAGCATGCCATCGGCGTAAATCAAGGCGGCTCCGGCGAGGCCGAGGTAGAGGACCGACTTGGGATCCCTGCCGCCGAGGCGTCGAACGTTGGATCGAATCAAGGCCGAGAGGGCTAGGATTCCGCCTTCGCCGCGGTTGTCGAGGCGGAGGATGATGAAGAGGTATTTGACGGATACCACGAGGATCAGTGACCAGACGATCAGCGAGGCGGCACCGATGAGGTTCGTGGGGTCCACCGGGGCACCGTGATTGCCGGAAAAGCACGCTCTAAAAGCATAAAGCGGGCTGGTCCCGATGTCGCCAAAGACAATTCCGAGGGCGGCGAGAGTGACGGCAGCGAGGCTGGGCTTGTGGACGGAGTGACCGTCGGAGTGCTGATTCATCGTCGCGAAACGGATCGTCCGCCCGGCCTTCCAATCAGGCTGTTCGATGGCTGACCAGCGAAAAACCATGGTCCTCGGGATGCGTGGGACGGCGGGAATTGGAAATTTCGCCAATTTTCTCAATCGCCCGTTGAAGGAGATGGGGCATTCTCCGGCCGCATGTTTGTTTCCGTTCTGCTGATTCTGCTGGCCTGTTTGATTCTTTTCGCGGGTGCCGAGCTCCTGGTCCGGGGTGGGGCTTCCTTGGCTCTGAAGCTGGGGCTGACTCCGCTGGTGGTCGGGCTCACGGTGGTGGCCTTTGGCACCTCGATGCCGGAGCTGATTGTTTCGCTGAAAGCGGCGATGCTAGGGCAATCTGATATCGCTGTGGGCAACGTGGTGGGTTCCAACATTTTCAACATTGCCGTTATCCTCGGTCTTGCGGCGGTGGTGTATCCGGTAAGCACGCATCTTCAGGTGCTGCGTTGGGATGCTCCGCTGCTGGTTGGGGTGACGCTGCTGGTCCCGTTGACTTTCTTGGACGGATCGGTTTCGCGGTTCGAGGGCATCGTCCTCGCTCTTGCGACGGTTGCTTACACCTGGTGGGCGGTGCGGATGGCGAAAAAGGACGAAAAACTGGGGCATGAAGCCCATATCGACATCCCGGAAATCAAGGAGCGTGGCAGCATTTTCACCGATGTGTTGAAAATCGTGGCCGGGCTGGGTGTGCTGGTTTTCGGCTCGCAATTGCTGGTCGTGCACGCTGTGAAAATCGCCGAGGCGTTGGGAGTCTCAGAGGCGGTGATCGGGCTGACCATTATCGCCGCGGGAACCTCGATGCCGGAATTGGCGACCTCGGTGGTGGCGGCGTTCCGCAAGCAGTCGGATATCGCGCTGGGGAACGTGCTGGGCTCGAATTTGTTCAACATCCTCTTCGTGCTGGGTGGCAGTGCTGCGGTTCACCCGGTGCGGACCAGCGGGCTGCAAACGGTGGATCTTTGGATGATGATCGGTATCACCGTGGTTTTGCTGCCGATGTTGTTCACGGGCAGGCGGCTGAGTCGTGGTGAGGGCTTGGTTCTGGTGGCGTGCTATGGTGGGTATCTCACTTACATGTGGCCGAAATGACGCGGAATCGCCGCTGGACGCTGCGGCTGTGGCTCGGTAAATCGGGCCCGTCATGGCCAAGAAACCGGTGGTGCTCATCATTCGCGACGGCTGGGGTGTGAACCCCGGGGGGAAGAAGACGGCGAAGAAGGACGGGAATGCGACCTTGCTCGCCAAGACTCCTTTCCACGACGTGATGCTTGAGAAGTATCCGAAAGGTTTTTTGAGCGCCTCCGGGCTGGATGTGGGTTTGCCTGAAGGGCAAATGGGGAATTCCGAGGTCGGTCACTTGAACCTCGGGGCTGGGCGCGTGGTGTATCAGGATTTGACCCGCATCAACAAAGCGATCGAGGACGGCAGCTTGGCGAAGAACAAGGTCTTCAAAAAGGCGCTGGCTGCGGCGAAGGGCAAGAGGCTGCATTTCCTCGGGTTGTTGTCGGATGGTGGCGTGCATTCGCATCAGGACCATCTGGTTGCGATGGTTGCGATGGCGAAGGCAGCGGGGGTGGATGATATCATGGTGCATGCGATCACCGACGGTCGCGACACCTCGCCAACCGGTGGTGCGGGTTTCGTTTCGAAGGTGGAGGATGAAATCGCGAAGCATGGTGCGCGGATCGCGACGATCACGGGGCGCTACTATGCGATGGATCGCGACAAGCGCTGGGAGCGGACCAAGCTCGCGTGGGATGCCATCGTGCATGGGATCGGCGAGGCCAAGCAGGTGTTGCCGTCGGAGGCGGTCGCGGAGGCGTATCGGGAGAGCAAGACGGACGAATTCCTGCTGCCGATGGTATTCGAGACGCCGGGCAAGAAGTTGGTCCGCGATGGGGATGTGGTGCTGTTCTTCAACTTCCGTGCGGACCGGGTGCGTCAGTTGTCGGAGACCTTCTTGAGCGAGGGGCCCTTCAAGCATTTCAAGGCGGGGCGTCGTCCGAAGGTTCACTACGTCACTCTGACCCAGTACGACGCGAACTATGACTGCGATGTGATTTTCGGACCCGACAAGCGCAAGATGGTACTGGGTGAGACCGTGGCAAAGGCAGGGAAGAATCAGATGCGGATTGCCGAGACGGAGAAATATCCGCACGTGACCTATTTCTTCAACGGGGGCGTCGAGAAGGCATACAAGGGTGAGGATCGCTACATCATTCCTTCGCCAAAAGACGTCGCGACTTACGATCTCAAGCCGCAGATGAGTGCCGAGCAGGTCACGCGCACGGTCCTCGACCAGCTCCAGAACTACGACTTGGTGGTGATCAACTTCGCCAATCCCGACATGGTCGGGCACACGGGCGTGGTGGATGCAGCGATCAAGGCTTGTGAGACGATCGACGCGGACGTCAAGGCGGTGGTCGAGGAGACGCTGCGACTCGGTGGCAAGCTGCTGATCACGGCGGACCACGGGAATTGCGAATTCATGATCAATGCCGACGGTTCTCCGAATACCGCGCACACGACGAATCTGGTGCACCTGGTTTACGTCGCGGCCGATGCCGAGAAGTATCGGGTCGAGGACGGGATTCTCGCGGATGTCGCGCCGACCTTGCTCGACATGCTTGGGATTCCGCAGCCGAAGGAAATGACCGGCGTTTCCTTGCTGAAGAAAAACAGGAAGTGATCCGCGCGGCGGGGCTTCAGCGTTCGGCGTCGATCGGGAAGACCGGCAGGGCGGCTGCGGGATTGAGAGCGGTCGGTGCTTTCAACGCGAATTGCCGCCCTTGGCTGGCTTTGAAGTCGCCGAAGGCTACCGGGACGAGGGTGAGCAAGACGCCCGGCGTGTCCCCGGCTTCGACCTGCGCGACGTGAAGCAGGGCGGCGCAGTTCGGGAATTTCGAAATGGAGAACGAGTCGCCGGGCGCGATCGTGCCGGGTGCGGTGGGGTCGCTGGTGGGGAAGAGGTATTCGATCGTCACCGGCCAAGGGGCGGGTTCGCTGAATTGGTCGGGTGCGACCATCGCCTGAGCTTTGACAGCGAATCCGGGGTGGAAGAGGTCGTCGGGGCCGAGGGGGCGGACTTGTAGGACGCGGTAGTTTCCTTCGCCGTATTGGATGAGTTTTGGCTCTTTGAGGTTGAGTAGGTAATTGCGCATCAGGGCCGCGTTGAAGGTCGCGAGCTGCTCCTGAGGAAGGCCCGCGTAGCGGCGGTAGAAGCTGCGGGGGTCGGCGGCTTCGCCGGGAGGTGCCTCCATTTCGTCGAGCGGCACGGGGGCTTCGATACGGCCGAGTTGGCGGAGAATCTCGTAGTTGCGCGGGATTTCCGGGTGCTGGAAGACATGCAGGCACATGAGCCAGCTGATCACCGCGAGGCAGAGCGCCAGGACATTGGCGAGGGTCCACCAGTAGTAAGCTGGTGGCCTCTTCTTGGGCGGAGCTTCTTTTTCGCGGCGCATCAGGAGTTACCGCAGTCCTCGGGCTCCGGCGTCGCTTCGTGGGCGGTCTCGAACGAAGTGCCGCAGCCGCAGGAGCGGGCAGCGTTCGGATTGTCGATGCGGAAGCCTGCGTCCGACAGCCCGTCGTTGTAATGGAGGCGACAACCGGAGAGCTTGCTGATGCTATCGGCGGCGACGATGACGCGAGCGTCGGGGATTTCCACCACGTGATCGCCCGGGCCGGCAGTGGCGACCTCCATGACGTATTGCCAGCCGGCGCAACCGCCCTTGCGGACGGCCAGTCGAAGGCCCTGTTCCGAGGTCGCGTTCTTGCGTTCGAGCAACTCGCGCAGTGCCGCCGTGGCGTTTTCGGTGACGGAGATCATCTGCGGAAAAGACAAGGCGGAGAAGCGGGGGACGCAAGACCCAAGACGGGGAATCTGAGGCGGGAGGGTGAGGCCTCGGGGTGGGGGCGTTCTTGGCACTTGGAACTTTTCGCGCGGACCGGCACTCTACCTCCGTGCCTCGCATTCGGATCCTGCCTGAAATTCTCGCCAGTCAAGTTGCGGCGGGCGAGGTGGTCGAGCGGCCGGCCAGTGCGGTCAAGGAGTTGGTGGAAAACAGCCTGGATGCGGGTGCGCGGGAGATTTTGGTCGAGATTCGTCGTGGCGGCGCGGCCTTGCTGCGGGTGATCGATGACGGGTCGGGGATGTCGCGTGAGGATGCGCTGCTCAGTCTGGAGCGGCATGCGACCAGCAAACTGAACGATCTTTCCGGGCTGGCGGAGATTCGCACTTTGGGGTTTCGGGGGGAGGCGGTGCCGAGCATCGCCAGTGTTTCCCGTTTCCGACTGGTGACGCGCGAGGCGCAGGCGCTGGCGGGAACCGAAATTTCGGTCGATGGAGGTGTCATGCGCGACGTGCGCGAGGCCGGTTGCGCGCCGGGCACGTTGGTGGAGGTGCGTGATTTGTTTTTCAATGTCCCGGCGCGGCGAAAGTTTTTGCGGGCGGAGACGACCGAGGCGGCGCACATCGAGCACCAGCTGCGTTTGCATGCTCTCGCTGCGGCAGGGGTGCGCTTTCGTTTTCGCAAGGACGAGCGGGAGGTGTTCGATTTGCCGGGCGGGATGTCGCGGTTCGATCGCGTGCGCTGGATGACCGGCAACGAACTGGGCGGGGAGTTGGTGGTGCTCGAACCCACCCGCGAGAAAGGGATCGCAGTGGAGGGTTTCATTCTGCCTGCCGCCCATGCTCGGAAAGGTCGGCGTCATCAGTGCGTTTTTCTCAACGGTCGGCCGGTCGAGGATTCCGCGATCTCGCGCGGTCTGGCGGAGGGTTTTCGAGGTGGCCTTGCCGATGGCTTTCATCCCTGTGCTTGGTTGTGGATCGAGCTCGATCCCGCGTTGGTGGACGTCAATGTGCATCCGGCGAAACGTGAGATCCGGCTGCATCGGCCCCACGATGTGCGCGACTTGCTCACGCGGGTGGTTCGCGAAGGATTGGGAAAGCAGGAGGCGGTGAATCGGCCGCCGATGGTGTCGCAAGCTCCGTCGGCATCGTCGCCACGTGCTTGGCCGGCGGTTTTACCGGTGCAGCGCTCCTTCGAGACGATGGAGGTTTCGGTCGGTGATTTTTCCTCCCCGCGTCTGGCGGAGCAGCCGACCGAGGCACCCGCGCTGCCTACGGGAGAAGCGACGGCTTTGCCTTTCCGTTATCTCGCCAGCTTGCACGAGCGCTTCGCTTTGTTGGAGTCGGACGACGGCCTCGTGCTGCTGGATCCGCGAGCCGCCTGTGAGAGAATTTTGTACGAGCGTTGGTTGCAAGGTGCTAGCGACCGAGGTGTGGACAGTCAGACCTTGCTGGTGCCGATTTTGTTGGAGCCCGGGCCGCGGGAGTGCGAACTGGCTTTGAGGCATCGCGACGAGTTCGCGCGCGCGGGGATCGAGCTTGAGGACTTCGGTTCTGGGACGCTGCGGATCGGTTCGCTGCCTGAATTTTTGAAGCTGCCGGATGCCCGCGCCTTTCTCAACGCACTGATCGATGATCTGGCCGCAGGTCAGTTGCCGGGAAGTCGATGGGCTTTTGAATCGATGGCGAGGGCAATGGCACGACGGGCCGCGCTCGCCGAGTCGCCGCGGCCATCGGAGGCGCTGCGTTTGCTGGGCCTGCTGTTTCGTTGTGAGCTGCCGTACTGTGCTCCTGACGGCAGACCCACCCTCAGCGAGTTTTCGCTTCGAGAGCTCGAACGGCGTTTCGCCGGGGGGCGCCCAAGCATTCCGTGATGCGCGGCGGGAGTGCATTCCCCAAGGTGGATTTACTTCGGAATTCTAAAAATTTCATTGTTCTCGGGTGCTGGAAATGATTCCTTCCACTCGTCCTTGAGTTCGTTTGTTCCCGGTCATTCCTTCGTTCTCAGCTTCATGGCGAGGCGAGGGAATGGCCTCGGGCTCGCTTTTCAGTCAAATTTTTAGCTGATTATTAGGGACTTGTGTTTACTGGAGTCGTGCTTATCGATTTCTTTCGCTAGGGGGAGGGTGACCGGTTGCCGGGAAAGCCAAGCAAGGATTGGTAATTGATTTGTTTAAAAATTACCTAAAAACTTCTTGTTTAGTTTCCCGAAATGTTCAGGGTATCTTGCGAAAGCGGCACTCAAGCTGCCGGAGTTATGGAAAATTCGCTGTGAAGATTTCGTCGATCATCCTGTTCTGCCTGTTGCCAGCGGTGTTGCCGATGGTTGCGGGTGCGACTTTGCTTGGTGATCGATTGGATACGGTGCACGAGGAATTGCTTGAGGGCCGTCGCGCTGCCTTGCCAACTCTGAGCGATCCCTTTGGGCTGCCGGATCGCGCACGTCTGGTGATCGAGCAATCCGGTCAGGCGGGGCGCCAAGTTGGAGGTTGGCGCAACGAGGTGGTTGGGACGGTATTCTGGGTTGGCGAGCGTGCTGGTGGCCACAATCCGATGGCCAATCTGAAGAGCGCCTGGGACCTGAATTGGCAGGAAAACTTTGGCGGCTATGACGACCCCGATCGCCGCGAAGGCTACCTCCCGGCTGGGTTTGTTCCGAAGCTCAATCCCTTCTACATCGCGTTGCCCTACAACGACGTGGCTCGTGCAGGAGGGCATCGGCCGGAGGCTTCCGAAGTGATTCCTTGGTTTTGGCGTGAATATCGTGGCGCTGGGATTTCGGTTTGCAAGGGGCGCTGGGTCGCCCTTCATCGCGAGGGAAAAGTCTGCTACGCCCAGTGGGAGGATGTCGGTCCCTTCGAAGTGGATCACTGGGCCTACGTTTTTGGCGACGAGGCCCCGCGGGAGAACCGCAACCAAGGGGCGGGGATCGATCTCAGTCCGGCGGTTCGTGATTTTCTAGGTTTCCGCAGTGGCGAGCGCGTTCAGTGGCGTTTCGTCGAAGCCCGCGATGTTCCCATCGGTCCATGGACCGGCTGGGGCGATGAACTTCCATCATCCTGAATCCAATTTCCTGCCCGCAATCCGACGATTGCAGACCCACACCCGAACATGACATCGAAAGGACGAACCCATCGTCCCTAGAAAAACAGACTGCGTTCCGGAGAGGTGATGTTCCCGCATCGCCTCCCCGGAGATCCGGCGAGGGACTCTGTCCCGAGCGGGCATGGCCCGGTTCCATTTTGCGGCCCGTTCCATGCCCGGACCCCTCGCCGGGTCCCTTTTCTTTCCGTTCCGTGTTCCAAACGGCGGATGCCGGGAATCACTCCCGGGCCTCGCCAATCATCTCATCAGCCAGCCATGCAAGCCATCCGACTCACCACTTTGACGGCACTCATCGCCGCCGCCGGTTTTTCCTCCGGTGGGCTTTTCGCCCAATCGATGAATCCATCGATTCCCGTGGGCAAGATCACAGCCTTCCCGCTGATCGTGCAGCCGGGCACCCGGCCCCAGCTCACCTGGAAAATCGCCTATCCATCGATCGTTCAGGACGTGACCGACATCGAAGGTGTCGGCACCGTGGTCGCGACGGAAGAGCTCGACGTCGAGGTTCGCGTTCTCGGGGCCGGTGTGACTGCCGGTAGCACCAACAGCAGTTCTTACCAGTTCGTGCCCACCGAGGCGCAGCTGAGTTACGACGGTGGATCTTACACGAGGATTTTCTACGGCACGAACAACAACGTGAAGCCGAACCAAGTGGTGTATCGGGGTACGGTTCTCCGAGGCAAAAAACTCCGCTTCGGCGGCCGCTACTACTACAACCGCAAATGGGGTCCGTATTTCAATTCTCAGAGCAGCACGCCGAACGTGCGGACCTTGGTCAATGGCGAGGTGCCGCCCACCAGCTACCCGCTCTACAACGCGCCGACGCTACAGAGTTTCCTGCGGCCTTATCTCGATTCCGAAGGGCGCTTGAAAATCGGGCCGATGGATTTGATCGTACTCATGGAGTTGACTCACACCGATGCCCAGAAACGTGATCCTGGTTACGACCTGCAGGACATGGTTTTGCTGGTGACCTTCCGCTCGAAGAACAACAACGGTCACGGCAACAACCTCGACGGCGTCGATTCCAGCAATCCGGGCAACGCTCCCTTCACTGATACCAATTCCGCGGTGGACGACGAGCGCTGAATCTCTGAAGGCATCCAACTTCCGTCGTGATGAATTCTCCCCTATCGATCTTCTTCTTGCTGGTTGCCACCGCTCTCACCGCTGCGGCTGTCGATGCCCCGGCGCGCGTTGAAATGCGGGAGGTGGCGACTCACGAGCAGATTGTCGAAGCGGCGCGCATCGCCCGGGAAGCAGCTCCGCCATCGGTTTTCAAACCCGCCGAAGGTGAAGATCCTTCCAAGGTCAACAAGCCGGGTGACCTCATTTCGCGCTCGGACATCCTTTGCTTTCAGGGGCGGGCGACCTTGGTGCCGAAGCGAGCAGTGCTGCATATCCCAAAAGGCCTGGCGGATAGGGTAGGGATGAAGCCAGGCTCGCAAATCGGTTCATGGACCGAGTTCCTGACTGCGAACCGGGCTTGGATCCGGACAGTGCCTGTCACTCGCATTCAAGCGGAGGGGAATGCCCCGATGCCTGAGGGCGTAGTGAAATCCTTCGACAAAGAGCAGCGGGTAGTGATCGCGACCTATCAAGAGGGGCCGATCTCTGTGCTTCCTCTCAAGCAGGTGGATCCGACTGCTCCGGTCGGGGCGGAGGGTCCTTCGAACACTTCACCCCCCAACATCGCAAAGCCATGAGCTTCCGCCTTCTTTTTTCCGTCGCGTGCGCGCTTTTCAGCGTGGCGTCTTCTTCGGCTCAGAACGGTTCGACCTTCACCAATTTCATCCGGCAGGTCCAATTGCCGACTGGAGTGGAGTGGGACATGGGTGTGGCTTCCACGGGCGAAGAGCTTTCTCCCTTGTCGATCGATCCAGGTGGGGCGCGCTTCGAATTGTGGACGGTCCAAGCTTTGCCGCTGACCAGTTACCTTTTGGACAATCGGTATGTCGGGACTTACGTCCCAATCGGGCAGGTAGCCATCCGTTCGGAAGACCCTTATAGCCTGATTCCCCGAACCCGTGCGGATCGTCCGTTTTACGTCGATATCTCGATCAGTGGTCTCTTGAGCGGCGCCGGGGTCCCGGTCGCTTCGAAAAGCCTTAAATTCCTCCATCATGTGCAGAGTTATGGGGCAACGGGTGATGGAATCGGGATCAATCGGGACCTTGCGACCCTCAACAGCCAGGTGTCGATGGATCAAAATGGCACTCAGACGCTCACCTACGTGATCAATTCGATCCCCGGCGCGAATCGGGCGAAGATTCGGGGCGAAGAGCGATTTTCCTTCTTCTCGCTTGCGGACTACCAAGCTCCGGAGTCCCAGATCGCGTCGCAGTTCATTCAGATCTGGCCCGTGGCAGACGGGGCATTGGAGGGAATCTCGCCCAATCAGCACATCCGCTTTTCCTTGCCGACGGTGACGATCACCTTGAACGACCTCTATCCGACTTCCCACACCTATGCCCAGGTCTACAAGGGGGCTGCGCAGTTGGGGCGGGTCGGCGCGATCGTCCCGGGATCGTCCCTGTTGGTGAACGATACGGTTCCCAATAGCCGGATTCTTGTGCTCTCTGATTACGAAGGGGTCTTTGACGACGATGGTCTTTGGACCATGGAGTTGGTGACTGAGACTCCCTTCGGCATCGAGCGGATGGCTCACGTCAGCTTCACTCTTGATCGCACGATCGAGATGAATGGAAACGTGACCACTGTTGAGTGATTGCTGGCGACCGCCTGCGATCAACCCCCCTCATTCCATCGCGGTCATGAAACCCTGTTTGTCCTTACTTCTGCTCTCCGCCGGTCTCTCGTCCGTCGGAGCCTGCGGCGTTGTCGAGGTTCCGCCTCAAGTTGTCATTGCGATAGAGGAGGGAAAAGGTGGCTTCGCGGGTTTGGCGGAGTTGGTCGTGGACCTCGCTGTAGGCAAGCAGGAGCAAGAGCCCTTTGACCGGTTCGCGATGGAACGACGCGGTGCGAGTTGCGAAGCCGTTCACGACGCTGCGCTCTTGTTGGTTGGCGGAAAGCGGACCGTATTCGGCAGCCAGTTCCTTTTTCAATTTGTTGAAACGAGCCTCCATCGTGTCGGCCGCCGTGTCGGGCTCGCGGTAATGAATTGCGACTTCGAAAAGCCTGCCTCTGTGGAAACGCCCTTCCAAGGCCTGGGCGGCGGAGCCTGGCAACTTGCCCTCGCGCGGTGCGATGCGGATGATGCGCAGGTCCGGTTGATCCCCAGGCAGGGAAATACTTACATCTAACGAATGTCGGGAAGCCCAAACAATCAGCTTTTCCGGAGTGTCGCCCCAGCGCAGTCCGAAGGGTGGCGCGAGCACGGCCTGTGCTCCGGCGATGGCGCTTCCTGCCAACCAGAGGCCGATGACGACGGCGGCCAGGCTGCTGAGGCGGTTGCGCATGGGGGGAGCCTCCGCTTTTCCCGCTGTTCCGACAAGCCCGTAGGCCGGCGCCGCGGTTCGGTTTTGTTGGAGGTCACCATTGCGATGACCATCTTGAGCGTGTTGGGGCTGATCCTGCTGAAGCTTTCGCTCAACGTGATCGCGCCCCGGCAGTGGGCCTTGCAGCAAGCGGTGACCGATGCCTATCTGACCTTTGAAAAAGCGAGCGCCCAGCGGCTGCCCTTCGCGGATCTGACCTCGGAGCAGTCCTTGTGGCCGGCTTATCCGGAGTTGGCGACGAGCACGGTCGAGTTTGGCAAACTGCCCGGCGGGCTTCCGATCAGCGGGACGGTGACCCGAACGCGATTCGCCGATGCCAATAATCTCCCATCGAAGGGGGGCAACGGCACGGCGTTGATCAATCCGGCCTCGATGGAAGTTTGGCGTTTCCAGAGCGTCATCCGCTATTCGTTGGGTGGGCGTGATTATCTCAAATCCCGAACCGTGGTTCGATCGCAATGAAATCGCCCCGCTCAATTTCCCGCCGCGGGTACACGCTGGTCGAGCTCAGTCTCGCGATGGCCACCGGTATGGTCTTGGCCGTCATGTTGTTGGCCTTGGTAAATCAGCAGATCGCTTTTTTACGTATCCTCAATGCCCAGAGCTTCCTGACGACGGAGGTTCCGGTGATCAATAATTACCTGACTCGCGTGATCGGTTCGGCCGAGGGCTATCGGCTCTATCGGAGCGTTGAGGATCTTGTTGCGGGCGATGCCCCGGTGTTTGAAGACGCTCCGGTTGTTTTGCTGAGGTTCAAAGAACCCGATGGTACTTTCCGCGCATCGGTTCTTTCCTTCGAGGATCCGGGAAGTGGTCGGGGGCTTTACTATCGGATGGTGAATCGGGAGGGGGTGCTCGGATCCGCCGACTGGTCATTGACCACAAAGCCGGCGAACGTCAGGTTCGCCGTTGAACAAGGCATTCTCCGCGCGAGGATCACCGGGCCGAACGGTGAGGAAATTTTTTATTCAGGAACCCAGCAGTTATGAAATCTCCCGGACGTCGGCGGCGAATGCGCCCCGGCTATGTCTCATACATCATCGTCCTGTCGACCGGCTTGATGCTGACGATGCTGACGATGAGCGCCTATCGACAGGCGGTTCTGTCTCAGGAGGTTCAGTCCGAAGCGCAATTGCGGGCTGACTACGCGGATAAAGAAGATGCGGTGCTGCGGGCGCTGGTGAATCTCGTGCCGAACCGCGCGATTCGCTCGATGCAGCATCTTTCCAATGCCAACTCCTCTACTCGCAGGGCTTTGACGTGGGAGCAGATTTTCTCCGACGCTCTGGATCAGGCGAATGCCCGCAGGTCGATTTCGCGGCCTTTGCTGGAATCGGTCGATGGCGAAAGCGCGGTGGTGGGAAACAGTGGCGATGCCGCTCTGGGGTCCATCGGACTCATGTTCGATGCGATCGAGCCGGAGTCGGGTTTTGTCGCGCCGGGGATCAATCGTTCGCTCGGGACGGGCTTTCCTGTCCCTCTGCAAACGGCGAATGATACCGTTGCGGCGCGTGACCGGGTGTATCCCATCATCAGCCGCGATAAAATCTTCGGGGAACTGGCTGCGGCTGGAGTTGGTCTTCCGGTGACGAAGTATTCCGGGTTCAATGTGATTCCCTATCCAGAAATTCGCTTTGGATATGCGGCCCCGGGTCAACCCTTTGTCGCCAAGCGCAACTGGTGGGCTTTCAGCATGCAGCTCGGTGAACATGAGAGCTTGCTTGGCAGCTTCGGGCGCGAAGGAGGGAGTTCCAACGAGCGGGATTTCGTGGTGTCGATCTATGAGATTCCCTCGCAGCTCGCGATTTCCGCCGAGGCATTCACCAAGCTCGGGATGCATGCGGACGGGACGCCGTGGCAGAATGTCAGCATCGAGGGCGGTGTTTATTCCACGCGCGCCGAGGTGGATGGTGGCATGCACATCGAGCGGCTCTCCGGCCGCCGGGGCCTGACGCTTGGCAATCAGGTCACCGTGGGCGATCGAGATCTGGGAGGAGATCCATTCGAGCCGGGGGTCCGCGAGCGTTTCGAAGCCACACATGGCGATTTCTTGCCGGTGACCATGGCGTCGGAATCGGGGCGCGCCGCCTTCTTTCCGATCAATCGAGGGAAGGCGTTTTTTGATCGTTTCGCTCACGCGCCCGAGACTGACGTGCTATCGAGCACCACTTGGAACAGCTATTCGGTTGGCGCGTTGCAGTGTGCCATGCGGCTGGATGTCACGGAGGTGGCCAGTTCGACCGATCCCACGCCGACCGCCCTGCGTTTTCAGTATTTCAAAGGGGGAGTGCGGGAGTCCTTGGAACTTTCGTTGGGCAATGGTCCCGATGGTTTGCCGTTCGGCTATGTCCGGATCGCGGCTGAAAATGAGAGCCATGTTTTCGAAGGCCTCAACGACGTCGCTTACGGTTCCGAGGGGCTGTTTCATTATCAATCCGGTGTGACTGGAACCGTCACTTTCAACAGTCAGACCTTTGGCGATCCCAATCCCGGCAAACCCAAGGAGGGCTATTTCCGTCCTTCGCTGCCCTTCGAAGTGAAGCTGCTGCACGAATCCAAGCTTTCGATCGCGGTGTATCCCGAACGTCTGCCGGGCTTTCTTGCTGCGATCGGGGCGGATGGGACGGAGGTCAATCACTCCTTGGTGGTGAACGTGGATTATTCTACCAGTGGATTGAACAATCCGGCTTACAAACCTGCGATTCCCGCCACCGAAAACGACTATGGCTTGTTGCTATCGGAGTGCGATGATTTGCGAGCCTTCAGCAAGGGCTTCTCACTGGTGACCAATCTGCGGCTCTACATCGGTGACGATTTCAATATCGTCGCCACCACCCCGCCGGCGGGTTCTGGCTTGGCCTCGCCCTTCTATCCTCCGGCATCCTTATTCGCTCCAGAGAAGCGCTACGGAACGGAGTATGATCCGTTTCGAGTCCGTATTTCCGGCCAGATCGGCCACCTGGGAGGAGAGGAAGCGGCGGATGGGCAGCCTGTCCATCTGTTGGACGTGAAAATGGGCAGCGAGGAAGCGGCGGAGGCGTCGAAGATCAACGTCAACCTGCAGCCGATCACTCATCCGGCCCAGTTGCCGCCGGTGACGATGATGAACTGGTTGGTAACGGTTGAGGAACGGCGGAAGGGCTTCTACACGGCGACGGGATCGAATTAAGACGCGTCGCCGTCGTAGACGAGGCGGCCGCAGCTTTCGCACTGGGTTCCTTCGACCTGCGAGTGCACCTTCACGAGGGTGGAGGCGACCAGCTTCATGTGGCAGCCGGTGCATTTGCCCGCGGTGACCGGGACCACGGCGAGGCCGTTCTTGGTTTTCAAGAGGCGCTCGTAGAGAGGGAGCATCGATGCCGGTGCAGCGGCGGCGAGCTGATTTCGTTCGGCTTGGACTTCGAGAGTATCGGCCTCGAGGCGTTGTTTGCGTTGGGCCAAATTGGCGAGGTCCTCATCGACGAGCTTCCGGGTCTGGGCCAGCGCGGCTTCTGCACGTTGGAGAGTGCCGCGCAGATCGTCGGCTTTCTCCATGAGTTCGAGTTCACGGGTTTCGAGGCCGTCGATGTCTTTTTCGTAGCGCGTGATTTCGTGGCCCAGAGCCTGGAACTCATCGTTTTTCCGAGTTTCGAACTGCTGGGTTTTGAGTCGTTGGATGGTGGTGCGCCGGGTGGCGGTGTCCATCTCCACCTTTTTGATTTCGATCTCGTTCGCCATCATCGCGTCCTTCGCGACTTGCACGGCCCGGGTGTCTCCGGCCAGACGATCTCCAGCGCGGGCCTCGTCTTTGGGGATTTTTGCGAGGTCGTCAGCGAGGACGCGCAGGCGGCGGTCGCGGTCCTGAAGCACCAACAAGGCTTGGATGGATGGGATCATGCAGGTTGTTAGCCGCTGGTGTCGTAGGCGGCAAGAAGTTGCTCAATCGTCGGCTGCGGGCGCTTGCGGGTGGTGGCCGCTGCGGTATTTCGGGGTGAAATCCTCTTTTTTCACGGAGTCGACGATCTTCAGGAGAACATCGACGGATTTGCCGAGCTGGGGGTCTTCTCCGGCTATCAGCTGGCCTGGCTCTGGCCAGACGAGGTGGTCTGGCATGGCACCTCGCATTTCCATGTCCTCGCCGCTGTCCGGGGAAAACCAGCCCCGGAAGGGGACGCGGAGGGTGCCGGCATCGAGGATGCGTTCGCGGGTGGCCGAAATCACTCCGCCAGCTGTCGGGACGCCGACCAAGGGGCCGCGATCGAGGGATTTGATGGCGTGGGCGAAGATTTCGGCGTTGGAGAAGGAGTTCTGGTTGCAGACGACAACGAGGGGCTTGTGCCAGGAGGCATAGACCTTGCGGTCCTGTGGATAGCCGGGGCCGCCGCCGCGGGGGATGGTGACGGCGTGGCGCGGCTGGCAGAGGACGGTCAGGAGGTGGTCCGTGATGAAGCCGCCTCCATTGTCGCGGATGTCGATGACAAGCCCTTCTTTCCCGTGGCCCGCGGCATAGATCTCGCGTTCGAAGCGTTCGAACTCGTCCCAGAACATTCGGGCGATGTGGACGTAGCCGAGGCGGCCGCCGGAGAGTTCCTCGACGCGCTGTCGATTGTCGATGACGACTTGGGCTTCGGCGAGTTCACGGGCTTCCTCGTAGTCGATGGGGCTGAGTTGGTGAGAATGCTCTTTGCCTTTGCTATCGCGCAGGACCAGTTCGATCTCGCGATCGGGTCGGCCGTTCATGAAGCGGTGGAGCGGTGTGGATCCATCGACGCTTCGGCCGTTGACCCGGAGGATGGTGTCGCCCGCGCGTATGGGTGGCGTGCAGGTGGCGGCGGGGCTGTCGGCGATCACGGAAGCGACGGTGAGAGCTTCCTTGCCGCCTTTTTGTTCAAAGCGGATGCCGAGGTGGCGGGTGGATTGGAACTCCGCGCCTTCGTTTTCCCAAGGGCGTGGCCAGACTTTGGAAATGAAGGTGAGGTGGGAGGCGTTCAGCTCGCCGAGCATCATGCCGATGATGCCATCGAAAGTGGGTGAATCAGGCGCGTGGGCGGCGGCGTCTTCGTACTTTGCAAGGATCGCGTTCCAGTCCCTGCCATTCATCGTGGGGTCGTAGAAGCGGTCGCGCAGGGTGCGCCAGACCGAGCGGAACCAGAGTCGCTGATGGTCGACGCGGTCGCGCACAAGGCGCGTAGCCATGGGGTAGCGGGTGAGCTTGTCTTTGCGGAGTCGTGCCGGGGCGCGGTCGACGATCCAGAAGGAAGTGCCTTCGCGAGTCATGCGGATGGGCAAACCGCGGAAGTCCGCCTCGTCGCGCATCGAGGCGCCTTGGCGGGCTTCGATCCGGTAGACTTGGTCGTTGGAGCGGTTCTTGCTTTGGAAGAGCAGCGCGCGGGAATCGTGGGTCCAGAGCGTGCGCGAGGGCTCAACGCCGCGGGTATTGAGGCGGACGATCCGTTCGCTGAGGCCCTCGAAATCGATTCTCATCCGGGTGCGCCGGGATTTCGTGGTTCGTGGTTTGCTGGGGGATTGTGGCTTGGTGGAGGCCGATTCGTTTTCACGAGGCGCCTCCGGTTCCTCGGCGTCGCTGGTGTCGGGATCGCTCTCCTCGAGGCGATAAAGCGGGTCCTCGCGCATCGCGGACTCGGCGTCGAGCTCGCGGCGGTCGCGGGTGGAGCGGACGGCTTCCTCGATCTTGAGATCGACGTAGAAGAGTCCGATCTCGTTGTTGAGGCGTCGGCCGGTGAAAGAGATGCGTCGGCCGTCGGGCGACCATCGGGGTGATCCTTCGAAATCCGGATGTCGGGAAAGGTTAAAGGGGGCGCGGGACCCGTCCGCCGGCATGATGTAGATGTCGCGGTTGAAGTTCTGATCCTGGGCGGCAAACACGAGCCAGCCGGAATCGGGCGACCAGTCGAAGGTGGGGGCGTCCCAGCAGGCGAAAAGCATCCGGTCGTCGCTACCGTCGGCCTTCGCGACGTGGAGGTTTCCCCCACCGGAGACGTAGGCGATGCGGCTGCCGTCGGGGCTGAGGGCGATGCGCTGCTTCGCTTCGCGGCCGTGGGTGACTTGTTCGTGAACGATGCTTTGCGCCCGCCACCAGAAATCTCCGCTGCGTTCGCGGCGGGCGCGCCAGACGTTGCGGTCGATGCCGTCGTCCTTGAGGTAGTAGATCCATTTGCCGTCGGGCGAGAAGATGGGGTCGTCTTCGCGCGCGGCGCTCTGGGTGAGGCGGTGTGGTTCGCGCAGGACGGTGTCGGAAGTCCAGAGTTCGCCTTCTGCGGCGAACACAATCTCGAGGCCGCTGGGGGAGAAATCGGCATCGACCGTGCCGGTGATTTTCCGGAGTTCGCGCCGGGTGTCGGCGAGGTCTTCCTGCTGGTGGAGAGCGAGTTCTTTCGCGGTGCCTCCGGGCTGCCAGGTCCAGAGGTGAAAGCCCCGGCGGAAGACGATACGGGATCCGTCTTTGGCGATGCTCGGGCGGATCACGCCATCGTCGGTGAAATGGGTGAGCTGTTGATCGGAGCCGTCGGCAAGTTTGCGCAGCCAGAGGTTGAGGGTGCCGTCGCGTTCGGAGACGTAGTAGAAGCCGCTGCCATCGGGCAGCCACATGGGAGAGCGGGCTTCGGTGTCTTCTTTGATGAGGGCGGTGAAGTTTTGATCGGCGAGGTCGTAGAGCCAGATCGAGGAGGCGCGCGGTCCTCGGTAGCCTTTGCGGTAGAGTTGCTCGCCTTCGCGGCAGAAGAGGACTTTCGAGCCATCCGGGCTATAACGGGCGGAGTGGCCTTTTTCGTTGAAGAGATAGTGTTCCGGGCTTTCGCGCGGGAGTGTGATTTCGATCAGGCGCTCGGGGCGGAAGCCGGGTTCATCGCGCAGGCCTCTTACGAGGGCGCGGGTACCGTCCGGAGCGATGTCTTCGAGGCTGGCACCCTCTGAATGAAAGCTGTGCTGGGTCGCCGGTCCGCCTTGGGCGGGCATGGAGAAGAGCTGCATGAAGCCAGCGCGGCTGGAGCAGAAGTAGAGCGAATTCCCGTCGGGCGAGAACATCGGGAAGCTGTCGCGTGCCGGGTGGGCGGTGAGCCGTTTCGCCAGACCCCCGTCGGCGGGGCTCGACCAGAGATCGTCGCGCCATTCAAACACGAGGCTCTTGCCGTCCGGCGACAGGCAGGGCCAGCTGGCCATGAGAATTTCCCCGCTGGCGGCGACGGCCGGGGACCCGGGAAGGGCCGCGAACAGCAGGGCGGCGGAGAGGGTGTTGGTAAGGCGCCGGTAGAACATGCGTCGTGGAGGCTACGTAGGCCTCGGCTTGAGGCTTTCGCTGGTCCCGACGAGATCGAGTCCGCTTCGGCCGCAGGGCCAAGAGCAGGAGCCTTGCCAAGTGGCAGGGCCGCTGCCCCGCGAGGGGCCGGAGGTCGGGGTATTTTGTTTAGAGGGAGAAGTGATCTTCCTTCGGTGAGGCACCGATGGAGATCTGGGCTTCGCCATTGGCGGCGAGGTGGGTCAGGCAGTGATAAACGGCTTCCGGATCAGCATCGACCGAGGCTGCGATTTGTTCGGCGGTCTTGGCTTCCGAAACGAGGCGGCTGCGGACCGAGCCGAGCAGTTCGAGGAAATCGGAAGCGGCCTTTTTGCCGGCCTCCACACCGGGTTGGTGGTAGGCGTTGATGTTGACGAGCGAGGCGTAGAAGGAGACGGCGCGCTCGAACAGGCCGATCAGGGCTCCGAGTTGGAAGGGAGTGACTTCGGGGATGGAGATGGTGATCGATTTCCGGCCGGAGTCGTGGAGCGCCTTGCGGGTGCCGCGAAGGAAGCCTTGCAGGTAGTCGGCGGAGCTGTTGCCGGGTTCGACCTCGATCGAGTCGCCGCTGCGGCCTTTGCGGACTTCGATGAAGGTGGTGAAGAAATTGGCCACCCCGTCTCGCAGTTGCTGGACGTAGGCGTGTTGGTCGGTGGAGCCCTTGTTGCCGTAAACGGCGATGCCTTGATGGACGACCTTGCCGTCGAGGTCGTGCTCCTTGCCAAGCGACTCCATGACGAGTTGCTGGAGATACTTCGAAAACAGGACGAGCGAATCTTTGTAGGGGAGGACCACCATGTCCTTTTCTCCCTTGCCATTGCCGGCCGCGTACCAGGCGAGGGCGAGCCGCATGGCGGCGTTGTGTTCGTCGGGCTTGCGGGTTTCCGCATCCATCGCGGCGGCACCGGTGAGGAAGGAATCGATGTCGATCCCTTGCAGAGCCGCGGGGACGAGGCCGACTGTGGACATGACGGAGGTGCGTCCGCCAATCCAGTCCTCCATCGGGAAGCGGGCGATGAACCCGTGTGCCTTGGCGAATTGATCGAGCTTGGATCCTTCGCCGGTGACGGCCACTGCGTGCTTGCCGAAGTCGAGCCCGGCGGCGTCGTAGGCGGCCTTGGCTTCCACCATGCCGTTGCGGGTTTCCGCGGTGCCGCCGGATTTGGAGATCACGACGACGAGGGTGCTGGCGAGGCCCGCGCTGCCGATGTCGGAAAGCACGCGGTCGATGCCTGCGGGGTCGGTGTTGTCGAAGAAGTGGATGGGCATCCGTGCGCCGTGGCCGATGGCTTCGGTGACGAGTTGCGGGCCGAGGGCCGAGCCACCGATGCCGATGAGTAGGAGTCGTTGGAAATGGGCGGCGCCGGGTGGCTTGATCTGTGCGGTGTGTACTTTTTCGGCGAATTCCTTGAGGGCGGCGAGGGGCTGCTCGATCGCGGCGCGCAGTTCGTCGCTGGGCGCGAGGCCCGGATTGCGCAGCCAATAGTGGCCGACCATGCGGCCCTCGTCAGGGTTGGCGATGGCGCCGGATTCGAGGGCGGCCATGTCGGCGTGGGCCTTTGCGACCTTGGGAGCCATCGTCGCGAAGAAGGCCTCGTCGAGGTCCATCAGCGAAGTGTCGAGCGAGAATCCGAACTGTGGGTAGCGGATCAGCGATGCGGCGTAGGTGGACCAGGACATGGGATCTTGGGGAAGGTAGGGACGGAGAAAAGCGCGGGCGGCGAGTTTGGTGGGGCCGGGCGCTGAGGGCAAGCGGCGGAATGCGGAAAGAACGGGTTTTGCTTCATTTACCGCATTGGGCGGGCTCATCGAAGCACAGGATCGACTCGATCTGGCGATCGCCGAGCGCATCGCGGCCACCCAGAAAGGCGAGTTCGATAAGGAACGCGACGCCTGCGACCTTCGCGCCGAGGGCGTCGAGCAGTTCCAAGGCGGCTGCCGCGGTGCCTCCGGTGGCGAGGAGGTCGTCGACCAGCAGCACCGTTTCACCGGGAGCCACGGCGTCTTCGTGGAGCTCGACCACGGATTCGCCGTATTCCAGCGAGTAGGCGACCTGGCGGGTTTTCCACGGGAGTTTGCCCTTTTTTCGCACGGGGACGAAGCCTGCGCCGAGGCGATCAGCCACCGCTGCGGCGAAGATGAAGCCGCGGGCGTCGATGCCGACCACCTTGTCGATCTTGTGGCCATCGGCCGTGGCGCAGAGCCGGGTAATCGCCAACCGGAAGAGTTCGGGGTCGGCGAGGATGGGGGTGATGTCCTTGAAGACGATGCCGGGCTTTGGGAAATCGACTACATCGCGGATCGCGGAGCGTAGGGGATCGGTGAAAGGCATGCGGGGGAAGTAAGGGATCGTCAGCGCTGGACCAAGGAGAGAGTCGGATTCTGATGGCTCGGATGCCTCGATACGCGAAGTGATGACGCATCCGGTGGTTCATCCGAGGCCATTCCGGCCTTGCGCGGACCGCGTTTGAGGGCCAAGGGAGGGGGGTGGACCGCTGGTTTCTCCTCGTCGCAACCGCCCTCGCTGCCGTGGGCGGGATTACAGGCGTGTGGTCGGTCCGACGCGGCGTGCGCAGCCCTTGGACGGTGATTTGGATGAGTGCGGCGTTTTTGGCGCAGCTTGGATTCCTCTCGATCCGCGGGGAGTCGCGCGGGGCCTGTCCCTTGGTCGGTCTGGGCGAGATCCTTGCCTTCTTGGCGTGGTCGCTGACTCTTTTCTATCTGGTGGTGGGCCCGGCTTATCGGATCTCGCTGTTAGGCGTGTTCACCGCACCCGTGGTCGTGATTTTTCAGGGGCTCGCCTTGCTTCCGGGAGGATTGGAGGCCGAGCCCCAGCGGCTCTCCGGCACGAACCCTTGGCATGAGACTCACGCGGCGATGTCGGTGCTTTCGTATGGGGCCCTGGCTCTGGCGGCTGTGGCGGGGGTGATGTTTCTGGTCCTCGATCGGCAACTGAAGGACCATCATCTCAAGTCGGGTCTGTTTCGGAATTTGCCCCCGGTGCGGGAGTTGTTGAAATCGACGATTCGGCTTTTGTGGCTGGGTGTTGCCCTACTGAGCATCGGGGTTTTCGCCGGCTTCATGATGCCGCGGCAAGGTGGCACGGCTCATTTGGTCGCCGCGTGTGTGGTGTGGTCGAGCTACGTCGGATTCTTGATGCTGAGGCAGTGGCGTGGTTTGACCGGTCGGCGGACGGCGACGCTCGCGGTCTTGCTCTTCGTGGTGTCTCTCTCGGTTTTCGCCCTCGTCTGATGGAACTTGTTTGCGTCGGTCTCAATCACCGCACCGCGCCCGTCGAGGTTCGCGAGCGCTTCGCCGTGCCGACCGGGCAGTTGGGCGACTCCGCGAAGCGATTGTTAGAAATCGACGGGCTCGCGGAAAGCGTGGTGCTGTCGACCTGCAACCGCACGGAATTCTATCTCGCGGGGGATCGTGCCGAACGGGCGGCCGCCGAGCTGCGGCGTCGGCTGGCTATGACCCACGGTGCGGATTCGGATCCGCATTGGTACGAACATCATCGGAGCTCTGCGGCGAAACATCTCTGCCGGGTGGTCAGCGGCTTGGACTCGATGGTGCTCGGTGAGACGGAGATTTTCGGTCAGGCGAAAGAGGCGTATCGTCAGGCGCTTGATGCCGGTGCGACATCCGGGGTGCTGAACCGGCTTTTCCAGCGGGCCTTCGGTGTGGGCAAGAAGGTGCGCACCGATACCCGGATTCAGGAAGGTGCGACCTCGGTGGCCGGGGCGGCGGTTGAGTTGGCGGAGAAGATTTTCGGCAAGCTGGCGGGTTGCCGCGTGATCGTCATCGGGGCCGGTGACATGAGCCGCCAGACGGCTCAGGCCTTGGTTTCGCGGGGTGCGACTTCGGTCTTCGTGACGAATCGCTCTTTCGACAAGGCGGAGCTGCTGGCCACTGAGATGGGTGGCCGCGCGGTGCCTTTTGACGAATGGCAGTCGGTACTGGCAGGGGTGGACGTGGTGATTTCCTCGACTTCCGCGCCGCATCCGGTGGTGCTGCCCCATCACATCGAGTCGGTCCGCCGCGTGCGCAAATTCCGTCCGCTGTTCCTGATCGACATCGCGGTCCCGCGGGACATTGATCCTGCCTGCGGTGATATCGAGGAAGTTTATCTCTACGACATCGATACTCTCGAGCAGCTCGCCGACGAGGCTCGCGCGCGGCGCGAGAAGCAGATCGCCGAGTGCGACCGCATCATCGATGAGGAATTGAAAAAGCTGAATTTACCCGGCACGTGAGCGAATTATTTTCCCAAACCGTTATCGGCACCCGTGGCAGCGATCTTGCGCTGGTGCAGGCTGCCGCCGTCGAGCGTGCACTGGTGCTCGCTTTCCCCGACCTGCGCCTCTCGCGAAATGTGATTCGCACCACGGGAGATCGCCGCACCGATGTGGCGCTGGCCGATGTGGCGAAGGCGGAGGGAACCGACAAGGGCATCTTCACCAAGGAGCTCGAAGAAGCCCTGAGGGCGGGAACGATCGATCTCGCGGTGCATTCGCTCAAGGACGTGCCGACGGTGATCGATGATGTTTTTGAAATCGCGGGTGTGCTGCAACGCGCGCCGGTTTGCGACGTGCTGGTCACGCGCGCGCCCGGTGGTCTCGATTCCTTGCCAAGCGGCGCGGTTGTCGGCACCAGCAGCGTTCGTCGTGCCCACCAATTGAAATGGCTGCGGCCCGATCTCAAGGTCGTGGATCTGCGCGGCAATGTACCGACCCGGCTGAAGAAATTGGCTGAGGGTGCCGCGGATGCGATTTTGCTGGCGGAAGCCGGGCTGGTTCGGCTCGGCCATCGCATGTCGCAGCCTGCGGTCGTTTCCGGAGTCGCGCTCCATTTCGACCCGCTGGCGGAGGATCGATTTTTTCCTGCGGCCGGGCAGGGTGCGATTGGTCTGGAAATTCGCAAGGGGGACGAGGCTGCGGCCGCGCTGGTCGCGGCGATCCGTCACGAGCCGACCTTTATCCGCGTCCGGGCCGAGCGTGAATTCCTGCGATTGCTGGAAGGAGGCTGCAGCACCCCGGTCGGAGTCTTCACCAGCCTCGACGGCGACCTGCTGACGATGAATGCCCGAGTTTTCCCCGATGGCGGTGGCGAGCCTCGTCTGTCCCGAGCTGTCGGCAAGGAACCCCTGCAAGTCGCCCGTCAACTTTTCGACTCCCTCGCATGAGCACCTCTGGAATTTGTTATCTCGTCGGCGCCGGTCCCGGTGATCTCGGTCTCGTCACCCTGCGCGCCAAGGAATGCGTGGAAATGGCCGATGTGCTCGTCCACGATGCCCTTAGTAGCGCGGACATTCTCCGTTGGGCCAAAAAGGGCTGCGAGATGGTCGATGTCGGCAAACGTGCCAAAGACCACAAGCTGTCTCAGGACGGCATCAATGCGCTGATTGTCGATCGGACCCGGGCTGGCAAGAAGGTGGTCCGGCTCAAGGGCGGCGATCCGATGATCTTCGGTCGTGGCGGCGAGGAAGCGGCCGAACTGGCGGCGGCGGGCGTCGCGTTCGAGATCGTGCCCGGCATCAGTTCGACCATCGGTGGCCCGGCTTATGCGGGAATTCCGGTGACGCATCGCGACCATTGTTCGCAGCTTACGATTTTCACCGGTCATGAGGACCCGACCAAGGGCGAAAGCTCGATCGACTACGCCCATCTCGCCAAGACCCCGGGGACCAAGGTTTTCGTCATGGGGGTGGCCCGGTTGCGTGAGATCACCGGCGCGCTGATCGAGGGGGGCGCTGATGCCGCGACCCCGATCGCTTTGGTCCGCTGGGCGACCACCGGGTCCCAGAAAACCATTACCGGCACCTTGGCGGACATCGCCGGCATTGCGGAGACCGCGAAGTTCGGTTCGCCTGCGGTGGCGGTCATCGGTGAGGTGGTGGGAGAGCGGGAGAAGATCAATTGGTTCGAAAAACGGCCGCTTTTCGGCAAGCGCATCGTGGTCACCCGGACCCGGGAGCAGGCTGGAGAACTCAGCCGCGAGCTGGCCGGACTCGGCGCCGACGTGGTCGAGCTGCCGACGATCCGGATCGAGCTACCCGACGATCGCGAGGGCTTCGTTGAAGGCGTGGCCCACGCCCACGAATACGACTGGCTGGTCTTCAGCAGTCCGAACGGCGTCGAGCGCTTCTTCGACGCCTTTTTCGCGACCTACGAGGATGCTCGTAGTTTGGGCAACCCGCGGATCGCGGTGATTGGCGAAGGGACGGCGAAGAAAGTCCGGGAGTACCGCTTCGGCGTCGATTTGATTCCCGAGAAGTTCGTTGCCGAGGGACTGGTCGATGCCTTCAAGAAGGAATCGATCGAGAACCTCACGATGCTCTGGGTGCGCGCCGACGAGGCCCGTGACGTGATTTACGATGGCCTAGTCAAGCAGGGCGCGATCGTCGACGAGTGCGTCGTTTACAAGACCGTGCCGGAAACGGGTGATCCGACGGGAGCCGCCGCCCGGATTCGTGAGGAAGGCGCGGATCTGATCACCTTTACCTCCGCCTCCACCGTGGAGAATTTCTTCAAGCTCGGGCTGCCTTGGCCGGAGGGATGCGCGGCCGGGAGCATCGGCCCGGTGACCAGCGAGGCGCTGCGGAAGCACGGCGTGAAGCCGGCTTTCGAAGCCAAGCCGAGCGACATCCCCGGCCTCGTCGCCGCGGTGCGGAAGTGGGCGGGACGTTGAGCGGTCTAACGGCCGGCCATCAGCTCGGCGGTGATGCCTTTCAGATACTCCGTTTCCGGCAGGGCCAGCAGCACGGGGTGGTCGCCTCGTTGGCCGTGGTTGGCGACGAGTCGGAGTGACTTTTTCGCGTCCACCGCGGCGTCGACGAGGTTTGCTTGGAACAGCTCGCGACTGGCGTGGTGGGAGCAGCAAAAGGTCGAAAGCAGGCCGCCTTTTTCGAGCAGCTTGAGCGAGCGGAGATGGATCTCCTTGTAGCCGCGCATGGCGTCCATGAGCGTCTTCTTATTCCGGGTGAAGCTCGGGGGATCGAGGATGATCAAGTCGTAATCGGGCGTTCCGTGCTTGAGGAAATCGAAGACATTGTGGGCGATGACCTCGAGCTCGAGTCCGTTGATCTCGGCGTTGCGGCGGGCGGCGGCGCAGGCGCTTTCCGAGATGTCGACCGCGGTGACCTTGGCCGCGCCGGCCTTGGCGCAGGCGAGAGCGAAGCCGCCCTGGTTGGTGAAGCAGTCGAGCACCCGCTTGCCCTCGGCCAACTTGGCCACTTCAGCATGGGATTGGAGTTGATCCAGGTAGAGGCCGGTTTTCTGGCCGTCGAGCAGGTCGATCTCGAATTGCAGGCCGTTGGCCTCGACGACGAAGGCGCCGGGGTTCGTGCCGTGGATGACGGTGATTTCCTGCTCAATGCCTTCGGCTTTCAGCACCGGCGAGTCGTTGCGCAGGATGATGGTCTCCGGTGAAACGAGTTCCTTCAGCGCGGCAATGATCAGGTCGAGGCGCATTCGCATCGCGAGCGTCAGCGTCTGGACGACCAGATGCGCGCCGTAGCGGTCGACGATCAGGCCGGGCAGGCCGTCGGACTCGCTCCACACGAGACGGGCCAGGGTTTCATCGAGGCCGAGGCGACGACGATGCTCGATCGATTGGCCGATGCGGCGGACGAAAAATTCCGCATCGAGGTCCTGCTTGCGGCGTGAGAAGCGGCGGGCGACGATTTGCGAGAGGGGATTGTAGATTGCGCTGCCCAGCGAGCGATCCTGGAAGTCTTTGAGCGTGATCACATCGCCCGGTTGGGGGTCGCCGAAGGTTTTTCTCACCTCCGTGGCGTAGATCCATTCGTGGCCATGGAAGATGCGGGCGCGGGGAGCGATGATGAGACCAGCCATAGGAGTCGCAAAGCCATGCGCCGGACGGTCCCTCGGAAGCAAGCACCGATACCGATGTCACCGCATTCGGTGATGAGGGAATCGCAAGTGAGGCGTAGATTTTCGGCCGGCCTGTGGTTAGTTGGGAGCATCAAGCCATCAAAGTCATGGGACTCGATAAACTGACCAACAAACTCCAGGAAGCTCTTCAATCGGCTCAGCGTCTGGCTTCGAAGTCGGCGCATCCCGAACTCAAGGGGACCCATCTGCTGCTTGCCCTGCTTCAGCAGGAAGGCGGAGTGCTGACGCCGATCCTGCAAAAGGCGGGCATCGATGCCACCCAGCTGAAAGTCGCCATTGCCGCCGCACTCGATCGTGAGCCGAGCCAGCAGGGCGGCACGACCCAGCCGCAGATCAGCTATGGTCTGCGGGCGACGCTCGATGCGGCTGATGCGGTTCGCGAGTCGATGGGCGATGATTTCCTGAGCGTCGAGCACGTATTGATCGGTGCGATCCGGGCCGATGGGCCGGAGGGCAAGTTATTGAAGGATGCGGGGCTCGACGAGAAGAGGGCGCGCAAGGCGGTCGAGGGAGTGCGCGGTCCACAGAAGGTCAGCGATGCCGATCCCGAGGGGAAATATCAGACCTTGGAAAAATACGGCAGTGACCTCACCGCGCGGGCTCGCGAAGGGAAGATCGATCCGGTGATCGGGCGCGATCATGAGATCCGCCGCGTGATGCAGGTGCTTTCCCGCCGGACCAAGAACAATCCGGTTTTGATTGGCGAGCCGGGCGTCGGCAAGACGGCCATCGTCGAAGGCTTGGCGCGGCGGATTGTCTCTGGCGATGTGCCGGACTCGATGAAGGACAAGCGTCTGATCGTGATGGACCTCGGCGGGATGTTGGCCGGTGCGAAGTATCGCGGCGAGTTCGAGGAGCGGCTGAAGGCTTTTTTGAAGGAGGTCACCGAGTCGGCGGGCGAGATCATCCTGTTCATCGACGAGCTGCATACCATCGTCGGCGCGGGTGCCAGCGAGGGTGCGGTCGACGCGTCGAATCTGCTCAAACCGCAACTGGCGCGCGGCGAGCTGCGAACGATCGGTGCGACCACGCTGGACGAGTATCGCAAGCACATCGAGAAGGACGCTGCGCTTGAGCGGCGCTTCCAGCCGGTGATGGTCGGCGAGCCGTCGGTGGAGGATAGCATCGCCATCCTGCGCGGACTCAAGGAGCGTTATGAAATTCACCACGGCGTGCGGATTCAGGACGGTGCGCTGGTTTCCGCGGCGATGCTTTCGGACCGCTACATCTCCGATCGGTTCCTGCCCGACAAGGCGGTCGACCTGATGGACGAGGCGGCGTCGAGGCTGAAGATCGAACTCGATTCCATGCCGACGGAGATCGATGAGATCGAGCGTGAGATCATGCAGCTTGAGATGGAGAAGAAGGCGCTGGAGAAGGAGAGTGACAAGGCCAGCCAGGCGCGGCTCGACAGGGTGAAGGAAGAGCAGGCGAATCTGAAGGAAAGGTCCGCGGGTTTGATGGCGCAGTGGAGGAACGAGAAGGAGGTCATTGATCTCGTCCGCGCTGCCTCGGAGAAGATCGAGACCTTGAAGATCGAGGCCCAGCAGGCGCAGCGGATCGGTGATCTGACGCGTGCTTCCGAAATCACCTACGGGCGGATTCCCGAAGCGCAGAGCGAGCTGGAAGCCGCGAATCAGAAGCTGGTCGAGCTTCAGAAGAGTGGTGCGATCCTGAAAGAAGAAGTGACCGAGGAAGACATCGCCCGTGTGGTCGCCTCATGGACCGGGATTCCGGTGTCGCGCTTGCAGGAGGGCGAGAAGGAAAAACTGGTCCATATGGAAGAGCGCTTGGGTCTGCGGGTGATCGGCCAACGAAAGGCGATTCGCGCGGTGGCCAATGCCGTGCGCCGGGCGCGTGCGGGTTTGCAGGATGAGAACCGGCCGATTGGTTCCTTTCTCTTCCTCGGACCGACCGGCGTCGGTAAAACCGAGCTGTCGAAGGCGCTCGCTGAGTTCCTTTTCGACGACGAGGGTGCGATGATCCGCATCGATATGTCGGAGTATATGGAGAAGCACAGCGTGGCTCGCCTGATCGGCGCGCCGCCTGGCTATGTCGGCTACGAGGAGGGCGGCCAGCTTTCCGAGCATGTACGACGCAAGCCGTACTCGGTGGTGCTCTTCGACGAGATCGAGAAAGCGCACCCGGACGTCTTCAACGTGCTGCTCCAGGTGCTGGACGACGGACGGATCACCGACGGCCAGGGGCGGACGGTGGATTTCCGCAATACGGTGCTGATCATGACCTCGAACATCGGCAGCCAGCACATTCTTGGCGAGGAGAACGCCGAGCAGCGGGAAGCCAAGGTCACCGGGGCGCTGCGCCAGCATTTCCGGCCGGAATTCCTCAATCGCATCGACGAGACCATCATCTTCGATCGATTGCGGCGCGAGGAGCTGACGACGATCGTCGATCTTCAGTTGGAGCGGGTCCGCAAGCGGCTTGCCAAGCAAGGCATGGCGCTTGCGCTGACCGGAGACGCCAAGGACCACATCGGTAGCCAGGGATACGATCCTGTCTATGGAGCGCGGCCGCTGAAGCGCGCGATCCAGCATCATCTGCTCGACCAGCTCTCGCTGGAGATTCTCGACGGCCGATTCAAAGAAGGCGATGTGATCACCGCCGACTGGGTCGATGGGGCGATGCGATTCAGCGCCTCTTCATCAGGAGCGCCAGCGCTTGGATAGGTCTCCGTAGGCGTCGATGCGGCGGTCGCGGAAGAAGGGCCAGATACGGCGGAAGTCTTCGACGGCGCCGAGGTCGAGATCGTGGTAGAGGATTTCCTCCCGCTCGGTCGAGGCCTTGGCGACGAGTTCGCCGTAGGGGTTCGCTACAAAGGAGCGGCCCCAGAACTCGGTGTTGCCTTCGGTGCCGACGCGATTGACGGCGGCGAGGTAGCAGCCGTTGGCGACCGCGTGGCCGCGCTGGACCGTCTCCCAGGCGCAGTGCTGGGCATCGCCGAGTGTCGGTTTTTCCTCGGGCAACCAGCCGATGGCGGTCGGGTAAACGATGAGCTGTGCGCCGCCGAGAGCCATCAGGCGGGCGGCCTCGGGGTACCACTGGTCCCAGCAGATCAGCACGCCGATTTTTCCGAAGCGGGTATTCCAGACGGGCCAGCCGGTGTCACCGGGGGTGAAGTAGAATTTTTCCTCGAAGGCGGGGTCCTGTGGGATGTGGCTCTTGCGGTAGAGCCCCAGCAGGAAGCCATCGGCGTCGTGGATGCTGGCGGTGTTGTGGTAGAGTCCGGCACCGCGCTGCTCGAAGAGCGAGGAAATCAGCACGATCCCGAGTTCGCGGGCGAGTTGGCCGAGGCGGTCGGTGACCGGGCCGGGGAGGGGGTCGGCGAGATCGAAGAGATTGGGGTCTTCGATGGTGCAGAAATAGGGAGTGAGGAAGAGCTCCTGGGTCACCACGATCTGGGCGCCGTCCTTGGCGGCTTGGCGGATCAGGAGTTCGTGGTGTTCGAAGGCTTCGGCCTTGCTTGGGAAGGCGCGGGATTGGAGGAGGGCGAGGCGGGGCATGGCGGGGCGGCACCGGATTGAAACCCGGAGAGGGGGAGGTGGAAAGTGAGGAATCGCGCGTTGGGAATCTGTTCCTGCGCGCGGAGTGTTTTCGGATCGCGTCGCTCGCCGGGCTGCGAGCGAGGCGTATCGGTCAGAGGCTCGAGACCGCGAAGGCGATGGCGTCGGCGAGATTATCCGGCGATGTCGGAACAGCCACACGTTGGACGGTGGCGTTTTCCTTGGTGATCGCGGTGATGGTCGAGGTGGACAGGTCGACGATGACTTTGGCACCGGGTCGCGCTTCGGCTTCGGCGAGGGAAGAGGCCGACGAAAGGTTCGAGGCCTCGAAAAGGCCGGAATCGAGCACGGTCTGGAGGACGTCCGGGTGCTGGCCGACGAAGAGGATCGGGATGGCTTCGTGCGCAAGGGCACCATGGCTACCGCGCAGGCTTTCGCCGGACAGGGCGGCGTGATTTTGGAGTAGCGGCAGGGCGGCTCCGAGCAGGGCGATTGCCGCGGCGACAGCGCCGAAGGTAGGTGTGGCGAGGAAGTGGCGGGCTTTTTGAAGCCAGGAAAGGGAGCGGGTGTCCGGGGCCGTGGGGCGGCGGGGGGCGAAGCGATCCGTTAGATCGAGAGCGAGGCTCGTCGGCATCTCGGGTGCTTGCTCGGCGTGCGTGGGGATCAGGCTCCGCATCAGGAGATCGCGGGTGGCGTGAAGGCGTTCGGGAAGTTCGAGTGGCATGGCGACACGGTTTCAATCGGAACTTGGCTATCCGATTTTCAAAATAGTAAATTTTCCCTGATTTTCTCCAAGGCATCCTCGACCATTTCGCCGATCACTCGACGGCGGGTCGAGCTGGAGGCTCCTTTCTTGATGCCGAGTGCGGTGCAGAAGTCAGCGTCACGCACGAGGTCTTGGACGGTTGCGGTTTGGGCGACGTAGAGAGAGTAAATCAATTGCCACTCGTTGGTGGTGAGGGCTTCGCGGCATTCCTGATAGATGCTTTCGAAGCTCATTCGGCTGGCTGCTTGGTCCTCGATCTGCAGGGGGCGGTCGGGGTCGCCGGTGAGGGCGTCGAAGCTTTCTCCGGAATTCGGCTGGTTCTTCAAAGCGCTGCGGCGGCGGAACCAATCGATGGCTCGGTATTGCACGATCCTCGCGTGGAGGGGGATGAGTTCTTCGAAGACGGTGGGTGACAGAATGGGGGCGGGGCGGGTGCTTTCCCGGTCGCGAACCAGTTCGACCAAGCTGTCGCTGAAGACATCTTCGGCATCGGCTCCCTTGATGCCCTTGCGGGTCAGGGTGGCGATGGCAAGGGGGCGGAGGACATCGGGCAAGCGATTCCACTCGGGATCGTGGAAGCCGCGCGCGGGGTGAGCCTTTTGCAGGCGGTCGAGGTCGAGGTTTTGCGGATAGCGTCGGTCCTCGGGGTCGTGATGGAGCTGGGGATCGGCTTTTTTGCGGCGTTCCGCGGCGACGAGGTCCCGAGTTGCTTCGCCCGTTTCTTGAATGACCCGAGCCGTGAATTCCGCCTCGGCGGGGAGCTCGGCGAAATCGAGCGCGATGTTCCGCATGACCTGCTCGGCGATTTCGATCGCCCGCTCCTCGGGCACGAGGACGCCCTCGACGGGGCGCCGGGCGCGGTGCCAGCAGGCGGACCAGCATTGGTCCAGATGCTTCTGGTGATCGGTGGGGGGCATGCGTGAGAGCTTCGGTGAGCTGGATAAGACGAAAAACTAAAAAAGATTGCTTTGCAAGCTTCTAAGCTCTGTTTATTTTAAAAAAGTAACGAGCGGTTACCTCGTCCCACCGAGCGCCTCGATATGAATCACCTGCTGTTCCCCCTCGGCCGGATCTTACCGGTATGTCTTCTCGTCGGCTCTGGCTTTTCCCAGGAGCTCGGGTTTCCCGTGTTATCGACCCCCGGCACCGCGACTTGGGCGACGGAGGCGACAGCGACGGGGAATCGGACGGTTTTCACCATTACGGGCAATACCGTGCTCGACTGGGAAAGCTTCGATTTGGCGACTGGCAGTGAACTGGTGTTCGACTTTTTGGGTGGCGAAAGCGTGGCCAACATTTTGGGTGGCAGCGGGGTGAATTTCATCAGTGGAACGGTCAGCTCGAATGGGGCGGTTGGATTTTTCTCCCCGTCCGCGGATCTGGTGGTGGACGGCAGTATTACGGCCAAGTCGGTGACGCTGGCAGCGATGGATGTCGATGCCGCTGCCTTCGTGGCGGGAGATTCCTACACGATGAGTGTCGATCCCGGCGGGTGGAACGGTCTCGCCGTATCCGGTCAGGTCGTGGCGGATGCCGGCGACGTGGTGCTGGCGAGTCGCTTCACGGACGTATCGGGATCGGCGAAGATCGATGCGAGTGGAACGCTGAAAATGGCGGGCAGTACCGATGTGGCGATTCATCCCGGGGCGGCTGACCGTGGCATGGAAGAGCGAAGCGGCAGCGGTTTCGTGCTGCACCTAGCGGATTCCCGGGCCAGTCGCATCGAAGTGGCGGCGGGGCGCGAGATCGCTCATCGCGGGAGCTTCGACGCGGGTTCACCGGAAAATCGGATTTTCCTCGAGGTCGGCAGCGATGGCAAAATCCTGCGCGAAGGCAACGGGCTGACGGTGGGTCGGGTCGTGATGAATGGGGAATATGAGGACGGGGGCCTAGGGCTTGATCCGAATGAGGGGGATGCGGCTGCTGCCGTGGGTTCGTCCACTTTGAAGATCCCCGCTCTGAAGCGCCCTGATGGGTCGGCGGTCAGCACGGAGCGGACTGTGGTCCATGAAGTTCCGATGTCTGCGACGGCGGAAAGTGGTCGTGATGCGATCCTTCCTGAGGCGCGCTTGGTGGCGCGTGACAAGCCGGAGAAACCGATGTTCCTCCGTGCGTCGTTTTTCGGAATGCGCGGCGGCAGTCAGGTGGGCAAGCGCTGATGTCAGGCTGGCGACGGCTTTCCTGGCCGGGTGAGGCGGGCGATGAGGAAGGCCGCCACGGGTAACGAGAGGATCAGGGCGGTCCACGGAAGGGTCTGGTCCCGGTCCGGGGGGATGATGGTGGCCCCACTCGCAGCGAGCGGCGTGTTTTGGCTCAGCAGGAAGGGCCCGTAGCGGAGGACTGCCTCTTCGAAGGCATCTTCGTCGTGAGCGCTGCCGAGGAATTCTCGCTGGCATTGCCAGAGGGCTTGTGCGGGTCGGTCCGAGGCAAGGGCGAGGCGGTAGAAGCGCTCCATGAAAGCGGGGGTCGAGCGATCGGATACCGGCCACAAGGCGACCGCCACTTCGCGTGCGCCGGCCAGAGCGAAACCGCGGCGTAGGCCCAGCAGCCCTTCGCCGGAGACGGCGGTGCCGGCACCGGATTCGCAAGATGACAGAGTGACCAAGCGGGTTCCCTGAAGAGGGAGTCGCGCGATTTCGGCGGGGAACAGCAGGTCGTCATCGGCAGCCAACAAGGGGCTGTCTGCATCGCGCAGGGCGGCTCGATGCAGGGCCAGGCCGCCTGCGTGGAGCAGGCTGGATTGCTCGTCGAAGTCCACGGTGCGATCCGGGCTGTCGGTCGCGTTCAAAAAGAAGGCGTGGCAGCCGAGGTGGAGCACCGCAGGTGCGGGCTCGATGCTGCCCAGTGTGGATTCACTGGCGGCGGCGTCTTCGAACAATCGCGAGCCTGCCGGGGCGAGTGCATGGAGCGTCCGGGTTTCCTCGCGGACGCCGGGCATGGGTTCAAGCGCGGCAAGCAGGGTCAGCAGGGGATCGTCGCCGGTGGGTTGCCGGCTTTTTGGAAAATCTGCGACGCCCAAGAGGGTCCAAGGGTGCTGCGACAGGCTGAGTTCGCTCGGGCGATTGAGCAGATCGCGCCCGCTGGCGACCGTAGCGACCTGTCGATATCCCGCGGCTAAGGGGCGCAGGTTGGAATCGAGCAGGCTGGCGAGGGGGAGGAAATGCAGGGCGCCGTCGGGCGAGAATGCGAGGTCTTGGGTTTCCGGCGGGAGTTCGCGGGCGAGGGGTTCCCAGAAGTCGCGATGCAAGCTGCGAAGGATGCCGCGGAGCTTGAGGGGTGGCGGCGGGGATGCATCGCCAGCGATTTTGCGTGCTCGCCAGGCAAGGCGTTGGCGGAGGGCTTTGAGCCATCTCTGCAGGTCCGCTTCATCACCGAGGGTGATCCATTTCGGCGTTCCTGTGGGCAGGAGGATGATGGCTCCGTAGCTGACTTGCGGGTCGGGTCCGATGCGTGTGAAGCGGCAAGCATCGATGAAGGCGGAGCCGGGCGGCAGGCTTTGCTGGACGGCCTGCCAGTTGGGGGGCGGGTCGCCCGGCTCCTGCTGAGATTGCAGCATGGCATCGAGCAAGCGCGCTTTGCTGGCGATGAGCAGGTTGGCGATTTGTCCGGCATCGCCAATGGCGCAGGGCAGGGAGATCAGATCGAGGCGCTGGATGAAATTCAGTCGCTCGGGTTCGCTGCCGTGGTGGACCAGTTTGCCGAGAAGTTCGAGGCCGAGTTGGGTGGCGCGATCGATTTCGGAACCGGCGGATGGGTCTCCCGACAGCAGGGCGTTGCGTGCCAGGTTGCGCGCGGTTTCCGCGGTGCGAAGGTGGACTTGGGGAAGGTGTTTTTTTTGCAGTTCGGCGGCGCGGCGGAGGTGTTCGGCGGCTTGGGTGAAGTTACCGATGTTTTGTTCCGCGCAGCCGAGGTTGTTGAGGGGGACGATCAATGCCGGGTGTTCGGCGGGCAGGGAGGATTCCAGCAGTGCCAGTGCTTCGGCGAAAGCGGAGCGGGCTTCCGCGGGGCGGCCGAGCGAGAGGTCGAGGGCACCGAGATTGATCAGGTGGGGAGCGGCAAGAAAGGGGCGGCGGTCGTGGCGAAAGCGTTTGCGTGCGAGTTCGGCGGCCTTTTCCAATCCGCTGCGCGCGGTCTCGGTCCTGCCAAGGCGCAGTTCGGCGAGGGCGAGTTGGCTGGTGAGGGCCAGCGACAATTCCGGGTCGTCGAATGGCAGTGCGATGGCTTCGCGAAAGAGTTCGGCGGCGCGGGCATGGCTGCCGAGGGTGTGGTGGTAGCGGCCGAGATGCGAGCGACGACGGGCCTGCGCCCGGGGGTCTCTGGGCGGGGTGTTCTCAAGATTCGCGAGCAGGATCGTGCCTGCCTCGGGATAGGAACCGCGCGCGAGGAGGAGCAGCGCGAGGTGGTCGCGGCTTTGGCTCAGCGCCGGTTCGGGATCGGGGATCGCTTCGCGGAGTTGGACCACTTTTCGCAGGTGCGGTTCCGCTTCTTCGAGCTGGCCGAGATCCTGAAGGGTCAGGGCGAGTGCTTCGAGCGCGTCCGCCTGCTGGGTCGGGTCGGAGTTGGCGAGCAGTTCAGATGCCTTCGCCAGATGAGGCAGGGCTTCGTCTGCTTTGCCGCCTTGGCGTTCGACGATGCCGAGTGCTTGGAGCGTGAGGCCGTATTCGATGCCGTCGGATTTCTTGCCAGAGTTTTTCCAAGCTTCCTGCCAACTGGCGGCGAGGGGTTCCAGTTCAGCCTCCGCGGCTTTGAAATCGTTCCGATTGAGGGCGTCCTCCAAATCGGCCTGAGCGGTGATGCCCGCTGCCAGTCCCGCGATGATCAGTCGATGGGCAAGATGGGGGAGATGGCGGTGCATGCCGGATGGAATGGCGGACGGTGGTGAGCATTCTCAAGCAGGCTTGGCGCGGCAAGCCTGCAGCGGGTTTCCTTTGGGCGGGAAAGGCTCGAAGAGCGTCGTGTTTCCGGCGGATGAAAGGGCGGGAATGCCTGAGGCGGCGGGGAGGACAGCCCTGCCATTGAAGAAGAAAAGCGTGGGTCGTAGTCCCCCCCGGAATTCCGACCCACGCCTTTTTTGGTTTTTTGCGATCCGTTTGATTCGTCCTGTCGCCTGAGCCCCCCCCGGAGATCAAAAACGACGGTCGGTGTTGCCGAATTGCTCATCTCGCGGCGGCTTTGCAGCGGCACACGTGAATCCCGAAAATCGTCGCGGGGTTGGGTTTGGCGAGAAAAAAGATTTTTGGGGCGGAAAAAGTTCGTTTGGGTTCCCTGAGTTTCAGGAGTGCGGTTGTTAGAGTGGTGCGATCGCTTCAGTCCTTCTTTCCGATCAGGTCTTCGATACTGCCTTGGAGCCGCTGGAGGAGTGCTTCGTCGTCGACTTTTTTCCCTTCCTGAGTGGTGATGTAGATGGTGTCCATGGCGGCGCCTTTTTCGGTCGAGATCCGGGCGTTCGCGGTATTGAGGCCGTGGGTGTTGATGGCGTGGAAGAGATCGTGCAGCAGCCCGATGCGGTCGACGGCTTGGACCTCGATGGCGGTGCAGGACGGGTGGGCCTCGTTCGATACGTAGGCGCGCACGGGGAACGCCATGCCGTGATCGCTTTTCGGGCGGAGAAGGTTCGGGCGGCGGCGGAAATAGCGGGCATGCTCGTATTTCTCGAGCAGGCCGACCTCGCGCAGGGTGGCTGAGAGGCGCTTGCGGAGACCGAGGTCGGAGACGGGTTCGAAGTCGGTGGTGCAGACGCGGAAGATGTCGAGCACGACGCCATCGTTGCGGGTGTAGAAGTCGGCGGAGAGGATGTTGAGTTCCTCGGATGCAAGGGCGCAGCAGATTTTCTCGAGCAGCAGCGGTCGGTCGTGGGTGGCGATGACGAGTTCGGTGTAGCCTTTTTCCGCGCTATCGAGCCACTGGAGGGAGCAGTCGAAGACCGCAGGGTCGGCCTTCGGGTCGAGCTTGAGGACGGCCTTGACGTGCGATGCGACCGCGGTGGCGTCGCGAAAGCGGAAATAGGGTTCCGGCATCCGCTTGAAGTGTTCGTCGACAGCGGCGTGGTCTTCGTCCTTGAACAGGGCCTTGACCTGTTCTTTGAGGATTTTCTTTTCGCTGCGGATCGAGGCGGCGTAGCGCTCCTTGCCTTCGGCGAGGAAAGTGCGGGTATTTGCATGGAGCTGGAGCATCAGGGTCTCCTTCCAGCTCGACCAGGTTTCGGTGTTGGTCCCGTTGGAATCGGCGTAGCTGAAAAGCAGGAGGATATCGAGCCGTGCCTTGGTTTTGACGATCCGTGCGAATTCGGCGACCACATCGGGGTCTTCGATATTTCGGGTGGTGGCGAAGCGCCAGAATGTGAGGTGGTGGTCGACGAGGTACATGATCAGCGCGCGGCGCGGACCGTGGACTTGCAGACGATTGCAGAGCTTGGACGCGAGCATGGCTGAGCCGTCGGTATGTTCGCGGACGTTTTCCGCGCGGCCCGTGTCGTGGAGAATGAGGGCGAGGTAGAGGGCGTAGGGGTCCTCGACGCCTTGGAAGAGACGGCGATAGATTTGGCGTTTCGGATCCTCGCTGCCGACGAGGGCATCGAGTTCCTCGATGCAGCGCAGGGTGTGTTCGTCGGCGGTGTAGCGGTGGAAAAACTCGTGCTGCACGAGGCAGTCGAGAGCGCCGAATTCCGGCAGGTAGCGGCCGAGGAAACCGACTCGGTGCATCTGGCGCAGCGTGCGGGCGACGTCGCCCTTGCGTTCGAGGATGGCTTGGAAGGTTTCGCGGTTGGCCTTGGAGTAGCGGAAGGGCCGGTCGATGTTTTCGCGGTGGGCCTTGACTAGCTTCCGCATGGGTGGACTGAGGCGGAGGCCGCGGAGTTGGCAGTGTTGGAAGAGCCGCATGAGGCGCTGCGGGTCTTCTTTGAAAATGTCCGGGTGAAGCGGATAGATCCGTCCTTCGCGGGCGACGAAGCCGTCGAACTCCTCGCGTTTTTTCGGGCGCACCATGAGGAAGGACTTGAGGCCGGTGACGGGCATTTGTTCCTGCTCGATCTCGAAGCTCTCCATCAGCGATCCGGTATGCTGGTAAAGGCTGCGGGTGTGGCGGTAGTAGTCCCGCATGAAGGCCTCGGTCTTGCGCAGGATGCCGCGTTCCGGGTAACGGAAATTCGTGGCGACCACGCCTTGGAGGCGAAGGGTGAGCTGGTCGTTCTCGCGGCCGGCCTCGTAGTGGAGTTCGTTGCGGACGCGGTTGAGGAAATCGTAGGCCGCCTCGATTTTCCGGAGCGCGGTGGCGGTGAGCAGCCGGTCGTCGACCAGTTTGCGGAGGTCGGAGCTGCCGCGTTTGACTCGGGCGACCCAGCGGATGTTGTGGTAGTCGCGCATGCCGCCGCAGCCCTCCTTCACGTTGGGTTCTTGGAGAAAGACGGTTTTGGAATACTTTTGGTGGCGGCTGCGAAGGTCCTGGCGGCGGAGGTCGAAGAAGGCTTCCTGTTTTTTGCGGACGCAATCGGTGTCGAAGCGTTCTTGGAAATCGGCGAAGAGCTTCTTGTCACCGGCGAGCAGACGGGCCTCGAGCAGGGCGGTTTTGTTTTCCTGGTCCGCCTTGGCCTGTTCGAGGCATTCGGTGATTGAGCGGCAGGCGTGCCCGACTTTGAAGCCGACGTCCCAGAGGAGGTAGAGGATTTCCTGAATGAGAGTGCTGAGGTCTTCCGGCAGTTTGTTAGACGCGCGGGGGAGGAGGAAGAGGAGGTCGATGTCCGAACCGGGGTTGAGAGTGCCGCGGCCGTATCCGCCGATGGCGACGAGTGCGAGGACGGGGGCTTCCTTGCGTTTCGACAGGGCGAGGTCGAAGAGGGAGCAGAGGACCACATCGAGGAGTTCGGCGCGCGCGCGGGCGATTTCGAGGCCGCCGGCACCGGCTCGATGGCGGAGTTTGATGCGGTGCTCCTCGATTTTGAGGAAGCGTTTGTAGAGGGCGATCCGCTCGGCGGGTGAAAGTTGGCCTTGTGCGGCGGGCTTGAGGGCCGTCTTCGCGTGGGCCTGGAGTGTTTTCAGGTTGGCGGACATCCGGGTTCGCAGGGTGGGTGGATTTCACCGCGGGTCAAGGCGCGGCGTTTGGAGGTTCAGAGGGAAGCGATGCTTGCGAGGGTGAGGACCGGGCGGGATTCGGCGTCGCTGCGGTCGAGATCGATGCCGAGCTTGAGGAACCAGTCGTTGAGTTCTTCGGGGTCGACGAGGGTTTGTTCAAGGGTCCATCGCCGTGCGGTGTCTTCCGAAAGGCGACTGTGCTTTGCGGAACGGGCTTCGGGGTCGAGTCGGATGCGTTCGTGCTGGCAGTAGTAGTCGTCGAGGAGGGCGTTGATCCGGGCGGCGGTCCAGGGTTGGCCTTCAGGATCGGTGGGCTCGATTTGGGCGAGGATCTCGGTGCTGTTTCCTGTGGCGAGAGCTTTGACGAGGGTGAAGACCGCGTTGCGGAGGGCGCGCGTGAAGGCGGGCCGGTTGCGGGTGAACGCGACGGCCTTGCGTTCGGCGGGAGTTCGGTCCTCCAGCGGGACATAGTCGGGATTGCGGAGTTTTTCCCATTCGTCGAGCAGGCTGGAGTCGACCGTGCGGAGGATGTCCTCGAAGTATGCTTCGGCTTCGGCGAGTTCTTCGGTTTTGGCCATGGGGGGCACGGTTTGGGCGAGAACTTTGTAAACCTCTGACACGTGGCGGAGGAGGACGGCTTCGCTTTTTTCCAAGCCGTAGGTTTTGACGTAGTCTTCGAAGGATTGCCAGTGTTCGAACATTTCACGGGCGATCGATTTCGGTTTGACCGTGGCCTCCTTCATCCAGGGGCGTTTGGCGACGAATGCGTTGTAGGTGTGATAGATGAATTCCTTGCCGGGCTTGGGCCATTCGACTTCTTCGAGCCGTTCCATGCGTTCCTCGTATTCCACGCCTTCGTTTTTTAACTGTCCGATGAGTTCGCCTTTCAACAGGTCGACTTGGCGGCGGAGGATGACCTCGGGGTTTTCGAGAATGGATTCGACGAGTGAAATCACATTGAGCGCGTGGTCGGGGGCATCGCGGTCGAGCTGCGGGATGGCATCGAGCAGATAGAGGCCGAGTGCCTGATTCATCGAGAAGTCCTCCTGAAGCTCGACGTTGAGCCGGACCTTCACGGGGCCGCGGCGTTCGGCGCGGGGGATGATGCGGAGGATATCGCCTTCGACCAAGCCGCGGAAGAGTTGGAAGGCGCGGCGTTGGTGCGCTTTCTTTTTGGCGGGGCTTTCGTGGCAGGTCTTGATCAGGGTGCGCAGCGCGGCGCAGCCGTCCTCGTGTTCGCGGCCGAGCACGTTGAGGAGCATGGAGTGGCGGACCTGAAAGCTGGAGACGAGTTTTTCCGAGGGCGCGTCGATCAGGCGGCGGAAGCTTTTCTCGTCCCAGTTGACGAAGCCTTTTTCGGGTGGCTTGCGTTTGACGAAGCTCTTCTTGCCGGAGCTGGCGGCCTTTTTTTCGAGGCGGAGATTTTCGATCACGTGTTCCGGCGCTTGGGCGACGACGGTGCCGGAGCTGTCGAAGCCGCGTCGCCCGGCGCGTCCGGCGATTTGTTTGAAGTCGCGGACGGTGAGGGTTTTGGTACTGCTGCCATCGTACTTGAAGAGTTGGGTGAAGACGACGGTGCGGATGGGCACGTTGATGCCGACGCCGAGGGTATCGGTGCCGCAGATGACTTTCAGCAGTCCGCGTTGGGCGAGTTTCTCGACGAGGACGCGGTATTTCGGCAGCAGGCCGGCATGGTGGATGCCGATGCCGTGGCGGAGGAGTTTGGAGACTTCCTTGCCGTAGGGGCTGCGGAAATTGGCATCGTGCAGGATTTCCGCGATCCGTTGTTTTTCCGACTTCGAGCAGAAGTTCTGGCTGAGCAGGTTTTGGGCGGTCTGGGCGCAGGCGAGTTGGGTGAAGTGGACGAGATAGACCGGGGCCTTGCCGGCCTCGACGAGCTCGCTGATTTTTTCCTCCAGCGGGGTTTCGCTCCAGTCGAATTCGAGAGGGACGGGTCGCTGTTCGGACTTCACCAGCACGGTGGGTGCGCCGGTGAGGCGGGTGATGGATTCCTCGAAAAAGCCCGTCTCGCCGAGGGTGGCGGACATCAGGAGAAAGCGGGCTTGGGGCAGACTGAGCAGTGGAACCTGCCAAGCGAAGCCGCGGGAGGTGTCCGAGTAGTAGTGGAACTCGTCCATGATCACGTCGTCGACCTTGGCCTGGTCGCCTTCGCGGAGGGCGAGGTTGGCGAGGATTTCCGCGGTGCAGCAGATGACGGGAGCGCCGGGGTTCACGGTCGCGTCGCCGGTGATCATGCCGACTTGTTCGGGGCCGAAGAGTTGGCAGAGCGAGAGGAATTTCTCGTTGGCCAGGGCCTTGATCGGGACGGTGTAATAAGAGCGTCGGCGCTGGCAGATCGCCTTGAAGTGGAGGGCGAGGGCTACCAGGGATTTCCCCGAGCCGGTGGGGGTGTTGAGGATGACGTTGTTGCCCGCATAGAGTTCCAGGATGGCTTGTTCCTGGTGATCGTAGGGTTCGACCCCGGTCTCGATGAGGTAGTCGAGGAAGGCGCTGAGCACCTCGTCGTTGGAGGAGGGGTCGGCGACTTTTGAGGGGTCGAGGTGCATGAGCGGGCGGACGATGATGGTCCGGCCGGCAAAAGGGAAGTCGCGTGATCCTCGAGGGCGCGCCCGGGGAGCTCCCGGGCGCGGATCGGGTGGTCTTACTTGACTTGGCGCGCGCTGGCTTTGAGTCGCAGCGCGTTGAGGGCGATGAAGCCGGTGGCGTCGTCCTGATTGTAGGCTTCTTCCTGGCCGCCTTCCATGGTGGCGACGGCTTCGGAGTAGAGGCTGTGCGGGCTCTTGCGGCCGGCGTTCATGACATTGCCCTTGTAGAGCTTCACGCGCACTTCGCCGGAGACGGTCTTTTGGGTCTCGGTGACGAGGGCTTGGATCGCCTCGCGTTCGGGGGCGAACCAGAAGCCGTTGTAAACGAGCTGCGCGTATTTCGGGATCAGTCCGTCGCGGATGAACATCGCTTCGCGATCGACGGTCAGGGCTTCGAGGTCGCGGTGGGCGGCGAGCAGGATGGTGCCGCCTGGAGTTTCATAGACGCCGCGGGACTTCATGCCGACGAAGCGGTTTTCCACGATGTCCACCCGGCCGACGCCGTTGCGACCGCCGAGCAGGTTGAGGATGCGCATGATGCCGTAGGGGCTGAAGAGGGCGTAGCCGTCCTGCTGGCCGGTGGATTTCACGTCGCCGAGTTCGCTGACGAGTGCGGCGAGGTTGTCGTGCTTGAGTCCGATGGCGTTGCCTTTGTCGAAGAGGATCTCGACGTATTCGGGGCTGTCGGGTGCGTCCTCGGGCGCGACGGAGAGCACGTACATTTCGCGGTCGGCCGGGGTGGTGGCGTCGTACCAGGGGTCTTCGAGCATGCCTGCCTCGAAGGAAATGTGGAGGAGGTTGCGGTCCATCGAGTAAGGCTTCTTCATGGAGGCCTTGATCGGGATGTTTTTGGCTTCCGCGAAGGCGATCATTTCCGCACGGCCGGGGAACTGGGCGCGGAAAGAGGCGTCGCGCCAAGGCGCGATGCATTTCACGTTCGGGGCGAGCGAGGCGGCGGAGAGTTCGAAGCGAACCTGGTCGTTGCCTTTGCCGGTGGCTCCGTGGGCGATGGCGTCGGCGCCTTCGGCGAGAGCGACATCGAGCATCCCCTTGGCGATGCAGGGGCGGGCGATTGAGGTGCCGAGCAAGTAGCGGCCCTCGTAGATCGCGCCGGCTTGGATCATCGGGAAGATGTAGTTGGCGGCGAAGTCTTCTTTGAGGTCACCGATGTAGCATTTGGAAGCACCGGTGGTGAGGGCCTTTTGTTCGAGACCGTCGAGCTCGTCGCCTTGGCCGACATCGGCGCAGTAGGCGATGATTTCGGCGTTGTATTTCTCCTTGAGCCAGAGGAGGAGGACGGAGGTGTCCAGACCTCCGGAGTAGGCGACGACGATTTTCATGCGGCGGGAGGACAGCATGGCGGGCGGGGTGCGACAATGCCGAATCCCGAATTTTCGGGTTCGGGTGGGGACTCGGGTCGGGCGAGGGGCTGGGTGGCGGGATTCCTTTTTCGCCCGGGTTGCGTGGAGCGGCAGAATGGTGTGAGGTGCTTTCCGTGTCCGCGACTTATGTGCATGATTTGGATCCGGTGTTGGTGCGATTCACGGAGTCGCTTCAGATCCGCTGGTATGGTCTGGCCTATCTCGCGGCTTTCGTGGTCGCGGCTTGGTTGCTGAACGTTTTGGCGAAGCGGAAGCTGTGGGTGCTGCCGGTGGGGGCCTCGGGGGACTTCATCTCCGCGGCGGCGATTTTCGGGGTCTTTATCGGCGGGCGGCTGGGTTACATGCTGTGGTACTATCCGCGGGAGCATGGCTGGGAGTGGGTGAATGAGGATCCCTTGCTTTTGTTCAAGGTCTGGGAGGGGGGCATGGCGAGCCATGGGGGGATTCTGGGCTTGGTGATTTTCACATGGTTTTACGCGCGGAAGAAGGGGGTCTCCTGGCGTGGCTTGGGGGATGGTTTGTGCGTGGTGGCGCCCTTGGGTTTGTTGTTCGGGCGAGTGGCGAACTTCATCAATGGCGAGTTGTATGGCCGGTCGGCGGGGGATTTGGCGTGGGCGGTGAAATTCCCGCGGGCTCTGATCGAGCGCCCCGAGGCGGAGGGCGTGGATTTCCCTGCGGCGATGCAGGCGGTGGCGGAGCTGTCGGAGCCTTTGCGGGAGCCTTTCCAAGGATGGCAGGAGGACCGGGTGCCGGGCGGTATTTTGTTTGAGCGGATGCTGGAATTGCAGCGAGGGGACGCGGCGATTTCGTCAGCGCTGGAGCCCTACTTGCTGGCGCGGCATCCTTCGCAGCTCTATGAGGGGCTGCTGGAGGGGGCGCTGTTGTTCGGAATCCTGTGGTGGGTGCGGATGCGTTTTCCGCAGGCACCGGTGGGGGTATTGACGGGTCTTTTCTTCGTGCTCTACGCGGTGTTTCGGATTTTCGCGGAGCAGTTCCGGGAACCGGACTCGAAGATGGTGCTGAGCGGGATGCTGACGAGCGGTCAGTTCCTTTCGCTCTTCATGATTGCGGCCGGCGTGGCGTTTTTGGCGACGGCGGGGCGTTTCGTGCGATCGCGGGCGCTGTAAAGGCCAGCGGGTTCAGGGTGTGCGGACGGGCTGGATGCGTTCGCGGGTGAAGCGCACGACGACCATGCACTTGCCCGCCTGCATCGAAGTGCCGAGTAGGGCGGAGCCTCCGTTTTCGAGTCGCCAGAGATGGCTGCCGAGGAAGAGGTCGTCCTGAAGCTCGGAGAGTTTCGGAAAATTCGCCGCTTGGAGTGCTTCGCCGTGAAGGAGAGTGAGGAGTTCGGTGAGTTCGGTCCAATTTTTCTCCAGGCGGGTGCTGTAATCGGAAGAGGGGAGGGCTTGGGTTTGAAGGGTGACCTCGGCGAGGGTGTCGGAGTCGGTCCAGTCGAAGTAGAGCTCGCAATGGAGGCCGCCGATTTGTTTGCGGGTGCGGTAGGTTCCATTCAGCCCGGTCCGACCGAGGAAGGTGGGAGCGACGGAGCTTTCGACCATTTTGCTTTCGCCGAGTTTCTTCATCACCGCGGCCCGCGTGTCGCCGAAGCAGAGGGTGTCGAAGACGGCGGAGGGGTCGGGAAGGGCTTCGCCAGCCGGATTGGCGCGCTCGGCCTGTTTCGAGAGCCAGGTGCGGTCCTTGGTGTGGAGTTGCTCGATTTCCAGCGTGAAAACGCGGCCGTCGGATCGCCGGATCGTGACCTCGCGGGCGTCGTGCGAGACGTATTCGCCGGCGAATGACTTTGTGCCGGTCTTGTTTTGCCAGTTCCGGGACTCGGCGTGGATCGTCGGAGCGACGGCGATCAGGATCATCAGGATCAGAGAGCGCATGGCAGGGGAGGGTCGTAGGGCGCGGGCTGGTGGCAACAAAATCCCGGCAGGGAAAATTTCCACTGCCGGGATTTCGAAGATCGGGATTTCTATCCGCCGTATCAGAAGCGCTGAGTGCGGGCGTGATGGAAGTAGGATTCAGGCCCCAGCTCCGGCGGGAACTCGGAGAGTCCGTCGCTCGGGTTCATTTCGATGCGGTTGTCCTCGCCGCAGCGCTCGTAGGGAGGCTTGAAGGTGCCGCGGTGGGTGGGGCAGGTGAAGGTGAAGAGCTCGTAGAAGCCGTAGCCAAGGCGCTTGAGGGCGCGGTTGGTGCCATCGACAGCACCGTAGGTCCAACCGGCTTTGCGGCCATGGTCATCGGTCTTACGGACCATTTGCTCGGGGATTTCGAGGAAGCCGTAAAGAATGTTGCTCACGGCGCGTCCGAGCTTGCGCTGGGCGGTGTAGGTGGAAGCCGGAGGTGCCTGGATGTCGGCGGATGCGATGCCGCCGAGTGCGAGCAAGGCGGTGGTCATGACGGCGAGTTTTTTCATGTGTGCGGGAGAAACTAGAAAGCGGGGTGGGTACTTGGCAACGGGAAAGTGCGGCCTTGGAAAAAGTTCCGGGCCTTGTCGTGAGCGGGTCAGAGTTCGAGGCTGAGGACGCGCAGGATGCCAGGGGTGGTGCGCAGCTGCTCGAGCAAAGCGGGGCTTGGTTCGGAATCGACCTCGATCACAGTGAGGGCGCGGCTGCGATCGGCGGTGCGGCTGAGGTCCATGTTGGCGATATTGACGCCGGCGCTGCCGAGAGCGGTTCCGAGGACTCCGACGATGCCGGGACGGTCGTCATTTTCGACGAAGAGGAAGCGGCCGGTGATGTTGCAGTCCACGTAGAGGTGGTCCATTTCAACGATGCGCGGGGAGCGTCCGATGATGGTGCCGGCGACGCGGTAGCGGGTCTCGCCCTTGCGAAGTTCCGCCACGAGGAGCTCGCTGAACTCGGTTTTGGCATTGATGGTCGATTCCACCAGATCGATGCCGAGCTGGCTGGCGATGGCGGGTGCGTTGACGATGTTGACTTGGCCGTTGGGGCGGGAGACTTCGAGCAGAGCGGTGAGGGTGCTGCGGGAGACGAGGCCGGTGTCTTTTTTGGCGAGGGGCCCGTGGTAGGAGACGCGGAGGGAATCGGCGTTTTCGGGTCCGAGCTTTGCCAAGAGCTTGCCGAGGGTGCGGGCAAGGTCGAGGTAGGGGCCGACGGCGGCCAACGCGGCGGCATCGAGCGAGGGCATGTTGATGGCATTCCGGATTTCTCCGGTGACGAAGAAATCGCGAAGCTGCTCGGCGACTTGGATGCCGACGTTTTCCTGTGCCTCGTTGGTCGAGGCTCCGAGGTGGGGGGTGAAGACGACGTGCTTGTTGAGCGAGAAGAGCGGGTGGTCGTTCGGGGGTGGCTCGGTTTCGAAGACATCCAGCGCGCAGCCGGCGATGTGGCCGGATTCGATGGCCGCCTTGAGGGCGTTTTCGTCGATCAGTCCGCCGCGGGCGCAGTTCACGACGATGGCGCCGGGGTTCATCAGGGCGAGGCGCTCGCTGTTGAGGATGTGGTTGGTGTCCGCGGTGAGCGGGACGTGAAGAGTGACGACATCGGCGCCTTTGAGGGCGAGGTCCGGGGTGGCGGCCAGCTCGACCTTCAATTCGTCGGCGCGCGCTTGGGTGAGGAAGGGGTCGTAGGCGATCACCTGCATGTTGAAGGCTTGGGCGCGCTTGGCGAACTCGGTGCCGATGCGGCCCATGCCGAGAATGGCGAGGCGTTTGGTATTGAGCTCGATGCCTTGATACGCCTTGCGCGCGGCCTTGAAGTCGCCCTTGAGGACGGCGGAGTGGGCGGGGCCGATATTGCGCGCGGCGCTGAGCATCAGGGTGAATGCGTGCTCCGCGGTGGAAATCGTGTTGCCGGTGGGGGTGTTCATGACGATCACCCCGTGGTCGGTCGCGGCCTTGCGGTCGATGTTGTCGACTCCGACACCTGCGCGGCCGATGGCCTTGAGATTTTTCGCGGCGGCGAGGACTTCGGCGGTCACCTTCGTCTCGGAGCGGACGACGAGGCCGTGGTAGTCGCCGATGATTTCGAGCAGTTCCTCCGGTTTCAGTCCGGTGCGGACGTCCACGGAGATTTCCTTGGCGGAGGCGAGGGCTTCGACACCTTTTTCTGAAATCGGATCTGAAACGAGGACGCGGTAAGTGGCCATGACGCCGCGGACATAGGGGCGCGGGGGCGGGCATGCAAGAGCGGGTGCGCCACTTTCGCGTCAACGGGGGCTGAATTGTTGGCGTCGCGCGCTGCCATTCCGCTCTTGGCGGGCCGGAAATCGCTCCCTAGCCTCCGCGCCATGTCCGATTCCACCCGCCCATTTTCCTCTGTGATGCTCGATGGTCCCGACCGCGCTCCGTCGCGCGCGATGCTGTATGCGGTCGGCTACAAAAAGGAGGATTTTTCGAAGCCGAACATCGGGATCGCTTCGACGTGGTCGCAGGTCACGCCTTGCAACATTCACATCGATCGTCTGGCTCGCGAGGCGGCCAAGGGAGCGGACGCCGCCGGGGGAAAAGCGGTGATTTTCAATACGATCACGATTTCCGACGGGATCTCGATGGGAACGGAGGGCATGAAGTATTCCCTCGTATCCCGGGAAGTGATCGCGGATTCGATCGAGACGGTGGTCGGTTGCGAGGGCATGGATGGCTTTGTCGCGATCGGCGGTTGCGACAAGAATATGCCCGCCTGCGTGATGGCAATGGCGCGAATGAATCGGCCGTCGGTGTTCGTTTACGGCGGCACGATTTTACCCGGCTGCGCGACGATCAAGGGCGAGCTGAAGGATCTGGACATCGTCTCGGTGTTCGAGGCGGTCGGGAAGCATGCCGCGGGTGAGTATTCGGATGCGGAACTCGAGACGGTGGAGTCCTGCGCGATTCCGGGCGAGGGATCCTGCGGTGGGATGTACACAGCGAACACCATGGCGTCGGCGATCGAGGCGCTGGGCATGTCCTTGCCGAACTCCTCGGCTCAGGCCGCGGTGTCGGACGACAAGATGCGGGATTGCTTTGATGCCGGGGCGGCGGTGCTGAACATGATGCAGAAGGGAATCCGGCCCCGGGACATCATGACCCGCAAGGCCTTTGAGAACGCCATCACGGTGGTGATCGCGCTGGGTGGATCGACCAATGCGGTGCTGCATCTTTTGGCGATGGCCCATGCGGCGGAGGTGGAGCTGTCGATCGATGATTTCACCGAAATCGGGAAGCGGGTTCCTTTGTTGGCGGATTTGAAACCGTCGGGGAAATACTCGATGGCGGCTCTCGTTCAAATTGGCGGCACGGTGCCGCTCTTGCGGATTCTTCTGGAAGCCGGGCTCTTGCATGGCGACTGCCTCACCGTGACCGGTAAGACCTTGGCGGAGAACCTGGCGAATTCGCCTCTTCGCTACCCGGAGGGCCAGCAGATCATCCGACCGCTCGACAATCCGATCAAGAAGGACAGCCATTTGCGGATTCTTTACGGAAACCTCGCTCCCGGCGGGGCGGTGGCCAAGATCACTGGCAAGGAAGGTGAGCGTTTCACCGGCAAGGCCCGCGTCTTCGATTCCGAGGACGAGGCGATGCAAGCGATCCTCGCGGGCAAGATCGTCGACGGCGATGTCATCGTCATTCGTCGCGAGGGGCCGAAGGGTGGTCCGGGGATGCGGGAAATGCTGGGGCCGACGAGCGCGATCATGGGGCGCGGGCTTGGCAAAACGGTCGCACTGATCACCGACGGTCGTTTCTCCGGTGGCAGCCATGGTTTCGTGGTTGGGCACATCACGCCCGAGGCGCACGACGGCGGGCCGATCGGGCTGTTGGTCGAGGGTGACATCATTACGATCGATGCGGAGAACAACACCATTTCGGTCGATCTGGATGACAGCGCCTTGGAGGCGCGTCGTGAGAACTGGGTGAAACCGGCACCGCGTTACACCCGCGGTGTGTTGGCGAAGTATGCCAAGCTCACGACCAGTGCCAGCGAGGGCGCGGTGACGGACAAGAACCTCTGAGTTTCGGAAAACGGGACAACCTGGTTCATGCCGTGCCGCCCTCCTGCGGCACGGCATTTTTCTTTGGGGGACGATCCGATGGGTCGCGTCAAACCCTGCCGAGGAGCTCGAGAAGCACCGCGTCGAGTCGCGCTTGGCCGTGGTCTCTGCGGAAGCGTTCGTAGTCGCCGATCAGGGGTCGATCGTTCCAATCGCGATGGGCGAGGATGCGTTGGATCGCTTCAAGGGCTTCGCTGCTGTTGCCCTGGGGAATCGTCAATCCCGTGCGGTAGCTCTCGATTCGCTGGCCGATGCATTCGCCGCGGCTGGCGAGGCAGGGGATATCGAAGGCGGCGGCCTTGCCGAGGGTACCGCTGCTGCCTTCGAAGCCCTCGTAGGCGGCCCAGGCCACGTCGAAGGTGCGGAAGACCGAATTGAAGTCCACCTCGGCTGGAATGCGGCCAGCGCTCGGGTCGAAGTGAACGTTGTCGATTTCCCCGCTCGCGGCATGGCGTGCGATCCGGTCGAGTTCCGCTCGTTCCTTCGTGCTGTATTCGGCGGGATCGAAGCGACCGGCGCAGGCGAAATACCAAGGGAGTTGCGCTTCGCGGGCGAGTTTCGCGACCCGGAACAAGTTCAGGAGGCCCTTTCGTCGTTCGAGTCCGATGAGGCCGATGATCTTACGGCCGGCGGCTTTATCGCGAATCGCTTCGGCGAGGGGGGAGGCGCGGTCGGGAAGGGCGGCATCGGTGATGTCGGGGAAGCCCCGCACCGCGCGACCGGTGTACTGTTCCATCGGACCGATGAAGCGTTCGTCGAGCACGCCGATCCCGCGGCAAAGTCGGCTGCGGATCAGAGCGTCGCCCTTGGCCAATCGGCGCAGGTAGGACTTGGTCGATGCCGGGGAACCGTGGTGGTGGTTTCGCAGATAGAGTCCGCTCCAGGGCCGGTTGAGGGTGATTCGAGGGACGCTGGGGAAGGGAAGGAAGCGAAGGTAACTGTCGAGATAGGGAAAGAAGACCAGATCCGCGCGGTGCCCGCTTTTTTGTTCGGCTTGGCGAAGCGCGCTGGCGACCCGTTGCCAGCGTTGGAACGTTCTGAGGGGGTCGCCTTCGAAGCGGCCACCGAACCAACTGCGCGTGCCGGTCGGGAGGTGGTGCATCGAGCATCGTTTGTGAATGTCGGGGAACGGGTTTTTTTCGAGGCTTGTCCGCATGGCTTCGGAGGGGTCCGGGCAGAGGCCGATGACGAAGGCTCCGAGTCGCAGGAAGGCGGCGACGAATTCAGAAAAATACATCGGATGATGTCCGACCCAGAGGGGGTCGGCCAGTGCGATGGTTTTTCCGGAAAGGTCGCGGGTCATGCCGTCGGGGTGCTTGTGCTGGCGTGGATCCAGGATGCCCGGACGATGAAGGCTTGGGGGAGTCCTGCCATCACGCCGAAGATCATCGATGCGAGTCTTTCGTCGAAAGGATTGGAGGTCAGTGTTTCGCTGAGGAGGCAGCAGGCGGCGATGAAGGGCAGGAAGGCCAGCCACTGATCGGGGCCGGGGGCGGAGGCGTTTGCCCGGGCGGAGAGGAGGGCGTTCGCCATGGTGCCTGTCAGCAGGGCGAGGTAGGCGACGAGTGCGATGATTCCGCCGGAGAAGAGGGCGTAGGTCCAGGTCGAGTGGCCTGCGAACCAAAGTTCTTCGCCGACACCTTCATTGGGAGGGAAGACGAGCAGGATTTCCGGCATGTAGGAGGGGTGCCAATAGAAGCTGGCACCGATGCCCATGCCGTGGAGGAAGCGGACGGGCTCCCGTTGAAGGATTTCGAAAATCGCGTCGGCTTCGGCGATCCGCGTCAGCAGGGAGATATCGTGCTTGGTATTGCGGTCCGCCGCGTGGTGGAAGAGCCGTTCGGTCCAGCGTTCCAGCAACATGGGTTCGGCGAGGGTGGTGATGCCGATACCGAGGGCGGCGATCACGACCAAGGTGGCGATCGGGCCGGGTTTTCGAAACGCATCGGAGATCCGGAATAAGCCCCAGCGCGCGCCGAGGAAGAAGCAGAGTCCTGCGGCCACGGCGGATGCGGTGAGAGGGAAAAGAAGCGAGCGGGTGATGGTGACAAAGATGCCGATGAAGAGCACCGTGGCGGCGATGGCGAGGCTGCTGTGAAAGCGGCGGCGCAGCAGCAGGGAGGCGCCGACCCAGGCTGCGATCCAGTTGTTGGCGGAACTTTGGACTTCGACGCGGGCGGTTTCGAGCGTCACGTCTTTGAACACGAAGCCGTGAAAGATGCGCCAAGTGACATTGACGCATGCCGCGGTGAGGACTGGGGCGATGATTTTTGCCGGGCGTAGTCCCGTGCAGGCGGCGACGTGGGTGTTGACGATGCCGGCGAGGCAGAGGACGAGGGGCAGTATGATGCGCAGGGAGCGCGCCGCGGGGACATTTTGCAGCGCTGCATTTGCGGCCATGAAGGCGAGGAACGTGGACCAGCCGATGATGAGCCACGCTCCGGGGCGGACCAGTAGGTAACGCCAGCCCAGAAAGAGAATGCCGCCGGTGGAAAGGGCGGACAGGGAGAGGAAGAGCAACTGGTCGATCCCTGCGCCAGCACCGGCTTCACGGGCTTCGGACGCGCGGTAATCGAACGCGAAGGAGAGCATGAAGACCCAGAGGAGGCGTTCGATCCATGGTGCGACGGACCCGGCGTCGAGCGGGAAGCGATCGAGCCGCGCGGTCATGAGCGGTGAGGGTGGGGGTTTTTCAAGGCGGCAGCGAGTGCCGGTCCGCGGTCTTTCCAGTGGAATGCCTGGCGGCAGGCGGCGAGGGCGCTGTGCGCCGCGTGGTTGAGGAATCGCAGGTCATCGATCCGCGACACCACCTTGGAAGCGAGTGACTCGGGGTCGGAGGCGGTGATTGCTTCCGAGAAAGGATCGATGGGAAGGCCGCTCAGAGCCTTATCAATCGAAGCGACGGGCAGACCTCGGAAGATATAATCGAGGGCCTTGAGTTTGAAGCCGCCGCCGAGGGCTTCGGGGATCAGGCCGATGCGGGCTTGGCCGAGATAGGGGTCGATCGCGGGAACGTTTGATTTGAAATCGGCCCATGGGTGTTGCCGAGCCAGCGATTGGAACCACTCGGGGTCGGCCTTGCCGATCACTTGAAAGCGGATGCCGCCCTCTTGGAACGGGCGGCGGGCCGCGTGGAGGAAACGTTCGAGATTCCGCCGTTTGGCAAGCCACTCGAAGGCGCCGGCGAGGACGACGACGCGGGGGCTGTCCACGGTGAATTGGCGTGGGGCTTTTGCCGGGATGCGCCCCTCGAAGCCCGGGAGGAGTGTCAGGACAGGTTGGTCGGCGAGCTCGCTGCGAAAAGTGTCGGCATCGTGCGGAGTGATTGCGGTGACGAGATCAGCCCGCTTGCAGAGGCGCCGCTCCAGTCTGCTGTATTTCCGGGCGTCCCAGCGGAGCGCGAGCTTCAGGGGCATCGGGCCGCGCTCGTTCCGGGCCACTTCGTGGCGCAGCGTGGCTTCGTGGTTGTGGGCAATGTAGGCGAGGAGCGTCTTTGGCGGGATGAAAGGCAGGGCCCAGGCGCAGGCGGCTTGGTCGATGATGATCCAGTCCCAGCTGCGAGTCAGCAGCCGGCCGAGGGCTTCTCGTTGATGGCGATTGCCGAGTCGGAAGGCATCGGCCGGCAGGGGTGACGTGAGACTTCGCAGTCTGCCCTCGGGGATGTGACCGTGGAACTGCCAGGTCACCGCGGATTCGTCTTCGCAGGATTTTGTCGCGTGGTGGGCGAGCACGGTGAGCTCGATGCCCGGCTGTGCGGCGAGAGATCGGATCAGGCCGAGTGAGTAGATCAGCTCGCCGCTGTCCGCGGGGCGAGGGTCTTGGCGGGTGATCCAGAGGCAGCGCATGGCGAGCGGGTGCGGGAGGCTGTCGATCAGTGCTGGCCGACGAGTATGTTCTCGAAAGCCGCGGCGATGTGCTCGATGGGGAAGTGTGCCTCCGCATAGGCCCGAGCCCTGGCGGCGTGTGCGGAGCATTCCGCCGGGGACGCGTGAAGTCGCTCGGCAGCTGCTAGAAAGGACGGCAGATCATTCGGGCTCACGGTGATGCCCGCAGCTTGCGAGCGGGTGATGCGGGCGGCGAGGTTTTGCTCGGGCACGGCGAGCAGCAAGGGGCGGGCGGCGCAGAGATAACTGAGGGTCTTCGAGGGCACTGAGAAGGTGGCGGCATCCTCTTCCAGAATGCCGATCAGGACGTCGCCGGATGCGAGCACGGCTGGAAATTGGCTGAAGGCTTGGTAGGGGAGGACTCGCAGTTGCCGCAGTCCTGCGGTGGCGGCTTCGCGGCGCAGCCAGTCGGCACCGATGCCTTCGGAAACGACGACCACCTCGATGGAGGAGTGGTCGCGGAAGTGCTTGGCGAGCTCCAGCAGCAAGGCCGGGTTGTGCTTCATGCCGAGGGTGCCGGAGTACAGGAAGACGAATTTGTCGTGCAGCGCGTGTTGCCGCGCCCATTCGTTGTCTTTCGGCAGGGTGGGAAGTTTTTCGATCACCGCCCAGTTGGGGATGACGGAGACCCGTGTCGCGTCCACGCCGAACTCGTGGCTCAGGGTGTCGGTAAAGTCCTCGCTGATGGCGATGATGCCGCTGCTTCTCTGAAATTGACGGGAGTCCAGCAGGCGATACCAGGCGCCGATGAAGCCTCCGGCGATCGGGAGCTTTTTCCGAAGCAGTTTGTCGACAGCGAGACTGTAGAAGTCCTGGACCCAGAAGTAGAAGCGGCCACCGCTTTCGGTCGTTGCGCGACTGATCGCCTCTTGCGGTTCGGTGGGGGTGTTGCCGGAGAGGACTGCATCGGGCCTCCACTGGCGGATGAAGTCGGCCGCCACGGAGCCATAGCGAATTTCCATGCCGCGGCGGCGGCGAAAGGCGTATTTGAAGCGCGGGTAATTCGGATCCATCGGGAATTCATGGAATTCCAAGTTTTCCGCATCGCCCGGGCGGTGCTGGAGGTCGCCGCGCGGCGTTTGCAAGCAACTGGCGTAGGCGTGGACGACGTCGTGCCCCCGCGCCGCCAGCGCGCGGCTGAGCGAGGTGGGGAAAGCATGGCCGGCGTAGTCGTGGATCAGGATCTTCAAAAGGGGGGGCGGCGAGGCTGATCGAAGTTAAGGTTTGGAGTCGTGGGGTCAACGGGTTCGGTTCACGCGATCACGTGGGTATGGAGTTGCGGTTTTGTTCCGGAAGGTCATGGAAAGAAGGCTTGTTCAGCGCGGGCTCGATGGGTGGAGCTCCGCAATCTGGCGTTCTCGGATCGTCGATTTTCGTAAGGACGATGCGTGATGTTGCGAATTTCCCGACCTTGTTTTCGTGCCAGGGTAATGCTCTGAAAGGCGAGGTTCGGAGATGTATTTCGATGAACTTTTCGCGCATGATTCCGGATTTCACGAAGAGCTCAAAATCTTATGAAAACGTCCATCATCGTCATGAATGTCGTTCGGATGAGTCACGTCGTCGTGGCGGTTTGGCTCCTGCTGGTCGGAGTTCTCCAAGTCGCGGTCGCGGATGAAACGGAGGATCGACGGCTGCGCATTGCCGAGAAATCGCGGGATTTGCATGACCGGATGACCCGCCGTTTCCATGAGCAGTGGCACGAGCTTCGCGAGTCGGTCGCGGGCAAGGCGGCTGCGGTGGATTCGCTGGCGATCGCGTCCGTGGATTTGAGAGAGCGCCATGATGGCTACACGCTCAGGGCGCACATGCCGGGGCGCGATGTCGGGAAGGTGGAGGTCGTCTTCGAGGAAGGAAAGACCTTACGGATCACCGCGCCCGCTGAGGGAAAGCTTGCGAGTTATGAGCAGAAGATCGTGCTGGAAGGCATCGCGCCCGATGCGAAGCCCTTGGTTCGGCGGCGGGCGGAGACGCATGTGATCGTGGTCGACTTGCCCAAGGCGGCGGGGGTGGTGGAGTCGTCACCGAAGGAGGCAAGCGCCCCGCCATCGTCGGGTGGACGGGTGGGGGAGCCATGGGATCGCTTGGTTCTCGGTCGGATGGAGCAGATGCGGCGGGAGATGGATCGGATGTGCGAGCAGGCTTTTGAAGAATGGGATGATCTCCCGGGACCGAGTGAATTCTTCGATCGGGCTCGTTTCGGGGCGGCGGTCGATTTGAAAGAGGAGGCCGGGAGCTACGTGGTCCGCGCTTATTTGCCGGAGCGGAATGCAGAAAATGCCAAGGTGATGGTGGAGAATGGGCGGTTGAGAATCGTGGCCGCCTCCGAGGATAGCAGCGAGCGAAACGGCGAGGGGCAGGTCTGGCGGAGAAAGTCGGAGTTTGTTCAGATCATCGATCTCCCCGGGCCGGTCGATGCCGCCCAGCTGAAGATTGAGCGGAAAGAGGGGCTTGTGATCGTAACGCTGCCGAAGGCCAAATAGGTGCCCTCTGATTCGCAATGGCGGGCCTCATGTATCACTGAAATCCGGAGGATCGGCATCTGTGGATGATTCCGATTTGAAAATTTTCAGCAAAATTTGGAAATCAGCTCAGGTCGTCTGCGATTGGGGTAGTGATGACGAGCTTCCACCACTTCCCAATCTCTCCGACCGGCAAGCGGGTTCCGGGGGGTGTTCGCGGGACGATCGGGGATGGGGAGGGTGTGCGGCTCGTGGCACCGCGTGGTGGCGAAAGCTCCCCGGTGCCGATCCATTTCCGATCTTCGGCCCGCTGGACGGGGGGAACGGTTGCCATGGTGGTCTCACGCACAACGGAGCGAGGTCGGGGGACCGTCGTTCCGGTTGAGGACAGCGGGCATCGTCTGTCACAGGGCCGCATGCAAGGGGATGACGTCATCCAGCCGGGGGGCTGGAGCGGGCGTCGGACCCGATGTTTTCGATGTGTTCAGTAGTTGTAGTGTCTCAACGCGCCGGGGCTGGAGGCTCCGGCGCGTTGCGTCGTTTTCGGGCGACGGTTTTTTGCAGGTTTTGTCCGCTGCGTGGTGCGATCTTTTCGGATGGCCGGGCGAATGGGTTTCGCTTAGTTGCTAGGGCAAGTTGTGTGCGGCAGCTCTTGCCGCGGAAGGTTTCCCGCCGCTATGAATCTTTTGCTCATGATCAAGTGGAGGCTTGAGGTCGGCGATCCCGGTCTGATCGGCTGGATCACTGTGGGGGCGTATGCGCTGGCCCTCCTGCTGGTGGTGCGCGCGTGGTCGCGGTGTCGGGAGAAGATCTGGTTGGTGGTTGCTTTGCTGTTGGCTGCGCTTTGCGTCAACAAGCAGATCGATTTGCAATCGCTGCTGACGGAGCTCGGTCGGGAATGGTCGCAGCTCGGCGGTTGGTATGAGCGGCGGCGGGAATTTCAGAAGGGGTTCGTCATCGGCCTGCTCGTCGGGTCGCTGGTGTCGGGGCTGTGGTTTTTGTGGCGCTTTCAGGCCTTCGTCCGCAGCCACAAACTTTTGGCATTGGGCCTGTTATTTTTGCTGGCCTTCGTCGTGGCGCGGGCGGCCTCGTTTCACCACATCGACGCGTTTTTCCAATCCTTGCCGAAGGGATGGGAGCTGAGTCGGGCGCTCGAGCCGATGGGGATTTTGTTGATCGCGTGGGCTGCGTTTCGGGAAGGACGATCTGTTCGGCGGGACCGTGTCAGTCGATGAGGCGTCGTGCGAAACGCAAGGCGAGGGTGCCGGAGAGCGCGCCGAGGAGGTCGGCGGAGAAGTCGCCGGGATCGTTCCCACTGCGGCCTGGGACCTTGGACTGATGCCATTCGTCGAGGGCGCCGGTGAGGGCGACGATGGTAGTGGCGAAAAGAATGATCTTTCGCCAATCGGCCTGCTGGGGGCGGCGGCGGTAGAGGAAGGCGGCGAGCAGGATGCCTCCGGCGAAGAAATAGCCGAAGTGGAGGAGCTTATCGCTCAGTCGGAAATCGAGCGCGGGCGGGAAGTGGGCGACGCGCGAGGAGAGCCACCAGAGGGTGGCGAACCAGAGCATGAAGGCTGCGAGCCACGCTGCGGGGTGGCGGATCAGGCGTCGCATCGGGGTGGAGGCCGGTTATTGCTTCCGCAGTTCGTCCTCAAGGCGTTCGGCCAGCCATTGCTTCATCATCGACTGATAGTTGAGGAAGCGGGAGCGGGCGATGCGTTTGATGCGCGAGAGCATACGCGGGTCGAAGCGCAGGGTGATGGTGGTGGATTCGCGGGAATCGGGCTCGTGAATCGATCCTGCCATGAGGCGGGCTTCCAATTCGTGGGTTTCCCAGAAGCGGGCCTCCGCTTCTTCGTCTTCGAAGGCTGGGATATCCGACCAGCGGGCGATGGGTTGCATGGGCTCGCTCATTTGAACTCGGCGTATTTTCGTTCGTAGAATCGTTGTTCACCCTCGCTCATCGGGCGGGCGGCGATGACCCGGGTCTTTCGGCCATCGGTCCAGAAGCAGATGAAAAGATAGCGGTCGGCGACGGTGCGGCCGAGGGCATAGAAGCGGGTTTCCCCGGACTCGCGGTCGGGGAGCAGTCGCAGGCCGAAGGGATCCTCAAGAGCTTCTTCCAGCTCGCGGGGTTTGGTGGACTTCAGGTCGAAGTGGACGTCGATGAGGTCGAGCTCCATGAGTTTCGTTTGAGGGCGTCAGCGAACACCAGATGCTGGGCTTGGGAAAGCGGAAAGCATGGCGGAATGGGCTTGCGGGCATTGATCTGACGAAAAGAAACTTTGAATTTGCGCAAGTGGGGCGATTTGGGCCTTGGCGCGGGGAGTCGGGTGGATTCGTGGACGCTTGACTCTGCGCGGGTGGGTGGGGATTGCTGCTGGCCATGACGAAATTCCGACCATGCATCGATCTTCATCAGGGTCAGGTGAAGCAGATCGTCGGTGGCACCTTGAGGGATGAGGGTCCGGGGCCGCGGGTGAATTTCACGTCGAGCAAAGGTGCGGGGGAATTTGCGGCGAAATTTCGCGAGGATGGTCTGCTTGGCGGGCATGTCATCAAGCTGGGGCCGGGCAACGAGGATGCGGCGCGCGAGGCTTTGGCGGCTTGGCCGGGTGGCTTGCAGATAGGTGGGGGGATTCATGTCGGCAATGCTGCCCAGTGGTTGGCGGCGGGCGCTTCGCATGTGATCGTGACTTCGTGTCTGTTCGATGACGGACGTTTTATCGAGGATCGGGCCCGGGAATTGGCGTCGGAAGTGGGCGCTGGGCGGCTGGTGATCGATCTCTCCTGCAGGCGGGTTGCGGGTGGGTGGACGGTGGCCATGGATCGTTGGCAGCGGCTTACGGATTTGGCGTTGTCCCCCGCGGCCCTGGATCGGCTGGCACCGTGGTGTGACGAATTTCTGATCCATGCCGCGGATGTGGAGGGCTTGTGTGGCGGGATCGATGACGAACTGGTGGCGATGCTGGGCACTTGGGGTGGGCGGCCGATGACCTATGCGGGCGGCGCTGCCTCGCTTGCGGATGTCGAGAAAGTGGCGGAACTGTCCGGCGGCAAGATGGATGTGACGGTGGGGTCGGCCCTGGATTTGTTTGGTGGGAACGGCGTGACCTACGAGGAACTGGTGGCTTGGAATCGGGGTCGATGATTTCCAAGGCTGCCGTCGAATTTGAGGTTTGAGATTTTTGGTTTCGGTCTTGGAATGGCGGGGTCATGTCAAAGAGCGCCGACTTTCCCTATCTTCCCGCCGTCTTTTCGCTGGAAGAGGATTTGTTGGACCATTTGAGCAATCGTCCCGGCAACCAGCGCTGCGTGGTCGGTCGGGACGAGTTGTTGCTGGTGGTGCACGAGGTCCCGCGTCCGGGGGTGCCTGAGCGGGAGGCTCTGTTTTTCTGGCATCGCGGCGACGGGGTGTGGGTCGACGGCGAGGGTGGACTGGGTTTGCGTCGTTTGGGTGAACTGTTGGACCGCTACGCCCGGGTGATCGACGAAAAAGAAGAGCTGGTGGAAGAGGCGGATACCGCGGCCGAGATTTTCGAGTTGGTGCGGGCCTCGGCACCGCTCTCGCGGTCGACGCGAAATCTGATGGTGGCGATCGATCATGCGGTCGAGCAGGACGAGGACAATCGGGAGCTGAAGTCTTACCGCGATCGGATCCGCGAGCTGGAACGTGCGGCGGAGCAGCTGAATCACGACGCGCGATTGACGCTGGAATATTGGAAGGCCGAGCGGGGCGAGGAGCAGCAGGAGTCGGCGGAGAAGCTCAACAAGATCGCTTTCCGCCTGAACTTGTTGGCGGGGTTTTTCCTGCCACTCGTGGCGCTGGGTGGTCTTTTCGGGATGAATGTGGACCTGCCGGATTTTGTGCAGGGTTGGTTTTGGGTGATTTTTTTCGGTGGTTTGGTCACGGGCGGTACTTTGGTTTGGCTGGTTGGTCGTAAAACCGGGGATCGCTCATGATGGGCTTGTGGTTTTTGTTGGGCGGTTTGGTGGTGGTGGCGGTGATCGTCGGTCGTCACGCGGGCAAGCTTGCGCGGCGTCGACGATTTTTGCGTGCGCGGCGTTTGGATGCTCGGCAGCATGCGATCGTGGTGGAGCATTTTCCCTTGTGGGAAGAGATTCCCGATCCGATTCGCATCGAAGCGGAGGGGTGGATCCAAGTGTTTCTCGACGAGATGAATTTCGAGGCCTGCGGGGGGCTGCGCGCGGTGACGGAAGAGATGCGTTTGGCGATTGCGGCACCGGCTTGTTTGTTGGTGGCGTGTCGGCCGCATGACTACTATGCGCGCTTGCGGAGTATCCTGGTGTATCCGGATGCCTTTACGGTGAAGGATGAGTTCGGGATGGACGATGTCCGTCTCGGGGAATCGTGGGGGCATGGCAGCGTGGTGCTGGCATGGGAGACGGTGAAGCAGGGTGATTTGATTCCGGAAGACGGTCTGAACGTGGTGCTTCACGAGTTTGCGCATCAGCTGGACCAAGACGACGGAGCGGCGGATGGCGTGCCGGAGCTGGATGAGGCGGGGGATTACGGCAAGTGGTCGGGGGCTTTTCTGCCGGCCTTTGATCGCTTTTGCGGGAAGGTCAAATCGGGGCGGCGCAGTGTGATCGATGACTATGCGGCGGAGAGTCCGGCGGAGTTTTTTGCGGTGGTGACGGAGACGTTTTTCGAGCGGCCCAAGGGCTTGAAGCGGGAGGAGCCGGAGCTTTTTGCGGCTTTGGTGGCGTTTTATGGGATGGATCCCAGCGGGTGGTCTTGAGCGTGTCGCCAAGGCGATGGAGAATGGCGGTATGGTGTGCCTTTCGCCGGAGCTTGCTTCCGTCGTGGAAAGCGGGCAGAAACGCCGGGCCGATATGATCATTTCCCCGAAAATCCGCGGATTCATTTGCACGACTGCTCATCCCGAAGGTTGTGCCGCCCATGTTCAGGAGCAGATCGACTACGTGAAGTCGAAGCCCGCGCTGGTGAATTGTCCGAAGCGGGTCTTGGTCGTCGGTTCTTCCACCGGTTACGGCTTGGCCTCGAGGATCGTTCCCGCTTTCGGGGGCGGAGCGTCAACGATCGGTGTGTTTTTCGAGCGCGAGGGTACCGAGGGTAAGACTGCCACGGCGGGTTGGTACAACTCCGCTGCCTTCGAGACTGCGGCGGCAAAGGAGGGTCTCTATGCGAAGAGCTTCAATGGGGATGCCTTTTCGACCGAGATGAAGACGCAGGTCATCGAAGCCATTAAGGCGGACCTCGGCCAGGTGGACATGGTCATTTACAGCCTGGCCTCGCCGCGGCGGACCGATCCGGTGACGGGCGAGGTTTACAAGTCCGTGCTCAAGCCGACCGGCGAGACCTACACCAACAAGAACCTCAACACGGACAAGAAGGAGATCGAGACCGTCACCATCGAGCCTGCGAACGAGGATGAGATCGCCCAGACCGTGAAGGTGATGGGCGGCGAGGACTGGAAGCTTTGGATCGATGCGATGAAGGCCGCCGGTGTGCTGGCGGACGGCTTCAAGACGGTGGCGTATTCCTACATCGGGCCCGAGCTGACCTGGGCGATCTACACCGACGGGACGATCGGCCGGGCGAAGCTGCACTTGGAGCAAACGGCGAGCGAGATGAATGCGGCTTTTGGTGAGGGCACGGCGGTAGTCTCCGTCAACAAGGCGCTCGTGACCCAGGCGAGTTCGGCGATTCCGGTGGTGCCGCTCTACATTTCCATTCTCTACAAGATCATGAAAGAGAAGGGATTGCATGAGGGCTGCATCGAGCAGATTCATCGTCTCTTCGCCGATCGTTACGGTGCGGTTGGCGGGCCTCAGCTGGATGAGAAAGGTCGGATTCGGATCGATGACTGGGAAATGCGGCAGGAAGTGCAGGCGGAGATCGAGTCGATCTGGGCGGGCGTTTCGACCGAGACCATCGACGACGTGTCGGACTTCGAAGGTTATCAGAAAGAGTTCTACCGTTTGTTCGGTTTCGGCTTGGAGGGCGTCGATTACGCGGCAGAGACCGATCCGGTGCGTCCAGTGCCGAGTCTGGGCTGAATTTCAGACGATTTCCTGATGGTGCGCCGGTATAGCGGTTGTATGGCAGGTAGTCGGCGTCTCGGTCGTATGATCGCGCCCGCCGCGGTCTCGTTTTGGATCATCGCCGCAATTGCCGGGACTTCCTAACCACACAACTTTCACGATGAATTGGTATTACGCGAAGAATGGGCATCAGCAGGGCCCTTTGCCGACGGAGGATATCCGGTCGAGAATTGCCATGGGCGAGATCTCGGCCACCGATCTGGCGTGGTGCGAGGGAATGAGTGATTGGCAACCGGTGGGTCAGATTCCTCAGCTCAAGGTGGAGGCCTCTCCGGCCCGTGAGACCGTTCCTGTGGATGCGGCGGGCGAGTCCATGGCTCCATCGTATTCGGCGTCGGCGGCTCCTTTTTCATCGTCGGTCACCCCGCCGGGGCAGCCCGTTTCGCAAGGCCTGGCGATCGCGTCTTTGATTTGCGGGATCCTTTCGCTGGTGGGTTGCTGCTTCTGGCCGATCAGCGGTCCGATTTCGATCGTAGCGATCGTGCTCGGGATCGTGTCGCTTGGTCGGGTCAAGTCGGCTCCAGCTCTTTACGGTGGCAGGGGCATGGCCAAGGCGGGCGCGATCTTGGGTGGCTTGGGTCTGTTGGCGACGATAGTCTGGCTGGCTGTGGCGATTTGGTTCATCACCCTGACGCCGGAGGAGATGGAAGAGAAGGTCATCAGTCGCATGCCCGAGGCTCAGCGTCAGGAGTTCCGCGAAAAAATCGCGGCCGAGCGGGCGAAGCTGAATCAACCCTGAGCGCCGTGGATCCGAGGAGGCGTCCCTTCACCTGGCTGCTGGTGGGAGTGGGGGCGCTGGTCTGCATCCTGCGCGGTGGGCTGTTGCGTGTGCTGGATCAGCTCCCCGCCTGTGAAGTGCGGCACTGGACCGGTCTGCATTGTCCTGGCTGCGGTGGGACGCGTTGTGCCCGACGGCTGATGAATGGCGACCTGGTCGGGGCGCTGGCGATGAATCCCGCGGTGACCTTGATTGCCGCAGTGGCGATGGTGGCTTTATTGCGGGGGCTGTGGAACGAGTGGCGCGGGGGGAGTGGGTGCCGGATTTTAGCGCCTTGGGCTGTTTGGGCGGTGGCGGTTTTCGTGACGCTCTTCGCCTTGACCCGGAATCTCCCGTGGTGGCCGTTTACGCTTCTGGCGCCGCCTTGAAGCCCTCCATCAATTTGGCGACGTGCTTGGCGAGCAGGTCTGCCTCCAAGTTGACGCGTGCGCCGGTTTGCAGCTGGGGCAAGTGGGTCACGGCAAAGGTATGCGGAGTGAGCCAAAAGCGGGCGTGATGCGGAGAGAGTTCGGCAATCGTCAGCGAGATGCCATCGACGCAAAGCGAGCCTTTGTCGATGCAGAGGCGCGCGATCGCGGGCGGCAGGGAGACATCGAGCAGGTGATCCTGGCCCTGTGCGTGGAGAGCGAGGACCTGGCCCGTGGCATCGATGTGGCCCTGCACGAAGTGTCCGCCGAAGCGATCGCCGGCACGGAGGGCTCGTTCGAGGTTGACGATGGAGCCAGGGCGGAGATCACCGAGCGAGGTGACGGCGAGGGTTTGTGAGAGGAGGTCGAAGCTGGCGCCTTCGGGGTCGAGTGCGGCCACGGTGAGGCAGCAGCCGTTGACCGCTACGGATTCTCCCATGGTGAGTTCGGCGGCGAAGGGGATTTGCAGCGAGAGTCGTGCTTGCTCCCCAAGGCGCTCGATCGAGCGAACCTGGCCGATGGCTTCGACGAGTCCGGTGAACATGCCTCAGTGGGATTCGCTGGTGGGAGCGGCGGGGGCTTCGATCGCGGTGGCCGACTCCTGGGGGGCGAACATTTCGTCGATACCGGAATCGGGGAAGAACATCATGCAGAGAGCGACGATGAGGGTGGGGATGAGGGCGCCGGCTGCGAGCTTTGCGGGCGACACACCTTCGCCGAAAAAGCGGCTGAGCAGAGCCTGGCCTGCGGGGTTCGGGGCGTTGGCGATGACAGTGAGGCCGCCGCCGGTGACCGCCCCGGCAAGAACCGCGTATTTCAAATGCGGGGTCAGGCCTTCGACTTGGCTGGCGAGGAAGGTGATGGCGGCGTTGTCGTTGAAAGAGGTCAGGATGGTGGAACCGATGAAAAGCGGCCATTCGGTCAGGCTGCTGATCACAGGTCCGAGCCACCAGCCTTGGAGACCGCCGTGGATCACGAGGCCGGAGAGGAAGAAACCGACGAGGATGGGACCGCGCAGATTGATTTCGCTCTGGTGGTGGGCGGTGGCTTGGGAGAAGGCGAGGAAGAACAGGAAGCCGCCGATGAAGAGGGGCGGGTAGTGGGAGAACAGGACCGTCCACGCCATGAAGGCGAGGTGGGTGAGAGTGACGAAAATTGGGACCGGACGCTCCTGAATCTTGAGATCGCCTTTGCCATCGCCGTCGTGGTCGCCCGCGCGGACGGCCATCGCGGCAAGCTCCTTACGGAAGAAGATGAAATAGAGCAGGGTGGAGGCGAGGATGCCCATCGCGGCCTTGTCGCCGAAGTGGAGGAGCATTTCCGGGGCGGTCAGGCCCCACTTTTGGGCGACCATCAGGACCGGGGGGGCGGCGAAGTTGGTGAGCACGCCGCCGACCGAGACATTCACGAAGAGCAGGCCGAGGGTGGCATAGGCGAAGAGGGCGGAGGGCTTCAGCTTGTAGAATTTCTTGGCGAGGAGCATCGCGCAGATGGTCATCGCGCCGGGCTCGGTGATGAAGGAGCCGAGGAGCGGGCCGATGATGAGAATCGAGAGCCACCAGGCGGCTGGGCTTTCCTTGCCGAAATTCGCGAAGAAGCGCAGGCAGGTCTCGGCGAAATGAAGGACCGGGCGGGTCGAGGCGAGGGCCATGATGATCACGACAAAGAGCGGCTCGGTGAAATTCACATTGAGCATCAGGTAGCCCTTGATCGCGGCGAGGTCGTAGAAGGAGAACATCGCGGCGAGCAGGGCCACCACCCAGATGCCGAAGATGGCCTCTACTTCGCCGAAGAAATGGAGCATGGTGGCCTTGAAGCTGACCATGTCGTCGGCCCGTGCGGTTTCCCCGCGTGCCGCGAATTCGCGGGCGATCTTCGCGTCGTGATCGTGCTGGACCTTGTGGGCGAGCTTGGTGATGGGAATCGCGACGAAGGTGTGGAGGATGGCGAGTACGAAGATGATGCTGGCGACCACGAGGAAGGGCTGCTCCTTCGCGCGGAATGCGAGTTTGGCACCGACGCCTTCGATCCCTCGGGCGGCTTCGAGTTCGCCGAAGCCCTTGATTCGTTCGACGAATTCGGGGCTGGTGAGGTCATGACCGCTCGCGGCTTCGGCCGGGCCGGGGAGGAGCAGGAAAAGAAGAATGGAACAAAGAAGGAGCGCGGCTTTCATGGTTTGGAGTCGGGCGGCCGAGAGTTTGTCTCCCATCCCGTGGTCCGCAAGGCAAACCGGGCGGATTGCATCGTGACGGAAGAGTGGCTAAATTTCGTCCATGCGAACTTGGTGGTCTGTGATCTGCGCTTGTGGGAGCCTGTTGCTGGGAGGGTGCGCGGATTCCAAGGGTGATCGGCCCGCGGTGACGGCACCTTTTGGTCCGACCGGGATTCCGCCCCAATTGCGAGGCGGTGAGGCGGGGCTCGAGGCGGGGACGCCGGTTGCGGCGGGGGGCAATATTCCGGCGAGCGAGGCTGCGAGTCATGATCCCGACCAGTTGGTTTGGACGGACCCTGACAATCCGGACGCGGAGTTGCCTGAGTTGCAGGGATTGATGGCGGAAGCTCCGGAAAAAGGTCCGTGGCGCGAGAGCGAGAGGAATGCCTTGCGCGAGGCGAAGCGGGAAGGAAAGCCCTTGGTGATTTGGTTCACGGACAGCGTCCGCAGCACGGCCTGCAAGAGCTTGAGCGGCGGGCTTTTCTCGACGCCGGAATTCGAGGCCTGGGCGGCGGAGCACGCGGTGCGCTTGATCGTGGATCAATCGGTGAAGGGCAAAGATATCGAGGATGATGCCCGGAAGAAGATCTACGTCCGCGGATTGAAGAAGAAATACAGCGTGCGCGGCTACCCGACCCTGCTGGTGCTCGCGCCGTCGGGTGAGGTGATCGGGCGCTACAAAGGCTACCGCAAGGGACAGGAGGACTTCATTGAGGGGCAGCTCAAGCAGGGCGTCTCGCTCGCGCTGGAGCGGCATCGTTCTTGGAAAGCGGCGCTGGAGCGGAAGGGGTATCGTGACTGGACGGATGCCCGTGAGCGGGTTGTTTTTGCGAAGCTGGTCGCTTACAAGAACGGGGAATTGATTTTGGTGGAGCCTGATGGCCAGCGATCGCGGACCCACGAGAAGAAGCTTTCGGCGGGGGATCGGGTGTGGATCCAGGAGCAAAAGGAAGCGAGGCAGGGTTCTTGAAACCTCGCCGGGGTTGACTCGCCCGAGTTCTGGTCGGAATACTGGCCCCGAAATTTTCTCACGGACCATGGAAAACGTCATCATCATCGGAACCGGTTGCTCCGGCTACACTGCCGCCATTTACACCGGTCGCGCGAATCTTGCGCCGCTCATGCTGACCGGGACTCAGCCCGGCGGTCAGTTGACCACGACAACGGAGGTGGAGAATTTCCCAGGTTTCCCCGAGGGGATCATGGGCCCGCAGTTGATGATGAACATGCAGGCGCAGGCCGAGAAATTTGGCGCACGGATCGAATACGCCAATGTCGAGGCGGTCGAGAAGCAGGCCGACGGTTCTTTCTTGGTGAGGACGTCTTCGGGCAGTCACGAGGCTCGCACCGTGATCATTGCCACGGGCGCGGCACCGCGTCATCTGGGGCTGCCGAATGAAAAGAGCCTGATTGGGCGTGGTCTGACATCCTGCGCCACCTGCGACGGGGCTTTTTACCGCGATGTCCCGGTGGCGGTGATTGGTGGTGGCGATAGCGCCTGTGAGGAAGCGACTTTCCTCACACGCTTTGCGAGCAAGGTGTATCTGATCCATCGTCGGGACGAGCTGAGGGCCTCGAAGATCATGGCGGAACGGGCATTGGCGAATCCGAAGGTCGAGCCGGTATGGAACTCCACCGTCGCCGAATACCTGACCGACGAGGTGGGCGAGATGCGTGCCGTCACCTTGAAGAATCTGGTCAATGGCGAAGAGCGCGAGCTTGAGTTGAAGTGCGTGTTTGTGGCGATCGGCCACGTGCCGAACAGCGGATTTTTGGGCGATCTCGTCGACTTGGACGAAAACGGTTACATTCTCCAGACGCCGGGGCGGACTTCCACGAAGACCCCGGGTTTGTTTGCCGCCGGGGATGTGGCGGACCATTACTATCGCCAAGCGGTGACCGCCGCAGGCCAAGGCTGCGCGGCGGCTCTGGAAGCGGAGCGCTACCTGGCGGATCACGAGTGAGATAGGGATTCGAGGCTGGACGCTTGCTTCCCTAGATCTATCCTTTCGGCCGTATGTTTGGAAAATCCTGCGCCATCGCATGCGGCCTGCTGATCGCGGGTCTGCTACCGGTTTGTGCGGGGGATGACTACTTCGACTGGGCGGAGGCCAACGGTTTGGTCGGGGTTTTCGCCGATCCCGACGCGGATCTCGATGCGGATGGCATCAGTAACCTGATGGCCTATGCTTTCGACCTGGCTCCGATGAATGACGATGAGGCTTGGCTTCGGCTGCCTTCGCTCGCTTTTTTGGGAGACCCGCCGGAGCCCGTGATGCTCTGTGTGCTTCCGCCGGAAATCCCGCGGGACGTTTGCTACGTCGTCGAGGTTCTGGGCGATGCGGGGCAGAGGGTGGAAATCGCCCGCAAGAATGGTCGGGGGGCATGGGGCGGCATCGGCGAGATCCGCCGGGTGAGGCTGGATGACGGCTGCACTGAGGTTCGTGTGAGCATGCCGATCGATATGGCGATCCCGGAGTTGGCTCGGCCCTTGCGGCTGCGGGTCGAGTTTTTGCCCTAGTCGCTCTTATTTAGCGGAGCCGTGCTCGATCCTCCTCGCTGAGCTCGCGCCATTCGCCGCGTCCAAGTTTGGCGAGGGGCAGGGTGCCGATGGCGACGCGGATCAGCCGCAGCGTTGGATTCCCGACAGCGGCGGTCATTCGGCGGACCTGGCGGTTTTTGCCTTCGGTCAGGATCAGTTCGAGCCAGCAGTCCGGCACGCTTTTGCGATAGCGGACCGGAGGATCGCGAGGTGGGAAATCGGGCGCGGCATCCAGTCGTCGCGCGCGGCATGGCAGGGTGCGATGCCCTTTCAGATCGATCCCGCCTTTTGCGAGTCGTTCGATGGCGTTTGCATCAGGTATGCCCTCGACTTGAACCTGATAGGTCCGAGGGTGGCCGTGGCGAGGATCCAGCAAGCGATCGACCCAAGCACGTTCATCCCCGAGTAGCAGCAGGCCCTCGGAATCTTGGTCGAGTCGGCCGATCGGGAAGACTCGTTTTGGGAAGCCGAACTCTGCGAGCGTCCTTTGTCCGGGCTGGTCGGGCGTGAATTGGCAAAGCACCCCGTAGGGCTTGTGGAAGGCGATCAGCATGGTATGGCTCCACCATCAAAATGAATAGCCCCGCCAGCCACAAGGACTGACGAGGCCATCTTTTTCCCCCCCCAGGGAAAATCTTGTGTGGCAAGGGGCTAGCCGAAGGGCTTGTCTATTGCGAACACGTGAAGATCCTGCCACGCAGCGCCGCGGACAACAATGCGTATTGATACTTACGGATCTTTACGTAAAAGCCTTCGGCGCTCCACCCGTCCCCCATCCTCCCATCTCCCTCGTGCTTGGAAAATCCTATTTTGACGTGGCTCGTGCGATTCATCGTGCGGGCAGTTTTGACGACCTCGTGGAACTTTTGGTCACCGAGTTGCCGTTGCTTCTCGGTGCCGACGAGGTGTTGGTCACGGGGGTGTCACCGCTGAGTGGTTTTTGTTCGGTGGCGGGTCATGGTCCGATTGCGAAAGTCCTCGCGGAGAGGATCGGCGACGTGAATCGGCTGATGCCGGAGCATCCGCTTTCGAGGCGGGTCGATTTTGAAAATCCGGGCGATCTCGGCTTTGCTTTGAGTGATTTTGTTTCACCGGAGGAATATCGCAGCAGTGCTTTCGTGAGAGAGCTCTTTGGTCAGACTGAAACGAGCGACGTGCTCTTTGGCATGCTGGTTCAGCAACGACGGCGAAAGGCCTTTTTGCAGTGCTATTTCAGCGGCGGCAGTGTCGGGCTGCAGGCTCGCGAGCGCTTTGATGCGATTTTGCTGACCGCCCGTGGGGTCGCGGATCGGCTGGAGGCGCACCACGTGGAGTCTTCGGTGCGTCGTCGCATTTTTGCGGGGAGTGCCAAGTCGCCACTGGCGATATTCATCGTCAATCTCCAGGCGGAGATTTGTCCCCTGAACCATGCAGCGGTCGAGTTGGCAGAGCGATGGTGGGAGGCGGACGAGGCTCTGCGGATGCTGCCGCCGTCGCGCTATGCGGAATTGGAGAAGGTTCTCGATGCGAGTTGGGAAAATCCGGTCGACGCCCATTGGTCCGACGTGACGCTCGATCTCGGCGGCGGGGAGATGGCTGTCCATGCGCTGCCGAAATTGAGTGGTGAAATCATCCTCATTCTCCAAATGCCGGGCGTGGCCGAAGCGATGGACGAAGTTTCATCGATTCTGACCCGTCGCCAGCGAGAGATCATGGATTGGATCGCCGAGGGAAAGACCAGCGGCGAGGCGGCGATCATCCTCGGGATCAGCCCGAGGACGGTGGAAAAGCACCTCGAAGCGGTCTTCCAGCGTTTGGGCGTGGAAAATCGGATCGCGGCGATGCGGCGCTACCTTGATTTGAAGCGGGGCCTGTAGGGAGTGTCGACCTGTGATCGACACTTCCCGGAGTTCAGGCGTAGCCGAGCCAGGGTCCGAGCCATTTTTCAACGTCCGCAACGCTCATGCCTTTGCGATGGGCGTAGTCCTCGATCTGGTCCTTTTGGATTTCGGAGATCGAAAAATAGTGGCTTTCGGGGTGGCTGAAATAAAGGCCGCTGACGGCCGCTCCCGGATGCATCGCACAGCTTTCGGTCAGTGCGACATCGGTGGCTTCCTCTGCGCCGAGTAGCTCGAACAGGATGGGTTTTTCGGTGTGGTCGGGCTGTGCCGGGTAGCCGGGGGCCGGGCGGATGCCGCGGTAGAGTTCCTTGATCAGCTCGTTGGCACCGAATTCGTTCGGTCGCTCATAGCCCCAGGCGACGCGGGCGCGGTGGTGGAGCAGTTCGGCGAAGGCTTCTGCGAGTCGGTCGGCGAGGGCCTTGGCCATGATCGCGTTGTAGGGATCGTGCGCGGCTTCCAGCTCCGCCGCCCATTCGTCCGCGCCGTGGATGCCGACGACGAATCCGCCGACGTAGTCCTTGCCGCAGCCTTGGGGGGCGATGTAGTCGGACAGCGCTTCGTTTGGTTTGCCGGACTCCTTCTTGATCTGCTGGCGCAGGGTGTGGAAGCGGGTCTTTTCCGAAGTACGGGATTCATCGTTCCAGACCACGATGTCATCGCCGTCGGCGTTCGCCGGGAAAAAGCCGTACACGCCACGGGCGGTGAAGCGTTTCTCGGCGATGACTTTTTCTAGAAGTTCGAGTGCCTCGGCGTGGAGTTTAGCGGCCTCCTTTGCGCCTTCCTCGTTCTTGGTTTTGAGCACGCCCGCCTCGCGGTCCCAGACGCCACGCAGTTCCCAGGCGTGGAAGAAAGGCGTCCAGTCGATGTATTCCGCGAGCTCGCGCAGCGACTGGCTGGCGATCACGCGGGTGCCGGTGAATTCCGGAACTGGGGGCGTGTAGGTGGACCAGTCGGTGAGGCGGGCCTTGGCGCGGGCTTCGACGATGCTGACAATTTCCTTTTTCGGGCCGCCGGTGAAGGCTTCTCGGGCCTTGCGATGCTTCTCGTGGTTGTCGGCGATGAAGGCGTCCTTTTGGTCGGGCGAAAGGAGGGAAGTGGTGACGGGCACCGAGCGCGAGGCATCGAGCACATGAACGACCGGTCCGGAATAGTGTTGGGCGATTTTCACCGCGGTGTGGGTCGCGGAAGTCGTGGCGCCGCCGATCAGCAGCGGAACGGTGAAGCCGGCCTTCTCCATCTCCTTGGCGACGTTGATCATTTCGTCGAGCGATGGGGTGATGAGTCCGGACAAGCCGATCACGTCGGCACCGATCTCCTTCGCTTTCGCGAGAATCTTGTCGCAGGGGACCATCACGCCCATGTCGGTCACTTCGAAGCCGTTGCAGGCGAGGACTACGCCGACGATGTTTTTTCCGATATCGTGCACGTCTCCCTTGACCGTGGCGATGAGGAAGCGTCCTGCCGAGCGGCGGCGACCGGCGAGGGCGATGGCATCGTCGTGGCTGAGTCCGGGTTTCTCGGCGAGGATCGCGGCGATGTCTCCGGCAAGGAATTCCGCTTTTTCGGCCTCCATGAACGGGGTCAGCCAAGCGACCGCTTTTTTCATCACGCGGGCCGACTTCACCACTTGGGGTAGGAACATTTTTCCGGCACCGAAGAGATCGCCGACCACGCCCATGCCGTCCATCAGTGGGCCTTCGATCACCTTGAGGGGGCGGCCGTATTTTAGGCGGGCCTCCTCGGTGTCTTCATCGATGAATTTGTCGATGCCTTTGAGCAGGGCGTGCTCGAGTCGTTTTTCGACCGGTTCCTCGCGCCAGCTCAGGTCTTCCTCGATCTTCTTGCCTCCGACGCCCTTGAAGCGTTCGGCGAAGTCGAGCATGCGTTCGGTGGCGTCGGGGCGTCGGTTGAGCAGCACATCCTCCACGTGTTCGAGGAGTTCCTTGGGGATCTCGTCGTAGACCTCGAGCATGCCGGCGTTGACGATGCCCATGTCCATCCCGGCGCGGGTGGCGTGATAGAGAAATGCGGAGTGCATCGCCTCGCGGACGACATTGTTGCCGCGGAAGGAGAAGGAAATGTTGGAGACTCCGCCAGAGACCTTGGCGTGGGGGAGATGGGTTTTGATCCATCGAGTCGCGTTGATGAAGTCGAGCGCGTAGTTGTTGTGCTCCTCGATGCCGGTCGCGACGGTCAGGATGTTGGGGTCGAAGATGATGTCTTCCGGTGGGAAACCGACCTGGTCGACCAGCACCCGGTAGGCCCGTTCGCAGATCCGGATTTTCTCGTCGTAGGTGGCGGCCTGGCCGTTTTCGTCGAAGGCCATGACGACGGTGGCGGCGCCGTAGCGTCGGATGTGCTTGGCTTGCTCGATGAACCTTTCCTCGCCCTCCTTGAGCGAGATCGAGTTCACGATGCCCTTGCCTTGCAGGTATTTCAGGCCTTCGGCGATGATTTCCCATTTGGAAGAATCGACCATGATCGGGACCTTCGAGATGGAGGGCTCGCTTTGCACCAGCTGGAGGAAACGGGCCATCATGGCCTTGCCGTCGATCAGGCCGTCATCGAAGCAGATATCGATCACGTTTGCCCCGCTTTCCACCTGTTGGCGGGCGATTTCGAGGGCCTCGTCGAGTTTTCCCTCGCGCACCAGCTTTGCGAATTTCGGCGAACCGGCCACGTTGGTGCGCTCGCCGATCATCAGGAAGTTTTTATCCGGCGTGTGGTTGTAGGCTTCGGAGCCGGAGAGTCGGAGGACGCGGGGTAAGGAAGTCATGGGAACATCGAACATCGAACATCCAACATGGAACGTCGAAGGGAAGAGGATTGAGATTCTGATTGGAAACATCGAGCCCCCAAGGGGAAGCCTTCAGCTGCTTCGGCGTTTTTCGGCGGTTGCGATGCTGCTGACGAAGATTCGGATGAGCTGGTCTGTTTCGTCGAGCAGCGGATTGAGATTTGGATTCGAAGGCCCCGAGCCGGCGCGGGCGATGAGTTTCAGCCACCGCTCTGCCTCGCGAAGCTCCTTCAGCGCGAGCCGCAGCTTGTGGATGAAGTCCGCCGGAGATTCCGCGCCTTGAGCTTCGCCGTGATGGGAGAGAGATGCGGTGCCCGAGCGTAGCAACTGATTTCCCACGTGACGTTCCGCGTAGTCTGATGAGAGCGAACGTGTCAGCACGATGATCGCGGCCCCATAAGAGAGAAGCCTCTCTTCAAGGTCGTAGGTCCGGTTCGTCTGGCTCTCCATTTCGACGTTCAATGTTGGACGTTCGATGTTCGATGTTTTCTCAATTCTCCAACATCGGCACCTCCCGCGGCCTCACTCCTTTCATCGCCGCGGCGATGGCGGCGATGTGTTCGGGGGTGTTGCCACAGCAGCCACCGGCGAGGTTGAGAAGACCATCGAGGGCGAATTCCCTCATGTAGGCGTTCATGTGTTGGGGCTCGAGGTCGAAGCCGGTGGGTGCGAGTGGATTGGGCAGGCCGGCATTGGGATAGCAGGAAATATGGGATGCGGCGACCTTGGCCAACTCCTCGAGGTGTGGCTTCATCAGGTCGGGGCCAAGCGAGCAGTTGAGTCCGACGGCAAGCGGGTTGACGTGGGCGACGGCGTTCCAGAGCGCTTCCACTTTCTGGGCGGAAATCATGGTCTCGCCACCGAGGCCGACGGCGGCACTGACGATGATCGGCAGGCGGACTTGATCCGCTTCGAAGACTTCCTGGATGGCGACCAGCGCAGCTTTGGCGTTGAGTGCGTCGAAGATGGTTTCGACCATCAGAATGTCGCAGCCGCCTTCGATCAGCGCGCGGACCTGGCGGCTGTAATCCTCTTTCACTTGGTCGAAAGTTACGGTGCGGAAGCCGGCATCGTTGGCATCGGGCGAGGTGCTCAGAGAGACGGTGAGAGGTCCGATCGCGCCGGCGACGTAGCGTCGGACGCCAGTGTCGCTGCCGATGTCGTCCGCCCATTTCCTGCAGAGGCGGGAGGATTCGACATTGAGTTCCCAGGCGAGGTCGCGGAGTTCGGCGCTGTCGATGATCTTTTGGAAGAATTCCGGGTCCTTGATGCCGCCGTGTTCGCGGGGATCATCGACAAAGAACTCGCTTTGAGCGATCGAGGTCGCGGAAAAAGTATTGGTTTCGCAGATATCGGAACCGGCTTCGTAGAAGCGCTTGTGGATGTCGCCGATGACGTCCGGGCGGGTGAGGGAAAGGATGTCGCCGTTGTTCAGCAGGTCTTTTTGGGAGTCGGAAAAGCGACTGCCGCGTGCGTCCTGCTCCTTGAGTCCGTAGGTGCGGATGGTGGTGCCCATCGCGCCATCGAGCACAAGAATGCGCTGCTTGAGGGCTTGTTGAAGGTCGGAGGTCGGATCGGGCCGCGGCATAGGGGAAGGCTAGAGCTTGGGTGAGCTTTCGCAACAATCAAATCGTCGTATCAGGATGCGATGATGGGTTCTTTTTTCGCCTAGGCCGTCCCGATGCGGCGTGGGTGAAGGCCTTGGAATGAAAAAGCCCCGGCCGGGTGCGATCCGTGCCGGGGCTTTGATAGGAGAGGGGGCTCAGTATGTTCTGAGCCATTCGACCACATCGGCCACGTCTTGGGCGCTCATGCCGAGCTGGTCTGCATTCAGCATCAGAGAACGTTCCATCGGGCGGGTGGATTGGATGCGGTCGCGCGGGACCATTTGAGTGAGTCCGCCGGCGGTGGTGACGACGGTTGGATCGCCGTTCGAGCGGACGAGGCCGTCGATGTAGCGGTTGTCCTTGAGGTGGATGACGGTGCCGTCGAAGCCGTGGGCGATTTCGGCGGAGGGGTCGACGATTGCGCGGATCGCCATTTCCTTGCCTTGGCGTGAGACCCAGCCCTTGAGGTCGGGGCCGTAGGCGGGACCATTGCCGTCGATTTGATGGCACATGACGCAGCGTGCGGCGGCGTTTTTACCGCGGGTGGCGTCGCCTCGGAGTTTCGCGACGTCAGCGATCGTGAAATTCGTTTTCTCCGGTTTGCCGGGGAAGATGACTTCTTGGAGGACGATTTTTTCCGGGTCGTAGATGCCGCGTTTCTTGAGTTCGTCTTGCAGGCCGAACTTGGCCCAAGCACCTGTGCCGCGTTGGAAGAGCCAGTCGATGGCGGTCGCTTTGACGACGGGATCGGCATTGGCGGCGACTTCGAACAGGGCTTCGGCGGCCGACTTGTCGTCAATGAAGGAGAGAGACTCGCAGGCGAATTTGCGGGCTTCGGCGGAGAGGGACGCGTCGAGTGCCCGTGCCTTGAGCTCGGGGATTGCCGCGACGGGCCAGAGTCGCCAGGTCAGCTTGGCGAAGGCATCGCTCCAAGATGCGGGCGCGCCCGGGGCGAGTGCGGTCTTGAGTGCGGTCCAGACTTCGCTTTCGACGTTCTCTGCGGCGAGGCCGATGGCTTCGAGGTAGTTTTTGTCCTTGCCGTCCCAACCTTTCGCGATGGCGAGCAGGATGGGTGCGGAGGCGGAGGCGGGCATGCCGCGCAGGGAGAGGGCGACGTCGCGGCGCATGGCGGGAGCGGGGTCGGTCGCGAGTTTGGTGGCGAGCGGCAAGATGTCTTTGCCCGCGCGGCGCAGGGCGCGGTAGGCGGTCAGGCGTTGGCGCGTGTCCTTGGCGGAAAGGAGATCGCTACAGGCTTTCTCCCCCTGTGGGCCGAGGTGGGGGAGCAGCCAGATGCCACGGGCGGCAATCCACGGGTTGGGGTCCCGGGTGACCGCGAGCACGGCATGGAGCGCGCTGTCGCCCTTTGCTTTCAGCCCTTGGAAGCCGGTCCAGCGCACATTGATCGCAGGGCTTTTGAGAGCGGCGATGCAGCCTTCCGTGGTGGCGAGGTCGATCTTTGGGTTCTTCGATTTGAAGCCTTTGGGAGCGACGCGGTAGATGGTGCCGGAGCAGGAGTCGTCGAGGTCCCCGTGGCCGCCGACGCGTGGGTCGAACCAATCCGTGATGTAAAGCGCGCCATCCGCGCCGACGGCGATATCGGAGGGGCGGAACAGCATTGGGCTGCCCTGCTGGCGGTTTTGTTCTTTTTGGGCTCCGCCGGTGAAGTCGGCTCCGTCGAATTCGCCGGTTTTGTTGGTGGTGAGCCAATCCTTGCGATCGAGCTTGTAGGTGGCCCCGACGGGTTCGGGTTGGTAGCCGAAGATCACGTTGCGGGCGGGTTCGCAGCTCAACAGAGTGCCGGTGTGTTTCGCTCCGAGGGCGCCGTTTTCGTAAAAGACGATGCCGGTGGGTGAGCCTCCGCCGTAGACGTCGCCGACGTCGAAGGTGCCGGGGTCGTCTTGGCGCCAGTGGTTGCGCCAGTGTTCCTGGTTGGGCCGCTTGACCGTATTGTAGAACTTGCCGTCCCGTGTGAAGTAGCCTGCGGAGCCGTATTCCAGCACGTAGGAAGTGCGGCAGGCTGGCGGGTCGTCGTTGTCGTTTTGGAAAAGGTCGCCGAGTGAGGTGGTGCAGTGTTCGAAGCTGTTGCGGTAGCCGTGGCCGATGATTTCGGCGTTGGTTCCGTCGGGGTTCATGCGGACCGAGAAGCCGGAGGTCCAGAGGAAGCCATCGTCGCTCTTCTGGCCATTGAGCTGGCGGGTATCGACGAACCAGTCGCCGCCGCCGCTGTTGTAGTAGTCGCCGCCCATGCGGAAGGTTTTGCCGGACTTGTCGGTGAACTGGGCACCGCAGTTCCCGTTGTTGAAATACCACTTGCCATCGGGTCCGCCGGTGACGGAGTGGAGGGAGTGGTCGTGGTTGCGGGCGTTGAAGCCGCTTAGGAGCACTTCGCGCTTGTCGACGGCGGGGTCGAACTTCAGGTCGCGATCGACGTCGGTATAAACGAGCAGTTCGGGTGGTTGTGAAACGACGATCACGTTGTCGAAGACGGCGACACCGAGGGGGGCGACAAGACCTTTCTCTTGGACGAAGGTGTGGGATTTGTCGGCCTTTCCATCACCGTCGCTGTCTTCGAGCACGGCGATGCGGTCACCGTCGGGACGACGTCCATTGTGGCCGCGATAATTGACGCCTTCCGCGACCCAGATGCGGCCGGCGGCGTCGATGTCCATATTCGTGGGGTTAAAGAGCTCCGGAGTGGAGGCCCAGACGGTGACTTCGAGGCCTTCCGGAACGTGGAATGAGCTCGCGGCTACCTTGTCCGCGGGCTTCGGCGCTTGCCAGTCGGCGGCTTGGACGGGGCTGAGAAATGCTGCGATGAGGATCGATGCGCGGGCTTTCATGTGGGGACAGGTTACGGACTGGTACGGCGGATTCTACATGGAAATTGCGGCATGCCCCGAGGTTTTGGCATGGTTGGGACCTTGCAGGCCGGCAGGGCGGGGTCTAGAGCATGGGGCATGCGCACGCTGGTCCGCGATTTGCTCCGTTCGAGTGCCCCCGCCGATGTCATCCATGCCGCAGGTTGGGTGCGGACACGACGGGATTCGAAAGCGTTTTCCTTCCTCGAGATCAACGATGGGTCCTGTTTGGGGAATCTGCAGGTGATCGCCGATACGGGGATTCCCGGTTCTGCGGATTTGCAGAAAATGGGGACGGGAGCATCGGTTGCAGTTGAGGGGCGCTTGGTTGCCTCCCAGGGCGGGCAGCAGGCTTGGGAGGTTCAGGCATCGTCGATTCGATTGCTGGGAGAGTCGCCGGAGGATTTCCCGCTTCAGAAGAAAGGGCACACGGCGGAATTTCTTCGAGGGATCGCCCACTTGCGGCCGAGGACCAATCTCTACGGCGCCATGTTTCGGGTTCGCAGCAGGATGAGTCAGGCGGTGCATCGGTTCTTCGCGGAGCGTGGGTTTTATCACATCCACACGCCGATCATCACCGCCAGCGATTGCGAGGGGGCCGGAGAGATGTTTCGGGTGACGACGCTGGATCCAACGAGTGGCAAGTCGGGTTCATTTGCGGATGATTTTTTCCGCAAGGCGGCGCACTTAACGGTGTCGGGCCAGCTCGAGGGGGAGACCTTCGCCTGTGCGCTCGGAAACATTTACACCTTCGGTCCGACTTTTCGGGCGGAGAATTCCAACACCTCGCGGCACGCGGCGGAGTTCTGGATGATCGAGCCGGAAATGGCCTTCTGCGATTTGCAGGGTGATATGGATTTGGCGGAGGAGATGGTGAAATATCTGGTCCGGGAGGCGCTGGATCATCAGGACGGCGACCTTTCGGTCTTCGAGAAATTCGTCGATCAGGGGCTGCGTGGGCGCCTCGAGTTTGTGGCGGAGAATCCTTTCGAGCGGGTCTCCTACACCGATGCGGTGAGCATTTTGCAGGGCTCGGGCAAGAGCTTCGAGTACCCGGTCGAGTACGGTCTGAACCTCCAAAGCGAGCACGAGCGCTGGCTGACCGAGGAGTATTTCAAGAAGCCGACGACGGTTTTCAACTACCCGAAGGAGATCAAACCGTTCTACATGCGGCTCAACGACGACGATCGGACGGTGACCGCGATGGACCTGCTCGTGCCGGGGATCGGCGAGATCGTCGGCGGCAGCCAGCGCGAGGAGCGGCTCGACGTGTTGCTGGCAAACATGGAACGGCACGGTTTGGCGCTGGAGGATTACGGCTGGTATGTTGATACCCGGAAGTATGGGAGCGTGCCGCACGCTGGGTTCGGGATGGGTTTCGAGCGCTTGCTGATGTTCGTCACGGGCATGCAAAACATCCGGGACGTCATTCCCTTCGCACGGACGCCGGGGCACTGCGAATTTTGAGGGCGCTCAGAGCAGTTCGCTGACGAAGAGGGGCGGGTCTTCGAGGGAGTCGCCGACCCGGCGGCCCAGTAGTTTCCGATAAAGAGAGCTATCGGGTGCGAGTAGGGTGATATCGCGCTGTTCGTGAAGGATCTCGAGTCCTCCCGCCGCCGGGGCGAGGAGGAACCAGGTGCTTGCGCCGTCCAGATCCGCTTCGACCAGGGCTCCGGCGTCGATGGCGTCGTCGATGTCAAAGTTCGGCAGGCTCAGATTCTCGAAGAGCGCCATGTCGCGGGCAAGGTCTTCGACCTGGCGTGCTTGGCCGGCGGCAAGGTAGGAGGCTTCCAAACTACGAGTATCGTACTTGCTTTCCGCCTTGCTGCCGGGGTCGGTGGCTGCGGCATGGGCATCCTTTGCGGCGCGGGTGAGTCGATCGAAGCGGGCACGGAGTTCCGCGCGGATGGTATCGAGCAGGCGTTCTTTCATGGGTCGGGACCGCAGCCTTGCGCGGGGGAAGGGAAGAGGCAAGATCGCGCGATGATTTCCGTTTACGCATACAAGGGCTGCGATAGCTGCCGCAAGGCCTTGAAGTGGCTTGGAGCTCATGCCATTCCGCATGAGGTGAAGGCGATCCGTGAGACGCCGCCGACGCGATCAGAGCTCCAAGAAGCCTTGGTGGCCTGCGGTGGGGATTTGCGGAGGCTTTTCAACACGTCGGGTGTCGATTACCGCGAGATGGGCTTGAAAGACCAGTTGTCCGGGATGTCTGACAGCGAGGCGCTGGCGCTACTGGCCACTCATGGCAATTTGGTCAAGCGGCCCTTCTTGATCGGTGGTGGGCGCGTGCTGGTCGGCTTCAAGGAAGACGAGTGGCATGGGGCCTTGCTCTAAGCGCTTCGTGAAGAGCAGGGAGGGAAAACAAAATCTTATGTTCGATGATGGCGGGCATTCGGACAGGCTGCATCGGCCGCCTTCGTTTGCAGCGTCCGCTTGAGGATGAGGCCAAAGCCCAACGATTTCTCTCAAGGCTTTCTCGTGCTGCCATGCAATGGGTCGCCATGACGGCGCCTTTCGTCGGGATTTTCTGCAGGTTCATTCCGACCTTCTCATCAGCTTCAAGCACTCGAGCACGAGGAGCGGGAGCGAGCCTGCAGCGAGAAGCATCAGGCAATCGGGGAGCGTTACCATGGAGGTCTTCAAGAGTTCGCTCAATGCCGGGCTGTGGTGGATCCACACCTGCAAAATGAAGGAAATGCTCACCACGATCAGAAGCAGCAGATTCCCGGAGAGCGGGATGCGCCAGACCGGTTTGGTGGCGCTGCGGGCACCGAAAGAACGGAGTAGCTCGGCGAAAACGAGGACCGCGAAGGCCTTCGTCCGAGCGGTCTCGATGCTTTCGTTTTTCAATGCGTGAACATAAACGGCGAGAGCGACTCCGGCAGTGAGGCAGGCGGTGAGGAGCAGGGTCGCGATGAAATGATGGTCGGTCATCGGCTCTGATCTCGTCCGTGGGCGGCGCTTCATCACATCGGCGTCGATCGGATCCGTCGCGAGGCATAGTGCGGGCAGGCCATCGGTCACGAGATTGATCCACAGCAGGTGGAGTGGCAGCAAGGGCACCGGTAGGGCGATCGCCAGGCAGACCGCCATCAACAGGAGTTCGCCAGCATTTCCCGCCAGCAGGTAGTGGAGTGTCTGACGGATGTTGTCGTAGATCCCGCGGCCCTCCTCGATGGCGGCGACGATTGACGCGAAATTGTCATCGGTGACGATCATGTCGGAGGCCTGCTTGGTGACCTCGGTGCCGCTTTTTCCCATCGCGATGCCGATGTCCGCTCCCTTCATGGCGGGGGCATCGTTCACTCCATCGCCGGTCATGGCCACGACCGCGCCGTTGTCTTTCCACGCGCGGACGATGCGTAGCTTGTGCTCGGCGGTCACGCGGGCGAAGACGGCGACGCGTGGCACCAAGGTCCGCAAGGCTTCGTCGGAAATTCGGTCGAGCTCCGCACCGGTGACCACCTGGTCTTCGTCCCCGGCGATGCCCAGATCGCGGGCGACTGCTTCCGCGGTGTGCGGATGGTCGCCCGTGATCATCACCACGCGGATCGAGGCGGCCCGGCATTTCGCGACCGCGTCCCGTGCTTCCCGGCGCGGTGGGTCCTGCATCCCGGCGAAGCCAACGAACACGAGATCGTGCTCCACCGCATCGATCGTCAGCTCTGCGGGCTTCGCGTGATCGAGGTCGCGATAGGCGGATCCGAGGACGCGCAAGGCTCGCCGCGCCATTTCGGCGTTCCGCGCTGCGAGTTCGCTGCGGTCGTCATCGGTCAAAGGCCGGACGCCATCGCGGGTGTGGATGGCCGTGCACCGTTCCAGCAGGACGTCGGGTGCTCCATTGACCAAGGCGCGAAGTCGGCCATCGGGCAGGCGGCGGATGACAGTGCTCCGCTTCCGGTCCGAATCAAAGGGCAGCTCGTGGTGTTTCGGCAGGTCGCCGTCGATGTTTCTTCGATCCCCGCCGGCCTTCGCCCCCGCGACCAGCAAAGCGCCTTCGGTGGGATCGCCGATGACCTTCCACATGCCGTCCTCTTCGACCAGGTGCGCGTTGTTGCAGCCGATGTGGATGCTGGCGAGGGCCAGCAAGTCGGCCGCGTGCCAGGATTCGCATTTCCGTCCCTCGATGAGCACCTCGCCGTGTGGTCCGTAGCCTTCGCCGGTGACTTCGTAGGTTTGGCCGGCGACGTGGAGCGTGCGCACGGTCATGTCGCCGACGGTCAGCGTGCCGGTTTTGTCGGTGCAGATGACCGTCGTCGATCCGAGTGTCTCGACCGCGGGCAAGCTGCGCACGAGCGCACGGCGGCGGGCCATCCTCGATACGCCGAGCGCGAGCGCGACGGTGACCACCGCGGGCAGGCCTTCCGGCACCGCGGCGATGGCGAGGCTGATCGAGGTCATGAACAACTCCAATCGCTCGGTGCCCCTCAGCAAACCCACCGTGAACAAGAGAACCACAATGCCGAGTGTCGCCCAAATCAGGACGCGCCCGAACGACTCGAGCTTTTTTTGGAGGGGCGTGCCTTCTTCTTCGCCAGCAGCCTCGAGCAATCCCGCGATGCGGCCGAGCTCGGTGTTCATCGCCGTGGCCACTACGACCGCCGTGGCGTTACCGGTGGCGACGCTGGTCCCCATGAAGACCAGATTGTCGCGATCTCCCAGCGGCAGCTCGGCTTCATCCAAGGTCGCCGACTGCTTGGCGACCGCCTTCGACTCGCCGGTCAGCGCGGCTTCGATGCATTTCAGCGACGCGGCTTCGAGCAAGCGGGCGTCGGCCGCGACGAGGTCGCCGGCTTCCAGCACGAGGATGTCACCAGCGACGATGCCCGCCGCGGGGATCATCGACACTTGCCCGCCGCGCCGCACCTTGGCCTGCGGGGCGGTCATCTTCTTGAGCGCGGCGATCGATTTTCCGGCCTGGTATTCCTGATGGAATCCGATCACGGCATTGAGCGCGACGATGGCGAGGATGGCGATGGCATCCGCGGCTTCGCCCAGAAAGCCCGACACCGCCCCGGCGGCGATGAGGATCCAGACGATGAGACTTTTGAACTGGGCGAGAAAGATCCGCAGCGGGCTGATGCGCTTTCCTTCCCGCAGTTCGTTGGGGCCCTGGGCTTCGAGGCGCGCGGCGGCTTCCTCGCGGGACAGGCCCTCCGGAGCGCTGCCAAGCTTCGCCATCGTGGCATCGGCGGACAGTTGGTGCCACGCCGCTTCGGTGCTGCGTCGAGCGGACGAGGCCGCCTCGGTGGCTGGCATGAGCGGCATGGCGCAGATGGGGTAAGTGCCCAGCTTCAGGAGGGTTCGGCTGGTTTTTCATGGGGGGATCGGCCGAAATTTCCGATGCGAGACCCAAGTCGATGTTCCCACGCGATGAAGCTACACCGTTTCCGCTCGAGTCACCCGGCTTTTGCGGATAAATGCCGCGCATTTTTTCGAATCACCACAAAGGCCCCGTCGCTCGGGCGCTTTCCCACGAAGAGTTATCGATCGCTCTCGCGGTTGAAAAAACAGGCTGAGAAGGGAATGAAATCACTCATCAAAGCCCCTGACCAAAAAACTCTCCGAGAGAGAAAGTGGTGCTCGAGGGGGGACTCGAACCCCCACGGATTACTCCACTAGATCCTTAGTCTAGCGCGTCTACCAATTCCGCCACCCGAGCACATCTTGTTTGGTGGGCCGCGGATTTATGGGGGAGGGCGCGGGTTTGCAAGAGAATCTTTGCAGAAAGCGAAAATCTTCGGGACGAGGGCGATCTTCCGGATCGCGGAGTCAGGTGGGGGCCGGACTTTCGCGACCCTCCGACCGTGAAGAAGCGTCACGGGAAGTCGGTGACTTCCCGCGTGGCCTCACTTGCTGACGTTGAAGCGGAATTCGATCACGTCGCCGTCTTTCACGACGTATTCCTTGCCTTCGATGCGTAGCTTGCCGGCTTCCTTCGCCGCATGCTTGGAGCCAAGGGCGACGAGGTCGTCGTAGTGAACGATTTCCGCAGCGATGAAACCGCGTTCGAAGTCGGTGTGGATCACGCCTGCGGCGGCAGGTGCCTTGTCACCTTCGTGGATCGTCCAAGCGCGGGTTTCCTGAACGCCGGTGGTCAGGTAAGTGCGGAGGCCGAGCAAGTGATAGACCGCGCGGATCAGTGCGGAGACGCCTGAGTCCGGGATGCCCATTTCGCCGAGCATCTCGGCGGCTTCCTCGGGGCTGAGGTCGACGAGCTCCTCTTCGATTTTTGCGGAGATGACGACGGCTTCGGCACCGTGGGCGTCGGCGGCGTATTTGCGAACCTTGGCGACCATGGGATGCGAGTCAGGGTCGGCCATGGCACCGGACAGCTCATCTTCGGAAACATTGCAGGCGAAGATGGTGCGTTTGTCCGAGAGCAGGAAGAAGTCCTTGATGAGTTCCCGTTCGCTGTCGGAGAGAGCGAGGGTGAGGGCGGGGTTTCCTTCGTTGAGGTGGGGAAGCAGCTTGTCGATCAATTCGACCTCGGCCTTGGACTCCTTGTCGCCGCTCTTGGCCTTCTTCTCACGGGAGACGCGCCGCTTTTCCATGGCGGCGATGTCGGCGAGAATCAGCTCGGCGTTGATGATCTCGATGTCACGGATCGGATCCACGGTGCCGAGTTCATGGATGATGTCGTCGTTCTCGAAGCAGCGGACGACCTGCACGATGGCATCGGTCTCCCGGATGTTGGCGAGGAACTGGTTGCCGAGGCCGGCACCCTCGGAAGCACCTTTCACGAGGCCGGCGATGTCGACGAACTCGATCGCAGTGGGGACCAACTTGTGCGAGCCGGAGATTTTCGAAAGAACAGCCAGCCGGGGATCGGGCACGACGACGATCCCGACGTTCGGGTCGATGGTGCAGAAGGGATAGTTGGCGGCCTCCGCTTTGCGGGAGCGGGTGACGGCGTTGAAGAGGGTGGACTTTCCGACATTGGGGAGTCCGACGATTCCGGCTTTAAGCATGGCGCGGGGAGGGTTAGGCGATGCGCGCCGGGTTGCCAACGATGGAATGCGGAACTTGCGGGTGCGATCCCGGGCAGCAAGGCCCTGTCCGGGCGTCCGTGATCATTCCATTCGTGGCGGAAGGAGTTCGCCATCCAAGGCAGATGCCTCGTCAGGCAGCGTTGGCTCCTCGAAATCGACCGGGCCCTCGAAAAAACTCCAGAAGCCGCTATGGCGATTTTTTTCGAAGGCGAGGGCCTGTTCTTCGCCGCTGGGGCGTAGCTGAAGGTCATCCTCGCGGACCTCAACGACGGGAATGCTGGCGGGCATCCATCGCGCGACCGATGCCTTGGAGGCTTCACCTACTTTCGAAAAACCCTGAGTGGTGGCCGTTTTGATGCGGTCCATTTGGGCGCAGGAGACCAGGAAAAGTACCGGGAGGAGGCAGCAGGCGGCTTTCATGGCGGGACGGGATGCTCGGCGATACGATGGAAAGATCCGATAGCATGGCGCGGGTTTCTTGTCCAAATCGAAAGACCTTGGCGTGGCGCTCTTTTCAGCGTGGCAGCAGAACCAGGAAATTGCGGACGGGCTTGTTCCAAGGAGGCCGCTGTTCGAGAGGACCGCCGGGGATGGATCGGCTGATCCAGAGGTCGGATGAGCGGCCGCCGTCGAGATTGAGCACGTGGCGGGCGGGGACGCCGCCGAGTTCGTTGCTGGCAAGGGCTTTGGCGAGGCTTTGCAGCGAACAGGCGCCGCTGCGGGCGATGAACCAGCCGTGGGAACCGTCCCAGCCGATGAAACTGCGGGCGGTGGATGAAGCCGTGCTGAGTCCGGCGACGGGTCGCCCTTGTTCCACGAGGAAGGGACCGCTTTGCAGAAGTTCCGGGCCGCGCGGGGCGGACTCGCGGCGTGCCAGTGCTGGGGTGGTTCCACCCATGTAAAAGCCGGAGCCTAGGGAGGATGCGCGGTTCACCGAGCCCGCTTGCTTGCCTTCGCTGGCGACCAGACCGAGTGGCTGGCCTTCTGGTGTGAAAAAGCCGCCGTTGAGGGCTGCGATGCCCTCTTGCGATGTCGCCGCCGACTGAGCGTCTGGCCATTGAGATCCCGGGCCATCGGCTTGATCGGCGACGACCAGACGGTGCGTGCGGGCATCGAAGGCAATCGCGGTGATCGGTATGCCCGCGAGTGAGGTCCGGACCAGTCGCGGCGCCGGAGCGGAGGAGCGTGCTGCGGATCGCGTCGGGTCGGCGGGGGCAGCGGGGCGGAACGACGGTTTTTCTGCGAGCGTGAGCTGGGGACGATGCTCCGCCGCGATCGGCATGATCGGTCCCCGGCTAGGATGGCAGGAAAGCACGAGCGCGGCGGGCAGGATCAGGCGGAGCACGGACTTACTGGACACCCGATCCCGCCGGGCGTCACGCCGCCTTTTGCTGGGGCGGGAACGAAAGATTGGGATCAAACCCACTCCGCGCACAGCAACTCCGCCTGCATCAGCACGGTCTTCACCGCGTCCTCCTGCAAGTCCGGCGGGTAGCCGTGTTTGTTCAGGATCCGCTTCACCATCACCTTGATCCTCGCGCGTAGGTCGGGGTGCTGGACGTGGCGGAAGGGATCGGCGTGTTCCTTGCCGATGTCGTCCTCGATGCCGCGGATGGCGAGGTTCATGATGGCGAAGCGGCGCGTGGTGGCCCTGCTTTGGTTCGGCAAAGTGTGTCGCAGCTTCACCCTCCGGGCTCGCTTTGCTCGTCTAAAACGGGCACCTCACGCGCGCGGTTTTCAGGCAACAATCATTTCCGCCGCGTCCAAATTGTTGCGTTTTTTGCGGACGCGGCCGTCTTTCAGGCGGGGCGTCGTGCGACGGCGAGCAGGGTTTGGAAATGGGGCGCTTCGGGTTCGCGATCGACGACGGCGGTGTCGATCTCGGTGAAGCCGGCCTTTTCAAGCATGGCCGCCAGTTCGCCTTCGCCGAAGCCGAGCCAGACATCGGCATAGAGTTCACGGGCTTCCTCGAAGGAGTGCTGGAGGAGATCGAGCACCACGAGTTGACCGCCCGGCTTGATGATGCGGAAGGCCTGCAAGAGGGCCTTTTGCGGGCTGCCAGCGTGGTGCAGCGCTTGACTGAGAAAGGCGAGGTCGACCGAGGCATCGTCAAGCGGCGGCTCCTCGATATCGCCGAGGCGGTATTCGAGGTTTTTCAGGTCGTGGCGGCGGGCCAGTTCGCTGCCGAATTCGACCATTTTCGGCGAAAGGTCGACGGCAATGACTCGCTCCGCTTGGCGGGCGAGCATTTGGGCGAGTGTGCCTTCGCCCGCTCCCAGATCCGCGACCACGCCGCGGTTCGTCACTTGCAGCAAGGCTTCGGCGAGCCCTTTCCAAGAGCGGCCGGGGACGTAGTCCTTGCCGAAGCGGCCCGCGAGCTCGTCGAAATACGCGCGGGTCTTGTCCCGGCGCTTGCGTTGCAAGTGCCGCAGGGCGGTGGCGTCCTTGGTGACCTCCTGGACTTCTTTCGCCGCTTCCCTCGCAAGGGAAACCAAGGCCGCAGGCATTTCGGAGCGATAGAAATTGTGCTTTCCGCTGCGTTCGTCGCGGACCAGGCCGCCGCTTTTGAGCTGGGACAATTGGGTCGAGATCCGGCTCTGCCCCATGCCCAAGAGCTCCTGCAAGTCCGCCACGCTGAGTGCTTCTGACTCCAGCAACAGCAGAATCCGCAGGCGGGTCGGATCGGTCAGGAGCTTCAGTGATTTCAGCATTGACGGCATGGACGAAGCAATAGATCAACCCATCGCGATTTGACGATACGAAAATTGATCCAACCATGAGCACCTACATTTTCTCCTCCGAGTCCGTCGGAGAGGGCCATCCGGACAAGGTGGCAGACACCATTTCCGACGCGATCCTCGACGCCTGCTTGGTGCAGGACCCGAAGAGTCGGGTCGCTTGCGAGACTTTCGTGAAATCGAACATCGTGGTGGTGGGTGGAGAGATCACCACCAAGGCGAAGTTCAACTACGAGCAGGTGATTCGCGATGCCGTGCGGAGCATTGGCTACGTCAACGGAGACGATGTCTTCCACGCCGATACCTTGTTCATCAACAACTACCTGACGGGTCAGTCGCCGGACATCGCCCAGGGTGTGGATGCAAAGAAGGCCAAGGGCAAGAAGCACGCTGAGCAGGGTGCCGGCGACCAGGGCATCATGTTTGGCTACGCCTGCAACGAGACGCCTGAGTTGATGCCCGCACCGGTCATGTATGCGCATCGTCTCGGCCGCGAGCTGACTCGCATCCGCAAGGCGGGCAAACTGGCGAAGTGGTTGCGTCCCGATGCCAAGTCGCAGGTTTCGGTCGAATACGTGGACGGCAAGCCGACCCGCATCGTCAACGTGGTGATTTCCACCCAGCACGCGGCTGGCGTCGAGCACGCGACCATCGAGAAATTCTGCATCGAGCAGGTCATCAAAAAGGTCCTGCCGAAGAACATGCTCACCAAGGACACCGAGTATCTGATCAATCCGACCGGCAATTTCGTGATCGGTGGTCCTCAGGGCGATTCCGGTCTGACCGGACGGAAGATCATCGTCGATACCTACGGCGGCATGGGCCGCCACGGCGGTGGTGCTTTCTCCGGAAAGGATCCGTCAAAGGTCGACCGCTCCGCCGCCTACATGGGCCGCTGGGTCGCCAAGAACATCGTCGCCGCCGGCCTCGCCGCCCGCTGCGAAATCCAGTTCGCCTACGCCATCGGCCACCCGCTGCCGGTCAGCGTGCACATCGATACCTTCGGCACCGGGACCAAGCCCGATGCGGACATCCTTGCCGCCGTCTTGAAGGTCTTCTCCTTCAAGCCCGCGGACATCGTCAAGCAGCTCGACCTGCTCCGTCCGATCTATTCGAAGTCCACCAACTACGGCCACTTCGGTAAGGACGACGCGGACCTCACCTGGGAGCGCACCGACAAGGCGGAAGCGCTGAAGAAGGCCGTCCGCTGAAGACCCAAGACTGCAAGACTCAAGACGGAAGACTTGAGGAAAGACGGGAGAAACGAGATGGCGATGCATCACTTTGAGGAATTGGACGTCTGGAAGCGAAGTGCGCGGCTGGCCGTCTCGGTCCTCGAGTTGATTGAACCCGTGAAGCTTTATGCTTTGCGGGATCAAATGGCTCGGAGTTGCATTTCGGTTCCTTCGAACATTGCCGAAGGAGCCGAGCGGGAAAGTGACCGGGAATTCCGCCGATTCCTCGCGATTGCCAAGGGTTCTGTGGGTGAGCTCCGCACTCAGCTCTACCTTGGGATCCGTGCTGGTTCATTCAGCGCGGATGCAGCCAATCCTCTGATTGAAGAAACCAAACAGATCGGGTCTATGATCGAAGGCCTTCGCAAACGCCTTGGTGGAGGTGGAGTAACCAAGATCGTATCTGGCTGGTTTTTCTAATCTCTGGTCTTGAGTCTTGCGTCTTCAAGTCTTGCGTCTCATCCGCCCAATACCTCTCAACAACGAAATAAACGAAAAACATGTCATCAGACTTCACCGACTACAAAGTTCGCGACATCGGCTTGGCCGATTTCGGCCGCAAGGAAATTGAAATCGCCGAGCACGAGATGCCTGGCCTGATGGCGACCCGTGCCAAGTATGGTCCGCAGAAGCCACTGCAGGGCGTGCGCGTGATGGGTTCGCTGCACATGACGATCCAGACCGCGGTGCTGATCGAAACCTTGGTCGATCTCGGTGCCGAGGTGCGCTGGGTTTCCTGCAACATCTTCTCGACCCAAGACCATGCCGCCGCGGCGATCGCCGCCGCTGGAATTCCGGTGTTCGCCTGGAAGGGCGAGACACTCGAGGAATATTGGTGGTGCACTTGGCAGGCGCTCCAGTTCCCCGGTGGCTTGGGACCGCAGCTGATCGTCGACGACGGCGGCGATGCCACCTTGTTGCTCCACAAGGGCTACGAACTGGAAAATGGCTCGGACTGGGTCAATACCGCTTCCGGCAACCACGAGGAGCAGGTGATCAAGGATCTACTGAAGGACATCCACGCCAAGCAGCCCGGGATTTTCCACGAGATCGTCAAGGAGTGGAAGGGTGTCTCCGAAGAGACCACCACTGGCGTGCATCGCCTCTATCAGATGGCGAAGGCCGGCACGCTGCTGGTTCCCGCGATCAATGTGAACGACTCCGTCACTAAGTCGAAGTTCGACAATCTCTACGGCTGCCGCGAGTCGCTGGTGGACGGCATCAAACGTGCGACCGACGTGATGATTTCCGGTAAGGTCGGCGTGGTCTGCGGTTACGGCGATGTCGGCAAGGGCTGCGCGCAGGCGCTGCGTGGACAAGGTGCCCAAGTCGTGGTGACCGAGGTCGATCCGATCTGCGCCTTGCAAGCGGCGATGGAAGGTTTCCGCGTGCTGACGATCGAGGACACCCTCGGCTGGGGTGATATTTACGTCACCACCACCGGCAACTTCGACATCATCCGTTTGGAGCACATGGAGAAGATGAAGGACCAGGCGATCGTCTGCAACATCGGCCACTTCGACAACGAGATCCAGATCGACAAGCTCAACAACGCGCGCGGTGTGGTCCGCACCAACATCAAGCCGCAGGTCGACAAATACACCTTCCCGACCGGCAATAGCATTTACATGCTGGCGGAAGGCCGCTTGGTGAATCTCGGCTGCGCCACCGGCCACCCGAGCTTCGTGATGTCCAACAGCTTCACCAATCAGACGCTCGCGCAGATCGACCTCTGGAAAAACAAGGACAGCAACAAGCCCGGCCAAGTCACGGTGCTGCCGAAGCATCTCGATGAGGAGGTCGCCCGTCTCCACCTCGAAAAAGTCGGTGCCAAGTTGACCGTCCTGACTCAGGAGCAGGCGGACTACATCAATGTTCCGGTGGAAGGTCCCTTCAAGGGCGAGACCTACCGTTACTGAGCTTTCATGTCTCAGCCGAGGCCTCGCCGATTCGTTCGGCGGGGCCTTTTTTCTTGGCGCGATCGGAATGGATTGATGGAAAGGAGCGGTGATGACCGACGAGCTGCTTCGAGTGAAAATCGCGAAATCCCTGCTGAACCAGCAGGATCCTGCGAAGCGGAAGCGCTTGGTTCTGTGGTATCTCGGCGGCCTGGTGGGGCTCTTCCTGGCACATCACCATTTCTCCGGGATGACGACGCCCTTGAAGCTGGTGCCGCAGACCATGAGCGCGATTGGCATGGGCTACGTCATCCTGTGCCTGCGATCTGTTCAGCAATTCGGGCGGGTGGCCGAATTCATCGATTGGTCGAAAGTGAAAGAAAGCGCGGGAACCGAATGATCGAGTCGCGGGCTTGGTTCAGCGCTTGTCCTTGGGCAGGCGGAGCCACGCTTCGATGTCGGGGAGCGATCGGGTGTTGAGGACGTCCTGACGGCGCAGCCAGCCTTTGCGGGCGATGCTTGCGCCGAATTTCAGGAACTGGAGTTGCTGGGTCGAGTGGGCGTCGGGATTGATCGAGCAGAGGACGCCGAGATCGCGGGCGCGGTGCCACCAGCGCCAGTCCATGTCGAAGCGCTTGGGATTGCAGTTCAGCTCGATGACCGTGCGGGTGGCGGCGGCGCAGTCGATGATCTTTTCGTGGTTCACCGCATAGCCATCCCTACGCAGCAGCAGTCGGCCTGTGAGGTGGCCGAGCATGGTGACGTGGGGATTTTCCATCGCACGGATGATGCGCCGGGTCATCGCATCCTCGTCGAGGGTGAAGGCGTTGTGAACGGAGGCGACGGTGAAGTCGAGGGAGGCGAGGAGGGAGTCGTCGAAGTCGAGCGAGCCGTCCTTGAGGATGTCCACTTCTGAGCCGGCAAAGAGGCGGAAATGCGGGCTGCCGTGTTCGCGGTTCCAGTCGGCAATGGCGGTGATTTGCGCGTTGAGACGGTCTTCGTCGAGTCCGTTGGCCTGGGGGGAGGACTTCGAGTGGTCGGAGATGCCCAGATACTGCAGCCCGAGTTCGCGGGCGGCTTCCGCCATTTCGTCGATGCTGGCTTTGCCGTCGGAAGCGGTGCTGTGATTGTGGAAGGTGCCGCGCAGATTCTCCCACTCGAGCAGTCGGGGCAGGGTGCCGGCATCGGCGGCTTCGATTTCGCCGCGGTTTTCGCGGAGCTCGGGCGGGACGAAATCGAGCCCGAGCGCGCGGTAAAGATCGGCTTCGTCGCGGACGGTGGGCACGTCATCGCCGGTGAACCCGTATTCGTTGAGGGACCAGCCCTGTTTGAGGGCGCGGGAGCGGATGGCGACGTTGTGCTCCTTGCTGCCGGTGAAATACATCAGCGCGAAGGGGAACTGATCGTTCGAAACAGCGCGGAGATCGCACTGGAGGCCGTTGGCGAGACGGATCGAGCACTTGGTGTCGCCGTGGGCGATGACTTCCGTGGCGAAGGGCGCGCTGGCGAAGTGGCCGGTCAGGGCGGCGGGTTGGGAGGTGGCGACGATGAAGTCGAGATCGTGCACCGTTTCTTTCGCGCGGCGGGTGGAGCCGGCGACGGAGACGCGCAGGGCATCGGGGTGACTCCGGAGGAAATCGAGGATCTCCTCCGCGGCGATGGTGGCGTCGTCGAGTCGGAATTCGCCGGCGTGTTGGTTGCGGCGAGCGATGGCGAGGAGGATTTTCGCCTGGGTTTTCTCGCCGAAGCCCGGGAGTTCCGCGACTTGGTGGGTTTCGCAAGCGGATTTGAGGTCGGAGATGGAGCCGATGCCGAGCGTCTTGTGGAGGGCTGCGATTTTTTTCGGCCCGAGGCCTTCGAGGTCGAAGAGATCGAAAAATCCGTCGGGGTAGCCGGCGCGGAGTTTCTCATGGAATTCCAAGCGGCCGGTGCTGGCGAGTTCGTGCAGCTTGTCGCGCAGGGCTTCGCCAAGGCCTTTGATGCCATCGAGCTTTTGCTCGCGGGCGAGAGCGACGATGTCGCCATCGTGTCCCGCGACGATTTCCGCCCCTTGGCGGTAGGCGCGCACCTTGAACGGGTTCTCGCCTTGGATTTCGAGCAAGAGGGCGATTTCCTCCAGAACTTCGACGAGGCGTTCGCGGGTGACGGGGGCGGGTGGCATGGGGGAAACTAAGGTGGCGGGAGGAGGTCCGCCACGACCATTCGGTGGTCGCTGCGGCGTGTCGTGATCGCGGCGCAGCGCAAGGCGCGGAATTGAGCGGTCGAGTGGATTTGATCGATCCGGTGGAAGGGGATGCGACGTTGGTAGGTGTTTCCCCAGCCGGTGCCGGCCGCGACGAAGGCGTCTTCGAAGTCGGGTTGCAGGAGGTTTTTCAGAGGATCGCCGGGAGGGGCGTTGAAATCGCCACCGAGGATGATGGGGCGGCCGGTGGCGGTTTCGCTCAGGATGCTGAGGGCGATGCCCAGTTCCTTGCGTCGAAGCTGGCGGTTGGCGTGGTGGGTTCGCCAGCAATCGCGGCGCCAGAGTCGGAGGTCGGTGGCGGCGCTGGCGAGGTGGAGGTTGGCGACTTCGAACTCGAAGCCGTCGGGCTTGCGCACGGAGACTTGCTGGATGCGGAAGCCGGTGGGTGCGGGGTTCACCTCGCGGAGGATGCTCCAGCGGGTGACGACGCCGTTGGTGGCGTAGATCCGATAGTCGCCGCGGCCCTGGTAAAGGAGATCGGCGATGTGGCGAACTTGGTGGGGATGGACTTCCTGCAAGAGGACCAGGTCGGGATCCCAGCGTCGGAGATCGGTCGCGAGATCCGCGCCTCCGGCATAGCTGAAGTGGCCGCAATTGAGCGTGAGCACCCGGATGAGTGGCCTGCCTTCGGCAAGTCCGGCATTTCCCTGCTGGGGTGCCGGCGTGCCGACGTGGGCGATCACTCGCGCTTCATCGGATCCCAGCAAAAGCGTCAGCGCCCACACGCCGGTGACGATCAGGGAGAGCGGGGCGCGGAGGAACCAGAAGGCGCTGATGGAAAAGCCCAGTCCTGCGGCGCCCCACATCCAGATCGGGATGACGGTGAAGGCCGCCAGCCGGTCTGGCTGCCGGGCGAAAGCAAAAACGGTCAGCAGGTGGAGGGCCAGTGACAGCCCGATCAGAATCCATCCGAAGCGGCGGCGGAAGCGGGAGGACTTCATCGTGCCGTGCAGCGGAAGGGGCTGGATCAAAACGGCAGGCCCATGCCGCCGGTCAGCTTCTTCATTTCCGCAGCGGAAATGTCACGGCCCTTGGTGATCGCTTCTTGGACGCCCTTCAGCACGAGGTCTTGGAGGAACTCGACGTCTTCGGGATCGACCACCGACTTGTCGATGTGGATCGAGCGGACATCACCGGCGCAGGTGGCGACCACGGTGACCTTTCCTCCGCCGACGCTGGCTTCGACGGTTTTCTGGGCGAGTTCTTCCTGCGCAGCGGCCATGCCGGCCTGCATTTGCTGCGCTTGCTTCATCAATTTCTGAATGTTCATGAGTGGCGATCGAGATGAGGAATGGGAAATTTTCAGCGCTTGAGGGTGGCCTCGAACATTTCCAACGCGGTCTGGATGAGCGGGTCTTTGTAGAACTCCTCCATGGGATCTGCTTTGGGCGCGGGGGCTTCGGGCGCGGAGGGCTCGGGTTTCCAAGGCGGGCTATCGGCTACGACAGGTTCCGGTGCCGTCTCCACCTCCTCCGGCGCGCTGGCGATGAGTTGGTCCAGTGAGAGAACGGTTTCGGGCTTTGCCGCCGGCGCGCTTTCGCGAGGGGCTTCGGCGGGCGTGGGTGTCGGCTCCGCAGCCGGTGGCGCAGGCTCGGAAAGTATGCTGTTGGCCGCGACTTCGGTGACGGGCGCGGTGAGGTGTTCGGAGGCTCCGGCGAGGACCTTGATCACGTCCGAGAGGCGGACTTCGCCGAGGGTCTGGACGGTCTTGATGATGCCGATTTCGAGGTGGAGTCGCTTGTTCGAAGCCCACTTCATGCGGGCTTCAGTTTCGGCGAAAACGTCGATCACCGACAGCAGTCGTTCCGGCGGGTAGGCATCGGCCGCGTTGCAGAGTTGGGCCCAGGTTTCGGCGGGAATGCCATCGCCGCCGGTTTTCGAGTCGAGCTTGGCGACGAGGAGGGCGCGGACGGCGGAGATCAGCTCATTGAGCAGTTGGCCGAGCTCGCGGCCGGCTTCGGCCTCGCGTTGGATGGTGGTCAGCGCGCTTGGGGTATCGCGGGCGAGGAGGCTGCCGATCACGGTTGCCACGGTCTCGCGGGAGGTGAAGCCGAAGACATCGAGCACGTTGGCCTCGGTCACGGTTTCACCGCAGAAGGCGACGAGTTGGTCGAGCATCGACTGGGCGTCGCGCATGCCGCCATCGGCCCCCTTGGCAATGGCCCAAGCGGCGGCTTCGTGGAGTTGGATGCCTTCCTCGCGGGCGATGTGGAGGAGGTGTCCGGCGATCGTTTCCGAGGGAATGGGCCGCAGGTCGAAGCGTTGGCAGCGGGAGAGGATGGTCGGCAGGATTTTGTGCGGCTCGGTAGTGGCGAAGATGAACTTCACGTGTTCCGGCGGCTCCTCCAGGGTCTTCAGCAGGGCGTTGAAGGCCTGGTTGGTCAGCATGTGGACCTCGTCGATGTAGTAGATCTTGAACTGACCGCGGGCGGGGGCGAAGCGGACGGTCTCGCGGAGTTGGCGGACCTCATCCACGCCGTTGTTTGAGGCACCGTCGATTTCCAGCACGTCGAGCGAGCGTCCTTCGGCGATTTCCACGCAAAGATCATCGTCGGGGTCGAAGTCGATGCTCGGGCCGCCTTTGCAGTTGAGTGCTTTGGCGAGGATGCGCGCGGTGGAAGTTTTTCCGGTGCCGCGGGGGCCGACGAACAAGTAGGCGTGTGCCAATCGTTTCTGCTCGATGGCGTTCTTCAAGGTCCTGACGATGTGGTCCTGCCCTAGGACATCGTCGAAGGTTTTCGGGCGGTATTTCCGGGCGAAGACCTGGTAGCTCACGCGGGAGAGGGTAGGGAGGAATGAGGGTTTGTCATTACCGGGTTTTACTGATGGCGGTGAATTTCGGGACTTGTGGTGGAAATTTCCGCTTTGGGCGGGATGATCGGCCTTGGATGCGGGTGTCGTTCCATCCGAGGCGGCGTGTTTGCGAACGGTGAGGTCTCCATCGCGATGTCCCCGGGCGACTTGGCATGGCGGGCGCTTCAGGGGCGGCCAATCCATGGCAATCCGAGTCGGCCTCCATCATGTCACCGAGTATCGCTACGACCGCGAGGTGACGCTTTCCCCGCATGTCATCCGGCTCAGGCCCTGCGTTCATTCGCGGACCCCGGTGCTGGCGTATTCGCTGAAAGTCGAGCCGGCGCAGCATTTCATCAACTGGCAGCAGGATCCTTTCGGGAACTGGGCGGCGAGGTTGGTGTTCCCGGAGAAGACCCGGAGGTTTCGGATCGAGGTCGATCTGGTGGCGGATTTGACGGTCATCAATCCCTTCGACTTTTTCCTCGAGAAGGAGGCGGAAGAGTTTCCTTTTCGCTATCCTGCAGGGCTTCGGCAGGAGTTGGCGCCGTATCGAAAGATTCGTGAGAAAGGCCCCCTTTTGTGCGAGTGGCTGAAAAGGATTCCCCGCGAGCCCCGGCGCACTGTGGACTTCTTGGTGGACATCAATTTCCGGGTGCATCGTGCGGTGGCTTATGTGATCCGCTTGGAGCCGGGGGTGCAGACCTGCGAGCAGACTTTCGAGCGCGGCACGGGTTCGTGCCGGGATTCCGCCTATCTGCTCGTGCAGGCGCTGCGTCATCTCGGACTGGCGGCGCGATTTGTGTCGGGCTATCTGGTGCAGTTGAAGCCGGATCAGGAATCGCTGGATGGACCGAGCGGGGCGAAGGAGGACTTCACGGATCTTCATGCCTGGGCCGAGGTTTTCGTGCCCGGGGCCGGGTGGATTGGCTTGGATCCGACATCGGGCTTGCTTGCGGGGGAGGGCCACATCCCGCTCTCCTGCACGCCGGAGCCAGCCAGTGCGGCACCGGTGGTGGGTGGGGTGGACGAGTGCGAGACCGAGTTTGCATGGGCGAACGAAGTGACGCGTGTCCACGAAGATCCCCGGGTGACCCTGCCTTACTCCGATAACGAATGGGAGGCGATCGATGCCCTGGGCGTGGCGGTGGACGAGCGTTTGGAGTCGGGGGACGTGGCACTGACGATGGGGGGAGAGCCGACCTTTGTGTCGATCGATGACATGGAGGGGCCGGAGTGGAATTTCACTGCCGACAGTCCGGCGAAGCGCGCGCTGGCACTGGACCTTTTGGGCAGGCTCAAGGACATCCACGCGCCGGGCGGCCTGCTCCACTATGGGGAGGGCAAGTGGTATCCGGGCGAGCCGTTGCCACGCTGGGGCTACACGGTGCTTTGGCGCAAGGATGGCGAGCCTTTGTGGAAGAACGAGCGGCTGTTGGCATCGCCAACGGCGGAATGTGGCTATGGCATCGAGGAAGCGCGGCGTTTCGCGACGAAATTGGTCGAGCGGCTTGCGTGCGATCCTTCCCATTTGATCGCGGGATTTGAGGATGCGTTTTACTACGCTTGGAAGGAGAGCACCTTGCCGGTGAACGTCGATCCCTACACCGCGGACATCGATGACCCGCTGGAACGACGTTATCTCGCGGCTCTCCTCGATCGCGGTTTGTCGAAACCGACGGGTTTCGTGTTGCCTTTGGAATGGGATGCGGAGGGCGCCGCGTGGAAGAGCAATCGGTGGGTTTTTCGTCGCGGGCGGATGTCCTTGGTGCCGGGTGGTTCGCCGATGGGTTTCCGTTTGCCGCTGGACTCACTGCCTCAGGGTGGAGAGGATTTGCGGCGTGAGCAGGCCGCGCTGGAGGCGTCGCCTTTGGAGTCGGTGGCTGACTTGCCGGTGCATGGCAGCCTGATGCCGGTCACTGGGGGCGGGATCGTGCCGCCCGTGCCCGAGGCGGCGGATCCGGGCAAGCCGGTCGCGACCACGGCGCTGTGTGTGGAGCCGCGAAATGGGCGACTGCACATCTTTTTCCCGCCCGTCACCCATTTGGAGCACTATCTGATTTTGCTTGAGGCGATCGAGCAGGTCGCGTCGCAGCTCGATCTTCCAGTAGTCATCGAGGGATACGAGATGCCCTGGGACCGGCGGATCGAGAGGATCAAGGTCACGCCGGATCCCGGGGTGATCGAGGTCAACGTGCATCCGGTGGCGACTTGGCGAGATTTGGTTCGGGACACCACGGCCTTGTATGAGGCGGCGCGGCAATCGCGTTTGGGCACGGAGAAGTTCATGCTCGACGGTCGCCACACGGGAACGGGGGGCGGCAATCATGTCACGCTTGGAGGCGAGTCCCCCGATCGCAGCCCTTTTCTGCGGAGGCCGGGTTTGCTGCGGAGTTTCATCACGTATTGGCAGCATCATCCGGGGCTGTCCTACCTGTTCTCCGGTCTTTTCCTAGGGCCCACCAGTCAGGCACCGCGGGTGGACGAGGGGCGGGACGATCGTTTGTTCGAGCTGGAGATTGCCTTCAACGAGCTGCCGGAGAGTGGCGATCCTCCGTGGCTGGTGGATCGGATTTTGCGGAACATGCTCACCGACCTGACGGGCAATACGCATCGCGCGGAATTCTGCATCGATAAGCTCTATGCGCCGGGATCGGCCAGTGGACGGCTGGGGATCTTGGAATTGCGGGCCTTCGAAATGCCGCCACACGCGCGGATGAGCCTCGTTCAGATGCTGCTAGTTCGATCCTTGGTGCTGCGGTTTTGGGAGAATCCGTATCACCGCAAGCTGGTCCGCTGGGGGACGGAATTGCACGACCGATTCATGCTACCGCACTTCATCCGTGAGGACATGAAGGAGGTCGCGGCAGATCTGGTGCGTGCTGGAATTTCTTTTGAGGTATCGTGGCTGGAGCCCTTCCATGAATTCCGCTTTCCGGTTTACGGTCGTGTTTGTCACGAAGGGGTGGAGATCGAGATCCGTGCGGCCTTGGAGCCGTGGCATGTTCTGGGCGAGGAGAGTTCGTCGGCAGGCACGGCGCGCTACGTGGATTCGTCGGTGGAGCGGGTGCAGGTCAAGGTGAGTGGAATGGTCGAAGGTCGGCATGTGTTGGTCTGCAACGGGCGGCGGATTCCGCTGCGCCCCACGGGGCGGCGGGGTGAGCATGTGGCAGGGGTGCGTTACAAGGCCTGGGATCCGTGGTCGGCGATGCATCCAAGCATCGGGGTGCACACGCCGCTGACCTTCGACGTGGTGGATACGTGGAACAAGCGATCGCTGGGTGGTTGCGTTTATCACGTGGTCCATCCTGGGGGGCGGAGTTACGAGACTTTGCCGGTGAATGCCTACGAAGCGGAGTCACGGAGAGTGAATCGTTTCTGGCAGCATGGGCACACGCCCGGGGTGATGGAGCCGACATCGGGCGGAGGCTTGGGCTGGCATCGGGTCGAAGACAGGCCCGGCGGGCCGGCGGTTCACTACCTCGAGGTCCCGCCAGAGGATGTCGGCATGGAGTTTCCGCTGACGCTGGACCTTCGAGTGTTGCCTTAGGTCGGGGTGTGGGCACGAAAAAGCCCGCCTCCCGGAAGGGGAAGGCGGGCTGGGAGAGGTGCGGAATCGGGCTCAGTCGCCGAGGCCGAAGCGGATGAAACGGCGGACGCTGAGGGTATCGCCAAGCTCCTTGCCGACCTGCTCGACGAGTTTCTTGATGGTGGTGTCCGGATCCTTCACGAAGGCCTGTTCCAAGAGGCAGCTTTCGGCGAAGAACTTGCCGATCTTACCCATGATGATTTTTTCGATCATTTCGGCGGGCTTGCCTTCATTGGCCAGTTGGACGCGGAAGATGTCCTTCTCGGCTTCGACAAGCTCCGCGGCAATGTCATCGCGCGACAGGCCCTTGGGCGCGGCGGCGGCGATGTGGAGGGTGATGTCCTTGATGAGATCGCGGAAGGCGTCCTTCGTTGCGGTCTCGCCTTGGCCGGCGCCGACTTCGAGGAGCACGCCGACTTTGCCGCCCATGTGGATGTATTGCGCGATCGCGCCGTTGTCGGCGAGGTCGAAGCGCTCGAACTTCCGGAGGCGGATGTTTTCGCCGAGGGCGAGGACCTTGGCCTTCACGAAGTCTTCGACGCTGATGTCGCCGATCTTCACCGCGAGGGCTTCTTCGAGGGTCTTCGCATCGGAGGCCGCGAGGGCGTCGGCGATTTCGTCAACGAACTGCACGTATTGTTCGTTGCGGGAGACGAAGTCGGTTTCGCAGTTCACCTCGATGAGCAGGCCGAACTTGCCGTTGGAGGAGAGGCGGGCGGCGATGATGCCTTCGGTACCGCCGCGGGTGGCCATGCCGGCGGACTTCATGATGCCGCGTTCGCGGAGGTAGGTCACGGCAGCATCGATGTCGCCGTTGGTTTCGGTGAGCGCCTTCTTGCACTCCATCATGCCGACGCTGGTCTTTTTGCGGAGTTCGTTAACGAGGGAAGCGGTGATCATTTCGGGAAGTGGTGCTTATTGGGAAAAAAGAGGCTGCGGAACCCCGGAAGGAACCGCAGCCGGAATTGGGTGACGGATCAGCCTTTCTTGCCGGCGACGATGGCGTCGACCAGGTTTTGGAGGATGATGCGGATGGCGCGGACGGCGTCGTCGTTGCCGGGGATCGGGTAATTGACCACGGCAGGGTCGGCGTTGGTGTCGACGAGGGCGACGATGGGGATTTCGAGGCGGCGGGCTTCGGCAACGGCGATCGACTCACGGGCGGAGTCGACGATGACGATGGCGTCCGGCTTGCCTTCCATGCCGCGGATGCCGCGGAGGTTGCGGAGAAGCTTTTCGCGTTCGCGGCCAAGAGCGGAGAGCTCCTTCTTGGACATCGACTTGAACTCCGGTTGCTTCTCGATGTTCTCGAGCCACTTGAGGCGTTCGATCGATTTGCGGACGGTGGTCATGTTGGTGAGCATGCCGCCCAGCCAACGATGGTTCACGTAGTATTGGCCGGTGGCTTCCGCGGCTTCGCGGATGGCGTCTTGGGCCTGGCGCTTGCAGCCGACGAAGAGGATCTTCTTGTTCTTGCCGGAGAGGTCGGAAAGGAAATCGGCGGCCTTATCGAGGCAGCGGACGGTTTGCTCGAGATTGATGATGTAGATCCCGCCCTTGTCCTTCATGAGGTAGGGCTTCATTTTTGGGTTCCACTTCTTGGTCTGGTGGCCGTAGTGGACGCCGGCGTCCACCATGTCGCTGATGAGTTCGTTGATCATGATTTTGATGTTGTCCCGCCTTGATTCAGGTCGGGCGATGCTTGGAAGACCCACCGCTTGGGATTCCCCCGGTATTCCATTGTTGTCGTGGCGGTGCGTGGAGGGGCTGGCGAGATAGGGAGCGAGGGAGGGCTTGGCAAGGGAAAAGCCGCTGCTTTTTCGGGCTCGGGCGGAGCGGTGCCTGCCGGGTAATCCTACCAAGTCCTGCGAAAGAATGGGCGGCGTCAGTCCTTTTTGGCGGTGTAATCGAAGACGAGGGCCTTATCCAGGATGGGGCGGAGTTTGCCGACGAAGGCCTCGTGGGCGGGGTGGGGAATGTAGCTTTCGAGGCCGGCCTTGTCCTTGAAGGTGACCAGGAAGCAGTGGGTGAAGCCGTCGTTGAGTTTTTCGACGCTTTCGCTGAGACCCCATTCGTAGCGGGTAATGCTGTCGATTTGGGAGGGGAGGGCGGCGAAGGCCTCTTCGATCTCCTTGACCTGTGCGGCCGAGGCTTCGGCCTTGAATTTGAAGAGCACGACGTGGCGGAATTCGTTCTCGGCGAGTGCGGAGCTGGCGAGGATGGCGGACATGATGGCGGTGAGGATGCTTTTGAACATGGCGGGATGGAGGGTGAAGGCTCGAAATTTCCAAGGCCGGGAATCTCCGGTTTTCGGCCTTGGGGCTTACTCGTTTTCGTCCCAGATGAAGTGTTCCAGCTTGAGAGCTTTGGCTCTTTCGGCGGCTTCCTTGGCTCCGGGGCTGGCGAGGCGGGCGTGTTGCTCGGCGATGGCGATGGCGGCGTCCCAGCGGGAGTCATTTTCGAGGAGGCTGCGGGCGCGGACGCCGCATTTGTCGACCCATTGCCAATCGGTGGGTGCTTGGCGGGCGGCGGCTTGGAGAACGGAGAAGTAGGCCTCGAGTGCTTCTTTTTCGCGTTTGGTGGCAGGGCTGGCGGGATCGCTGAGTTGTTCGAGGACGCGGCCGCGATAGTACTCGATTTCGGGGCGTCGTGGAGAATCGCTTGGCAGGGTGGTGAGGAGTTCCTCGTAAATGGCGAGGGCTTGGCGCAGAGGGGCTTGGTCGGTGCCGGCGCTGTTGTAGAGGGCGTCGCAGAGGTGAAGGCCGGCGATGAGGCGGAGAGGGTGGTCCTTTTTCATCGACTCGAACCACGGGAGGAGTTCGCGGGCAGCCTTTGGGTAGGAGAGGACGCGGGATTTTTCCAGGCGTGCGACGTCGGCCAGCGGGCCTTTGGCGGCGATGAGTTGGTCGAAAAGCTGGATGCTTTCTTCCTTGGCTCCGGGAGTGGCGACGAGGACGGAGGCGCGGGCGGCGAGGAGCAAGGCGGCCTGGGCAATGGGGGCTTCGGGATGGGTGGTGCTGAGTTTTTCGAACTCGAGGCGCGCTTGGTTGAAATCGCCGTTGTCGAAGCGGGCTTGGGCGAGTTCGAAGCGGATCTCGGGCAGTCTGGGATCTTGCGGATGGTCGCGAAGAAAGGCTTCTGCGATGCCGGCGGCGTCGGCATGGCGTTTTTCGCGGCTGGCGAGACGGATCCGGGCGAGGGTGAGGGATGCGGCCGGGAGGGTGGCGGATTCGCTTTTGGAAATGGCGTCGAGCTGGGCTTTGGCGAAGGCGGGATCGGGCGGCAGGGCTTCGAGCGCGGCGTGGGCGGCGGCGAGTCGTGCCTCGGCGGTGCGCGGGTGGCCCGGGTGGTCGAGGATGAAGCTGTCGAGGGCGGCGACGGCGAGAGGATCGCGGCGGGAGGTCAGGAACAATGCGTGTTCGAGGGCGAATTCGGCTTTCAGGCGCGGGTCATCCTTGGCGGTCTCTGCAAGGGTCTGGAAGCCAGGGAGATCGTCCATGGCCAGCCGGGTGATGGCGTGATTCAGGGTGATTTGGCGGGCGGCGTCGCCATCGACCAGGGAACCGGCTTTTTCGAGTTCGGCGGCGGCGAGGGGAAAATCGCCGGCATTGAAGGCGGTAGTGGCGGCCGAGAGTGAGGCTTCGGCGCGGAGGGCGGGGTTGCTGCCGCTGCTTTCTAGGGCGGCGAGGGCGGTGGCGGCCTGGGCTTTGCGGTCGTCGGCCAGATCCCAGCGGCTGCTGTCGAGGAGGGATCGGCGGGCGAGGGGGTGGGTGGGATATTCGAGGCGGAGGCGGCCGAGGAGCTGGCGGGCGCGGTTTTTGGAATCGGGGGACCCTTCGCGTCGGAGTCCGAGGGCGAGGTGGTAGAGGGCTTGGGTGGCGAGTTCGTCGGCGGGGATGGGTGCGAGGGGCCAGACGGCGGCGCAGCCTTCGCCGCTGGCGAGGACGAGCGGATTTTTAGGCAAGGGGAGAGGGCACCATTCGCGGAGTTTGGTGAGGATGACGTCGTCAGGGGTGGGTTGGGAGGGCAGGCAGTCGAGCAGGAGGGGGAAGGCGTGTCCGAGGCGCGGGGAAGTTCTTTGTTGTTCGATAAAGGCGAGGAGCGTATCGGCGGCTGCTTCGGGGTTTTTTGAGGCGAGTTGGGCGCGGGCGAGACCGACGGCGGCATCGGGGTGATGGCTGCGCGCGATGGGCGAGTCTTGTTCGAGGAGGGAAGTGAAAAGGCCGATGGCAGCGGGGTAATCGGCTTTTGCGAATTGGGCGCGGGCGCGGAGGAGCTGGGCGCGGGCCTTGTGGGCGTCGTTCATTTTGACGTTTGGCGGGAGGGCGGCCAAGGCGTCGTCGGGGCGGTTGAGGTCGAGGAGGACGTTGGCGCTTTCGAGGCGCGCGCGTTGTGAAGTCGGGAGGTCGCGGTCTTGGGCGAGCGTCTCGAGGGTATCGAGCGCGCGCGAGGGGTCGCCGAGGGTGAGGAGGAGGGCAGCGCGGGTGAAGAGAGCTTCTCGGAAGTGGGGGCTCGAGGGGCTGAGGGTCGCGTCGTCGAGGCGGGCGAGGGCCTCGGTCAGTCGGCCGGCGGCGGAGAGTGCCTGGGCCTGCCAGAAGGGAAGGTCGCGGTGGGTGGCGAGGACGGGATCGGCGAGGAGGTCGATGGCGCTCTGTGGTTCTCCGCCGCGGATCTTGGTTTCGGCGAGGCGGAGCAGGATGCGCTGCTGGCCGGAGGGGTCGAGGCCGGGGGTGGCCAGCGCGGTATGGAATCGAGCCGCGGCGATTTCCCAGAGTCGTGCCGAAAGCGCGTCTTCACCCTCGCGGAAGGCGGGGATGCTGCCGGGGGGCGGTGGGCTGGCCGCGGCGAGGAGGGTCGCCAGCGGCAGGGCGAGCAAGAGGCGGCGCGGCATGATGAAAGTGGTGGATGATAGCCCTCGGAATGGGGGCTTGGCTAGGAATCGGTCCGTTCTTCGGCGAGGATTTTCCGCAGTTCGGCGGGCGTGATGCCGAGGGCGGCGGCCGCTTCTTTGAGCTCTCCGGCGTGGCGGTCGAGGGCGCAGGCGGCGAGTTCGCGGGCGAACCAGGCGATGGCATTTTCACCGGTGGGCACGGTATCGAGCAGGCGGTCGATGGACTGTTTGATGGCCCCTTTTTCGGACCCGGGAGCGGCGGCAAGAGGAATGTCGGCGGGCAGCAGCACGCTGGAAGAGGCGAGGGCGCAGGCGCGGGCGATGGTGTTTTCCAGTTCGCGCACGTTGCCGGGCCAGCGGTGCTGCTGGAGGGTGGCAATGGCCTCGGAGGAGAGGTGGATGCGCGCCATGCCGTTTTTGCGGGTGATCCGCTGGAGGAAGAACTCCGCGAGGAGCGGGATGTCCTCGGCGCGCTCGCGCAGGGGGGGTAGGCGGATTTCCACCACATTGAGGCGGTAGTAAAGGTCTTCGCGGAAGCGGCCGGCGGCGACTTCGGTGGAGAGGGTCTTGTTGGTAGCGGTGACGATGCGGACGTCGGCGGAGAGGGTTTCGTTGGACCCGACGCGGGAGAAGGTGCCGTCTTGCAGGACGCGGAGCATCTTCACTTGGACGGAAAGAGGCATGTCGCCGATCTCGTCGAGGAAGAGAGTACCGCCGTCCGCCTGTTCGAAGCGGCCCGCGCGGCGCGCGATGGCACCGGTGAAGGAGCCCTTTTCGTGGCCGAAGAGTTCGCTTTCGAGGAGGTTTTCCGGGATGGCGCCGCAGTTGATGGTGATGAGTTCCTGTTGGCGTCGCGGGGAGTATTCGTGGATGGCTTTGGCGACGAGTTCCTTGCCGGTGCCGCTTTCGCCGGTGACGAGAACGGGCGCGTCGGAGCGGGCGACGCGGCCGACGATTTTGAAGACGTCCTGCAGGGCGCGGGAGACGCCGATGATTTTCACGCGGCCGTCGAGCGCGGGCATGTCGGCGGCGGGTTGCTCGGCGGAGCGTCGGTCTTCGACGATTTGCAGGGCGCTTTCGACCACCGGGCGGAGTTCGAAGGGAAGGGCTTCCTTGCGGAGGACATCGTGCGCGCCGCGCTGGGTAGCCTCGATCACCTGGCCGGTGCTGGGGAAACCGGTGGTGAGGATGACGAGGGTGTGGGGCGAGCTTTGTCGGACGCGAGACATCAGCTCGATGCCATCGAAGGGCTGGAGCTGGATATCGGAGATGACGAGGGCGACCGGGGTTTTTTCGACGACCTTGACCGCTTTGTCGGCGTGGTCGCAGCGGAGGATGCGCAGGCCTTTGGCGGTCAGGTGCTTGGTCGCCCACTCGAGAAAGTCGTGGTCCTGATCGACGAGAAGGATGGTTTGCTCCGGTGGGGCTTCTGACATGCGCTGCGGCGCAGGCTGGCCTGTGGGGCTTGCGAGCGCAAGCGGAGGCTGTGTCAGGGTTGTTTCGCGCGTTGGCGGAGTTGTTCGAGTCGGGAGAGGGGTTTTTCGGCCGGAGAGGGAGGAGCGGGGCTTGTCGGCTGGGCCTCGGGTGTGGCGTTGGGGGCCGGGGGAGTGGTGGGTTTGTCGATACGGAGGGTGCCGCCTTGACCGACCTGGTGGAGGATTTCGTGACCGTTTTCGGGGACCGTGACGCGGCAGAACAGGGCGCTGTGTTTGCCGATGGCGGCGTCGGCGGCGACTTCGATGGGAAATTGGATTTCGGCTTGGCCGTGGCTGAATGCGAGCGCTTGGGTGCGGGTGCCGTGGGGGAGGCCGATGAGTTCGGCTTTGGCGCTGCCGGAGAAGGGGACGAGGTGATCGAGCTTGGCGATCATCGTGGTCGCTTTCGCTTGTTCGGTGGCGGCGAGGTCGAGGGTCATCGCGAGGTAGGGTTCGGCGATGCGAAGGGTGCTCAGGCGGGTCGAGACGAGGACGGGGCCTTGGGGCGTATTGGCTTCGCCGAGGACGCAAACGGGCCATTCACCGATGCCGGCGTCGGCGTTGGCGTTGATTTCGTAGAGCGCCTCGCTTTGGTCGCCGGGGAGGGTGATGGTGGCAGGGCTGCCGATACCGGGAGGATTCCACAGGAAGCGGAGGGTGATGGCTTCGGCAAAGCCGGCCTGGCGTGTGGCGCGGACTTTCAGGAGGAGGCTGCCGTTTTTGACGATGGGAACGGCGGGCGTGACGAGTTCGAGGTGGAAGGGGGCTTCGTCGATGACGGCGACGGCGATGCGGTCGCTGGAGGCGGAGTGGTAGGCGCCTTGGTTGTTGATTTCAACGTGGTGGATGGTGTCGCGGAGGCGGCCTTCGAGGGGTGGTGCGTCGCCGGTGGACTTGGTGATGAAGGGGTGGAGTCCGCCGGAGGTCGGGGCATCAGCCGTGGCCTCGAAGACGACAGGCGCGGCATTGACCGAGCGGTGGATATTTGGGGAGTGGAGGGTTACGCCAGGGGGCAAGCTGGGGGCTTCGAGGCGCAGGTCGCAGGCGATGTTTTCGCGGGTGAAGTTGACGAGGGTTGCGTAGCGATTGCCGCGTGGGACATTGACGACTTTCCATTTTTGGGAGTTGTCGCGTTCGACGACGGGAAGGGCGGCGGAAATCGCGGGGCTGCGGCGGGTGATTTCGAGTCGGTAGCAGTAATCGGGGCCACCGCGTTTGAGTTGGTCGCGGACGGCGGCGCTGTAGGTTCCGTCAGCGGGAGCGGTCCAAGGGAGGATGGGGTCGGGGCCGCCTTGATCGTCATTGATCGCGAGCTCTTTGCCGGTGCCGTCGTGGATGGAAAGCACGGCGTCGAGGGGGGAGCGGAGTTCGCGGGCGAGGAGTTTCAGGGTAAGGTTTTCGCCTTTGGCTGCTCTGAAGCTGAAGAAGTCGCTGTCGCCGTTTTCCGTGATGATCCCGTGGCCGGCGGCGGGGAGTTCCGGCAGGGGGCTGGCTTGCGGGGGCGCGGGATTGGGTTCGGTTTCTTGAGTGTGGGCGAGATCGGAGACTTGGATCCAGACGGGAGAAGGGGCGCGCAGTCCATCGCGGGTGGGGAAGAGCGGAAAGCGGCCGGTGGCGTCGGCGGGGATGCTGAGGGTTTCGGAGAAGTCGCCGAGGGGGTCGCCGATGAAGCGGAAGGCGAGGCTTTCGCCGGGTCGGGCTCCGCTAGGAAAGGCTGCGACGGGTCGGGTGAAGGTGCCGATGTGGACGCGGTATTGGCAGGCGTCGTTCCCTTCGTATGCGGCCTCGCGGACGAGCACACGATAGTCGCCGTCTTCGGGGATAAGGGCGGTGACGAAGGCATCGCTTCGCAGCAGGGGGGCATCGTCACAGGAGGCAAGGACGAAGCCTTTGGGATCGATGATGGAGAGGTGGGCGTCGAACATCGTGCGACCGAGCCGCATGGCTTCGATTTCGGCGCTGAGGCGTTGGCCTTTTTTCAGGTGGCAGACGTAGTGGTCGACGTCTTCTGTTTTGGCGACGCCTTGGATGGTGGTGTTCGGCTCGATGCGTTGGGCCTGTTCCGGGCTGTCATTGGGGTCGACCTCGGTAGTGCAGGGGAAGGGGCCGACAAAAAAGGAGCGAAGATAGCTGATGCCGCCGCTGGTGCGCAGGCGGATGCCGTGTTCCCCGAGGGGAGCGTCGGGGCGGATGAAGACTTTGGCGGTGGCGTGTTTGGGGTTTTCGACGGTGATGGCACGGACTTCGATGCCTGGCTGGTAGGCGAGAAGTTCTTGGAGAGAGTCGAGCCGGTCGCCGTGAAAGTGGAGGTCGAGCTCGGTACCGATCTGCCCGCCGCGGGGTTCGATGAGATCGAGCACCGGGGTGAAGCCGGCGAAGGCGCTGGTGGCGAGCAGCAGCGTGGTTTTTGCCAGCAGGCCGAGGGAAGAGTGCGCTTGCCGGGGGCTCATGCTTTTTTGGCGAGGAGAACGTCGAGCACTTCTCCGCCGTCGACGATCTCGATGGGGCGTCCGCCGGGGGCCATGAGTTCCTTGTCGCTGGTGATGCCGATTTGATTGTAGATAGTGGTGGCGAGATCGGTGACGGTGACGCCATCGGTATCGACGCCGCCGCCGAGGGCATCGGACGAGCCGTGGATGTAGCCTTGCTTGAAGCCGCCACCGGCGAGCATCACGGAAAAGACGTTGGGCCAGTGGTCGCGTCCGCCGGTGGGGTTGATCTTGGGAGTGCGGCCGAATTCGGAAGTGACCATCACGAGGGTGGAATCGAGCATGCCGCGGCGTTCGAGGTCGCGGATGAGGGCGGCGATGGCTTGGTCGACTTGGGGGAGATTCCCTTCGATGCCGGCTTTGATGTTGTCGTGGTGGTCCCAGCCGCCGGCGGTGAGGGAGACGAAGCGGGTGCCGGCTTCGATGAGTCGGCGGGCGAGTAGCATGCGTTGTCCGGCCTCGGAGCGACCGTATTCGTCTTTGATGTGGTCGGGTTCGGCTTTGAGGTTGAAGGCCTCGCGCGCGGACTGGGAGGAGATCAATTTGTAGGCGTGCTGGTAAAAGGCGTCCATGGCGTCGATGACGTCGGACTTTTCCAGGGTGCGGAAGTGGGAGTCGACGGTCTCGAGCAGCGAGCGACGGCGGGCGAAGCGGAACTCGTCGCAGCCACCGGGGAGGTTGAGGTCGCGCACTTGGAAGTCGCCGCGTGCGGGATCGGAGCCGAGGGCGAAGGGGCCGAAGGCGGAGGAGAGGTAGCCGGAGCCTGCGAATTCGTTGGGGACGGCGGGGACGCAGACGTAGGGCGGGAGGTTGTTGCGCGAGCCCATTTCGTGGGAAATGACCGAGCCGAAGGAGGGGTATTCGAGGGCGGGGGAGGGTCGGTAGCCGGTGAACATGTTGTGGGTGCCGCGCTCGTGCGCGGCCTCGCCGTGGGACATGGAGCGGATCACGGTGAGCTTGTCGGCGATGCCTGCGAGCTGGGGCATTTTTTCGCCGAACTGGATGCCGGGTATTTTGGTATCGATGGCTCCGAAAGGTCCGCGGTATTCGGCGGGGGCGAAGGGTTTGGGGTCGAAGGACTCCTGGTGGGCCATGCCGCCGGGGAGGAAGATGTGGATGATGCCTTTGGCGACGCCCTCGCGGGTCTCGTAGAATTTTTGGGCGCCGAGCGCTTGTTGGCGCAGGAACTGAGGCAGGGTGAGGCCCAGGCCACCGAGCAGGCCGACGTGGAGGAACTCGCGGCGGGACGTGTAGCGGTCGAGCGGGTTACCGGGACAGATGGGTTTCATGGGCGGAAGGATCGGATCAAGAAGGGCTTACGCAGAGGGATGGGGGGAATGTTTCATGAGGATGGCAGGAAATCAGCGGTAAAGTGAGGCTGGGGAATTGGTGCCGTGGATTTTGGGGGATCGGGTGAGGGGGCGTGGCGTGACTTGGGGCTTGCGGGAGCGGGTTGGGTGGGGCTGCTTGGCGGCGGTGGAAAGAATCGACCGGCAAGTTTTGCGCGCGGTATCGCGCTCGTTTTACCTGAGTCTGCGACTGCTGCCGGGTCCGATGCAGCCGGCGCTGAGCCTCGGTTATCTTTTGGCGCGGGCGAGCGACAGTTTGGCGGATACGGAGACGGTGGGGGTGGAGGATCGCCTCGAGTTGCTGGATGGATTCGCCGATGAATTGGCGGGCAAGGGGGCGGGGTGGCGGGGCAGGAAGTTGGCGGCCTTCATTGAGCGGCAGGAGCATGCGGGGGAGCGGGTCTTGTTGGAGCGCCTCGGGGAGTGTTTCGAGGGATTGGGCGCTTTGGACGTGGTCCAGGCGGATGCGGTGCGGAAGACGGTGGGGGTGATTGTCGGTGGACAGAGGCTGGATCTTTTGCGCTTCGAGGCTGCGGCGGCTGGAAGTCCGCGTGCTTTAAAAAGCGGGGAAGAGCTGGAAGATTATTGTTATCGGGTCGCGGGGTGCGTGGGTGTTTTTTGGACGAGGATCGGACTGCTGACGCTGGGGGATCGGTTTTCGGTGGCGTCGCCCGGCGAGTTGGAGGAGCTGGGCTTGCGATATGGGAAGGGTTTGCAGCTTTTGAATATCCTGCGCGATGTGCCGGAAGATTTGGCGCAGGGGCGCTGCTATCTGCCGGTGGGAGATCCGTGTGATGCGAGCTTGGTCGCGTCGGCGAGGGCGGAGTGGCTGGAGAGGGCTGTGGGCTGGCTGGAGGCGGGGCGGCGGTATTCTTCGTTGCTGGGGATTCGGCGTTTGAGAGCGGCATCGGTTTTGCCGGCGGTGATCGGTGGGGAGACTTTGGAATTGATGCGGGGTGCGATCGCGGCAAGCCCGGATGCCAAGATCAAGGTCTCGCGGGCGACGGTGCGTCGTGCCCTTTGGCGTGCCTGGTGGTGGCCGCGCATCGAGGGCCGCTGAGCGAGTCGGCTACCAGCGTCCGATCATTGCGGCTGGGACGAGGGCGGTTTTTTCGCCGGGGCGGACCTGATTTTTTCCGACGTGGGCGTCGGGCAGGATGGCATGGAGGCAGGGCGCGCTTTGGCCGGGTGAATGGAGAAGGTCGTGGTTTGGCAGGCTGATGCTGCCTTCGCCGCGCTTCCCACCCCAGGGATCGAGGTAGCGGATGACGAAGCTGTGTTCCTCGCGGGCGAGCTTTCTGGGGACTGCGGTGATCGTGATGAAGTGGCCTTCGATCGGGGTCCAGTGGCCTTTGCGTAGGACGAAGCGGCGAAGGCTGAGGAGGGGTGGAATGCCTTTGGCGAGGGATCGCGCGAGCTGTTCGTGGGTCCGGCGGAGGAGTTGTTCGGGGCGCTCGCTGCGGCGGAGGAAAAGATCGTCGCCCGTGACGGGGGGCAGGTAGAGCGGTCGGGTCATTTCGTTGGCGGCGACGACGAGGTCTTCCACGTTGATTCCATCGCGGGTCCAGCGTTTGCGGTTTTTCAGCGTGCTAGATGGCTGGAGTCCGTGGCGACGAATCCAAAGAACGATCTGTTCGTGGTCGGTCCCGTCCGGAAGTGCCTGCGCGCCGCGTTGCCATGCGGTATTGCCGCAGCGGAAAGAGGAGATCAGAGCGGCGGGTCCGCAGGTGTTGCCTGATGTTTGGCGCTGATTGACCGGGGTGGCGGCCTCGTTTGGCGCGGTTGTTGTGTCGGCCTTCGTGGGGGTGGCGAAGAGGCAGCAGGCGAGGAAGGCCTCAAGGATTCTGTGCCGATTTGTAGACATCGGTGCGACGGTTGTTTGACGGTGAAAAGTCCCTCGTTTGGGTTTGGACCTGGGAGTGAACGGTCGCGCTGCCCTTGTGGAGCTGGATGGGCAGGGTGAAAGTTCCGATTTGTCCTGGTTGCAGGCTGGTGAGGTTCATGGTCACCGTGCCGGAGGGGGTGGTGACTTGGACGGGGGTGTTGACGAGGAGTGTGTTGCCGCGGTTTTGCACGACGACTTCGACTTGCGTCCGTCCGCTGGGGGCTGTGGTGAAGTGGTGGGAGGCGATAGCAGCGTCGGTGAAGTTGGGTTGGTTGGATCTGAGAATGCGCCCGAGATCGACGAAGCCGCTGCCGTAGTAAGGGTCGGGTCCCGGGGCTCCGGCTTCGTTCAGATGGGCGGCGACTTTTTGGTAGGCTTGGTTTGCGCTGATTGTGGGGCTGCCTTGGGACATGGTTGCGGCGAGGACCGCGGCGCCGATGGGTGCGCTGGCGGAGGTGCCCGAGAAGTAGATGCTTTGTCCGCCGGTCCAAGCGGTGACCAGATCGAGGCCGGGTGCGGTCATGCTGACGGTGCCGGAATTGGAGAATTCGAGGTGGCTGCCATTCGCATCGATCGCGCCGACTCCGATCACTCCGTCGTAGGCGGCGGGGTAGGCGGTTTGGCGATAGCCTTCATTGCCTGCGGATGCGTAGATCCGGACCTTCGCTTGGTGGGCGAGGTCGACCGCGTCGCGGAGGATATCGGACTGCCCGTAGGAACTCATCGAGATGTTGATGATGTCCACTCCAGCGTCGACGGCAGCGAGGATGCCTTGGGCGAGTAGGAAGCTGTTGGATTGCCCGTCGTCATTGGCGATGCGCCATGACTGGAGTTCTGCGGCGGGGGCGATTTGGCGTATCAGGTCGGCGACGGCGGTACCGTGGCCGTTCCAATCGCTGGGGTTTTCCGGGGCGGGGATGAGGAAGTGGTTGTCCGCGCCGGGGAGGGTGGATCCGGTGTCGAGGATGGCGATTTTCACGCCGCGGCCGAAATTCGAGTGATCGCCATCGATGCCGAGCCACGCGAGGAGGCCGTCGCCGAATCCGACCGCACCCTCTTGAATACCGGCGCTGCGTGGAGTGGGTAGTTCGACGGGAAAGATGAAACCGCTTTTTTCCGAGCCATCGAGCAAGGCGGCGAGGTCGTCCGGTGACAAGAATCCCACATGCAGGGTGTGGAGGCGATCGATGGTCCCAAGGATGGCGATGCCCCGCTCTGCGGCTGCGGCGCGGAAGCGATCGAGCGCGGCCTGATCTGCGAAGCTGAGCCACCGTTGGTTTTCGAGAGCGCCCGCGTCACGGGCGGCTGGGTCGCTGCGATCGCTTTGCGTGCTGTGTTTGGCGCGCTTGGCCGCGCGCGGGCGGGGATCGTCGGGGATGCGGGCAGGGGCGGCGGCGACGGTTTTTTTGGGTGGGCTTTTGGGGATGCTTTTGTGGGTGAGCCACCATCCGGCAAATCCGCCGCCGAGGGTGACGGCGAGGATGAGAGCGTGGGTGGTGCGGGAGTTCATGACTGGTTTCTTAACCCGGCGGGGTGGAGTGGGTCGCGTGAAATTTCGGAGTGGGGATGGCTTCGGTGGGCTGCTGTGGCAGGCGGAGTCGGGTTTCTCTGATGTTGATGTTTGATCTTTCCTGTGGAACGCGCGAAAAAATCGCCCAGCTTGCCCGTAGAAAGACCCTCTCATGACTGATTCCGCCCCATCCCGCCGTTCGCAAAGAGGCCCCTGGATCCTGACTCTGTTTGGATTGTTGGTGATTGTTTCTTTGATTGCTTTGCCGTTTTGGGCGGGTCCACCGCCGGAGGATGGCTTGCCTGACTTGGCGAAATTCCTCGGGCGTTTCCATCCGGTGGTGCTTCACCTGCCGATCGGGATGCTGCTGCTGGTGATGGTTTTGGAGGCCGGTCGCTTGTTTTCGAAGGACAAGTCGTCGTCGACGCTGGTCCCCCTGTTTTTTGCATCGGCTTCGGCGGTGGTGGCGGTGTTGCTGGGCTTTGTGCTCTATTATTCCATGCCGGGTGATTACGGCACGGAGTTGGCCGAGCGGCATCTCAACGGTGGGATCCTGTTCGCCTGCGTGATTATTGGCGCTTTCATCGTCAAGGTCTGGGTCGATGCTTCCGAGGGGCGCGGGGTGTGGTTTTACCGCGGAATGCTGCTTGCGAGTTCGGTCATCATGGGGTTTGCCAGCCATGACGGGGCTTCGTTGACCCATGGAGAAGACTATCTGACAAAATATGCGCCGAATCCGGTGCGGAAGGCGATGGGGCTGCCGATCAAGGAGGTCAAAGCGGTGGAAGTGGACGACTTGGTCGCGGTGAAGCCGCCGGAAGAGCAGGTGGTTTACAGCGATATCATCGTGCCGATTTTGGAGCAAAAGTGCTACGCCTGCCACAATGCGGAGAAGCAGAAGGGGAAGTATCGGATGGATGACTACGAATTGCTGGTCAAGGGGGGCAAGGAAGGGGACGGCATCGTTCACGGGGAATCCTCGGACAGCAATATCGTGGTGCGCATGGAGTTGCCGGAAGACGACGACGAGCACATGCCACCTGAGGGCAAGAAGGACTTGGAGTCGCACGAGGTGGTGCTGGTCAAGTGGTGGATCGACGCGGGTGCGTCGAAGGACGCCAAGGTGGCTGATGTCGAGGCGACCGAGGAGGTGAAGGCGGCGATTTCCAAGCTGGTGCCGCCGGAAGTTTTGGCACGTCAGCAAGCGGCTGCGGCCGAAGCGGCGCGAGCGGAGGCGGCCAAGCGCGAGACGGTGAAGGGCGAGGTGGAGCGTTTGCGTGCGGAGTTTCCGGCGTCGCTGAATTTCGAGTCCCAGTCTTCGAGCGGGGTGACCTTCACCGCGGTGAGCATGCGCAAGGCCTTCGGTGACGAGCGTCTGGCGATGCTGGGGCCGGTTTTGCCGGCGATGGTGGCTATGGATCTGTCGGCGACGACGATCAGCGACCAGGGGGTCAAATTGCTGGCGAGTGCCACGGATCTGCGGGTCCTACGGCTTTCGGAGACGGTGGTCACCGATGCTTCGGTCGAGGTCTTGGCCAAGCTGCCCAAGCTCGAGTCCTTGAATCTTTATGGCACTCAGGTGACCAATGCTGGCATCCTGAAGTTGGCGGACCTGCCGAATTTGAAAAAGCTCTACGTATGGCGCAGCGGGGTCGACGAAGCCGGGATCAAGGCCTTCAAGGAGAAGTTGCCGGGCTGCGAGGTGGTTAACGGACTGTGAGTCGGTAACACCCCTCCGGAATCGCAGGCGGTGGCCTTTATTCCGCCGCCGTCCCGACGGGGAGCCCAAGGAAATTGGCCAGCAGGCGAAGACCCGCTTGTTGGCTTTTTTCCGGGTGAAATTGAGTCGCGACTACGGCACCCGATCGGACTGCACTGGCGAAATGGTCGCCGTAGTCGGTGGTCATCGCAACGATCGACGGGTCGGTGGGTATGGGGAAGTAGGAGTGGACGAAATAGAAGTAGGGTGCTTCGCCGAGTCCTTGCCAGATCGGGTCGTCGGGGTGGGTCGCATGAGCCGCGTTCCAGCCCATGTGGGGGATTTTGCGTCCGTCCTCAGCGAAGCGGCGGACCTTTCCTTTGAAGATTCCGAGGCCGGGGATGCCGGGGCTTTCGATGCTCTCGTCGAACAGGATTTGGTAGCCGAGGCAGATGCCGAAGTAGGGTTTTCCGGAGGCTACCCATTCACGGATCGCTGCGGTGAGGCCGCGTTTTTCCAGTTCCGCCATGCAGTCACCGAAGGATCCCACGCCGGGAAGGATCAGGTGGCTGAGGCCGGTCATGTCGTCGGGAGCGGCGACGATTCGGGGTTCGATGCCGAGCGCTTGGACCGCGTTTGCCACACTGCGCAAATTCCCCGCGCCGTAGTCGATGATACCAATGGTCATGATGGCTGGATCAGAGGGCTTCTTTGGTGCTGGGGATGCCTTTGACGCGGGAGTCGCGTTCGCAGGCTTCGCGCAGGGCCCGCGCGAGGCCTTTGAAGATGGCTTCCGCGATGTGGTGGCCGTCGCGGCCGTAGAAGACTTCGACGTGGATGTTGGCGCGCAGGTTCGAGGCAAGGGCGCGGCAGAATTCCTCGACAAGGGTGAAGGGGAAATTCGGGGCGGACGGGGTATTGGGTGCCGCGTGGAACTCGAGGTGAGGCCGATTGCTGAGGTCGACGACGACGCGGACGAGGGTCTCGTCCATCGGGAGATGGCAGCAGCCGTAGCGGCGGATTCCGTGTTTGTCGCCGAGCGCTTCGCGCATGGCCTCGCCGAGGGTGATGCCGCTGTCTTCGACGGTGTGGTGGAAGTCGACTTCCAGATCTCCTTCGGCGTCGAGGTTGAGGTCGAAGAGACCGTGGCGGGCGAAGAGGGTCAGCATGTGGTCGAAGAACCCGATGCCGGTGCGGATTTTCGAATCGCCGGAGCCGTCGAGGTTGATGTCGAGTTCGATGCGGGTTTCGGCGGTTTTGCGGTGGCGGGTAGACGTGCGAGGGCTCATGGCGTGGGCAAATGGGAGGTGAAGAGAGGCGAGGATCGCCTGGCGGAATTCAGGGTGCTTCGGGTGCGAGCTTGGAGAGTTGCTCGAGGTAGCTGGCGGACAAGTTGGCGCTGCGGGCTTTTGAGATCGCGGCATCGGCCTCCTGGCGCGTGACCTCTTGGCGTGTCACGATGGCGTAGGTGTCGGTGAAGATTTTTTCGGTGTCTGGAAGTTTCGAGAGGTCGATGCTTTCCAGTCGACGGATTTCGTTCTCGAGCAGGCGTCGTGTTTCTTCAAGCGGTGCTTTCACATAAGGGTCGAGGCTGAGCCACTTGATGCCTGCGGTTTTTTCGCGCTCGACCCTTGCGAGATAGGTATCCTGTTCCTCCTGGATGGCTTGTTGGCTGCGGCTGCGTTCGCTGCCGATCATGGAGTCGAGGCTGGTGTTGCGAGCTTGGTTGCGGGCGTCGACTTGGGCGAGGGTGCTGACGACGTTGGCAAGGTGTTGTTTCATGACGCGGGTCATGAAGCCGATGTTTTCGCGGTGGGCGCTGCTACCGGTGAAATCGGTTTCAAAGCGGGTCCAAGCACGGAGAGCTGAAAGGACATCGCCGGCATCCACGGCGGCCTTGATCCCGCTGAGGGCGATGCTTGCGTCGAGGCTATAGGCTTGAGGAGCGCGCTCTGCGGCGGGGATGATGCGCTCTTTGAATTTCACGCCGCCCGCTTTGATTTCGGTGAGTTCGGATTCGAGTTCTTCGCGGATTTTGAGAGCGGCTGCCTTCTTCGTGCTATCGGGGAATTTCTTCACGAAATCCTCGATCTGGCGGATGCGTGCGGCGTAGAGAGCCTCGCTCAGCAGGTCGGGTGTCGGGACCAGTCGGGCGATCTTTTCAAAGGCGGTCTCGTCCTTTTTTTCGGCGATCCGTGCGATCACATCGGACTTTGGGATCCGGCGCTCGTCCTTGATCGACTTGGTCACTTGGACTTGGACGATGTAGTCTGAGCCTTCTTCGCGGAGGATGGACCCTTCGAGCTTGGTGCCGTCCTTGAGTTCGAAGGAATCGGCCGCGGCGCTGGCGATGGCGAGAAGGGGGAGGAGTCGGAAGAACGGCTTGGGTTTCATTTCGGCAAGACAATCCCCGGACAGGCGGGGGATGCGAGGCGAAAAACGGGTCAGGGTGTGGGTTTTCCGAGCAGGTCGCCGAGGTCCGCGATTTCGGCCAGCGGGGTGAATTTGCCGTCCGGATACAGGATGCGGCCGTCGCGGGTTTTTCCAATGCGGCGGGCAATGTGATCGAGTGGCAGGCGGCAGGCGGCGTCGCGCCATTCCGGCGAAGGGTTTTCGGGGAGTTCGACGGTGAGCCGCGAGCGACTGGACGAGGCGGCAAGAATGGAATCGGTGTAGACGACCGGGTAGTCGGTGAAGGCGGGAAGGGAGCGGCCCCAAGGCGAGAGTGTGGGAGGCGGGGGCTGGTTGATGGCGAGGAGGCGGGTGAGGTTCATCCGCATGAGGCCGGCGGTGGAGTCGTCAAAGAGCATCATGCGGTCCTCGAGCGGCAGGCGGAGCAGAGTGGTTTCGGGACGGGCCTCGAGCATGCGGCCTTTATCGTCGATGAAGTTTTCGGCGGTGGTCGTGGTGAGGTCGCCAGCCCAGACGCGCCAGGTTTCGTCGAGGGTGATTTCCGCGAGGTCAAGCGACGCTTGGATGGCGAGGGCGTAGGTGAAGGCTCGAGCGTCGCATACCGATGCAGGCAGCTGATTTGCTTGTTCGACAAGAAGGGCGCCCTTTGAAAAGGTTTCGCGGCTTTTGGTGGCGAGAGCGATTGCCTTGTCTCGATAGCTCGCATCGCCGGTGGCGGTGAAAAGGGCGGCGTAGGCGGAGACCATGCGGAAACTGGCGGCGGCCGAGGCGGCCCGTGGGGCTGGGGCTTGGGGGACGCGGGCGAGCCGTGCTTTCAGGAGTTTTTCGCGGCCGCTCACGAAGACTTGGTTGGCCTCGGCGAGTGGAATTTTCAGGGCTTCCGCAGCCTCCGTGATGCCTTTGCGGAAGCCTAGGGAATTGAGTCGGAAGTATTCGCGGGTTGGGTCCGACTCGATTGCGAGGTTTCCGAGAGCTTGGATATTGCAGAGGCTTTTCCAGAATTCGGCTTCGTCGGAGCTGAGGATTTGGTCGATTTGTTCGACGGTCCAGAGCCAGTCGGTGGCGGAATGAGCGGAGGGTTGGCGTTGGCGGGCGAAGAGCCCGTCGGGTGTCCTGTATTCTTTTTCAGCGAAGCGTGCGGCATCGATGGCGACTTCCAGCGTGCGGCAGTCTTTTGAGTTTGCATGGAGCGCAACCAAGGCGCGGATGGCGCGTGACTGGGTCATGCAGGTGCGGTTGGGCATGGGGTGGTCCCAGGTCGCACCGCGGCGACTCGAATACAGTCCGCCGTCGAGGGGGTCGACCATGGGGCTGTAGAGGATGGCGGCTGCGAGTTTTGCTGAGGCCTCGCGGGCGCGGTTCAGGGTTTCCTGCGGAGTGATGGGGTCTTGGCTGGCGGATGCCAGGCATTGGAGGATGCCGAGCGGCAGAAGTCCGCCAGTGCCGGCCAAGGTGCCGAGATCGGCGTCGTAAAGGCTGACTAGTTGGCGGGTGGCCCGGCGGAGGAATTCGTCGCGTTCGCCGGAATTGGCAGGCGAGGGGTCGGGCGATGGAAGACGGGCGAGGCGGTTTTCGTGGTCGGCTTGGCTATTTCGGCTCACGTAATCGGGGGATTCTCGCCACATGCGGGAAACCACGTCGGCGGCGCTTTCGAAAGCGGCACGCAGGTCGGTGGTCGGTGAGAAATTCACGGGGCGCCAGGTGACTTCGTTTCCTTCGGGGGAGAGGACGAGGATGAAGGGGAAGGAGACAGGTTGGTCGAATTCGCGGCAGAGGGTTCCAGCGACCAGGGCGCTCTCGCGGCAGAGATCGCTATCGACGAGCACGGGGACGAATTCGCGATTCAAGCGTGCCACCAGTGTGGGATCGCGATCGATGGCATCGAGCGCCTCGACACAGCCCGGGTAGTGGGCGGCACCGATGAAGGCGAAGATCAGGCGTCGCGCTTTGGTGGCGCTTTCCATGATGGATGGATCCCAGTGTTGCCAATGAACAGGCGAGGCAGCCCGCGAGGCGAGAAGGCCGTCGGGCGCCTCCTTCATGCGATTGGAGTCGAGCTCCGGAGTGGCTTGTGGGGGCGGCGTATCGTTGTTTGCGGTCGGGTTCGCGGGTTTGCGGCACGACGATACGGTGAGAAGCGCCGCCATGAGGGCGACGGGGATTGGGATTTTCGGCATGGGCTGGGAAACGCCTTTTGGGTTGCTTGGGCATCCTGCAGAAAAGGCTTTCGTGGTGACAAGCGGAAGCTACGCTGCGGCAGCGATTTCCCGGATTTAAAGGTGTGATCAGTATAGCGGTTTCCAGTCAAAAAGGAGGAGTGGGCAAGACCACGGTTTCGGTCAATTTGGCCCATGCGTTCGCGCGTGCGGGTCTGAAAACGCTGCTGGTCGATGCTGATCCGCAGGGCTCGGTTGGGCTCTCGCTCACGCGGCAGTCGCGCATGCTTTCAGGGTTTTACGATTATCTCGCGGATCCAGGCATTCCCCTCGATCGGATTTTGGTGCCGACGCGACTCGATACCTTTGCTTTGGTGGCGAGCGGTCAGGCGAGTGATTATGAGGTGGGTGGAGCACCGGTTGGCGCGCATCTTTCGCGGGTCCGCGGATTTCTTCGTGCGGTGGAAGCCCGAGGTTTCGATGTTTGCATCGTGGACACCCCGGCGGGTTTGTTCGGGTTGACCGCGGACATCATTGCCTCGAGCGACTCGGTGTTGATTCCGCAGCAGGCCGAGCCTTTGGCGATTCGTTCGGTGCCGAAAATGCTCGAGGGCCTGAACCGGCTGCGGGTCATTCAGCCTCGCCTGATGGTGCTTGGGGTTTTGATGACGATGTTGCAGCAGGACATGGCCGAGAGTCGGGAGTCGGTGACGGCTTTGAGGCAATTGTTGCCGGCCGATCTGGTGCTGAGGACCATGATTCCGCGCGATGGCCTCTTCGTGAAAGCCAGCGCGCGCGGATTGCCGGTTGGTGTGCTCGAGGAAGGCGCTGGAGCGCTGGCGGTATTCGATGCGCTGCGCGCGGAGATCGAGGCGAAATTCGAGCGGTCCGGGATTCCGGCACACCCCCGTCACGATGGACCCGCTTGAGCCGTGGATCGACGCTTCAGCGGTGCGGCGTTTGGCGGAACGCTTGCTTTCCGCTCCCGTCGAGTCGTCGATCGTTCCTGCACCCGATGCTGGATTCGGGACGGAATTTGTAGGTTTTGCAAGTGGGGCTGAGTCATCGACTCCACCGTTCGATGGCATCGAAAGGTCCTCCCTTGAACGTGAGGCAGGAGATCCGCCGAAAGCGATGGACCAGCCCCGCGCGTCGGAGGCTGGAGGAGGTTTGTTAGAACGATTGCTTCGTTTCCGGGAATTGTTGATTCGGCACGTCGGAGCCCAGGGCGTCTTCATCCTCGATCGCGAAGGGCAGCCCGTGCTTGAGGATGTCGCCCTCGGCAAATTGTATTTTTTGGCGCGTAGCCTGTCCCAGTCGTATCGACCCACCGCTCATCAGCCGGGTCATGTCCACGTCAGAATAGCAGCGAATGCCGTGCTCGAGGTGATTCCGGTAGAGCCCCCCTCCGCTTGTCTCGTGCTGGGCATCGTGGTGTCGCAGCCGCTCGGGTCGGCGATCGTTGTGGAAATTTCCAATGCCCTCGGGCAAGCCGCCCATGTCGGTGCGGATCATCTTGAAGGCTAGGGTGCCGGCTGGCTTAGCGGGTTTTTCGGTTTTGGAATCCGAGAGCTAGGGAGGTGGAGAGGCCGGTTCCCATGATCACCAGGACGAGAATGATGGCGTCGTAGTCGAGGGTATCGATCCATTCGTCGCCTACGGGTTTTTTTAGCCCGAGGAAGATGTGCCGTGGAGCGTCGAGATTGCGATAATCGACGCGAAAGGTCTCCGCTTCGCGAATGAGGAGGTCGATCCGATTGTTGACGAAAAATTCTGATGCTGGACGTGCTTTCGGATGCTTGCTCCGGACCTTGGCGGAGTCGATTTCGAGCCGTGTGCCACTGCGTGCGAGAGTATTGATTCGTTCTGCCAGATCGGAAGCGTCGCGTGCATTCACGGCTTCGGCGGCACCAAGTTTGACCAAGGCTTCGAGCATCAGTTGGAGCCTTTCCGCGACAGCGGGTTCCAGTGGATTCGGCATGGCCTTGATTGCATCGACGCGGCGTTGAATGCGGATGCGTTCCACTTCATATGGATTGCGGGTGGCCTGGCTGACCACCATGGCTTCGTAAGCGTGGCAGAGCGGCATGAAGCGGGAGGGGAAGGGGCTTCCTCCGCGCTCGCGTTCGGTTCCACTATTTTCGAAGAGGCCGCGGTTCATTTCGCGGAAGGGAACGAGGGCCCCGGCGAGCAGCATTTGGGGTACGAGCAGCAAGGGAACGGCGGTGAGCGCGGCCCGTTCGGTTTTCACAAGTGCGGAGACGAGAAGGGCAAGCCCGGTTCCGGTGCATGCCGTGAGGGTCATCCATAGCCACTGTTCCGGCACGGTTCCGCGGATTTCCAAGAGTGAATGTCCGATGACGGTGTATGCGAGACACTGGCCGGCCGCCACGCTTCCCAGGGCGCAGAATTTGGCGGCGACGTAGAGGGCGGGGCTGGCTCGGCAATTGCGTTCGCGGCGCAGGACGGGGCGGTCGCGTAGGATTTCGGTCGCGGAATTGGTGAGGCCGAGAAACATGGCAACCGTCGCCGAGAGAAAAAGATAGGCGGGAAGGTGGAGTGCGGTGGGGAGTTCGTAAGCTCCTTCCGGCGACGATCGCAGCGTGACGCCGATCAGGACCGCGAGCAATGGGGCTTCGAGGAGGGTGGAGTAGAGGGTGCCACGGCTGCGAAGTTTCGATAGAAGCGATCTTTGGAATTGGGTGGTGAAAACCGACCAACTTCTTTTGAGTTCACGACCGATCCCCGCCGGCCCATGGGCCGAGGTGAGTGGTGCGTGGGCGAGTTGCTCTCCCCGGGAGGGTGGAGCTCCTTCGAGGAGTGAGTCTACGAGCGATTCGCTCTCAAAGCGTTCTTGCCAAAAACTGGGTGGGAAGCGTCGTGCGGCCGATGGATTTTGTCCGCCTCCGATATGGGCGAGAGGGGTTTCGAGGACGTCGAAAACGAAATCGGCACCGAGCGGGACCTCGGCGGCAATGGAGGGATGGGAAATCCCCAGTTCGTCGGCGACTTCGCGGAAATAAGCGATCATCGCGGTGGGCGTGCCGAAGAATGCGACCCGTCCTCCGGTATCTAACAGAAGGACCTTGTCGAAGAGGCTCATCACCGAGGCTCCCGGCCGGTGAAGGGATGTGATGACGATTTTATCGCGGGCGAGGGAGCGTAGGGTCTCGGCGACGTGTTCGGCGTCCTTTGATGAAAGTCCGGAAATCGGCTCGTCGAATAGAAAGACTTCGGCAGGGCTGCCGAGGTCGAGTCCCAGATTCAAGCGATTGCGTTCGCCGCCGCTGAGGGTTTTTTCGCCGGGAGATCCGACGCGGCGTCGGGCGATCGCTTGAAGTCCGAGTTCGGCGAGGATGCCGTCTGCACGCCGTCCGACTTCGGATGAGGGAAGGGATGGCCTGCGAATGCTTGTCGCGTGCCGCAGGTGTTCGCGTACCGTGAGTTGGGGGTTGAGCGATTCCTCTTGGGGCATGTAGGCGATGAAGCGGATCAGCTCGGATCGATTTTGATAGAGCGAGGCTTCGTTCAGGCGGACCCTGCCTCTGCTGGGTTCGAGTTGGCCGGCTATGACGGATAGGAGGGTGCTTTTACCGCTACCGCTCGGGCCGATAATGCACATCATCTCACCTCGTCCTACTTCGAAGCTGACGTTGTCGAGTGCTTTGATGCCGGGTGCGAACTCGTGGATGATGTCTTGGACGCGGAGTGATTCGATCAGGTTTCGTTCCTCGTCGATGATGCCTTCGCTGAATCGGCAACGCAGGGCCTGAGTTCGGGACAGGCGAATGATCGAGCCGTCACGAAGTGTGGCCGAGGTTTTTACGGGAATGCCATCGGCGGTCACGACGCCATCCGCCTCGCTGACGATCAGGTCACCGGCACGTCGTTCAAGATCGAAGCGGACTCGCATGACCACGCGTGGAGCCAGGCCCGGTGCGAGCAAGAGGTCGCCGCTCTCGAGGACGGAAGGGTCATTCGATATTTGGAAATTCCGCTGGTCGGGTTCGAGTCGGAATCGCCCACCCGCTTCTGCCCGTCGTCGTCTGAGGGTGTCGAGGTCGCTCGAGAAGGCAGAAGGTGCTGAAATTCTTTCGTGGTGGGAGCAGAGCAGTGGTCGTCCGGGGACCAAGGGGCCGAAGCCGTCGATCCGCAGTTCCGTGGCGCGCAGAGCCTCGACTTCTGCCTTCAGGCCGAAGCGGATTCTGACTTGGCTCTGGCGACTCCGGGCTCGCTCGCTGACGAGGCCGCTTTCGGTTTTGGCGAGGAAGATCGCCGGGCTTTTCCCGGTGAGCTGGACATTGAGGAAGAAAATAAGGTCTTCGCAGGTCAGGGTCCAGCCAGGCAGGACGATCTGTTGCCGTTCGCGCATTCGCAGGAAAGCGCCGCTCTCGAGGGATCGTCCCCGCACCCAAAGCGGGGCTTCTCCGGTGTTGCGGACGAGAACGAGATCCGATGCTCGATAAACGCGGAAAGCATGTCCGGTTGCTTCTTTCGGGAGGGCCACATCGGCGCTGTCGGCAGGCCCGAAGGTGACGCGTTCGAAGCCCGGATGCTCCAGTGGCGGATCATCGCTCATTTCGGCGAGGATCTGGCGGGCGTGGTCGGGGCGGCCGAGGCGCCGGAGGAATATTTCGAAGGAAGCTCTGCTTCGCTCGGATCGGCCGACCGCATCGACCAAGGTGTAAAGCTGCAGCCCGACTGCCATTTTCTGGGGGTCGTCGAGCAGTTCCCGCAAGTCCATCGCGGTATGCACCAAAGGTTTCTGTTCCCGCACGGCGCGTTGCACCCGTCGGGCCAGCCAACTGTGGTCGGCCTCTGGAAAGGCATTGCGCAAGAGGTCAAGAATCAGGTCCGCCTCCTCAGGGTCGAGATTTCCATCCTGCGTCGCGAAGCCTGTGAAGGCGTCGACCATCAGGCCCAGAATCTGCGAGCTGGAGGCGCTGGTCGGCCTTTTGGGCCGCAGCCACCTCGTCAGCCAGGAGGCCGGGCCAGAGCGGGCTTCTGGGGCAGCGTCAGTTGTGCCATCGCGATCCATGGCCGCCATGCATGGCAAAGCTTGGGCGAACCGGCAAGAGCGCCGGAAAAAATTGGGTTTCCTTTGATAAAACCAGCGCTATTCTCCGCCGCCCTTTGCACGCTGTCCCGTTAATGCTAGGATTAACGCGGAGTGTTGCAGGGAGCGCCTCCACCATTTATCATGTCAGATCCGTCTCAAAACCGCCCGACGCCGGGCAATGGCCAGCGTGGACCCAATGACCCTCCAGGTTTCAACTGGAAGCTCGCGATTCTCTTGGGTGGTGCATTTCTTATCCTTGGTTTGGCATATTTCAGTTCGGGCGTCGGGCCGTCGCACCAGCCGATGACTTATTCGGAGTTCCGCAAGGGATGGGATCAGGGATTGGTGATTACAGATGATCCCAAGTTCCCGCTCAAGGTTACGACGGGCGATGTGCCCTCGAATGCCATTATTACGGGCTTTACCCGTCCGGCTCCGATTCGTGGAGCGGGTGAGGAACCTGGTAGCCGTCGAGTCATTCAGGCGACGGTGCAAACTGAGGAATTGGCAGCCATTTTAGGGGAGTCCGTGGTTTTTCGTCTTGTTGACGAGCCTGCCCCTGAAGCGGGTCCGGAGACGCTTGTGCTGTCGAAGGCAGGGCTTCGGCGTGCCGCTGCCTTGGGCGAAATCAGGCCCTTGGACGAAAAATCCTCGTTGATCGTGCACTCGTTGGACGGAAACCTGGGAGTTCTTGTGGGAGTTCGCGAAATTCCTGCCGATGCCGCTTCGGTGGCGAAGGCCGCTGAGTCGGTGCCACCAAAGCCTTTCGAGGTAACTGCCCCGCTTTTGATGCTCGGGGACGATCTGGGCTCCTTGCTCAAAGGTTCTGAGGGGCCCACCTTCAAGCCGAATAATGATTTCCTCAGGAGCGCCATTTTCACTTTTCTGCCGGTGTTGTTGATCGTGCTTCTTTTGTTCTTCCTGTTCCGACAGCAAATGAAGGCGGCGGGTCGCGGTGCGATGTCCTTTGGAAAGTCAAAGGCTCGCTTGCTCACTCGTGATCACAATAAGGTGACCTTCAAGGATGTTGCCGGGATTCAAGAGGCGAAGGAGGAGCTCTGGGAAATTGTGGATTTTCTCCGTGATCCCCGGAAGTTCCAGAAGTTGGGTGGATCAATCCCCAAGGGTGTGCTCATGGTTGGCCCTCCGGGAACGGGTAAGACCCTTTTGGCGCGTGCAATCGCGGGCGAGGCGGATGTTCCGTTTTTCTCGATTTCGGGTTCGGACTTCGTGGAGATGTTCGTTGGTGTCGGTGCCTCGCGTGTCCGTGACATGTTCGAGCAGGGCAAGAAGCATGCGCCCTGTCTGATCTTCATCGATGAAATTGATGCCGTCGGCCGTCATCGCGGACATGGCATGGGAGGTGGTCATGATGAGCGTGAGCAAACCCTGAATCAGTTGCTCGTCGAGATGGATGGCTTTGACACGCAGGAAGGGGTCATCATCATTGCTGCGACAAACCGCCCCGACGTGCTTGACCCTGCCTTGCTCCGCCCGGGACGTTTCGATCGCCAAGTCACGGTTTCTCTACCGGATGTGAATGGACGTGAGGAAATCCTCCGCGTTCATGTCAAAAAGATCAAATTAGCGCCTGGGAGTGACTTGGCTGTGATCGCTCGGGGAACTCCTGGTTTTTCCGGGGCCGAATTGGCGAATTTGATCAACGAGGCGGCGCTGCTCGCAGCTCGGCGTGGCTTGTTGGCTGTCACTCTTGCCGAGATGGAAGAAGCTCGCGACAAGGTCCGTTGGGGGCGTGAGCGACGCAGTCTTGCGATGTCGGACAAAGAGCGAATTGGTACCGCTTGGCACGAGGCCGGGCATGCCTACCTGAACATCGTGCTTCCGCACACTCACCCGCTTCACAAGGTAACGATCATCCCTCGTGGGCCTTACCTCGGAGCCACCATGTACCTGCCTGAGGGTGATAAATATTCCATTCAGCGCAAAGAAGCCCTCGCCAATCTGGTGGTCACTATGGGTGGTCGGATCGCTGAATCTTTTGTAACCGATGACGTTTCGAATGGCGCTTCGGGCGACATTCGCCAAGCGACCTCTCTGGCTCGCCACATGGTCTGCGAGTGGGGGATGAGCGAGAAACTCGGGATGATCGAGTACGGTGATGGCGATGGTCCTGTTTTCCTCGCCCGCGAGATGTCGCGGAGTCGGAACTATTCCGAAGACACGGCGCGAGTCATTGATGTGGAAATCAAGCGGTTCATCGACGAAGCGTTCGACCAAGCTTCCGCGATGTTGACCGAGAACAAACCGACGGTCGAATTGATCGCCAATGCGCTCCTTGAATTCGAGACGCTTGATGGTTCTCAGGTTCGGGATCTTATTGAGCACGGTGAAATGCGCAATCCGCCCAGTGCTCCAAAGCCGCCGCCGGTTCCCGAGGAAGTTTTGAAAAAGGATTCGCCGAAGCCGACGGGCGAGAGACCTGATGAGAATGGTCCGCTTGCGGGAGAAGTGGTAGGTGCGCCTGCCTGAGATCTTCGGATTGCATTGGAGCAGATTCCAACGCGCGGTGAGGATGTTCCCACCGCGCGTTTTTTGTGGGCCGGAGATCGATGCCCAGATGTGCGGGATATTTCGCTTGACGCTGGCGAGGGTGCGCCGAGTGGGGCCGGCGTCATCTCTCGACATCATCGCAAGCGTCGGTGGGATCGGTGTCGCGGGTCTGGTCTTTCCGTGTCGGTTCGAAGAACAGCGGGTTGGGTGTTCTTCCGCTATCTGGCGATCCGATCCCTCATCTGCCATCTCCCACGGATTCCCACGAGGATCCCGGCCCTGATTGTTGGGATTGGATTTCTCCCTGTGGCTTGTTGCGGTGGTCTTGGGTGTTTGTGATCAATGGCTTGGGTGCTTGGTGAAAGTTTTCTCAAAAAACGTGTCGAAAGGTATTGACCCCGGGGTCGATCCGGGTAG
>RDYP01000031.1 GCA_004293445.1 Verrucomicrobiota bacterium | reverse complement strand
CACTACTCGAGGCGAAGTGAATTCGAGGACTGCGAGGAGTTGGCGGGCGCGACTAGCGCCCATGAACCAAGTGTAGGCAGAGAAGTCGTCGTTGAATTCTTCAAAGGGCGGGAGACCGAGCAGGATTACCGCCCGGGCATCGAGGCCCTTTGCTTTGTTGATCGAGCAGTGGCGGATCGTGTTGCTGAAAGTCACCACCGATGTGATCGAAGGTGAAAGGCACGCTGAGGAGACGTCGGGATTTACAGCACGAACTGCACGAATAAGCGGCCTCTGTTGAGGCATCTCTCGTCTATTTGTGGATGAGCAGGGTGCTATCGAGTTAGCCCTCGAAATACGTGTAGCCGCTTAGACCGGTGCGGTAGAGGTCGAGGACTTCACGACGTTCTTTGGGGCTAATCCTCCCTTGGGCGACGGCTTTTTCGGCAAAGGCCCGGAAGCGTCCGACGAGCTCTTTCGGGTCGTATTCGACGTAGCTGAGCACATCGGCCACGGTGTCACCTTCAACCTCGTGGGTATACACGGGCTTGCCACCTTCAAGATGCACGCCAACGACATTGGTATCGCCGAGGAGATTATGAAGATCGCCAAGGGTCTCTTGGTAGGCTCCGACGAGGAAGGTAGCGATGTAATAGGGTTCGCCGGCCTTGATGCCATGGAGGGGGAGAACTTTCGCGACATCCTCACGGTCGATGAAGCTGTCGATTTTTCCGTCGCAGTCGCAGGTGATGTCCGCGATCACCGCGCGCTGGCGGGGGCGTTCATCCAGGCGATGGATCGGCATGACAGGGAAGAGCTGCTTGATGGCCCAAGAGTCGGGGAGGCTTTGGAAAAGGCTGAAGTTCCCGTAGTAGAAATCGACCAAGGTATCGGAGAGTTCGCGAAGATCTTCCGGAACGATCTCGAGCTCTTGGAGGAGTTTCGAAATCCGTGTGAGAATGTGCCAGAACCACGCTTCGGCGAGGCCACGTTCGCGCAAGGTCGCCGCACCATAGAAAAATTGGGCGCGGACCTGGTCGCGGTAGTAGATCGCGTCGTTGAAGCACTCTTGCAGGTTGCGCTGGCTGAGGTCCTTGTTGACCGCGATCAGGTTGACCAGGTTTTGAGGAGCCTGGTCAGGAATCGGTGGAGGAGTGTCCGTGGTCTGCACCGTCGATACATCGAGGATGTTGAAGACCAGAACCGAGTAGTAGGCAACGATGGCGCGACCTGACTCCGAGATGAGATTGGGGTGAGGGACGGACGCTTTGTCGCAGACCTGCATGATGGTCTCGATGACGTCGGTGCAATACTCGAGAATCGAGTAGTTGCAGGATGCTTGGAAGTTCGTGTGGGAGCCGTCGTAGTCGACGGCCATGCCGCCGCCCATGTCGAGGACCCCCATGGGAGCACCTTCTTTGACGAGGTCGCAGTACATGCGGGCGACTTCGGTGGCCCCTTCGCGAATTGCCGCGATGTTCGGGATCTGGCTGCCTTGGTGGTAGTGGAGCATGCGCAGGCAACCGAGGTATCCTTGTTCCTTGAGGCGATCGACAACGTCGATGACCTGAGTGGCGCTGAGGCCAAACACGGATTTGTCGCCGGCGCTTTCGGCCCAGTGTCCGGAGCCACGTGTTGAAAGGCGGACCCGAACGCCGAGGTTGGGAAGCACACCGATTTTGCGGGAGCGCTCGAGTACGAGGTCGAGTTCGCTTGGCATTTCGAGCACCAGCATCACCTTGAGGCCCATCTTCTGGGCGTGAAGGGCGAGGTCGATGAATTCCTCGTCCTTGTAGCCGTTGCAGACGATGTAGGCCTCGGTGTCGTGCATGTGGGCCAGCGCTGCGATCAGCTCGGGCTTGGAGCCAGCTTCGAGTCCGTAGTGGTATTTCTTTCCGAATTCGGAAATCTCTTCGATGACCTGGCGCTGTTGGTTTACCTTGATCGGGTAAACCCCGCGGTATTCGCCCTTGTAGCCGGTATCCTTGATGGCTTGGCGGAAGGATTCATTGAGTTCGGTGATCCGGGAATGGAGGAGGTCGCGGAAGCGGAGGAGCACGGGCAGGTCGGTGCCGCGGTCGCGTAGGCCTTCGATCACCTCGAAGAGGGAGACTTCGGCGGTACCATCCTCGTCGGTGAGTTTGACGGTGACCTGTCCCTGTTTGTTGACCCCGAAGAACCCGTGTCCCCAGTTTTCGACGCCATAGAGTTCGGCGGATTTCTCCGGGGACCAGGCGTTATCCTTTTTGGGCTTCGAGGCCTTGGTGGTGGCGGTGGCGGGCGGAACCATGGGGCGGAACAAAGGGTGTTTTTGGAAAAATGAAAGTGAAATGAAGGTGGCGGGATTGTTGAATTTCAGGTGGTGGCCGATGATTGGGTGTGGCGGCGCGGTAACATGCGAAGCAGGCCTTCACCGCAGAGGGCTCCGACGATGTTGGCGAGGGCGTCGAAGAGATCGAAATTCCGGTGGGGAATCCACGCTTGGGAGGCTTCTTCGAGAGTGGTGGCGATGATCAGAATCAGGCTGCCGAGCATGATGCGATTGCATGGGAAGGGGGCGCGGCGGTTCTCGAGAAGCAGGTTGAGAAGGACGGAGAGGGTTCCGACGAGGACGAGGTGGCCGAGTTTATCCCCGCCGGGGATGCTCGCGATGAAGCTCCATAAGCCGCCCGCATGGCCGCTATCGGCGAGGATGATGAGCGAGATGAAGCCGGAGGTGAAGAGAACGAAGGCGAGGCGAAGGAATGGACGGGGCATGACGGTTGCGCTTCGCATGAGGCTGCGAGCGGGGAGGGTCAATGCGGCTTCGACCGTTCACGGGGAATTCACCGGTGCTTGGCGAGCCCTTCACCGGACCGGCCACTTCAAGCGGTCTTGGGAGGGATGGCGAGTTGCTCGAGGATACGGCTCGCGGCGATCATGCCGAAGGTGGCGGTGACGTGGGTGGCGGTGCCATAGCCGGCGTCGCAGCGGAGTCCGGCGGGGACGTGGTCGGGGCGCTCATGGCTGATTTCACCTTCGCAGGTTGGGTAAAGCGGGAGCTCGTCGGAGAAAACGGCCTCGATGTGGAATTTTCTGATTTTTTGGCCGGGTTGGGCCTTGGGAAAGCCATGTTCGTCCCGGAGTCGCTTGCGAACGGCCATAAGCAGGGCGTCGTCCTTGGTGCGTGCGAGGTCGGCGATTTGGATGCGGGTTGCATCGCGGCGGCCACCAGCGGCGCCACAGGCGACGGTAGGAAGTTGGCGTTCGCGGCAGCGGGCGAGGAGGACGCATTTGGCGCGGACGGCGTCGATGGCATCGATCACCGCGTCGCAGCCGGTGTCGAGGAAGTGGTCGACATTGCGATCGGAGAGGAATTCGGGGCACTCGGTGACCTTCATGCCGGGCTGGATGGAGCGGAGGCGTGCGGCCATAACTCCGACCTTTGGTTTGCCGTAGGTGCCGTCGAGTGCGTGGATTTGCCGATTGGTGTTGGTGACGCAGAGGTCGTCGGCATCGACGAGAGTCAGGTTTCCGACGCCGGAGCGGGCGAGGCATTCGGCGGCCCAGCAGCCAACGCCGCCGACGCCGACGATCATGACATGGGCGGCGCGAAATCGCGCGAGGGCCGCCTGGCCATAAAGGCGGGCGATGCCGGAGAAGCGGTCGAGAAAGGGATCGGTCACGGGCGGCGCGAGGCTAGGACTCGGCGGCCGCGGCATCCAACGAAAAACGGCCCGGACGCTCGTGCGCCGGGCCGTTTGGGGATTCGAGTTTCCGTACGGCTTAGATCAGCTCGTTGAGGATGTTTTCGAGCAGCTCTTGGCGGCCGGAGGCGAGCACGGGCTCGGGGTTGGCTTTCACGAACTCGGTGAGCTCCTCGAAGGAACCGAGGCCGCTTTCGATCTTCTTGCCCAGTTCGCCGTCCCAGCTGGAGTAGCGGTTTTTGACGAAGTCGCCGATGCGGCCGTCGGCGCGGATCGCGGCGGCGGTCTTAAGGCCACGGGCGAAGGCATCCATGCCGCCGATGTGGGCGTGGAAGAGGTCGACAGGTTCGTGCGATTCGCGGCGGCGCTTAGCGTCGAAGTTGAGACCGCCGGTGGTGAAGCCGCCCATTTCGAGGACCTTGAGCATGACTTGCGTCGTGCCGTAGAGGTCGGTGGGGAATTGGTCGGTGTCCCAGCCGAGGAGGGTATCGCCTTGGTTGGCATCGATCGAACCGAGGGCATTCGCGCCGATGGCAACGGCGAGTTCGTGCTGCATCGTGTGGCCGGCCAGGGTGGCGTGGTTGGTTTCGATGTTCAGCTTGAAGTGTTCCAGCAGGCCGTATTCGCGGAGGAAATTGAGACAGGCTGCGGAGTCGGAATCGTACTGGTGGGTGGAGGGCTCGCGCGGCTTGGGCTCGATGTAGAACTGGCCCTTGTAGCCGATCTTTTTGGCGTAATCGACAGCCATGTGGAGAAGGGCGGCGAGGTGGTCGAGCTCGCGCTTCATATCCGTGTTGAGGAGGGTCGCGTAACCTTCGCGGCCTCCCCAGAAGGTGTAGCCTTCGCCGCCGAGGGCGTGGGTGGCATCCATGGCGGCCTTCACCTGGGCGGCTCCGTAAGCGAAAACGCGGGCATCGGGCGAGGTGCCGGCTCCCTGTGCGTAGCGTGGGTGGGAGAAGAGGCAGGCGGTGCCCCAGAGGAGTTTCTTGCCGGTGGCCTTTTGGAGTTGTCCGAGGTGCTCGACCACTTCACCGAGGGCGGCGGTGGATTGGCTGAAGTCATTGAGCTCGGGCGCGATGTCGCGGTCGTGGAAGCAGTAGTAATCGATATCGATTTTATCGAGGAACTCGAAGAAAACGTCGGCGCGCTTTTTGGCGTTGGCGACGGAATCGGAGTAATCGTCCCAAGGCATCACCGCAGTGCCGCCGCCGAAGGGGTCGGACAAGGTGTTGCGCATCACGTGCCAGTAGGCGGCGCCGAAGCGCATGTGTTGCCGCATGGTCTTTCCCTCGATGATCTCGTCGGGATTGTAGTGTTTGAAGGCGAAGGGATTCTTCGACTTGGGGCCTTCGTAGGCGATCTTCGGAATGTCGGGGAAGTAACTCATCGGTGGGCACCCCATAGCGGGGTCACCGGGCGGCGTCCAACAATCAATTGTGTATCTTTCCGGCCTTGTGGCGGAATTTTCAGCGGCGATGCAAAGCGATCGCGCCGTAGCGTGGGCTGAAAATCCAGGCGAGCAGGAAGAGGATGCCAAGGAGCATGACGATCACGGGTCCGGGGGCCATGCCGAGCGAGGACGAGAGAAAGACGCCTGCTGCCGCGCCGAGGGCTCCGACGGCACCGCCGCCCCAGAAAAGGGCATGGGTTTTATCGGTGAGTAGGGAAACCGTGGCCGCGGGGGCGACGAGCATGCCGACGGAGAGGACACAGCCGACTGCTTGCAGGGATGCCACGAGGGAGAGGACCAGGAGGGCGAAGAGGAAGTACTGCATGGTTCGAACCGGGACGCCTTGCGCGGCGGCGACGTTTGGCTCGAAGAGGGTGAGGAGGAGGGGGCGCATCAGGAGATTGGCGACGAGGAGGGTGAAGGAGCCGATGGCGAAGGCTACCCAGAGGTCGCTATTGCCGACCGCGGTGATGTCGCCGAACAGCCAGTGCTCGAGCTCTTGGCGGGTGTCGAGGCGTGGAAGGATGGCGACTCCGGCAGCGAAGGCGCTGGTGTAGATAACGGCGAGGGCGGTGCCTTGGGCGACACGGTTGCCGCGGGCGACGGCGACGGAGCCGAGTCCGACCATGAGGGCAGCGAAAAGCGCACCGAGGAAGGCGCTGGCTTGCGTCAGTGCGCCGGTCATCAGGATGCCGAGGGTGATGCCCGGCAGCATGGTATGGGACAGCGCGCTGACAGACAGGGCGTTGCGGCGCAGCACGACGAAGCCGCTGAAGAAGCCGTTGGCGAAGCCGATCAGCAAAGCGGCGGCGAGGGCGCGCTGGTAAAAGGGGTTGGAGAGAAGATCCACGGGAAAAGGCGAGAGAACTAGAGACTGGCGTTGGCGACCACGGTGGGGGCGCGGTCTTGGAGGTCGCAGATTTGGCCGAAGGCGCGATCGAGATTTTCCTCTGAGAGGGCCTCGGCGGCGGGGCCGAAGGCGATGGGTTGGGTGGAGAGGAGGAGGGCCTCGTCGAACAGCTGGGGAGCGGTGGCAAGGTCGTGATGGGAGGCAATGACGAGGCGGCCTTCGTGGGCGAGTTTGCCAAGGAGGTCGCCGAGTTGGCGCGACGCATTGCGATCGAGTCCGGTGAAGGGTTCGTCCAGCAGGAGGACGTGGGCTTCTTGGGCGAGGGCGCGGGCGAGGAAGGCGCGTTGCTGCTGTCCGCCGGAGAGTTCGCGGATTTGGCGGTGCTGGAGGCTTTCGAGATTGAGGTCGGCGAGGGCTTTGTCGACGGCGGTGGCGTCTTCCTCGCGGAATTTCCCCCAGAGGCCCGTTTGTGGGTAGCGGCCCATTTCGACGAGGCCGCGGACGGTTATGGGGAAGGACCAGTCGACTTCTTCGCGTTGGGGGAGGTAGGCAAATTCCCGGGACCAGCGTTTCACGGGGCTGCCGCGCCAGAGAATGCTGCCGCCGCTGCGTGGGACGAGGCCGGCGATGGCCTTGAGGAGGGTGCTTTTGCCTGCGCCATTGGGGCCGACGAGGGCGACGCGGTTCCCGCACGAGGTGGCAAACGAGATGTGGTCGAGGGCGAGGGTTTTGCGGTAGTGGACGCGCAAGGAGCTGATCACCAACTCGTGGTGATGGGCGTGGTGGGCGCAGCAGTCGTGGTGGTTCTGCGTCATGGTTCCCAGATGTCGTCGATGTCGCCGGGGGCACTGAAGACGTGTTCGATGCTGTCGCGGCCCGAGCGGTCGAGCCGCAGCTTGGCGAAGCGGTGGCCGGGTGAGGTGTCGGCCCAGATTACCTTGAGCGAGACCAAGGGGTGGTCGCCGGGGATCCCGACCCGGCCTTCCAAGGGTGAGGCGGTGTTTTCTCGTGTGAAGGAGATGCCGTCGAAATCGAGCGTAACCGATTTCGCGGTGGCGGAGAGGATCAGTTCGAAAGTGGCGCTGCTGGGGGGAGGTGGGAGTTTTTGGGTGGGGACTGCTTGAGAGGGGGAAGTGGGTTTGGTGGGCGTGGTCAGGCGAAAAAGACCGAGGCCGGCGAGCAGCAGGGCGCCGAAGATCAGGAGGGTTCGGAGTAAGGGTGAGCCTCGCATGCGACAAGGGACCCTTGGCGCAGAATCCTCGCTGTTGCAAGACGTTTGCGGTTCGGGCATTCAGGCCCGGCAGGCGGCGAGGAGGCGGCTAACTTTGTCGAAGTCTTTCACACCGGGGCTGGATTCGGCGCCGGAGGCGATGTCCAGGGCGGCGGGGTGGACGGCGGCGATCGCTTGGGCGGCGTTTTCCGCGGTGATCCCGCCGGCGAGGATGAGGGGGATTTGTGGGTTTTCCCGAATGAACGCGCGGGCAAGGGTCCAGTCGATGGTCTGGCCGGTGCCGCCGTAGATTCCCGGTGCATGGGCATCGAGCAGAATGCCGGCCGCTCCGAAGTCGCGCGCTTGCTCAAGGTCGGCAGGGCCGCGGACGCCGAGGGCTTTTAGGAAAGGGATACCGGCGGCGCGGAAGGCTGCGGCATCGTCGGGCGTCTCATCGCCGTGGAGTTGGATCACGTCGATGAGGCCATCAGCGATGAGTCGAAGGGGGAGAGTGGGGTCGACGTTGACGAAGACGCCAACGCGGAGGATGTGGCCCTCGAGTTCGCGAAGAAAGTCGGCGTGGCTTGGGTCGAGGTAGCGTTTCGATTGTGGCCAGAAATTCGCGCCGAGGGCGTCCACGCCGAGTTCCGCGAGTTGATGGGCGTCGGCGGCTCGGGTGACGCCGCAGATTTTCAGCGAGGTGGCGGCGGGGTGGAGGAAGTGGTCGGGCTGCATGGTATTTAGAACCCGAAGTAGCGGCTGGCGTTCCCTGCACAGACGTCGGCGACGAGTTTCGAGAGGGCGGCGAAGTCGTCGGGCAGTTCGCCGCGGTCGGCTTCGCTGCCGATCAGATTGCAGAGGATGCGGCGGAAGTATTCGTGGCGAGGGAAAGAGAGGAAGGAGCGGGAGTCGGTGAGCATGCCGACGAAGCGGGAAAGCAGGCCGGTGGAGGAGAGGGCGTTGAGTTGGAGTTCCATGCCGTCTTTTTGGTCGAGGAACCACCAGCCGGAGCCGAACTGGATCTTCCCCGGAACGCTGCCGTCTTGGAAGGCTCCGGTCATGGCGGCGAAGAGGTAATTGTCGCGTGGATTGATGTTGTAGAGGATGATTTGGGGCAGGGAGCCTCGTTCGGCGAGGGCTCCGAGGTAGGTGACGAGGGCCGCGCCTTGGCGTTCGTCGCCGATCGTGTCAAAGCCGCTGTCGGGTCCGAGGAGGGCGGACATGCGCGGGTTGACGTTGCGGAAGGGGCCGAGGTGGAGCTGCTTGGTCCAGCCCTTGGCCGCGTCCTGTTGGCCGAAGAAGACCATGAGGAAGAAGCAGAACTTTTCCTTTTCCTTGGGTGTGACCGCGAGGCCGCGCCGTGCCTTGTCGAAGATGAGGGAGGCATCGGCGTCGTCGCACTCCAAGGCCGGGCAGCGATCGAGACCGTGGTCCGAGAGTCGGCAGCCGGCGGCGTGGAAGGCATCGTGCCGCTGCTGCAGGGCCTTCAGCAAATCGGAGACGTGGTGAATGCTGGAGTCGGTGATGTCTTCGAGTTTTTCGATCCAGGCGTTGAAGGCTTTTGGGTTGTCGACGGCGAAGACCTTGTCGGGCCGGAAGGTCGGGAAGACGCGGGTGGCGAGCGGGCTGGCCGCAATGGCTTCGTGATGGGAGAGGGGATCGGCGGGATCGTCCGTGGTGCCGACCATTTCGACGCGGAATTTCCCGAGGATGCCGTGGACGCAGAATTCGGGCTCGGCGAGGCGTGAATTGGCTTCCTCCCAGATGGCGTCGGCGCTGTCCGGGCTGAGGAGAGTGGTGATGCCGAAGTAGCGGCGGAGTTCGAGGTGAGTCCAGTGGTGGATGGGATTCCGAAGGGTATAGGGAACGGTTTCGGCCCAGGCCTGGAATTTTTCGCGGGGGCTGGCGTTGCCGGTGATGTAGGCCTCGTCGATGCCATTGGCTCGGAGGATGCGCCATTTGTAGTGGTCGCCACCGAGCCAGAGGTCGGCGAGGTTTTCCCAGCGGTGGTTGGTGGCGATTTCCTTGGGCGAGAGGTGGCAGTGGTAGTCGAAGATCGGCTGGTCCTTCGCCACGTCGTGGAAGAGAGCGCGGGCGGTGGGAGAGTGAAGCAGGAAGTCGTCGTCGAGGTAGGCCATGGCGTTTCCTGACGATGGCAGGCTGATGGGGCGGGGCAAGAGGATCCTTGGGGACGGGGACGGGGACGGCCCGGCGATTTGGCGATTTGGCGTGGATGGAGTTGGGGCGGGGGCTTGACCCTTGGGTAACGGGGGCTCTAGCTGCGGGCGGCTTGGTCGGGAGGTGTTGCGGGCGGGCTGCGGATGGATTTGTCGACTTTTTATGTTTTCCCAATGGTTTCAAAAGAAGCGTGGCACGTGGAGGGACGATGCCTTGGCTGGCTTGACGACGGCGTTGGCGCTGGTGCCGGGGTCGATTGCTTTTGCGTTTGTCGCCGGGGTGCCGCCGATAGCGGGTCTTTATGCCGGCTTCATCGTATGCCTGATCACGGCGGCCTTCGGCGGTCGGCCGGGGATGATCTCGTCGGCGGCGGGTTCGTTGGCGGTAGTGATGGTGGCGCTGGTAAATGCTGGCAACGAACGTGGCGGGCCGGGAGCGGGCTTTGAGTATCTGCTTTTGGCGGTGATTTTAATGGGTGGGCTGCAGGTGCTGGTGGGCGTGTTGCGCTTGGGCCGGTTGATCCGCTTGGTGCCGCATCCGGTGATGATGGGCTTCGTCAACGGCTTGGCGATCGTGGTCTTCCTGTCGCAGTTGCGGATGTTTCGCGAGCGGGATGGAGCGGTGGTGGGGGATTGGCTGAAAGGGGCGGAGTTGGGGACGATGTGTGGCTTGGTGGGGCTGACGATGGCGATCGTCTATCTGCTGCCGCGCTTTACGAAGAAGGTGCCGTCTTCATTGGTGGCGATCGTGGTCGTGAGCTTGGTCGCCTTCGTTTTGCCAACGCTGACCGTGGGTGATCTGTCCAGTGTGCGCGGCGCGTTTCCGCGACCGCATTTGCCCGGGGTGCCGCTGGATTTGGAGACTCTGCGATTTGTCGCGCCTTACGCGGTGATTCTGGCGCTGGTGGGCTTGATCGAGACGCTGATGACTTTGCAGTTGATCGATGAAATGACGGAGACGCGGGGGAGGGGAAATTGCGAGTGCGTGGCGCTCGGGGTGGCGAACATCGTCGCGGGTGCCTTCAAGGCGATGGGCGGGTGTGCCTTGGTGGGGGAGAGCTTGATCAACATCGGGTCCGGGGGACGTGGGAGGATGTCGGGAGTGATCGCGGCCTTGGCGCTGCTGGTCTTTATTTTGGTCGGTGCGCCTTTGATCGATCGGATCCCGATCGCGGCGCTGACCGGGGTGATGTTCGTGGTGGCGATCGCGACCTTCGAGTGGGCGAGTTTTCGGACGATTGGCCGGGTGGCGGCGAGTGATGGGTTGGTCGTGGTCGCTGTAACGGTGATCACGGTTTGGCAGGATTTGGCGATGGCGGTGATCAGCGGTGTGGTTTTGTCGGCGCTGGTGTTCGCCTGGAAGAGCGCGCGTTTTGTCCGGTTGTCGGTGTTGGAGGATGCGCCGGAGATGCGGATTTATCGGGTGGAGGGCTTGTTGTATTTCGGCTCGGTGCGCGACTTCGCGGAGAAATTCGATCCTGCGGCAGATCCTTCGCGGGTGGTGTTGGATTTCCACGAGGCGCGGGTCTGCGATTTGTCCGGCTTGGAGGCCTTGAAGGCGCTGGCGGGGCGTTATCGGAAGGTCGGCAAGGTTTTGGAGGTCCGTCATTTGTCGCCGGACTGTGGGAGGATGCTCGAGCGTGCCGGGGATTTGGTGCGAGTGACGGTGGCGGAGGATGATCCGCAGTATCTTGTGGCGCGGCTTCCGGTGAAGGTCGAGCGGGTGGACTGAGGGCAGGGTCAGGGGCGTTCGAAGACCATGAAGTGCTGCCAGGGGAGGGGGCGCAGATTGGAAATGAAGCGGAAGCCGCTGCTCTCGAACTCGAGGCGGGCTTGGGCTTCGGTCATTTTGTGAAGGGGCTTGATGGGAACGAGTGGGTCTTCGCCCCGGAACTCGAGGAGGAAGATCCGGCCGCCGGGTTTGAGGGCTCGATGGAGGGATGCGAGCATTTCGGCGGGGTGGGAGAACTCGTGGTAGGCATCGACCATCAGGGCGGCGTCAAGGGACGCGGCAGGGAGCTGCAGATCGTCGATCGCACCGAGGTGGGGTTCCACATTTGTGACTTGGAGCTCGTTGGCGCGTTGGCGGAGGAAATCGAGCATCTCGGGTTGGATGTCGATGGCGATGACTTTGCCTTGCGGGACTTTTGGGGAGATACGGAAACTGTAGTAGCCGGAGCCTGCACCGATGTCCGCGATCACAGCGTCGGGTTTCAGGTCGATGGCGGCGATGGCTTTTGTCGGGGCTTCCTCTTGTTCGCGATTGCCGCGTTCCAGCCAATCGAGGCCTAGGTGGCCCATGACCTGGGAGATTTCGCGGCCGTGGAAGAACTTGCCGATGCCATCGGGCGAGGCCTGGCCATGCGTGTAGGCAAGTGTTGCCGACGGTGCGGATACTGGCAGCGGCTCGGCGGGTGGGGCGCTGGGTCGGAGAATGAAAAAGCCAGCGGCGAAGGCGGCGCAGGTGAGAGCGATCGGAAGGGCGGAGCGGGTCATGGTCGGCATTGAAATGGGTGCAGAGGGGTGGGTCGCAAGCCGCTCAGGCTAGCATCTTGGAGGGATCCATCAACCGGTCTTGCGCGGTGGCTCCGGGCTTCCTAGCATCGGTGCCCCGCATGTCTGCCAAGATCCGTTTCACCTCCGCCGCTGTCTCCCGCCTCGTGCTTGCCAAGGTGGGGCATCCCCAGCGGGACGAGCCGCTGCAGACTTCGAAGCAGGTCTTCGAGGTTGCCGAGGATGATCAGGCGACTCTAACCGGGATTTTTCTGAAGCCTTTCAAGAGCCTGTCCGGTTATCGATTCCATCACCATTCCTCGCTCGATCAGCATGAGATGAATGGTTGTGCGAAGGCGATTTTTGAGTCGCCTGGGGGCTTGTTGGAAAAGGGCTGTGAGATCGCCAAGCGGCTTTATTCGAAATCCAACCATCCCAACATCAAGTCCGGCGACCTTTGCATTTCTTTGGTTGGTGGGATCGAGGTTAACGGTGAACTGGTCGATGGTCTTTGCATCTTGAAGTCCGAGAGCGTGGTGCCGTTTCTCAGCATTTCGACCAAGGACGGCGATCTCCAGCTTCATACCGAGCAAGGGATTAACCCGGAGAAGATCGACAAGGGCTGCCTGATTTTCAATCACCATCCGCACAAGGGATTCCATGTGCTGACCTTCGATCGTTCCGGTGCCGACTCGCGTTTCTGGGTGCGAGATTTCCTGGGTGTGGTGCCAATCACCGACAGTCCATTCCAAACCAAAGGTTACACCGATATGGCGGTGGCCTTCGTCAAGGAGGAGGAAAAGGCGCGGCGGGAGTCCCGGCGGGATGAGGATACGCCGCCTTGGGAAACGACGACTGCGGCGAAAGACGCGCTGAGCTATTTCGAGGAGAAGGAGCATTTCAGTCTGCAAGAATTCGAGGAGCAGGTGCTGCGGACGCCGGAAGCGGTGGAGAAATTCAAAGAGCACCGGGCACGGGTCGAGGAAGAGCAGGGACAGCGCTTCGAGGATTCGTTCGAGATATCCAAGAAGGATGTGAACAAGGCGAAGAAGCGGATTGGCACGGTGTTGAAGCTCGACACCGGGGTGGAGATTCACGTCAAGCCGTCCTTCGCCAGTCAGCCGGAGCCGGTGCTGGAGAGGGGTTTCGACGAGGAGAAGGGGATGAAGTTCATCAAGGTGTTTTTCAACGAGGATCTTGCGGGGTGAAGTGGTTAGGACGAGTGATTTTCCATACGCAAAGCCATGGCCACACTGACCGAGTCTCATGTTGATTTGCCGACGAACCGCGGACTGATGCGGGTGCATGTTTTCGCGCCGTCGGGAGCTGGGGCGCGTCCTGCATTGATCTTTTTCTCCGAGATTTTCCAAGCGACCGGGCCGATCCGGCGGATGGCGGCTGCATTGGCGGGTGAGGGCTACCTGGTTGCGGTGCCGGAGGTTTACCATGAATTCGAGCAGCCGGGCGTGGTGCTTGCTTACGACCAGGCTGGTGCGGACCGTGGCAACGAGTTGAAGTATGCGAAGGAGCTTGCGTCTTATGATGAAGACGTGGACGTGCTGGTGAAGTGGTTGAAGGCGGAGGGTGATGGTCGGGTCTTTGCCTTTGGGGTGTGTCTCGGCGGCCACCTTGCGTTGCGGGCGGGGTATCATCCGGGCATCTCGGCAGTGGCCGCTTTTTATCCGACCGATGTCCACTCGGCGACGCTGGGCGCAGGGAAGTCGGACGACACGCTGGAGCGTCTGGGAGGAATGGATGCGTCGATGCTATTGGTGTGGGGGCGGCAGGATCCGCATATTCCGCGGGAGGGTCGGGAAGCGATTCGCAGGGTATTGGAAGAGGGGGATCGCGACTTCGAGTGGCATGAATTCAATGCCGCGCATGCTTTCCTGCGGGACGAGGGACCGCGCTACAATCCTGCTCTGGCGAGAGTGAGCATGGCCATCCTGTTGCGCTTCCTGGGCGAGCAATGAGTGGCTTCAGGCTGGCTGGAGCCAATGTTCGCGGCGGAACCAGCTTTCTTGGCGCTTTGCGTATTGGCGGGTGGCGGCGTCGATGAGGTCGGCGCAGTCATCGCGGGAAATTTCCCCGGCGAGGTGGCGGCGGATTTCCCGGAGTCCGATGGCCTTTTCAAGGCCGGGTGCGGTCTCTCCTAAAGACGCGACTTCCTCGATGGCACCGCCGTCGAGCATGGCGCGGGTGCGCTGGGAGATTCGCTGGTGGAGCTCGCCGCGTGGGGGGCTGAGGACGATGCCGCGCAGGCTGGCGGAACGGGTTTGGGTGGCTTGTTCCCAATCGTCGCGGAGGCTGGAACAGGGGACGCCAGCGAGGAGGCAGACTTCGAGCGCCCGCGAGACATAGCGGCGGTTCGCGAGAGCGGTGCGGGCGGCTTCGACGGGATCGATTTCGCGGAGGCGGTCGACGAGCGTTGACAGTGGCAGGGCATCCAGCTCGGCGCGCAGGATTGGGTCACCGGGGGGGAGTGGGGATGGCCCGTGGGAAAGAAATTTCAGGTAGAGTCCAGAGCCGCCGACGAGGATGGGTGTTTTGCCGCGGTCGACGATTTCCGTGATTTTTGGAATCACGAGCCGCAGGTAGCCCATCGCATCGATTGGCTGGATGGGATCGAGCACGCCGTAGAGGTGATGGGAGACCTGCTTGCGGTCTTCTGCGGGTGGTGCGGCGGTGAGGACTTCGACCTTGCGATACAGCTGAAAGGCGTCGGCGTTGACGATTTCCCCGTCGAGTTCGCGGGCGAGATCGAGGGCGCGCGCGCTTTTGCCCGAGGCGGTGGGGCCGCAGACGAAGAAGAGTCGGGCGGGATCGGGCAGGGTCATGCAGGAAAGAAAACGCCCCGCCCGGGGCTGCCGGGCGGGGCGGGTGAGTTGGGCGGCTTCAGGCGTCCGGCTGGACCGCGGTCTCAGTGGCTTGGGCTGTGGCTTCGCTTTCGTTCGTTGATTCGGCGGCTGTCGGCGCGGGTTCGCTTGCCGGGGCGGCGATGGACTCGACGACCTGCGGAGCGGCTTCGGCTGCGATTGCTTCGGCCGCAATGGCGGCTGCTGCTGCCGAGGCGGCGGCGGCAGCGCGTGCTGCGGCTGCGTTGGCAGCTTCGGCTTTCGCTTCGGCGGCCTCTTCCTTGGCTCCTTCTTCGTGATCCTTGGTCTTGGCCCCGCTCACCACGAGCTTGCGGCCCATGAAGAATTGGTCGTGGAGCACTTCGACCGAACGCTTCGCTTCGTCCACGTTGAGCATGTCGACAAAGCCGTAGCCCTTGGATTTGTGGGTTCGGCGGTTGTAGACGATCTCGACGTTGCGGACGGTGCCGATGCCTTTGAAGAGGTCTTTGAGATCCTCCTCGCTGGCTTCGTAGGACAAGTTGCCGAGGTAGATGCGGGCGCTGGCGACTTCGGAGCGTTCGCCTCGTTCGGCACGATCTTGATTGCGGCGCGGGCCACCCTCGTTCGCAGAAGAACGGCTTTCCGATCCTTGTCCTTGGCGGGCGTTGCGGGTGTTCGAGCGAACTTCGCGCGGCGGGCCGTCCTCAAAGCGGATGCGTTCTTCGCGCTCCGGGCGAGCCGGGCGGGCAGGCTCCTTGTAAAGACCGATGGCTTTCAGGAGCTTTTGCCACCAGGTCAGCGGGGCTGGCTTGTGTTCGCGGCGTGGCGGACGTGGGCCGCGGTCACCGCGTTGGCGGTCGCCTTGGTGGGAGGATCGGTTGTTGCCGCCTCCCTCCTGTGGTGGGCGGTTGCGGCTGCGGCCTTTACCTCCGCGCGAGCGTTGGCGGCGACGATTGCCGCCTGCGCCACCGGCGCCACGGGTATCAGATGTGGTGTTTGACATGTTGCGTGTGGTTGTCGGGCCTTGTCATGCGAAGGCTGGCAGCCGCCCGCGAATCGGGCGGGGCTGCGGGCTCGACCTGCTGGTCCGGGTCGCCGGCTTTCTGGTGCCGGGGAAACCTGCCGCTCGATGCGGGACGGGCGGGATTCCGTGGACCCGGGACTTGGCGGTTATCGCGCGCTGGGCCCGGTTTGGCAGGCATTTCCGCGATTCCGCGTCCGCCGGTGTCCGATTGCGATCCGCCCGAGCGGAGCGCTGCTGCCAAAACTGCGTTTGGCCGGCGGCGGGCAGCCGGATGAGTGCCGGAACTGCCTGACGGGCGGGACGCTAGCGGTGGCTTGGGTAAAGGCAAGACGCGAATGAAGGGCCGGGCTTATCTCAAAAGGGGGAAATCGAGAGGCTTGGGTGCGGAACTTCATGAGGGTCCCTCCCTTGTCGTGAGTGGGAGGTGGCCAAATCCGTCTCTGGTCGATAATTTCCGTGCCTTGACGTCGGTCCGGGGTTCTCTTTCGGGCGTCCAGCTGATGAACGAAGAAGCACCCGCCGAAATTCCCCCTGCCGAGGCGCCCGGATCGGATCCAGGTTGGCGGGCTGATCTGATCGTTTTGACCAAGATGCGGCTGAACGTGTTTGTGCTCATCACGACGTTTTTCGGGTTCCTCTTGGCATCGAGGGGGCGGGACTTTGATTTGATGGCCTTGTGTCACACCTTGATTGGGACTGCTGCTGCGGCCTTTGGTTCGGCTGCTTTCAACCAATTGATGGAGGTCGACCTCGATGCGCGGATGAAGCGTACCGCGAATCGCCCTCTCCCATCGCGGCGGATGGATCCCTTGTTTGCCTTTGGTGTGGGTTGGCTGCTTTCGGCGGCCGGAATCATTCATCTTGCGATCAAAGTCGGGGCGATGCCCGCGTGGCTCGCAGCGGCGACGGTGGCGGTTTACGTCTTTGTTTACACACCTCTCAAGCGGGTCAGCAGCACGAATACCTTGGTGGGAGCGATTCCCGGGGCGATTCCGCCGGTGATCGGGTGGACGGCTGCGGGTGGTGGGGTGGATGCCGCCGCGTGGTTTTTGTTCGCGCTATTGGCATTGTGGCAGTTGCCGCATTTCGTCGCGATCAATTGGCTGTGTCGGGAGGAGTATGAGAACGCGGGGTATCGGATGTGGTCGGACGGGGATCTGAGTGGTCGGCGGAGTGGTTTGTTGGCGGCAGTGTTCGCGCTTTTTTTGGCAGCCTTGCCGCTTTGGCCTTGGCTCGCAGGGTGGACGCCGGGTTGGCAGGGGCATGTGGCGCTGGCGGGTGGCGTCTTGGCGGGTCTTCTGATGGCGGCTCTGGCCGGTCGCTTCATGCGCGACGGCGAGCGGGCATCGTTCCGCAGGCTTTTTTTGTTCACGCTGCTCTACCTGCCTTTGGAGCTCGGATTGCTTGCCTTCGCGTGGACCTAGTCTAGTTTCCGCCGCCTGATGAGGACACCTGTTGATTCGCTAGAGCCCGCCGTGCGCGATCCGCGCAAGCTGCGTCGGACGGCTTTGTGGCTGTTCGCGATCATGATTGCCAGCGGGGTGGGTGTTTTCAGTGCCTACATCAAGTGGGCGGCGAAGCAGGCGGACGATGATCGGCCGGGGTTTGTCGGACGGATCGACAACAAGGCGGAGTTCGGGGTGGTGCGTCAGGATGAGACAGGGGCGAAGATCAGTGATTTGTTTGGAAAAGTGTGGGTGGTTTGCGGGGTTTCCGTGGCGCAACCGGAAACGTGGCAGGCCACGCGGGAGGTCTTGCTGCGCTTGAATCGGCGTTACGCGGGCCGCGAGGACTTCCGGATTGTATGCTTCACCGTGGATCCCGAGCGGGAGGATCCGACCGCCTTGTCCGCGGCGGCTGCCGAATTGGGAGTAGGGCTGCCGAATTGGTGGTTTGTCGGTGCGGGGCAGGAATACGTGCACAAGTTTCTCAAGAACAAGCTGCGGCTTGGGGTGATGCCGCATCAGGTGGATGGAAAATGGATGTATGATGCTTCCTTGGTGGTCATCGATCGCGATCGCCACATCCGCCAGGCTTCCTTGAAGCAAGGGCGGTATCGTCGGCATAAGGTGGCATTCGATTTCGAGCAGGCGGCGAAATGGGATGCCGAGGGGCGGACGGAGGGGCTTGAAAAGTCGAATTCCGAGACTTTGGAGGAACTGCTTGTGAAAACGATTGATGAACTGATCGCCCAGCCTGTGACGCCATGACGGACCGACGGAAAATCGCGATGATCTACGGGGTAGTAGCCGCGCTGTCGGTTGCTTTTCTTGCGTTCGCCATTCATCTGGGGAATCAGGTGCCGGAACAGGATCCGCCGGACTTCACTGCTGTCGGAGGAGAGGTGCCGAAGGTATTCTTCCCCATTGCGAAGGACTTCGATGGCGTGAATCAGGCGGGGAGGCCGGTGGCGTTGTCGGAGTTGAAAGGAAAGGTATGGATCATCGCGGAGTTTTTCGCGGTCTGTCCGCACTGCGCGGTGCGCAACGGCATGGAGCTGAAGTCGATCTATGACGAGTTCAAGGAGAGCCCGGATTTTCATGCGGTATGCATTTCCGTGGATCCATTGACGGACACTCCCGAGCGTCTTGCGGACTACGGCAAGGCTCTGGGGGCCGATCCTGCCAACTGGTGGTTCATGAGTCATCCGAACGAAAAAGAGACTCACGATTATCTCGAAGGAGAGTTGAAATTCATGCGGGTCCGCGAGCGCCTCGATCCATTGGATCGGGAGTCGAATGGCCGCTTCGATCACGACATGGCGATTACCTTGGTGGATCGTGAGTGGAATGTGATCGGCAAGTGGAATCTCTTCGGTGCGCGCTCTGAGGAGGGGCGGAAGATGGATCCTTTGCTTTACGATAAGATGAAGCAGCAGCTGCACGATCGGATTCGGGAGGAGCTGGAGAAGAACGAGACCGCTGCCGCGGGTGGCGATGCTCCTTGAGGTGCCTGGCGATGAGTGCTGGGAATGTTGATGAATTCTTTCAAGTCCGACGGAATGATGAATGACGAACGCAAAGAATGGCTGGCGCGGCCGCCGCAGGAGCTTCTCTCGAAGCGTTTGGGACTGATTGCGTGGATTTTGACAGCGGCCGTTTTGGTTTTGGTCGGTTTGATGAGGCGTCCGGAATTGCGCATTCCGCTGCCGGAGGGATGGTCCTTCGCCTTTCTGCCGCCGGTGCACGCGGCGCTGAACTCGCTGGTCGCCATTGCCCTTTTGGTGGCGGTGGTTGCGGTGAAGCGAGGGAAGATCTCTCTCCATCGTCGGGCGATCTTTGCGGCGATGGGCCTCTCGGTGGCCTTTTTGCTTTGCTACGTTGCGTATCATTTCACCACGGAGGAGACGCTCTATGCGGGCACCGGTGCCATGCGTGGCGTCTATTTCTTTCTGCTGATCAGTCACATCGTGCTGGCCGGAGTGAGTTTGCCTTTCATCTTGTTCACCTTCATTTCGGGGTGGACGAATCGCTTCGCCGCGCATCGTCGCTTGGCCGTCTGGGTTTTTCCGATGTGGCTCTATGTGGCCGTGACGGGTCCGATTTGTTATCTGCTTCTGAAGCCTTATTACTGAGTTTTCCGTTCCCATGAAAATCCTCGCTTACCGCGACGCGGACTATGAAACCTTCGTGAAGCGCCTGAATCGTCGGGCTCTGCCGACGCATGATGTGCGTGATCTGGTGAGCGACATCATCGCTGAGGTGGCCGGGCAGGGTGACAAGGCGCTGGTCGCCTATGCCAAGCGCTTCGACAACGTGGAGTTGAAGGAGAAGCGGCTTTTTGTGACTCCCGAAGAATTGGCGTCGGTGAAGGTAGCGCCTTCGACCCGCAAGGCTGTGGCGGCAAGTTTGAAGAACATCACGGCCTTCGCCAAGCGGGGCCTGCGGAAGGACTGGTCGATGCTCAATGCGGAGGGTGCGCGGGTTGGCGAGCGCTTCCAGCCATACGATCGGGTGGGAGTTTATGTTCCGGGTGGCAAGGCACCTTTGGTTTCGACTGCCCTGATGACCGCAGGCTTTGCCAAGGCGGCGGGGGTTCCTGAAATTCTGGCGGCCACGCCTTGCGGTCCGGACGGCATGGTCAATCCGGAGTTGCTCTATGCGCTGAAGGCTGCGGGGGTGACCGAGGTTTTGAAGATTGGCGGCGCTCAGGCGATCGCTGCGATGGCGCTCGGCACGAAATCGGTGCGGCCGGTGGATCGGATTTTCGGTCCGGGCAATCGCTTTGTCGTCGAGGCAAAACGCCAGCTTTTCGGTGCGGTATCGATCGATCTCCTACCAGGGCCGAGTGAGATCCTGATCGTCGCCGACAAGACGGGGAACGCGGAATACATCGCCGCGGATTTGTTGGCCCAAGCGGAGCATGGTGGTGATAGCGTGATTGGCTTCATCACGGATTCCAAGGCGTTGATTGGCAAGGTGCTCAAGGCTTTGGATCGGCAGTTGGAGACCTTGTCGCGTGCCCGTTACATTCGCGAGGTGTTGAAGCAGGCGACCTTCATCTTGCAGGTGCGCGACATCGCGACAGCCATCGACCTCGCGAATGACTTCGCTGCGGAGCACGTCTCTTTGATCGTGGCGGACGAGCGGAAATGGGCGTCGAAATTGCGGACGGCGGGTGCGATTTACCTGGGTAATGATTCGCCGGTTGCGGTGGGTGATTTCCTTGCCGGGCCGAGTCATACGCTGCCGACGGGTGGCAGCGGCCGGTCTTTTTCCGGTTTGCGGGCGGATCAGTTTCAGCGGCGTACGAGCATCGTGAAGCTCGATAAGAAGGCGGTGGGCAAGTCTTTGGCTGCGGTGCTGGAGTTCGCGCGTGTCGAGGGCCTGGATGCCCATGGTCGTTCGACGGCGATTCGCTTGGAGTCCTGATTCGCGTGAGTGTTCCCCGCTTGGGGATTGGCAGCTCAATCTTTGGCTGTTAGTTTCCAAGCGATGGCCAACTTACGCGATACGGTGTCGGGGTTCATGCAGGAGAAGCCCAAGCGTGCGGGGACGACGCGGCGGCCTTACCAGCGGATGTTTGCCATTCACCGGGCCATCAGCGAGGGCGGGTATCCGAATTGTTCGACCTTGGCGAAGTTGCTGGAGGTGACGCCCAAGACGATCCAGCGGGATATTGATTTCATGCGCGACAACTTCGGCGTGGTCATTGAATACGACGACAAGCTGCATGGTTTCCGTCAGATGGATACCATCTCAGACTTCCCCGGGTTCGTGATGGGAGCCGAGGAATTGGCAGCGCTTTTTCTAACAAGAACTGCCTTGGAGTCGATTCGCGGGACGGCGCTTGAAAAGACCATGCGAGAGATTTTCGCGAAGATCGTGCTGCCGATCGAAGGCAACGTTCGTCTTTCGTGGTCGGACTTGGATGACGCTTTCACGCGCAAGATGCCGGAAATGAAGGCCCGCGACGTCAGGCTTTTCGGCGAATTGGCGGAGGCGGTGATCAAGCAGCACGAGGTGTCTTTTCACTATCGCAAGCTCGACGCCGATAAGGCGGCCGCGCGTCGGGTTCGGCCCTATCATCTCGGTGAGGTGGATGGGGCCTGGTATCTGATCGGGCACGACATCGAGCGTGGTGGTTTGCGGACCTTTGCCCTACCTCGGATGTCGAGGTCGCGGGTTTTGGCGACGCGTTTCGAGCGTCCGGTGGAATTCGATGGTCGCGATTATTTGCGTCGTTCCTTCGGAATTTGGCGGAAGGTGGGCGAACAGCCGCATTTGGTGAGGGTCCGTTTGAAGGACTATGCCGCGCGTCTGGCGCAGGAGAGGCGCTGGCATCCGACCCAGGAGGTCAAAGTTCTGGATCACAAGGGGATGAAAGTGGAGCTGTGTTTCGAAGCTGGTGCTTTGGAAGAAGTGGTTCGGTGGGTGCTGAGTTTCGGCAGCAAAGCGGAGGTTCTGGGGCCGCCGGAGCTGCGACAGATGGTGCGGGAGGAATTGAAGCTGATGAAGGCCTGAGGGCTTCGAAGTGCCCGGCAGGGGACTTGGGCGAGGGCTGCTGTTCGAAAGAGGACGCGCGAACCTCTCGTGGTGCTCTACGCTCGAGGCGAGGAGGCTGTCGCAATCCATTCAGGAACACGAGAGCTCTGACACGTGCGGGCAGCTGAAAAATGGGCTCTTCATCAAAGATTGGGGACATGAGGCACGAATGCCATCATGTCCCCGATGTTTGTTAACCTAAATCTAGGCCTGAAGGGTTACGACCTCCTT
>RDYP01000030.1 GCA_004293445.1 Verrucomicrobiota bacterium | reverse complement strand
GCGCAGGTCAAAAAAGTGGAGAGGAAGCTCAACCGCCGCCCCCGGAAATGCCTCGACTACCGCACTCCACACGACATTTTCAACTCGCCTCCGCTCGTTACACTGGCCGCTTGAATCCGCCCACCAAAAAACATGCCCATCATCAAACACGTGTAATTCGACAAAGCGGATTTCTCATCGTTCTTTTTCAGCCCAACGAAAAATGCCAAATGCATGGTCGATTCGACTCCTCTGTTTTTCATGCCTTTCACTCGACCGCAGTTCCTTGATCGACTGGAAAACTCATCGATTGAGGAATTGGCACCATCCTCGAAAAATCAGCTCCGGCAGCTCCCTCGACAGGGCAAATGGAGTGGATTCAACACTCGACAAAGCGAATGGGCAGGCACCTCCTCGCCCTTTTCACCGGAGCAAACTCCGAAGAAGGCAAGCCAAGCAGACACCTCGCGCCAAAAAGAATTACACCCGGATGAACACACTCACCGGGATCGTGGGGCCGAAGAGTTCGAAACCCTAGTGAGAGAGTTGCCGGCATCGCTAACCGAGCCGCAACCGGTCCAAGAAAATCGCAGTGATCGACGGGCTCCGCGACACCCTCGGTCGGGATCGCAAGCCTACGATCCGAGCGCTCAAGGGCAACGTGAGCCTTGGTAAAGCAGGCCCTGCCAATATGGCGCTGAGCACCGATGAACTCAGCCGCAGTCAGCTCGCAGAGAAGATACAGCGCAACGAACACACCGACACGGTGTCGTATTCCAATGGCGCAATACGCCTTGGATACAACTCTCACCCATCTGCGCTTCGTCGCGGACGACGCATCTCCGATCCGATCACCTCGGAACCAGACGAATCACATCTCGAGCATCAGGCGTGTCGGATTCTCGATGCAGTCCTTGATACGGATCAGGAAAGTCACCGCTTCCTTGCCATCGACCAAGCGATGATCGTAGCTGAGCGCCAGATACATCATCGGACGGATGACCACCTGATTGTTCAAGGCGACCGGACGCTGCTGAATCGTGTGCATGCCGAGAATGCCGCTCTGGGGCGGGTTAAGAATCGGCGTGCTGAGCAGCGATCCGTAGGTGCCGCCATTGGAAATGGTGAACACACCACCTTGCAGATCTTCGATCGCGATCTTCCCGTCCTTCGCTTTCTTGGCATAGTCGAGGATGTCCTGCTCGATCTGCGCGAAGCTCTTCTTGTCCGCGTCCCGGATGACCGGAACGATCAGGCCCTTCTCAGTGCCGATGGCGACACCGATGTCGTAGAAATGGTTCTCCACGATATCCTGGCCATCAATCATGCCGTTGACTTGGGGCACGTCCTTCAGAGCTTGGACGACGGCCTTCACGAAGAAGGACATGAAGCCCAGCTTCACGCCGTGCTTCTTGAGGAACTCCTCTTGCACCGCCTTGCGCAGATCCATCACCGCCGACATGTCGGCTTCGTTGAAGGTGGTCAGAATCGCGGCGGTCTGCTGGGCATTGACCAAGTGCGTCGAAATCTTGCGGCGCAGCATGCTCATCTTCCTGCGGGTACTGCGGCCATCGGAGACCGGAGCGGAAGCAGCTGTAGCCGGGGTGGAAGGCGCAGCCGGCAACTCGAAATTGCGAGGCTTGGGAGCATTCACGGGAGCGGCGACCGGAATCGGAGCAGGCGCGGGAGCCACCGCTACCGGTGCTGGGCTGGACGCGACAGGAGCGGCAGCGGCACCCGCTCCCACCGAAATGCGGGCTATCAGGGTGCCGATCGACACCTCGTTGCCCTCGGGGACGAGAATCTTGAGAGTGCCCGAAGCCTCGGCCTCAAGCTCACTCGACACCTTGTCGGTCTCCAAAGTCACCAGCACCTCGCCCTTATTCACTGCGGAACCATCGCCCTTGTGCCAACGCGCGACATTCGCGGAAGTGATCGACTCACCCGCAGCGGGGACTTTCACATCGAGCACCTGGACAGCACCCACAGCTGCCGGAGCAGCGGCCACCGGAGCAGCGGCCGGGCTGGCGACGACAGCGGCTGCGACCTCGTCCAGCAAGGCGATGACGGTGCCGATCGCCACCTCTTCGCCTTCCGCCACGACAATGCGTAGCACGCCATCGGCAGGGGCTTCGAGTTCGGTGGAGACCTTGTCGGTTTCCAGCGTCACCAGCACTTCGCCCTTCCGGACGCTGGATCCTTCCGGCTTGTGCCAGCGGGCGACATTGGCGGAGGTGATGGATTCACCGGCGGCGGGGACTTTGACTTCGAGGGACATGGAGGAAATGGCGGTGGACGATGCTCTGGAATGGGGAAAAGCGGGAGACTTCAGACCGTGAAGGCGGCGTCGATCAGCGCCTTCTGCTCGCGGTAGTGCATCGCCTTGGAACCGGCTGCCGGGCTGGAAGCGCGGACGCGGCCTGCGTAGCGGAGGCGGTGACCGAGGACCTGCTCGAGCCGCGGCGAGATGTACGACCAGGCGCCCATGTTCATCGGCTCTTCCTGACACCAGACGAAATTCGCGGCGGAGGGATAGCGGCTGACCAAGGCTTCGATGAGCTCCTCGTGGAAGGGGTAGAGCTGCTCCACCCGCAGAATGGCGGTGTTGGTGATGCCCTTTTCCTGACGATAAGCAGCGAGATCGTAGTAAACCTTGCCGGTGCAGAAGACGATCCGCTCGACCTTCTTCAAGTCGTCGAAGTCCACCGGATCGGGCAGCACTTCTTGGAAGCAGGAGCCTTCGAGGAAATCCGCCTCGGTCGAGACCGCCTCCGGCCGGGTCAGCAGGCTCTTGGGCGTCATCAGCACCAGCGGCTTGCGGAAACCACGCATCTTCTGGCGACGCAGGGCGTGGAAATACTGAGCAGGGGTGGTGAAGTTGCCGACGACCATGTTTTTATCCGCGCACAGTTGCAGGAAGCGTTCCAAGCGCGCGCTCGAATGCTCCGGCCCCATGCCTTCGTAGCCGTGAGGCAAGAGAAGGACCAAGTCGGTCGGCGTCTGCCACTTCGACTCGGCGGACGAAATGAATTGGTCGATGATCACCTGCGCGCCGTTCGAGAAGTCGCCGAACTGCGCTTCCCACATGGTCAGCATGTTCGGCGCTCCGATCGAATACCCGTAGTCGAAGCCAAGCACCGCGAATTCGGAAAGGAACGAATTGTAAACGCAGAACTTCGCCTGGGTCGGGCTGACATGCTCCAGAGGAATGTAGCGCGCCCGTGTCTCGGAATCGTAGAACACCGCGTGGCGGTGGGAGAAGGTTCCGCGGCGGCAATCCTGACCGGACAGGCGCACTTGGTGCCCTTCCGTCAGCAAGGAACCCCAGGCCAGCGACTCGGCAAAAGCCCAGTCGATCGGCCCGCCCTGCTGCAGCGCCTCTTGGCGGCGGGGGATGAAACGCTTGGCAAGCGTCGGGTGCAGATTGAATCCGTCCGGAACCGTGGTCAGCACCTTGCCGACGTGCTGAATCAAATCGCGCGAGATGCCGGTCGGAACGGGGGCGTGATTGTAAGACGGCTGCACCACCGCGGTCGATCCACTGAAGACACTGCGATCACCGCTCGCCTGCATTTCCAACATGCGGGCATGGCCGGCTTCAAAGCGGTCCCAGATTTCCTTCTCGATGTCGTCCGCCTGCGCCTGGGTCAGCGCACCCTGATCGACGAGCTGCTTCTTGTAGATCTGACCGATGGTTGGTCGATGCTCGATCTGGCGGTAAATGTGCGGCTGGGTGAACGCGGCCTGGTCGGTCTCGTTGTGCCCTTGGCGGCGATAGCAATACATGTCGATCACCACGTCGCGGCCAAATTGCTGGCGGAATTCCAGGGCGAACTGAGCCGCCCAGTAGAGCTCCATCGGCACCTCACCATTCACGTGCAGGATGGGGGCCTCGACCATTTTTGCCACGTCGGTCGCATACGCCGACGAACGCGCGTCGGCCGGCATCGTCGTGAAACCGATCTGGTTGTTGATGACCAGATGGATGGTCCCGCCGGTCCGATAACCCGGCAACTGCGAAAGGTTGAGGCATTCCGCCACCGAGCCCTGACCCGCGAAAGCCGCGTCGCCGTGGAGCAAAATCGGCAGCACCCGCTTGCGATCCGTGGCCACGCCATCGTCGCCAAGAATCCGCTGGCGGGCACGGGCCTTGCCCTCGACCACCGCGTTGACGGCTTCCAAGTGGCTCGGATTCGCCGCGAGGCTGACACGCACCTTACCGTCCGGAAGCTCACGCACACTCTCGTAGCCAAGGTGGTATTTCACATCGCCATCACCCGCCACTAGGTCGGGCTCGTAGTTCGGCGTGAACTCGTAAAGAATGGTGGTCAAGGACTTGCGGACGAAGTTCGCCAGCACGTTGAGACGACCGCGGTGCGCCATACCCATCTCAATCTCCAGCACCCCAGCGGCAGGACATTTCTCAAGAATCGCATTGAGGACCACCATCGCGCCCTCGCCGCCTTCCAGCGAGAAACGCTTTTCACCCAGGAACTTCTTCCCGAGGAAATTCTCGAAACTGTCGGCCTCGATCAGCCAACCGAGAGCGCGAGCCTTGCGATCGGCGGGATCCTCTTCGCGCAGGGCATGTTGCTCGACCCGCTGCCGCACCCAGTTCCGCACCGTGGTGTTGTGAATGTGCGTGAACTCGAAGCCGATGTGACCGGCATAGGTCGCCTCCAGCGCCGCAACCATGTCGCGGAGCTTCATCTTCGCGCCATCGCGGAACAGAGGGTTCGAAGCCTCGCGCTCCAAATCCGCCTCACTGAAGCCGAATTGATCCAGCGCGAGCCGCGGATTGCGTTCGGGCCGCTCGGCCAGCGGATTGATATGCGCTTGGGTGTGACCCAACGTGCGGAAATTGTACACCAAGCTCACCACCTTGCCGTAGAAGGCCAGATCGTTCTCCCCGGCAGGAGCCGCCCCCGTGGCAGGCGTCGCCGCCGCGACTTCGCCCCCGCGAGGCTTGGTCTGCGCCACCCCCAGCTCGAAGCCTTCGAAAAAGGCCGACCACGTAGGGTCGACCGACCGGGAATCCGCGCACCACAGCGCGTATTGTTCCTCCAGCAAGTCCGCATTGAAGCGGGCGGAAACCGACGATTTCATGAGCGGTAGTTTCGGGTAGCCGCAGGTGATTTGGGGAAATTCCCGCTTGGCCCCCCGCGCGCAGCGCTTAGGTAAGAGGCCGCCCCGGACGCGTCAACGCACAAGGCCGGTTTTTCCCGGGGAATTCCGGCATCCGCTCCATTTCCATGATCGAAGTCCGCGAACTCACCAAAAACTTCGCACGCCACGCCGCGGTGCGGGGTATCGATTTCCACGTCGCCCGCGGCGAAATCGTCGGCTTTCTCGGACCAAACGGCGCAGGCAAAACCACCACGCTCCGGATGCTCACCGGATACCTGCCCGCCAGCTCCGGCAGCGCCCGGGTGGCCGGCTTCGATATTTTCCGCGAATCGCTCGAAGCCCGCCGCCGCATCGGCTACATGCCGGAAAACGTCCCGCTCTACGATGACATGCGGGTCCGCGAATACTTGAAGTACCGCGCCGCCCTCAAAGGCCTGTCCCCCCGCGACACCCGCCGCCGCGTGAACGAGGTGATCGACACCTGCGGCCTCGAGGGCGTCCACCGCAAGATGATCAAGGTCCTCTCCAAGGGCTACCGCCAACGGGTGGGCTTGGCCGATGCCCTGGTGCACGAACCCGAGCTGCTGATCTTCGACGAACCGACCAACGGGCTCGATCCCAATCAGATCCGTCAGATCCGCGACCTCATCAAGCGCCTCTCGGAAAAACACACCATTCTCCTGTCCACCCACATCCTTCACGAGGTCGAAATGACCTGCGGCCGCGTGATCATCATCGATGGCGGCGTGATCAAAGCCCAGGACACCCCGCAAAACCTCGTCGCCGGCATGCGCGCCGCCGGCCGCATCCACGCGGAAATCGCCGGCGACCCGGAAGTGATCGCGCCCGCCATCCAACGGCTCGACCACATCAAACGCGTGACCGCCACACCGCTGGAAGAAACCTGGGCCCACTACGAAGTCCTCGTCGACTCGGGCATCGACGCCCGCGAAACCATTCACGAACTCGTGGCCCAATACGGTTGGCCCCTCCGCAGCCTCCACCGCAAGGATGCAACCCTCGAAGACGTCTTCGTTGAATTGACCCGCCGGGATTGACAGATGGATAAACGAGATGTCGTAGTCGCGCAAGATCATGCGCCTGACCCGACACCTCGTACTGCTCGGCCTCCTCGGCTGCGGCCTCCATGCCGCGCCGGAAAGTCACTCCTGCAAAAACGGACTGGTCCGCACGCTGGTCGCCCGCGAACCGATGTTTCTCAACCCGGTCGCGGTAGCGGTCGATGTCGATGGCACCTTCTACATCGCCGAAGCCGCCCGCCGGAAAATCGCCGACCCGGACATCCGCGAAATGATGCAGTGGGTCGCTGACGACCTCTCTCACACCCGCGTCGAGCAAAAGCGCGATTTCATCCGCAAGCATTTCACCGGCGAAAGACTCAAGAAAAGCTCGATCGCCGACCACGACCGGAACGGCCGCATCGACTGGAAAGACCTCACCGTCATCAGCGAAAAAATCCACCGCCTCGAGGACCGCGACGGAGACGGTCAGATCGATCGCGCGGAAGTCTTCGCTACGGGCTTCGATAGCGAGATCACCGGCACCGCCGCCGGGGTTTTCGCCCGTCGCGGCGACGTCTACGCAACCATCGCGCCCGACCTCTGGCGGCTGCGCGACGACGACAAGGACGGTCGCGCCGATCGCCGCGCTGCCATCCTCACCGGCTTCGCCCCCCATATCAGCTACTCCGGCCACGACATGCATGGCCTCACCCTCGGGCCCGACGGCAAGCTCTACTGGACCATCGGCGACAAAGGTCTGAACGTGGTCTCCAACGGTACTCGCTGGTTCTACCCCGACGACGGCGCGGTGATGCGCTCCAATCTCGACGGCAGCAACTTCGAGGTCTTCGCCCGCGGTCTGCGCAATGTTCAACAAATCGCCTTCAATGATTACGGCGACCTCTTCGGCTGCGACAACGATTCCGACCAAGTAGGCGAGAAAGAACGGCTCGTCCACATCCCGGAAGGCTCCGACGCAGGATGGCGCTCCTACTACCAGTATCGCGGCGGCGACTACAACCCATGGATGGCCGAGCGCATGGCCTTCCCCGACGGCCCCGACCAACCCGCTTACATCATCCCTCCACTCTGCAACTATGTCGACGGCCCCAGCGGCTTCGCCTTCAATCCCGGCACCGCCCTCAACGCACGCTACCGCGGCCACTTTTTCGTCACCCAGTTCCCCGCGGGAAAAATCAACGCCTTTCGCCTCGAGCCCGCCGGAGCCTCGTTCCGCATTGCCGGGAGCCACCAGATGGCTGGCGGCACGGCCTTCACCGGCTGCAATTTCGGGCCCGACGGCGCGCTCTACGTGGTCGATTGGCAAGGCGGCTATCCCCTCAAAGAAAAAGGCGCGCTGTGGCGGATCGACGATCCCAAGGAAGCCAACAGCTCGACGCGAAAAGAGGTCGCCGCGATGCTCAAAACCGGGACCTCCAAGGTCGATTCCACGACGCTGGTCGCACGCCTCGGCCACGCCGACCAGCGCGTCCGCCTCGACGCCCAATGGGAACTCGCCGGACGCAAGGAGTGGCCCGCCTTGAAAAAAATCGCCGCCTCTCCCGAAGCCACCCCGCTTGCTCGCATCCACGCGCTGTGGGGGCTCGCTCAAGGCAGTCACTTCGACGCGACACTCTTCGCCAGCCTTTCCCGCGACGACGATCCGGAACTCCGCGCGCAGACCGCGAAGTGGGCCGGCGACTGCGGCCCACCGGTCCCCGACCTCGGCCCCTTGCTGGCCGATCCCTCACCGCGGGTCCGCTACCACGCACTCATGGCCGTCGGCAAGCTGCGCGCCAATGTCCTGTTGCCCGCGCTGCCGACCCTCATCGCCCGCGATTCCGCCACCGATCCCGCCCTGCGCCACGCTGGGATCTACGCCCTGCGCAGGGCCGGAGCCGGCCACCCGGACGCTCTTGCCGCCCTCGCCAAGCACCCCGCGCCCGCTGTCCGACTCGCCACCGCCGCCGCCATCCGTGGCATCGTGCAAGACGCCGTCCGCCACCTGCCGCAAGGCGGCGCGGGAGGTCGGCCCGCCTACCCGACGCGGCACACGGCGCTGCTCGATCTCCTGCTGAAAGACACAGACCCCGCCGTGGTTGCGGAAGCCGCCCGCGCCATCTACGACGTGCCGCTCATCGACAGCAGCCTACCCGCCCTCGGCCGACTGCTTGAGGAAAAACCCGATGCCCGCGAGTCGGCTCTCCGGCGTTCGATCACCGCGAACCGCCGCCTCGGCGACGATGCCGCCCTGCTCCGACTGGCTACCTTCGCCGCCGACCGCACCCGACCAGAAACCCTCCGGATCGCCGCCCTCGATGCCCTCGCCAGCGCGAAATCAAGCACCCGACTTGACCCCGTCGATGGCCGCCACCTCCCACTCCGCCCTCTACAAGTAGCACCCGCCATCGCGGCGAAGATCGCCCTCCAACTCGCCCCCGCCGCGAAAAACCCGAAGCTCTCCAAGTCCGTCGCCACCGCACTCGAGGCTCTCGGCGCCAAGCAAGACCCCGCCACCCTCACCCGACAAGCGCTCGATCCCACGCTCGACCCCGCCCTGCGGGTCAGCGCCCTGCGCCAACTCCAACAAAACGGCAGCCCAAGGTGGATCGATACCGCCATCGCCATCCTCAAAGAGGCCCCACCCGCCCCGCGCCCGGAAGTCGCCGCCATCCTCGCCACGGCCCAACCCGATCTCGCTTTGAGCTACCTGAAAAACATCGGCCTCGCCTCACCCGACCTCGCCGAACGCCAGGCCGGCATCACCCTCCTCGGCGAGCTTTCCCCCCCGGCTGCCGAAGAACTGCTGAAATCCCGCCTCAACGCCGCCTTGAAGGACCGCTCCGACAGCGAGGTCTTGCTCGAACTCATCGATGCCGCCCGCCGCCGTCCCTCCTTGGCCGAGGTCGTCGCAAACGCCGAAAAAACCCTCGCTGCCGATTTTCCCGGCGGCAAGCACGCGCCTGCACTGCACGGCGGCGACGCCCGACGCGGTGCCAAGGTCTTCGCCGAAAACCTCGCCGCTAACTGCAGCGCCTGCCACCGCATCGGCGCCGAAGGCTCGAATGTCGGCCCGCCACTCGCTCAAGTCGGCACGAAGGGCCGCGAGTACATCCTTGAATCCCTCGTCACCCCTCAGGCCAAGGTCGCACCCGGCTACGGCCTGATGACCGTCACCCGCAAGGACGGCAGTGTCGCGGCCGGTGCCTTCCTCGCGGAAAAGGACGGCAAGCTGCTGCTCTCCCAGCCCGATGCCTCGCAGCTCGCTATCCCGCTCGCCGACATTGCAAAGCGGACCGATCCCGTCAGCACCATGCCGCCGATGGGTGCCATCCTGAAGACCACGGAACTGCGCGATCTGGTCGAATACCTCGCCTCCCTCAAGTAGCCGCTTGCTCCCCATCGAGCACCGTCTCGCCCTCACTCCGCGCCACCAGCACCGCCACGCAGGTATCGCCGAAGACATTCACCGCGGTCCGGCTCATATCGAGCAAACGATCCACCGCCAGCAGCACCCCCACCGCCGCCTCCGCGCCCTGAATCCCGGAATTTTTCAGGATCAAAAGAATGGCCACCAAACTCGCGTGAGGCACCCCGGCGATCCCGACACTGGTCAGCAGGGCCGCGACAACGACGAAAAACATTTCACCCGGCCCCATCGCCACCCCCATCACCTGCGCGACGAACATCACCGCCACGCATTCGTAAAGCGCGGTGCCGTCGGTATTGATCGATGTGCCGATCGGTAGGGTGAACGACGTCACCCGCGGCGACACCCCGCAACGGTCGCGCACGCATTCCATCGTCAGCGGCAGCGTGGCCGAAGACGATGCCGTGGAAAAAGCCATGATCATCGCCTGCTTCACCGCCGCGAAGTGACGCCACGGGCTGACCCGCGCAACGAGCAGGAGGATCAGCGACATGGTCACCAAAAGATGCAGCCCCAGCGCGAGAACCACCGTGATCACATATTTCCCGAGGCTCGCGAAGAGTCCGAAGCCGCTTTGATGAACCACTGGCAAAATCAGCGCGTACACGCCCAAGGGTGCGAACACCATGATCCAGTGCACGATCATCGACACCGCCGCCGAGGCCGCCGCGAAAAAGTCACGCAGGCTCTTGCCTTCTCTCTCCGGCAAACGGGTGACCGCCACGGCGAATAGCAGGCTGAAGATCAGGACCCCGAGCACCGAATCGTTGGCGGAAGCCGCGGCAAAAATGTTCTCCGGCAACATCGAGCGCAACACGCCCGAAACACTCGCCCAGATCCCCTTGCCCTGTGGCACGTTGCCCGATGCCGCCGCGACTTTCGCGAAATCGCCGTCACTGACTCCGGTGCCTTTTTCGAAGGCCTCGCGAATCATCGCATTAGGCTGACCGTCCGAACCCAGGCCCGGCTGAATCACGCCGACCAAAAACAGCCCGAGCAGAATCGCGAGCAAACCGGTGCCCATGTAAAATCCCAGGGTTTTCAGGCCCAAGCGACCGAAACCATCGGCCTCTTTCAATCCGGCAATCCCGCCGACCACCGAAGTCACAATCAGCGGCACGATGATCATTTTCAGGGCCCGCAGGAACAGATCGCCCACCAACTTGCAGGCCTCCAATGCCGCGGCGACGAAGACCGGCGGTTCTTCCGCCGCGAACAACCCGCGAAACGCCGTGGCCGTCAGAGTGGCAAGCAGCAAGGCGGCAAGGATCTGCCAATGAAGGGCGAAACGTTTCATGAAGTGCGTGGGATATCGAGGCCGGCCGACCCCATGGATCGAGCCAAGGCGCTGCCTCGCCCCGCGGCAAGCCGCAAGGACCGAAAACCCGACATCCGCGAAGAACTCCGTCCGGGCCTTCCGGCATTCCGGCATATCCCGTGCTTGCCTCTTCCTTGGCGGTCCCTTTCCCTCCGCCTGCACATCATGAGCGAAGGCCTTGCGATTCTCACCTCCGGCGGCGATGCGGCTGGCATGAACCCCGCCGTCAAATGCGCCGCCGACTACGCGGCCTCCCGCGGCTACAAGCCATGGCTCGTCTACGATGGCCTGCGCGGCTTGATCGACGACAAGATCGTGGAATCCAATCGCGAGCTCATCTCAGGCATCCTCCACCGCGGCGGCACCTTCCTCCGCTCCTCCCGCTCCAAGCGCTTCTTCGACATCGAGTTTCGTCGCCAAGCCTTCCAGAACCTCGAAAAACGCGGCATCAAGAAACTCGTCGTCATCGGCGGCGACGGCTCCTTCCGCGCACTAAACCAGTTCTACAGCGACTTCGGCGTCCCCTTCGCCGGCATTCCGGCGACCATCGACAACGACATCGCCGGCACCGACTACTGCCTCGGCGTGGACACCGCACTGAACATGATCCGCCAATCGGTGGACTCGATCCGCGATACCGCCACTTCGTTCTCACGCGCCTTCGTGATCGAAGTCATGGGCCGCCACTGCGGCTACCTCGCCATGGTCAGCGCCCTCGCCTGCGGGGCAGAAATCTGCCTAACCACCGAGCTGCCCTACGACCTCGACAAAATCGGTGCCAAACTGAAACACGAAATCAAGCACGAGGGCCGTAGCCACATCATCGCCATCGTCGCCGAAGGCACCAAAATGGCGGAGTACACCACCCGCTACATCAACGATTCCATCGGCATGGAAGCCCGCCTCACCGTGCTCGGCCACGTCCAGCGCGGCGGCTCGCCCACCGTCCACGACCGCATCATGGCCTACAAGTTCGCCATCGCCGCCGTGGACTCGCTCGAAGCCGGCCAAACCAACGCCATCATGGTCTATCGCGACGGCAGTTTCGGCCACCTCCCCATCCACACGGTGGTCGATTCGAAATACAAGATCGATCCTGCCCTGCTCCGCCTCTGCACGCCCCTCTGCGCCTGATCCACCCCGATGAGTGAAGCGCCCCGCGAACACCCGAAGGACCCGCTGCACGGCGTGACCCTCGAACACATCGTGCGGACGCTTCAGGAAAGATACGGCTGGGAGGAGATGGGCTACCGGGTCCGCATCCGTTGCTTCCAAGAAAACCCGAGTCTCAAGTCGAGCCTCACCTTCCTCCGCAAAACCCCCTGGGCGCGCGAAAAAGTGGAGGGCTGGTACGTCTGGGAAATGCGGCGCAAGCAATCAGGCCGCGAGCAATGAAGCCGTCTTGCGGTCGACCGCGCCCCAGTCGCGAGCTAGGTACTGCGAGGCCGGTCAGTACTCGCGTTTCAGCAGGTATTCCGCGATCTCACGCAGACGCTGAGCCTTTTTGCCAAAGGGCTGAAGGGCCGCCATCGCCTCCTCCGTGAGCTTCGCCGCCTCCTTGCGGGACTTCTCCAGACCAAGCACCGCCGGATAGGTCGCCTTCTCGACGGCCAGGTCTTTGCCCGCGGTCTTGCCAAGAACCTCGGTGGACGCGGTGACGTCGAGGATGTCGTCGATCACCTGAAAGGCGAGACCAAGGGCGCGACCAAAAATACTCAATGCCTCCAGCTGCCGGTCCGTGGCATTTGCGGTCATCGCGCCCAAGCGGATCGAAGTCGCCAACAAGGCCGCCGTCTTCGCTTCGTGAATCTTCACCAGCTGCGCCTTGCTGAGCTTCTTGCCCTCGCCTTCGAGGTCCATCACTTGGCCGCCAATCAGCTTGGTAGAGCCACCGGTGAGCGCGAGTTCGGCGACATAACTCGCAGTCGGGTAGCGCTTCGCAGGCGAAGTCTGGGCGAGGATCAGGAAGGCCTCGGTCAACAGCGCGTCGCCCGTCAACACCGCCATTCCCTCACCATAGACCTTGTGGCAGGTGGGCCGACCGCGGCGCAAATCGTCATCATCCATGCACGGCAGGTCGTCATGCACCAAGGAATAGGTGTGCAGGATCTCGACCGCACAAGCCGGCGGCATCGCGCTCTCGATGTCGCCACCGCAAGCTTCCGCCGCCGCGAGACAAAGAATCGGCCGCAAACGCTTGCCGCCCGCGAACAGGCTGTAACGCATCGCCGCATGAATCGTAGCCGGCTTTTCCTTCGCCTTCGGCAGGAAGGCATCGAGCGCGGCATCCACTTCCGCAGCGCGGGTGGCGAGGTATTCCTTCAACTCCATAAATTGGGCAGGGTGGGTGATCGATCGCGAATGGAAAGGCAGGGGGTCGGAGATCGACCCTCCCGCTTCAGAGCAACTCGGCGATCTGCACCGCATTGAGCGCCGCACCTTTGCGGACCTGATCGCCCACAACCCAGAGATCGAGGGCGTTTTCCAACACCAGGTTCTCACGAATCCGACCCACCAAGCAGTCGTCCTTGCCCGTGGTGTCGAGTGGGACCGGGAAGAGCTTGTTCGCAGGATCGTCAACCACTTGGATCCCGGGCTTGCCGGCAAAGGCGGCACGTGCCGCAGCGACATCGACCGGACGCTCGAACTGCGCGGTGATCGATACCGAATGCGATCGATAAACCGGCACCCGAACGCAGGTGCAGGACACTTTCAGCTCCGCGAGGCCTAGGATTTTCCTGCCCTCATGAAGCATCTTCAGCTCTTCCTTCGTGTAACCGCTCTCGGTGAAGGAGTCCACCTGCGGGATCACGTTGAAGGCAATCTGACGGGGATAAACCTTCGGGGTGAACGGCAGCCCGTTGGCGATCGCCTTGACCTGCTCTTCCAGTTCCACAATCCCCTGCGCGCCGGAACCCGACACCGCTTGGTAGGACGAGGCGATGATCGATTTCAGGCCGAACTTCCCATGCAGCGGAGCCAGCGCCATCAGTGAAATGATGGTCGTGCAATTCGGGTTCGCGATGATCCCCTTCGGATGATTTCGCGCGGCCTCCGGGTTGATTTCGGGAACGACCAACGGCACGCCTTCGTCCATCCGGAAAGCCGAGGAATTATCGATCACCACGGCACCCGCAGCCGCTGCGGACGGTCCGAACTCCAGAGAAATCCCGCCACCCGCGGAAAACAGCGCGATGTCCACCCCCGCGAAACTTTCGTGAGTCAGCTCCTGCACCACGATTTCCTCGCCGCGAAAGGCGATCTTCTTCCCTGCGGAACGCGCGGACGCCAGCAAGGTCAACTTGCCGACCGGGAAATTCCGCTGCTCGAGGCAGAGGAGCATTTCCTCTCCCACCGCGCCCGTGGCGCCTACGATGGCTACATGCTTGGACTCGCTCATGATTTCGAAGCGCGGACTTTAGGGACGGAAGCCCGTCTGGCAACCGAATCGTTCGATTCCTTCCCGGCCGCACCCGCCCGGAAAAGGGATTTCTCGCGCATGCGGGAATTCGCCTTGAGGCGGACCGCCGGTCCGGCGGACGATGCGCCCGCCCCGTCGCCCCTTTCTTCTCCCATGAAACTGATCAGTGGTACCGCCCACCGCACGCTCGCCGAAAGCATCGCCCAAAACCTCGGGGAATCCCTCGCCGACGTGCATGTCACCGCCTTCCCGGACGGCGAGACTTTCGTGAAAATCAACGAAAACATCCGCGGCGAAGACGTCTTCATCGTCCAACCCAGCTGCCCGCCCACCAATCACAACATCATGGAGCTGCTGATCATGGTGGATGCCGCCCGCCGCGCCAGCGCCGGCCGCATCACCGCCGTGATGCCCTTCTTCGGCTACGCCCGCCAGGACCGCAAGGATCAGCCACGCGTTCCCATCACCGCGAAGCTCGTCGCCAACCTGCTCACCTCGGCAGGCGTGGGCCGGGTCCTCACCATGGACCTCCACGCTCCGCAGATCCAGGGCTTCTTCGACATCCCCGTCGACCACCTCTACGCGAAGCCCGCCCTGATTCATTACCTCCGCGAACGCCACCCGGATGCCTCGAACTTGAGCGTGGTGTCGCCCGATGTCGGCGGCGTAAAAATGGCCCGCGCCTACGCCGACGCCCTCGGCGCCGACCTGGCCATCGTCGCAAAACACCGCATCAGCGCCACGCGCGTCGAAGCGATGAACGTGATCGGAGAAGTGGAGGGCCGCGACGTCATCCTCGTCGACGACATGACCGAAACCGCCGGCACTCTGACTGCTGCCGCGGACATCCTTCACAAACACGGCGCCCGCAGGATCTTCGCGGCGGTCTCCCACGCCGTCCTCGGCGACCTCGGCCGCGAACGCCTCAAGGCGTCCGCCATCGAGGAAATCATCACCACCGACTCCGTCCCCCAAGCCTCGGGCGAAAAAGTCCACGCCGTGGGCATCGCCCCACTCCTCGGCGAAGCCATCCGCCGCATCCACGGCGGCCAATCGGTGACTTCCTTGTTCGAGGTGTGAACCCGGCGGTTTCAGGCCAAATCTGGTCGAAACATACACAGTTTTCCCCTTTCGTCCTAGCCGCGGGAACCGCTGTGGCTAGATTCCGGGAAATTTCATGAGCGTAACTTTTGGAGCAAGCACCTGGCTGTGGACCTCGCCCTTCACCTCGAACCACGGGGATCTTCTGCGCGGCATCGCCAAGCTCGGCTTCGATGCGGTGGAGCTTCCGATCGAAGACCCCGACCTCGTCGACCCCTCGAAAATACGCCCCATTCTCGAGGAATGCGGCCTCACGCCTTATCTCTGCGGAGCCTTCGGCCCCGGCCGTGACCTGACGAACGCCGACGCCTCGGTCCGCGCCAACACTCGCGCCTACCTCTCCCGCCTGATGGACCTCGCCGAAGCCCTCGGCACCCCCTTCATCGCAGGCCCCATGTACGCCCAAGTCGGCAAGGCCCGCCAACTCTCGCCCGACGATCGCCAACGCGAATGGGACCTCGCTGCCAGTGAACTCCGCAGCGTCGCCAGCGAGGCCGGCCAGCGCGGACTCAAGCTGGCCATCGAGGCCATCAACCGCTTCGAGTCCGACCTGGTCAACACCACCGCCGATACCATCCGCCTCGTCCGCAGCATCGACCACCCGGCCGCCAAGGCCATGATCGACACCTTCCACATGACGATCGAGGAAGCCGACATCGGCGCCGCGATCCGCCACGCCGGAAACGATCTCATTCACGTCCAAGTCAGCGAAAACCACCGCGGCGTCACCGGCACCGGCCTGACCCCTTGGCAGGATTTCCGCGATGCCCTCAAAGACATCGATTACAGCGGCGCAGTCGTCATCGAATCCTTCACCCCCGACAATCGCGACCTCGCCGGAGCCGTTTGCATCTGGAAACGCTTCACAGCGACCCAAGACGAATTCGCCGCCCGCGGCCTCGCCTTCCTCCAAGATCTCTTCAACCAGCCCGCCAAGGCCTGAACACTTCCCATCCACCACCTTCTTCCATGAGTGACATCAACATTGCCATCGTCGGTCTCGGCTTCGGAGCCGAATTCATCCCCATCTACCAGCGTCTGAAAGGCGTGAACATGTATGCCATCTGCCAGCGGACCCAGTCCAAGCTGGACGAGGTCGGCGACAAGTTCGGCATCGCCAAGCGCTACACCTCTTACGACGACCTGCTCGCCGATCCCGAAGTCCACGCCGTCCACATCAACTCGCCGATCCCCGACCACGGACAGCAGTCGATCAAGGCGCTCAAAGCCGGCAAACACGTCGCCTGCACCGTGCCGATGGCCACCAGCCTCGACGAGTGCAAACAGATCATCGACCTCTGCAAAGAGACCGGGCTGAAGTACATGATGATGGAAACCGTGGTCTACGCCCGCGAGTTCCTCTTCATGAAGGAGCTCTACGAGAAGGGCGAACTCGGCAAAGTCCAGTTCCTCCGCGCCACCCACCAGCAGGACATGGAAGGCTGGCCCGGCTACTGGCCCGGCCTGCCGCCGATGTACTACGCGACCCACTGCGTCGGCCCCATCCTCGGCCTCATGGGCAGCCAAGCGGAATACGTTTCCTGCTTCGGCTCCGGCACCATCGCCGAAGAAATGCACGCCTGCTACGGCTCGCCTTTCGCGATCGAAACCTGCCACATCAAGATGAAGGACAGCGACCTCTCCGCTCAGGTCGTGCGCTCGCTCTTCGACGTCGCCCGCCAGTACCGCGAATCCTTCGAAGTCTACGGCACGAAGAAGTCCGTCGAATGGCCGCTCATCGAGCACGATCCGCTCGTCGTCCATACCGCCAAGAAACCCGAGCCCGAGATCCCAGAAGAGGTCGAGTGCCCGGACTTCGCGCACTACCTGCCGGAGGAAATCCAACTTTTCACCAAGGGCGGCGTTTACGGCGGCGAAGACGGCGAAGAGCACCTCTCCTTCACCCAAGGCGCGGGCCACGGCGGTAGCCACCCGCACCTTGTTCACCAGTTCGTCAAAATGCTCCAGACCGGCGTCGATTCCTACCCGAACGCCGTGCAAAGCGCGAACATCACCTGCACCGGCATCCTCGCCCACGAGTCCGCACTCAAGGGCGGCGAGATCGTCCGCCTGCCGGAATGGACGCTGAGCTGAGCTCGAAAGACACCAAGCCCTCGACTCCCAACCAGGCACCCCGGAAACGGGGTGCCTTTTTCATGGCGCCCACCTGCGGCTCGGGCCTTAAAAGTCTCCCCGAAACGAACAGCGCGCCGTTGGCGTTTCGTAGATCACAATCTCTTCCAAGCCCGGCAAATCGGCCTCCAGCTTGCGCCAGAACCACGCCGCCATGCGCTCGATCGTCGGACTCTCCAAACCCTCGATATCGTTGAGATAGCTGTGATCCAGCAATTCCATCAAGGGCCGCATCGCATCGGAGATCCGCTTGTGGTCGTAGATCCAGCCAATGCTTTCGTCCACCTCACCCTCAATCGTAATTTCAATCTTGAAGCTGTGCCCATGCATCTGCCGGCACTTGTGGCCATCAGGCAAACTCGGCAGGGTGTGGGCGGCTTCGAAGCGGAATTCTTTCGTCAGGCGGGCACGCATGGCTGCCGAGGAGTGAAATCGGCCGCGACAGATCTTCCAATCACCAATCCCGCGACGCGCAAGAATCCCGAAGTCGGGACGGAGCCCGTCATTCCACCGCCTCGCACGATCGAGCAGCCCTTTTCCCAACGTAAAGCCCCCCGACCGATGATCCCCGCACTCCGCATCCTCTTCGCCGCGCTGCTGGCCGCCGCTCCCTCCGTGGCCGCGCCCACCATCCTGCGGATCCAGCCCGACGAAACGCGCCAGAGCATCGAAGGCATGGGCTGCGGTGCCATCTTCTACGAAGCCCACATCACGAGCCTCGCCGCCCGCGACATGGACACACGCCAGCAGGAACTCTACGACTCGATGTTCGCTAGGGTCCGGACCGACTTTCTCCACCTGATGATCCGCCACGATCACGAGGCGGAAAACGACAATGCCGACCCCTACCTGCCCGCCTTCCAGCCCCACGGCTTCGACTACACCCGCCACACCATCGCCATCTGCGATGCTGCCAAAAAACGCCGGCCCGAGATCCAACTCTACGCCACTCTCTACACCCCGCCGGTCTGGATGAAAACCAATGGCGACCCCTCCGCTGGCGGCGAGGCACGCGCCACCCTCAAGCCCGGAATGGAACTCGAACTCGGCGAATTCTGCTGGGCCTTCCTCGACCGGATGCACCGCAACGGCCACAGCGTCCGCTACCTCAGCATCGCCAACGAACCCGACTGGCCCCACACCCAGCCCGGCTACTGCCTCACCCCGGCATCCCACGCGGAACTCTTCGCCAAGGTCGCCGCCTATCTCGACGAAATGGCGCGACGTTATCCCGATGTCCCCAAGCCAGCCCTCGTCGGACCCAACCTTCTCAGCGCTGTCGACACCGCCGAACGTTGGCTCCCACCGCTGCTCGAAAAAGCCGGCGCCTCACTCGCCATCGTCGGTAGCCACGACTACGATCGCCGCGGCGAGCGCTGGAGCACTCTCACCCGGGCTGCCAAAGGCCGCCCGGTATGGGTCACCGAATGGTGCGTCAACGCCGTGGACCACTCACCCGGCCTACTGAACTCCGCCAGCGAATACTGGCTCGCCATGACCGAAGCCTTCAACGGCGGCGTCACCACCTGGATGGCCTACGACTGGGTCTACCCCCCTCGGCCCGGCGGGGAAGCCCTCATCCACGTCGACTGGGGGAAAACCTACCAACTCACCAAGATCTACCACGGCTTCCGCCAATGGTGCGAACCCCTCGCCCCCGGCATGAAAAACGTTTCGATCTCACTCTCCGGGCCCGCCGCCAGCGGCATCTCGCAACCCGGCCTGAAAGCCGCCGCCTTCCTCTCGACCGATGCCCGCCAGCTGGTCGTCCATGCCGCCAACGTAAGCGATCAGGCCTGCGACATGATCCTTCACCTCCCCGGCCCCCGCTCCAAGCTTCCCGTCCGCCGCCTCCGTACCTCAGCCACCGAAGACATGGCGACCCTGCCCGACAGCGCCTTCGAAAACGAGATGCTGCACGAAAGCCTGCCACCGCGCGCCATGGCCACCTACCTCATCGGCCCCTGACGCCCCCACACACGACGAAAGATTCCCTCACCCTTCCTTGCCCTGCGCCGCCGCCGCTCGTTAGCCTCCCCCGCCAGCTCGCAAGCCGATGTCGAACCCCACTCTCCGCCGCCCGCGCATCCTCGTCGTCACGCCGGAAATCACCTACCTCCCGGAGGAGATGGGCAATCTCGCCCAGCGGATGTGCGCCAAAGCCGGCGGCCTCGCCGATGTCTCCGCATCTCTGGTCAAGGCCCTCTACGACCAAGGTGCCGACGTCCACGTCGCCCTGCCGAATTACCGCAGAATGTTCCACCTCGATGTCGCGAGCGTCTTCGAACATGAATTCCAAAAGGTGAGCCGCGCGCTGCCGGAACAGCGCATCCACCTCGCCGAAGACCGCGTCTTCTACCACCGCTCCAGCGTGTATGGCGCGGAAAACCATCTCATCTCCCTCGCCTTCCAACGCGAAGTCATCAATCACACCATCCCCCAAGTCCGACCGGACCTCATCCATTGCAACGATTGGATGACCGGCCTCATCCCCGCCGTCGCCCGCCGCCACGGCATCCCCTGCCTCTTCACCGTCCACAACATCCACTCCGAACACCTCACCCTGGCGCAGATCGAGGATCGGGGCATCGATGCCGCCGACTTCTGGCAGCACCTCTATTACCGCCGCGCACCCGGCACCTACGAGGAAAGCCGTAGCACCAACCCCGTCGACCTGCTGACCAGCGGCATCTTCGCGGCCGACCACGTCAACACCGTCAGCCCCACCTTTCTCGACGAGATCGTCAACGGTAGCCACCCCTTCATCCCGGACGCCATCCGCAACGAGCTTCGCGGCAAGAAGCACTCCGGGCGCGCCACCGGCATCCTCAACGCGCCCGATCCCTCCTTCGATCCCGCCACCGATCCCGAAATCTCACACCACTACGGCCCCGCCGACCACGTCGCCGGGAAGCGGCGCAACAAGCGGGAACTCCAGGAACGACTTGGACTTCGAGTCGATCCCGATGTGCCCCTCTTCTTTTGGCCGTCACGCCTCGATCCCGTCCAAAAAGGCTGCCAGCTCCTTACCGAAATCCTCGGCGACATCGTCGCCCGCCACTCCCTGCAAATTGCGATCATCGCCAGCGGAAGCTTCCAAAAACACTTCCAGCAAATCGTCCAGCAACACGGCTTCCATGACCGCGTCGCCGTCCGCGACTTCGACGAGCAGCTCAGCCACCTCGCCTACGCCGCCAGCGATTTCATCTTCATGCCCTCTTCCTTCGAACCCTGTGGCCTGCCGCAGATGACCGCTCCGAAGTACGGCAGCCTGACCATCGCGCACGACACCGGCGGTCTGCACGACACCGTGGAAGCCATGGAAGTAGCGGAAAATCGGGGCAACGGCTTCCTCTTCCGCCACTTCGATGCCCCCGGCCTGCGCTGGGCCATCGAGGAAGCGCTCCGCTTCCACACCCTGCCGACCGAGGTGCGCGAAACCCAACTCTCCCGTGTCATGCGGGAATCCACCGCCCGCTTCAATCATCAGCGCACCGCCGCCGCCTACATCAAACGCTACGAACAAATGCTCGGCTGCTCGGTCACCGACTGATCCGACCCCGGGGAAGCACGAAGCCAAAACAGCGCCCGCGCCAGCAACGATGACGTCGTGATTCACCCATGAAGCGCCGCCACTTCCTCGCCAGCCTCGCCGCAGGCACCACCACCCTCGGCGAGGCGAAGCCCGCCCCGGCAGAGCGATCGCCACTGCGCTTCGGACTCGTCACCGATACCCAATACGCCGACGCCGAACCCAACGGCGAACGCCACTACCGCGCCTCGCCCGAAAAACTCCGGCGCGCCGTGGAAAGCATCCGCGCCGCCAAGCCGGGATTCACCCTCCACCTCGGGGATCTGATCGACCGCGATTTCCGTTCCTTCGATGTCGTGCTCCCCATTCTCAACGAGCTCGGCCACCCGGTCCACCACCTCGCGGGGAATCACGACTTTCAGGTCGACGACGCCGACAAGCCACGCGTGATCGGCAAACTCGGAATGCCGCACGACTACTACTGTTTTCGTAGTTCCGGCATCCGCTTCGTGATGCTCGATACCAACTCGCTGTCCATTTACAAGCACCCCGCAGACTCGCCCCAGACCGCAGCTTCCAAACAGCGGCTCTCCGAACTCGAAAAGCTCGGCCACCCCGGAGCGAAAGCCTGGAACGGAGGCATCGACGATGCCCAACTTGCGTGGCTCGACCGCGCACTTGCCGATGCCACCGCTGCCGGTGAACGCGCAATCATCTGCACACACCATCCCATCCTGCACCCCGGCCCGCATCAGATCTGGAACCCCGAGGCCCTGCTTGCCGTGCTCGACCGCCACCACTGTGTGATCGCCTGTTTCAGCGGCCACGATCACACCGGCCACTTCACCGAGCGCCGCGGCATCCCTTTCATCACTTTCCGCTCGCTGCTCCACGAGCCGGAAATCAGCGCCTTCGCCCTCATCGACATCCACCCCGACCGCATCGTCATCACCGGTCATGGCCGCGAAGCATCGCGCGTCCTCCCCCTACCGCCATCCGCCCCCTAGACATCGATCCGCGGACCGAATCGACCTTAATGAAGATCGAGCAACTCGCATCGCATCGATGCGATGCATCCCGTCTCTCGGAGCCCACACGCGCCCTCGCGTGCAACTCGCATCGCATCGATGCGATGCATCCCGTCTCTCGGAGCCCACACGCGCCCTCGCGTGTCGTTTCCGGCGCCCCCGCCGGAAACCGGCTGGACACAATCCCAAAACCCCAGCCCCACTTCGGGAATACCCCAGCTAGGTTCGTTTACCCCGCCCCAGAGAGCGCACAACTGCATGCCTAGCATTTTTTAGGGGAGCACACGCGCCCTCGTGTGTCGTTTCCGGCGCCCCCGCCGGAAACCGGCTGGACACGATCCCAAAACCCCAGCCCCACTTCGGGAATACCCCAGCTAGGTTCGTTTACCCCGCCC
>RDYP01000037.1 GCA_004293445.1 Verrucomicrobiota bacterium | reverse complement strand
TTGCACCAACATCGCGGTCAGGCCGTTGTCCGAGCTGTCCGATGGATCGCCGTTGAGGGCGAACTCGGTGAGGTTGTCGATGCCGTCGCCGTCGGGATCGTCGGTCGGGTCTTGGTCGCCAAGCGCGAGGCTGAAGCCACCGATCCAGGAAGCGAAGCCGCTTGCCGGGGCGACGACGAGTTCCACCTCCTTGTTGGCGTCATCGTAGTTCAAGCTGTAGCCGGTGGGCAAAGCACCCCCGAGGGTGCCACTGCGGGTGCCGGAGTAGCTTGCGATCACGTAGGTGCCGGGAGTGCCGGCGGCAACTTCGTTGACCGCGAGGGTGCCGCCGAGAGTGAGGTCGCCAGTGACAGTGATCCGGTCGACATTCGCGCCATTCACATCACAGGCGAAGGTACCGGCGATGGTGGTGGCTCCCACATTGAGAGTGCCGGTAGTCCCGGCAGTGCCGGGGTCCACATTGCCGACAGCAGTGATTTCGACCGCGCCACCCACCGTGCCGCTGCCACCGAGGGTTGCGGCGTTCACTGTGACCGCGCCGGTGGCGAGGCTCTGGTTGCCGTTCACCAGCAGGGTGCCTCCGTCCACGATGGTGGTGCCTTCATAGGCATTCGCGCCGGACAGCGTCTGGGTGCCCTCGCCGATCTTCACGATCGACAGGGCGCCGGTCGTGTCCTTGATCACTCCGGAGAAGGTGGTGCCGGAGGCATCGCCATCGCCCAGGGTGAGGGTGTTGGCACTACCAGTACTGACGTTGTCAATGGCGCCCGCCCCGCTTAGGCCGTTGATGGTTTCATCAAAGCCAGCGAGGTCGAGGGTGCCCGAAGTAAGAACGACGTTACCCTTGCCCGCACCGTTGGGGATCTGCTCGGCCGCACCGAGCGCCACGGTCGTTTGGGCGGCATTGATGGTGGTAGGACCAGCGTAATCGTTCGGGTTGGCCGTCGCGTTGTTCAGCGTGGCGGTCCATCGGAACGCGTTGGCCGATTGGAAGAAGCGGAAGCCGCTTGCACCCGTCAGCTGACCGCTCAACAGCAGGGCCGAACCATCCGAGGTAGAGTCGCAGCCCAAGTGAGCGTCGGCGAGGTTGGCATCGATGTTTCCAGCGATCACGAGGCCCGTGACAGCGGCCGCATTGCTTCCGATCCGGAAGGTGCCGCCACGCGATCCCATGCCTCCGTTGCCGTTGACAATAACGTCGTTGAGGAGTGTCCGGTTGGAAGCCGAAAACCAGATCTGGGCGCCGACGTTGAAGGTGTTAGTTCCATTGACGGTGATCGGCCCACGCCCGAAGGGACCACTGACGATCGCACCTGCAGTACCCACGGTTCCCGGGACGACCGTGATTCGGACATCGGTGCCAATGGATAGGCCGCCAGAGAAGGTATTGTTCAGGTTCGTCAGCGGACTGCCGCTAGGTCCAGCGACCGACACGGCGAGCTTGCGGGTGCCGTTGTCAGCGAACAAAGTTCCCAACGGGGCCGAGAGCGCGGACACCGTCAGCGTATCCACACCGGAACCCGTGCCGGTGGTCGTGACCAGATTCGCAGCAGTGGTGGTGAGATTGGTGAAGGCGGCATTGTTACCGTTCAGATCCAAAATACTACTTCCGGTCATCACGAGCGCACTGGTGTTTCCAAACGCGGTGGAGCTTCCGGCTTTCAAGGTGCCTTCCGCCACACTGGTGACTCCAGTGTAGCTGTTGGTCCCCGCCAGGGTCACCGTGCCAGCGCCGACCTTGGTCAGGGTAGAGGCGGAGGTATTGTTGCCGATGGCAGCATTGATGGTCAGCGGCTCGGTGGTGGAATTGTTGCGCAACAGCAGATCTCCTCCCGCCGTGGCGGCCGTGAGGAACCCGTCATCCTCGACGCTTCCGACCACAAGTCCTTTGGCACTGGAACCCAACATGATCGCGTTGGTCAGGAGCGTATTGGTCGACCCGAGATCGATGGTGGCAGCTTGGCTGGCATTGTTCTGCAGCAGCGAATTGACGGTCGTGGTCGCTGCACCGAGGGACATGCTGCCGCCGCCGCCGTTGCTGTTGATCCGGACGTTGCTGCTGGCGGCGTCGGCGATCACGTCATTGTCATCCAGATCGGTATAAGCAGAATAGGCCGTGATGGTTCCATCGGCCGCATTGGTGGAATTCGCGGCCCAGTCGGTGCCGCCGACCGTGGCCCAGGTTCCAAGAATGCCGCTGGGGTTATTCAAGGTATCGGTGGTGGCGATCCCCGATGCGCCGAAATCGATGCTGGCTCCCGCATTGCGGGTGATCGCGTTCATTTGCAGAACAGCGCCACCGGCAGAGCCAGCGAGCCTTGAGAAAGTACCCGCTGCCAGAGAGGTCGAAGCGACGACTTCGGCATGAGAACCACCCGCAAGTTCCAGCGTGCCGCCGGCCAGGGTCAGCGCGGAGGCGTCGGCGAGCTTGGACGTGTCGTTGCCGCTCGCGTAGTCGAGCTTGAGCGTACCCGCATTGACGGCAGTGGTGCCGGTGTAGGCGTTGGTACCGGAGAGCGTCCAGGTGCCAGTGCCGGCTTTGGCGAGTGAGGTCTTGTTCGTGCCGCTATTGTCCACAATGGCCGCGGCAATTTCACCGGTCCCCGCGGTCGATCCTTGCAGGGTGAGCGTCTTGCTGCCAGCTCCGGTCGCGGTAAAGGCGCTGGTGAATTTCAGCAAGCCACTGCCGGACTGATCGATCCTTACGCCCTGAGTGGCACTTCCGAGATTGATCACGCGGTCGGTGGTTTCTCCGGTGCCCGTGTAGCGCAAGCCACTGCCTTCCGCAGCACCGAAGGTGATCGTGCCGTTGGGCACGGTGGTCGGCGCGCCGAAGTTACTGGATGCCGATCCGCCCACCACGCTGTTGAGCGAACTGGCGGTCACCAGGCCGCCGGTCAGAGCCGTCGGTCCGACGTAGGTGTTGTTACCGGAAACGATCACCGTCGCGGTCGCATCGGCCGGGCGGAAGGTTACCAAGTGGGCGTTCACCCCGCTGTCGATGACACCTGAAACCTCCATGCTAGAACCTGCTTGGGCACCGATACGGGTATCATTGGTGGCGATCGTAATGTTCCCGGTCCACTTGTTTACCCCCGACTTGCTTTGCAAAGCGCCATTGAAGTTACCGCCGCCGCCGGACAGGGACGCAGACTCGCCGATGACGGTGATTCCGCCATCCAACACAACCCGGCCATTGTTCAGAACAGTCGTGCCACCAACGGTGTCACCCAAGGATCCTGCATTTTGGATGATCAATTCGCTACTAGTAGCGGCGGCGGCGACGGTTGTGGGACCGCTATAGGTATTCGCAGAGGCAAGGGTGAGGGTGTTGGTGCCAAGTTTGGTGAGGCCGAGAGCACCTTGTGCCGTGTTGGCGATCACGTTGCTGTAGGTTCTATTTCCTGCCGTCGTGTCGAAGCCTATGGATCCGCCGGCGACAAAATTGCCAGAGCCCAGAACTGTGGCAAAATTTTCGTCGCTAAACGCGTTGGACAGCGCAAGTGTCGCTCCATTGGCCACGGAATAACGGCCATTGGTATCCCAACCGGGAAATGCGGAGGCGGAGGCGAAGGAGAGGGCACCACCGTTGATGAAAGTGTTCCCCGTGTAAGTATTCACACCGGCGAGGGTCAGCGTTCCCGTTCCGATCTTGGTGAGCCCTAGAGAGCCGCCACCGCTTCCATCCCGGAGGCCGCCGTAGAAGGTGCTGGAGGTGGCGGTTCCGCCGATGTTCAGATTGACGTTGGACGCGCTGGCGTTTTCGACGAATTGATTGGCTTGGATGAGCGTACCCGTGCCAACGCTGTTGATGCCCGCGATCGACAGGTTATCGTTGCCGTTCAAGGCGAGGGTGCCGGAATTTCCATTGAAAGTAATGACATTGGCCGCGGTGCTGTTCAAAGCGCCGGCATTGTTCACCACCACCGTGCCCGCGCCGATGTTCAGGCCGTTGGTGAAGCTGTTGTTGCCGGACAGCGTCAAGGTACCTCCACCGTGATAGCTCACCGCGGACGCCGTGATGCCGTTGTTCTGAATCGCGCCGCTGATCTCGGTGTCTTGGGAATTGGCGATGACGACCAGTTCGTTGGTGGAGCCGATGGTGATCGGATTGGGTCCGATCGTCCACTTGCCGGTGCCCGCATTCATCAGCCCCCTCACGGTGAAGGCGGCCCCGGGCGCAAGTGTCCCGGCCGCGCCGGTGAAGCGGATGGTGTTGGCGGAAACAGTCGCTGGCGTGGTGCCGCTGGGATCGGCGAGATCATAGTTCACCGTGCCAGCCGCGCTCGTCAGGGCTGCCGCAGTCGCCGCCGCGGTGCCGGCCGAGTAAGCGCCCATGACGTTGGAGCCATTCTTGGTCACGTAGCGGAGCGACGTACCACTGCCTGTAGCGGCCCAAGGACCGACCAGGCTATTCGCAAGAGTGTGAACCGTGGCGGTGAAGGTGCTTGTGCCAGCCGACAAATTCAGCACCGAACCGTTAGCGCGGCCAATGGTGTTGTAGATGACCGCGGAGTTGCTGGAGTTGTTGATCCAACTCTGGGAACCCGCCAGCGAAAGCTGCGTGCCTTGAGTTGCGGTTCCTACCGTAATAGCGCCCGCGCCGCTGTTCACCGTCAGCCCACCGGAGCCAAGCGCTACAACCCGGGTGGCGCTATTGGTATCACTCCGCAGGAGGTTCGTGCCGGCATTGTTGAAGGTCAGCGACAAGGCGTTCTTGTTGCCGTTCAGCGTGACAGCCTGCGCGATGTTACTGTTGGTGGTGATGTTGAAAATCGCATCATCGCTCGCCGTGGGCTCTGCGGCAGGATTCGGCGTGGCCGCGCCGGAAGCGGTGGACCAGCTTGCCGCGGTATTCCACGCGGCAGTGGCAGCGCCATCCCAGTAAAAGGCAATGGCTTGGGCCGCCTGTCCGAGGCAGACCGAGAGGGTAGCAGTACGAATGATGTTCCGGAGGAACGGGTTGCGAAGGCTGGGTTTCATGGATGAATTCTTGGTAATTTTGAGAAACGGACGAATGGAAGAACAAGAGGGGAAAGGCGCTGAGTTTCGCGGCGAAAATCAGAAAATGGAGTGGTCAGAATCGGGCCGCGCAAGTTCCTGTCGAGTTCCGAGAAGAGGGAGTTTTGAGTCCCCCAAATGGGGGATTGAGGTTGATTCAGCGTAGAGCGGATAGCACAAGGCCCCGCTCGAGTCCGAGAACTCAAACGGGGCCCGAGATAAGGAGTAGCGCTCTTGGCAGGGTATTTTAAGAAGTCGGACCGCCCGGCGGTCGGTCCCTACCGTTTCTGGAATTGGATATGATTAGGGGAGGAGACGTTTCCGCCCCCTCCCCCAAGCAAAACTCAGACGATCACGGTGCTGCCGTCACCTTCACCCGCAGGAAGCCCTTGCCACTCAGGCCTTC
>RDYP01000040.1 GCA_004293445.1 Verrucomicrobiota bacterium | reverse complement strand
CCTTGGCCACCATGCGCGTCACGAAGTCCTCGTGCTTCTTGGCCTCGTCGGCGCTGGCCTTGGCGTTGAAGCTGATCACGGGCAGCAGCTCTTCCGTGTTCGAGAACATCTTCTTCTCGATCACGGTGCGCAGCTTCTCGTAGCTCGTCCACACCGGGTTGTTGCCCTGGTGGTTGGCGCGCGCGCGCAGCACGAAGTTGACGATCTCGTTGCGGAAGTCCTTCGGGTTGGCGATGCCGGCGGGCTTCTCGATCTTCTCCAGTTCCGCATTGAGTGACGCGCGGTCGAACACCTCGCCGGTGTCGGTGTCGCGGTACTCGTGGTCCTGGATCCAGTAGTCGGCGTAGGTGACGTAGCGGTCGAAGATGTTCTGGCCGTACTCGCTGTAGCTCTCCAGGTAGGCGGTCTGGATCTCCTTGCCGATGAACTCGGCGTAGCGCGGCGCCAGCGCTTCCTTGATGAAGCCGACGTACTTGTCCTCGGTCTCCTTCGGGAACTGCTCGCGCTCGATCTGCTGCTCCAGCACGTACATCAGGTGCACCGGGTTGGCCGCCACCTCGGTGCTGTCGAAGTTGAACACCTTGGACAGGATCTTGTAGGCAAAGCGCGTGCTGATGCCGCTCATGCCCTCGTCCACACCGGCGTAGTCGCGGTACTCCTGGTAGCTCTTGGCGCGCGGGTCGGTGTCCTTGAGGTTCTCGCCGTCGTAGATCAGCATCTTGCTGAAGAGCGAGCTGTTCTCGGGCTCCTTCAGCCGGGTGAGGATGGCGAACTGGCTCATCATCTTCAGCGTGCCCGGCGCGCAGGTGGCCGCGCTCAGCGACGAGTGCTTCAGCAGCTTCTCGTAGATCTTGACCTCCTCGCTCACGCGCAGGCAGTACGGCACCTTGACGATGTAGATGCGGTCGAGGAAGGCCTCGTTGTTCTTGTTGTTGCGGAAGGCCTTCCATTCGCTCTCGTTGCTGTGCGCCAGCACGATGCCGTCGAAGGGAATCGCGCCGAAGCCCTCGGTGCCCTTGAAGTTGCCCTCCTGCGTGGCCGTGAGCAGCGGGTGCAGCACCTTGATCGGCGCCTTGAACATCTCCACGAACTCCAGCAGGCCCTGGTTGGCCAGGCACAGGCCGCCGCTGTAGCTGTAGGCGTCGGGGTCGTCCTGGCTGAAGGCCTCGAGCTTGCGGATGTCGACCTTGCCCACCAGCGAGCTGATGTCCTGGTTGTTCTCGTCGCCGGGCTCGGTCTTGGCGATGCCCACCTGCTTGAGCACGCTGGGGTGGCGCTTGACCACCCTGAACTGCCGGAT
>RDYP01000047.1 GCA_004293445.1 Verrucomicrobiota bacterium | reverse complement strand
CAATGCTCCGAACTTAAGCCAAAGCCCTTGCTTTTCAGCACCTTTTGGATCATCATGCTATCTGTAAATAGCTGATTTCATTGAACAATATGAACTCGAACGCTCGATCCCTCATCGCTGCTGTCTGAGTTCTCCCGCGCCCTGTTCAATCCCGCGCTGGTCGACGAAAACCGCATCGTCCCCACTGCCTTCAGGCGCCAGCGCAAGCTCACCGCGCCACGGGTCATGGCTATGATGATTGCCGGCATGTGCACCTCCGTGCAGGCTTCCATCGACGACATGTTCGGTCAGATTGCCGGCGAGGGCATTCGGGTTCGCGCCTGTTCGGACCGCGCGTTCTCCAAGGCTCGCCGTGGCGTGTCCTGGCAGGCCCTGCGCGATCTCAATGACACTTTGCTCCAGCTTGCCGCACCCCTCATCGACACGCACCAGTGGCACGGCTTGCGTGTCGTCGCTGCAGATGGCTCGCGGCTGCGAGTCTCTACTCGGCGCGGGGCCGATCTTGCTGCCGATCACTATGCGTTCGCTCTGTTCCTGCCCGGTGCGGAGGTCACCTTGCATGCCCGGTTGGGCTCGCACGACGCCTGTGAACGTCAGATGCTCTTCGAATCGCTCGATGCCACCACAGAAAATGACTTGCTCGTCCTTGATCGCGGTCTGATCGGCAATACCATCGCCGCCGCCATCACCCAGCAAAAACGCCATTTCTGCATGCGCGTGGATGCGTCCGGCTATGCGTGCGTACGGAAATTCCTGCGCAGCGGCGCTGCCGAAACGACCGCTGAACTCAAGCCGCCGTGCCGTCCAGATCGGATCAGCTACGCGCTGGACAATACCCCCACGCCTGTCCGCCTGATTCGCGACGTGACGCCCAGCGGAACGGTCCGCGTGCTGATGACCTCCCTGCTCGACGCCCAACGCTTCCCCGCTGAAACCTTCGGCGCGCTCTATCACCGCCGCTGGCGAGTCGAAGAAGCCTTCAAACGCGTCAAGCATCGCTTGCATCTGGAGGCGGTCAGCGGACTGACGTACCTGGCGCTGCAGCAGGATTTCGCCGCCAAAGTGCTCGCCGACAACCTGCACACACTGCTGGCCAGCGCACACCAGGGCGCCACCGACACCCCTGAACCTGTCAACAGTCGCCCCAATCGAACCGCCGCCTTCGGCGCACTCGCCCCGATTCTGGTCGGCTGCCTGCTGAACATCCGCAAGTGTCTGAAAAAACTGAAAACAGCGCTCGATCTGATCATCAACACGCGATGCCGCATACAGACCGGCAGAAGTTATCGCAGGCCTCCCAGAGTCAAACCGCACGCCTAC
>RDYP01000036.1 GCA_004293445.1 Verrucomicrobiota bacterium | reverse complement strand
GGTAGGGACTGACTGCCAGGCAGTCCCAAGTTACCAACGACGAAGGAGGCGGAGCATTCTCAGATTCCGTGCCCATTCGCCCTCGTAGGAAAAGTCGGCGGTCCCTGCCCTACCAAGTTTTAGGGGGACTGCTCCCATCCACGATCCCCGATCTGCCATCTGCGGTCCAATCAGGATCGAAGATTTGCCAGGCGCGGGAGACTGGCGTAGCAGTAGGGGTCATGAAAAATCGACTCGCCGCCGCCGTTCTCCCCTTGCTGCTTTTCGCGTCCTGCGCGCCGTCCACACCTGCCACCCGCATCGCTGCGCAGCCGGCCGCCTTTGCACAACTGCCCACCCACCAGCAGGAGCTCGTCCGACAGGGACGCATCGACAAAGGCATGAGCCCCGCTGCCGTGCTTCTCGCGTGGGGACGTCCGAGCCGAGAGTATGAAGGCCACGAGGCAGGATCGACGACCCTGCGCTGGGACTACACGGGAACGGCACCGGTTTATCATGCTCCCTACCCCGGCTATTACGGTTATGGCTACGCCTACAGCCGCTTCGGCAGCTATCGGCGGGCGCCCTATCTCGACGTGGGCATCGGCCCGGAAATCAGCTATCTCCCCTACCGCCGCGCCAGTGTGCTTTTCCGCGAAGGCCGGGTGAGCGAGTGGGAACAAATCCGCTAGCACTTCGCGGAGGGATGCTGCCGCTTCACCAGCGCAGAATCCTTTCCACCGCCACCCGCAGGGCCGTCTCGAGCAAGGCGGCCTCGGCGTGAGAGATCGGGATCGACACCTTGCGCAGGGACTTGTCCACGGCGTCCTGACGGGAGATCGACAGGAGAAAAGGAGCCCGTTCGGGATCGTCGCGAAATGACAGTTCGAAGGCGCTGTTCGCCTTTTCCGATTGATGGAAAAGCTTGGCCTCGGAACAGCGGCCTTGCAAAGCGGCGAGCACGCTCCCGATGTCCGACAAAGTCCACTTCATGACGATCTTGCGCTCCCAATCGAACTGCTTGTCGCCGGACTGAGCAGCGGCATCGACGAAGAGCGCGGCTTTCCCTCGATTTAGGCCGAAGCGAACCACCCCTCCGCTGCCTCGAGGATTGGGTTTATAGATCGCATAGTCCGGGAGCCTCTCGCTCGGCGCGGCCGGGGTGGAGGCGGAGGAATGGTCCGGGGAGACGGACGATGAGGCGGAGCGGCTTTGCAGTGCGTGATCGTTCATGGCATGACGTTTGAGGCTTCGATCCCTGATTGACCGAATCCTTCGCGCCTTGCAATCTAAAACTGTTCAAAAGAACACTTTTAAACAAGGGTAGTCCCTCGCCTGCAGGCAAGGCCTCACTGCGGGCCGCCGAGGTGGCGACGAAAGAAATCGACGCGACGGCGCTGGGCGTATCGCTGCTCCCCGGCCCCGTGCTGGCCGCTGGTCATCGGAAGGAATTCGAAGTCCTTGTCCGCGGCGATCAGGGCGTCGATGACCTGATAGGTGGAAGAGGGGTCGACGTTGGTATCGAGCTCGCCGACGGTCAGCAGCAGGGCGCCTTGAAGATTTTTTGCATGGGTGACGTTCGAATTGTCCGCGTATTCGGGACCGACCGGCCAGTCCATCCACTGCTCGTTCCACCAGATCTTGTCCATCCGGTTGTCGTGGCAGCCACAGTCGGAAACCGCGGCCTTATAGAAATCGCCATGGAACAGCAGGGCCGCGAGCGCGTTCTGCCCACCGGCCGAGCCTCCGAAGATTCCGACGCGTCCGAGATCGATCTGCGGCCATTTCCCGGCAGCGGCGCGCAACCACGCGATGCGATCGGGAAATCCACCATCCTTGAGGTTCTTGTAGCAGTAGTCGTGGAACTCCTTGCCGCGGTTGGCGGTACCCCGACCGTCGATCTGCACGACGATGAAGCCGTGCACCGCGATCTCGTGCATCGGCATCATCCAGGGTCGCCAGGCTTTCGGCACGAAAGAATCCTGGGGGCCGGCGTAGATGTATTCGATCACCGGATATTTCTTCGCGCGATCGAAGTCCGGCGGCAGGCAGACGATGCCGTGGATGTCGAATTTGCCCTCGCGATCCTTGGCGACGAAGGGCTGGGTCAGCGGCCAGCCCGTGGCGCGGAGCTTTGCATCGTCCGCCTCCGCCAGTGTCGCGACGAGGCCACCATCCGACCACCGGCGCAGTTCGGTCACCGGCGCGTGATCGACCCGTGACCAACGGCAAACGTAGTACTTTCCTCCCGGCGAACGAACGAAGCGGTCGTGGGTGCCGTCCGACGAAGTCAGCGGAACAAGCTTGCCGGTATCGAGCGAAACCCTCGCGTAATGGATGAAATACGGATCCTGCCCCTTCTCGCGGCCGGAGATTTTCAAGAGTAGCTCCCGCTTCGATTCGTCGACCTCCACCACCTCGCGCACGATCCATTCACCCTGGGTCAGCCGACGTTTGACCGCGCCGTCGCGGCCGTCGATGAGGTAAAGATGCTTCCAGCCATCGCGCTCCGACATCCACAGGATTTCCGCACCATCGCGGAGATCCCGGCGGAAAGAGTGGCCGTAAACGAAGACAAAGGTCTCGCTCTCCTCACCGACCAACACCCGCTGGCGGCGGGTGGCGCTATCGATTTCGATCACGCGGTGCTTGCCGAAGCCGCGCTCGATGTATTCGAAGACCAGCCTTCGGGAATCCGCGCGCCACTCGAGCCGATCGCAATCGAAAGGGTTCGGAATCAGCGCCGGGTCGGCATCGATGGGCTCCGTGCGGCCGGTGAAGAAAATCCGCGGCGCGCGGGTGTCGATTTCGTCGCCGGGCTTCGGGTAGGCGCGGGTGAAGTGCTTCGGCTGAAGTTGGTCCTTCGGCGAGGACTCGATGAAATGCACCGCTCTCTCCTCAACGTCCTTCACCTTCCACATCGCAAAGCGCGACGAGTCGGGGGCCCAGACCGGCTCGCCGCGAAAACTCCCCCCGGCTCCATCTTTCGCCAACTCGCGCTCCCGCTGGTTCCTCGTGTCGCGCAAGTAAACGGAACCATCGCGCAGAACCACCAGCCAGCGAGCGTCGGGCGACGCCCAGGAACCGCGCGGCGAGGCATCGCGATCGGGACGACGCTCTTCGTTCTCAGGCGCAACAAAAGACGGTGGGGCGGCATCGACCAAACGATTCCCATCGGCCACCCGCCAGCCTGCGCTGGTCTTGAGAAAAGCGCGGCCTTTGGCACCCGCGCGAAAGGCCTCGAACCCGGCATCACCCGCCGGCACCGATTCCATCTGCCCCGTCGCCAGATCGATCTGCCGCAGACGTTTTCCTTCCGACGTCTCGAGCGCGAAGAGCAGGATGGAATCATCGGGTGCCCACGAAAGCTCGACCGACTCATTGACGACCGGGGTTTGGGCCATCGTGTAGAAGCGCGAGGTCAGGCGATTGAACTCGGCAAGATTTCCGTGCTCGGCGCGAGCCGTGGGAACGATGGCGAGACAGGCGAGCAGAAGCGGGCGAATGTTCATGAGCGCTGAATGAGCGCGGCCATCATGACCCGCTCCGTCGCGGGACGCCAGAGCTTGTCGGATCACGGGCCGAAAGCTCAGATTCGACTGGGCAAACCGTCGGATTCCGCGAAGCCGCCAAAACCCTTCCCCCGGAAAAACCGCGACCACCCGCAGCGGCCCGCAGAACGCAGGTGAGACCTCGCGCACGCGATCGCCTCCCGAATCAGCCGCGAATTCCCGATTTGCCAAAACCCCGAAGCCCGCTAGCTTCCGCCCCTTTCCTATGAGTCACGTCCTCTCGACCTACGCCCGCTTTCCCCTCACGCTCGTCCGCGGCGAAGGCAGCCGCGTGTGGGACGACGCGGGGAAATCCTACCTCGACTTCTGCACCGGCATCGCCGTCTGCTCCCTCGGTCATTGCCCGCCGCGACTGGTCCAAGCCATCCGTGAACAGGCTGGCACCCTGCTCCACGTCTCGAATCTCTATCGCATCCCCCAGCAGGAAGAACTCGCCCGAGTCATCGTCGAAGACCACGTTCGAATCCCCGGCAAAGTCTTTTTCGCCAACTCCGGCGCGGAGTCCAACGACGGCCTGATCAAAACCGCCCGCAAGTTCGGCCACGCCCGCCCGCAGGCCGACGGATCGCCACGCTACGAAGTCCTGAGCTTCACCAAGTCCTTCCACGGACGCACCCTCGGCGGCATCAATGCCACCGGGCAGGACAAAGTGAAGGAGGGCTTCGACCCCATGCTCCCCGGTTTCCGCCACCTGCCCTTCAACGACCTCGCGGCCCTGCAAGCAGCCATCGCGCCCGAAACCGCAGCCATCCTGCTGGAGCCGGTGCAAGGTGAAGGCGGCGTGAACGTCGCCACCCCGGAATTTTTGCGTGGCATCGCGGCGCTTTGCAAAAAGCACGATCTCCTGCTGCTGCTCGACGAGGTCCAAGCGGGCTTCGGCCGCTGTGGTCAGCCCATGGCATGGCGGGCGATCGCCCCCGAGCTGGAACCCGACGGGATTTCCTGGGCGAAAGGCATGGGTGGCGGCTTCCCGATCGGAGCCTTTTGGCTATCCGACCGTGCGGTGGACTCCGCTGGCACGCCACTGTCCTCCTTGATGGGTCCCGGCACCCACGGCACCACCTACGGCGGCAATCCCCTCGCCTGCGCGGCATCGCTTGCCGTGCTCGCGGAAATTGCGGAAAAGAACCTCGAAGCAGAAGTGCTGAGGCAAGAATCGCGGATTCGCACGACCATCGCGTCTTGGAAATTGCCAGCCATCACCGAGGTCCGCGGGATCGGCCTGCTGCTGGGCATCGGCCTCGACACCACGAAATTCGCCGTTCCCGCCGGCAAGCTTCCCGCGGCCTTCGTCTGCGGCAAGCTCCTCGAAGCCGGCCTCCTCGTCCCACCCGCCGGACCGGAAACCATTCGTCTGCTGCCACCGCTCAACGTCACCGACAACGAAGTGGACGAGGCACTTGCCATCTTCCATCGCGTGGTTTCGGAACTTGGGGAAGAGGATGCCGTGGGGTCAGGATCCGGGGGCTAGTGGTCAGGGTATATGAGCATCAAATCTTACCGTGATCTCCTAGTCTGGCAGAAGTCGATGGATCTTGCCGTCGATATCCATCCTTACGCGCTCGCATTCCCCAAAGCGGAAATGTTTGGCCTGACCGCGCAGGTGAATCGATCGGCGGCCTCCGTGCCATCGAACATCGCTGAAGGCCATGGGCGACGGACCACCGGAGACTACATCCACTTCCTGTCGATCAGCCGGGGATCATTGAACGAGTTGGAAACCCAGCTCACCCTCGCCATGCGCCATGGCTATCTTTCCGAGGCCGTACACGTCCGTTTCCTCGAACTCACCGCCGAGGTCGGCCGACTTCTCAACGGCTTGATGGACTCCCTCGACCGACCCCTGACCCCTGACCCCTGACCCCTGACCCCTGACCCCTGACCCCTGACCCCTGACCCCTGACCCCTGACCCCTGACCCCTGACCCCTGACCCCTAGTCACCGACCACTTCTCTTCATGAAGCACCTCCTTTCGATTCAAGAACTCAGCGCCGAGGAAATCACCGCGCTGCTCGACGATGCCGCGCGCCTCAAGGCAGAACGCGGCGGTCACGAGCAACCACTGGCCGGGCAGACCTGGGCGATGATTTTCACCAAGTCTTCCACCCGCACACGCGTGTCCTTCGAAGTCGGCATCCGCGAACTCGGCGGCTTCCCGATGTTCCTCTCGAAGAACGATATCCAACTCGGCCGCGGCGAGCCGATCAAGGACACCGCCCGCGTGCTCGGCCGGATGGTCCACGGCTGCATCATCCGTACCTTCGCCCAGCAAGACGTGGTGGACTTCGCGGACTTCTCCGGGATTCCGACCATCAACGCGCTGACCGATGACGAACATCCCTGCCAGATCCTTGCCGACCTACTCACCGTGAAGGAGTCGCTCGGCGGTTGGGAGGGCAAGAAGATCGCCTTCATCGGCGACGGCTTTTCCAACATGACCATCTCCTGGATGTGGGCGGCAAAGAAGCTCGGCTTCGAACTCGCGGTCGCGTCCCCTGCCGACTACCAGCCACCTGCGGATTTCCTCGCGAAACTCGATGCCCCCCAGGTTTCTATTACGACGGATCCCGTACTTGCCGCGACCGGCGCCCATGTGATCAACACCGACGTCTGGCTATCGATGGGACAGGAAGGCCAACAAGAAAAAGAAGCCGCCTTCGGCCCCTTCCAAGTCAACGCCGACCTGCTTTCCCACGCGGCCAATGGCCACATTGTCCTCCACTGCCTGCCCGCCTACCGGGGTAAGGAGATCACCGAAGAAGTGCTCGAAAAACACGCCGCCGTGATTTTCCAGGAAGCAGAAAACCGGCTTCACGCGCAAAAAGCAATCCTCGTCGCGCTGGCCAAGTCCTGAACGCGACTCGCACGCCGCTCGCTCACCACAACTCGCCCTGACCGGGCGACACGCGGCGGAATGCAGCGGTATTGAGCTCGGGCGGACGGGTCGCAAGACCGAGTCGCCGGCAGCTTGCCATGAACAGCGCCTTCAGCTGGTCCGCCGCCGCGCCGCTGCCACGCATCCGTTCCCGTGGAGTCGAATTGTTGAGCCCTCCACCTTGAGTCGCACGGATGCGGTTGAGAATCTTGTCCTTGCGATCGGGGAAATAACGGTCGAGCCAGCCTTCGAAGATACCCGCCACCGCACCCGGAAGGCGGACTGTCGAGTAACTCGCAAAGGTCGCACCCGCTTCCTTCGCCGCGGCCAAAATGCCAGGCAGCTCGTGGTCGTTCAGTCCAGGAATCATCGGCGCGACACTCGGCCCGGTCGGCACACCCGCCGCGGCAAGGGCACGTATCGCATCGAGCCGCGCCCGCGGCGAAGAAGCACGCGGCTCGAGGATCCTCGCCAACTTCGGGTCGAGGGTGGTGATCGACAGATACACGCAAACCGCGCCATGGCGGGCGAGTTCGGCGAGGTGATCGATGTCCCGCGTGACGAGTGCGTTCTTGGTGATGAGAGCCACCGGCTGCCGGAAACGGGCCATCACCTCCAGACAACGGCGGGTGATTTCCAGCTTCCGCTCGATCGGCTGGTAGCAATCGGTCACGCCGCTCATCGCAATCTTTCCCGGACAGGACTTGCGGCGGGCCAATTCGCTTTCCAGCAGCTCGGCCGCTTTCTCTTTGACGATGATTCGAGATTCGAAGTCCAGCCCTGCGGAATAGCCGAGGTATTCGTGGTAAGTCCGGGCGTAGCAATAGGAGCAGCCGTGCTCGCAGCCACGATAGGGATTCACGCCGAAGTCGAAGGACAAATCCTCGGCGGGATTCGGACTGAGGATGGATCGTGAGTCGTCGCGCAGAAAAGTCGTGCGCAGCGGACGCGGATCCTCTTCGACCCACGCGTCTTCATCGGTCTCGATGTGGAACGCCTCGAAGCGCTGAGCGGGATTGTCCTGCGAGCCGCGGCCGCGATGAGGATCCATGACCCATTCTCCACTCGGCGATGGCGCGGGGCAACGCGGAAGGCGAGCCACGAGAATTCGCCCTTCTCACACGCGCCTCGCCACACTAAACCCACCGCGTGCTTACCATTCACAAGCTCACCAAGACGCTCGGCGGCCGCACCCTCTTCCGCGATGCGGAGTTTTCGATCAACTGGGGAGAACGCGTCGCCCTCGTCGGACCAAACGGTGCCGGAAAATCAACGCTTTTCCGGATGATCCTCGGCCAGGAGGAACTCGACAGCGGAACGATCGAGCGCGACGACTACGCCATCACCGGCTACCTCGCCCAGGAGTCCGGCGATCCGGGCGACGAGACCGTGCTGGAGATTGCCATGGGCATCACCCCGGAAATGGTCGGCTACCTGCGCGCAATGCGGGAGCACGAGGCGGCCGGCAGCACCGACCACCCGGACTACGCCCACGCCCAGGACCAGTTCAATCACCTCAACGGCTACCAACTCGAACCGAAGGCCAAGAAGGTCCTCAACGGTCTCGGCTACAAAGAGGCCGACTTCCACAAGACCGCCCGTGAATTCTCCGGCGGCTGGATCATGCGCGCCTACCTCGCCCGCCTTCTGGTCATGGAGCCCGACCTGCTGATGCTCGACGAGCCCACCAACCACCTCGACCTTCTCTCGCTACTCTGGTTCCAGCGCTACCTGATGAACTATCCGGGCGCGATCCTGATGATTTCCCACGATCGCGATTTCATGGACGCCATCGTCGAAAGCGTGGTGGAAATCGACCCCGACGCACAGGAACTGATCAGCTACAGCGGGAACTATTCCGCCTACCTCGAACAGCGCGAGGCGCGCTACGAGCAAAAGGTCCAAGCCTACCGCAATCAGAACAAGGAGATCGAAGGCCACCAGGAATTCATCGACCGCTTCCGCCAGGTCGGCTCCAAGGCCGCCCAGGTCCAGTCGCGGATCAAATTCCTCGAAAAACTGGAACGGATCGAGAAACCGCGCGCTCCCCGCAAACCCTTCAAATTCGCCTTTCCCCAGCCGCCGCGATCGAACCAAAAGGTCATCGACCTTCAAAAAGTCAGCCAAGCTTACGGCTCACGACAAATCTACAAGGACCTCGACCTCACCATCGAGCGCGGTGACAAGATCGTGCTCGTCGGCCCGAACGGTGCCGGCAAATCGACCCTGCTGAAAATCCTCGCCGGCGTTCTGCCCATCAATGGCGGCAAGCGCGAGGTCGGCTACGCCACCAAGCTCGGCTATTACTCGCAGCACCGCTCCGAGACGCTCAACGAGAACAACACAGTGCTCGAAGAAGTGCTGGCAAGCTGTGCCACGCTCCGCGAAGAGGACGCCCGAGCCATCCTCGGCTCCTTCCTGTTCCGCCGGACCGACGTCGAAAAACGCTGCTCCGTTCTCTCCGGCGGCGAGAAGTCGCGGCTCAACCTCGTGAAGTTCCTCGTCGATCCGCCGAACCTCCTGCTGATGGACGAGCCCACGACTCACTTGGACATCCTGTCGATCGACTCGCTGGTCAACGCCCTCAAGGCCTATGAGGGCACGCTGGTCTTCATCTCCCACGATGTGCACTTCATCCGCAATCTCGCGGAAACCACCCTGCACATCAACAACGGCACCGTTACCCGCTACACCGGCGGCTACGACTACTTCCTGGAGAAGAGCGGTCTGAACGACGATCGCGGAGCCGTGACCGCCTAGCCCGGGGTCAGTGGTCAGTGGTCAGTGGTCAGGGGCTGTTCTCTTGGAGTGCTGCAGCCTGCTGCAGCTTTCCCGGAGCCAGCCTGCTGGCCCGGGCAAAGCCCCGACCCACACATCCCCGGCCATGACTTTTCTTCCGCCAATCCCTCGCCTCTTCCACCGCCGACAAAGTCGGACCGCCTGGCAGTCGGTCCCTACCATTCCTAAAAAGGTAGGGCTGGACCGCCGGGCCGGCCAACTCTCACCCGCGAGGGCGAATCGCAGAAGCACTCGCAAAAGAACCGCCTCCGCCGCCGCCGGTAAAGTGGGACCGCCTAGCAGTCGGTCCCTACCATTCCCAAAAAGGTAGGGCTGGACCGCCGGGCCGGCCGACTCTCACCCCCGAGGGCGAATCGCAGAAGCACTCGCCAAGGAACCGCCTATCCCATCGCCGGTAAAGTGGGACCGCCTAGCAGTCGGTCCCTACCATTCCCAAAAAGGTAGGGCTGGACCGCCGGGCCGGCCCACTTTCCCCCGAGGGCGGATCGCAAAAGCTCGCCAAGGAATCGCCTCCTCCGCCACCGGTAAAGTCGGACCGCCTGGCAGTCGGTCCCTACCATTCCAAAATAGGTAGGGCTGGACCGCCGGGCCGGCCGACTCTCACCCCCCGAGGGCAAACCGCAGAAGCACCCGCCAAAGAACCGCCTCTCCCGCCGCCGGTAAAGTCGGACCGCCTAGCAGTCAGTCCCTACCATTCCTAAACCCCCGCCCCTCGATCCCGAACGCTCAGTTGACCAACGCCGAGACGGGCCGATGGTCTCTGATGGACGAATTCCCCAAGCTCAAGGATCCTTGGCTGGTGGCAGTCTGGCCGGGGATGGGATCGGTGGCGATGGCCGCAGGTTACTACCTGATGGCGAAACTCGGGATGCGACTGCTCGATGAACTCCCGGCACGCGAATTGTTCGATCCCGATCACGTCGAAGTGAAGGACGGCCGGATCCAAGTGAAGCCCTTGCCACGGAGCCGCCTCTTCATCTGGCGAGACCCGCGTCAGAGGCACGATCTCATCGTTTTCATCGGGGAAGCCCAACCGACCGCAAAGAGCGGCCTGATCTGCCGACAACTGATCGACCGCATGATTCCCCTCGGAGTTCGGAATGTGTTCACCTTCGCCGCCATGGCGACGTCGATGAAGCCGGGCGACGAAAGTCGGGTCTTTGGTGCGGCGATCGATGACGCCACGCTAGAGAGCTTCCGCCAACTCGACGTGCAGTTGCTGGAAACAGGACGGATCAGCGGCCTCAACGGCGCGCTGCTCGGTGTCGCGGCGGAAAGCGGCATGGGCGGGGGCTGCCTGCTTGGCGAGATGCCCCAGATGTTCGCCCAAGTTCCCTTTCCCACCGCCTCCCACGCGGTGCTCGAATTTTTCACCACCATGGCGGGAATCTCGCTCGATCTCGCGGAACTGGAAGGCCACGGGCGGCAAGTCGAGAAGCAGCTCGGTGACTTCCTTCAACGCATCGAAAAAGCGATTCGTGAATCCGAGGTGCCGGGCGAATTGCCGCTGAGCGACGAAGTGCTGAGCGAAGAAAAGGCAACGCGACCCGGGCCGGCCGATCGGCAGCGGATCGAGCACCTGTTCGCCGAAGCGAAACAGAACCGCTCGAAGGCCTACCTCCTGAAACAGGAGCTCGATCGCCTCCATGCCTTTGCCGAATACGAAGATCGTTTTCTGGATCTCTTCAAAGGCAACAACTGAAGCTCCTGAAAAGCAGAAGGGGAGGAGACGTTTCCGCCCCCTCCCCCAAGCAAAACTCAGACGATCACGGTGCTGCCGTCACCTTCACTCGCAGGAAGCCCTTGCCACTCAGGCCTTCCGACGCGTCCAGCTTGAAGGTCCGGTATTCCCAGCCGCTGCCGGTCAGCGTGGGCAGCGAGGTGCCGGCGGGGACCGCTTCAGATGCCGTTCCGATGCTGCTCACTGCCGAACCCGGGAAGGACAGGTCGGTCGAACCTTCGATGCTGTAAACCACTCCGTCCACCGTTGCCGTCTGCACGTCACCGGTGCCGGAGGCGAAGACCGCACCGTCGCGGATGGCGGCGATGAGGGTCAGCTCGTTGCCGACCGGAGCACTGGCGTCTTGCACCAACATCGCGGTC
>RDYP01000003.1 GCA_004293445.1 Verrucomicrobiota bacterium | reverse complement strand
AAGGAGGTCGTAACCCTTCAGGCCTAGATTTAGGTTAACAAACATCGGGGACATGATGGCATTCGTGCCTCATGTCCCCAATCTTTGATGAAGAGCCCAAAAGTTCGAATGCGCCTCCACGCCTGCTGGCGGGATGAGAACCCATGCGCGGAGCGCTGCCTTTGTGGGTTCGAATGCGAGAGGGAGCTTCGCGACCAGCCTTCCCTGCGAAGCCTGACTGGCATGGCCGAAGGCAATCCCGCCAGCCCGATCTTTCGATGCTTTCAAAGCCACTCGCTTTCGATCCGACCGAAAAGCTTGAATGCGCCTCCACGCCTGCTGGCGGGATGAACGTCTCAATTTCCCTAGCCTCCTGTGGCGGACTTCAGGGAGGGGAAGCGCAGTCCTACGATGTCACCGTGGCCGAGCGCCATTTCCTCGACCTGCTCGCGGGTCGCCCACACCTCGATTTCGCGGCGACTGCCGGATTCCGGCACAACGCTCAGGCGGGCGAAGGGGCCTGCGACAAAAAGGTGGCTAACCCGGGCCGGCAAATCGACGCCCTCCTCGGCGGCGAACTTGAGCTCGATCTCGTGCGGACGGACATAGCGCCCGTCATCGAGTTTATTGACCTCGCCGAGGAACTCATAAACGAAGGACGTACGAGGATCATCGTAGATATTCTGCGGCTTGCCGGTCTGCTCGATGCGGGCATTGCGCATGACCACCACCTGATCGGCGAGCTCCAGGGCCTCTTCCTGATCGTGAGTGACGAAGAGCGTGGTCAAGCCGATCTCATCATGAAACTGGCGCAACCAGCGCCGCAGGTCCTTGCGAACTTGGGCATCGAGCGCACCAAAGGGCTCGTCGAGCAACAGCACTTTGGGCCGGATCGCGAGGGCGCGGGCCAAGGCGACGCGCTGGCGTTGGCCGCCGGAGAGTTCGTGCGGACGACGCTGGTCGAGGCCTTCGAGCCGGACCAGATGCAGCAGTTCTTTCACCCGATCCACGATCTCCTTTTTCGCCGGACGCTTGGCACCAGGCAGCACGCTGAGTCCGAAAGCGATGTTATCGGCAACGCTCATGTGCTTGAAGAGCGCATAATGTTGGAACACGAAGCCGACCCCGCGTTTGCCGGCAGGCAACTCGGTCACGTCCTCGCCATGAAACAGTACGCGCCCGCTGCCGGGATCGGCGAATTCCAGACCCGCGACAATACGCAGCAAGGTGGTCTTGCCGGAGCCCGATGGGCCCAACAGCGCGGTCAGCGAACCGTTCGGAATTTCGAGCGAGATGTCATCAAGCGCGGTGTAGGCACCGAAGGTCTTGTGGATGGATTGGATGGAAACGGACATGGGAAGGGACGCAAGACGTGAAGACTCAAGACGGAAGAGTGGAAGAAGGATTCAGTGCCTACCTTTCGAGTCGTGGCCGGTGAAGTGTTCGACCGCGGTTTTGAGACCGAGGGTGACCAGCGCGAGCAGGGCCAACAGCGCGGCGCAGGCGAAGGCCGCGCTGAACTGATATTCGTTGTAGAGAACCTCGACGTGGAGCGGCAGGGTATTCGTCTTGCCGCGAATGTGGCCGGAGACGACCGAGACCGCGCCGAACTCGCCCATCGCGCGGGCGTTGCAAAGCAGCACGCCGTAAAGCAGGCCCCACTTGATGTTGGGGAGCGTCACGCGCAGGAAGATCTGCCAGCCACGTGCGCCGAGCGTGACAGCCGCCTCCTCCTGATCGCTGCCCTGGCTTTCCATCAGCGGGATCAGCTCGCGGGCGACGAAGGGGAAAGTAACAAACACGGTAGCGAGGATGATGCCCGGCAGTGCGAAGATAATCCGGACGTCGTGCTCGATAAGCCAAGGGCCAAACCAGCCCTTGGCACCGAACATCAAGACGAACACAAGCCCGGCAATGACGGGTGATACGGCGAAGGGCAGATCGATCAGTGAAAGCAGAAAAGCGCGGCCTTTGAAGCGGAACTTCGTGATCAACCATGCTGCGGCCACCCCGAACACCGTATTGAGCGGGACCGAGATCGCGGCGGCGAGCAAGGTCAGCTTGATCGCGGAAAGCGCGGCGTCTTCGGTCAGTGCGGCAGTGAAGACCTCCCATCCGCGGCGAAAGGCCTCGATGAAGACGGCGGCAAGCGGCAGCAGCAGGAACAGCGTGAGGATCGCGAAAGCGAGGACGATGAACAGCCAGCGGACGGGGGCGGATTCGGTGGTGACGGGGCGATAGGCCATCGGTTCAGCGGGTCTGCCAGTCGAGCCGGCGTTGCAAGAGATTGATCAGGAACAGCAAACTGAAGGAAACCAGCAGCATGCCGGAGGCGATGACCGCGGCGGCCTCGTATTTGAACTGCTCGAGCTGTGCGACGATCAGCAGCGGAAGGATCTCGGTCTTCATCGGAAGGTTGCCGGAAATGAAAATCACCGATCCGTACTCCCCGATCGCCCGGGCGAAAGCGAGGGTGAAGCCGGTGACCAGCGCGGGCACCAGCAGTGGGAAAATCACGCGGCGGAAAGTGGTCCAACGGCTCGCGCCGAGGCTGGCGGAGGCTTCTTCCAATTCGGGCCCGAGGTCTTCCATCACCGGCTGGACGGTCCGGACCACAAAGGGGAAGCCAATGAAAGTCAGCGCAATGAAGACGCCTGTCGGCGAATAGGCACCCTGGATGCCCCACTTGGCGAGGTGCTGACCGAGCCAGCCGCTCGGCGCATAGATGGCGGTGAGCGTGATGCCGGCAACGGCGGTCGGCAGCGCGAAAGGTAGGTCAACGATCGCATCGAGCAGCTTCCTCCCGGGAAACTGATAGCGCACCAAAACCCAAGCGACCAGCAGACCGAGCACTGTGCTGACGGCGGCAGCGGCTGCGCTGGCACCGAAGGTCAGTTTCGCGGCCGCGAACACGCGGGGAGAAGTGAGGATGGCCCACCACTCGCCCGGCCCCAAGCCTGCCGCCTTGATGAAAAGGGCAGCCAGCGGGATCAAGATGATGGCGCTGAGCCAGAAGATGGTGATGCCCATCGAAAGGCCGAAGCCGGGAATGACGCGTTGTTTTGACATGCGACGGAAGAAAATGTCCACCCGAGTCGGTCTGGACGATTGAGAGGAGCGCCGACAAAAGGTCGGCGCTCCTTAAGAGGGGCTCACTTCGCCCCGTATGCTTGGTCGAAGGTTCCGCCGTCGTCGAAGTGCTCTTTCTGGGCTTTGGCCCAGCCACCGAAGTCCTTATCAATACCGACCAGCGGGATGCTCGGGAGCTTGCCAGCGTATTTCTGAAGGATCTCCTGCTTGCGCGGACGGTAGAAGTGCTTGCCCGCGAGCTCCTGCGCCTCGTCGGTGTAGAGGAACTCGAGGTAAGCCTTCGCCGCTTCCGCCTTTCCACCTTTTTCCGCATTCTTATCGACGACCGCGACCGGTGGTTCGGCGAGAATGCTGAGCGAGGGATAGACGATCTCGGTTTCGCCCGGGAATTCCTTCTCGATCAGATGGGCTTCGTTTTCCCACGAGAGGAAGACGTCACCGATCTTGCGTTGGGCGAAGGTGGTGGTTGATCCCCGCGCTCCGGTATCGAGCACCGGCACGTTCTTGAAGAGCTTGGTGATGTATTCGAGAACTTTAGTACGATCTCCACCGTATTGCTTCTCCGCCCATGCCCACGCGGCAAGGTAGTTCCAACGCGCGCCACCGGAGGTCTTGGGGTTCGGGGTGATCACGCCGACGCCGTCGTTCGCGAGATCGCCCCAGTCCTTGATGCCCTTCGGGTTGCCCTTGCGGACGACGAAGACGATGGTGGAGGTGTAGGGCGAGCTGTTGTCGGGCAGGCGGGACTGCCAGCTGTCGGGCAACAGCTTGGCTTCGCGGGCGATCACATCGATATCGCCGGCCAAGGCGAGCGTCACCACGTCGGCCGGCTGGCCGTCGATGACAGCGCGTGCCTGCTTGCCGGAACCGCCATGAGACTGGGTAATCTTGATCTCGCCCTGGCCATCCGCGGCCCACTTCTTGGCGAAGGCCACGTTGACCTCCTCGTAGAATTCGCGGGTCGGGTCGTAGGAGACGTTCTGGAGTTCGAGGGATGCTCGGTCTGCGGTTTTTTTCCCGCAGGCGGAGAGAAGAAGAGCAAGGAGAGGAATGGTAAGGAACCTGGTTTTCATGGATCTATTTTGTTAGAAGGAGAAGCGAATGCCTGTGAGCAAGGTGAGTCCGTCGTAGTCGCCGCCGTTACCGCCGCCATCGAGGTTGGCGTATTCGGCACCGGCCAGGAGCTTGAGCTTGTCACCGTGGATGAAATACTGCGCGCCGAGGTAGAGGGCTTGATACGCGTCGCCGCGGCCGCTTCCCGTGAGAGCGGGTGCCTCGCTTTCATATCGAGTCTGACGGCGCACGCTGTCGGGTCCGTCGCCCGTGGCGAAGGAGTAGCGGCCGACGAGTTGCAGGCGCTTCGGCACGAGGTCGTAGGTCGGTTGCAAAAAGAAACCGAAGACGTCGGCATCGCGCCCCTCCCCGCCGGAAGCATTGAAGGCCTCGGCAACGAAACCCCAAGGGCCATCCTGCCCGTGGAAAGTGGCGGAAACGATATCGTCGTAGCGGTCGAGCACCTGGTCGTCGGCGTCGTGACCGCTGTGGAGCCAGTCGAGGCGGAAGTCGGCCCGCCGCCAACCGAATGCTTCCTTCGCGTCGTAGCCGATCCCCGCGCCGAAGCTGAAGGATCCGCCGAACTTGCCGAACTCGCGGTCGGTGTCGTTCGAATAGCCGCCGGCCTGCCAAGTGACATCTCCGGTCCTACCCTCGATGGTGAGCGCGGTAGCTCGGTCGACGCGGAGCTGGTTGAAGACCTGCGAGCGCTCGAAGGTCGGCTGGGAATTGGTCGATTCCAGCCAATCGTAGTAGCCAATCAGCGGCTTGGTGCGGCCGGCGGTAATCGCGATTTCCGCATTCGGTCGCCACTTCAGGTAGGCATCGACAAGGCGATCGTATCCGTCTTCGAAGCTGTCGTTACTCTGAAAATCAACACGGGCCTCGACTTGCTTGGCGAAGAGCTTCGCATCGAAGCCGAGTCGTGAGCGGCGGTCTTCCCAGGATTCGGCATTGCCTTGGTCGGACTCAACCCAATGGTTCTGCCCCTGGTAGCGACCACGCAGCTTGAACTCTTGAAGGATCGGATTCGCGTCGTCTTTGTAGAGGCTGAAAGCTTTCCAAAGCGTGTCGAGGGAAGCGCTTTCCTCCGCGGAGGGCGGAGCGAGCGGATCGAATGCGAAGCCGATGCCGGGGAGCGAGGCCAGCAGGACCAGCGCCGCGCGGCGGGCGAGGTGGATACGGAAGCCAGCCGACGCGAGGGGCGAGGCGACAGGGTTGGACGATGGGGACACGCGAGGCGTGCGATGCTTGTGTTGTAGTTTCATGATGGTCTGCGGGCGTCCGTCGCCGGTGGTCCGGTAGGTCGAGCGCAGGATTTCAGTGGGGCCCCCGCGGGTGCGGTGGGCGGGAAAAGGAAAAAGAGACCGCCGGGCCGGGGCTTGGGATAGAGGGCACGGGAGCCAGGTAAGGCTTCCGTGTTTCCTGTTCTCCAAGTCCTCCGGTGGTCCGGTCGGTCTCTTTGATCGAGGGTCTGTGACGGGTCTCAGGGACCCGTGATGTCAAGCTAGCTTAGGCAGGGCGACCGGATTCATCGCGACTGGTGGTGAAACGGGTGCGCTCAACGCTTTCGATCTGGGTCACGCGTCCATCGTGGACGGTGATCTGTACCGAGCCGTAGCGCAGGCTTTCGACGTTGCGACGGACGACGTCCAACCAATCGGGAGTCGCGTCCGCTTGGGTGCGGTCATGGGAGTTCGGGCTCATCGCTGGGTGCGGTGGCAAGTTGGGAGAGTCCGGCCAAGAACCCATCGGAGGGATCGGCCTTGCGGTGAGGAGTCGTTCCGTCGGAACGGGCCCCGGAAAGATGGGAGAAGGGAGGCGGAACGCCGTCGCGGCGCATCTTGCGAAGGGTGACTTCGACGACTTGGGCCAGGGTGTAGCGGTCGAGGATGGCGGCGATGGCGTTGCGGACATCGATCATCAGCATCCGCAGTCCGCAGTGATCCTCATCGGGGCAGGTACAGCGCTGATAAGCGAACTCGCTCGCACAACAGATCGGAGCAAGACGGCCGTCCATCAACCGAACCAGATCGCCAATCCGGATTCGGTCGCCGGCAGTGGCCAGGGCATAGCCGCCGAGCTTGCCGCGCTTGGTTTCCACCAGCCCCGCTTCCCGAAGCTCTTGAAGAATGCGCTCGACGAATTTGAGCGGCAGTCGGTTCGCTTCCGCGAGATCGGCGCCCGAAACAGTTGGCAGCCCGAGCTCAGTCGCGATCCCGAGGTGGATCATCGAGCGCAGGGCGTATTCGGCTTTCTTGGAAAGGTGCATCGGCGAATGTGGAGCGACTTGTAGGGAATTAAGCCCTACTGTCGAGTAGGAATTTTAATAAACTTTTAAACAATTGATTTTGAGATACTTGCAAATCGTAAACGCGGATCCAATCCGTCTGGAGGCAGCCACGATCGATCACTCGTGAGGCTTTTGCAGTCCGCGTCGCGTGGCGGGTGCGCTGCAAAGGGATGTGCCGTCTCCCTACGAAAACGCCACGAACGCGAGGGTTCGTGGCGATCGTGGCGGGGCGCTTCCGCTTAATATCATCGAGCTTGTCTCAGGCCTGACGGCGGCGGCGAAGCAAGGTCAACATGCCAAAGCCACCGAGGACCGCGGCAGCGGGCTCCGGGACCACGCTGAGCACGCCCGTGGCTTCGCTGAACTGGTAGTTGGTTCCGTTCGCACTCCCGTTCCAGAGCAGTCCCCCGCCATCTGCGGTGAAGCCAGCGATCCCGAAGTTGGCGCCGAAGGACTCATTAAGATTCGCAACATCCACGATGTTCCAACTGCTGTTGACGAGGGTGCTGGCGCTGGTGAGATCGAAGGTAAAAAGGCCGTCGATGCTGACAGTGCCCGTGCCGCCGATCTTGTTGCTCACATTGTTCGCGCCGACGAGGAACTTCAGGCCACCCGTGCTGGAGAGGGCAAGGGTGCCATTGTTCACGAGGGTGTCGCCAGTGTAGGTGTTGCTACCGGAAAGAGAGAGGGTTCCCTGGCCCTTTTTCTCCAGGCCGCCGGAAGCCGAGTCTGCCACGAGCGCTTGGGCAACGGTGATGTTGAAATTGTTGGAATCGAAGATCGCGCCACCTGCTTGCACTTTCGCACTGGTGATTCCTTCGAGGAATTGAGCTTGAGACTGCGCCGCCCGCAAGGTGCCGCCATTCAGATTGACTGTTGCGGTGTAAGTGGCACCCCCTGTGTAGCTACCGCCCATGTAAATCTTGTTGGTGGTCACCACGCCACCGTTGACGTTGATGGTCCCCGTGAGCTGGGTGAGCGCGTTGGTGGAGCCGCCGCCGAATCGAATCCCGCCGGTATTGGCAGCATTGGCCCAGGTGAGTTCGGAACCGGCACCGAAGGTAAGCGTGGAACTCGAAGTGATCGCAGCGGTATTATTAACAATCAAATTGGTCACACCGGTGGTGTTGCTCATCTCCAGCTTGCCCCCATCGAGATTCAGGTCCGCTCCAACAGCCGTTCCACCAATCAGAAGGCTGTTGTTGCTCTGGAGCAAGCCACCCGCCTTCACGTTCACGGTCGTACCAGTGATCGTCGAATTGTTCGCCGTCGCATTTTTGATGGTTCCCGAGACATCGAGCACGCTGGACTTGGAAGTACTCGAGAGAGTCCAGTTTTGAGCTGTAGTACTCGATTGGACGGTGATGTTGCTACCGATCGATGCAGTCACACCGGACGCGAGGGTAACTCCGGTTGGGCCTGCACCCGTCAACGTTACGGGCGTGGCTGCGGTGAGGCTGTAACCGGTCACGTTGAAATTCAGCTGATCCACGTTGCGGTTCGTGGCGATCGCAACCGTGCCAGCGGTTCCTTCAAATACCGCAACATCAGCCGTGGTATTCGCCCATACAACGGTGTAAGGGCCGCCTGAAGCATTGCTCCAGTTGGTTCCCGTGCCCCACGTGCCGGCTCCGGACCAGTACTGCGTAGCAGCGGAGGCGCAGGTCGCAGAAGCGATCAGCAGGATCGACGACTCGAGGGCGAAACGGAAACTAGGCGTTCCTTTCACACGAGGTTTGCAGGGTTTGTTCATGGGTTCGACTTGGAGGTTTTTGGGGAGACAAAAAGATGCCGAGCGACATCGATTTGTCGCTGAGTGTAGCCCCTTCCCGAATTTTGCGAAAGACACGTTTGCGCAAAAAAGATAGGAATTTACGTAAGGTTGCCACCGTCTCACCTAGGGCCTTTGTTGGCTCGCCCTGGATTAATCCTTAGAAATCAAAAACCCCGACCGGACGGACCGGTCGGGGCATGAGGCGCTTTCAGTGCCGGACGGATCAAGGGGCGGCCGTGACTTTGGCGCGGAGGAAGCCCTTGCCGGGGAGGCCGTTAGAGCCTTCGAGGTTGAAGCTCTTCCACACGTAACCGCTGCTCAAGGTCGCAGGGCTTGGGGTGGCAGCGGTGGGCACGACATTCACTTGGCTATTGAAGGGATCGAGCGTGGTGCTGCCTTCAATCGTGTAGGTGATGCCATCAACCGTTGCCGACTTCGAAGTCGCGCCAGTGAAGACACCGACGTCGGAGCGGACGGCGACGGTGAGAACGAGCTCCTTACCGGAGGTCTCAACATCTTGATCGCTATCGACGGTCAGAGCGTGGACTTTGCCATTGTTGCTGGCGCTGGTCGGATCGCCGTCGAAGGCGAATTCGACGAGGTTGCTGGCGCCATCGTTGTCAGGATCATCGTTCGCGCCTTGCTGAAGTGCGGGCACGCTACCGTTGGCGAAGCTGCCGGCGATCCAAGAGGCAAAGCCTGAGACGACAGGACCGCTGGTGACGGTGAGCGTACCGCTGCCAGTGATCTGGCCGACCTCGGTGCCGCTGCCAGCATTGCCGACCGCTTCATAGACACCAGCGGCCTGCTGGACACCGCCGATGAACAACTTATCCACGGTGTCGGTGCCGGCGAAATTCAGGTTCAGGGTAGCCCCGGAAGCGGCGATGTTGACCGTGGAAGCGTCGTTGGCGGAGTTATCGGCCCCGAGCTTCAGGATGCCGCCGTTGACGGTGGTGTTGCCGGAGTATTCCGGATCGGCCAAGGTGAACAGCGACGCGGCCGAGCCTTGGGTTTCCACGGCGGCGGAACCGGTGAGGGTGCCACTGAGGGTGACCGTCTGCTGGACGGTTTCCTGAACAACGGGCAAGGTGCTGGAAGCTTGGATCAGGCCCAACTTCAGCGTCGATCCAGCCGCAGTGGTCACAGGTGCAGTGATCTCGAGCGATGAGATGTTTGGCGAAACCGCATCGAGAGTATTTGCTGTCGTCGTGGAAGCGGTGACCGCCTTGACGGCGGCAATGCCTACGACCGCTCCCGAAGACACCGTAACCGGGCCATTCAAAACGTATTGAATGTCGCTGTCCATATCCTCGTTCTTCCCGCGGAGATAACTGTTTCCGCTGAAGGTCAAGGGCTCGGCGGCAAAGCTTACCCCGGCATTCTGGTTGAAGGAGAAAAGCTCAAGCTGGGCATTGGAAATCGTAGTCCCCGCGCTTGTGGCACCGAGGGCGTCGGCGTTGCGGATATCAAGAATGCCTGCCGTGACCGTGAGGCTTCCAGTGAAGGTATTCCCGAGCGTGGTGACGCTGTTCTTGCCAATGGCGAAGATGCCGGAACCCGATTTCGTCAAATTCCCGCTGCCAGTGATCGGCGCACCGAGACGGAGAGTGGCGGGTGCCGTCGCTCCGTTCACGCTGCTCGTCGCGTAGCTACCGGTGATCGCGAGAGTCGAGTCGCCGGCGTTGATGACGAATGGGATGGTATCGGAGGTTTGGGCATTTGAGGTACCGTAGGTGTATTCCAAAGTGCCGCCGCCGAGCTGAACGGCCCGATTCGATGACGACCCACCGATCTGGTTGAGGTTGGAGATACTGAGCACCCCACCGTTGATCTGAAGGGCACCGTTGAACGAGTTGGTGCCGGATTGCTCGAGCGTGAGAGTTCCGGAACCCGTCTTCGTGAGAGAACCCGATCCACCAATCGTGCCGCCGCTCAGCACGTAGTTGTTGGCGCTGTGGTCGAACACCATGTTACCGGGGCTCACCGATGCGCCTTGGATCGACACGAGATAGGACGTCGCAGTATCGTCGAAGGTGACCGCATCATTCGCGAAGAAGCGGTCGCTGCTCGGGCTGCCCCAGTTGAAAGTAGTGGCCACGTCCCAGAATGAGGGGTTGGAGCCATCGTTGCCCTTCCAGGTCAAGGAAGCAGGAGCTGCCGCGGTGTAAGTGATCGTGCTGGTGTCAGCACCACCAATCGTCGCGCGGCCCGCAGCAAGGAAAGAAGCGACTTCCGTCGAACTGAAGGTCCCTGCGCTCTTGGTTAGAACATTGTAGGTAGTGCCCAAGGTGGTCGAGCCCGAGGGGCTGACCACGACCGTGGCTCCGGTACTGACGAGACTGCCGATGCTCAATGCTCCGGTAGTCGTAGCATCAAAGGTCAAGTTACTGGTGCCTGCAGCAAAGGTAAGTGCGGCGCTGGTGGCGCCCTCGCCTGCGAGCGTCGCGCCTGCATTCACCGTCACCGGGGATGCCAGTGACGGAGCTGCGAGGGTGAGGGTCCCTGCCTCCACCGTGGTCGCTCCGGTGTAGGTGGTGGCGGTGGAATTGATGGTGAGGGTGCCGCTGCCTTTCTTGGTGATGGAGAGATTGTTTTGATCCGTCCCAGCACCACCGAGGGCCACGTTCGCGCCAATGGTGCCGCTCGCAAACGAGATCGTACCACCCGCACCGTAACCGGTGATTTTAGTGTTCGCGATGTTCCCAGAGAAAGCGTTTGCGGTGATGGTCCCGCCGACGGCGAGATTCATCACGGTGTTGAGGGTTACGTTGTTCCAAGACTGCTCGTCGGCGCTCGTTTCACCAAGAATAATGCGTGCATTGGTGGTTGGAGCAGTACCACCGCTGGAGAGGGTGATGTTGGAAGTGGCCGTCGAGGCTTGATCACCTGCGATGATGAGGTCGCCGGCCCATACTCCCGTTCCACCTTGAATGTTGGTCAGCGTTCCAAGGCCACTGATCGTGCCACCGATCTTGGCCTTAGCCTGGGTCGTCATGCTGGCAGTTCCCACGTAGCGGATGTCGTAAGTCGCACCCGAGCTGGCGGGATCACGGGTGATGCCGCCGGTGATATTGAGGGCGGTATTCGAAGCGGTGGTGTTGTTAACGCCGATGATCAAGAGGGAGCCCAAGGGCGAAGCCACGGGTGCGGTCGAGAAAACCTTAATCGGAGCATTGATGGTCACGGCACTTGCGCCGCTATTGGTACGCAAGACGGGAGCATTTCCACTACTGTTGGTCCCATAAAGCGTGAGAGCGTTGCCATCGACCGAGTTGACCGTGAAATTCCCGCCGAAGGCCACCGCGGGAGTGGACGTGGTAGGAAGGCGAAACGCCGCGGGAACATTCAGTGTCGCCACGTTGTTGGCGGATTGAAAAACAACGCCTGTCGTACCGAGAAGGCTTGGCGCGGTATCCGCATCCCAGTTCGCCGCGGTGTTGATGTTCGTGTCGGGCGTGGCGCCGCCGTCCCAGGTCGTGCCGGCGTGGAGCGGGAGGCTACCGAGAGTGGTGGCGAGGGTCAGGAGCGCGAGGCGCGTGGTGGCAGTGGTTTTCATGGAGTTTCTCGACAAGGGTTTATGATGGAAAACGGGGCCCGAAGCGGATCCGGGGCGAATCCATCCGATACCTTTTGACAATGTATCCGAAATCCTTGATGTGAAAAAGATCATTCTGCGCATTTAATATGCACAATTGCGCCAAATGGAGGCCTGTCCCCCGCCCCGAATCGGTGCCCGATGGCCTCCGCGGGCGAATTGCCCCCAAACGCAAGAAAGGCCGCCTCTGGGAACTGAAAGAAAGATTTGCAGTGTTGGCCTCACAAGTGCCGTGGCTCACATGTCGCGGAGCCGTCACAACATCGAAAGCACCCCAATCGTTGCCGAGAAGGCCAGGCCACTCGGCCGAAAAAAGGGCCTCATCAGGCGGGCATCGGCGACTTTAGCAGGAAAAAGGAAGTCGCGATCGCGCAAGAGATCCGGCTCGGAGACATCGGGGCGCGTGGCATCGCACCGCAACAAAACGGGCGGAGTCCCGAAAATCCCAAATCCGGACTCCGCCCTGAGCTTGCCCCCGTGGGAGGCAAAATGTTTCCGCTCCCATCAATTCTCATTCACCACAAGACGCACGAAGCGCGGGCCGGTGCCGCCAAGGGTATAGGAGACCGACTTGCCGGGGATGGTGGTGTCGATGGTGACATCAGCCTCAAGGACAGGTGTCCAGACGTTGAGGTCAACGGAAGTTTGTACGAGATAGTCAATGCCATAGACGCCGGTGTAAGCGTCTCCCATGGTCCAAGAGATTTGCTTGGCAGAATCGAGTGTCGGAGTAGCGGTGAAGGCGTTGCCGGAGAGACCCATGAAATACTCGACACCGTTCTTCACGCCGTCGAAGTCATGATCCTGATCGACGGTTTGACCGGGAGCGTTGGCGGCAGACCAGGCGGAGTAGCCGGCAACGGCATTGGCAACGGTCAATTTTCCATCGGACTCGGTGAAGGTCCAGATTTTGCCGCTATCGGCGAGTTCCCAGATGCCGGAGCCGAGGGCGGTCTCGGTGAAGTCTCCACCCGTGACGGCGGAAGGCTTGAAGGTGGTGCCGAAGGTCTCGGTAAGATTCGCGACATCGACGAGGGTCCAGAAGTTGCCCGCGGTTGGATCCGCATCGGCGAGTTCGATGCGAAGGATGCCGTTGACCAGAAGCGTGCCGCTGCCGTCGACGGAGTTGGTGATACCGTTCGTGGCGGGGTAGAATTTCAGCTCCCCGGTGCCGGTAACGGTGAGTGACGCGCCGGAGGCGATCGTGGTGTTTCCGCTGTAGGTGTTGTCTCCGCTGAGGGACTGAACAGCGGTGCCGCCGATGACGAAGGAGATGTTGTCCTGCATGATGCCGGCAAAGGTGCAGGCAGCGGCGGGGTTGCTGGTAAGGACGGACGACCCGCCGCTGTTCTGGATGCGGCCGGTGCCGTCACCGGTGAGACCGGCGGCCGTTTGGTTGTAGCCAGCAACATCAAAGACGGAGACACCGGCACTGGCAGTGGAGCCGGCACTCAGTGGCGCGGTGGTGGGAAATCGGTCGTGGCCACCAAGTTTGATGGCCCCGCCCTCGGAGAACAGGCGGGTCGTGCCGGTCCATGATCCGATCCCGTTGATGGTGATGCTGTCAGCGAGGGTAAGTCCCGCGCGGAACAAGGGACTCATTCCGACAACGCTCTCGCTGATGTTTCCATTCAGCGTCAGAGAGGCTCCGTTCTGAACCCCGATGCGAGTGTTACCGCCGGTACCGGCGGTGCCGGCGAGGATGAGGTTGCCATCCCAGGTGTTGTTGCCAGAGACGCTCTGGAGCGAGCCACGAGAGAGGATCGTGCCGCTGGCAAGAATACCGGTCGCCGCACCGGGGCCGGCAACAGTAAGGGTCTGACCGCTGCCGTCGGCGATACTGCCGGAAAGGGCGAAGGTAGCGGTGTCGGCGACGGTGATATTTCCGGAAGTGGTGTCTGCAACGGTTTTGACCACGGCACCTCCATTGATGGCGAGATTTCCGGAGTAAGAGTTCGCGTTGCTGAATGTGACAATGCCCGCACCGGTCTTGGTAATGCCGGTGGCACCGGAGATCGCACCGCTGCCGGAGAAGCTGTAAGCGTTGGTGTCGAAATCACCGGTGTTGTTGATGGTGACATCGAGTGGGGAGACGGTTCCGGCGACATTCAACTCGTTGATGCCGTTGCCCGCCTCTGCGAGGTCGGGAAAGCTGACAACAGCGGGTTCCGCATAGATGGCGGCGTTGGAATTCCAGTTGGAGCTGGTGGTATCCCAGTCGCCATCGCCCTTCGACCAGACCAATTGATTGGCGACGCTGAAGCCGATCTGGATGGAGGAACCGGTATCCGTGGGACCGCTGGTAAGGATCACTCCCGGAGGCAGCGTGCCAATCGTCGGGGTGCCCGATCCGGTTTTAGCGGTGTAGTTCAGCAGGGTGACCGTGTAGGCGCCGGGGACAACGGTGCCGACGGCTAGATCCACCGCGTAGTTGGCGTTTGCGTTGAGAGTTCCGACGTTGACCGCGGGTTGATTGGCGGCGTTGACGCTGCCGAGGTTGAACTCGAAGCCGCCGCCGGTGTTGACGGATACGGTGCCAAGCGAGGACGGGGTGGTACCGTTCGAGTTGATCTTGAGGCGGCCGCCGTTGTTGATGGTGGTCGCGGTGATGGCGCTGTAGGGAGCGGTGATGGCGAGCTTGCCGCCATTGATGATGGTGTCACCGGTGTAGGTATTCGCGCCACTAAGAGTGAGCGTACCAAGGCCTTCCTTGGTGAGGCCGCCGCCGCCGGTGCCGTCGAGCAGCGGCTGGGCGATGGTGATGTCCTTGCCGTTGCTGTCGATCTTCGCGCCGAGGGATTTCACAATGTAGCCGGTGCCTCGCAGCGGGCCCATGAAGTCGGTGTTGTTGGTCGCCAGCGCCTTGAGGGTGCCGCCGTTGAAGTTGAAGGTGGCATTGTATGTCGCACCGCCTGTGTAGGTGATGGAGCCCATGAAAATCTTGTTGGTGGTCAGGGTGCCGCCGTCCAGATTGAAGGTTCCCGTCAGGTTGGTGCCTGCCGCTGAAATGGTGCCAGTGGGGCCGAAGCGGAGGCCATTCACCGTGGAGTTCGCCGCGAAGGTGATGGCCCCACCGCTGGACAGGGTGACGGTGGTATCGGCGGTGATGCCACCGCTGTTGTTCAGAATCAGCGAGGCCGACGTGTTGGCGCTACCGATGGCGAGGGTGCCGCCAGAGATGTTCAGATTGGAACCACTACCGTTGGTGCCGGAACCGACCACGATGCTGGAGGCACCATTCAGGCGCCCACCGCTATTCACATTGACGGTGATGTCCCTGATGGTTTCCGTGTTGTTGGTGGCGGCGGTGATCGTTCCATTCAGGTCGAGTACGCTGGTGTTTTTGTTGGCACCGCTAAGAGTCCAAGTCTGGCTGGTGCCGGAGGATTGCAGCGTCACATTTGCTCCGATCGTGGCGGTCACGTTGGGGGCGAGACTGTAGGTCATGCCACCAGCGCCGGTCAGGGTGACGGCGGATGCCGCGCTCAGATTATAGCCGGTCACATTGAAGGTGAGGCCGTCCGCATTGAGGTTCTGGCCCACCGTCACGGTTCCGGCGGTGCCTTCAAAGACGGCGATGTCGGCGGTGGTGTTGGCCCACGCTGAAGTGTAAGGTCCGCCGGGGGTGGCAGCGGCGCTCCAGTTGAGATTCGTGGTGTTCCAGGTTCCGGGGTTGCTGGTGTATTGATCCGCAGCATGGGCGCCGGAGCAGAGAGTAAGGAAGATAAAGAATGAATTGAGTTCGGATTTCATGGTCGTGTTTTTTTTGGGGGAAATCGGTTGTGGATCGTCAGGTCTGGAGGGCCTACGACAGGGAGCGGCTTGAAGGGCAAGACTGTGAGGGCTGTGGATGGCTGATTCCATCCGTGGCAGGCTTGGAGGCATCGAACTCCGGATCTAGGGAGCGCCGGCGGCGCCAAAGGGCAAGTAGGCCGAGTCCGGCCAACAACGCGGCGGAGGGTTCCGGAACGGCGGCATAGTTGAGGTAGATGTTGTTGCTGTCGGCGGTGAGGGAGAACGAGCCGGTCCAGGTCGGGCTGCTGGTGAAGCCGCCGGTGACGATGTTCCAATAGGCCGCGTTGAAACCGGAGATCCCGTCGGTGGCGGTAAGAACGGTCCACTGGCGGGAGGTTTCGCTGAAATTCGGAACGGCTCCGGCCGCATTGGTGCCGGTGAGTGAAAGCACGTCGAGGGCGTAGGATCCCGCGCCTCCGGTGAGGGAGAGGGCTCCGGTAATCGCAAGCTGATCGAAGTGGGTGCCGGCGTTGGTGCCGGTAAAATCGTTGGTCTCCCACTGATAGGTGAAGGAATTCCAAGTTTGGCCGACCGAGTAATGCTGGATGCCGGGGCTGTTGCCGGGGGCGAGCTTGTCGGCGAGGGAATCGAGCGTGAGCGAGACGCCGATATCTCCGGTGCCGGTGATGGTGCCGCCGTTGTTGGTGAGGGCCCCGCCGGTGTAGGCGACGGAGGAGTTATAGCGGAAGGTCCCGGTGGAGGCGATGGTGACGCCGCTGGTGGAGTTGATGGAGCCGGACCCGGTGACGGCGAGGGTTCCGTTGTCGATGGCGGTGGTTCCGCCGTGGGTATTGGCACCCGATAGAGTCAGCGTACCGGATCCGGTTTTGGTTAGAGCGCCGTTGCCGAGAGAGCCGCTGTATTCCGTGGAGAGATTGTTTCCTCCGATACTGAGGGTGTTGTTGTTGCCGCTCAGGTTCCGGGACCCCTTCAAAGCGCCGACGTTGTAGGTGTTGCTGCCGCTGACCGTGAAGGTGACGGCACCCGCGTCCGCGGCGTTCATGTCGAGCGTGGAGGCCGAGAGCGCGTTGACATGGCCGAGGGCGAGCGTGCCAGCGTTCGAGCGGGTGTCGCCGGTGTAGGTGTTGGCTCCGGAGAGGGTAAGCGTGCCGGCGGTGGTTTTGTTTGCCCCGACGCTGCCGGCGAGGATGCCAGAAACCGTTCCCGCTTGCAGGTCGAATGCGGTGGCGCTGGTGAGCGTTCCCAATGTGCCGGAAATCGTGCCCCCGGTCAACTTCACCGAGTTGACGCTCTGGTTAAAACTGGAATATCCCAATGTCCCGCCATTCACAACAATGCCCGATGCGCTGTTCAGGACGTTGTTCAAGCCCAGCGTAACGGTGCCCGAGTTGACCGTGGTCGTGCCGGTGTAGGTGCTGGCGACGGTGTCGAGGGTCAGCGTCCCGCCGGCTGCCATGGTAACATTGGAATTGTTGCCGCTCTTATCGGCAATAGGTGCGGAAATCTTGACGCTACCCAAGCCTACGATCACCAGTTCGTTTTCCGCACCCACGGTAATGCCGCCCGATCCGGTGCGAGTGAAGCTCCATGTAAATCCCTGGATTGCATTAAGTCCATTGGTGGTCAACGTATTACCATTCAACTGAACCAATGTATTGCCGCCGTTATTGTTTTGAATCGCTTGCGCGGTTGCATTCGCTCCAAGCGACGCCGCAGCACTTGCCGTGTAGACTTGTGAGGGGTTGGTGATGCCTGACCAGTTGGTTCCAATGCCTGTGTTGGCAGTCACCAATTTCAGCGTGCCCGTGGCATCCACAGCAATATAACGGGCGGTTATAGCCGAGGGTGTGGTTACTGCCCAAGCACCCAAGGCAGTGCCCGGAGCGGTGGTGCCATTCATCACCTTGATCATTTCCGTCGTGGAGGCGGTGCCCCCCAGTGCCGGCGAACTGATAGTGAAGTTTGCCACGCCGCCTACGGAGCGAGTGATGGTCCCAAGATTCAAGGTGGTGGAGGTGCCACCGTTCCTATTGACGGTTACGCCTGAAATGCCGGAGGCGAAATTGACGCCATTGAAACTCTGCGAGGTCGTGCCAGAAGCCGCGCCTTTCACGCCCAGGGTTCCGCCGCCGAGCGAGACGGCATTACCAGCGTTCACAAGGTTGGTCGGGGAGCCGCCCGTGTAATCGATTGTCAGAGTGCCTTGCTTGATATTGAGACCGCCGGTGAAGGTGTTCACCGCTGATCCATTGAGAACAAGCGCCCCGGTGCCGAGCTTGGTCAAGCCGACGGTGCCATCAAGCGTCGTGCTGATGGTGCCGGAGGAATTGTTCACCGACACATTTCCTGTTCCCCCGAGTGTGATTTTAGTGCCTCCCGAGACCACAAGAGCCCCTGAGGCAGAGCCGAAGGTGAGGCTCTGCGCATTGACTGAACCGGTGATGGCGACCGTTCCAGCAGCAAGCCCGAGTGTGCTGCTGCCGAAATTCAGGTCATCGGTGATCAATGGGTTGGAGATCCCGGCAACACCGAAGGCCCCCGAAGAATCAAGAGTCCAGAAAGCATCGGTACCCCAAGTGCCGCCCGCCGCTCCGAATCCGGAGGTGGTGCTGTTGTTGTCCCAGTAGTAAGAACCGGCAAAAGCCACGTGATCGTGGCAGATTACGATGCAAGCCGCGAGCAAGGCGGAGCGGAGGAATGGATTCGAGCGGGATTTCATGAGACTAGATGGGGGGCTCGAGTTTGAGAATCCGTCGGAGGAGTCGTATCTGGCGGTAGCAATGACTTGGGGAAAGAATTTGATTTAAGGTTTCACCGCGCGGAAGCGTGCGAAGAGCCGTCCGTTGGAAGCGTTCGTGGCGGGAATGTTGACGGTGAGCTTGCCGACGGAGGGAGTGTCCACGGCGACGGTCACGCCATTGGCATCGGGGCCGGAGTTGGCGGCTCCGACAGTCACGGATTTCGACCAGGTCGCATCGAGATCGCTGTCGAATTCGATCACCAAGGTGCTGGCGGGCGGCAGCGAGTCGGCGGACCGGTTGAAGACGAGGGTGAGCCCGGTGGCGGCGTTGCCGGTGACGACGGGCAGGATGGACGGATTGTCGTTCTGGGTCGGATTGCCGCCGAGGATCCATTCGAGGCCGTTTGTGATGCCGTCGTTGTCGGAATCGGAATCGAAGGCGGCGCTTGGGCCGGTGAGGTTGTAGGGCGGGGCGCTGATCCACGCGACGAAGGGATCCGCGGGTGTCGGGCCGTTGGTGACGGTGAGGGTACCAGTGCCGGTGATTTGTCCCGAGGCATCCGATAGATCATAAACGCCCGCGGGTTTCTGTACATCGCCGATCCAGAGTTCTTTGACGGTGTCGGTGTTGCCGACGAGGTAGTTCAGGTTGAGGACAGCACCGGGGGCGATGAAGACTTTGGCGTTATCTGCGAGCGAGGTGTTGTTGGTGGCATCGCCGAGGCTGAGCGTTCCCTCGCTGACGGTCGTATCGCCAGTGTAGGAGTTGGCGGCGGTGAGGCTGAGGGTGCCGGTGCCGGACTTGGTCAGGCCGCCGGAGGTGTTGGGGCTGAGGGTGACGGTGCCGAGCGTGGGGGCCGTACCGCCGCCGCCGGTAATTGTCACGGTCGGCGCGGAGGTATAACCGGTGCCCGGGTTGGTGATGGTGATGCCCGTGACCTCGCCCGTGGCTGGATTGAAGTCCGCGACGGCGGTGGCACCGGAGCCACCGCCGCCAGTCAGATAGACCACCGGACGGCCGATGTAGCCGGTGCCATTGGAGGTGACGGGGATGCTGCTCACTCCGCTGACGGTCGGGGCCAGCAGGTTTTGGGAGATGGTCACCGTCTTGCCATTCGTGTCGATGATGGCACCGTCGGAATAGATGTAGGCACCGTCGATGTTGCTGCCGCCCAGAATGGTGACAGCGTCTTTGTTGGCTTTGAGCGTTCCGCCGTTGAAGTTGACCAAGGCGGCGCCATTGGCCTGCGTGGCCTTGATCACGTTGGTCTGCACGGTGCCGCCGCTACCGATGTTGAGCACGCCGAGCATGCCAGTGGCGCTTGTCGCGGAGACGCGCATCAAGTCCAGCTCGGTGGTCGTGCCGGCGGAGGTCAGGCTGCCGGTGCCGCTGACGTTGATGACCGATTGTCCACCCTTGTTGTTATGCGTCTCATTGTTGTTCAAGAACAGGCCGACCTGGGTGGCGCTGTTCGCGAGTTCAAAGGTGCCGCCGGAAATATTCAACTGGCTGTATTGGGTGGCATCGCCACGGTTCATGGCCAACCACCCGGTATTGGCCACTTTTCCTTGAAGGACGTCCATGACACCATTGCCGCCGAGGTTCGCAGAAGAGGCGTTGCTCGTGGTTCCGATTCCGATTTCAACCACGCTTGTTGTAGTGCTGGTGTCGTGGCGGTAGTAGCCATAGCCGCCAGTCGCATAGCCGAGGGCGAAGTTGCCAAGGTTGGCGGTTCCATTGACGGTGAGCGTGCCCTGATTGTAGATCGCGCCATTGCCGCCGTTGACGGTGCCAACCTGCAGGCGGCTGGCGGTGCCGGCACCACCACTTTGGATGTGGAGCAGGGACTTGCCCGCAACATTGCCGACGGAGAGGCTGGTGTTGTTGGCGACCGTCGTGGTGAATGACGCATTACTTGCGATGCTCAGTGTGCCAGCGCTGACCCGGGTGATACCACTGTAGGTATTGACTCCCGTGAGGGTCAGGACACCGCTGCCGGTTTTTGTCAGGTTTCCCGTGGTCGCGGTGCCGGTAGCTCCGGGTAAAGACAAATGGCTGGACGTTTCGACCGTGGCAATGGTGCCCGCAGTGATCGTGAAAGCCCGGTCAGAAGTCGCGTTGGCTCCGGTGTATTTCAAGGTGCCGCCGTTGAAGACCAGGTTGGATGCGGCGTTGGTTGCCTGGCCGAGGTTCCCGGCCTCGCCTCCATTGCCGATGGTTTCCACGCTGAGCGTGCCCGCTGTGATCGTGGTGACACCGGTATAGGCGTTCGTGCCGGTCAGGGTGAGGGTGTTGCCGCCGAGTTTGTTCAAGCCTTCGGTCGTGCTGGCGACATCAGAATCATAACTGAAGTTTCCGTTGGTGGTATCGATGCCGACATTCGCAGTCGCCCCCATCGACACGCCGCCGAGAGTGTTGGCGAACAGGTTGTCCACATCGTCCGGGAGGAAGGGATTGGTGGCTGCTCCCATCCAGAGGCCGAGAGTGGCTCCATTCTCCACGGTGGTGGTACCGGATTTTGCGGCTGTGTTGAGGAAGGAAAGCACGCCGCTGCTGACCGTGATGGTGCCGCCGAAGCTGGCGTTGTTGCCGGAGAGTGTGGTGTTGGAAGTCCTGGTGTTCTGGGTGACCGAACTGACGCTTTGGCCGAGAGCTCCGCTGATGTTGAAGGCACCCGTTCCCGTGGCAGCATTGGAAATCGTGATGGCCGCGCCGGTGCCGGTGTCTCCCCCGATGGCTCCCTGGAGATTGACCGGACTGGTGCCGGTGATCAGATTTTGAATCGCAATGCCTCCTCCGCCCGCTCCCAGCGTGGCCCCGATGGCGCCGGTGACCTGAGTGTTGTAGGCAACGATTCCCGCTCCTCCCCGGATGTTCAACTGCCGCGTCGCGCTGTCGCCATTGGTGATGGTGCCGCCAATTGTGACACTGTTTCTGGAATTCCCGTTGCTTGAATAGCCGCCAATCCCGAGATTGGTGTTCAGCATGACGATGTTGCTTTTGACGTTTAGATCGCCATAAGTCGTATTGATCATGTTAGAACTGATCGCCGCTTCGCCGTTTAAAAAAACAGCTGGATCAGCCCCATTGATGGTTCCTTGAGCCAAGATCCCCGTGCCATCCATAGTGATAGCGCTTCCCGTGAGGATGAAATTGGTCTGCCCCGTGCGGGAAATGGCACCAATCGTGATCGGGCTGGAAAGATTGAGGGTGATCGTTTGCGCCGTATTGCCCTTGAGATGGGCGACGGTGGTCGAGCCGGTCGGAACCGGTCCCGCACCGGCAGCCCAGTTGGTGGCGGTGTTCCAATCGAACGTGCCAGTGTTGTAGTTGGTTGGGGTCGCGGCATTGCCCCAGACGATCACCGTATTCGCCGCCTGAGCAGCAGGAGCGGGCACAAGGACGGTGATGGCGGAGAGGAAGAGGCTGGGACGGAGAAATGGATTACGGCGGTTTTTCATGGGATTTCGGGTTTAGGAGACGATCGGGGGTATCATGCGTCGAATCGCCGACGCGGGGGAAATTTCCCGTATCCCCCAGATGGCGGGCAACGGGATATGTCGGGGAGTCAGGTTGATCAGGGGGTGACATTACCAGCGGCCGAGGCCGTGCCGGCGTGGGTGTAGCGGACCACCGTACCCGCAGCGTTGGGGACGGTGGCAGGGTTCCATTTGGCGGTGTCGCTCCAGTTGCCACTGGTGTTGTTTTTCCAGTTGGCGGTAGCAGCAAACGTAGGGCCTTGCAGTGCGAGAGTGATGACGGGCAAGACCACAAGGCCTCGCGAAGAGATGGTTGGCATGGGGGGACCGATGTTGTGGGTTTTACAATTTTGGGTATATGAACCTGAGATCATTGCATCGACGCAGACCGGCCGGAAAGATTTCTCTTGTCCCCCAAATGGCGGACAAGGTCAGCGGAGGATCCTTGCATTCCGCAATGACGCATCACTCGCCGCCTTCGATGCGGAGCCGCACGAAGCGTCGGCCGTCAGGACTCTTCGGCAGGGTGTGGCGCAGGGTCTGCACGGAGCCGGTGGTGCCGAGGACCTCGGTGGTCACGCCATCGCTTTGCCAGGATTGCAGGTCGTCGCTCCATTCGACGATGGAGACGACGCCGGAAGCGGCGGCGTTGGCATTGCGGCGATGGTCGAAGTGGAGCGCGTCCGCCGTCGGAACCGCGCGCAGGCTGGCGTAGTCGGGATCCGAAGCGAGTGGCGAGGAACCCAAGGCGAACTCCACGAGATTGACGAGGCCGTCGCGATCGGGGTCCTCCGCTTCATGCGCCACGCCTTCGCCGGCGACGGAGCCGAAGTTTTCCTTTCTCCAGGATTGCAGCGAGGTGAGCGAGGCGGGCGTGGAGAAGACGTCCTCGTAATACTGTCGGGCACGGGGATGGTCGGCGGGATCGTTGCTGGAGACGATCAGGGCGACACGGCCGGGAGGGAGCGCGTAGCTCACGGAATTCGAGGCGAGCATGAGGCTGCGGTCGCCGCTGTCGGTCCGGCGCGCGAGTTCGTAGTCGCGGCGGTTGAGGTATTTGGCGCGATCCACAAGCCCGGCTCCGCCGACGTGGAGCGAGTGGTGGGCGAAGTCGGTGCTGGCGAGGTGGGAGATCGGCTGGGTGCTGGTGGTGGGGTTGTAAATCAGCGCGACTTCCTGATCGGTCTCGTTGAAGGCGATGCCGTAGAGGCCGGATGGCAGGCTCAGGCGTCTGGCATTCGTGGCGGCGGGCGTACCTTCCGCCTTCACCTCGACGAAGCACCATTCGTTCTCACCGACGGAAACCGTGCGCTGCACGCCGCCGTTGTCGCGGAGCAGTCGGAGATTGCCGCGGTAGGTGTCTTCGGAAAGTCCGCCGGCCGAGTAGAAGATGTTCCGGTCCGGGTAGGTGGTTTCCAGGATGGAGAGTTGGAATTTTCCGAACTGATAGGTTCCGGGATCCGTCTCCGTCAGGTTGAGCTGGCCGCCCCACTGGCCGGACCTGCCGCCGACGAATTCGAAGCCGCTCTGCAGGTCGGCGGCACCGGCGATCTGGGATTCGATGCGCATGAGCCCGATGGCGCGCTTGTCGGTGGCGATCCATGCCTGCTGGTTGAGGAAGGGGGCGATTTCCCAGCTCACGTTCTGCCACGCGCGAGTGCTGGTCTGGTATTGCGCGCCCAAGGCGGCGGCTCTTCCGGACATCGCGACCGAGCCGTTGATTTCCTGGCCGAGCTTGAGGTCGTTTCCCTTGTAGATGGCGTGGTTCATCACACGTTCGAGGATGGCGTTCACCGGCCAGGCGCCGGCGCTTTCCTCGGCGGGAGTGTGCATCAGGCGCATGCCGAAGAGCGTGGTGACGCCAAAGCCGAGTCCGGGACGTCTGCCGCCGGGCGCGGTCTTGCCGGGGTAGTAGCTGAAGTCCCGGGTGGTGAACGCGTGGTTCATCAGGCCGAAGTTTCCGCGGACGCCGATGAGATTGCGGTCGTAGACGAAGTAGTTTTCCGGTGGACTGACCAAGGGCAGGTCGGGATCGTAGGAAAACGCGGTGGGTGCGTGGTCCGCCAGGGTGAGGGACGATGCGACGCGGAACGGATCTCCGGCGAAATGGCCGACGTAGGCTTCACCGGCGCGGGCGGTGTTGTAGTAGTGCTTCTGTGCGGGGGCGGTGAATTCCTCGGTGACGAAACGCTGCGAGGCCATGGTGCGATAGGGAGCGGCATGGTGGACGTATTTCCGGCAGAGTTCCTTCGTGGCCGGATCGTCGATGAAGAGGTGCATCCAATACATCGCCGCGAGGCCGATGCCATGGTACATCTGCGCCTCGTTCTGATAGCCGGTGTAGTTGGTGGCGCCGTCGGGCTGGAGGGTGAGGTAATACTGCCGGATCAGATCCGACATGAGTTGCTTCAGCGGCGCGTCGTTGAGGGCGAGGCCATAGTAGCCGATGCAGAAGGAATCGCGGAAATGGGCGTTGACCCAACTGCTCGAGACGTAGTCCGGCGCGGCCGCCTGGCTGCGGTAGTTGTTGGCGATGGTGTTGGCGCGGGTGCGCATGACGTCTTTCCATGCGGGATCGAGGGTTGACGTCAGGAGACTGGGAAACGCCGACTGGAGCAGCACGTAGGAGATTCCCAGCGGCGACTCGCCCCATCCGTGGGCTCCCTGGACCATGAAGAGTTCGTGCAAGGTAGTGAGGAGCGCGACGACGCCGTTTTCACTGCCGAAGGCGGGGCTCTGGGGGTGGCAGACGGCGTAGGCGAGTTTCTGCGAATCTCCTTCATTCAGTGTCGCGCCGTTCAAGGTGGGCTCCGCGGGACGGGTGGAATTGAAGGCGGAAATTTCGAACAAGCCTTCGGCTCCGGGATTGTTCGCCATGTCGCGGATGGTCGGACAAAGTTCCGGGCGGGTATTTACGAATGCTCCGTAGGAAGGATCGGCAAGGGCGGCTTCCGCGTTCTGGGACAGGCTGATGGAAGTGGCGAGTTTGGCCGGGTCCGACATGCCTTCCACGAGATGGCGGTTGGCCATTTCCAACAGCCAGAGAACGCCTCCGCGCTTCACGGTTTGTCCGACGGGCGGTGGATTCGCGGTCCACTGTTCCCTCGCGTGGTTGAGTGCGTCGAGGGCGGGCTGGGTCGGGGATTGGAATGGCGAGGGATCGATCACCGTGGGTGTTCGCAGGAGGATTCCGGACTCCGGATTGGCGAAGGCGTTCCACACGAGCGCGCCGTTCTTGCGCCAGGCCACTCCAAGGCCGCCGAGGTTGCTACCGGATGGGCCAGCGGCACCCGCGGTGTTGCCGAGCCGGAGTTCGAAGGAATGCCAGCCGGCCTCGAACGAGAGCGTCCGGTTGGTGGAAACCGAGCTCTGGGCGTCGTTCAGAACCGACTGTCCGTCGATGGTCAACGAAACGCTGTCGGCGAAGTTTTCGGCGAAGGTGTAGAAGCCGCTCCCGAGGTAGATTTCGCCGCTGTAGATCCAGGTGGTGAGGTCGAACCATCCGCTGCCGGTGTCCGCGAGTTCCGCGCCCGGCTTAATCAGCGTGCCGGGGTTCACGTCGGTGGTGTTGAAAGCAGCGGACAACCAGCCCGCGCGCAGTCCGGCGGTGTAAGTGGTCCGCAGGAAACTTCCGTCACCGGAATCGGCGAGCGGATTCCAGGTGGCATCGCCCTGTTTTTTCCATGCCACGCCGAGTCCGCTCAAACCGCCGCTCGATGGGCCGGCGGCTCCCGAGGTGTTACCGAGGCGCAGCTCGATGGTGTGCCAACCGGCGGGCAAGGTGAGCGACGAGTCGGTGGAGATGGACGACTGGCCGTCGTTGAGCACGACCTGCCCGTCGATGCAGAGCGAGACGCTGTCGTCGAAATGTTCCGCGAAGACATAGGTTCCGCCGTCCAGGTGGATCTCGCCGGTGTAGAGCCAGGTGGTGTTTTCCGTCCAGCCGGTGGCGGTGTCCGCCATGCGGGTGGAGAGCGGCACCTCGTGGCCCGGGTTGGGATCGGTGAGGTTAAAAGCTACGGCGAGCATGCCTTCGCGGAGTCCGGGCTTCTGGCCGGGAGCCGATGGCAAAACGTCCGCGGTGCCGGTGACGGTGAGCGTGCCGGCTCCTGTTAGCAGTCCGGACGGATCGGAAGCACCATGGACGCCGGGAGGCATTTGCGTGCCGTTCAGCCAAAGTTCGCGGATGGTGTCGGTGCCGCTGTAGTTGAGTTCGAGCGTCCCGCCCGAGACGATCACCGCGTCGGAATCCGAAAGGCTGGCCGATGTGGTGCCATTGCCGAGGCGGAGCGTGCCGGTGTTGACCGTGGTGGGGCCGGTGAAACTGTTGGAGCCCGAGAGCGTGAGCGTGCCGGTTCCGGATTTGTTCAGGCCGGCGGTGTTGGTGGCGTCGATGCCGGAAAGCGTGACGCTGCGGCCGTTGGTATCGAGGGTGATGGGGCTGCCGCTGTTCTTGAAACGCGGTGCCCAATCTTGGCCCGCGCTGGCGGCGGTGTAGCGAAGCGTGCCACCGGAGAAGGTGATGTCTCCGCTGCTGCCGAGGGCGTTGGCATGGTTGGCGCTGAGGGTGCCGGACTTGAGAAGGATGCTGCCTACAAACGCGCTGTTGTCGGCGTTCAGGCTAAGAATCGAAACGCTTGTGTCCTGGATGATGGCGCCGACTTTGGCACCGATCACGCCGTTGAGGTTCATCGTGTGGGTTCCCACGCCGCTGCCGTAGTGGTTCAGGGTGATGGTTCCCGCGCCGCTGGTGCCGATGGCGGCATTGACGGTCATGGGGCGGCCCGTGTTGCCGGCGTTCCAGCGTAGGTTCAAATTTTGGTCGGTGCTGGCGGTGATGCTGTTGCTGTTCGCAGAAGTCCCGATGAGCACACCGCCGCTGATGGAGCCGATATCGAGATCGGTGTTGGCGATGACGATGTCCGAATGGACCCGGGTGATGTTGTAAGTGTTGCTGTTGCCGTTGCCGATGATGGCGGCGTTGTTGTTGCCGAACAAACTGTTGCCGCCGCCGCTGTTGTCCATGGTGAGGGCGAAGCCGCCCGAGCGCGCGACGGTGAACACTCCGGTACTGGCGCTGACGCCGGTCTGGTGGTCGATGATGCCGACCGTGGCGTCCTGATCGAGGGTGACGCTGCCGCCGGCCGAGGCGTTGCCGGTGTGGGTGTAGCGGACCACCGCGCCTGCCGCGTTGGGCACGGTGGCGGATTTCCAGTCGGTGGTGGGACTCGTGCTGCTCCAGTTGCCGGTGGCTCCGTTGGACCAGTTGAAGGTGGCCGCATGCGAAGCGCCGGACAGTACCAGGGCGAGCAAGCTGGCGCTAGCGGCAAGCGAGCAGGCCGATGGAGTGAATTTCCGACGCATCCGCCGATCGTGGCGGAAGATCGGCCCGGCGAGAAGTTCCGGCTTGTCCCCCGGATGGCGGACAGGCGCGACAGGGCGGGAGTACCGCGTCAGCGCCGAAGAATGCCGCGGTCGCGGGCAATGCTCACGGCTTGGGTACGATCGGTCGCACCCAGCTTGGTGAAGATACGGGCGAGGTAAGTTTTCACGCTGGCTCCGCCGAGACCCAAGGCGGCGGCGATTTCCTTGTTGGTCCTGCCCTCGGCGGCAAGGCGAAGGACGGCGAGCTCGCGTTCGCTCAAGGCCGAGTGGAGCTTGCGGACGGCGAGCTTTCGCGCGACTTCCGGCGGCAGGAATTCGTGTCCGGCGGCGACCCGGCGGATGGCGAGGATGGTTTCGTCCTCCTCGCTGGACTTCGGCATGTAGCCGCGGGCACCGGCCTCGACGGCCTGGTGGATGTCCTCTTCGGTATCGTTGACCGAGAGCATCAGCACGCGGGCATAGGGATGTCGGGAAAGGAGCAGACGGACGACCTCGAAGCCGTGCATGTCGGGCAGGACGCCATCCATCAGCACGACATCGGGCCGGAGCCGGTCGAACAGTTCCAGCGCCTCTTTACCATTCGCGGCTTGGCCGACGACTTCGAGATCGGGTTCGCGGGACAGCACGGCCGAGAGGCCGAGTCGGACCATGAAGTGGTCATCCACGAGCAGGATGCGGGTGAGGGACGGCGGGTTCATGGATTGCGGGGAGGAAGGGTGACGGTGACGGTGGTACCTCGGCCGGAGGAACTGTCGACATCGAGATCCGCACCGATTTTCGCAGCGCGTTCCCGCATCCCGAGCATGCCGAAGTGGGAAAGATCGGCGGCGGCGGTGAAGTCGGGAAGAAATCCACAGCCGTCGTCGGCAATCCGCAATCGAACCCGGCCCTCATCGACCCCAAGCGCGAGCGTGATGCGGGTGGCCCTGGAGTGCTTGAGCGCATTGGCGAGAGCTTCCTGCGCGAGTCGAAGGAGCTGGTATTCCGCATCGGGATCCAAGCCGGGGATCCACTCGTCCAGCCGGGTTTCAACGCGTGGTCCGACTTGGCTGGCGGAATCGGAGGCCAAGCGGCGCAGGGCATCGGCAAGGCCGCGTCGCTCGAGCAGCGGCGAGCGGAGGTCGCGGATCGAATTGCGAGCCTCGCGCCGGGAATGCTTCAGCATCTGACGGGCGAGATCGAGGGCCGCAGCGGCAGCTCCGGGGTCGGAGGCGATGGATGCACGGGCACCGTAGAGGTGAAGAGAGACTCCGGTGAGCTGCTGTTCGATCGAGTCGTGCAGGTCGCGGGCGATGCGGGTGCGTTCCTCCTGCACGGCTTCCGCGGCGATCTTGTCGCCGATGACGCGCGACTGGCGTTTCACCTGGCGGCGCAGGGTTCCGACCCAGAGAAGCAGAAGGAGTGCGGCAGCAAGAACAGCGGCGAGGGCGAAGCGCGTGCGCGGTGGTGTCCACCAGGGCGGAAGCTCGAGGATTTCAATCGAGCCGGGACCCGGCATCAAAAGGTGGAAGGCTTCCGGAGTGTAATTCCGCTGCAGCTTGTCGGCTCCAGTGAATTTCAGTTCGCAGACACCCGTGAAGGACCCGAGGGCACCGGGCACCCAGGTTCGGATTTGTTCGGGATCGAGGCGCTGCCTCATCGGCAGGTAGGCAGGAAAAAGGCGGTCCTCGCTGCTGATCCATACCGCCTTCGGCGAGCCCGGCCGCTCCCAGTCGATCCGCTGGATGCGGCCGCGCAGTTGCACCATGCGACAGGCCAAGTCCTCCGCAGGACGCGAGCGACGATTGTGGCCGTAGGGATGGAGAATCGTGTCCGGGGTGGTCACCACAGGCTCAGGCAGCGGAGCTTCACCCACGGATCGGACGAGGGCGTTGCGGATGGAAGCCATGCTGTCAAAGCGATCGAGGAATCCAGCGGCTTCAACACGCATGCCGGGCCGCAGGCCAGTGGCAGTCGAATGGATTCTCACGCTCCGCTCGCCGTCTTGGAGGAAGAGATATTGGCCGGGTATGGCGAGCACGACGACGCCGGAGACGACCTTGCGGTGCCACGGTGCCGCGTCGGGAGAAAACAAGGCCAGACGGTCCAGCGGTACCCGGGGCGAGCGAAAGGGATCAGCAGGAGGCTGCGTGAGGATATCGAAGTCTGCCACCGAAGTGGTGAGGAGTTTGAAGTTCACGGCCTCCCCGCGTGCGTTATGGTCAGGCGCGAAAATGCCGCGGACGCGGACCCGCGCATCAATGAATCCCGACTCTTTTAGGGCGCTGCCGTTCGCTACAAAAACGCGGCAGAAATTGCCGTTAGTGATCATCGAAATCATGACCGCCTCCGGACCCAGCGACGACCGAGCCATTTCCTGCACCACGCCCTCGATTTCCAGCCGCTGGCCATCCTCGCCACCGGCAAGGAGACGGTCCACCGAGACGCGCCGGGCGGGACGAATCGGCAAAGTGCCACTGCAGCGAATGACGGTGGGAACGACCACCGGCGCGTAGCCTCCGGGATCGGTGACGCCTTCGATCTCGAGCCGGTTGCCAGGCTCGAAATCCGCGGGCCGGAGTCCGATGCCGGGCGATTTCGTGATGCGATCGATGGGGACCCAAATGCTCTCCTCCCCATCGTCCACCACGACCGCCGAGAATCCGGTCCACAGGGAAACGCCGGAGATTCGCACCGGCAGGGCTTGGGCCGCGTCTTCGCGGGACAGCCGGCGGATGTCGGCGATACGAGTCAGAGGCGCACGTGCATCCTCCGCCGCAGCAGCGAGAACGAACGCGGCAAAGTACAACAGAAGCACGCGGGTGACGCTCAGCAGCAGCTGATTCCCAAAAAGTCGACTGGGAGGCTTCGGGTTCATGGTGCGGACGAAGAAATTCGGAATTCGATAAAATTTCAGGGGTTCTTGGAAGAGGCCGCCGAGTGGCTTGTATGGGCATTGAGCAAGGTCCGCCAACCGATGAAGCCGGGTTGATAAAGGCGGTCATGATCGCCGGAGACAAGAATCACGCTCTGCTTTCCCGGAAGCGTGAGGGTAGCAGGTACCGCAAGAGGCTGGGCGAACGTGTGGGTATTCCTGTCGCTGAAAACCGAAGACTTGTGCGACGGCGTGTAAGGTGCGGAGGAAAGGGGCAGGGTCGCCTCCCCTGAGTTGTAAAGAACGGTGTATTTACGGCCTTCGCACGATACCTTCAGGCCGACGAGTCCGCCTTGCTGGATCTTTGCCACCTTTGCGAGCGATCGGGTACTCGTTGGCTTGAGTTCGATCACGGCATAGTAGGTGCCCTCATAATCGCGCTGCGCGGACGACCATGCGTCGAGGTTCGCCTCATCGACGAGATGGAATTCGTTGTGGGGTCCCCGGACACCGTCGTAGGCGATCCCGTCAGCCTCTGGAGCAAGCTTGATGCCCTTGAGGTTGGTGTCGAGCACCCTGACCAGCAGCTCTCCAAACTGGCAGGTCAAGGCATCGAGCTTTCGCGCCGGACTGTGATCCAGCGCGCCACTTTTGCTTCGGCCCAGTTCGATGTTGAGCGTGATGGCATTGCTACGCTGTCTGCCGTCGGGCGTGAGTTCGACGAGGCCGATCATGCGGTCGGGCAGATAAAGCCAGGACTGCCGGCCTTTCCACGGGACTTCGCGACGCGAGGGGCCAGAGAGTCGTCGTGCCAGGGTGTAATCTGCGGAAAGCGACGAGAAGTCGCGGCCGATCGCCACGGAGACGCTCTCTCGGGAAATCGTCATCGCGCCCATGGGGAAGGCATTGATGCCGTACACGGCAGCGCTGAAGGCCCGTTTTCCGTCCCTCGGCGGCTCGGCGAGGGTGAGGCCGACGTAGGTGTTCTTGCCGACGAGTTGGTCGGTGACGCGCCCGTTCATCGCGGCGGAGTAGAGCCCATAATTCATGCGCACGCCCTGGATGTTCCGGTCGTAAACGGTGTAGCGATCGGGCAGCCCGAGCTTGCTGCGCGGATGCGATCGGTAGAGCAGCGCGTCTTTCATCGAGGGTTCGGTCGGCTTGTGGAAATAATCATAGCCCCTGAGAGCGAAGTGGTAGGGATTGCCGCTGAGATAGTGGACCACGCGATGGGGGCCGACGCTACCGGCGCCGTACCAGGACTGCTTCCAGGAAGGCACAGTGTACCACTCGGTGGTGTGATTGGAGTCGGTGATGGAGATCGGGTAGAGCTCGAGTTTTCTGAGCATGTCGGAAATCTCGGGATCGCGGGTCATGATGAACGAGTCGTAGGCGAGATCGATGCAGGCACCGTGGTATCCCGGGCTTTCGTTTTGCTTCAAAATGTAGGAGCTGCCGCCGTCCTCGAAGATATTTGCGTCCCACGTATGCACCTGGGCCAGCCCGCGTTCCATGTAGGGCTTGTCGCCGAGGAACAGACCGCAGGCGATGCGGATGCGGCCGTAACCAAGGTCGGCGTTGGAATAACTGCCGCCCGGGTTGCCGTCGTGATCTTTTGCGATCCGCCGAATCGCCTCGGTCCAGCGCGCCTTTTGCCGTGGCAGGATCATTTCCGGATAGGTTTTGTCGAAGATCACCGCACCCATCACAGCCGCGCCGAGGGCGAAGAAGTGATAATTCTTCCGCCCATGGTAATCGTCCTCCAGATAGACATCGATCCTCCGCAGGGCGCGGAGCAGCAGCTCGCGCTTGTCCTGCAGCGGACTTTGCGGATGGACCGCCATCATGAGCCACCCGGTCGCATTGACGGCCTCGGTGAACGAGCCATGTTTGCCGTAAAGACCGGTGTAGCCTGCCGTCGTCCTGGTGGGCAGGTTCCAGGCATAGTCCGGATTGGAAACAAATTCCTGATACCAGCGGTCGTTCATCGCGGGATCGAGGAACGGATTGTTCTTCGCCTGCACGACGGGCTGGAGCCAGGGGTGATTCGTATCCTTCCGGCCCATGTCCCTTGTCAGGCCGTCCTCGATGTCGGCCCTGATGTCCAGACCGATGTCGAAAGCGTTTTGTTCCATCGCCTTCCCGAGTTTTTCGAGCTGATAGAGAAGCGCCGTCTTCTTACGGGCCTGATCGGGCGTGGCCTCGGGAAGGGCGTGGATCTGCTTTCCCAACGCGGGAGCGGCTTCTATCAAAGTGATCTCCTGTGCTGAGAGAACCGGAAGCGGGGCGACGTTGACCGAGAAGTCGCGGAGCTTCATCGTATTCGCGAAACTAACGCCGGTGAACCTCGCGTTTTCGATTCCGGTTTTGCGCTCATAGCGGACCTTTCCATCGGTCTGGACGGAAAGCAGACCCTTGCGGGTGTCGATCGTGATTTCCACCGCGTGCCAGCCGCCGGGCGTGTAGCGGTTGTTCGCGCCGGAAATCACGGTGGCTCCTTCGAGGCGGCCGGAGGAATTGACGTTGCGGATGACGCCGTAGGGTTGGCCAGTGTCCGACCCGATCGACATCAGCTCATGTTGATAGCCGGATTCGAAACCGAGCATGGTAAACTTCAATGAAACGATGCCGTCGGTCGGAGCGAGCTCCCAGCTACCGGGTCCCATCAAGAAACGGGTGCCACCATCCTCGGCAATCACAGGCGCGACTTTGAATCCCGAAATTTTGTCACCGACTTCGAGTGCGCCACCATCAGTCTTTTTGACGAGGTCCGCGATGAAGATCGATGGATTCGCACTCGCCAGACCTGCGAAGGCGAAACTGCAGAGTAGGGATCGAAGGAGCGAGGAACGAAACGAGGTTTTCATACACTAGAGAGCATCAGGGAGATTCCTTATGCCCGACCATGGCTTCAAAGGAAGGCCAGCCGGGAAGATGGTCGATGGGGTCGGCGCTTTCGATGAGCACGGCTTCCTGCTGAGGAGCGAGCGTTACGGAGCGGCGGAGGACTTTGTTGGGCAGCCCTTGGTGGAGATCCGAGACGCGGAGGCTCCTGCGAATGTCCGGGCCGCTGTTGGCGGGCAGCTGGACCGTGGTGGCTTTGTCGCCTGCGTTGAAAAGGATGTGCCAGCGCTTGCCGTGGAGCAGGGCGTGGAGTTTCAGCAGGTGGTTTTCGTGAGATGCCGCAAGCTTCGCCTCCCCTTCCGCCCAGATCGGACGCACTTCCACCACGCATTGGAAACGGGTCGAGGCGGTATAGGTCTTCGGGGTCTCGTGAACACCCGGTCGCGCGCGGAAGGTCAGTTCCGAGGCCGGGTAGTGCTTCCGACGATAAGGAAGGAGTTCCTCAGTGATCGCCGCGAAATTCGACTGGTGCACGATGATATCGAGCTCGCCGTAGCGGTAACGGTTTTCGCCGGTTTTCACGAGCTTCTTGCAAAGCACGGCACCGGCGGTGCCACCGGAAATGAGGCGCAGCACGGTGTTGATTTCGAAGGCTTGCGCTCCTTCTTTCGTGGGCACGGTGGATAGCAGGCCGATGATGCGGTCCGGCAGGCCGAGCCAGACTTGGCGGCTCTGCCAATCGGTCATTTTTCCCTGATACGCCCAAGCGCGGGTCGTGGTGAGCGAGTAAGTAGCGGCAGACGCGCTGTAGTGCCTGCCGGTAAGATAGACGCCCTTGAGACCCGCGCTGAGCTGGGCCCAGGCAGTGCTCTGCGGTATGCCCTTGGCGTCCTTGAGATCTTGCTTCGCGACTTTCACTCGCGGGGCCGCGTTGACGAGGATCGAGTTCACCCGTCCGTTCGGATCGTCGACGGTCATGCAGCCCATCAAGGTTTCATGGCCGCCGGTGATGTTCTCCGTGGGAGACTTGCTGTGGTAGGTGGCGGCGTAATTGAAGCGACCATACCAGGCACGCGGGCCCTCCACGTTGCGATCGATGATCGTGTAGTGGTCCGGCATCGGCTTCGACGGGAGATCACCGCGATACCAAGAAATGGAATCGCGGTAGGGGCCGCCGGACTTGCCACGCAAGAAATTGGCGTAGGGATTCCTGCTCAGCGCGAGGACGAGTTGGTTCGCATTCTCGGTACCACGTTCGTAGTTCCAACGAAAGGTTTTGTGAAACGGCGAGGTCCAGAACTCATCGGTCCGCCCCATCACAGGGCCTTTCCACTGGGTGGCGGCGAGGGCCTTGGCGATGGGCTGATGGCCGGAAATGTCGTAGATTTTCGACAAGGAACCGACGATCGCTCCGTGGTAGTTGCAGGACGGGTTGCTGTCGCCGTTGTAGGGGAATGCTCCGTCCGGTTTCATTTTTGAAATCGTGACGTCCACATGGCGGAGCACCTTGTCGATCACCTCCTGCTTTTTGTGGTAATAGCCGAAGTGGAGGACGGCGACCATGCGTGCGGTCTCGATGTTGAGGTTCCAGTTGTTGGCTCCTTTGGCTTCGCTCCAGATTTTGTCAAAAGCCGCTTGAAGTCCGGAGTCCCACTCAGTGCGTTGCGATGGAAGCAGCAGGCCGGGGTAAAGTGAGATGAACTCGATCAAGCCGCTGAATCCGGCTTCGGTGGCGAACTGATCATAAACGGCCGTTTTCGCCTTTGCCGCAGGGTCCCGATCGAGGTTCGCGGCATCGATGAACGCGTGGCAGCGGCGTAGCAGGCGTTTGAGAAGCTCGCCATTTCCGCGGAGCGGGCTTGCCGGGTTGGCGTAGAGCCAGACGCAGTTGCGGATTTCCTCGCCGACTTCGCGGGTGGTCAGGCCCTTCATCACTACGGTGGTCGGTGTGGCGCGGGCCCATGGGTTTTCCGGCTTGGCAAGCATCTTGTTTCCCCATGCCGCGAGCGCGTCCAGGTAGGGATTGTCCACCGTGACGGGCACCGGCTTGATGGCTGCGATGTGCGGGGAATCCGTGGTCGCCTGCCTGGCCATGGTGGCGGATGAAACCTCCATCGCGGCCTCGATGTCCGCCAACAAGGATGCGGCTTTTTCGGGGATTCCGGCCTCGGTGCTGGCTTTCGCCCGCTCGAGGGCGATCTCCAGAACCGCACGTTTGGCTTGATCCTCACCGGACTTGTTCGGCAAGGCATCGACCGCCTTGCTGATGGTTTCCAGCGCCGGAACTCCGGCCCGGGAACTAGGATGCAGTAGGATCATGCATGAAGCTGCCAGGAACGGAATGAATCGTGGGTGCATGCGAATGAATGTTAGATCGCCTTTTCCTCGCGGGTGCCGGTTTTCTTCTCCTCAGCCTCTTTGACGATGAAGGATGTGCGGTGGAGGCTGAAGGTCGAGATGAGCGGATAGGCTCGGGCGTCATCGATGATGAGGCGCACCTTGCTGGCGGTGACGGCGGCGCGGCGGTCGAGCTTGCGGTGGCCGATGGTGGTGCCTTCGGAGAAGGGTTTCCATGTCTCGCCGTCGAGGTATTCGACGCGGTATTTTTTCACGCGCTGGCCCATGAAGACCGGTTCCTGCAGGTTGACGACATTGAATTGGCAGGGCTTTCCGAGGTCCACTTCCAGCGCGGCCGTGGTTGAGGATTCCTCGGCCGCCCAATAGCTGAGCGGGTCGCCATCGACGGATTTTGCGGCTTCGTGACCGGCGATGGATTTCCAGGTGGTATCGGCGGTGATGGGTTTGCCTGCGGCGAAATCCGTCTGCTGGATTTCATCGAGCATCTTCCTGAGCGCCACGGCTCCGGCGACATCCTCTTCGGGGAAATGTCCGCGGCGGTCCGGGGCGAAACCATACATCATGCTGCTGCCGCGTCCGACGCAATTGAAGTAGATCTGTTTCCACCACTCCGGGCCGCGGCTTTGGTCGGGGTTCCAGAACCAGCCGCGGCGGACCGATGCATCGCCGAGACGCGGGCAATAACGCAGGGCGGGGATGGCCTTGTAGTTCGGGTGCTTGCCGACGTTTTCCGCTTCCGGCTGGATGCCGCCGGTGTAAGCGAATGGCATTCTTCCGGGCAGCGCGCCGGAGGTCGTGGCGTAGGGGAGTTCGTGGAAATTCCAGCAGGTTTCCAAACCGGAGCCCGCCTCGTTGCCGATCCATCCGACGTCCGGGCCGCCCATCTCGATGGTGACGGCGGGATTGCGGCGGTACATCGCATCATAGATCCGCTGCCACTCGAAGGGCATGGTGTAACCTTCATCCTTGAAGGCGAGATCCAGCCAGAACGAGTCGATCCTGCCATAGCGGTCAAAGAGTTCGTTCACCTGGCTGATGTAGTAATCGTTGTAAGCGGGAGTGCCGTAGCGTTTGTCGTGGCGGTCCCAGGGCGAGAGATAGATGCCGGCTCCGAGGCCGTATTTCCGGCAGGCTTTGACGAATTCACCGACCACGTCGCCCTTGCCATCGCGCCACTTGCTGGATTTCACGCAGTGGTCCGTGTATTAGCTGGGCCAGAGGCAGAAGCCGTCGTGATGCTTGGCGCTGAGGGTCATGCGGGTGAAGCCGTTCTCCTTCGCGACGCGTGCCCATTGCTCGCAGTCGAGATCGGTTGGCGCAAACAGGTCCGGGTTTTCCGTGCCATCGCCCCAGCCCAATCCGGTGAATGTGTTGACGCCGAAGTGGATGAAGATCTGCAACTCCTGCTGGTGCCAGCGGAACTGGGAGGGAGTGGGCAGCGGAGCCAACGGCTGCGGGGAGTTTGCGGGCTGATAGATCGACGGCAAGGCCTCCGCATGGAGCGGGGCGATGCCGAGGAAGGCGCCGGAGAACAAGATGGCGAACAGAGTGGATGAATCAGACATAATGGGCGAGTGGGTGTGAGGTTTCTAGCGCGAGGTTTCATCCCATTGGACTTTCACGACATCGACGTGGGTGCTGCGAAGCTCCGGAGCGAGCGTCAGGGTGAGGGTGCTGTTCTCATGGCTGAACGGGAGTGCTTGCCCGGTGCGCAACAGGGTTACCTTTGCGGGTCTTGGCGCGTTTTTCCAGACCACCGTCTCGGAGTATTTCGGGAGCGCCGGAATGACCTGCCGGGTCTGGGTGAGCGTCTTTACACCTGCGGGAAGGCCCTGAAGGTTTTCCGGAAGTTTCGGCAGGAAATGGATGTAGGCCGCACCATCGCGGGTGGTGACGGGAAGATTGACTTGTTTCGGCCACGGTCCGGGGCGGGTGCCATGCACGGACTCGCCGCTGTGTTTCATCCATGCCGCCATTTCTGACCAGACCCCGGTGACGGTGCCTGGGATCGATCCGTCACCCGCGGGGCCGACGTTGGCCAACAGATTCCCGCCCCAGCCGCGGAGGATGGAGAGCATGGTCAGCGTCATCGGCGCGCCTGTTTGTGGGTATTCGTTGGAATAGCTCCATTTGCGCATCGGCCAGACGGTCACGCACGACTCGAACCAGCCATTGAAACGCTTTCCTGGCAGCTTGCCTTCGGAGTCACCATAGTCGCCGGAGCCGCCATTGCGGTGGTTGATGACGATGCCGGGTTGCAGGCTGCGGACCGTGTCATTGGGGATTTCACCTTTGCCTCCGTCGAACCACATCAGGTCGATTTTTCCGTAGTGGGTGAGTAGTTCAGTGACCTGTCCCTTCACGAGTTCTGCGCGTTTGCGGTCGTGGTCGGCAGGTTTCTTCGGACGAACAACCGGCTTGTGATCCATATCGAGCGACTTGCCAGTGAACGACCAACTGCGGTAGTCGCGATCGAACCTCCAATCGGGCGGCGAGTAGTAAAAGCCGACCTTCAGCGAGTGCTTGCGGCAGGCGTTGACGAACTCCCGGACGATGTCGCGTCCGCCGAAGCTGGACTTTGTGCCGATGTCACCGAAGGCCGATGGCCACATGGTGAAACCGTCGTGGTGTTTGGTGGTGAAGACTGCGTATTCGAATCCCGCTGCCTTGGCGGCACCGAGAATCTTGTCGAAGTCGAGCTTGTCGGGATTCCACTGGCGGATGAGTCCGTAGTAATCGTTGGGTGTGATGGTGGCGTCATACCAGGGTCTGTTCGCCAGCATGCACCAGGAGAGATCGCCCTCGCCTTTGACCGAGGCGATACCCCAGTGGATGAAGAGTCCGAGACCAGCATAGGGGAACCATTGGGCATCCGGATGAGTGTTTGGGCTGGCGGGTTTCTGGAATGATTGCTGGAGGGCTGCTGCCTGTGCGTCGGCGGCGTCGGTAATGGCGGGTTGGCGATCTTTGGATTCCGGGCTTTCGGGACGGGTCTCTGCTGCGGGAAGCGCGGCGTGGCTTGCCAGCAGGAGTAACGATAGAAGTGCGGGGATGAAATAATCAGGATTCATATGGAGAATTGGTGGGAAGTAATTCAGTTCCGGGGAACCGTGAAAACGTCTTGATAGAACTTCATGCCGCTCGTGTGGTCGGCGGGATCGTTGCTGGCGATGACAAGAATGTGCCGTTTCGGCGGGATGGTGAAGCTGACCTGCCGCCCGGGGATGGCGATGGTCTTCGCTTGGCTGTCACGCTCGCCGGATTTCAGGAAATCCGACATGTTGAGGTATTTGTCGCGGTCCACGTTGCCATCGGTGCCCAAGTGGACGGAGTGAATGGCGAATGACGGCGGCATGTCGAAATTCGCCCTGGCAGATGTGGTTCCCGGGTTGTGGACGAGGGCGAATGATCTGCCCGAAGCCGTATAGGTGAACGCGGTGAGGCCTGGACCGGCCTCCAGCAGGCGGATGGATTCGGCGGGCGCGGAGGATGCGGGCCGGAGTTCGACAAGGCACCAGTTGGCCTTGCCGCTTTCATAATTGCGGAGCCTGTCCTGTTCTCCGGGTTCTTCGACGAGGCGGAACAGCGCGCGCATCTTGTCGTCGCCGGACAATCCGCCCTTGGTGTAAGTGACCTCAAAATCCTTGTAGGAAGTTCCGATCACGCGGAGCCGGAGATCACCGTATTCGTGCGACCCCTTTTCACGAGTGACGAGTTCCTTGCGCTGGCCCCACTTGCCGCGGCCGCTGACAAACTCAAACATGGTGGACATGCGGGAATCCTTGACGGGGGCCGCGGCCTCGATGCGCATGAATCCGACGGCGCGCTCGCCATTGATGATCCATGCCTGGGTGTTGGAAAACGGCACCGGGCCCCAGTTCCAATTCTGCCCTTGGCGGCCGGAGGTCATGTAGTCGGCGGAAACAGCGGACGCGGTTCCCGCCATGCTCACCGAGGACTCGATCAGCTCGCCCTTGTCATATTCCTGTTTGCCGATGCGGGCACGGTTCATGACGCGTTCGACAACGGCGTTCATCGGCCAGCCGTTGAAATCCGGCGGGTTCATCACCCGCATGCCAAGGAAGGATGTCACGCCGAAACCCTTGTCGGGGGTGCGGGAGACGGGATTGGTTTTTCCCGGATAGTAGCTGAAATCGCGGGTCGAAATGGCGAAGTCCAAGTTTCCATAACGTCCGCGCGGGCCGATGATGTTGCGGTCGAAGAGCGTGTAGTTGTCCGGAAGCGGGACGACCGTCATCGAGGGATCATAGGAAAAAGCTCCAAGGTGGCTGGTGGTCCATTGGCAGGCGGCGACTGCAAAGGGATCTCCGGCGAAACATCCGGCGAAAGTCTTACAGGCGAGGTTGCCGTTGTAGTAATGCTTTTGCTCGGGCGCGGTGTATTCCTCGCAGATAAAACGATGGGCGGTGAGCGGGTAGAAGCGGGCTGATTTCGCGACGAAGTCGGACGCCTGGGGATTGCGGCTAAACAGCCAATACCACGCCAGACATTGCACGGCGGCATCGTGATACAATCCCGCCTCGTTCTGATAGCCGGTGTAATTGGTGGCCCCGTCGGGCTGGAGCGTCAGATAGATCCGGCCGAGGGCGTCATCCATCCACTTGCGGTAGCGGGCATCCTGCAGGGCGATCCCGGCGAAGCCGACATGAATGATGTTGCGGATATCGCCATTGAGCCAACTCCGGGAAATGTAGTCTTCATCAAGCAAGGGAGTGTAAGCCGCTATTTGCCGGTCACAACGGCCGCGCATGGATTTGATCCACTCAGCGCGGATCGTCGCGGGAATCAAATCGGGATAGACCGCATCGAGCAAGATGTAGGCGATGATCGCATCCTGTTCCGACCAAGTGTCTTTTTGCCGAACACACCACGACTGATTCATGACGGTGAGCAAGGCGATGATCGCCTGCGGATTTCCTCTGGCAGGGCTTTGCGGATGAAGCGCGGCGTAGGCGAGATGCAGCGCGTCAGAATCGGCCAATGCCGAATTACGCCCGGCCTTCAGAGGATGAAGGGGATTGGTTTTCGCATAGTCGCCGATATCAAAGAGCTTGTGGGCAGCGGGGTTCGTAGTCAGGGAACGAATTACGGGAAAAATCGTAACCGGTTCGTCATTCTTTTTTCCATAGCTTGAATCGGCCGTGGCGCGTGACAGATCCTTCGCCAGGCCCTCGATCATGGCCGAGGCTGCAGCTCCGCGTGTATCCTGCAAACGTCGACACTCCATCATGGCCCAGTCGAGCGCCGCCCGGCGGACCGTACCCGCAGCGCCGAAGGACACGATTTTCTCCCCGGCCTCTCGCAGCGTTTCAGACGCGATGACGGGTTCGGAATCCTGTGCCGCCTGGGTCGGGCCTGCAACGCAGAGGAGGCAGAGCCATGCCTTGATGATTTTCATTGGATGCTTCACGCGACCGCGGATTCGGATGCCAGAAAGCGCCTGCCGTGCTGGGCGCGGGGTGGAAACTTGGTGCTTTTGTGGCGTTTCCATATTTCGAAATCGGTGGAGGTTGCGAGTTGTAGATGATCGGTTTTGGCCGACGGCATCTGTTAGAAGCGGGCCTGGAGACGCGCCCAATGGCGTTCATAAACCCCGCGGGGATTGGTATTCTCTTCCATGCAGATGGCAGCAGCCTTGCCGACCACCTCACCCATGATTCCACAGGTCTTCATCACACGCACCGGGCCCAAGCCGTCGTGCGTCACGCTGATGTCGCGGCCTGCCATGAACAAATTGGAGATATTGCGGCTATACAGGCAGCGGTAGGGTGCCCAGTAAGGCCCCTTGTAGGAGAAGTCCTTGCCGACGGTCGCCTCGGAAATGAACTCGTGGCTTTCCAGGCCCGATTTGTATTTCGGATGCGGCCCATGGATATCGATATGCCAGGTGCACGGAAAACAGCCGTCGGGGTAGTACTTCGCGTTGCGGAAATCGTCGGCCGAAAGAATCACGTCGCCCAGAAGCCGGCGCGATTCGCGTTTCCCTGCAATGTAGGCCGCCCAGCCGATGCGATGGTTGGGATAGAGGTGATCGACATTCTTGAGCGCGTCCCATGCGCCGTACATGGCCCGCAAATTCATGTCCCGGATCCGCTCGACATCGGCGATCGGGTCCATGTCAAAGCCGCTCTCCCAGAACCAGCGCCCCAAATTGCTCAGCGGTGATTCCCCTCCCCACTGGCCTTTGTAAGTCTTGCGGCCCGGGAACGGTTTGTCGCTCAGGTCAAGGGCCCAAGGGCAGCGCGGAAAGGGCTGCGCCACCTTGCCGGACTCGTATGCCAGGGACAAAGCCGTCTTGTCTTTGCACTCGCATTGGAGCACCTGTTGTTTGTCGGCCGCGTCAACCAGTCTCCAGAGGTTCGTCATCCCCTGATGGCCCTCGCGGGTCTGCTCGTAATCCGCTCCCGCGAGATAACCCACGGTGGCGTCGCCGGTGCAATCGGCAAACAATTTCCCCTTGAGTCGGATCCGACGGCCGGTGCGGGTGTGCTGGGCCAGCACAGCTTGGATGGTCTTGCCTGCCATCTCCACGGCATACACCCGCTGATCGGTGAACAAGGTAATCCGCGGTTCGCCGGCAATCGCCTTCGTCTTGAGTTCGTCGCCGAATGCGGCACCGGTTCGCGTGGGGTCCTTGGATTTTCTTTCCGGCACGATTTCCCGCACAATGTCCCCCAGATGCGGGTAAGGCTGCTGGTTGACCTTGCCCTGTGGCCAGACCCGGACTTCGGAAGACCCGTTGCCGCCGAGCACGGGACGATCCTGGACGAGGGCCACTTTCAAGCCGTTGCGCGCGGCGCTCAGTGCCGCGCAGGTGCCCGCGATGCCGCCCCCGGCCACCACCAGGTCGAAGTCCCCGCCCGGCTCCGGGTCCATCCCGAGGCCCAGCACGCTTCGGCGGAACCGAGTCAACTCGGCGAGCTCGTTGGGCGGCGCGAAACCGGGGTCCTTGCAGAACAGAACCGCGTCGCAGCGGCCTTCGAATCCGGTCAAATCATTCAGTGCGACTTGGATGCGGGCACCAAGCTCAACCAGTCCGCCGTCCTGCCAGTGCCACTGCGCTCCCGTGGTGCCAAAGGTGGTCTCCAGCGGTGTGCCGTTGACCTTCACTTGGAATTTCCCGGGTGCTCCCGGTGCCTTCCACGGTGCCACCCAATCGCGTGTGCGGACCCATGCGCGATAAGTTCCCGGGGAAGCAATGTTTGCGGCTGTGGTGGCGTCCTTGACCGGGATTCCCAAGCCGTGGGCCAGCAGGTAGGGCGATCCCATCTGGTCCATCGATTGCTGGTCGAGCACCCAGCCGCCGAAATCATCAAACTGCTCGGCTTCAAGCAAAACCATCCCCGGGCTCTCCTCGGCTCCATGCAACCGGGCAGGCAGCGAAGAGGCGGCGACGGCACTCCCGGTCATGACCAAAAACTCGCGGCGGGAAGTCTTAAGTGACGGGATAAAATCGGATCTCATATGCCAAAATGAATAGGTGAACAAAGACAACTAGGGTCTCCATTGCCCTGCTGAGATCGCTTCGATCTGTTCTTTCACCCGGATGTCGTCCGAGGCGCTGCCGATCAGGATTTCAAACTTTCCCGGTTCAACCACAAAGGCATGTTTTGTTTCATCCCAAAACGCCAGCTTCCGGCCCGGGACTTCCAGGGTCACCGTTTTCTTCTCACCCGGCTTGAGGGCAATGCGCTGGAAACCGCGGAGTTCCTTGGAAGCCCGAACCACGCTGCATTCCAGATCGCGAACATAAAGCTGGACCACTTCGTCGCCCTCACGCTTGCCGGTGTTTTTCACCTCCACGCTGACTTTCACCGTTCCTTCGGCCGGGAATTGCCTAGGAGAGACTTGGCAATTGGCATATTCGAAGGACGTATAGCTCAGGCCGTGGCCAAAGGCGTAGAGCGGATCGCCCTTGAGATACATGTAGGTAAACCCTCGGGAAATATCATAAACGTCGCGCGAAGGCACCTGCGCGTCGGAGGCATACATCGTGTAGGGAAGCCGCCCGGCCGGATTGATATGGCCAAGCAGCACATCGGCTATCGCGTTGCCGCCCTCTTCACCCGGCCACCAGGCTTGTAGCACGGCGGGGACATGTTCCTTGATCCACGGCACCGCAAGCGGCCCGGCGCTGGTGAAAACGACGATGGTGCGCGGGTTTGCCGCAAGCACGGTTTTCACGAGTTCCTCCTGATTGCCGGGCAGTCCGAGGCTGGTGCGATCGCGCGCTTCATGCTCAATGGTGAAATCGGTGCCGACGACGACAATGGCGACATCCGCGTTTTTCGCGAGTTCCGCAGCCTTTTGAAGTTCCGCCGCTTGATCCAGTTCCGGAAACGGCGGCTCCTTGATCCAGTTGTGGGGCTTGCCGCCAATGACTGCTCCGGCGCTGTGTGTGACTTCGCAGCCGACCGGCAAACGGTTCATGATTCCTTGCAGCGGGGTGATACCGTTGCGGAACTTGCCGTTGTAATTGTTGGTGTTGATCCTATCGATTCGGGGGCCAAGAACCGCGACGCGCTTCATCGTTCCTGGGTCCAGCGGGAGAAGGCCGCCTTTGTTTTGGAGCAGCACGATCGATTGTTCGGCCACCTTCAATGCCAGCGCGCGGTGTGCGGGACCATCGATCACATCGAGCGGGATTTTGCTCCACGGCAGGCGTTCGGGCGGATCGAATTCGCCGAGTTTCATGCGAACCCGGAGCACGCGGGCGAGGGCATCATTGAGGCGTTCCTCGGTGATTTTCCCCTCCCTCACCGCCTGGGGAATGTTCAGCCGGTATTCCTTGTCGGAGAAATCGCATCCGGCCATCACGCTGCGGGCGACGGCGTCCACATAGTCCATTTTCCCCGCTCCGTGCCCCTGCACCAAAGTGCGCACGCCGCCGAGGTCCGAGACGACGAAACCCTCGTGCCCCCACTCCTTCTTGAGCAGGTCCGTGAGCAGCCAGTGGTTGACGTTGTTCGGGGTGCCGTTGATGGCGTTGTAGGACGCCATCAGCGACTGGGCCTTGCCTTCCACCACCGCGTCACGGAAATGGGGCAGCCAGTATTCGCGCAACCAGCGTTCCGGCACCCGGGCATCGAGTTTCTGACGGTCGGTCTCCACATTGTTGACCGCGAAGTGTTTGAGAGTGGCGGCGACTTTCAGGTAATGCGGATCGTCACCCTGAAGGCCCTTCACATAGGCCACGGCCATTCTTCCGGTGAGGAATGGATCTTCACTGTAAACCTCGTGGATGCGTCCCCAATAAGGATTCCGACAGATGTTGATCACGGGAGCGCGGTAGATGAGTCCTTTTTTCGCGCCCTTGAAACCGGGATCACGTTGCCAGGCATTGTAGATGGCGCGCGCCTCGTCGGAGAGGGCAGTGGCGACCTCATTGATCAACGACGGATCCCATGTCGCTCCCATGGCGATGCAGGTCGGGAACATGGTGGTGGGACGGTCCCACTGGACGCCGTTGAGACATTGGTTCCACTGGTCCGAACGGATCTTGAGGCGATCCAGCGTGGGGCCCTTGTGGTCGAGCAACAACGCTTTTTCCTCCAGGGTGAGACGGCCGATGAGATCCTGAACGCGCTGTTCCAGCGGGAGAGCCGGATCACGAAACGGATCGGAGGACGCTCGGGATTCAATGGCCTGTCCGCACAGCATGATGCCGATGAGGACCGTGGAAAAAGGGCGTTGCATGGCAGGGATGAAGCGGTGGGATGTCACTTTGCGGGGATTCACGGGCGCTGGATGCTGATTGTTACAGGTCCGATCAGCCCCGACGGCAGGAGCTTCTGTTTGGGCTGGATGTAATTCCAGGTGGAGAACGCACGGCGGCCGGATGATGGGCGGGGTTTTCCTTGGAGCAGCCAATCGGGCAGCGTGGCGAGCGGTCGGATGCCGCCGCTTTTGCCCTTGGTTTCCCAGATGACGTCCGGTGGTTGGAGTTCATCACCGATCAGGCGGTTGGCCCAGAGGTTGGCGACCTCGATGGTGAGTGGGTTTGCGCCGGGTTTGACAGCGGAGCTGATGTCGCAAGTGAAGGGCGGCTTCCATAGCTCGGGAAAACGGGTGCCGTTGACCGTGACGCGGGCCAGGTTTTTCACTTCGCCGAGGTCGAGGACGATCCTTCCCCTGGAAGCAGGGATGTTGATTTCAGTCTGATAGGTTGCGATGCCCGAGTAGTGGCGGATTTCCGGGTTCGAGTGCTCGGTCCACGAGATGAGCTTGGGAAACTCCACCTCGGCGGGTGCGCCCATATCCGGCGAGAAACGGACTTTCCAGTCACCTTTCACGATGGTGGATTCGATGATTTTTGGCTGGGCAATTTTGACCGGCAGAGAAGGAATTTTTCCCGGGCTGAAGCGCACGAAGACCGAACCACGGGGCGCGAAATCCAGTTCCACCTCGGTGCGTCCGTCGCGGATAGTCCAGGCGCGAGCGGGTTCGGTGGTGCCGGTATCGGCATGCCAGAGTTCCGGAATTTTGCCGCTGACGCGAAACGAAGCCGTGACCTTGAGCGGCTTGTTGCGCTGGTTGGAAACGAAATACCAATCGTCCGCGCCGACCTTGCGATGGATCCAAGGCACATCGTCGCTGGGGAGCTTTTCGACGGTTTTGAAATCCGGTTGCAAGTTGATGCGGGCGAGCGCCTCGGTGATGGAGATTCCTGATAGAACGCGGCCTTTGCCGACCTTGCGATCCACCGTGGTGTTTCCCGCAGGCCCCCACAACTCGGTGGCAATGGCTTGGAGTTCCCGATCCGACTGCGGATATCCGGTCAGCCCGGCGCTGATTTCCGGGCGCGGACCGAGCACCGTGGCCCCTGCGAGAACCAGCTCGCGCACTTTGCGCAGCAGCGGCAGCGAGATGTTCTGGGGCATCGGCTTTCGACCGGTTTGTTTTTCGATGCCCGAGGGCGACATCTGGGCGTTCACGATCTTGGTCGTGTCCGGGAGCTCCAGGATCCGATAGCGCATGCCGCTGGGCAGGCACAGCGCCTTGCCGTCGAAGGTCATCGAGGAAACGATCAACTCCTCGTTGCACAGGTCGCTGGCGTGACCGGGGATCACGGGATAACCCTTTTCGTTGGGGCGGAAGAGTTTCACCACATCGGCAGTGGGCGATCCTTGTTGCAGCAGGTAACAGCAACGGCTTAGATAGTGGATCCACGAGCCGGCCAGGTCATTCCAAGTCTGCCAAGCACCGACGAGCGGCGGGAAAAACCCGCTGGTGATGCCCGGCTTATGTTTCGGCCATGGATTGTGGCCGGAGGCGTGGATGGCCATGCTGTTGATGCCCATGGTGAAGGCGAGATCCGTCTGCGCCTTCATGCTGAAAGGGTCCGCGTCCATATGATGGTTGGCGGGCATGGCCGTAAGCGACTCGGCGGCGGCGAGTTTTTTCCCGTGGATGTGGGCGACCGATGCGATCATGCGCAGGCTCCACCAGCCGTATTCGCGTTTGTTGAGCCAGTATTCGGCTTCGGGGATATCGAACAGCGCTCCGGCGGTCATGAAATTGACGGGGCCATTGTAAGGTTGCGCACGCAACTCGCGGCAGCCGCTTTCGTGGGACAGCCGCACGAGTTCGGAGAAATGGTTGTCGTTGATCAACTCCTCGATGGTGGTTTTCCAATCGTAGTCGAATCGGCGGCTCAGCTCCTCGCTGGCGACGATTCGTTTCGTGGCGACCAGCAGCCAAGGGAGCGCATCGTAGCCGCGGCGCTTTTTGAATTCTGTTAGAAACGTCGGCGTCCAGTTCTGGTTCTGAGCTTCCCAGCTGTCGAAGAACAACTCGACCTTGGATTTCGAACCTGCGGGACGTTTGTCGGCGATCTTTTTGAAGTAGCTGTTGAACTGGTGGCGCGTGGCCTCCTTGCTGAGTTTGTCGCATTCCAGCCCATATCCCGCTTCCGTCACCGGATGCACCGGGACGCCGGTGGTCGTGTGGCCGAGGCGAACGATGATCCATTTCCCGGTCGTCGGCTTCCACTGCAATCGGCCCGCAGCGTCCATCGAAGAAGTAATGTCGATGATCTTTTTCAGATCCACAGGCCCTTTGCCGTTGGGAAACGCGAGCACCGCGACATCGCGGTAGTAGTTCCATTTCTTATCCACATTGGGCGTTGGCAGGATCTTATCGTATGGTTTTTCGGCGCTGCATGAGACCTGGCTCCAAACAAGTTTCTGCATCGAAAGCTCCGGAGTGATCCAGGGTCCGCCCGAGGTCGCGTAGCCCGGGCAGAGCTGGAACCAAAGATCGAGATCGCGATCGGCGGCCTGCTTGAGCGTGAAGTCCATGTTCTCCCACCATGCCGTCGAAAGCATCGGGACAAAGGGCGCGCCGGGCACGGGTTTGCTCATGCCGGAGCTACTGGAGCAGTAGGAAACCACCGCGCCACCGAGGCTGATGTGTTTCATCCCATCTAAGTCGGCCACCATGCCCTCGCGGCTGGCGTAATCATCCATGAAACGCCACCAGAGGACCGGATGGGTTTCCTTGGGCGGGGACTTGAACGTTTCGGCGAGAGCTTGGATTTCAGCGGCATGAGTGCATGCGCACCAAGCGCCGAGGGTGAGAAGAACGGATAGCCAGCAGTGTGGTTTCATAAGAGGTGAAAATCGGATGATGCTTCTCAGTTGTGGCTTGAGATCGTGAGTGGGAAAAAGTGGGTTCGACCGCGCGCGCTCATCGCTGGCTCAATTCACCGTGACGGCAATCACCTCGTGCGGCGTGCTGCGCGGGGGCTCCGGGAAATCGATCGCCAAGTTGCCGTCCGCCCACTGGAACTTCACAGGTTCTCCGGTGCGAAGCAGACGCGCGGACTTGATGGATTCGATTGGCGTGCCGGGCTTAACCGACAATCGGCCTCGGGTTCCGGCAACCGCGTGAAGATACCATGTGTGGCCGCGGGTTGTGACGGGAACGTTGGCTTGCATGTTGCGTGGCATGGCATCCGCACCGACGACGGATTCGGCGTTCGCCTTCATCCAATCGCGGACCTCGCTCATGCCCTGATAGTAAGGCGGCGGCATCGTGCCATCCGGGCGTGGGCCGCAGTTTACCATCACCGATCCACCCCACCCTTTCGTACGGGCTAAGCTCTTGAGAATGGATGCGGTGGGAGCGTAGTTCTTCTCGTTCTGCTTCATGTAGCCCCATGTGGGGGAATTCCAGATGCGCAACTGCTCCCACCAACCCGGCGGGCGAAAGGGCTGATCCCCGTGCTCCACGGTGAAGTAATCGCCGTTGAATTTCTGGCCGCCTTGTTTTTGCGCCAGACCGCCGCGGTTGTTGATGATGATGCCGGGCTGGAGCTTGCGAATCTCTTCCAGCGTGATGTCGGATCCCGAACCGCCGTCAAACCACAGCACGTCGATCTTCCCGTAGTTGGTGAGCAATTCGATCAATTGCTGGCGACACTCCTTTTGCATCCGGGCTCGGACTTCGGCGGGCATGGGTTTCAGCTTGGTCGGCTCCCAGTTCATATCGAGGTCGGGTCGGCCGGGGATCGGAGGCAACGACGAATTGCCGCCGCTCTCGCTGCGATAGTTGAACGACATGTGGTCCTTGCCTTTGAACCAATCGGGTCCGGAGTAGTAAAAGCCCACCTTGATCCCGTTCGCGCGGCAGGCGGCGACGTATTCCTTCACCAGATCCCGACCGGGCAGCGAGGTGCGCACGCCGATTTCGGAGGCAGTGGTAGGCCAAAGCGTGAAGCCATCGTGATGTTTCGTGGTGAGAACGGCGTATTCGAAGCCCGCATCTTTCGCCGCCTTGAGCCAGAGATTCGGATCGTAATGTTCGGCTTTGAAGTCTTCCGCCAGCCTCCAATAGTCCGACGGTTTGAATTTCAAACTGGGCCCCATGTTTTGGATCATCGGCCAGGAAAGATCGATGCCGCCGTGTACGGAGGAGATGCTCCAATGAAGAAACAGACCGAGCGAAGCATTGCCGAACCATTGGGCGTCCGGATGCGCGTTGCGTTCGCCCGACAGCCCCGCGTGGATCTTTTCTTTGCTCCGGGCATCCAGCAGCGCTTTGCGATCCGTGCCGCCGGGATCCTGATTCAGCGCCGCGGCCTGTTCGGCCGCATTGCGCTTCATGATGGCCTCGTCACCGGATTCGGCGGCACGAACCAAGCTCACGTACTGCCCAAGGAAAAAAACTAGGATCGCGGAAACGGTCTTCATGGGTTGGTTCGGATTCGAGAGTTCAAATTATGCCGCCTGAACTTACCGGAATTCGGGTGGCTGGATAAAGCGCTTCACTTGGATCCCGATCGTTCCAGTGACCAGACCGGAGAGGCTGTCTGGTAAGGGAAGCCCGCCTCTTCGGGTATTGGCGCGGTGGCCGGGGTCGTTGCCATCATCAGTTTAGCAAGAGCGAGGATTGGCGCGGATTTTTGAACGGAGAGGTTTCACGGATTTCGTGGCGGACGATGGATGTTGAGACACTCGAATCCACCTCGCCAAAACGTGGCACGGCCTCTCTGGGACAAAAAGTTTCTCTTTGTCCCCCAAATAGCGGACAAGCTGAGGAGTGACCCGATAAACAAGTTGCACATCATCACGTTTCCGAGGTCAGGGACGCCGGACATTGAGACGAACGAATCGCCTGCCGAGGCCTGCGGGTATGGTGGCCTCCATGGTTTCGGTCTCGGGGGTCTGGGAGATCCGAGTTTCAGCTACCCCGCTGCTGGACCATGCGTTGTTAAGGCTGTCCGACCATTCCACCTGGAATTCCGCCTCGCCGGGGGCGATCTTGCGCCGGGTGTAGGTAAAGTCGAGGAGCGCTCCGTTTTTCGCAAAATCGGGATCGAAGGAACCAGGCACCATAGCATCAAGGTGCAGGGCCCACTCGATGAGGTTCGTAAGACCGTCGCGATCGGGATCGGCGTCGGGGCCGATGATCTGCGGACTGACGACCCCCTGCCAGGTAAGTTCTTGCCAGTCTTCGAAGCTGGCAGGATCGAGCGCCGACCTGACCTCGACCGAGAGATCCCGCGACACCTCGCCGTTTGAATTGGAAGCGATCAGCCTGAGCAAATAGCTGCCGGCCTGACTGAAGGTGACGGAGGTGGCAGGGTTGTCGGGAGAGGCGAAACTGGCGCTGCCGGGGCCAGAAACGAAGATCCAAGTGGTGGAATCGGCACCGGTGGCATTGCCTGTTAGAGCGGCGGGCGTGCCGGTGATGGCGTTCGGAGCGGGACCGGAACTGATGGCAGGGGCCGGATTGACGGACCAGATGAGACTGAGGCGCGGGCGCTGGGCGACGGTCGGGTGGTCGTCCGAAGCAAGCCGGGTGAAGGCGGCGACGGGGCCGCTTTCTGTTAGAGGAGAAATCAGCATCAAGTTGAGCGGCTGACCGGCGGCAAGGGCGGCTTGGGTAGTGGCGAGGAAGGCGGAGGAGGACGGGAAGTTTTTCGCAGCAGCAGTCGTGGCGGCGTTGAAGCCGGGAAGCGTCGAAAGAACGGTCGGGCCGAAGTCGCCGCCGGGGCTGGTCCACGCGGTGGCGGCGCTGCGATTGAGCCAGGTGGCACCCGTACCGGTGCCGTTGATATTGTTCGCGTCGCTGCTGGTGCCACTGCCTTCGACCGGGGTGGCGGCGACCGCGCGGAGTTCGAGGGCGGCGACGCTGCTGGTACCCGCTTGGGTGGGATGGGTCCAGACGTCGAGCGAGACGGCGGTGAGCGTCGCATTGGCGGGGACGCCTGTTAGAGGGAACGAAAGCACGCTGCGGAAGAAGTTCGAGGAGCTGGCCGACTTGCCGACGACGAGCTGGTCGCGCGCGCCGGAGTTCCAGGTCGTGACATCGCTACGGAGAAAGGTGGCGGCGTGGTTGTAGCTGTTTTCTCCTTGGCGGAGAGAGAGGCTGGCGGGGGTGGCAATGGTGACGGAGACATCCGCGCTGGTGCTGCCGCCGCTGCCGGTAGCGGTGCAGCGAAGCAGATAACTGCCGGGTGCAGAAAAATGGGCACGGGTATCGGCCGCGGAGGGATCGTCGAAGATCACCGCAGCGGGGCCGCTGAACTGACTCCAAGCAATGGTCGGGCTACCGGGTGCGCCATTGGCATCGGTGCTGACAATCAGGCGGAGAGCATCGGCCGCATCGGCAAGCGCGACGGGAGCCGGAGGGTCGACAATGGCCAGCAGCGGGGGTGGGTAAGCGGCGGTGACACTGAGATCGGCGGAAGTTTGAGCGCCCGGGCTGCTTGCTGTGAGACGAAGAAGGTAAGTGCCGGCTTGGTCGAAAGTGACGGTGGTGCTGGCGGAGGAAGGGTTGGCGAAGATCGCATTGCCGGGACCGCCGACCTTGCTCCAAACGACTGTGGGCGAAGGTCCGGCATCAATCCCGGCTGATCCTGTTAGGTTCGCGGCGATGCCCGGAATCGCGGCGGGAGCGGGGCCGGTGGCGACGGTCGGGGCGAAGTTGTCGGTCGCGCTTTCCAGGGCAGCGACCTCGGTGCCGGAGAGGGCACGCCGGTGGAAGCGGACCTCGTCGATCAGACCATCGAAGACCGCGCTGCCCGGGGCGAGCACTCCAACGTAAAGCTGCGAGGCATGATTGGGAACGGAGCTGCTGGTTTCCGCCGCGGTGGTATCGAGCGCACCGTTGACGTAGAGTTTCGCGCGCTGGGCCTCTGCGAGGCTGCCATCGAAAACCAGCGCGATGTGGTACCATCTGCCGCTGTTGAAGGTCGTGTTGCTAGTGAATCGGTTGTTGGACGAATTCACATCCACGGACAACTTGCCATCGAGACCGAGGAAGAACCCGTAGGAATTGTTGTCGCTGGGACCGACGCGCTTGGCGACGAGGCCGGTGTTGTTGCCGAGGGTTTCGGCGCGGAACCAGTACGAGAGGGTAAAGGCGGCGGTGTTGTCGAGAGAAGCGCTGTCGGGAACGGCGAAGTAGGAATCGGTGCCGTTGAAGTCGGCCGCGCCAGTGATCGCACCGCTGGCAGGTTGCCAAGCGAAGCCACCGGTGGCGGTGCCGTGGTTGGCGCTGCCGGAACTATCGCTGGCGATCGTGCCGGAGGACTCGTCGAGTTTCAGGTGAAGGACCAGTGATGCATCGGGCACGGGAGCGGAGGCGACGTGAACGGTGAGGTCGGCGCTGCCGCTGCCGGCGGCAGTGGTAGCGGTGAGACGGAGCACGTAGCTGCCGGTGGCCGAAAAGGTGGCGCTGGTAGTGGCGAGGTTGGGATCGACGAAGCTCACGCTGCCGGGGCCGCTGACCATGCTCCAAGCAAGGGTTGGAGTCGTCGTCGAGCTGACCGTTGCAGTGAGATGGAGCGCCTGGCCGGTGCCGGACAGCGTGCTGCCATCGGCGGGCGAAGTGATCGAGACATCGGCGATCGGTGCCGTGATCGACACGTCATCCACGGCGACCTCGGTGAGGCGGGTGGTGTCGCCGGCGCAGGCGGGGATGCCGACCAGGGCGTTGGCGGACATGGCGATGGTCTGCGGCGATCCAACACGGGTCCACGACTGGCCGTCGGGCGAGCGGTAGGCGGTGAAGGTGTTGCCACGGCGGGTGAGGCGGAGCCAAGGCGGCTCGACAATGTCGCGCGGGGTGAGCGTCGAGCTGGCGCTCGCATTGCCGGTGGTGCGGCGGTTGAATTCGACCAACTGATTGACTGGGCCCCAGACGACGGATGCGCTGCGGGCACCGGGGGCGGTCGATTCGCGGATCATCAGGCCGGCCTTGGCGTGGTAGGCGGTCGTGTCCACGCCGACGAGGCGGGCGGTAATGGTCCCGTCGCCATTGAGCGGCTGGTGGAGGAAGTGGATGGCGTCGTTGCTGCCGCCGAGGTTGTTGCCGCCGGCCTGGAGGACGAGGCGGTCGCCGAGGCGGCCGGCGATGCCGGAGCGGCCGGTGGTCGTGAGGTCGGCGCTGGCCCAAGGCGCGGCGAGCGGTTGGTGGAGGAAGAAGGAATCGGCGTAAGCGGTCTGCGCGCTAGAGGGACGGAAGGCGAAGACGGTGGCGGTGGTGCTGGCGGAGCCGGTGGTGAAATTGACGGTGGCGCGGGCCCAGATGTTAGAAGATACAGCGCTGGTCACTTGGGACGCGCCGTGGTTTTTCACGCCGAAGCTCAGGCTGGTGTTGCCGTTGGTGGTCCAGCCGCTGAGGCGATAGGCGGTTGAGGGTGTGAGGCCGACGATATCCTGCTCGACGCCCGCGCTGGAGCTACTGGCGGGAATTTTCCACGCAAATTCGCCGTCGTAGGTGGAATCGCCCGAGACGATCGCACCGCCGTAGGAGCTGGTCCAAGCGTGGGAAGCATCGTGCTCGAGGTGACCGTTCGGCACGCTGGCCGCGCGGCGGAGCTGGAAGTCATCGACGTAAGCGGTGGAGCCGATGTTGGCGGAGTGGGCGAGGACCGTGGCGCTGCGGTTGTTAGAGCCGGTGGTGAAAGGAACGCTGGCCTGGGTGTAGGTGGCGGAGCTCAGGGTTTGGCCGGTTTGGCTGCCGCCGTAGTTTTTGGCGGCGATGAGAAGACCGGGCGAGGTGGTCCCGGCATTGCCCCAAGCGTTGAACTGGTAAGCGGTGTCCGGCAGCAGGCCGCGGACGCTTTGTTCGACCGATGATCCGCCGGAGGTGGGAGCGATCTTCGCGGCGGCGGGATCGTTGCGCCCACCGGTGGCCGACCATGTGGCTTGACCGCTGGCGCTGAAAGGGCCGATTTTTCCCTCAAAGTCGCCGTTCACTACGGTCTCGGACCGGCGATAAACGCGGACGTAATCGACCTTCATCTTCGTAGTCGTCGTCGCGAGCGTACCGTAGCCGCCCGCGGGGATCGGTCCCGCCCAGGTGGTGCTGGTGTCATCGACCTCGCTGCTGAGGATGATGAATTCGCTGCGCTGGGAGACGGGGGTGTTGGGCGCGTTGTTGATGGTCCAGCGGAGGACGCCGTCGATGTAGAATTTCTGTTGGGTGGGCGTCCACTCCATGCCGTAGATGTGGTAGCCGGTGCCGAGGCCGAGGTTTCCGGAGTCGTAGCCGTGGCTCTTGTGATCCGCTCCGTAGCCGTCCCAGTGGATGACACCGCCGACATTGCCGTCGCGGTTGGTACCGCTGCCGTCGACCTTGCGGTGCTCGCAGATGTCGATCTCGGTGCCGGCGCTGTTCGGCGAGCCAATGGGATTTCCCATCGTGGGCGATTGCATCCAGAAGGCCGACCACATGCCGGGCGAGCTGTCGTAATCGATGCGGGCCTCGATGTAACCGTAGGTGTAGGGGTAGGTATCCTGCGTGGAGAGCATCCCGGTGTAGTGGGTGCCTCCGCTGGTGTAAGTGGAGATGGCAAGGGCACCATCGGCGACCGCAACGGCGCTAGGGGAATTCACCGCATCGCGTCGGGCGCCGGGGAGCCAATGGCGCCACTTGGCGGTGTCGATGGTGCTGCCCTCGAACTCGTCGTTCCATGCGAGGGTCCAGCCGGCCCCGGTGGGGGTCGCCGCGGGTAGCCTCGCCGAAGTCATTGCCACAACGGCGAAACCGAGGGCGATGGGAAGCAAGGTGGTGGCAGAGTGGAACAACATCCGGCGTTCACATTTCACGCAGTTTCATTATCGCGCAATCGGAAGCAAGCGATCGCGTCGCAGACTCATGGACGCGGAGTGATCTTGAGCCGGGCGAAGCGGCGGCCGTTCGATCCGGCGGGGATGGGGGTGTGGACGGATTCGCGGACATCGTCGAGAGAGACGGGCGGATCGGAGATCGCGGGTGTCCACGGCGGTGCGAGGGTGTCGGACCATTCGACGGTGAAGGTGGCTTCGCCAGGAGCGGTTTTGCGGCGGGTGTAGGTATAGGTGAGAACGCCGCCGTTCTTGACGAAACCGGGCTGATAGACGCTGGGCGCGGTGGCGTCGAGATGGAGTGCCCACTCGGCGAAGTTGCTCAGTCCATCGCCATCGGGATCGGCGTCGGGGCCGATGATGGCGGAGTCGCTTTGGTCGGGCCAAGTGAGCGCCTGCCAGTCGGCGAAGATGGCGGGGTTGTGAGACACGGCGACGTCGAGAGTGCGGGAAACCGTGCCGCTCGTATTCGAAGCAAGCAGGCGCAGCCTGTAGAAGCCGGGCTGGCTGAAGGTGACGATGGGGGTGGGATGGTTAGAATCGATGAAGCTGGCCGTGCCGGGTCCGGAGACGAGGGACCAACTGGTGGAGCTGGCTCCGCTGGCGCTGCCGGTGAGAGCAACGGCTGTACCGGCGACTGCACTTGGCGCGACTCCGGTGGTGATGACGGGCAGCGGGTTCAGGACCGCGAACAGGCGGAGTTGCGGACGCTGGCTTTCGGTGAGCGCGTCGTCGGAGTGGATGCGGGTGAAGTTCGCGGCGGCAAGGGCTTCGGTCAGGGGCGAGACGACCGAGAGATTCAAGCGTCCCGTGGCAAGAGCCGCCTGGGTGGCGGCGACGAATTCCGGGCTGCTCGGAAAGGTCTTCGAAGAGCTGGTAGCGGTGCTGGCGTTGTAACCGGGCAAGGTGGACAACACGGTGGTCCCGAGGGATCCGCCGGGGTTGGTCCAAGTGAGGTTGGCAGTGGCGTCGCTGCGGCGCTGCCAATTCGCGCCGGAGTTGGTGTTGGGATCGGCGGGGGTGGCCGAGAGGCCGCTGCCGCTGCCTTCGGTGAAGTCGGTCGTGAGCGTGCGCAGTTCGAGTTGAGACACGGAGCCGCTGCCCGCTTCGTTGCTGGTGGTGAGTTCGAGTTGCGCGGACTCGATGAGGGTGCCGGACGGGATGCCTGTTAGATCGAAGGAAAGCAGTCCGCGGGTGGCGCTGCTGTTCGTATTGATGCGACCGACCAGAAATTGGTTCCGCGCGCCCGCGTTCCAAGTGGGGTTGTCGGCGCGGAGGGTGGTGGTTTCCTGCGAGTAAGCGCCGACGCCTTGGCGAAAGCTGAGTTCGACCGGGGTATCGACGGCAATCGTGCGCGTGGCGCTGCCGGTGATGCCATTGAGGGTGGCAGCGCATTGGATCTGATAGATGCCGACGGCGGAGAAGGTGGCGCGGGTGTCGGGCGAGGATGGGTCATCGAAGCTCACCGTGCCGGGGCCGGAGACTTGCGACCAGGCAATGGCGGGGCTGCCGGGGCTGCCGTGGGTATCGATGGCGGCAGAGACGTGGAGCTTCAGGGTGGGGTCGGAAAGGGTGGCCGCTTCGGCGGGACTGCTGATGGTGAGGGTGGGCGTGGGAAAGGGATCGAGTGCCAGCACGATGTGGGCTTTCGGCTCGATGGAGATCGATTGGCCCGGGGCGAGGAATTCCGGGGCGGGCGTGCCGGTGGGATCGGGCACCCAGTCGGGCCGGAAATGCTGGCCGCTGCGGTGGAGGCGGATCATGCCCGGCCAATTGAGCGAAGGGCTGTGAGCTACGGCGGCGGTGCCGGGGTTGTAGAGAATGCGGTAGCGCTTACTGTTAGAGAGATACTCGACGTGGATACCGATCAGGCCGCCGGATTCGGCGACTTCGGTGACCGTGACTTCGTCGGTGGTGGTGTCGGGCCGGACTTCGGCGAGGTATTTCCAGCGGGTGCCGGCGTTGTAGGTGTTGAGCGTGTTGTTAGAGGCCCCACCGACCTGATCGCGCAGGGTGATCTCGGTGATCGGGGCGTTAGCGACGCGGAACTCGTATTCCTCCGGGACGACTTCGGCGTAGTTGTGGTCGTGGAGTTTGATACGAAGCTTGCCGTAGCTCCACGCGTTGTTGCCGGTGGCGGCGAGGGTTTTCGCGGAGCTGTAAGCGGTGCCGCCGTAGCCGAGGCGGATCGCGCCCTGAACTTCGTAGGCGGTGAGGTTCGCATTCGGGGAGAGATCGAGCAGGCCGATGCTGCGGTCGGGCAGGTTCAACCAGATCTGGCGGGCGGTCCAATCGTGCTCGGTACCCTTGGTGGAGCTGGCGAAGACGTGGATCTTGTGCGAGGCACCGATGGCGGTGAAGTCAGGGGTGACGGTGGAGGCACCTGTTAGTTTCGAGGTGAGCCAAGCGTGGCGGGCTTCGGCGAAGGTGCCGTCGGTATCGCGCGAGCCGCCCGCGGCGGTGCGGATGCGGGGGAAGACGCCCATGAGCGAGGCATTGACGCGGAAGTTGGGATCCGGGTCCATGACCTGGGCGCCCACGATCGTGTGGTGGCCGGACTCGTTGTCGTTGATGGCGCGGAGGGTGCCGGTGGTATTCCAAAGGCCGCCCTGCCACGAACGCGGGCCTTGGATGTTGCGGTCAAAGACGGTGTAGGTATCCGGTCGCGTGAGGGCGGTGGTGCCGCTTTCATACCATCCGACCTGTGAGACGCTGCCGGTCCAGTTGGTGGCAGTCGCGGCGGCCGCGATCGCGGCATCGAGGGTGGCGCGGGTGTAGGGATTCTTGCCGTTGGTCGACTCCCCGGTTTGACCGGAGCCGCTGATGAAATTCCACGCGTGCTTCCACGAGGGCGAGGTCCACCAATCGATCATGCGGCCGTTGATCGGGCCGTACCATTCCATCTTTTGCAGGATTTCCAGAGCCTGCGGTCGGCCGGTGATCTGGTAGTAGCGGTTGACGTAGGATTCGACAGTACCTTGGTAGCCGCCGGATTCGTTTTGGGTGCCGATGTAGCCGACCGCACCGTCGGCGAACATGCGGCCGCTTGTTAGAACGTCGTCGATGAAGTAGCGGCCCTTGTCGACGAGCTCCTGGCGGCCGGTTTTCATGCCGAGGTTGTGGAGTTCCACGGCAATGGCGACATCGGTGTTGACCCAGGAGGCGTTGCGGTTGCCGAAGGCCGCCCAGAGGTTGTTGGCGGCGGTGGTCATGGCGTTGTCCCACTCGGTGTTCGAGTTCGTGGGGATGAGGCCGGGATAAAGAAGCTGGAACTCGCGAAACACGATGGAGGCCGGGGCGCTGGCGAAGTCGTCGTAGAAACTGGCGAGCTGGCCAGCGGGAAGGAGCGGGCCGTGGACGTTGATGGCATCGAGGTAAGCGTAGGTGCGGCGCAGCAGGCGGCGGAGAATTTCCGGGTGGTGGCGCAGGGCGCTGTTCGGGTGGGCGAAGACCCAGAGCAGGGCGTCCATGTCGCCGGCGGTGCTGCGGGCGAGGTTGAAATCGGCGAAGACGTTGAGCTCGGGCGTGTTCTTTTCCCAGGGGAGGTCGGTCGTTGTTAGATAGAGCGCGGCGCCGTCGTTGATGCGTTTGAGGTAGGGATTGGTTTCCGGAGTCGTCTCGATCAGCGGGCGGATGGCGCGGACCTGGGTGACCCCGGTGGTGACGGCGGCCATGGTGGCGGAGTCGGTGGCGAGGTTGTTCTGCACATCGTCCAGCAGCAGGTTGGCGGCGGGGAAGTCGCCGATGTTGAGGCAGGCCTGGGCTCGCTCGAGGGCGAGTTCGAGCACGACGCGCTTGAGTTGCTCCGCGTTCGAGCTGTTAGGGAGCGCGCTCACCGAAGCGGTCAGCGAATCGAGGCGGGCGAGGACCGGGGCGGCGGTGGGGTCGTTGTAGAGCTTCACCTCCCACAACGAGAGGCTGTTGCCGGTGGTGGAGGTGAGCGAGCTGAGGCGGAAGTAGCGGGCGGTGCGGGGCTGGAAATAGCGGTTGGTATCTTGGAGCAGCGGGTTAACCGCGGTGCCGACGCCGCTGCGGAAGTTGGTGGTGATGAGGCTCCAGCTGGCGTTGTCGTCGGAGGATTCGATCTTGAACGATCGGCCGTGCTGGTAGGCGATGAAATTAAGGCGGTTGACGGTCTGGGGCGAGCCGAGGTCGAGGGTGATCCAGGATTTGGTGGAGGAGGTATCGGCGTTGGCGATCCAGCGAGTGGTGAAATCGCTGTCGGTGCCGTTGGCCGCGGCGGAACCTGTTAGAGTGGAACTGGCGATCGTGTTGGCGACGGCGAGCGAATCGCTGCTGGTGCGGATGAGCAAGGTGGGGCGCCTGGTGGAGCTGGCGTCCTCGCCGCTGGCAAAGTAGGTGGGAAGGCCGGCGTTCGCGGTCTGGCGGAAGACGAGAAAGGTCAGCTCGGAGTTTCCGCTGGCAGCGATGAAGTCGCGCAAGGCGGTACTGGTAAACTCGACGCGGGTGCTTCCCGAGGCGACGGCGGGCGTGAAGGTGCCCAGCGAAGTGAGGCCGGCGGGGTTCAGGCTGCCAGGCATCGCAGTGGTGGCGTTGCTGGCGGTGTTGAAGGTGAGGAGCGACTCGTTGAAGGACTCGTTCGGGTGGCCGTCGGGCAAGCCGAAGACTTCAAAGGTGAAGGGCGTGGTGCCGTCGCCGGGGTAGTTGTTGATGGAGAGGAAGAGGCTGGCGCTATCGACGACGGGATAAGGCGCGGCGGTGGAGAAGCGCAGGTAGCCGAGTCGGTCGGAGCCGCCGGAGACCGTGGCGGAGTCGCGCTTCACCAGAAACTCGTCGCCGCTGCCAGCGGTGGCGGTCGGCGCGCCGCGCTGGACGAAGGTGTCGTGGGAAGGCGTGTAGGACTGCTGATCGAATCCAGCTCCCGAGCAAAGACAAGGGAGCAACGCAAGCCACGCGAGCAAGACCGCTTGGAAACGTCTAGTGGTAGGCTTTTCGTGAAGAGGCTGGGACATTGATCGAGGTGAGGAACGGAGAGAATCAGGATTGCGGGCTTTCCCCGGAAGACGAGACGCGCACCCGCACGAAGCGGCGGCCTACGGTGCCAGCGGGGATGCTAGCGGTGACGGACTCGCGGGTGGCGTCGATCGGGTTCGGTGGGGCGTTGACGACATCGAGGTCGGTCCAGTCGTTGCCGAGGGTGTCGGACCATTCGACGGTGAAGGTGGCTTCGCCGAGCGCGGTCTTGCGGCGTGGGTAGGTGAAGAGCAGGAAGTCGCCGTCGCGCACCAGTCCGGGCTGGAAGGGGTCCGGCGCGGTGGCGTCGAGGCGGAGCGCCCATTCGAGGAAGTTGCCGCGGCCGTCGCCATCGGGATCGGCGTCGAGCCCGATGATGTTGCTGTCGCCGACGCCGGGCCAGGTGAGTTCCTGCCAATCGGCGAAGAAGGCGGGGTTGAGGCCGCCGATCAGCTCGACCTGGAGGTTGTCGTAGGTCGCGGGCATCGCGGTGCCGCCGGCTTGTTTGAGGACGACGGTATTGAATCCGGTGTGGACGCTGCCGCTGGTCTGCGAGCCGGGGATGGAGAAATGGGTGAGCGCCGATGGGCCGCTGCCGCTGGTGACGGTCAGCAGGGTGTCCATCCGGGTCGGCGAGACGAGGGTGGCGTCGAAGACGAAACGATAGGTGACGCTGCCGTCGTCGGCCAAGTCGTATGAGGTGATCTTGCTGCCGATGTCGGTGTAGGCACCCGCGGTGCCGTTGTTCGGTCCCGTGCTGCCCGAAGTGGAACTGCCGCTTTCGACGCGGGCGACGTTGGTTTGGGTGCTGTTGTCGCGGACGAAGGTGCCGTAGCCTTTCCATGTGCCGACGGCGTTCGCGCCTGCCCAGTTGTGGTCGGCGATGGGCGTGGCGAGCTGATAGAGCCCGGCACGGACGATGTGCGTGGCGGGCTGGGTGCCGGTTTGGCGGTAGTCGAAGGACAGCCGCAGGGTTTGGCCGACTTCCAGGGTGAGCGCGGGGAAGGAGCGGCCGATGGATTCGGACATCGAGTTGCCGTTTTCCGTCCAGACCAGCGCGCCGGATTTGTTGGAAAGTGAATCGCCAGCGACAGGCGCGGCCTTAAACCAGGCACCGGTGCCGCTGTCGAAGGTGTCGGTGAAGATCACGCCGGACGGCGTGCCGAGGACGAGGAGTTGGTAGGCGGAGGTGGAGTTGGCACCGCTGCTGTCGGTGGCGGTGAGCGAGAAGGCATAGGTGCCGGCGGCGGAGGGCGTGCCGGAGAGCTGGCCGGCGGGATCGAGCGTCAGGCCGGCGGGCAGGGTGGAAGCAGCGGCGAGCGACCAAGTCACCGCGCCGAGTCCGTCGGCGGTGAGAAGGGTTTGCTGGTAGGCTTGGCCGCTGGCGGCATCGCCCAGCACGATGGTGGTGATGCGGAGGCCGGAGCAGGCGAGGGTCAGCGCCTTGTCGGCCTGTTCGGCGCCATCCTGGACGCGGAAGACCGGGGTGAAGGTGCCGGCGGCGGTCGGCGTGCCTTGGAGGATGCCGGCGGCGCTGAGCTCCATCCCGGCGGGCAGGCTGCCGGAGAGGATCTGCCACTGCGGCGCGCCATCGCCGTGGGCACTGGTCAAGGCGAGCGGCGGGTAAGCGCTGCCAACGCGGGCGACCGGGAGGGATGTGGTGACGATGACCAGCGGCGCGAGACTGGTATCGGCGGCGGTGGTGGTGGCGCTGCGGGCAAAGATGTCGTGAGCGTAGCTCGCGCTGAGCGCGGTGCCGGCGGGGGCTTCGAGCGAGCTGTCGCCGGGTGCGGAAGTGCCGGAGTTTTCCAGCACCATCTGGCCGCGGAAGACCGAGGTGTCGGGGCCGGACTCGGTGAGGGTGAGGCTTTCCGCATCGCCGGTCGGGCTGGTGAGGCGGACGGTCGCGGTTTCGGCGAGGGCGCGGTTGAAATTGAGGGGCGCGGTGAGTTCGACCTGCACCGTGCCGTCGGTCGCGCCGTTGGCGAGGAAGGCAATGCTGCTGCGGTCGCGGGCGGCCCAGGTCATGCCGGCATTCCAAGCGGAGTTGAAGGCGACCCAACCTTCGACGTAGCCGGGCGAGACGTTCGGGTTGTAAGGGAAGGAGAGGTGCTTGGCGGAGGCGTCGAGCACGCCTCGGGCGTTTTCGAGGATGCCGAGGCCGCCGATGTGCTGGGAGAACCAGCCGCTTTCCACTCCTTCGAAGCCGTGGGTCGGCTGGGTGGCGCGGAAGCAGAAGTGGCGGTTGTGGGGATTGCGGCCGAAGACCTGATCGAGCTGGGAGGTGGCGATCTGGCGGAGGCGCGCGGCTTTGGCGGGATCGGTGATGCGGGTGGCGGCGGCAAGGGCGGAGGCGGGGAAGCCGGCAATGTTGCCGGGCTCGTTCCACCACGGGTGGCCGCCGGGGACGTTCTCGGGCGTCCAGATCGTGTCGGAGTATTTCCGGAAGTCCCAGAGATTGGCGGAGCGGGCGATGACGGTGTCGGTCCAGTTCGCCAGCCAGGCGTCGATGCCGGTGACGGGCGTCGCGGGATCGCGCAGCATCAGCTCGGCGAGGGCGGGGACGAGGATGTGCTCGGACATCCGCTGTCCCTTGGTGACGAGCGGATTGGCGGGGTCGAGGTTGTTGACGATCCACTGCGCCTGATTGCGCGCGGCGGTTAGATAAAGCGCGGCGTCGCCGCGCCCTTCGCGCAGGGCGACCTGGTGCATCAGCAGGTTCGGGACGATGGAGTGACCGGGCGGCAGCGAGCCCTTGGTACCGCCCATCACGGAGTAGGTCTGGAGCAGGTCGGCGGTGTGGGTGATGTCGTACCAGTTCCAGCGGTCGCGCGCCGTGTTGGTCCACAGGGGGAACAGGTAGTCGCGGGCCTCGTGGTAGAGCGAGATCGGGATCCACGGCTGGAGCAGCGGGTAGTAGTAGAGGAAGTAGGCGAGCTCTTCCTTGATCAGGGTGTGGTTGAGATTGCCGCGGAGGTAGATGTCGACGCCCCAGTGGATGAGGCGGACGATTTCCGGCGTGTCGGCCGGGAGGGTGTCGCGGAGGCCGAGGTAGCTTCCTTCGAGCGGCATGCGGTCGGGGCCGAAGGCGTCGGGGTTGGCGGCATACCACTGGATCAGGGTGCGCAGCTCGAAGGAGAACTGGTGGGAATCGCGCCAGGCGATGCCGGAGCTGTTCTTGCCGCCGGCGACGTTCCAGCTGGTCGCGTCGCCAAAGCCGCTGCGGCTGTCGATGAAGAACTGGAGCATGCGTCGGTAGCTGACGCGCTCGATCCAGAAGGGGCCGATGCCGAAGACGTGCGACTGCTGGGGCGCGGGCGTGGTGGCGAGGACGATGCGGTAGTTGCCGGTGGCGGCCGGCTGGAAGGCGGAGAAGTCGCCGACCGAGCCGTCGCCGCTGGCCTCGAGCGCGCCGCCGAAGACGACGTCCCCGGCGGGATCGGTGACCACGGAGAAGGGCGTGCCGGCGGCGGCGAGGGGTGCGGTGAAGCGCTTGCTGCCGATGGTGTTGTAGCCGCTCTGGTTGACCAGGACTTGCGCCTGGGCGAGTCCGGCCGCGGTGAAAACGGCAAGGGCTATCAGGAGGCGCATCGGTTCAAGGCGATGGGGTGATCCTGACCCGCACGAAGCGGCGGCCGTTGGGGCCGGCGGGGATGGCGGTGTGGACGGACTCGCGGGTGGCGTCGAGGGAGACGGGCGGGTCGGAGACGGCGGGGGTCCAGGGGGCGGCGAGGGTGTCGGACCACTCAACGATAAACGAAAAGCCCTCATTCACGGCGGTCTTGCTGCGTGTGTATTGAAAGAGAAGATCGGTGCCGGAGGGAGTCAGCGTCGTAGCGGCGCGGGTGGCGGCATGGGGGTTCTGGCCGGTGGCGAATTCCAGCAGGTTGGTTTCGCCGTCGTGGTTGGGATCGGCGCTGTCGGAGCCGTTGCCGCTGTTGGACGGGTCGCCGAAGTGGGTCTGTCGCCAGGATTCGATGGCGGTGAGCGGGGGGACGATGGTCAGGACGACGTCGTTGCCGTCGCCGCCGAGGTAGGTGATCCGCCAGAGGTGGCCGCCGGCGGTGAAGGTGGCGGCTTCCGGTTTACCGGCGAAGCTGCCGGCGACCGCGCCGGCGCTGGTCTTGTGGAGAAGGGTGTAGGACGTGCCGGGGGTGAAGCCGGGCGGGACGACGAGGTCGAGCTGGCCGGCGAGGGTGACGGAGCCGCCGACAGTGAGGGTGTCGCCGGGGCGGGCTTCGAGGCGGCCGTCGGAGTTGATGGCGAGGGTGCCGGTGGTGGCGGGCGTGCCTTGCGGGGCGAGGGTGCCGGTGGTGGCGGTGACCGGACTGGTGAGGGAGCCGGTGAGGACGAGCTTGCCGCCGCTGATAGTGGTGGCGCTGGTGTAGCTGCTCGCGCCGCTGAGGGTCCAGGTGCCGGCGCCGGACTTGGTCACGGCGAAGGCGAGGGTGATGGGGCCGCTCATCAGGCCGTCGCCGTCGCCTTGGAGGTTCACCGAATTGCTGGTGCCGCCGATGGCGCTCAGGATGGTGAGCTTGCCCGATTGCGAGAGGAAATTCAGCGCGCCGTTGCGGGTGATGGTGCCGGCGAGGGTATTGTCGCCGGCGAGGTTCTCGATGGTGACGCCGGTGGAGCCGGTGCCGAGGGAGAGGGGCTCGGGGATGTTCAGGGTGCCGCCTTCGAGCTGGATTTTCGCACCGGTACTGACGCTGGTGCCGGCGCTGGTGCTTCCGAGCGCGCTGTTGCGGGTGAGCTTGAGGGTGCCGCGGGTCAGGGTGACCGCACCACTGAAGGAATTGTCGCCGCCGAGGGTCACGCTGTCGGTGGCCGCCGGGGCGTCGATGGCGAGGGCTCCGGAGCCGCTGATGGCCTGGGGCAGGGCGAGGCTGCCCGCGCGGTCGATGCGGAGCGTGCCGTGGTTGACGATGGGGCCGCTGCCGGGGCTGCCGGTGGCGCCGTCGTTGCCGATCTGCAGGGTGCTGCCGGCGCTGATGGTGGTGCCGCCCAGGTAGCTGTTGTCGGCGGCGAGGACGAGGGTGCCGGAGCTGCCGCTGCGGACGAGCGCGCCGGGGCCGGAGATCGGGCCGGTGAAGAGGAACGCGCCGCTGCCGGAGCCGTGGAAGGTGGTGTCGGCGGCGAGGGTGAGGGCGTTGGCGACGGTGTAGGCGAGGGTGGCCGGGCTTGCGGCGAGCTGGAGATTCGGCAGGGCCGCGGGGGTGGCGCGGAACTCGAGCGGGCCGCCGGTAAGATTCACGGCGAGGTTGCCGCTGCCGCTGCCGGCGAGGACCAGGCGGTTGAGGAGGAAGGTCGCGGCGTGGTCGTTGTTCGCGACGATGGGTCCGGCGGGAAGCGCGGCGTTGCCGGTCAGGAACTCGAGCTTGGCGGCGGGGTGGCTGGCGGGGGCGATGCCGTTGTTCCAGTTCGCGCCGGTGGTCCAGGGGCCGGAGCTGGTGCTGGTCCAGATGAAGGAGCCGGGTGAGGCCGGGTCGTTCGGGTTGGTCGCGGCGTTGAACTCGGCGAGGTTGTCGTAGCCGTCGTTGTCGGGGTCGGCGCTGTCGGCGGCGGTTCCGGTGTTGGTGAAGATGCCGAAGTTCACGTGGCGCCAGGCTTCGAGCGCGGTGGTCGGGCCGTTGGTGATGCTGAGCACGACGTCGTTGCCGTTGCCGCCGTTGTAGCTGATCTGCCAGGTGTAGCCGCCGAGGGCGAAGCTGGCTCCCTGGGCGAGTCCGGCGAAGGTGCCGCTGATGGCGCCGGTGCTGGTTTTGTCGAGGGTGGTGAAGCTGCTGCCGGCGTAGAGGCCGGGCGGGGCGATCAGATCGAGGGTGCCAGCGAGGGTGACGCTGCCGCCGACGGCGAGGCGGTCGGCCGCGCCGGCATTGACGCGGACGCGGTAGGTCGAGGTGGCGTTCTGGGTGAGGTTGGCGCTGGTGGACGGCGTGCCTTGCGGCGCGAGGATGGCGCTGTGGGTGGTGATGCTGCTGGCGAGGCTGCCGCTGAGGACGAGGGTGCCGCCGTCGATGGTGGTCGCGCCCTGATAGGTGTTCGCGCCGGAGACGATCCAGGTGCCGGTGCCGGACTTGGTGAGGGCCGGGGTGTTGGTGTTGGAGAGCGCTCCGCTGAAGGTATTGGCGGCGGTGGAGCTGCCGGCGAGGTCGAGGACGCGGCCGCTCCTGTTGGCGGTGACGTTGCCGGAGAGGGTCAGCGCGCCGCCGTCGGAAATGATCCGGGAGTTGCCGTTGCCGTCGGTGATGGTGAAGGCGCCGGCGATGCTGTTGTTGCCGGCGGTGTTGCGGATCACGCCGCTGATGCCGCTGGTGACGAAGCTCACGCTGCTTGGGAGCGCGATGGCCCCGCCGCTGCCGTCGAGCTCGAGCATCTTGGTGGTGGAGCCGTTGATGGTGACGGTCTTGGTGCCGCTGCCGAGGGCGGCGGCGCGGGTGATGCGGAGGACGCCGCCGCTGATGGAAACGCTGCCGCCGAAGGTGTTCGTGCCGCGGAGGGTGATGGTGCCGCTGCCCTGCTTGGCGAGATTGCCGGTGCTGCTGCTGTTGGCGATCACGCCGTCGAAGGTCGAGCTGCCGTTGTCGACGCCGATGGTGAGGTTGGCGTAACCGGCGCCGTTGTAGCCGGTCTTGAGGGTGCCGCTGCCGCTGATGCCGTCGACGCGGACGTTGGCCTCGACGCCGTCGAAGATGGCACCGCTGGCGACGGAGAGGTCGGAGAGGTTGTTGGTCCAGACTTCGTTGGCGTTCGAGCCGCCGACGAGAGTGCCGCCGGTGACGTCGATGAGCGACCCGGAGCCCAGCGCGAAAGTGGCCGCGCTGGATCCCCAGAACGCGCGGTTCCGTCCGGATTTCCTGAGTGTGCCCGTGCCGGTGAAGCTGGTGGCGGGCAGGCTGAAATCGCCGCCGGTGGTGTCGAGTTCGAGGGCGGCCCCGGAGGCGATGACATGGGCGCTGCCGGCGTAGGCATTTCCCAAGACGAGCACGCCGCCATCGACGCTGGTGGAGCCGGTGTAGCTGCTGCCGCCGGCGAAGATCAGGCGGCCGCCGCCGGTTTTGCGCAGGCCGTTGGTGCTGCTGATTGCCGGTTCGATCGTGGCGAGGCGGTTGCTCGCGACATCGATGACCGGAGTCGCGGTACCGTTGTCGAGCGCGACCGGGGAACCGGTGAGGACATAATCCCCGGCGGCAAAATTCAGCGAACCCAGCGTGCGGCCGGCGGAGTCCAACGTCACCGTGCCGCCTGCGGCCCGGCCGAAGGTGGCGCTGTTGCTTGCGCCATCGGCGACGATGAAATTCTGCCAGTTGTCGGGATCCGACCAATTGCCACCGGAGTCGGCGGCCCAGGTGCCGGTGCCGGCAGGCGGCAGCGGGCGGGCGGATACTTCGTCGGACGGGTCGCTTTCCGCGCCGAGGGCGGTGGCAAGGACGATGTAATAGTACCAGGTGCCATTGGCTGCCGTGGTATCGGTGAAGCTGGTGACGGCCGTGGTGCCCACGGTGGTGTAAGGACCGCCGGACTCCGTGCCGCGCTTGACCAGATAGCCGGTGGCGCCATCGCTGGCCAACCATGACAGGGCCACTTGGGCATTGCCGGCCACCGCGGTGAGATCGGCAGGCGGATCCGCCGAGCGGGTGGTGACGCCGGCCACCTCGGAATAGGCCGAGAAACCGGCGGCATTCGAAACGCGGACGCGGTAATAATAAGGCGTGAGCAGGTTCAGCCCAGGATCCAGGTAGGTGCTGGTGCCCGGGCCGAGGCTGGCGATTTCCGCGAACCCGCCGGTCGGCGAGAGCGAGCGCTCCACGCGCACCGAGGTGTCGTTGACCGTGACATGCGACCAGTTGAGGCGCACCGCATTCCATGAGGCGAGCGCCGCGGCCAGACCTGTCGGGGCATCGGGGACGACTTCACCGACGATCAACGAGCCCGCGCCCGAAAGGTTGGAAGGAAGGTTGGCCGCGGTGTAGGTGCCGGCCGCTTGCAGGACGCCGACGACGTAAAGGCGCGCCACCCGCTCGGTCACGCCGCCGGCGATGTCGAGTTTGCCGGTGCCGTTGAGAGACACGTAGGCTTGGCGGCCGAGCGCGCCGGTGGTGTGGCGGATCTGGCAGGTCGCGCCGTTGGCGACGGTGAGATTGCCCGGCCCGGGCTTGCCGCTGGTGGCGCCCGTCTGGAGCGTGCCCACGGCCACGGTGGTGCCGCCGGTGTAGGTGTTGTCGGCTGTGAGAACGAGGGTGCCGGGCTGGTTCTTGGTGAAACCGAAGCCGCCGCCGCTCTGGCCGATCACGCCGTTGATCGTGGCCGTGCGGCCGCTGTCCGCCGCGATGGTGGTGTTGGCATGCAGCGTGACGTCGCCGTTGAGGATGGCATTCGCGGCGCCCACGCGCAGTTGGCCGTAGGACGGTTCGCCGATGGTGCCGCCGAAGAGACGGAGGTCGCTTTGCAAGGTGCCGCCGCCGGCGAGGAAAAGGGTGGTGTTGGAATCGAGCTGGATGGTCGATCCCGCGGCGGGGTAATTGGCGGCGTTGGCGAGTTGGATCTTGCCGCTGCCGGTGGCGACTTCGAGCGTGCCGTTGAACGCGCTGTAGTTGCCGGAAAGCACGGTGGTTTGCGAACCGCTGCCGGTGGCGGCCTTCCACAGGCCGGAGCCGCTCACGTCCTGGCTCCAGGTCGTGTTGCCGAGGTTCATGAAGAGGGTGCCGAACTTCGTCTCATCGGACGAATTCGACTCCACGGTCGCCGCACCGGGCAGGCTGACCGTGTTGTTGCACTGCAAGGTGCCTTCGGAAACCGTGGTGCCGCCGCCGTAGGTGTTGGTGCCGCCGAGATGCCAGGTGCCGGGGCCGGTCTTGAGGAGCGCGGTGGTGGTGCCGGAAATGTTCTTCGTGATCGAGCCGTCGCCAGCGCCGGTGAGGACGAGCGGGCCGCCGTTGCTGGCGATCCCGAAGCCGGCATTGCGGTTGTCCGTGAGGATGCGCCACATTTGGCCCGCGGTCGCCGATTCGAGCGTGGCTCCGTTCGTCCCGATGGTGAAGCCCGGGCTGTCGTCGGTGACCAGCGGGTTCCCCGGGCCGCTGTTGCGGACGGTCGCGCCATCGATGACGAGGTTTTGCGCGGCGTAGCCCAACTGGCCGAGGCTGCGGTTGGCGCCGACCCAGCGGTCGAGTTCCAGGGTGCTGCCGGGGTTGAGGGTGACGGTTTGGTTGGCCCAGTTGAGGGTGGTGTAGATCGCGCCGGAGCCGAGCAGGGAAAGCGTGCCGCTGTTGACGGTGGTGGAGCCGGTGTAGGGGTTCGCGGCGTTGAGGGCGAGCTTGCCGCTGTTGACGACGACGTTGCCGGCATTGCCCATGCCGCCGTTGTTGAAGGTGACATCGCCGTCGAACGTGGCCGTCCGGGAATTCAGGTTGAAGGCGAGGATGGAGTTGCCGGAGCGGGTCTGGTTGAACTCGATGGCCGCTCCCGGCGCGGCTTCCACCGCGGTGTCTGCGAATAGATAGAAGTTATCGACATTCCCGACGAAGCGCACCGTGCCGCCCAGCGCGCGGATCGCACCGAAACCGCCGTGGGTGCCCGTGTTGTAGGAAGCGATGTCCACATCGTAGGCGAACGGACCTGTCGGCGTGGTGGCGGAGAAGATCGCCTGGGCGTTCGGGACCCAACTGGCCACGGCGGCGGTGCCGCCCGGGGCGGTGGCCCATGAGGTGGTGCGCCAAGCATAGCTGCCGGCATCCGCCACGGATCCCGCGGCGGTGCCGTTGGGGTCGAAATACAACCGGCTCGCGTTGATGTTGACGCGCACGGTGCCGCTGCCATCGAGCGCGGGCGTGCCGTCGTCGGTGGTCCTGACCGTCAGGTTGTAGAACGGCGTGGTGTTCGCGTTGAGCAGCCCGGCAGCGGCCACGGTGATCTGGCCGGAGGTCGGGTTGATCGCGAAGACGTTGTTGGTGTTGCCGGCGGTGATGGTGAAGTTTTCGTGCGAGTCCTGTTTGTTCACGTCCGCCACGCTGGCGGTACCGACCACGGTGCCCGCGGGGGCGGTTTCCATGATCGTGAAGGTGCCGGACGGAGTGGGCGCGTAGTTCTGATAGAACGGCACCAGGTAAAGGCCGGGAATCACCTGGCGGGTGATGCCGGGGCCGGACCAGGCCACCGCGAGGTGGTCGCCGCCGCCCGCCTCCTTGTGGCGGGCCTCGATGTAATAGGGCTGACCGGCGGTGAGAGTGACCGGCGCGGAGACCTGCGATGCCTGGGCGTCCCAAGCGTATTGCCCGGTGTTGGTCGGGTGGGAAGCGATCACCGGCGTGGAGACCTGCGACGCGCCGCTCCCCAGGATGAGCTGGGAAGCGTCGTCGCCGGCGATCCAGAAATGGTATTGGCCGCTGACCGGCGGGATCAGGTAGCCGCGGATGGTGCTGCCGTAGTTGTCGCCGGCGTTGGCGCCGCCGTCAAAGGAGGTGAGAACCACTTCCTCACCCGGCTTGTTGGGGAAGTTCGCGTTTCCCGTGAGATCCGCGACCGTCGAGCCGCCGATATTGCGGAAGAAGGTGCGGACGATGGTGCCTGGCGTGCCGGGGACGGTGCCCGGAAGGTCCGTGATGGTGATCGTGAGGGTGCGGTCGACCGAGTACTGCGTGGGGGTTTTCTGGTCGCGGGCACGGAGCACCAGGGTGACCGGAGTGTTGGCGGCGACCTGCGGCACGTTGACCACGGTGAGCGAGCCGGTGCGCGGGTTGATGGCGAAGTATCCGGCGGAGTTGCCGGAAACGATCTCATACACCGGGCCGTCGAAGCGGTCGGGATCGGTGGCGCTGAGATCCACCACCCGGACGCCAGGTGTGGTGCCTTCGTAAACGGCGATTTCCGTAGGGATGGCCGCGAGAACCGGCGGCTCGTTGACGTCGGTCACGGTTACGATGGCGCGCACGGTTTCAGTGGCGGAGGTGCCGGTATTGGTGACGGTGACGAACAACTCGAACACCGCCGGATCGTCGTATTGGGACGACAAGGTTTCGAAATCCAGCGAGGCGGAGTTCGCTACGGTGAGACTGCCGGTGGACGGGTTCAGTGCGAGGATATTGCCGGTGTTGCCGCTGGCGATGGTGTAGCTCAGGGGACTGCCGCCGACCGTGCGCGGGGCGATGGTGCCGATGACGGTGCCGTTGGCGCTGTTTTCCGCGATGGCGAAGGCCTGGTGGGTTTCGCCGCCGGCGACGGTGCCGTCGATCTTGTATGAACCGAGGCAGCCGTAGTTCGAATAGCCGCCACGGGAGGTGGCGGGCGTTCCGACGGTGGCTCCCGTGATCCGCAGCAGATACTCGCCGGCGGCGAGGTTGGTGGAGATCGTGGCGTTGGCCGAAGCGGTGGAATCGTTGGTGAAGACGACCGTGCTGGTGGCGGCGTCGACGATGTCCGCCTTGATGTCGAGATTGATGCCGGTCGTGGCGGTACTGGCTGTTAGATTCACCGCGCCGCCGGTCGTCTTGAAGCGGAAGGCGTCGATTTCGCCCGGGGCTCCGATGATCCCCTGCTGGTTGGTGACGGTGTTGCCCGGACCGATCCAGAGGTAGCGGGCGCCGGCGAGAGCGTCGCCACAGTCGTCCGGGCGGAAATCGACGCCGTTCTGATTCGTGATGGTCGTGAGGTCCTTCTGGCTCTTCCGGGTGGCGAGGTAGTAGCTGCCGTCCGACCAGTGCTTGAGGGTTTTGCCATAGCCGGTCCCCATGATCGGTGCCCAAGCCGTGGCCCCGCTGCCGTGGCCGGAGTAGTACTCGCTGGTGTCGTAGCCGTGGTGGTAGAGACCGAGGGTGTGTCCGACCTCGTGGGAGATCACGGTCACCGCGCTGTCGCCGGTGTAATTGGATGCCCAGCAGACCGGATCGCCGCCCCAGTTGTAGGAGCCGACATAGGCAACGCCGCCCGCGCTGTACCAGTTGGTGGGCGTGACGATGCAGCGGATGCGGCGGCCGCGGGTGGCGTTCTCATAGACCTTCGCATCGGTGGTGACGTTGATATTGAACGGCAGGAAGTCCTCCGCCACGCGGATCCAGATGTCGCGGATGGTCGAATTGCTGAAGCCAGACGGCGCGGCATCGCCCTTGTAGGACCAGGTGTCGTGGGGTCCCTTCGATCCGTCGAAGTCGAGGTAGATCGCGCCCGGCGCGCCGGGCAGGCTTTCGAGCGGGATGACGTCCTGGTATTCCGGCAGCGCCACGGTGGACGGGTGGTCCTGCGGCATCTCGAGCGGCGGGGTGTAGTCAACGCAGATGACCTCGCCGATCGGGACTTCCTTGAGCAGGGGGTCGCCGTTCTTTCCTTCGGGCAGGATCTTCCACGCGGTTTTCTCGCCCTTGAAGATCACATTGCCAGCCATCTTGCCGGCCACCCCGGGGAAATACTGACGGCGGAAGAAAAAGGTTCCGGGCACGGGCCGGGTGAACTCCCCGGTCAGGGAGACCACGCCTTTCTCGTCCCGTTCGACCCGCGCTTCCTCGCATTCCACCTGGCGGCCGTCGGGCAGGTCGAAGGTCACCGCGTCACCCCGGACGATACGATCGAGGAAGTCTGGTGACAGTTCGACCTGGCGAGGGGGACGACCGGGCTCCATCGCGGCGAGCGTGGACGCCGGGGCGGCGGCGATCCCTGTTGTGCGGGCCGGGTGCCGGTTGGCTGCGGACGGAGCGTCCGTGGGCGGCGCGACGGTGGAGGGCTGAGCCTCTCCGGGACCATCGACCGGTTCCACGGCGGGTTGCCAAATGAAAAGGGCAAGGACGGTCAAGCCGGCGAGGCAGGGCAGAATGAGCGGGAGACGGCGAGGCGTTTTCACGAAGGAGTGGATCGCAGGGGCGGGAGAGTGGACGGTGTCGGTGGATTAGTGACTCCGATTGGTGGCGATGGTGCGGGTGTCGGGGTCAGGGCCCGGGCGTGATTTTCAAGCGGACGAAGCGGCGGCCGTTGGGGCCGGCGGGGATGGCGGTGTGGACGGACTCGCGGGTGGCGTCGAGGGAGACGGGCGGGTCGGAGACGACGGGGGTCCAGGGGGCGGCGAGGGTATCGGACCACTCGACGGTGAAAGCGGCTTCGCCGGGCGCGGTCTTGCGGCGGGTGTAGGTGAAGTCGAGGACGGCGCCGTTCTTCACGAAGCCCGGCTGGTGGACACTCGGCGCGGTGGCGTCGAGGTGGAGAGCCCACTCGGTGAGGTTGCTGAGGCCGTCGCCGTCGGGGTCGGCGTCGGGGCCGACAGTAGCGGAGTTGCTTTCTCCGGGCCAAGTGAGCTCCTGCCAATCAGCAAAGATGGCGGGGTTGTTCGGTGCGGCGGCGGTGACGGCGAGGGTGCGGGAGACCGTGCCGCTGGCGTTCGAGGACAGCAGGCGCAGGGTGTAGAGGCCGGGCTGGCTGAAGGTGACGGTGGTCGCGGGGTTGTTCGAGTCGGCGAAGCTGGCGCTACCGGGTCCGGAGACGAGGGACCAGGTGGTGGTGGTGGCACCGGTGGCGCTACCTGTTAGAGTGGCGGGAGTGCCGGGTGTGGCGCTTGGCGCGGCTCCGGTGACGATGGCGGGCGCTGGGTTGATGGTGAAGCCAAGCGTGAGGCGCGGGCGGTAGGCGATGGTGGGATGGTCATCCGAGGCGAAGCGGGCAAAGACGCTGCTGGCGGTGGTGATGTCGCTGGTCATGCTAAGCATGAAGCGCAGCGGTCGTGCGGCGGTGAGGGCCGCATTGACTTCCGTGACGAAGGCGGGGTCGAGGGTAAAGGCGTATGGGGTGCCGACGACGCTGGTGGCGGTGTTGAAGCCGGCAAGGCTGCCGATAACGGTGGCGGAGAAATCGGTGCCGCTTTGACCGCCCGCAGCCCCCCAAAGGTTGGCAGTGGTCGGGCCGGTGCGCGAGTTCCAGTCGGCTCCCGTGTTCGCGCCGTTGGTCGACGAGGATCCGTCGCCACTACCTTCTGTGAAGTCTTTCAGAAGCGCGCGGAGTTGCAGGGAATTAACAGTGCCGCTGCCCGTCGATGCCGCCCAAAGGTCGAAGGACGCGCTGGTAACGGTGGCGTTGGCGGGGACGCCGGAGAGGTCGAAGGCGAAGAGACCGCGCATGCCGGTGTTGCCGTTGCGGCCGATGAGGAGTTGGTCGCGCGTACCGGAATTCCAGGTGGCGTTGTCACCGCGGATGAAGGTGGCGGCGTGGGTGTAGCCATTTTCGCCCTGACGGAAAGTCAGCGTCGCGGGGGTGGCGACGAGGACAGTACGAGTGGCGGATGCGGTGGTGCTGCCGAGGGTGGCGGTGGCTTGGAGGACGTAGGTGCCCGCGGTGTCGAAGGTCACCGTGGTGCTGGCGTTGTTAGAGCCGGCGAAGGTGGCGACGCCGGGTCCGGAAGCTTGGGTCCAGGCCCAGCTGAGCGGGGCGGTTGCGCTGCTTTGCTGGATCGCGGCTGTTAGATGGAGCGTGTCGGCGAGGGCGGCGACGGTGACCGGTTCGGCGGCGGGGCTCGTGATCAGCACGTCGGGCGCGGTGACTTCGAGGGGGTTCGTCGAGGCATTGAACTCCGCGAGGTTGTTGCGGCCGTCACCATCGGGGTCGGAGCTATCGGCGGCGCTGCCGGTGTTGGCGATGGTGCCGAAGTATTGGAAGCGGAAGGACTCGATCGGCGACATCGCGGCGAGAGAAAGAACGACGTCGTTGCCATCGCCGCCGGTGTAGCTGATCTGCCAGATGTAGTTCGGGGCCTGAGCGAAGGTCGCGTTTTGCGGAAGGCCACTGAAGCTGCCGGAGACCGCGCCGGTGCTGGTTTTCTGGATCAGGGTGAAGCTGGTGCCGGGGGTGAGGCCGGGGGTGGAGACGAGTTCGAGCGTGCCGGCGAGGGTGACGTTGGCGGCGGCGCTGAGTTGGTCGTATTCCGTGCCGGGAGTGCTGCCGTTGATGCGGGTGCGGAATTTCGCAACGGAGTTGATGGCCAGATTTCCCGCGACGGTGGGCGAACCGAGCGGAGCGAAGGTGCCCCCGGTGGCGGTCAGCGGACCGGCAAGCGATCCTGTTAGAGCGAGGGTGCCCGCGCTGGCGGTGGTGAGGCCGCTGTGGGTGTTGGTGCCGCGGATTTCCCAAGTGCCGCTGCCGTTCTTGGTGACGCTGACGATGTTCGCTCCATTGTCGGCGATGCCGCCGCTGGTGATGCCATTGGCGCTGCCGCCGAGTTGCAGGGTGCGCGCGCCAGCGCTGGGCGAGGTGGTGATGAGGCCTGTTAGGTTGAGCGTGCCGCCATCGCTGAGGATTTGGCTGTTGCCTCCGCCCGTGGTGAGGAGGAGCTGACCGGCAATGCTGTTGTTTCCGGCGACGTTGCGGAGGGATCCGGTAGCTTGAGCTCCGCTGGTCAGAAAGCGGGTGGTAGACGGTAACGAGATATCGCCACTGCTGCCGTCGAGCTCGATGCGGGCGATGCCGCTGGTGCAGAAGACGTCCTTGGTCGCGCCGCCGAGAGCAGAAGCTTCGAAAATCCGGAGCACGCCATTGCTGGCGGTGACGTTGCCAGTGAAAGTGTTGGCGGCGTCGAGTTCGAGCGTCCCCGCGCCGAGTTTCGTGAAAGTGCCGGTCGTTTGGTCGAGCGGGAGATCCACAGCGAAGATGTGGGCCGCGTCGGCGACATCGATGCCGACATTTTTCGTGGCGGTGAAGGTGATAGGGCGGGCGAGATCGGAAAGATTCGCCAAAGCGGTGCCGGTGACCCGGAGGTTGCCGCCGTTGAAGACCAGCGGTGCGGCGGGATCGCCGAGCTGGGTGGTGGCGGAAATGGCGAGGGTGCCGGCACTGAGAGTGGTCGGCCCTGAGTAGTTGTTAGGCTGACTGAGGACGAGCGTGCCCGCGCCGTTCTTCGTCAAGCCGCCGGTGCCTTGATCGAAAGTGAGGTCGGCGGTGACGCTGTGGGTGGAGGTCGCGATGTCGAGGGTGACCGTTTTGTCCGTAGTGAAATTGACGGGACGGTTGAGGGCGCTGAGGGAGGTTAGGGAAGAGCCGAGGATTTGCAGCGTGCCACCATCGAGGGTCAGCGGTGCGTTCGGCGCGCCGAGATTGTCGGCGGTGGTGATGGCAGTGACGCCGGCACTGAGGACGGTGGGGCCGCTGTGACTGTTAGACCCGCCGAGGACAAGGCGGCTATTGATCCCGATTCGGGTGATGCCGCCGCTGCCGGTGATGGGACCGTTGAGGACGAAGTTGCCGGTATTCGCGCCGTCGATGGTGAGGTCGGCGGTGAGATCGATGGGGTTGGTGAGCGTGTAGGTAAGATTGGTCGAGAAGCCGTTGAGGAGCAGCAGCGGCTGGATTTCGCCGTTGGCGTGGAAGCGGAGAGCGCTGCCTGTGGAATTGATGGCGATGGCACCGCTGCCCGATCCGGCGAGGCGCAGGCTGTTGAGCGAAAAGGTGCCGGCGTTGTCATTGGCAGGAGCGATCGTGCCGGCGCTCAGGGTGGTGAGGCCGCTGAGGAATTCGAGGCGGGTCGCGGGATTCGAGGGCGGAGCGAGGCCGAGGTTCCAGTTGGTAGCGGTCGACCAGTTTCCGGAAACCGCTTGGTGCCAGACGAAGGCGGGGACCGAACTCGAGTCGTTCGGGAGGGTATCATTGTCAAACTCGACGAGGTTCGTGACGCCGTCGTTGTCAGGATCCGCATTGTCGGCGGCGTTGCCGGTATTGGTGGTGACGCCGAAGTGGGTGAAGCGCCATTGCTCCATCTCCGAGAGCGGGGTCCAGGTCAGGTTGACACCGGTAGCGGTTTGTTCGATGGCGAAGCTGCCGTAGCCGCTGGCCGGGTGGCCGGCGGCATCGGCGCTGATCGTGCCGAGGGTGAAAGTTCCGGAGCGCGACAGGGCGCTGAGGACGGGCCACGAGCGCGGCGTGGACCAGAAGGCATTGGCGAAATCCGCGGTGCCGCCGGCGGGGTTGAGGACGACATCGACGACCGCGCCGGTTCCGACGTTCGCGGCCGGGGCGTTGATCTGGCCGAAGCCGGTGGCGGCGGAGTTTTCGGTGAGATTCCATTTCACCCGGGCGCTGGCACCGAAGGCCAAGGTACCGCTGAAGTTGAGGGTGCCCGGAGTGAGGGCGAGGTTGCCGTTGACCGTGCTGTTCGGTGTGACCGTCCCGGAGCCGCCGAAGGTGGCGCTGGTGGCGACCGTGACGTTTCCACCCGCGGCGATGCTGGCGTTCTGGAGGAGCAGGGTGCCGGCGTTGATACTGGTGGTGCCGGTGTAGGTGTTCGTGCCGCCGAGGGTCCAGAGCCCGGCGCCGGATTTGACGAGGCTGGTTTTGTTCGACGCGCTGTTGTCCACGATCGCTCCGGCGAGCAGGCCTTCGGAGGTGCCGGTGAGAGTCAGTGTTTTGTTACCCGCGCCAGTGGCGGTGAGGGCGCTGAGGAAAGTCAGTGTGCCGCTCCCGTTTTGTTCGAGGATCGCACCGCCGCTGCTACCCGCGAGGTTGAGGACGCGATCGGTCTTGGTGTTGGGGCCGATGAAGCGGAGGGTCGCGGTGGTGCTGGAATTGCCGATGTTGATGGTGCCGTTGGTCACGGTGGTAGGCAGCCCGAGGCTGGAGGCGTTAAGGGCGGTTTCCGCTTCGCTCTCGTCGGCGCTGAGGCGGTTGATGGTGTTGATTTCGAGGATGCCGCCGTTGATCAGGGTCTGGCCGGTGTAGGTATTGTCGCCGAGCAGAGAAACCACGCCGGTACCGGCGCTGCTACGGGTCACGGCGGAATTTCCATCGATCGCACCGGTGATGACGGTGTCGCCATTGCCTTGGAAGACGAGTTGATCCGAACCGCCGTTGTCCTGATTGATCTCGCCTGTTAGATGGAGCGTGCCGGCATCGCTGGAAATCCGGGTGATGCCGCTGGCGGCAACGGCGGTGATTTCGCCCGCCCAAGTGTTGTTGCCGGAAACATTGCGGAGCACGCCAACGGGAGTGCTGCCGCTGCCTTGGCCCGTAAGGGTGGCGCGGTGGCCTACGAGAGTGATGTTGTCTTGGAGTTCGAGCGTGGCCCCACTGGCAACGCTGACATTGGACGAACCGAGGGCTTCGGAATGGCGGAGCTTGAGCGTGCCCGCACTGACGGTGGTGGGGCCGGTATTTGAGTTCGCGCCGGAAAGGACGAGTGTGCCCGCGCCGGTTTTGGTAACGCCGCCGTTGCCATTGATCACGCCGCTGACGGTGGTGATGTTCGACGGGATATTGAACGTGGTGACGGCATCGAGGGTGAGGATGCCATCGAGCGTATGGGCGACGTTGGCGGTACTGGTGACAGCGGGGGCGCTGCCGGCGAGGAAGAGGGCGTCGCCTGTGAGGTTCACCGCTCCGCTGGTGAGGTTGAGTTTGTTGGCGAGGAGGAGGCCGAGGTTGTTCGAGGAGGAAATCGGGCCGGAATTGTTGAAGACAATGGTCGTCGCGAAGGCGGAGATCGGCTGCTGGGGCGACCAGGTGGCGCTGCTCCAGTTGCCCGCGCTGGCGGTGGTGAAAGTGGTCGGCGTGACGGCGGGGACGATGCTGATCTGGGCGGAGTTCGCGCTTTCGATGCTGCCGTTGAGGGCGCTGACGACGTAGAAGTAGGTGCTGCCGTTGGTGAGGCCGCTGTCGTCGAAGTTCGGCGCGAGCAATGAACTGGCGACGGTGGTGTAAGGTCCGCCGCTGGTGGTGGCGCGTTTGACGCGGTAGTGGGTGGCTCCGGCGACCGGGTTCCAGGTGAGGATGGCCGCGGTGCTGGCGGGCGTCCCGGCGAGCCCGGTGGGCGCGGCGATGGTCGCGGACGGCGTGGCGGTGGCGAGGTAGGAGGGCTCGCTTTCAGATCCGGCGTTGAGGGCGCTGACCTGATAGAGATAGGTATTACCGTTCAGCGCGGTGGCGTCGTTGTGGCTGGTTCCGCCCAAGCCGCTGGCGAGGACGGTAAAGGGACCTGAGGGATTGGTGGCGCGTCGGAGGGTGTAACTGGTGGCTCCGGCGACGCCGCTCCACGAGAGGGCAACGCTGTTGTTTCCGGCAGTGGCTGTTAGAGTGGCGGGCGGGGCGAGAACGGTGACCGCGAGTTCCGCAGAGTTCGGGCTTTCGCCACCGGGGTTATTAGCACTAAGAACGTAGTAGTAACTCGTGCCCACCGTGACGCTGGGATCAATGGCGCTGGTGCCCAGAATGCTGGAAATGATGGGGCTGTATGGTCCTCCGGGATTGGTGGAGCGTTTCAAGCGATAGCTGGCGGCTCCGGGCGTGGCGGACCATCCCAAGCTGACGAGGCCGCTGGTGGGAGTCGCACTCAGACCGGTGGGCGTGGCAGTGGGAGTGATGAAGCTGGAGGTGACGGGTGCCCAAGTGCCGCCGGTGGCATTGCTGGCGAAGGCGCGGAAGTAGCGGACCGTGCCGGCCGGCAGGCCGCTGATCGCACCGCCGAAATTTCCGACGGGGCGTGCGCCGAGGCTGAGGCTGCCGGCCCAGTTCGCGGGCGTGGTGCCGCCGTCGCTGGAGCCATGATAAATCGTGACCGTAGTGGTGGAGCCCCCAGTGGAAACGAGGGTGCCACTGAGCGTGACGGAGCTGCTTGTGACGGCGGTGGCCGGGAGATTCGCAAGCATCGGCGCGAAGGCCGCGGCGTAAGGTGTGGCGGGGGCGATGCGGACAAAGGCCGGGTTGTGAATGTTTTCATACACGGTACGGACCCAAGCGGCGCTGCGTTTCACGTTGGAGACGCGGAACTCGTCGAGCGTGCCCTTGAACCAGCGGGTCGAGTTCTCACTGCCGAGTCGGACGGCCCAGGTGGTGAGTGCTTCGCTGGCTGGAGCGGAGCCAGTGGCCACTTCCGCGCCGTCGAGGTAAAGTCGGGCGGTGGCGCCGTCGTGCACGGCGGAGAAGTGGTGCCACTGGTTGTCGGCGAGGTCGGTGGGGCTGGTGACATCGATGCCCGCGCTGCTTTTCCACCAGAGCTTGCCGTCGCTGTTGATGGACAGCCACCAGTTGCGAGTGCCGGAATCGGTTTCCTTGGTGAAGAGCGTGCGGTAATCGCCGGATGCAGGCTTGTCAGCGGCGGAGAGTTTGAACCAGCCGGAGAGCTCGTAGTTGTTAGAAAGATTGAGCTCGCTGGCGTGGGGGATGATGGCGTGTTGGGACGTGCCGTTGTGGACGAGGGCGGAGGCGACCTTGCCGGAAGCTGTTAGAGTCGCGTTGGAGGTGGTGTACTGCGGCGTGGCGGTCGAATCGTTGACGGCGGTGGAGTTCAAGTGCCAGACGCCGGTGTAGCCGCCGGTCCAGGCGGAGCCGTTGACGGTGTAGGTGGGTGCCGCGCCGGAGTAGGACGCGGGCAGGGCGTATTTCTGGGAGAGGTAGCCGCCGATGAGCTGCTCTTCGTTCGCGCTGAGAGCCCGGTCGTAGATGATGATTTCCGCGATGTCGCCGTCCCACGAACGGGCGGCGATGTTGCGGTCCCGGGAAATCCGGCTGGCCTCGCAGTTTCCGGCGGTGACGACGGAGACGAGTTTCCAACCGTTGCCGAGCGGGGTGGTCGTGCCATTGACGGCGCTGCCGTTGAGTTTGGTGCTGCCGTTGCGGACGTTGGTGCTGGAATAGCTGGCGTCCCAGATCGAGCCGGTGGAGCCGCGGTGGAAGTGATAGGTGTTGTCGTCGCCTAACAGGAAGTGCGTGCCGGGGGCGGTTTCCTTCACCACCCAGAAGACGGTGCGGATGGTGTTGAGCGAGGGGAACTGCAGCGAGGTTTCGCCATTGGCGGGGAAGCGGACGACGGGTTGGCCGTTGAGCTCGGAGGTCTCGAAGGTCGGCGTGCCGGCGAGGACGGTGGCGTTGCGGGCGTTGGTGGAGGAGTCGTTCCAGCTGGTGAGCGCGGTGCCGTCTGTTAGACCGGTGATAGCGTCGGCCTTGAGCCAGAGGGAGAGGCCGCTGAGGCTGTTAGGAGCGGCGGTCGCGGTGGCCGCGGGATTTCCCCAGAAGGCGAGGATGCTGGTGGAGGCGGTGAGCGACGGAACTTTCACCCAGACGAGGCTAGTGCCGGTGGGGTCCCATTTTTCGATCTCGTAGGCGAGTTCGGTACTGCCGGAAGAGTCGGTGAAGCGGAGGTCCGCACCATTGGCGAAGGCGAGCTGGGAATAACTGAAGCCGGGGACGTTCGTGGCATCGAGGCGGACGAGCAGCGGGATGTTGGAGAGCGTGTCGGTGCCCGAGTATCCGGGGAAAGCGATGCGCGCGCCGTGGGCCCAGGCGGCCATGGTGCCACCGTTCCAGATCGAGGGATCGGTCGCGGGAAGCTGGGCGCTGGCGAGATTCGAATCGGTGCTTTCGCCGGACGGGTTCGAGGCGGTGACGAGGTAGTGGTAGGTCGTGCCGAAGGCCGTGGTGGCATCAGCGAAGGATGTGCCGGTGATGCCGGAGGCGAGGGTGGTGAAGGGGCCGCTGGCGGAAGTGGCGCGCTTCACGGTGTAGCTGGCCGCCCCGCTGCTGGCGGACCAGGTGAGCTGGATGGTGTTGTTAGACGCGGTGGCGGCAAGCGAGGCGGGGGGTAGCGGGCTGGCGATGACGCGGACGGTTTGCTCGAGTTTCACCCCGCCGAGGTGGGAGGCGGTGGCGGTGGCGAGGGCCTGGATTTCATCGGCGGCAAGTTCGCCGCGGGCGAGGACGGTGTCGTCGAGCCAGCCGTTGAAATTGCGGGTGAGCGCCGTGTTGAGCGCTGGGCCGCCGATGAAAACCGGGCCGGTCTGGTTGAGGGCGAAAGTGATCGGAGCGGTGGTGGCGGCAAGTTCGCCATCGAGGTAGAGTTTCACCACGCCGGTGTTGAAGGACGTGCGGTCGTATTGGACGGCGACGTGGTGCCACTCGCCGGCGTTGACGGTGGCGCTGGTGGCGAGATTGACATCGAGGACATTGGCGGCGGTCCAGTGGCGGAGCGAGAGCGTCTTCGATTGGGCGGGAAGGAAGAGCTGGAGTTCGTCCACGCTGCCGCTGTTGCCGTCGCTGTTGCCGATGTAGAAGAGGAAGTCCTCGTCGGCGTAACTGGCGCGCTTGAACCAGGTGGCGAAGGTCCAGTCGTGGTTGGAGAAGTTCAGCGTGGCCGGGTGGATCTGGCGCGAGAGTTTGGCGGAGCCGAAGTTGGTGGAGAGGACGCGCAGCGACTTCGTGCTGTCGGTGCCGAGGGTGGCGGGGATATCGGCCTCGCCTGTGAGAGAGGCGACGCCGCCGACACTGGCGGTGGCATGGCGATCGTTGGTGGACTGGTCCTTGACGATACCGCCTGCGAGCGGGTCGGCCTGTTCGTAGTCGTAGTGGAAAACGAAGCGCTGGTCGGGAAATTCGCCGCCGGCGCTGAAGGTGAAGTTGCTTTCCCCGGCGATGTTGGCGGCGGGGGTGAAGCGCGCGGTTTTGCCATCGGGCAGGATGACGGCGGAGCCGTTGTTAGATCCGGTGATGCGGTAATTGAGGTCGGCGGAAGCGGTTTCCGTATCGGTGACGCGGGTGGAGAGGTCGACATCGACCGAGCTCGCGGCGACGACGGGCGCGCTGTTGGTGGCGGTGGGGCGGTAGTCGGAGCGCTCGGTCCAGTTCTTGTAGTTCCAGAGCAGGTGGCGGTCCTTGCCGAAGACCCACATGTTGCCCATCTGGTCCTGGCGGGCCCATGGGGATTCGTGGAGCGGCCAGGCTTCGTAGTCCACGGGGTCGTTGTTGATTTTTCCGCCCTGGCCCCACGTGATGTCGAGCACCGTGCCCGCGCGCGTGGTGTAGATCATGCGGGGCGTGGCGTCGTTGACGTGTGAGGTGTCCGCCGGGTGTGCGAGGATGTCGGCCTTGAACGCCGCGAGCCGCTCCGCCGCCGTGGCCTGCGGATACTCGCTGAGCGACGCGCACTCGACCGCGAAGCCGCGCTTGTCGCTGTAAGTGTATTCGTCACCGAGGTTGAAATTGCCGATGTCGCTGCGGGTGATGGCGACGAGCACTTTCGAGTAGTGCAGGAAAAGCCGCCCGGTCGTCGCGGAGTCGTTGATGACCGCCGTGGTGTTCATCGGCACGTTATCGCGCGTATATTTCCACGTCCAATCCGTCGGGAAATTGATAACCCCTACGAGGGTGCCCTCGTGCTGCATCACGTCCTCGTGCGGCCCGAGCCCGCTGCCCTGCGCCCAACCGTAACCGGTCGGCGGCTTCATCGTCAGGCCCGCCGAGCCCGTTTCATCCCATATCACGGCCCAGCGCTCGGAGGACCAGTCGTTGGATGGGACGCCGTTGTTGTTAAGATCCTTGATCTTGAGCGTGCCGTCGGCGTTGAGCGTGGTGTCGGCTTCGAGCTGGCTGTAGAGCGCCCAATCCTTGGTGACGTGGCTCGTGGCGAACTGGGTTTCGTGGACGCGGGCCATGCCGCGGCGAGTGAAGGGCTTCGAGCGATCGGTGGCCGCTTCTAACATCTCCGGGAGGATCGGCGGCTGGGTGACGAGGTGCGCCTGACCGACCTTCGGCTGCGTGTAGAGCAGCGACTGGTCCATATCGAGAGTGCCGGCGCGTGGGGTGCCCTCGAACATCAGCCAGGAACCGAACTCGGAGATATCGCTGGAATTTCCATCCTGAGTCATCGATCCGCGGCCGGCGGGGATGGCCCAGCGGCCTTTGAAGGAGAAGGACGCGATGTCCATCCAGCCCCAGTTCCAGGTCATGCGGGCGCGGTTGGCGAGTTCCGCGTCGGTGGAGAGGTCGGCGATGGAGCGAAGCGGGCCGAGAGTGTATTGCAGGTAGTGTTTCGCCCAGCGTTCCTCGAAGTTGTATTTCACCGTGCGGTCGCAGATGGCCATCATGTAGGCCTTGCCGGTGGGGTCGCCGTAGCGGTTGGCGGCATTGGAGACTGAAGTGACGGCGGGGACGCCCCAGGTTTCGCAGGCGAGCTTGCAGGCCGCGGCCCACATGATGCGCTGATTCGGGGTGGAGCCCTTGCCGTAGTTCGGCATGGTAGTGTATTCCGTATAATACTGGTCCTTGATCGACTGCGGGAAGCGGTGCTGCCAGCGCAGGTAAGTATCCATGCCCGGCCAACCGGAGAAGCCGCCATTCGCACCGCCGGCATCGGGCGAGCCGTCGGCATTGGCAATGGTCGCACTCAGATTGGACCAGACGCCGGACGACTCGTTACCGCGTTGGAGTTTGCCTTGGGTGGTCCAGAAGCCGGTTCGGCCGGCGCGGTGGGGGCCGTCGGTTTGACCCGTATTGATTTTGCGCGTGGAGATGTCGTCGAAGTAGGCATCGTGGCGCTGCTCGTAGGTGCTTTGCGAGAAGGCAAGCGGAGCGAGATGACCGAAGAAAGTGGCGGCGACAAGAGTGCGGGCGGCTTGCGGCGTGGTCATGGAAAAAGGCATCCTCGGGTGCTGAGTCACTGGAAAGTCCGGGGCTTCACCCGGACGTCACATTTTTCGGGCAACGATCGAAATTCCAGAATGGGCTGAGATTAGCGATATGATGGCATGAAAGGCCAGAGCGCATTGCGCATCATCGGGCTATTTTTGCCGGGTAGCGCAGGGGGCCGGAAATCCATCTTGTCGGATGGTAAAAAGACGCAAAGATATCGCGAAATCGCGCAAGCCCATGAACGATCCGAAACCCAATACATTGCATCCCAAGCGGGTGGCCGTATTGGTCGACACCTCGACCAGCTGGGGGAGGCGGATCATCGAAGGGGTCCATCGCTATCAGCGGGTGAATGCGGACTGGCAGCTGTTCGTCGAGCCGCGTGGGGTCGAGCAGCGGCGCTGGCTACCGCAGGGATGGAAAGGTGATGGAGTCATCGCGCGGGTCGGCTTTCCGGAACTGGCAGAGCAACTCAAGCAGCTTGCGGTGCCGGTGATCAACGTGTCGGGGATCGAACTTCCGGGCGTCGATTTCCCTCGGGTGGTGACCGACCAGGGAGAGTCGGCGAGGATGGCGGCGGAGCATCTGCTCGATTGTGGGTTTCGGAATTTCGGGTATTTCAGCCTCCTAGGGTTGGATTATGTCGCGGCCCATCAACAGGCGTTTCGTGAAATCGTGAAGGAAGCGGGATACTCCTGCTCGGGTTACGCTGCCCAGCCTTCGCCGGGAACGGAAGAGCCGGAGTGGACCATCGATGTCTCTCGCCTGACCCGTTGGCTGCGTGCACTGCCAAAACCGGTGGCGGTACTAACTTGGAACACGAGTAGCGCGCGGGAGCTGCTCTATGCCTGTGCGGCCGCCGGGCTGAAGGTCCCGGAGGAGGTGTCGGTGATGAGCGGGTCGGACGACGATCTCTTTTGCAAGGTGGCCCCGGTACCCATTTCCGCGGTGAATCCTGCCGCCGAGGAAATTGGCTATCGTGCGGCGGCCGAGCTGGATCTGATGATGACGTGGCCGGGTGACGAAGCTCCGGCGGACGTCCAGATCCCGCCGCTGGGCGTGGTGACACGGCAGTCGACCGAAACCTTGGCCGTCGAAGACAAGGCACTGGTCAAGGCCTTGCGTTTCATCCGCGAAGATCCGGCACGCGCGATGCGGGTGGACGATGTGGCCCATCACGCGGGGCTTTGCCGTCGGACACTGGAGCAGCGTTTCAACAAACTGCTCGGACGCTCGCCCGCCGCGGAGATCCGACGGGTGAGGATTGATCGGGCGATCGAACTTTTGCAGCGCACGGAGCTGCCGGTATCGGTGGTGGCGGAAAAATCGGGCTTCAGCACAGCGGAATACATGGCATCGGTTTTCCGGACCCACCTGAACGTGGCGCCGCTGCATTATCGCAAGCGCGGCAAACCTTGAGCGGGCATGCGGTCGGTCCGATCGAACTCGAAGTAGGCCAAGCTCAGACACCAGGCGGCCCCGTAATTCACCCAGCCTTCGGCATGGCGAAAGGGCGCCTCGGGGTGAAAGGGAAACATTTCGCTGCCGGGTCCGGAAGAGATCGAACCCCGGCAAAGTTCCAGACGGGCGCAGACGTCGAGCTTGTGACCGACGGGCCAGCCGCGCTCGATTTCCGGGAAACCCATCTCAGGGAGGTGGGGAGCGGCGGCGAGGCGGGGATTGCGACCGAAGACGAAATCGGCATGGGAGACGGCCAGTTCCTGCATGCGTGATTTTAGCAGGGGATCGTCGATGACCCGCGAAGCAGCCAGCGCGATGGCGGGGGTGGAGAGCCAATTGCCGACGTCGTTGAGCTTGGGGATGGTCCAGTGCTCGGCATCGTCATAGCGGCGGAAATCCCAAAGATTGTCGGAGCGGCGGGTCGCGACTTCGGCCCAGGCGCGGATTTTCTCCCGAAGCCCGGGCGGAGCGGCGTCCGGATGGGACTGGAGCAGCCAGACAAGATTGGGGATGGTCCGATGCTCGCTCATTCGGTGGCCCTTGGTCGTGCGGGGGTCGGCCCAGTCGAGCTTCTCGACGATGTAGGCCGCCTGAGCGGAGGCCGCGGCGAGGTAACGATGCGCATCGCGACGGCCTTCGCGGAGGGCGATCTCGTGCATCAGCAGATTCGGCACAATCGAGTGCCCGGGCGCGTGGCGACCTTTGTAGGGGTGAAGGCGACCAGCCATCGGATTGGCACCCTGCGGCGGAGCGTCATAGCCAGCAGGGTCCCACCATGGATCGACGGCCAGCGATTTGTCCCAGTGGGCGAAGCAGAAATCCCGGCAGCGCTCGTAAAAGGATACCGGCAGCCATTTTTCGAAAGCCGGCCAGGCCCATACCACGTAGGCGATCTGCTCGACGGTTTGTGCGTGGATTTGGCGGCGTTCGGGATCGCCCATCGGGTCTTTGGTTTCGGGCTTCATCAGATAGAAGCCAGCACCCCAGTGAAGGAGCTTGACCACGTCGGGGGCCTCGGGCGCGGGAGGCTCGAGCTCGCTGTAGTAACGGCGGACAGCTTCCACCACGCCCTGGCTTTCAGGGTTTTTCGGGTCGAAGCGGAAGTTCGGATCGAACACGCGGCGCTTGTCGACTTCCCAATCGATCTGCCGCGGCATAGCGGCGATCCGCGCGGGATCGGCGAGATGGAAAAGGACCAGCGAGGGCAGAATGGCATCGTAGTAATTGCCGTCGCGCCACGGGCAACCACCGAAGGCGCTGGGGTGGGTGCCGATCACGCTGCGGCTATCGATGAGGAAATCGACGGCGGGCTGCCAGAACTGCTCCTGCCAGAGCTTCGGGCGAATCAAAAAGGGATCGGAGACGCCGACCGCCAGCGGTCCTCCGGATATTTCGACAACGAAGCGATCGATGGAAGCCGGGGGCTGAAAGGCCGAGAAATCGCCGATACCGCCTTGGATGCTGCCGCGAAACAGAGCCTTACCTCCGTCGGCCGGACGGACGAGGAAGATGCTGCCATCCGGCGAAATCGGCGCGGTAAAACGCTTCGGCCGGCTTGTCTCGAATCCGATCTGGTTGAGTGCGACGAGGTGCGCGTCCCGAGGCAGAGCAGGCGGCGGCATGCGATCGCCGCGAAGTCCCGTGCCCGGCGGGATGGCGGGGTCGGAGTAAAGGGCGATTTCGCGGATTTTCCCGAGCTCGCCGGCCGCCAATTTCAACCGCAATCCTTGGACCGCTTTCGCTTCGATCGGCAGCCGGCGGTGGTTCGCCCGGTTGCCGCCCACCTTGCCGGCCGGGGTTTCCAGCCACATGCCGCGGCCGCGAACGTCGACTTCGATCTCCGCCAAGCCCGGCTGGTCCTCCCAGCCGCTGTAGATGTCGACCGCGCCGATGTCGACTGGCGCGGCAAATTCCAACTCGAGGAAGGAGGCGTCTTCACCCGCGGCGGCGAGCCAGCGCGAAGCATCGGAGACCACCCCGTCGACCGCGAACCTCGCGGGGTAGGCCGCGTTCTCGCTGGAGGCCCGGACCTTCGCCGTGGCGGCCAGATTGCCGGGAGCCGCGGCGGCTGCCGAGAGCAAGGCCAGGAGCCCGGCGAGGCGGAGCGGGACGGAAAAGGCGCGGCGCGTCATGGAAAGAAGATTTCATGAGGTGGCGATCTTGGCACAAGCAGGATCGCATGCGACCACGGGGAAAAATGCCGCAGCGAACTAGAGGTCGAGCATCAACGAAATGTGGGCGGCAGTGAGCTCGCCCATGGTGGCGCAGTCGTGGAAGACATCGGTGCCGTGGAACTTCTCGAGGTCGGCGGCGAGCGAGAGGACATGGTCGCGCGGGGCCAGCTCGTCGCGGCGCATCACGCCGAGCAGGGCGCGCAGCCGGGTATCCTCGACCTTGGCGCGGCGGGTCATCTGCGAGCGCTCTTCGGCGACGTATTGCTGGATGGTTTTCCGATTGAGCACGTCGAAGGCGAGCTTGGTGACCGTTTTGTTCGAGTCGAAACGGTAGGCGAGGTAGGTCTTACCGCGGCGTTCGTAACTTTGCTGGTCGAAGTCGATCGGGCGGACGCGATACTGCACCTCCTCGAAGTCCGGCGTGATGTCGACCACGTAGTTGACGCTGCGCATGTCGCCGAGCAGGCGGATGAAGCAGCGTTCGTTGAATTTGGTGAACTCCTTGGCGATGCGGACGCGGTTGAGTTCCGGTCGCGGCAGGTGATTTTTCAGGAAGGCATCGCCGGGGACACCCGCGATGTGCTCCTCGATCAGGGTGTTGCCATTGACGAGATAGTTGATGCGATTCGGCGAAAGGACGTGTTCCAACTCCAGGCCATAAATGCGCGACGCGTCGGCCTGCTTAACGTAAAAGTAGTCAGAGTTGTCGTTGTAGAGATTGGTGACGCGGATTCGAAAAGGGCGGGAATTTCCGAACTCTCCGAAATCGATCCGGTCCACCGTGAGGTGCTCGTGGAGGTCGGTATCGCCACCAATTTTCAGCTCGGCGTAGATCTTGGTGAGCTTGGGCCGCAGCTCTTCCATCAGCTCACGCGGATAAAAAACGGTGAGCCAAAGCGTCTCCTTGCCGCGCGGGTCCTCGTAGGGCATCGAACCGGCGAAGCGCGTCAGGTCGTCATAGACCAGCGGGATGTCGCGAAGACGGTCGAAGTGGTAGAGATACTGGCGCAGCGGCGCGGAGACCGGATACTTGATCTTGCGGCGTGAGATCACGATGGGACCATGGCGCGGCCCGGCTGTTTTGGCGATGGCGAAAAGCCTGGCTCAGTCGGTCTTGAGGACGAGCGCCTTGAATTGCACGACCATCGCCGGACCGGCATGGATTTGGAGCGCGAGGATGCCATCCTTCGGAGCCTTCGCATCCAGATCGGTGACGTCGATGCTTTGCTTGCCATTGATGAAATGCTGCACGCGATTGCCCTTCGCGACGATCTTGTAGTCGTTCCACTGCTCATCCTTGATGGCGGCCTGGATTTCCGCGCTGTCGCCGACGCTGCCGGTGACGACCGGTTTGCCATCGGTGCCGATCTCTGTTTTCTGACCGCGCTGGGCGAGGATGCCACGACCGCGCTCTTCGTAAAGAATGCCGCTGTAGGTCTTGCCCGCCTCGAAGTCCGCCTGATAGCCGCTGACGATGGGACCGAAAGGCCCGGGATCGAGCTGCTTCGAGCGATACTGGACGCCGCTATTCCCCTTCTCGATGCGGTATTGGAAGCTGAGTTCAAAGTCGGCGACCGTGCCGTCTTTCCAGACGAGGAAAGTATTGTGGCCGATCTTCGTGTCACCGACGTCGGCAGTGCGGCCGGTGATGGCGCCATCCTCAACCGACCAGAGCTTGGGATTGCCCTCCCATCCGCTGAGGTCTTTGCCGTTGAACAAGGAGGTCTCGCCAGCGTGGAGTGCGGTGGCGGCGAACAGAAGGGAGAGAATCGTGGACTTCATGGAGCTTGCTTTGTGAATCTAACGAATGCGGCGAAGGAGTTCTTTCGGGTCAACGGACCATGCCAAGCCAGTTGTGGAGATTGTAGTAGTTGGTCACCCGGGTGATTTTTCGACCGCGAGCCTCGAAAAACGCACCGACCCGCAGGTGGTAATGCTGACCGCGGGCTTCCGGCAGGCCTTCATCGGTGACGAGATATTCTCCCCGGATGAAAAATTCCGCAGCGGCGCGATGCTCCGGACCGGTGAAGATGACGAGGTCCTCGACCGTTTCGCGGTAGCAGCGATCCATTCGGGCGAGGAAGGAGCGGAAAGCCTCCTTGCCAAGTTCAGGCGCACCTTCGTTGACCTCGTGCACGACATCGTCCGCCAGCAAGGCGAGCAGGGCTTCGCGATCGCCCGTGTTGAAGGCGGCGTAGTAGGTTTCGATCAGGGATTTCATGATGAAGGTGAGAAATGATCCCATCCGCCGGCGAGCTGCGGGGCGATGCCCGCTTCGCGGAGGCGCCCGATCACGGTGAGCGGCAAGCGGGGAAAGGCGGCCGACCATGCGGCGGAGGCAGCGCGCCAACGACGAGGCGAGACGCTCAGCAGGAGCTCGTAGTCCTCACCATCGGCGAGGGCCTGCTCGCGAGTGCATCCGGGATTCTTCGGTAGCTCGCCGAGCTCAAAACCACAGCCACTTGCCTCGGCAAGGCGCGGTAAATCCTTCGCCAAGCCATCGGACAAATCCATCATCGCACTCGGCCGCAACTCGCGAACCAGCCAGGCGGCTTCGGCAAGACGCGGGGTGAACGAGAGATGCTTGCCAGCGATCGAACCGCCGAGCCGACCCGTCACCAGCAGCAAATCCCCGGGCTTGCCGCCGGAACGAAGCACCAGTTCTCGACGCCCGACGCGACCTTCCCCGGCGACGGAAATCACGGCACCCGTCGGCAGTCGGCAAGTCTCCCCGCCCGCCAACACGCCACCGTGACGGCTCAAGCATTTGCGGATGCCACGATACAAGCCGTCCATCCAAGCGAGCGGCCGCCCCGCATCGACCGCCACCGTCACCAAAACATGCTCCGGTGCCCCGCCCATCGCCGCGAAGTCACTGAGCACCCGGGCCACCGATTTCCACCCCACCTTTTCCGCGGGTGTCTCAGGCAGGAAATGCACGCCCTCGACCAGTGCGTCGGTCTTCAACAAGCGCAGCGGGCCCCGCCCCAAATCGACCACCGCGCAATCGTCCCCAGGACCGACCACAAGCCGCGGCCCACCTGGGAAACCGCGCAAGATACGACGGATCAATGCGTCCTCACCGATGTCCCTCAAGCTCTTCATTTCAACGGGGAACCGGCTGCTCGAAGAACCCGTAGCGATGCAGCAACTGTATCGTGACGGTCGCTCCATTGAACAAAAAGTGGACCGAGATGCAGGCCCAGATCGAGCCAGTGACCTCGAAGATCAGGCACAACAGAACCGCCAGCACGAAGAGAGGGATCAAGGCGACCACATTGCCGTGAACCGCCGCGAACACCAGCGATGAAAAAACGATCGCGGCGGCGGTCCCGCAAAATCGCTTCGCTGCCGGATAGAGATAGCCACGAAACACCACCTCCTCTGCCACGGGAGCCACGATCACCGCAGCGAAGGCCATCAAGCCAATCACCAAGGGATGGCTGGACTCCTTCAAAAGCTTCACCGCCTCTTGCATCGAATCGATCCCCAGACTGCGTTCGAGCCAGCCGTTCCAGCCCGAGAAATGGAGGAGGCCGAGCAGGCACCACACGCAGAACACCGTCAGCGGCGCGATCGCGAACACCAGCGGCCATTCCTTCCACCGCAAACCCAGCCACTCCACCAGTCCGATGCGCCAACGCACAAAGGCGATCACCATGCCCATCAGCATCCATTGGAACAAAATCGAAGTCACCAGCAACTCCGGCGTGAATCGTTTCTCCAGAGGCACCGCAGCGGCGTCACCAGGCATCGCTGTCAGCCCAAAAATCAAAAGCACCAAGCCAATCAGCGGCAGGTCGAGCAAACGATAATGCCGCGTCGGCACCCGCAGCCATCCCAAGATGCGATCGGGTAGCCCCCCTGGCAAAGGAGGCGGAAACGAAAGTGGAAGTGGCGGAGGAGTCGGCGGCCCCTCCTGCACCGAGGTCGTCTTGCGCGCCCAAGCCACCCGAATCCCCCAGCCAATCAAAAAAAGGAGGACTGCTGCCAGGAAAGCCAACCGGATCACCAACGCCGCATCATCAGGCGGCACAGGAACCGCGGATGAGATCGCATGAGAGACAAAATCAAGGGCCATGGGCGCGCGGGAATGTGACGGCGACTTCCATCAGCCGCCAGCGGGAAATCTACCATGGAGATTTTGTTAACTTGTCATGATTGTCCGCCAAGCTTGCGATTTTTCAGCAATTTGCCCATCAATCATGACATCAACTCCCACCTGCCAGCACCGGCCAGCAACCCCTATCGCCAAATCCTTCGTCGGCGTTTCGCGGAGCCGCTGCTGGTATTGCTGGTTTTCGTGATGGGAGTCTGGCTCTGGGACAACCATTTCGGCACGCCGATGGGCTACGAAGCAGGCACGACCCAGGTGGCCCTGCTCAAATCGGACCGCGACCTGCGCCTCGCCGAGGCGACTGAGGACCTGCCGCCCCTCCTGCGCCAAGTCCTGACCATCCCCAGCCGCGAAGATGCCCTGAAAAGAGCCGTGGCCGCCCTCGAAGTCCTCCGCGCCGAGCATTCACTGGATCAGGACGGCAAGTACGCGCTCGCCATTCTCACTCCCCTCATGCGAGGCGAAAGTCCCGACGATGGACTCTTCTTCACCCTCGGCCTGCCGGGACCACCGGGCTTCGACGACCTGCTTCGCAGAATCAAAGACGGCCAAGATGCTTGGTGGGACCGCGAATACCTGAAATCGACCCAAAAACTCAGCCCCAGCCAACTCGCCCTACTCGCCGGAACGGCGGAAGCCGATCCGCGGAATCGCGAACTCAAGCTACGCGCCCTAGGAGTCCGGAGCGCCGTCTGGCTGCTGGTCCTCGTCGGCTGCGGCTTCCTACCCCACCTCGCCCGTTGCTTCACCCTCGCGATGCGATCCCGCAGAACCGGCTACTGCGGCCACTGGCCGACAGGCCTGGGCATCGGAGTTTTCCTCATGGCCTACCTGGCCTCGATCGGTTTCGGAAAAACCCTCGACCTCATGATTTCCGGGCAGATCGTCGGCGAGAACGCCACGCCGCTCCTGCTCTCATCGCCGCTTTTCGCGCTGCTCGATGCCGCCACGCGCTTCCTCCCCGCCCTCATCGCACTGGCATTCTTCTTCCGCCGGGCACGCCATGCTACCGAGCGCCTCGGTTTGACCGCCCGTCCCGATGGCGCTCTCGTGCTCGGTGCCTTCGCGCTGCTTACCTTGGCCGACCCATTCCTCCGCACGGCGCTCGGTCACTCCACCACGCCCGATCCCACGGGCGGCCTCTCGCCGATGGAATCCGGCCCCTGGGGTCTCCTCTTCGCCATCAGCTCGGCGTGCATCGCGGCACCCATCGCCGAAGAAATCCTCTACCGAGGGGTGCTATTCCGCTCGATCGCGAACCGCATCTCCATCCCGGCCGCAACTTTGTTCTCCTCCACCGTGTTTGCCATCGTCCACTTCTACGGACCTTACGGCCTGGCATCGGTCTGCCTCTTCGGAGCATGCTGCGCCCTCTGCTACGCCGCCACCGGTAGCCTCGCCACCGCGATCGTCCTCCACGCACTCTACAATTCGACCATCAAAATTCCTGAGTGGATCATTTACCACGCTCCCTTATAAACGACCCAGATAGCGTTCATCTGGCCATTTTGTCCGACTCTCGCTATCCACAGCCCCGTCAACCATGACTCCCGCACCTTTCGAAGCGCCAACCTTGGAAGCACTCGCCGCCCTGCTTCCCGCCTATGAATTCGAGGCATTCATCGCCCAAGGCGGCATGGGAGCCGTGTACAAGGCCCGCCAACGCTCACTGGACCGCGACGTGGCGATCAAAATCCTCCCGCGCGAACTCGGTGCCGATCCAGAGTTCCGTCAGTCCTTCGAGACCGAGGCCCGCGCGATGGCACGCCTCAACCACCCGAACCTGATCGGCGTTTACGATTCCGGCGCCATCGATGGCATGCTCTACATCGCGATGGAGTATGTGAATGGGAAGTCCCTCTACTACTCCGCGTACAACCTCGCCGTCGATCCCCCCCAAGCCGCGCTCATCGTCAAAGGCATCTGCGAAGGTCTCGCCCACGCTCACGAAAACGGTGTGATCCACCGCGACATCAAGCCCGCCAACATCCTGCTCACGCCCAAGCGTGACCCGAAAATCGGTGACTTCGGCCTCGCCCGCCCCTCCGGTAGCGAAGGCCCCGGACTGATCATGGGCACCCCGGGCTACACCGCTCCGGAAGTCATCACCCGCCCCGAACACGCCGACCGCCGCTCCGATATCTATGCCGTCGGCGTCATTCTCTACGAACTTCTCACCGGCCAACTCCAACAAGCCAACTGCCCGCCCCCGTCGACCGTTGGCGGCTGTGACCGCGCCCTCGACACCATTTGGCAAAAAGCCACCCACCCGAACCCCGCTTTCCGCTACCCCGACGCCGATCAAATGGCCAAGGACCTCGGCGACTGGCTCAACAAGGCCCCGGGAAACTCCCAACGCAAACTCGTGGCCGCGACCGGAGCACCCCGCGCCCTCGCCTCGGTCGGCAAACCCGCACCCGCTGCCACCAGCGCCCAAAGACCCCTTCCAACCTCATCCGGCGGAAGCGGCGTGCTCGTTCGAAACCTGATCATTATCAGCATCCTCCTCGTCTCCATCGCCGTTACTTGGAAACGTTACCAGCAGACCAAAATCGACCGCGCCGCCGAACAACAGGCCTCCGAGCAACAAGCCGCCGACGCGAAAGCCCGCGCCAAAGCCGAGGCCGAAGCCGCCCGCCTCGCCGCGGTTCAGAAAGTCGTCACCCCGGAACGCAGCACCCCAGCCATCGACGAATCCCCCATGGAATCGCTCGAACGACTGCGCGACGACCTCGCCGCCGGCCAACGGGAGAGCATGCCGATCGGCACGATCCGCCACGGCGACTCCGACTTCTTCCTCGTCCCTGAAGCGATGAGCTGGCAAGAGGCCGCCGACTTCGCCGCAGAACACGGCGGCCACCTCCCGATCGTCCGCAGCGAGGAAGACATCAGCTGGTTGGGCACCCACGCCAAGGCCGACAGCTCCCTCTGGCTCGGTGCCGGAAAGGCAGGGCGCGCCAATTGGACCCAGATCGACGGCAGCCCCTGGAAGCTCAAAACACCCACCGGGGCCGGCACCTATCTTGCCGTCGACGACCTCCCGATGGTCCGCGTCCGCAAATCCGATGACCGCTTTCCCTTCCTGATTCAATGGCAACGGGACGGCAGCAATCCCGCCAGCCTCGAAGTCGTCCTCCAAAATACCGGCGATTCCATCGACCAACCCAACCCTTCCTTCCCGCCCGGCACCCTCGCTCACGAAGACCGACACGTGCTCGTCGTGCTCCACGAATGCGACGCCGCCGAAGCCTCCGAACTCGCCGAAAAGTCAGGCGGCCATCTGATGGTTCCCTCCTCCCGCTCCGAAGCGGAATGGCTCGCCGAAGAACTGGCCGACACCTCCGCAAGCAACGGCCTCTGGCTCGGTGCCGAGCGCGAAGACGCCGAATGGAAATGGATCACCGGCGAAGCCTGGTCCTTCGCCCACTGGGACCAGGGCTACCCGAAACGCGAAGGGGACGCCCTGACCATCCACCCCGATCAAGGTTGGCGCGACGCCGACCCCTCCGAAACCGCCTCCGGCTTTGTCATCGAATGGAGCAAGGACAACCAAAACCAAGACAAGGCCAAGCCGAACAAAGGCAGCAACGGTGGCGTCATCACCTCCGACGACCTCGCCGCGAAATCCAAAGAGCTCCTTGCCAACCTCGACCAAGAACGGAAACGCAACCTCGCCGCCAACGCGAAAAGCTTCCAATCCGACCTCGAAACCTGGCTGCGCCGGCTCAACGAAAGCGAAACCCGCCGCTGGCGCATCGAAGTCGCCAACCTGAAGCTGCTGGTCAAAGACGACCGCATCCCGAATGGCATCGATCCCGACGATGACATCAAGCTCTCCCAGGAAATGGCGGACAGTTGCGAAACCTATCTCGCCAAACAAAAAGCCATCGACGCCACCTTCCTCTCGTCCGCCGAACGCATCCGCAAAGCCTACCTCACGCGCCTCAAGGAAGCCCACGCCGATGCCAAGATCCGCGGTCAGAAAGAACTTGCCGACTCGATCACCGAACAGGCCCAAGCCGCCGCCAAGATCGAAGACTGGCTGGAGGAAATGGGCATCGAAAACCCGACAGAAGATGAAGAAGAGGACGAAGATGAGGACAACTACGGCGACAAACGCCGCGACTACGGGAACAACTCGTCCCCTTTCGTCGGCCGCTGGATCTGGAACGACACCCCCGGCGTGATCTGGGAAGCCTTCCCCAGCGGTACCGTCACCTGCCTCACCTGGGGAAACCTCCAAGGAAGCTGGAGCGAAAACGATGAGGAAATCAACGTCCGCTGGCGTAGCGGCGGCATCGCAACCCTCAAAAAACGCGGCAAACGCTGGGTCGGGGTCAACACGAACGGCCAAAAAATCGAACTGCGCCCGGTGAACTGAATCCTCGCTAACGGTTTCGCAGGAAATCCGCCACCTGCGCGAAAAACGGCGAAATGACCGCCCTCGCCGCGCCCGCGATCCGACACTCGTCCATCGCCTCTTCCATCAGCGCCACCCAGCGCGCACTCTCGGCCTCTCCGATCTCAAACGGAGCGTGTCGCATCCGTAGCCGAGGGTGGCCCCGATGCTCCAGATACGCTTCCGCACCGAGAAAGCGGAACTGCAGGAACTCGCGCAAACGCGCTTCCGCGCCTTCGAAATCAGCCTCCGGATACATGGGACCCAGCAAATCATCCGTCCGCACCCGCCGGTAAAAGGCCGCCGTCATCGCTGCCAAACCTTCCGCGCCGACTTCGCGCGCCACGATTTCCTCCATCGATTCCATGACGGGGTCATCGCATCCCCACGCCCACCCGGCAAGCCCCGCAAACTCCGCTAGCGCCGACCACGCTCCCGCATAAACTCACCCCGTGCCCGAGAACAAGCCCGCCCCAACCCCAGTCATCGCCATCCGCGGTGCCCGCCAGCACAACCTCCGCGGCCTCGATCTCGACCTGCCCCTCGGCCAACTCACCGTCGTCACCGGCCCCTCCGGCTCCGGCAAGTCCTCCCTCGCCTTCCACACCCTCTACGCCGAAGGCCAGCGCCGATACGTCGAGACCTTCTCACCCTACGTCCGGCAGTTCTTCGACCGCATGGACAAGCCCGATGTCGATCGCATCGACGGCATCCCGCCCGCCATCGCGATCGAGCAGAAAAACAATATCCGCACCACCCGCTCGACCGTCGGCACCCTGACCGAGATCAACGATTACCTGAAACTCCTCTTCGCCCGCGTCGCCAAAGGCTACGACCCCGACAGCGGCGAGGAAATCTGCCCCGACTCCCCCGACTCCGCAGCCGCTTGGGCCTACGAAAACCTGCCGGGACAGCAGGTCCTCGTCACCTTTCCCGTGAGCATCCCCCCCGATACCCCCGGCTCCGAGCTCTTCCCCTTCCTCAGCCGGCAAGGCTACCTCCGCATCCTCCTCGAGGGCCAAATCCTCCGCACCGACGAACCCTCACCCAACCCCACCCGCCTTCCTTCCACCATCGCGGTCATCCAAGACCGCATCCCCCTCACCAAACCCAACCGCACCCGCTTCCTCGAAGCCCTCGAACACGCTTTCACCCTCGGCAAAGGAACATCGGCGATCTGCCACCTGCCATCCGGCATCTCGAAATCATTCACCACGTCGTGGACCAACCCCGCCACCGGCAATTCCCTCCGTCCCCCCTCCTCCGCCCTCTTCTCATTCAACAATCCCCTCGGGGCCTGCCCCAAATGCCGAGGCTTCGGCCGAGTCATCGGGCTCGATCTCGAAAAATCCATTCCCGATCCCAGCCTCAGTATCCGCCAAGGCGCGATCAAACCTTTCCAAGGCGAACGCGGCGACGAATGCCAGCGCGACCTGATCCGCTGCTGCAAGGAACGCCACATCGACATCAACACGCCGTGGGAAGACCTCGACGACGACGAGCGCGACTGGATTTACTACGGAGATCGTCGTCAAAAAACGGGCGCGGGTAGCTCGACCGCGGATTCCATGGAAGAGCTCGAAGCGCTTTGGCAATCGGGCGAATGGTACGGCATCCAAGGCTTCTTCGATTGGCTCGAATCCAAAGCATACAAGATGCACGTCCGCATCTTCCTCAGCCGCTACCGCTCCTACACCACCTGCAGCACCTGCCGCGGCAGGCGACTCCAACCCGAGGCCCTCTGCTTTAAGATCGACGGCAAAACCCTGCCCGAACTCTGGACCCTCCCGATCGCCGAGCTCAGTCCTTGGTTCGAAAATCTGCGGGCCAGCATCGGCAAACAACCGTCGTCCACCGATCTCATCCTCACCGAAATCACCAACCGACTCCTCTACCTCGGACAAGTCGGCCTCGGCTACCTCACGCTCGATCGACCCGCCCGCACCCTCAGCGGCGGCGAAATCGAACGCGTCAACCTCACCACCTGCCTCGGTGCGTCTCTAACAAACACCCTCTTCGTTCTCGACGAACCCACCGTCGGCCTCCACCCGCGCGACATCCAGCGCCTCGTCGGCGTCATGCACGGTCTCCGCGACAAAGGAAACACCCTGGTTGTGGTCGAGCACGAGGAAGCCGTCATGCGCGCCGCCGACCAACTTCTCGACATCGGCCCCGGCGCCGGACAGCACGGCGGGACGCTGGTCTTCCAAGGCAAGGTCCCAAGCGAGGGGCTCGAAGTGCGAAACAAAGCCAAGAAGGTCGCGGGCGGCTCGCCCGCAGCCAAGAAAACGCCAGCAAGCGACCGCCGACCCCAAGGCACGCTCCCCTGGCTCACCGGCGAGAAATTCATCGCCGTTCCTACATCGCGACGCCAACCCGGCACCGCGAAGATCGAAATCCGCGGAGCCCAGCGCCACAACTTGAAGAAGCTCGATGCCGACCTTCCGCTCGGCCTTCTCGTCTGCCTCACCGGCGTCTCCGGCTCCGGTAAGTCGACCTTCGCCCACGACGTCCTCTACGCCAATATCGCGCGCAAGTTGCGCAAAGAGGACGCCGATCTCGATCCGGCGCCACTCAAAGAACTACGAGGCACGCAGTACTTGAGCGACATCCTGCTTGTCGACCAATCGCCTCTCGCCCGCACCCCTCGCTCGACCCCCGCCGTGCTGGTCGGCGCCTTCGATCCCATCCGCCAGCTCTTCGCGCAGACCGAAGACGCCAAGGCCCGCGAACTCACCACCGGCTTCTTTTCCTTCAACTCTGGCGATGGCCGCTGCGACCGCTGCGCCGGAGCCGGTAGCGAAAAGGTGGAAATGCAGTTCCTGTCCGACCTCCACGTCACCTGCCCCGACTGCCAGGGCCGACGTTACAAACCCTCCACGCTCGACCTTCATTACCTCGGCAAATCCATCGCCGACATCCTCGACCTCAGCGTCGACGAAGCCCTCGCCTTCTACGGCGAAGAAGGAGCGCCGGTTTCGGCCGGCTCGGATCAGAGGGGAACGGGCGGCCCGCCCGTTCTTTCCCCTCCCACTTCAAAGCGCCACCAGCAGATCTGCAAACTCCTCCAACCGCTCGCTGAAGTCGGCCTCGGCTACCTCAAACTCGGCCAACCCCTCAATACCCTCTCCGGCGGCGAATCCCAGCGCCTCAAGCTCTGCCAACTACTCGCCGAAACCACCACCACTCCCTCCAAGAGGGGCGCAGGCGGCCCGCCCGCATCCAAACTCCTCATCCTCGACGAGCCCACCACCGGCCTCCACTTTTCCGACATCGAGCGCCTGCTCGCCGTCTTCCAGCGCCTCGTCGATGCCGGCCACAGCCTGCTGGTGATCGAACACAATCTCGACGTCATCAAATGCGCCGACTGGATCCTCGACCTCGGCCCAGAAGCCGGAAAACACGGCGGCCAACTCGTCGCCGAAGGCCCACCCGAACACATCGCCACCCTCGAAACCGAGACCGCACGCTTCCTCAAACCCGCTCTGCACCCGGACACCTCGCCCACCACTCACCGCAAAACTCCCGCACCTATCGTCGCGCAGCCACCGTCCAGCATCTCCCTCCGCGGAGCCCGCGAGCACAACCTCAAGAACATCTCCCTCGACATCCCGCGCGACCGCTTCGTCGTCGTCTCCGGTCTGAGCGGCTCGGGCAAATCCACTCTCGCCTTCGACATCCTCTTCGCCGAAGGCCAGCGCCGCTTCCTAGACTCGATGTCCGCCTACGCGCGGCAATTCGCCGAGCAGCTCGAAAAACCCGAGCTCGACTCCCTCGCCGGCCTCCCCCCGACCGTCGCCATCGAGCAACGCGTCTCGCAAGGCGGCATGAAGTCCACCGTCGCCACCGTCACCGAGTTGTGGAATTTCATCCGCCTCCTCTACGCGAAGCTCGGCACCCGCTACTGCCCCGATTGCCAAGTGCCGGTGGAAAAGCAATCGCTCGCGGCCATCGAAAACCGCATCCGCGAACTCCTCCAAAAAGGCCCGGTCTCGATCCTCGCCCCCGTCATCCGCGGCCGGAAAGGCTACCACAGCGAAGTCGCCGAATGGGCACTCAAGCAGGGCTATTCCAAACTTCTCGTCAACAAGCAGTTCCGCGAGGCCGAAGGCTTCACCCGCTTGGAACGCTTCAAAGAACACGACATCGACGTGGTCGTCTGGGAGAGCCAGGCAAGCGCCTCCAAGAGAGGCGCAGGCGGCTCGCACGCAGGGGATCAAATCGTTCCATCCACCATCTCCAAGGCTCTCGATATCGGCAAAGGCGTTCTCAAGCTCTTCACCCCGGACAAGAAATTCATCCTGCTCTCCAGCGACGCGAGCTGCCCGTGCTGCCAGAAGTCCTTCGAGGAGCTCGACCCCCGCCTCTTTTCCTTCAACTCGCCCCACGGCTGGTGCACCCACTGCCGCGGCCACGGAATGGTTCCGAAACAGCGCTTCCACATCGACACCTCGCGCTTCGAATCCGTGCTCGAAGCCGAGATGGACGCCGACCGCAAAATCGAGCGGATGGACGACGATGAGCTTGTCGAATGCCCCAGCTGCCAAGGTGCCCGCCTCAACCCCGAAGCCCGCGCCGTCCGCCTCCAAACACCAAGAAGAAACAACAACCCAAGAGGGGAACGGGCGGCCCGCCCATTACAACAAGCAGCAGCAAACGACGCCCCCTCCATTGCAGAGCTCTCCCACCTTTCCGTCCAACAAGCTACCACCCATTTCCAGGCCCTGACACTCGACGGAGATCGCGCCCAACTCATCGCCCGCGACATCCTGCCCGAGATCCGCCAGCGCCTCCGCTTCCTCAGCGAAGTCGGCCTCGGCTATCTCCAGCTCGACCGCTCCGCGCGCACTCTCAGCGGCGGCGAAAGCCAACGCATCCGCCTCGCCGCACAGCTCGGAAGCAATCTGCGCGGCGTCCTCTACGTCCTCGACGAACCCACCATCGGCCTCCACCCGCGCGACAATGCCGCCTTGTTGGAAACCCTCGTCGCCCTCCGCGACCGCGGCAACAGTCTCATCGTCGTCGAGCACGATGAAGACACCATCGCCCGCGCCGACCACCTGATCGACCTCGGCCCGGGGGCGGGACGGCTCGGTGGCGAAGTGGTGTATCAGGGTCCGCCGCCAGAAGTTCCAAGTGCGAAGGACCAAGTGCCAAAGAAAGGCAGCAAGGCCTCCAAAACTTCGACATTCGATGTTCGGCGTTCGATGTTCGATGTTCAAAACTCCCCCACCTACCGCGCCCTCGCCAACCCCATCGTCCACCCCATGCGCGGCAGCCGCCGTGCGGTGAAGAAGGACCACCCCTTCGCCACCGTCAGCGGCTGTGTCGCAAACAACCTGAAGTCCGTCACCGCCGCCATCCCCCTCAGCCGGCTCACGGTTCTAACAGGCATCTCCGGCTCCGGGAAATCCACCCTGATGCACGCCGCCATCGCCGACGCCGCCCGCACTTCCGCCAACCGGAAATCGACTGTCCGGAATCGCCCGTGGAGCAAGGCGACGGGCTTCGATAAAATCCAATCCACCTACGAAGTCGACCAGTCCCCCATCGGCAAAACCTCGCGCTCCTGCCCGGCGACCTATGTCAAAATCTTCGACGACATCCGCAAGCTCTTCGCCCAGCTCCCCGACGCCCGCGTCCGTGGCTACGAAGCCTCGCGCTTTTCCTTCAACACCGGCGACGGACGCTGCCCGGTCTGCGAGGGCAATGGCCGGGTGAAGCTCGAGATGGATTTCCTGCCCAGCACCTGGGTCCCCTGCGAGGCCTGCGCTGAAATGCGCTACAACCCCGCCACTCTCGAAGTCCGCTTCCGCGAAAAGAACATCGGCGAGGTCCTGCGCATGACCATCGAACAAGCCGCCGCCTTCTTCGAGTCCCAGCCGCGCATCGCCGCGCCGCTGCAACTCCTCGCCGATACCGGCCTCGGTTACCTCCAACTCGGCCAGCCCTCGCCCACCCTCTCCGGCGGCGAAGCCCAGCGCATCAAACTGGTCACCGAACTCACCAAGGGCCGAGTCTCCGCGAAGAACCTCAAAACGCTCAGCCGCACCAACCTCTACCTCATCGAAGAACCCACCGTCGGCCTCCACCTCGAAGACGTGAAGCGCCTGATCGATGTCCTACACCGCCTCGTCGATGAGGGCCACACGGTCATCGTGATCGAGCACCACATGGCCGTCGCCGCCGAGGCCGATTGGATCCTCGACCTCGGCCCCGAAGCAGGCGACGGCGGCGGCGAGATCATCGCCCAAGGCCCGCCCGAACTCGTCGCCAAATCGAAGAAATCCAGGACGGCCCCCTTCCTCGCCACCGCGCTCGGCGGATCACGAACCCTCTAGCAGGCGGATCGATGATGCCACCCGCTTCAGCAAACAAAATGGTTCAAATTGGGAGCATCGCTCGCAAAACGATCACAGGGATCCGCCCATTTGAGTTCGAACACTGCCCAGGAAATCCGAGTCTCCACCTGCTCGTGCGGGGAATGCCCTGACAGCGCGGGATTCGAAAAAAAGGCCGCCCGCGGGATACCGGGGCGGCCTGATCGTGGAGCGGACTCCGCTCAGAAGTGGATCGCGTGGCCCTCGGCGGCGAGGGTCGCTTCGTGAATCACCTCGCTCATCGTCGGGTGAGCGTGGATGGTCGAGTGGATCTCCTCGGCCGTCAGTTCCTGATCGAGTGCCAGGCCCATCTCGGCGATGAGTTCGGTAGCGTTGTCGCCGATGATGTGCGCGCCGAGCAGCTCGCCGTGCTGCTTGCCGTAGAGCAGCTTGGCAAAGCCGTCCGGCTCGCCAGCGGCGATGGCTTTGCCGATCGCCATAAAGGGGATCTTGCCGACGGTGTATTCGACACCCTCTTCCTTCAGCGCACGCTCCGTCTTGCCGACCGAGGCAACCTGAGGGTGGCAGTAAGTGCAGCCGGGGAAATTCGTGACCTTGCGCACCTTGTGGCCGTCGACGTAGAGGCCTTCGACGCACTGGATGGCTTCGAACGACGCGGTGTGCGCAAGCAGCGGCGGGCCGCTGACGTCGCCGATCGCGTAAACGCCGGGGATCGAGGTCTCGTAGCGATCGCCGACCTTGACGAAGCCGCGCTCGGTGAGCTCCGGCTGCAGTCCACCGGGCAGGACCGGCTGGACACCGATCGCCACGAGCACGACCTCGGCCGACAGCACGCCGTTTTCCTTCGGCCCCTCGACGGTGACTTCGACGCGGTCGCCCTTGTCCTCGGTCTTCGAAATGCGGGTGTTCACCAGGCATCGAATGCCTTGCTTGGTGAAGGACTTCTCCAACGCATCGCCGATCTCATCATCTTCCACCGGCAGCATGCGCGGGGCCATTTCCACCACGGTCACCTTGGTGCCATAGGCATTGTAGATGTAGGCGAACTCCGCACCGATCGCGCCAGCACCGATGATGATCATGCTGGCCGGCTGCTTCGGCAGGACCATGGCCTCGCGCGAGCTGATGACGCTCTTGCCATTGAAGGGCAAAGGTGGCAGCGGACGGGACTTGGCACCGGTGGAAATGATGATGTGTGCGGCTTCGGCCGAGCTCTTGGTGCCGTCGGCAGCCGTGACTTCGACCTTGCCGGGAGCGACGATCGCGCCGTGTCCGCGGACGTAATCGACCTTGTTCTTCTTGAAAAGGAACTCGATGCCGCCAGCCAGACGATCGGCGACCTTGCGCGAGCGACCCACCACGGCGGACCAATCGTAGGACAGGTTGTCGAAAGAAAAGCCGAACTCCGCCGCACGGTGGCTGAGCGTGTGATAGATCTCGGCGTTTTTCAGCAGCGCCTTGGTCGGGATGCAACCCCAGTTGAGACAGGTGCCGCCGGCGCGCTCGGCCTCGACGCAGGCGACTTTTTTGCCGAGTTGGGCGGCGCGGATTGCGGCGACGTATCCGGCGGGGCCGCCGCCGATGACGATGAGATCGTAGGCCATGATTGGAAGTGCTGTGGGAGTTCGCGCGGAGCGTGGGCGGGGGGGCTTGGATTGTCAAAGGGGAAGGCCGAACGACTGACGAGCATTTCGGACTGCTCACCGGCCAACGACTCTGCTTTGAAAGGCGGCGCTCATGCGGAAATTCAAGCTCACCCTCGCCTACGACGGAACCGCCTACCACGGATGGCAATCGCAGAATAGCGGACGCGGCGTGGCGGATCAGATCGAAAGCGCACTGGCGCGGCTCTTCCCCAGCGCACCCCGGCTGACGAGCTCCAGCCGCACCGATACCGGCGTCCACGCACGGGGCCTCGTCACGCATTTCGAAGTCCCCTGCACCGAGTCACGGATCCCCGCACGGCAGCTCGCGCTGGCGATCAATGCCGGCCTGCCCGACGATGTCCGCGTCATCGCCGCCACCCGAGCCCCGGCGAGCTTCCACGCCCGCTTCGACGCCACCGCCAAGGAATACCGTTACAGCATTTGGAACCACCCGGCGATGGACCCGCTGGCACGCCACCGCGCCTGGCATGTGCCACGTTTGCTCGATCTCGCCGCGATGAGATCCGCCGCCGTCCATTTCGTCGGGACGCACGACTTCCGAGCCTTCACCACCAAACGCGACGGACGGCTCGGCGCCCCCCTGCGCACCGTCAACCGCTGCGAGATCGTCCGCCGCGGCGCGGAAATCACCTTCCGCATCGAAGCCAGCGGCTTCCTCTACAAAATGTGCCGCGGCATCGTCGGAACCCTCGTCCAAGTCGGCGAAGGACGTTGCCCGGCCGGACAGGTGCTGGAAATGCTCGCGAGCCACGACCGCCGCACGACCGGCAGCAACGCCCCCGCCCACGGCCTCGTGCTGTGGCAGGTGTTCTACAGGCCGCGCGGGCAATGAAATGCGCCCCCCGCTAGGGTGCGGTGAGGACTTTCGCGGCCAACTCGTGACGGCCCACACCGATCAAAGCGAGCGCCACCTCACGGCGATTGATCTCTTTCACTTTGCCGCCACGCCCCGTCTCCTGCCCGGCACCCGTTCGGGTATTACCCCGCACGCTGACAACTCCCTCGGCATCGATCCGGCTTAGCATCCACTCCGTCCCGCGCCGGAGCGCAGCATCCCACGACGGCTGACGTTGCTCCGCCGGAGCGATCCGCAACAAGCGCTGGAGATAAATCAAGGACACCGCGTGGTAACTGCTGTCATGCCCGCCTTTTTCAGGAAAAGCCCCGTCCGCACGCTGCAAGCGCAGGCCGTCCTCGATGAAATACTCCGCCGTTCGCCGCAGGACCGCATCATCATGAAGGCGCGAACATTGCAGAAAGGCACAGCCTAACAGAAATCGCCGATGCGTGTAAATCCGCTGCTGCTCCGCGGCTCGAAAGTTCACGGGCGAAGCCATCCAGCGCGCACAGGTCAGTAGCGGCGGCTTGAGCGATGCGAGTTCGGCACGAAAGGCATCGGCATGCGGCGAACTTTCGATCAGCAGGATCGAGCGCGCCGCCGCTTCCACCAGGAAACTCGCGCTGTGAAAGCGATCGTCGCAATCGAAAGAACCGTCCTCTTTCATCTGGCGGAATCCCCAAGCGAGCTGCCGCAGCCCCCAGCCCATGCCCTCGCGATCGCCGTGCGCCAGCCCGGCCTCGACCCAGCGAGCGCCTTCCCGCTGAAGCTCAATGTACCACGATTTGCTCCGATCCTTCTCCCACTCCGCATTGAGCGTGACCGCGCCGCTCCGCTGCCGCCAGTCCTCAGGGGCCCGACGCTGCGGATGCACCAAATCCCGGCACTCCGCCGCAACCGTGAAGGCCCATTCTTCCTCCGGTCCTCCCCACGCGACGGGAACACAAAGGAAAGCGAACGATACAATCGCAATTCGACAGGATAACATCGCCATGGAAAACGTCATTTAAAGCACGAATGTTGCAGCATCGCCACACTCGCCTGCCACATGTCACGATCCGGCTTGGGCTTTCCTTCCTTCTCGCGTAATCCCGCAGTGATGTCACCCGCCACCGCCCTCCTGCTCGCCGCCCTCGCGCTGCCAGCCGCCGCCACACCCTGGGGCGACCAGGGCGATGGGACCTACCGCAATCCGGTGCTGTGGATGGACTACAACAACCCCTGCGTCATCCGCCACGGCGACCACTACTACCTGACCGCCGCGACCCACCATTTCATGGGCATGCCCCTCCTGAAGTCGCGCGACCTCGTCAACTGGTCCCAGGTCGGCCGCATCTACGAACGACTCGGCGGCCTGCACGACGACTTCACCTCACCCGGCCTCGCCTACTCGGCCGGCTCGCAGGACGGCGAAATCGGCGAACACGAAGGCCGCTTCTATCTTTTCAACTGGAGCTCGCGCTACCGGGGATTCGTCTGCAGCGCAAGCCATCCGGAAGGCCCGTGGACGAGTCCAAAACCCATCCGCGAAAACATCGGCGGCAGCCATGAAGACCCCTGCCCCTTCTGGGACGACGACGGCAAGGCCTACTTGCTGATGGTCGGAAATCCGGGCCCGCTGAGGATCTTCCGCCTCAACGAAAGCTTCGATGCCATCATCGACAAAGGCGTCACCCTCATCTCCGACATCGCGCCCAAGGGACCGCAAATGATCAAACGCGACGGCTACTACCACCTGCTCGTCGCCCGCACCGGACCCGACAAGGCGCAGTTCGCCTACCGCTCGAAGTCGATCTACGGCCCTTACGAATCACGGCTGATCTACGAAGATCGTAGTACCGAGCTCCAAGCCGCACAGGGTTCACTCGTGCCGGTCAAAGGCGACGAATGGGCCTTTCTCCACCACGACTACCGGATGGAGTCACCCTATGGCCGCCGCCTCTACCTCCAGCCCGCGGGATGGAAAGACGGCTGGCCATGGATCGGAGAAGACCCCGACGGCGACGGTATCGGGCAACCGGTCGGAATCGCTCGACCCGCGAAAAAGCCGGACCTGCCCCCGGCATCGATCGATCCCGCGACGCATTCCGACGAGTTCGCGCCCGGCGCTCTCGGCGGACAGTGGATGTGGAACCACGACCCCGACGATCGCCACTGGTCGCTCACCGCGCGCCCCGGCTGGCTACGCCTCGGCGCACGGCCCTTGGCCACCCGCAGCGGCAGGTCCCAGTATCCCGCGATCGCCGTCCCCTTTCACGAAGACCACCTGCTCTTCGCCCGCAACACCGCCGTCCAACGCATCTGCGGGAAATCGTGCACCATCACCACGAAGCTCGATGCTTCACGGATCGACGATGGCCAACGCGCCGGACTCTGCACCCTCGGCGAGGCCTACACCTGGATCGGCGTCGCCTGCGACAAGGGACGGCGGCAAATCGTCTTCGGCCAAGGCAACGCGACGAAAGGCCCGGGACCGAGGATCGATGGCCCGCCACTCAATCAGAACCTGCTTTGGCTGCGGCTCGAATGTGACGACGCCACAGGCACCTTTTCCTACAGCCTCGATGGCAAGGACTTCCACCCCCTCGGTCCGCACAGGCGGGCCTATCGCAGTTTTTGGTACGAGGGCACCAAAGTCGGACTCTTCAGCTACCGCCTCTCCACGGCCAGCGGCGATGGGGTGGCGGACTTCGACTTCCTGCGTCAAGACCATGACGGCCCACGGCGCGCCGCCCCCTAGCGAGAAATCACGCCGCTACCCGGTTGCAGCGATCAGCGCTTCAGCCACGCCTCCAACAAAGCGGGCCATGCGGCGAGCTCACCCTTGGCCCCGACATTCATGCCATAACCGTGCCCGCCCCGCTCGAACACATGCAGGGTCAAAGGCACCCCCGCGGCCTTGCAGGCACCCGCGAACACGAGGCTGTTGCGGCAGTCCACCACGTCGTCGGACGTGCTCAGCAGGAAAACCGGCGGCGTACTCGAATCGACCTGCTTCTCGGTAGAACACCTCTCCACCAAATCGGCCGATGGCTTCGAGCCTAACAGATTGGTCCGGGATCCCGTATGTGCCAGCGGCCCCATCGAGATCACCGGGTAAATCAGGATCGAGAAATCCGGGCGGCAGCTCAGGCGATCGATCTCATCCTTGCCTTCCTCCGGAAACGTATCGGCGTGCCGCGTTGTGCAAAGGCTGGCCAGATGACCCCCTGCGGATGAACCCATCACGCCAAGTTTCCCCGGATCAATGCCCCATTCCGCCGCCCTCGCCCGGACGCAGCGGATCGCACGACGGGCATCGAGAAAAGGCACCGGATATTGATAGCCGAAATCCGGCTTGGAGCTGACCCGATACTTCACCAAGAAAGCACTGATGCCCCGCTGGTTGAGCCATTTCGCATAGGCGTGACCCTCATGCTCCATCGCTAGGATGCCGTAGCCTCCACCCGGGAGAATGACCACCGCCTGTCCCGTCCGCTTGCCTTGCGGCGCGATGTACGCCTGAAACTGCGGGACTTCGATGTCGCTGTAACGCGAACCCTCGCCGATTGTCTCGCTCCCCGCCGCAGGCCGCTTGGCACCGGGCGCTTGTCCCGACCACAAGGGCTGCCATTCCGCCGCAGCGGAAAGCACAGAACCGAAACAAATCGCCACGAACATGCGCTTCATCATGGAGCCATCCATGCCCGGAGGCGGCGGGATGGACCAGAGGAAAAACCGTTCACGCCACCAAGCTGCGGAGAAGCGAGGGAACGCCTGCGGCTCCGTCCTTGAAAACGAAGCCCCGGACGAGCCTGCTCAAGACTGCGTCAAACCGTTCAGCGAAGCGGCCGGACGATCCATCTTGGCGAGGGCCTTGCGCATTTTCGCAAGTGCCACGTTCTGAAGCTGGCGAATCCGCTCGCGCGACACTCCGAACTCACGACCGACGTCTTCCAGAAGCATCGGTTTGAGGCCGCTGAGGCCGAAGCGATCGTCGATGATCTTCCGCTCGCGCTCGTCCAGTACTTCGAGCAGGTCCCCGATCTGCTCACGCAAATTCTTGTCGGTCAGCATCTCCAGCGGGTCCGCCATGCTGTCGTCGCTGATCACATCGCCGTAGGTCTTCGCCTCGCCATCCACCACCGGGGCATCGAGCGAGGACTGACGCTGAGCGCTCTGCTTCAGCATCGCGATCTTCTGACGCGGCAGCCCGAGCTCGGCGGCGATTTCGTCGTCGGTGGGCTCGCGCCCCAGCGCCTCCGCCAGCATCGATGCGATCCGCCTCATGCGGGCGATCTTGTCGACCATGTGAATCGGCAGGCGAATCGTTTTGCTCTGGTTGGCCAAAGCACGCTTGATCGATTGCTTGATCCACCATGCGCCGTACGTGGAAAACTTTCCGCCCTTGTCGGGATCGAAACGATCCACCGCCTGCATCAAACCGATATTCCCCTCGGAAACCAAATCGCTGACTTGCAAGCCGTAACCCGCGTAGTCGTTGGCGATTTTCACCACCAGGCGAAGATTCGCACGAATCAGATGCGAGCGGGCCTCTTCGTCGCCATCTTTGATGCGCTCGGCGAGCTCGCACTCCTGCTCGATCGTGAGCAGCGGTGTCTTGGAGATTTCGCGCAGGTAGGCGTCGAGGTTGCTGTCGTGTCCGTAGGCCATGGTAGGAATCGAGGCGGTTCACCCATCGATTCGCCGGGGCTGCGGAATTGGATTCAAAAAAAACGTGGCGCGATCGATTTCTTCCCTTTCCATGAGACTCGGGGCGCTCAATCGACGCCAAAAAAACCCGCGATCGTCCGCGCGGCAATTTCGTGACCCGCCCGGTTGGGATGATTCACCTGACTCAGCAGGCTTTCCTGCTTCACCCCGCGTTTCAGCTCCGCCTTCCACGCTGCCCACACGTCCGCGACCGGCACCGCTTCCTCACGGGCGACGCGCCGGATGATCTCCGCACGGATTTCGAGAGCCTCGTCCGGGGCGTCGATCCTCACGTCCTCGGCACCGGTCGGAGTCACGAAGACCACCGGCACGCCCTTCGCTTTCGCCGCGCGGGCCATCGAGCGCCAGGCCTGCTCGACCTCCGTCACGGGGCGACGTCGATCATTCAGGGCGTAGTCGATGAAAATCACGTCGGGGCGCAGTGACAGCACGTCCGCCTCGAAGCGCGCCGCGCCTTTCACGCTGTCCTCGCCGCCAATGGCGGTGACGATGGCATTGATCACCGCATGCGGATAGGCGTCCTGAATGCGCTCCACGGCAAGCAAAGGATAGGATTCGAAAGGCCTGACCCGCGGCGTCTTGTGATAGCCCGCCGGAACGCTGTGCCCGTGAAAGACGAAATGGAGGCTGCGATTCTTCGGCCACACCGCCTTCATCGCCGCCGTCAAGGAATCCGGTGCGCGGGATTCCCCGCCAACCGCCACCGATGCCAACGCGAGGCAAACCCAGATCGCAAGGAGACGCCAACTCATGCCCGATAGCAAGAAGGCCCCAGGGCCGACTGTCGAGCCACAGTAGCCGACGGCAAACATCCGACCAGACGAGGCCTCATTCCATACGGATCCGATCGCCTCACCCCTTGGCTCTCCAGTAAGCACTCGCTTGAACGGGCCGCACCCATCGGAGATCACAAGCGTGAGCCGCCCTTGGATGTTCCGACGTGTTGTGCTTCTTCATTCGATGATGAGTCGCGTACGGTTTCGAGAGTGATGCCTCGCTGCGCATACCAGTCAAACAGCGCAGCCTTCACTTCATCACAACGTATTTCCCATGCCCTGGCATCAGCGCCGCGCGTTAAAATGGTTATCGGGGTAGGACAAAATGCGCTGTAAACCAGAATTTTTTCTTTAGGCGAATGACTTAAATAGACGCCACGCTTGTGGAATTGTGCGCCATCTCCCTTGGTCGATTTAAACCCTGAATCGATCGACGCATCTCGAAAGGATGCACTCGTGATCCTGCCTCCGCTCTTGGCTTGAATCCATGTATGCTCGATGGCAAACGAGCAACCCGCAAGATGGAAGAGGACTGCGACTGGGATCAGGGTTTTCAAGGTAGATTTCATTTTCCACACATCAAAAGTATGTTAACTGTTTATCCTCAACGTCAACGGCACGTGGTCACTTATTGACATCCACTCGTCATACTGACCAACCTGCAAATTACATTCTTCGGCAAAGTCTAACGAGGTAAAAACGTAATCAATATGATAAGCCTTCTCGCGATTCCGATGCAAGAAAAATGTTGGATTGGTTTCACTACCTTGTTCTTCCTCGAAGACTCGATGATACTGGCTCTTGAAACCCATATCTCCGAGCTCAGCAACGACGTCTGAGTGGTTCCACCAGCGGTCTGGCTTATCCCAGCGCACATTACTATTAAAATCGCCGAGAATAACTGTCTTTGGCCCGCTAAGATCGTCACGATGAATCTGTAGGTACTTCCAGAATTGCCCCATGTAGCCAAATACTTCTTCATTGCGACCCTTCGTCCAGACGGCCAGCACAGTGAAATCTCTGTTGATAGTGAAGGGGAGAAAAAGCCTGAGATCTTCCGTGCTCCAATTCAGTGTTTCACTTTTGCTGAACAGCCCAGGGACGGAAAAGCTGCCACTCCAATCTAATTTTTCAACTCGATGACCGTTTTTGGGAAAAATGCCGATGCCACGATTTTTTGACTCGCCCACCCACAGGTAAGAACCGGCCCACTCTCTATATGCGGGGGTCGATGACGCAGGGTCTTCACACTCCTGAACGACCAAGACATCAGCTCGTAAGCTATCTGCTTCTGCGAGCTTTAGTCTAAGTGCTCCATTGCAGTTCCAGGTTACAACTTTCATAGATAGAGACAGTTAACGCCCAAGCTCAGCCGACCGCGCGCTTTTTGCGCGGGTCGGCTGGAGCGCCTTGTTGGGCCTAAACCTCACTGCTTCTCCGCGATGTAGGCACCTGCGATACGTGAGGCAAACGTAAGCATGAAAAGAATGAGCACTGTAAAGAATGGATCCCACATGCCTTTGAACAGTGTAGCGAGCAGAGCGAATGGCACGACGGCACCGCCGAAAAAGAGGACGCCAATGATGACTGCCCAGAGCCCCCAGAGCGCATAGGTGAGGATGAAGCCCAGAAGCCAAGTGACGAGACCGAAGACAAAAGACGAAAGGAAGATGACGGTGCCAGTGAAGCCACGAAGCCCGCGAAATAAAGACAAAGGCAATAGAACCAGAAGGTCTAGCGCGAGTAGCATCCACCCAATAACGATTAGCGGTTGTAGAAGGTGCTCGGCTGCCCACGCACTGCCACAAATAAAAAGAACAGGAATGCAAAGGAGCGCAAGAAAAAAGACGATGCCTAGCGCGGCTGTGCTGAGCTGTTTAAGTTTTTCATTCATGTCGTCTTTTCTCTCAGAACAAAAACTGTTGCGATTAACAAACCAATTGTTGCGACGTTAACGACCGACCAGATGTCCCGATTCAGGTGAACCCGAACGATTGGGTTATAAACAATGGCGGTGATGGCTAGAACCCAGACCCAACCCACTTGCTTCAGTTCATGGGCTTTTATGGCCAGAAATACAAAAATGCCGCAGAGCACGATGCGTAAAAGGATGTAGTAGCCATACGGATTCGCTGGAACGAGGGCCCAAGCGAGCATGGCGACCCCAATGATTTGCGGGATTTGCGGGTTTTTCTTCAACCACTGAACGTCAGTCATATTGAGGCCCAACAGTTTTATTATGCCGCACGCTGCATTTGCCCTGCTTCTGCCGCGTTCGGCATATCACCTGCATATGCGGCATTCCAGTCGAAGGTTCTGCAGGCTGCGATCACGCTGAACTTCTAGAGCAGCGGGAGTTGTAGGCAAGACAGAACTCATTTCGGGAAGCTGCGAGGCAGGCGGTCCTTGGCGAGGCAAGGGGATCGAGGCGAGAGGCTCTGGCTGTGATATTGAAAGCGTGAGGCTTGGGGTTCTGCAGGGAAACTAGGACTGCAACTCGCGAAGGACTTGGAGAGTACCCTGGAAGAAACGGGCGGCATTCGTCGCCCATACGGTGGCAAATTCTCCAAAGCCAAGGGGCTGGGCGACGGCGCAAAGCAAGGCGGCAAGTAACAGCTGGTTGGCCAGATAAATGATGACCAGCGAGAGAAATCGGCCGTTTTCCTTCAGATCAGGCTGATCCCGGGGAATCATCCAGAGCGTCCACAGCAGATGGAAGGCCCAGAAGAAACCCACCCAGCCGAAGAGGATTTTATCCGAAACCGGCGGTAGCTCGACGAAAAGGCCGAGCATCGCGTGGAACAGCACCCCGGCAGCGGCCCAGAGGGGAACGAAATAAGGGGAGAGGGCGATGACGATGTTCGATTTGTCAGTGGTGACATATCCACCGTCGAGGCTGACGCCCCAGTCGCTCACTCGACCGCGGAAGACCCAGATGAAGAGGATGTGGGTCAGCTCGTGCCCGAGCACGTAGAGATAGAGGAAAACGGACCGCAGCAAACCGCTGAAGAACCAGCCGGTCATCAACAAAACCCCGGTGGCGAAATACCAAAAGGCCGGCATTTTCCAGAAGCCGTGGTCGAGGGTCGCGTCGCTGAACTGGGAAAAGAAGGTCCACGAGGTGACCCAGCAGAACGGAAGCAGCAGCATACCGAGCAGCCAGCGGAGCATCCGCGTCATCAGCCCGGTGGGGGCGTCTTCGTAAACGACCGCGCTGCCGGCGATCGCCGCGCGAACGTGCTTGAGATCGCGCTGGCCAAGGCGGCGGTTGGTCCGCTCGTGGGCGCGAGCGCTGGCATGACGAAGCGCTTCCGAAAAGGTCTGACGGCGACGGCGGCGATTGCCCCCGGCCGTCATCGTGCCAAGCCGGATCTGTTTCTTGCGGGATCTCGCCATGCGCGCGAGCTGATTACTTCGGGATTCTTAAGGAATCAAGAACGAAGAGGTGTTCAAACGATCTTCATTCGGGCGAGGTCCTGGGTATCGACCAGGCCAACCGGGCGGCCCGCGGCATCGATCACCACGACATCGTCCACCCGATGGGAGCCGATCGTTTGCACGGCTTCCGCGGCCAGTGAGTCCGCTGCCACACTGATGGGTCGGCGGGTCATGAACTCGGCCACCGGACGCTCGCCGACGTGGGGGTCTTGTTGGTAGCAGCGGGCGAAATCGCCATGGGTGAAGATACCGGCCAAGCTGCCGTCCTTTTCCAGCACGAGGCAGGCTCCAGAACGGGCGGCGGTCATGGCTCCTAGGGCATCGCGCACGGTTGCCGCGGCAGCCACCGATGCCAGCATGTCGCCGGCGCGCATGATGTCGGAGACCCGGGTGAGCAGGGCCCGACCGAGCGCGCCGCCGGGGTGGAAGCGGGCGAATTCCTTTTCCGTGAAGCCGCGGGCCTCGAGCAGCACCATGGCGAGCGCGTCACCCATGACCAGCATCGCGGTCGAGGACGAAGTCGGTGCCAGATTCATCGGGCAGGCCTCGCGCTCGACCGAGGTGTCCAGGGTGACGTGGCTGTGCTCGGCGAGGGTGGAGGCGGGCTTGCCGGTCAGGGCGATGAGGGCGACTTCGAAGCGCTTGATGTGGGGCAGGAGATCGAGCAATTCCGGCGTCTCGCCCGAGTAGGAAAGGAGTAGGACGGCATCGCCATCTGACAGCATGCCGAGGTCGCCGTGCAGGGCGTTTTGGGAATTGAGCACGACCGCGGTCGCACCGGTCGAGTTCAGGGTGGCGGCGATTTTGTGGCCGATATTGCCGGATTTCCCGATACCGATGACAACGATTTTGCCGCGGCGGTCGAGCGTGGCGTGGAGCATTTCCACCGCCCGGCTGAAAGCGCCGTCGAGGCGGGCCGCCATGCCTTGCAGAGCCTCGGTTTCGATTTCGATCACTTGCTGCGCCCGCGCGAGAAAATCCATGGGCGGAGCATGGCGGCGAAGGGCGGCGGCGGAAATGCGAAAATCAGGTCGTGGCCGGGGGGCGGTTGACTTGGGTGCGGCGGGTGGTGATTCATCGGCCGCGATGTCCGATGCTTCGCTTCCGATTCGTGCCGCGGTGGAAACCGCGCGGGCCCATGGCGTCGAGGTCGATCGCCGCGAGATCTTGCAAGACGGGCACACCGTGGTCGTCCGCCTGAGTGAATCCTTGGTCGCGCGCGTGGTCACCGACCGTGAGGGACCGCGGCAAGGCGGCGAGTGGTTTGCCCGCGAGAGCGCGGTCGCCTGCCATCTCGCGGGCCGTGGCGCGCCAGTGATCCCGATGCATCTTGCGATCCCACCCGGACCACACGAGCGGCTGGGGCTTACGCTGAATTTCTGGAAATTCGTCCGCGTGATCGATGCCCCGCCCGCACCTGAAGAGATTGGCAGCACGCTCGAGCACTGCCACCGCCTGCTGCGCTCCTTCGCCGCTCCGCTGCCGGAGTTGGGCATTTTGGACGAAACGGCAGCTCTTTTGACCCGACTCGAGCCTGGCGAATTCCTATCGACAGCCGCGCTCGATCTTTTGCGCCGGCGGCTGGGCGAAAGCCGCGACGCCCTGAGTCGCTTCCCGATGCAACCGCTGCACGGCGACGCTCACGAGGGGAACCTGCTGGCCACCAGCGAAGGACTGCTGTGGACGGACTGGGAGGATACCTTCCTGGGTCCGGTGGAGTGGGATCTCGCGTCGATCCTTTGGAATCCTCTCGTTCTCGAAGGCGATCGGGCTCACGCCGCCCGCATCCTCGCAGCCTATCGCGCGGCGGGAGGAAGCGTCGACCATCGGGCGCTCGACCACGCGCTGGTGGCGCGGGCGGCGGTGATGAGCGCGTGGTATCCGCTGCTCTACCCCAATCCCTCGCCGGAGCGGCGCGAGAAACTGCGCTTCCGACTCAACTGGCTGGCAGGCGCGACGGCGACCGATACGGCCGCGATTTGCAGGGCCGGGCATTGAGATCGATCGCCCGAAGCGCCGCGTCAGCCGTGGTGTTTGGCGACGCCCTTTTCGCCGAAGATGACGTGGGGCTTGGGCATTTTCTGGCGGCGCAGGCCGAATTGACGGACCGCGTGGCGCTGGAGATGGGCGACGGCGTCGGCGACATCGTCGGTGAAGAAAATCAGGTCGGGATCGGCCGGACTGATCATGCCTGCTTCTGCCATATGATAAACGAAGTCCATGAGCGGCTGCCAGTAGTCCTTGCCCATCAGAATGATCGGAAAATTGCGAATTTTCCCGGTCTGGATCAGGGTCATCGTTTCGAACATCTCATCCATGGTGCCGGCACCGCCGGGCAGCACGACGAAGGCGTAGGAGTACTTCACCAAGATGGTCTTGCGGGTGAAGAAATAGCGCATGGTGACCGAGCGGTCGACGTAGGGGTTGAGATGCTGCTCGAAAGGTAGCTCGATGTTGACGCCGACCGAGCGGCCGCCGGCTTCGTGGGCTCCGCGGTTGGCGGCTTCCATGATGCCCGGGCCGCCGCCGGTGAGGGTGGTGAAGCCGAGCTCTGCAAGAGCGGCACCGATGCTGCGGGCCATTTCGTAGTAGGTGGTGCCGGGTTCCGTGCGGGCGGAGCCGAAGACGGTGACGGCCGGTCCGGCGAAATGCAGCGAGCGGAAGCCGCGCAAGAGATCGACGCCGACGCGGACGATGGTGGCGAGATCCCTAAGCCGTGAGCGCGGTCCGGCGAGCAAGCCGCGGTCCGGGTCTTCGAGTTCGAAGCGCTCCTCCTCGCGGATCGCTTCCTCGCTGATGGCGTGTTGCCGGGTCGGGCGCGGGCACTCGGGGCAGTCGGGCGGAGTCATCGAGCCGCTTTCTAACACGAGCAGGTGGCCGGCGCCATGAGGAATCCGCGGGCGGGCGCCAGGAACTTGGCGACGGCTGCCTGAGGATCAATCGGCTGCGATTTTCTAAAGCTTGCGATGAAAGTTTCCCGGTGACAGCTTCGCCTGAGGAAAATGCTTCCGCAGAAACGAAAGAAAATTGCCGGCGACGGTGGTGGTCAGCAAGGGTTCGAGGTCCGGGTGATCGGCAGCCGATCTTTCACATCGGAGAGCGGAGCAGACGGGGGCTTGGAGATCGGCCTGAGAATCGGCGGCAACGAGGCCGGGGAGTCTGCGGTCGCGGACGACATCCATCGCTTGGAAGCCGTCGCCGAAGCCGAGCCGCTGAAGGCGCGCCCGATGAGCGAAGTCGGCCCGGCCGAACCCGAAGTGGTGCTGGAGAGGCAAAAGAAAAAGTGGGGACTAGGCCAGTGGACCGGCTGGATGTCGGTGGCGTCCGCCGTGCTCACCGTGGCGGCGGTCGCGGCGGTCCTGCTTGCCCGCAAGGCACCGGAAGCCGAACCAGACCAAGCCGCCTTTCGTTTCGAAGAAGAGAAGCGACTCGACGAGCGGAGCGAATACTTCGTGGCCAATTCCGGCGAACTGATCGCTGAGGCGGAAAAGGTGATGACGCGCTTCGCGGCGGCCAACTCGATGGAGCAAGCACTGCGCCGGGTCCGCGACTCGCAGCGGGTCAAAGAGCAGATGCGGCGGCTTTGGCGGCCTTGGGGAAGCAATCCCGCCTTCGCCCCGGGCGAAGATCCCGTCAGCTACATCAGGACCGAACCGCGACTGGTGGTCTGCATCGACGGACATCGCGGCGATTTCAGTCCTTTCCAGCTCCGCTTCGTTCAAGAAAACGGCAAGCTGGTGCTCGACTGGGAAGCCAGCTTCGCGGTCGGAGAAGTGCAAATCAGCGAGCTGGCGGATGATGGGTCGACGGAGGGCGGCCTGCTCCGCTCCTTGGTGCGACCGGCGACCTACTTTTCGCGGGCATTTCCGGAGGATCGTTTCCGTTCGTATCAACTGCTGGATCCATCCGGCGAACATTACATCTGGGCCTATGCTCCACTGGATTCGCCCGTGGCGGCCGCGCTGGTGGAAGAGTTCAACGAGGGATCGGTGCTGCTGAAGCAAGACGAGGAAGCCCGGGCAACCCTCCGCATCTCAGGTCCGGTCGAGGGAGGGGCGAAGTGTTTCATGATCACGGAGATGCTTCACAAAGGCTGGGTCAGCCCTTAGCAAAAGGCCGTGAGCGATCCATCCGGCGCCTGGTACCACTGCACTCGCTGCGGTTCCCTATTCAAAGCGAACCCGCGGCCCGAGCTGCGCGGACACTGCCCCGACTGCGGGCAGGACCCCACAGGCGAGGAGTCGCACGAAGCACGACCGCCCGTCCGCATGCGCCAAAGAACCCGCAAGCACGCATCGGACAAGCCTCTGTCAAAACACCGCAGCCGCAAATCGAGGAACTTGATCATCTCCGTGTCGCTCTGGTTTTTCCTACTGGCCGTAGTGGCGATCACGATGTCCGACAGAGACGAGGATCAAAAGCCATCGATCGAGCCGGAGCGGCCCGGCATGATCGGCGAGCTCAAGGAGGAAGATTACCGATTGATCCAGGATGAGCTGGATCGCTGCGGCGAGCGTTTGGCGCGCTTCCTTGCGGCCTCCGATATCGGCGGTCGCTCGCCGCACGTACTGGGAGCAGATGAGACGGTGCGCCGCATGGCGCGCTTCCAGCAGTTCACTCCGATTTTCCCGTCCACGGCGAAGCTAGAAAACGAGTTCTACGACGTGCTGCACACGCCTGCCGGGAGGGCGATCGAAACCCGCTGGCGCTTGGGCGAGAACGAGCGGGTCGAGGCGGTCTTTTTCAAGGAATCCGATGAGTGGAAGATCGACTGGGACCACTACGTTCACGCGGGCAGCGAGTCGTGGCCGCTGTTTCTCGCCGGGCGCGGAAAGGGCCGCGGGGATTTCCGACTGCTCGCGCGGGAGCGGGTCGGCGCGAAGGGTCGGGATGCCGAATTCATGGGGCTGGTGCTTTACTCACCGCGTTCCGGCTATCCGGAGCAGGCAATCGCACCGTCACCTGAGATCCGGGTCAAACGACAGTCGCCCATGGGCCGGAGGCTCGCGCAGGCTTTCGAGGATCGCGCGAAGGGGCTTGGAGCCTTCGGCAGCAGGGCGGTCGCAGGCGATCCGACGGACATGATTCGCGTTCACGTCCTGGTCACCCGCGAAGGCGAGGACGAACGTGTTTTCCAAATCGGCGAACTCTACGATTGCCACTGGCTGCGGCTGCCGACGCGTAAGGCGGAAACCCCGCGTGCGAAGGACTAGGCGCTGGCCAGCCCGCGGCGCATCGCAGCGGTCGGCTCGCTTCCAGGAAACCAGAGACGGAAGGCGTGGACGCCTTGGTGGAGCAGCATCGACGCGCCATTCGCGGTGATCGCACCCGCCGACTCCGCCGCAGCGAGAAAAGCGGTGACCGGTGGCTGATAGATGGTGTCGAAGACCCTCTGCCCGACGCCGAAACAGGTGGCAGCCAGCGGTGAGGGATCGTCCGCCTTCAAGCCGACCGAACTGGTATTGACCAGCAGCCCACAGGTCCGCGCGATGTCGGGCAACAGGGGATCGTCGAGGCGAAAGGTATCAATCGTCAGACCGGGGTGATGGCCCTCGATCCAACGGGCGAGGGCCACGATTTTGTCCAAGCTGCGGTTTGCCAGAATGAGCCGCCGCACCCCGGCGCGGGCGCAATGCGCGGCGAGCGCGCCACCGGCACCGCCCCCGGCGCCGGCGATCAGGACATCCTGCCCGGCCAGCGGAATGGCGAAAGCCTCGACCACCGCGGCTTCGAAGCCGGGGCCGTCGGTATTGAAGCCACGCGTCGCCGACTCCTCGAAGCGCACGGTATTGACCGCACCCATCTCGACGGCGGCGGGATCGACCACACTGCAGGCGGCCATCGCCTCGAACTTGTGCGGCACGGTGACATTGCAGCCGATGAACCCCAGCTCACGCATCCGGGCGAAAGCCGTGGCCACCTCGCCGGGCTCGACGTGGAGCTTGATGTAGCGGGCATCGATCCCCGCCTCGTCGAGCGCAGGCTGGTGCATCCGCGGCGAGGCGGAATGAGCCACCGGGCAGCCGATCACCGCCAGCCGCGCCGGCTTGTCGTGGCCGGCATCGAGTCGTTCGCGGGAGGAGAGATCGTCGAGAGTCAGAGGAGCGTCGCGCATGAGGAAAATCGTCGGCCCACCATGCCGGGTCCGCGTCGTCCGTCAATCCGTGGCCCGCGAAAGACCGGGCGGCGAGAGCAGGTCGCAGCACCTTTTCTTCAGCAGCTCTCCGCCAAGTCCAGCACGGCGGCGAAGGGCAGGCGTTCGAGGAGACCGAAGGCGTCGTGGCGACTCAGCCGCGCCCGAGTCACGGCCGGGCTACCGATGCCACACAGGAAACGCGCCAGCTGACGCGGTGTCTTCAGTGCCGCATGACCCTCGTCGCGCAAGGCACGGATCGCCCGCAGTTCATCCTGCGAAGGATCGGGCTGGCGGGTCCGCGGCAGCGGTGAGGGCGCGACCCCACGGCAGCGGTCGCAGTGGCCGCAGGGAGCCGCGAGCTTCTCCCCGAAGTGCGCGGTGACGAAGCCGGTGAGGCAACGCTTTTGCCCGGCGAGCTCGACGACTTCGGCCAACCGTTCCAGATCAGCGCTCTCGCGCCGTCGGAACTGCACATCGAGCCGCTCGGCCAATTCCCGCAAGTCACCGGGGTCCTTACGAATCCGATAGCCCTGGCGAATGCCCGATTTCTTCAAGACAACATCGCCCGCTTCTTCCAGCCAAGTGAGAGCGGTGACGATTTTCGTCGGGTCCTCTCCCGTCTGCGCGGCGACGTCGGCGATGCTGAAATTCTTCCAACTCCAGCCGTCCTTCGCCGCCGCGAAGATCTTCCGCAAGAAGGCCTTGCGCCGGGCGTCGTAACCGGCCAGCACCCGCTCAAAGTCGCGCAACAACTTCACCTGATAGGTCGCCCAAAACATCCGCGTGGCCTCGATCACGCCTTCCAGTTCGAGGTAAGTCAACAAGGTCGAAATCACCAAGGGACGGATATCATTGACCGTCGACAACTCGTACGGCGAGATATCGAAGTCCCGGCCCAGCCTCAGCACGTGGTCAACGAAATGACGAGTGGCGGTGGGCGAGGGTGTGTCGCCGTGAATGAAGTTCTCGAGCGTCACAAGGTCGTCGCCGCAGGCCAGCAGCTCGCAGGACGAGAGCGCGCCGTCGCGTCCCGCCCGACCGGTTTCCTGGGTGTAGTTCTCGAGGCTCTTCGGCAGATTGTAGTGATAGACCGCCCGGATGTCGGACTTATCGATGCCCATGCCAAAGGCGATGGTCGCGACGATGACCCGCGTTCGCCCGGCCATGAAGTCCTCCTGGGCGGAGGCGCGAAACTCGTCCGGCAGCCCGGCATGGTAAGCCCGCGCGGCGATGCCGTGCTTCTGGAGATAAGTCGCGACTTCCTCCGCCGTGTGCTGGAGCGTGACATAGACCACCGCCGCGCCCTCGCTTTCCCGCAGGCGGGCCAGCAAGTGCGGCTTGCGCTCCGCAGCCGCGAGCGGGCTGACTTTCAAATCAAGGTTCGGCCGGTGAAAGCTGAGCCTGATCTCATCCGCAGCCGCGATCCGGAACCCCCTGCGGATGTCCTTCGCCACGGACGGAGTGGCGGTGGCGGTCAGGCACAGGACGCGTGGGACTTTCAGGTCACGACACAGCTTTGCCAGCTTCAGATAATCGGGCCGGAAATTGTGACCCCATTCGGAAATGCAGTGCGCCTCATCGATGGCCACCAGCGCGATCCGCAACTTCTTCAAACGTGCGCGGAAGCCCTCGTTCGACAGCCGCTCCGGCGCGACGTAGAGCAATTTCAGCGAGGCGTCATCCAAGGCCGCCATGACCTGCTCGTAGTCCTCACGAGCAAGCGTGGAATCCAGCCGCGCGGCCGCGATGCCCTTCGCGCGCAAGGCATCAACCTGATCCTTCATCAAGGCGATCAACGGCGACACCACCAAGGTGATCCCGTCCAACAGGAGGGCCGGCAATTGATAACACAGCGACTTGCCACCGCCGGTCGGAAAGACTGCCAGCATCGAGCGACCATCGAGCAAGCCATCGACCACCGCGCGCTGTCCGCCGCGGAATCCATCGTGGCCGAAGCGTTCGCGGAGCAATTCGGTGAGCGAGTCGTCGGGCACGCCCGAACAAAGGCGCGCCGTCGTCCCGGGTGCAAGCGCGCGATCGTCTCCGCCTTCGTTCCGCTTGCCGATCCCTCCCGGCCCATCGCATGCTCCGCCCATGCCACGCTTCACTGCCAACGCCGACTACGAGGAAAAGGACAGCCACCCGCTCCACCTGTCGCCGGGCGACGAGGTCAGCGTCGGACCAGTCGACCGCGCCTGGCCCGGCTGGGTGTGGGCTGTGGGCGATGACGATCGCGACGGCTACGTCCCTGAGAGCATCCTCGAGCCACTGGGCGAGGGACGTTATGCGGCGATCGAAGCCTTCGATCCCACCACTCTGGTCATCCGCCGGGGCGACGAGCTCGAGTCGCTCAAACAAATCCACGGCTGGCACTGGTGCCGCAATGCCGCCGGACAGCAGGGCTGGGTCGCCGGTTACTTGCTGAAGCCGCTGGGCTGAATGGACGCCTTCGCGCTCAGCCATTGAGCTTGGCGAGCGACTTCGGCAGGAAGATCCCGTCCTTGCGGACCAGCTTGCCGTCGAAGCGGATCTCGCCGCCGCCGTAGTCCTTGCGCTGGATGTTCACCATATCCCAATGGACCTGTGAACGGTTGCCGTTGTCGGCCGCCTCATAGGCTTGGCCCGGAGTGAAGTGGAAGGATCCACCGATCTTCTCGTCGAAAAGGATATCGCGCATCGGCTGCTTGATCGCTGCGTTATAGCCTAAGGCGAACTCGCCGATGTAGCGGGCGCCTTCATCGCTATCGAGGATTCTATTGATCTCCTTGGTCTTGCCCGGCGACTCGGCTTTGACAATCCGGCCCTTCTCGAAAGTCAGCACGATCGAGTCAAAGGGAATGCCCTGATAGATGGTCGGAGCGTTGTAAGAAATCACCCCTTCCACCGAATCGCGCACCGGCGCGGTGAAGACTTCACCATCGGGGATGTTGTGAGTCCCGGCGCAAACCACCGCCGGGATGTTCTTGATCGAGAAATTCAGATTGGTGCCCGGCCCGGTGATCTGGACCTTGTCGGTTGCATCCATCAATTTCTTCAGGGCGGTGGCTGCGGGAACCAGTGCCTTGTAATCGACCAGACAGACCTCGAAGTAAAAATCTTCGAAGGCTTCGGTGCTCATCCCCGCCTGCTGGGCCATCGATGGCGTCGGCCAGCGCAGGACGCACCACTTGGTCTTCTTCACCCGCCAATCGATCACCCCGCGCAGGTGCTTCATGGCCGACTTCATCCTCGCGGCCGGAACGTCGCTGCTTTCCGCGATGTTGTGGCTGCCGCGGACCGCGATGTAAGCATCCATGTCTTTCATCTCGGCCAGCAGGTGCTTCGCCATGAGCTGATACTGGGCGTCTTCCGCACCCTTCAGCATCTCACGAGTCAGTCGCGAACTTTGCAGCCGTAAAAACGGCAGCGCGCCCTTGGCACGTGCCTCGCGGACCAGCGCCAGACCGATCGCATCCGGCACATCGTAGAGATCGAGCAGCACCTTTTCACCCTTCTTCAGCGAGGTCGAGTAGCGGACGAGCTGGCGGGCGAGTTGATCAACGCGGGGATCGTGCATGGCCCTAGCGCTAGAGTTCCGAGCAGAAAGTTCCAAGTGCCAAGTTGGGAGAAAAAATCTTCACGAGTCAATTTTTACTATCGGTGCAGCAAATACGATGGAAAAATTTTCTGCCCTCACATCGCACCCCACCTTAGCAACAGCCTGAAGAAGGGTGCAATCCGCACAGAGATCACGGAATTCGAAGCCCAATATTTATTCAAAACCAACAAGGTGAGGCGCTTGCCCCGACATCCAAATTCGAAGATTAGAAGCACAAATTAATAAAAAATGATTACGCGACCTCGATTTTCAAACTTGGATCCGTTTCACACCTTTCGACAATTAAATTGTAACGATTTACGAGCTCCCCAAAGGTGTCACGCCGCTGACCGCCGTTGAACCCCGTCCATTCAAGCATATTGGCAACTAGGAACTGAGTGATATCAAGAACTTCAACCCGTCGACTGATACCTTGCTCATCGGCTAATGTTTCAGCCAGTGCCGCGCCCGCATGCGTTGATACGACAAGGGGACGAAGTCCCCGATCCAAATTGTCGGAGCACTTTTGAATCAATGAAGCTCCCGGCGCAGTGGTGACATGGATAACGCAGTCTCCGATCTGAAAATCACCAGCGCGACCGGTCGGCGAGTCAGCCACAGAATAGCCACTATGCTGGATGGTTTGATCTGGATACAAAACCTCCAACTTTGCTCCGACTAAATGCTGCATCACAGCACCGAGAACTGTTGAGCCTCGGTTCTCACTTTGGCGTTTTTTCGCTTCGTCAAAAATACCAGAAATGCAAGTCTTTATCGAAGAACCGGTATCGACTTTTAACTTGAGAGGTGATGATTCAAAATAGTCGCGAACCCGATCTGCCCACCACAATTCGATAGCGTAAAGGTCAAGTTTTTTATCTTTAGCGAGACCATTGAGGAATACCACATAGTCCTGCATGTTGCCCATACTACCCCGGCTAGTACGACCTCCCTCAGCGGCCAATACTTTAGTGATTCCGTAATCTGCAAGGATCGCTTGAACGGCTGATTTACCAAGACCCAGAACCTGCCCTTGGGCAGCAGTTACAAGCTTTGAAGAATCGAGCGGAATACCGCTTTTGATCGCGGCACGAGTAATGACCAGTGCTACACAGAGTGGTCCTTTGTTTCCAAGAAACCTATGCGATGAGGCGAACTTGTGAAGCTGATTTGCAAGATCCGTGATCATGGACGGTTTGGATAATAGGAATAAAGAGATGGTCGACCAAATGCTTTACGACCGGAACCACGACCGCGTCACCCATAGCATTGTAGGATTCATTGTACGAGCTCGAGAGCTTATAAGATCTTGGAGCCCCCATAAGAAGGGCAGCTTCGCGGGGAGTAATGAGGCGCGCTGACCAGTGACCCTTATCATGAAGAATCAGAAATTGCCGACTGCTACCGCCTTCAGCAGTACGAAGGCAGCCGGAAAGATTATCGAATCGAAGTTCGAGAACCTGCTTCCCATGCCGAGTACGACGATAGCCAGGAAAGACTGCGCGCTGATTACGCGGAAGCTTGTCGAGCAATTCGCGGTGGTTGGGAGCAATAATGGAGAAGAGGGCTTCGGCCCGAGTCTGCTCAAAGACCGGGGCGTCCCAATCGACCAGATCGCCAAGAGACTTGGCGCGCGCTTTCGGGTGGGGCATCGACCAGAAAACAATATCATCCAAGGGCGCGATCGCCTTGCGGACGGGATCAGCGTGGAGCCAATTCGGTCCGTTGTCTTCGAGATAAGAGGTATTAACATGGTTTCGCGCTGCCACGATAAACACGCGTGGCCGGGACTGGGGAACCCAGTGCCGAGCGTCGAGCAACATAGGGCCGACCTTATAGGAACGTTCACGCAAAGCATGATACAGCATGCGGAAATCATTGCCGGCGTTCGCCGAGAGTAGCCCGACTACATTCTCTAAGGCAATGACCGCTGGCTTCTCCACCATTTCATCAAGCACTCTAAGCCATTCCCAGAAGAGGCCACTTCGGGAGGCGGCGAGACCACCCATTTTTCCAGCGAGAGAGAGGTCTTGGCAAGGAAAGCTGGCCCAGATGATATCACACACTGGAATTTCACCCCCACGAACTTGCTCAATGGAACCGAGGCGGAAATGTCCTGACCCATGGTTGGCCTGATAGATCGCGGCCTTTTTGGGGCAAATATCGTTGGACCATAGTGGAACACACGCGTGCTTCACACCCTGCGTGACCAATCCGCTACCTGCAAAGAAATCGACAAAACGTGGAACGGGCGTGATCACGAAGGCATTTGAACAGCTTACAGAAGAAGTGTCAAAGTGGGATTCGCGAGAGTTCTCCACAAGGTCCGACGGAACGAAGTGGGCCCTTTGGGGAATCATGCAATCCCATTACGACTTCCATTTTTAGCCAGACCGAGCCTAAAATGCGGCGTGGCATCATCGCGATCGGGCTAGGTAAAGTTACCCACGTTTCGATAGCATCCGCCCGCAGCAATCACTTCAAGTCGGCGATTGGCATTCCGCCCGACGCCTGCCAACTTCACGGCGTGCCGCGATGGAGAGCGAAGACTTGGTGGATCCTCGGATCCCTGCTGCTGCTTCAAATCCTCGCCGCGCTGGGATTCCATCTGAAAGCCATCCAGCGGGACATTCAGCATTGGGAAGACTATCAAAGGCAGTGCCGAAGCCGCGGGGAAGACCTCGGGATCAAGGCGTGGTTGCCGCCGGAAGTGGCCGACGAAAACAATCTCTTCGCCCACCCTTGGGTCGTCGGATTTCTGGACTCGGAGCACTCGCCGCAAGCCAAGGCGGTGGCGTCTTTGCGGGAATGGCCTGACTCGAGCTTGGACGGCTATGAAGCGCCAACCGCAGGCCAGTCCTGGTTCGACGGTCGGGAAGCGGAGGCCGCCGCAGTCCTTCGCGCAGGACAGGATCGGGCGGCGGACTTGCGGGCGATCCGCGAAGCGGCCGGCCGCAGCGCTTGTCGGCTACCAATCGATGACCATGGATCGTATGAAGGGATGCGCGATCCTTGGACACGCATCCGCCACCTCGAAACCCTACTGGCGCTGCACGCCGATGCCGCGCTGGCATCCGGCGATGGACCTGCCGCCACCGCCGATCTGGAGGCCATGCTACGAATCGGGAAACACCTGCGAGGCTGCAACTTCCTGCTTTCCACGATGATCGGCACGGGCTTCGAGGCCAGGACGCTACCGCTCATCGATGCCGGCTTGCAGCGGAGCATCTTCGGCGCGGACGAAAAGCAACGCCTGCTCCTCGCCCTGCGGACCCGCCCCGTGGATGAAGAATGGACCGCCGTGATGCGGGTGGAACGCGGGCTCTTCCTCGCCGCTCTGAAACAGATGAACCCGAGTCGCCCGCCCACCGGATTCAGGGAGCAGTGGGTGGCACGGTTGAATCCCCCCAAACGTCTGGCCGCAACGAATTCGCTGCATTTTTGCCGCCTGCTTGAGGCACCACTGAGCGCCGGCGGAGATCGGGCCGCATGGGAAAGTTTCAGCCGTCACATCGACGAAATTCCCCGAGACCAGCGCTCCCCTCTTACCGAAATTGCTGCGGCGGGCCTGTGCATGACGAACATGGCACCGGCGCTCTTCGTTCAGGAAGACGAGCTCGACCTCCTTCGCAAGCGTCTCGCCGAATAGCCCCCCGGCTCCCGATTTGGCACTTGGCACTTCTTCCCCAGCCCTTTCTCTTCTCCACCCATGCGCCTCGGCATCCTCGGCTCCGGTTCTGGCTCCAACATGCAAGCCCTTCTCGATGCGATCGATGACGGCTCGCTCGATGCGGAGATCGCACTGGTGCTCTCCGACAAACCAGACGCTTACATCCTCGAACGCGCGGCGAAGGCAGGACTGCCGACCGGGGTGATCGACTGCCGCGGCTTCAAAACGAAATTCCCCGAAGAAGCCCAAGCGGAGACCGCCGCAGCACTCAAGGCCGCAGGCGTCGAGCTGGTCTGCCTCGCTGGATTCATGCGGCTGGTAAAAGCACCGCTGCTGGAGGTCTTTCCGGACCGCATCCTCAACATTCACCCCTCGCTCTTGCCCGCTTTCCCGGGGCTCGAAGCCTGGAAGCAGGCGCTCGATGCCGGGGCATCCGAGGCTGGCTGCACGGTGCATCTGGTGGACGGCGGCATGGATAGCGGACCGATCCTCCTGCAGGCCAAGGTCCCGGTGCTTCCCGGCGATAGTGCGGAAAGCCTGCACCAACGCATCCAGGTCGAGGAACATCGGATCTACCCCGAGGCGGTTCGCCGCCTGGCCGAGAACCTTTGATGGCGGAGGACGCGACGAACCCGCTCGCCAGCCGTAGCCATCGAGCATGCTGGCACAGCGCCGGAGAACCCGATAGAGAGATGTCGAAATGACGAGGCCGAGCTGTTTTTTGCTGATGCTTTTGTCGCTCCCGCCGAGCTGGCTCCATGGCGCGGAGGCGGGCTGGGAATACCGTTTGGCCAAAAGCTTTTCGGGACGACTGGCGGAAGTGGAGGAAGAACTGCAGGGGATCGACACCGATCTTCCGAAGCGGCCGACGGTGCCGGTAGGAGATCAAGGCGGTACGGGGGGATTCGCCAGCCTCCACCCGCAGGCGGTTCCCGAACAGGCAGGCGATTACGCGATCGATCTGCGCCTCGCGGAAACAGGCCCGGTCGATCTGGTGGCACTGGTCCCGGCACGCCGCTACGGCGTCGGCGGACTGGAACCACAGTTCGGCCTGCCAGATGCGTTCACGGTCGATCTGCTGGATGCCTCGGGCGAAGTGATCGCACGCATCGCCGACGAGCGAGGGCTGTGGGCGGATCCGGTGCGGGCCGGACATCCTTTTGTGTATCCGATCTCGCCCCCCGTATCGGCGGCGGGTCTACGGATTTCGGCCGAACGCCTGCGGCTGGATTCCGATGTCTCCGACGGCTATGTCCATGCTTGGGCGGAGGCTTTCCTATTCGCAGGCGAACGGAATTTGACCCGCGGCGCTGCGGTGAGTGGCCGTGGTGGATCGACTCCAGCGGCCCCTTGGCATTGGAGCGATGCCTTTCTGGTCGATGGCCAGACGCCCCTTGGTCTGCCCGAATTGCCGGCAGGCGAGCATCGGAACGTCGGCTGGATTTCCGAGGGCCGGGCGAAGGCGGATGAAAAAGTTTGGCTGGAGCTCGATCTCGGCGAAGTCCGCGGCTTCGACACCCTCCGCCTGTTCCCGGCCAAGCGCCCCACCTCCGATCTTCCAAGCGGCTTCGGTTTTCCCCGCCGCTTCACCGTTTCGGTGAGCGGCGACGGAGAGGAGGCGACGCGAGAAAAGAAACTGGAAACGAGAAATCCCGGCCACAATCCAGTCGAAATCCCGCTCGGTCCCTGCCGCGGCCGACGGGTCAAAATCGAGGTTTCCCAACTGTGGAAGGCTTATGAGGACTACCCGGCCTTCTTCGCGCTGAGCGAGGTGGAGGTGCTGGATGGCGAACGCAACCAGGCCCGCCGTGCTGCGGTCCGCTCACCCGATGGGATGGGAAACGTGATTGGCTCCGGCTTGCAGTACTGGAATGCCGCCAGCCTCAGCGATGGCTTCGGACCCGATGGGCGGCTGTCCTCGCGACGGGACTGGTTGGTCGAGCTCGACCAGCGACGACAGCTGGAACTCCGAAGGCACCACCTGCTGGAAGAATCCGCCGCAATCATCGCCAGTTGGCGGCGTGCCGCGCTGGCCGTCTTCGCCGTCCTCGGCGGTGCCGGCGCGCTCGCACTGGTCGCCCTCCCACTGCGTTACCGATTCCGCGAAAAACGCGAGTTGGCGAGGGTGCGCGAACGCATCGCGGGTGACCTGCACGATGAGGTGGGCAGCAATCTCGGGAGCATTCAAATGTTCGCCGACCTCGCGGAAAGCCACGCCGGGCCTTCGAAGGAACTGAAGCGCATCCAACGCATCGCCGCCGAGACCGTCAGCGCGGTGCGCGACATCGTCTGGCTGCTGCGACCGCAGGGCGACCACCGGATCGGCACGGTCGAGCACTTGCGGGAAACCAGTTCGATCATGCTGGAACCCTTGACCTGGGACTTCACCGCCAACGAAGCGGCCTGGCAGGTCGAACTGTCCGACGAAGCGAACCGCCACCTGTTCCTGTTCTTTCGCGAGGCCCTGCACAACGTGCTCCGCCATGCCGCCGCGTCGCGCGTGGAAATCCGTGCCGAACTCAAGGGCGACCGCTTCCGGTTGAGCATCGCCGACGACGGCAGCGGCATCCCATCGGAAAAACTGGAGCGACCATCCACACTGCGCGCCCTGCGCCAGCGGGTCGATGCCCTCAAGGCGGAGTTCCAAGTCGACAGTCGGCCAACCGCGGGAACCCGCCTCGAACTCGATATCCCGCTCGCGCGAAAACACAGCAAGCCAAGTCTCCGCTGAAACGAGCCCGGCAAGCTCTGCTTTCCTCACCCACCATCATCGGCTATCCATCCCTCCTGTGGCTGCTTCCCTCACAACAAAATCCGGTGACAAACCCATCCGGCTGGTCCTGATCGAAGACCACGCGGATTTCCGCGAGTCGGTATCCATGGTCCTCACCGAGCGCGGCTATCATTGCGCCGGGGAATTTTCGACGATGGAAGATGCTCTCGAAGCCTTCCGCGGCGGACTCCAAGCCGACCTCGTGCTTTCAGACCTCGGCCTGCCCGGCATGAGCGGCATCGACGGGATCAAGAAAATCCGCGAACTGCTCCCCCTCGTTCAAGTGCTGGTCCTGACCGCTTTCACCGACAAGGCCAAGGTCTTTGCCGCACTGGAAGCCGGTGCCCATGGCTATCTCGTCAAGGCAGGCAGTGCGACGCGGCTCATCAGCACCCTTGAGGAAGTTCTCGCGGGCGGCACGCCGCTCGACCCGAAGATCGCCGGGATGATCTTGCAAACCTTCCGCCAGCTCAGCCCGATCCCCGGGGCCGAGACCCTCTCCACCCGCGAATGCGAAGTGCTCCAGCTTTCCGCCAAAGGCCTGACGCGGCAGGAAGTGGCCGACCAACTCGAAATCAGCACCCACTCGGTAACCGAGTACATCAAGCGCTGCTTCGACAAGCTCCACGTCCGCAACCTTCCGGCCGCTGTGAGCGAAGCCATCCGCCGCGGCCTGCTCGACCTCTCCTGAGGTCCTTGTCCCAAATCTTGGGGACAAGACAAAATCGCCAATCAAGGCCATGGTCCTCTCATCCGAAGGCGAGCAATCGCCGGGGATGAAATAAATTTCATGACGAAATTCATCGGGGCCGCGTGAGTGCGCGGCCCCTTTTCGTTTTCAAATGGAACGATTTCATCGAGGACCCGCAAAGCCCCGGGCATCGCGGAAATTCGACATTTCCACCCGCGGTCCACTGCCCTAGGAAAGCGGCCATGCATCCCTTTCTCGATGAAGGCTTCCACGTCCGCTGGTCGACACTCGTGCCGGAAGCCGTCGAACCCGATATCCGCCACGCGCTGGAAATCGCCAAGGCCAACCTGGCCGCCATCTGCCAAGTAAAGTCGGACGAGGCGACTTACGAGAACACCTTTGCCGCCTTCGAACGGGCGAACGACGCGCTCAACCTCGGCTGGGGCCGCCTGAACCACCTCGACTCGGTGGCCGACGAGCCCGCCCAGCGCGCGGCTCTCAACGCGATGCTGCCGGAGGTATCCGAGCACTACTCGTCGATCGCCCTCAACCCGCAGCTCTGGGCCGTGCTCAAGGCCTTCGGCGAGTCGCCCGCCGCGGCCGCACAGCCGCCGGTCGAGAAGCGCTTCATCGAGGAGACGATGCTCGACTTCGTGCAATCCGGAGCCGACCTGCCGCCCGAAAAAAAGGAGCGGGTCGCCGCGGTGGAGGCCGAACTTTCCAAGCTGACCAAGCAGTACTCCGAGCATGTGCTCGACGCCACCAACGCCTGGGAGCTGGTCATCACCGACGCCTCGAAGCTCGCCGGCCTGCCCGACTCCGCCAAGGCTGCGGCGCGAGCAAACGCCATGACCAAAGGCCTGGGCAGCGACGAGGCCCCGGCCTGGCGCTTCACGCTGCAAATGCCCTCGATGTTCCCGCTGATGCAACATCTCGACGACGACGACATCCGCCGCCAGGTCTGGGAGGCGTCGGTCAAGGTCGCCGCCGAAGGCACGCACGACAACACCGAGCTGGTCTGGCGCATCCTCGAACTGCGGAAAGAAAAGGCCGCCCTGCTCGGCCACGACCACTTCGCCGACCTCACCCTGCAACGCCGGATGGCGCGCGACGGCGGGACCGCCCTGAAATTCACCGAAGACCTGCACGACCGCATCGAGCCCGCTTTCCACGCCGAATACCGCGCGCTCTGCGACTACAAGGCGCGCAAAACCGCCACCCCCGTCGACGGCCTCCAACCCTGGGAATTCGCCTACTGGTCGGAGAAACGCCGACAGGAAGAATACGATCTCGATGACGAGGCGCTGCGCCCCTATTTCCCGGTCGACCGGGTCATGGCCGGGATGTTCGAGCTCTGCACCAAGCTTTTCGGCATCACCATCCGCGAGCGCGCCGCGATCTACTACGAACGTGGTAGCCATCCCGCCGATGCACCCGAGGACCGGATCGAAGTCTGGCATCCCGAGGTGAAATTTTACGACTTGCTCGACGGGCAAAGCGGCGAACACCTTGGTTCTTTCTACGCCGACTGGCATCCGCGCGAATCGAAGCGCGGCGGCGCTTGGATGAATTGCCTCTTCACCGGCCACCCGGGCGGCGCCGGTGCCGCCCGCGAACCGCACCTCGGGCTGATCATCGGGAACATGACCCCACCGGTCGATGACCAGCCGGCACTGCTGACCCACGGCGAAGTCGAGACCATCTTCCACGAGTTCGGCCACCTGCTGCACGGCCTGCTGAGCGAGGTGAGCGTGCGCTCGCTGGCAGGCACCAACGTCCCTTGGGACTTCGTCGAACTGCCCTCGCAGATCATGGAAAACTTCTGCTGGGACCGCCGTTCGCTCGACTTCTTCGCCCGCCACCATCAGACCGGCGAACCCATCCCCGATGCGCTGTACGAGCGAATGATCGCCGCTAAAAATTACATGGGAGCCACCGCCTTCATGCGCCAGCTCGCCTTCGGCAAACTCGACTTGGAACTGCACAGCCACCTCGACCGATACGCCGGCCGCGACCTCGATGAAGTCGACCGCGAGATCCTTGCCAGCTACCGCGTGCCGCTGAAAACCGACTCGCCGAGCATGGCCCGCCGTTTCAACCACCTCTTCAGCTCGCCCACCGGCTATGCCGCGGGTTATTACTCCTACAAATGGGCCGAGGTACTGGACGCCGACGCCTTCACCCGCTTCCAAGAAAACGGGGTGATCGATCCCGAAACCGGAGCCGCCTTCCGCGAACACATCCTTTCCAAAGGCAACTCCGCGCCCGTCGACGAATTGTTCCGCCGCTTCATGGGCCGCGATCCGGAACTCGAACCACTGCTCATCCGCTCGGGACTCAGCGATGGCCGATTGCAAGAATCCGCCATCGCTTGAACGGGCGGGACCCGAACAACCATCTTCCATCGGCCTTTTCCCATGCGCTCCGGCATTCTTTACCTCGTCTCCGGCCCTTCCGGCTCCGGGAAGTCCACGCTCTGCCGTCGCCTGACTGCCGAGGGCGAGGCACGCTTCTCGGTCTCCTGCACCACCCGCGCGCCGCGACCGGGCGAGACCCACGGCCGCGAATACTATTTCCTCACGCCGGACGAGTTCGCCGCCAAAGTGGGTGCCGGCGAGTTCCTCGAACACGCCGAAGTCCATGGAAACCGCTACGGCACCTTGCGCGCGGAAGTCATCGAGCACCTCGCGCTCGGCCGCGATGTGGTCATGGACATCGATGTCCAGGGTGCTGCTCAAGTCCGCGCCTGCGCCGACCCGACCATCCGGCAGGCGCTGGTCGACCTCTTCGTGATGCCGCCCGACGAGGCCGAGCTTGAAACCCGCCTGCGGGGTCGCGGCACCGATAGCGACGAGGTCATCGCCCTGCGCCTGCACAACGCGATCGGAGAAATGCGCCACTGGCCCGACTACCGCTTCCGCCTGCTATCCGGCAGCCACGAGGAGGATTACGCGAAGTTCAAGTCGCTGCTGATCGGCGAGCGACTCCGCGTTTCCCGCCTTTCCGCGGATTAGCTTGGCACTTGGCACTCCTCCGTTTGGCACTTCATTCTCCGCCATGACCATCATCCTCGGCATCACCGGCTCCATTGCCGCCTACAAAGCCGCCGACCTCGCCTCGCAGCTGGTCAAGGCGGGCCACGAGGTCCACGCGGTGATGACCCGCGCCGCGACCGAATTCATCACCCCGCTGACCTTGCAGGTCCTCACGCGGAACCCGGTGCTGGTCAGTCTGGAAGATGAAAAACAAAGCTGGAAACCCGGCCACATCGAGCTGGCCGACCGCGCCGATCTCTTCCTCGTCGCACCCGCCAGTGCGGATATGATCGGCCACTTCGCCCAAGGGCTGGCACCTGATCCCTTGGCATCCATCTACCTCGCCCTGCCAAGGACCACACCGGTGATCCTCGCGCCCGCAATGAATGGCAAGATGTGGCAGCACCCGGCGGTGCAGCGCAATGTCGCACGCCTCGCCGCGGACGACTGCCGATTCATCGGCCCGGCGGAAGGCGAACTGGCCTGCGGCTACCAAGGCATCGGACGCATGGCAGAGGTCGCCGAGATCCTCGCCGCTCTGTGAGCGAATCCCTCCCTCGCGCTTTTCTCTCCTTGGCAAGCCGGGCTCCGGAACCCTAAAAGCGCCGCGCATGACCAAGCGCAAGCACATCGACCTCACCGTCTACATCTTCATCGTGCTCCTGATCGGCTTCTTCGTCACCGCCGTCTGGGGCGTGCTCGGCCTGATCGGGATCGTCGGCTGATCACCAGCCCACGACCGCTTCTTGCAAGTGGCCGCCGCGGTCGTGGAATTTCACGTGTCCGTTCGCGATGCCGAATTCGTGAACGCACTTGGTGACCTTCACGTCGAAAGCGCAGTATTCGGCAATCCTCATCAGTGGTTCGTTGCTGCCGGTTTTCTTATGCTCCTGCCACCAGCGCAGAGCGTCCAATCCATCGGCCGACTTGCCGGTACCCAGCGAAGCGGAGGCCGCGGCGTCAAGCTTGAGGCGAAAGCCCAATTTCGCCTGGAGATCGAGCATCATGTCCAAGTTGACCGTCTGGGCCGGCAAGTCATAGACGGTGTAGCCTTGGAGCACCGGGTAGTCGAACTCCACGTGGTTCCAACCGACCACCAGGTCGGCGCGGACCAGTTCGTCGACCAGTTCGTTGATGGTGCTTTCGTCGTAGATCCGGTAGCCGCCGCGGGCCGTGCTGTAGGTCACCGCGACGGAGACGCCCATCTTGTCCTTGTGGGCGGCACCACCGACGTCGCCGAAGCTGCGCTGGGTTTCGAGGTCGAAGTAAACGATGTTTTTCCCGGACACAGGGAAAGCCTAGTCGGCCGCCGCGCCGCCCCGCAACTCCGGATGCGAGGCGCTGCGAGGCGGTTCTTGCGGACGAGGCTCCGGCGGGCTTTGCTTGGCTCGTGACACCGCCGCCATCCCCGCCCCGCGCTTGGGCGGAAATCGATCTCTCCGCGCTCCGCGACAACTTCCGCGCCGCTCGCAACGCCGCGGGCTGCGAGCTCATGGCTGTGGTCAAAGCCGGTGCCTACGGCCACGGACTGGAAGAAGTCGCGCGAACCTTGGCCGCGGAAGAAGTCGCTTTTTTCGGGGTCGCCAACGTCGGCGAAGCGCGTCGAATCGCCGATGCCGGAGTCGGCACGCGGATCTATCTACTCGGGGCAACTTGGGCGGAAGAACGGGCGGAAATCGTCGGTCGCGACTGGACGCCCTGCATTTCGTCCCTCGATGAGGCACGCCACTTCGACCGACTTGCCGCGGATGCGGGTCGCCGCTTGAAAGTCCACCTCGCCGTGGATACCGGGATGGGCCGCGGTGGCTTCGTCGCGGAGGGATTGCCGGAGCGGATGCAAGCGCTCGAAGCCCTGCCGAACCTCGAGATCGAGGGCATCGGCTCGCATCTTCCCTCCGCCGACGAGGACGAGGAGTTCACCCGCGCCCAGTTCGCCCGCTTCGCCGAAATCCTCAAGGCCCTCGGCGGGCCGGAGCGCTTCCGCTGGCGACATCTTTCCAACAGCGCCGGACTGCTCGGCTACGATCGCGAGACCTGCAACCTGGCCCGCCCCGGGCTGATGCTCTACGGAATTTCGCCGCTGCCCGGCCATCCGCTGCGGCCCGTCAATGTGATGAGCCTCAAATCGCGCGTCACCCTCGTCCGCACCCTACCCGCTGGCCACGGCGTCTCCTACGGACGCGCCTTTGTCACCACCCGCGAAACCCGCGTCGCCACCGTCGGCATCGGCTACGGCGATGGCTACCCGCGCCACGTTTCGGGCCACGGGGCGGAAGTCTTCATCCGCGGCCGACGTTTCCCGCTGATCGGAAGAGTGACCATGGATCAGATCATGATCGATGTGACCGACAGCGAGGTCGCGGAGGGCGACGAGGTGGAACTGTTCGGTGCCCATGTCCGGGTCGACGAAGTTGCGGCAAAGGCCGGCACCATTGCCTGGGAAGTGCTCACAGGCATCACCCCGCGCGTCGTGCGAATCCACCGTTGAACGCATTGCACGGCCATGATTCGCAGCTAGCCTGCGCCATCATGAAAACCGCCGCTCTTCTTGTTTCGCTCGCCGCCGTCACTGCCAACGCCAAAGCGGTCGAGCTAGGCGGCATCCCCTTCGAAACGATCGATGGCAAAAAGACCTCTCTCGCCGACTACCGGGGCAAGGCCGTACTGATCGTCAACACCGCCTCGCAATGCGGACTGACGCCGCAGTACGCGGGGCTGGAGGCCTTGCACGATCGCTTCCAAGCGGCAGGTCTGGTCGTGCTCGGCTTTCCTTGCAACGACTTCGGCAACCAAGAGCCCGGCAGCTCCGACGAGATCCAGCGATTTTGCAAAACGAGCTTCGACGTCTCCTTTCCCCTGATGGCCAAGATTCACGTGAAGGGCCCCGAACGGCATCCTCTTTACACTGCCCTCAGCGGCGAAGGCGCGGCCTTCCCGGGCGACGTGACTTGGAACTTCGGCAAGTTCCTCATCGGCAGGGACGGCAAGCCGCTCGCCCGCTTCGAACCCGCCCAGAAACCCGACAGCCCGGAAGTCGTCACGGCGATCGAACAAGCGCTGAAGTAAGTTCCGCGCGGACCACGCTGCGACGGCACGATTTGGGGTTGCGAATTTCCGGCGGCGGAAGCTTCTTCGGCCGTGGCTCTGGAGCTCATTCCATTCCTCGACACATTCGGCGCGCTCGCCCGCGAACGCGGCTTTGTTGCCCGGGTGCTCTGCGAAACTGCGGCAGGCCCGATGATGGCTTGGGAGCGCGGTGAAAACGCGCCTGCGACCTACCTTTCGGCTGGCATGCACGGCGACGAGCCCGCCGGCCCGCTTGCCGCCTTGGAGCTGCTGCGGGAAGGGCACTTCGATACCGGAAATTGGCTGCTATGCCCCGCACTCAACCCCACCGGTCTGGCGGCCGGAACCCGCGACAATGCGGAAGGGATCGACCTCAACCGCGACTACTGGAACCGTCGTAGTAAGGAAGTCCGCGCCCACGCCGCTTGGCTCGAGTCCCTGCCCTGCCCGCAGCTTTTTTGCTCGCTGCACGAGGACTGGGAAAGCAGCGGATTCTACCTCTACGAAATCAATCTCGCGGAGGATCGGCCCGACCGGGTGGCATCGATCTTCAACGCGGTGGCCCCCTGGTTCGCGCCCGAGGCCTCCACCCTGATCGACGGCCATGAAATCCGCGCGCCGGGCTGGATTTACCACGCAGCCGAAGCGGATCTGCCCGACGACTGGCCCGAAGCCATCTTTCTGGCCAAGCGCGGCTGCCCGCTATCGTTCACCTACGAGACGCCCAGCGCCATGGCCTTGAACGACAGGGTTGCGGCGCAGATGGCCGCCGTGCGGGCCGCGCTGGCAGGGCACCCCGCTCTGTAAGGTGGACGCCAGAGCGGCGTTCGCTAGTTTCGCCGCGATGAGGATGCTTCTAACCACTCTGCTGGTGGCCTGGCCGGCCATCATCGCGGCGGCCGACGACTTTGTTTCGGCAGCGCGAGCAAAGCACGGCGCGGCAGGGGAGCGGGCGGCGCGATTCCTGACCGAACACATGCCCGCGCGAGACCGCTCCACGCTGTCATCCGATTTCCTGCAGGAGAATCTCGACCTCGCTTTCCAAGCCCGCACGGAGTTCCCCTGGGCAAAGTCAGTTCCGGAGGAAATCTTCCTCAACGACGTGCTTCCCTATGCCGTGTTCGACGAAACCCGCGAGGCGTGGCGGGCGGACTTTCTCGCCAAGGCACGGCCCATCGTAAAGGACGCGAAGTCCGCCAGCGAGGCGGCCCAAGCACTGAATCGCGAATTTTTCAAAATCGTGAAGGTGCACTACCACCTCGGCCGCAAGCGACCCAACCAGAGTCCGGCGGAGTCCATCGCACTCGGCCGCGCGACCTGCACGGGCTTATCGATCCTGCTCGTCGATGCCTGCCGCGCCGTCGGCATCCCGGCCCGCGCGGTGGGCACACCGATGTGGGTCGGCGGTCAAGGCAACCACACTTGGGTGGAAATCTGGGACCGCGCCTGGCATTTCACCGGTGCCGACGAGTACGACCGGAACGGATTGAATCGCGGATGGTTCGTCGCCGACGCCGCACGTGCGAAGTCCGGCGATCCGCGGCATGGGATCTACGCGACATCCTGGCGACGGAAAGGGCTCGCCTTTCCGCTGGTCTGGGCACCTGCCAGCCGAGAAGTCGCAGCGGAAGAAGTCACCGCGCGCTATGTGGGGACCTCGCCCACGACCGGAACGACACGGGTGGGCGTCCGCTTGTTCGACGGCAAAGATGGCGAGCGAATCGTCGCCGACCTCCGAGTGATCGGGACCGATGGCAGCATTCTCGGAAAAGGAAAGACCCGCGCCGGGCGGGCGGACCTCAATGACATGCCACGCTTCAAGCTCCCACCGGGCACCCGCGGCTGGCTGCGCTTCCGCTACTCGGGACAAGTCCGCGAGCTGCCCTTCGAAACCCCGGATCTCGAAGACACAAGCATCGATGCCGACTGGCTGCGGCTCGCACCCGTACCCTGCGCCGTCGCGACGGTGGAAAAATGGCTCGCCGCTCCGGTCACGGATCGTCAAGCCGCCGATCTTCCAGGCGATCTCAATGCCATCGACGCCGCACGGATCACCGGCCTGCTGGCCGCCGACCGCATCGCCACCCTCGCACGCGAGCGAGCCGACGAGATCGAAAACCGCTCACTGAGTCTCAACGGCAAAACCCTGCGCTGGCTGGAACGCAGCTTTGGCGCGCTCCCAGCGGATGGCCGCAGCCTCTGGATCTCGATGCATGGAGGCGGCAACGCCCCATCCGAAATCAACGATCAGCAATGGCGCAACCAGATTCAGCTCTACGAGCCAGCTGAAGGAATTTACCTCGCACCACGAGCCCCCACCGACACCTGGAATCTCTGGCATGAGGCCCACATCGACCCGATGTTCCAGCAGCTGATCGACACCCACGTTGCACTGCGCGGTGTGAATCCGGATAAAATTTATCTTCTCGGATACTCGGCGGGCGGTGATGGCGTCTGGCAGCTTGCCCCGCGCATGGCGGATCGCTTCGCAGCGGCAGCCATGATGGCCGGCCACCCGAACGAGGCATCGCTGCTCGGACTGCGCAATCTACCCTTCGCCATTTTCATGGGAGCGGAAGATCGCGCCTACGATCGCAACAAAATCGCCGTAACAAGGTCGGCAGAACTCGCGACACTCGCGAAGCAAGATCCCGGCGCTTATCGCCATCTGTCGCGCATCTACCCGGGCTGCGGCCACTGGATGAATCTCAAGGACGCGGAGGCTTTGCCATGGATGGCGCAATTCAAACGGGATGCGTGGCCGAAAAAAATCGTCTGGCTGCAGGACGACATCACCCACGACCGATTCTATTGGCTAAAAATTCCTGACAAACAGGCGGCGAAGGCCGGCCACAAGATCGTCGCGCAAATCGACGGACAGACGATCCGCTTGGATGGGGATGTTCCACCGGGACTGGAATTGAGACTGTCCGACTCGCTGCTGGATCTCGACCAGACACTCATCGTGCAGGTCAATGGCAAGGAGCGACTTTCGACGAAAGCCGTCCGCAGCGTCGAAGCGATCCGCCAAAGCTTGGAAGAACGCCTGGACCCACGGGCAGCCGCGACCGCGCTGTTGGTCGTGCCCTGAAACGCGACACAAAAAACCCGACTCCCCTCGAGGGAAGCCGGGTGATGAAAGAGAGAAATGGCTCAGTTCACCGCGACGGCGGACGAACCGGTCTCGCCTGTGCGGATGCGGATCGCTTCTTCGACATTCGAGATGAAAACCTTGCCGTCGCCGATTTTGCCGGTGTTGGCGCTCTTCACGATCGCCTCAGCCACGCCGCCAGCTTGGGCGTCATCCACCACGACCTCGATCTTCACCTTTGGAAGGAAATCAACGGTGTACTCGGAACCGCGATAAATCTCGGTGTGGCCCTTCTGACGGCCGAAACCTTTGACTTCAGTCACGGTCATGCCCTGAACGCCAACTTCGGCGAGGGCTTCCTTCACTTCCTCCAACTTGAACGGTTTGATGATCGCTTCGATTTTCTTCATGGTGCGGCGGATTGGTCAGTGAGCGAGTAGCAATGCCCGTGCCAAAAACGACAGGGAATTTTTAAAAACTAATGAAGAGTAGTCCCGCACGATCTTTTGGCCAGTCTAAAACCCGTCAACTTGCCAAGTTCGCCAAGGCAGTGCGCGGTCGACGACCCTTCTCACCGGTCTCCGCAATTTTCCTATCCGAAAGTGTCTGAGCGGTTGCGAATCGCCCCGGACTGCTCCATGGTCGCCCGACTTCACTGCCCATCGTATGATCAAGAATCTCATCATCCCGCTGCTCGCCGCATCCGTCCTGAGCGCCTCCGCCGATGAGGCCCAGAAGGCCAAGCTCCTCGAAATCGGCAAGGCCAACTTTGCCACCTGTATGGCCTGCCATGGTGCCGACGGCCAAGGCTTGGCGGTCGGCGACAAGAAAATGGCACCCTCGCTCGCCGGATCCAGCATTGCCACCGGCGATCCGGCGGTATTCGCGCTCTCCGTGCTCAAAGGCATCCAAAAAGATCCTGCCAACCTCGAGATCCTCGGCGTGATGGCACCTTTGGAGATGGCCCTCGACGACGAAAAACTGGCCGGCGTGATGACCTATGTCCGCAATTCCTTCGGCAACAGCGCCTCGGTAGTCACGCCGGAAGACGCCAAGAAGTTCCGCGAACAATTCAAGGACATCAAGGCACCCGTGCTGCGCGCCGACCTCGCAAAGACCGCCGCCGCCAAGTAAGTCCCATGCGCGCCTTCCTTGCACCCTTGTTGTTTGCGATCGCGACGGCCCACGCGGCCGATGCCGTGAAACTGGAGCTGAGTGCTGATGACCGCATGGTTTTCAGCCCCGGCAGCTTCGAGGTGACCAGCGGCCAGAAAGTCACGCTGGTCTTCAGCAACAAGGGCGCGAAAGGTGAGAAGTCGATGAAGCACAACGTGGTGCTGCTCAAGCCGGGCAACACCATCATCGGCTTCGCGGTGAAGTGCAATGCAGCCGCCGCAAGCGGCTACGTGCCGACCGATGCGGCCTCGCGTGAGCAAATGGTCGGCCACGTTCGCCTCATCAGTGGCGGGCAAAGCGCCAGCCTCACCTTCACCGCAGGCGAGCCGGGGGATTATCCTTTTTTCTGCTCATCGCCCGGGCATTTCGACAAAATGCAGGGCCGGATCACGGTGAAGCCGCGTTGATGTTTCAAGCCGCACTGCGGGCAGTAGCAGCGATGAAGGCACGATGCCCTTCCTCCCCCATGTAGCGGGCCAAGACCCCGGACGGTGCTTCCCGCAGGTCCACCATCACCAGCGCGTCGAGCACGTCCGAAAAAGCCGGATCCACACTGAACTCCAGCAAGGTCGCGTTCAGCTTGAGATACTGACGCAATAGAACCGGCACTCCTTTGCGGTCCGGCTCGGCATCGGCCACCGCCGCCGATACTTCCTCGATCGATTGCAAGTGACGGCTGATTCCCTGGCCATCCGGCAGGCCGCCGTACGGGTGATGCGGATGCACCCAGCCCGCCATCGCCGGATTTTGCCGACGATCGCGAAGAAAGCGAACCATCAGATCCTGTGAAACCGCCGAATAGTCGCGCGAGATACTGACCGGCCCGAACAGGCGGGCATAGCGAGGCCGCTCGGCAACGAATCGGCCGATCCCCCGCCAAAGCAGACCAAGCGGGTGGATCGAACGCTGGTAATCAGGAGCGACAAAAGAACGCCCGAGCTCAAGACCCGGCTTTAGGAAATCGAGGAACGCCTGCTCGAAACGGAACAGAGTGGAAGTGTAAAGCGCGCCCGGCCCACCGGCGGGTAAAAGGATGTCCGTGCAACCCAGACGATACCCTCCCGCAACTTGTCGCGCCTCGCGATCCCAGAGAAAAAGATGCAGGTAGCTGGCATCAAAGGCATCCAAATCCAGCGCTTTGCCACTGCCTTCGCCAACCGCCCGAAAAGCCACCTCGCGCAGGCGGCCGATCTCATGCAGCACCGCAGGAATCTCCCAGGCGGCGGCGAGAAAGACATCGAAGCGACCTTGCGAGGCATAGACACCACGATGCCCGAGCTGGCCGATTTCCGCGAGCACCTGCGCCGGATCGGCGGGTGCCGCAATGGGTTGGAACGGAGCGTTCATGAGCGGACGACTCCCGGCGCGTGGGATTTCCACCGAAGTCGCACGAGAGAGCGGACAAAAACGAACAAAGCCGCGCCTCCGTCGACCTTCCCTCGACGACATTCTCGTCACAGACCGTCCACTCCGAGTGCCAGCATCCGAGCCCGCAGCTCGACCGCCGCAGCCTCGGCATCGAGCCCGACCAAGGTGGCGGGATCGATCCTCAAGGCCCTGCATTTCACCGATGCGCCCCTCATCGCCAACAGCACCCGCGGCAGCAGCGCAGTGCGGAGCATGGGATGAATCGCACCAACGAAATGCCACCAAACCGGACAGCCGCCGCTGAAACGAACGACCACGATTTGCGCGCCGAGCTTGAGCGCTAGAGCCACTACCTGCGGCAACCAAGGCCCCTCGGCCACCACCCCGTTCCGCCGACGGGCGACTTCACCGGACGGAAAAACGGCGATCAAGCCACCACCTCGCAGGTGGCCCACAGCCTGACGCAGGCCCATGGCATTCGTTCGGGCGGCATCTTCCTCGCCCAAAATGGCCAGCGGGATGAGATGTCGACCGATCCCCGGTAGCGCAGTCGCCAGCGCGTTCGCGAAAACCCGAGAGTCCGGACGCCACCCACGGCACAGAGCACCTAGCGCCAAGGCATCGGCCCCGCCAAATGGATGATTTGCCATGACCACAACCGGACCTTCTTTCGGCAACGCGGCAGCGAAGCAAGGCGCATCGAGCCCCACGCCAAAGGCCTGCAGCGCCTTTGCGAAATCCTCGCCATCGGGCAGGGCGGCCGCAGACCGGAAATTCCGTCGCGTCGCATCAAGACCCAGCAGCCGCTCGAGCCCTCCGCGCAGCACCGCCCGCCAGCCCGCACCTGCCAAACAAGGCAGGGCCGCAGCCACATCGAAAGCTTCCCGCTCTTCCGGCATCATCTCATGGCCCGCAGGTCGCACAGCGCGCTCAGGGCTTGTTCTTGAGGAGGTCGCGGATCTCGGTCAGCAGCTTCTCCTCCGCGCTCAGCTTCGCGGGACCGGACTCCACCGGCTTTTCAAAACGCGCTTTCGCCGCACCATACGCCTTGACCACGATGAAGAGGGCGAATCCGACCAGCAGCAAGCTCGCCAAGGAATTGATCAGCGGGCCGACGTCCACCACGCCGATCATCACCGCACCGACCTCCTCCACCTTGGCGATCGCGGTGATCGTCTTCAGCAGTACCCCGGTGAACTCGGTGATGACCTTGCCGAAGGCCGCGCCGATGATCACACCGACCGCGAGGTCAATCATGTTGCCTTTGAGAATGAAGTCCCTGAATTCCTTGATCATGACGCTGATGAGCTGGGTATCAAAATCAAGCAGCCGGGAACCCACCTTGCAACGGCGGATTCTCCCGGCGCCCCGGAAGCGTCAATCGTCGTCGTCCTTGGCACCCTTGACCCGCACCTTGCCGCGCAGCTTCGCCTCGATGAAGGCATCGATGTCGCCGTCCATCACATGCTGGATATTTCCGGACTCGTGGCCCGTGCGAAGGTCCAGCACCTTCTGATAGGGCTGGAACACGTAGGACCGGATCTGATTGCCCCAACCGATGTCCCCCTTCTCACCGTAGGCGCGCTCGGACTCCGCCTTGCGCTTGTCCTCCTCCAACTGGAAGAGTTTCGCCTTGAGAATCTCGTAAGCCAACTCGCGGTTCGCACCCTGCGATCGGGCATTGGTCGAGCGGATCAGAATGCCGGTGGGAAGGTGGCGCAGGATGACCGCGGTCTCCACCTTGTTGACGTTCTGCCCCCCCTTGCCGCCCGAACGCGTGGTCTGAATCTCGATGTCCTTCTCGTTGATCTCGATCTTGATCTCATCGTTGACCTCAGGCGTGGCGTCCACCGACGCGAAGGAGGTGTGACGCTTGCCAGCGGAGTCGAAGGGCGAAATGCGGACCAGACGATGAACGCCACGCTCGTTCTTGAGATAGCCGTAAGCGTAGTCGCCGGTGATTTTCATCGTCGCACCACGCAGACCGGCGCCGTCGCCGTCCTGCCAGTCGATCGTCTCACAGGTGAAACCTTTGCGCTCCGCCCAGCGCTGGTACATGCGGTAAAGCATCTGAGCCCAGTCGCAGGCCTCCGTGCCACCAGCGCCAGCCTGAATGATGAGGTAGCACGATGACATGTCGCCCGGCTTGTCGAGCAGCGTGATCAGCTCGAAGGACGCAATGTCCCGATCCAGCTCTTCCGCTTGGACAAAGGCCTCGGCCGCGGCTTGATCGTCGTCAAATTCCTTCGCGAGCTCGATGCCAGCAAGCAGGTCCTGATAGCGCCCCTCCAGTTTTTCAAAGGCACTGAGCTTCTTCTTCAGGGAAGAGATCCGGGTGTTGGTCGCGCGGGCTTTCTCCTGATTGTTCCAGAACTCCGGATCGCCCATCGCGGCCTCTAGGGAGCCGATTTCGCGTTCAAGGTTCGGGACGTCAAAGATACCTCCCGAGCTGGGTCAGACGGCTCTTGAGAGCGTCCGTGTCCAGCGACGAGAGGTCGGCGGTGTGAATTTCTGCCATAGGTGGGGCCGCACCGTGGAGACCACGGAGAAGAGAGTCAAGGGGCGGAACTTGATCTTCCGAGGAAGGCGTGTAGCTTGATTCCGTCGTCTGATAACGACGTCCACCCCGATGCCGCTCGCCCCCATCCTGCTCGCCCTGCTTTTGGTCTTTGTGACCGATAGTCGCGCCTGTTGCTGCGATGCCGCACCCACCGTCGTAGCGGACTCCTGCTGCGGCGCTCCCGGAGGTGACGAGCCGAGCTTCGATCATCACTGCCCCTGCGCGCAGGAGTCGCCTGCGGACTTCCCGCAGACCGATCTGCTACCAATCCGCACGGACACCCCCCCGGATCTTTCCGCACCCTCGTCCCTGCAGTCTTTCGCCCGACAAACGGAATCCGCTAGGGCCGCGCGCCCGCGCTGGATTCCATCGAGCCCCTGGCATGCGCCGCCAAGCGAGCGCCGCGCCCTCTTGGTCCGTCGGACCCTGTGACAAGATGCGGCCCTTGATGCCGCATCCTCATCCCTGCTCACGGCCGCGGCATGTCCGCGACGAACCGCCGTGGCTTCGAATCACAACGTCCCGACCCGATGAAACCACTCATTTTCTCCACTCTGTTGAGTGCCACCGCCGCCGCCCACCCCGTCGCCTTCGAAGGCGCATGGCAATGGATGCTGGGCGGCAACGAATCGATTCAAAATCTCGAGCTCTATCATTCCTACACCCCGCGCACCGCATTCGGCCTTCATGCCATGCGCTTCAACGAGGGAGCGCACGAGGACCACTTCGCCGGTCTCCAGCACAACTGGCTGCTCAAACGTTGGAACCTGCCCGACGCCCAAGCCAATCTCTACCTCGGCGTGGCAGCCGGCCTCGCGCAAGAGAACGACGAATCCACCATCCCCGCCGGACTCGGCTTTTTCAGAGCCGACTACGAAACCCGTCGGATTTACGCCGCCTTCGACAGCAAGCTGGTCGGCTCGGCGGATCTCGCGCGCGACGTCACCAGCGTCTCGCTTGGCGTCGCACCCTACCAAGCGGAATTCGAGGAGCTCAACACCTGGCTCATCGTCCAGCTCGAACACATCGGCGGGATGGACGACGCGCTCACGATCATCCCGAAAATCCGCCTCTTCCAAGGAAGGCACTTCTTGGAAATCGGCTGCTCGCTCGATGGCGATCCGCAGCTCTCGTTCATGATGCATTTCTAACAGAACCACTCGTATGAATCACTCCATCAAGCTCGGCCTTCTCGCCGCCTGGCTTTTCGCCACCACCCCAGCCCATGCCGCAAGCGACCGCGTCATGACCGTCAAGACCTCTGTCAACGGCATGGTCTGCTCATTTTGCGCACAAGGCATCATCGCCCACTTCAAGAAGCACCCGGCGATCTCCCAAGTGCATGTCGACCTGACCCGCAAGCTCGTCATCCTCGAAGAAAAAAAGGGCTCGTCGATCAGCGACCGGGAAATCACCGACTTCATCCGGAAGTCCGGCTTCGATCCACAGAAGGTCGAGCGGACCACCGATTCTTTCGCCACGGCAAAAGGCTCCAAACCCTAGACGGCCATGGACGACGATTCCGCCAAATCGACCTCCGCCCCGGCGACTTCGCGCTGCTGCTGTGGAGGAGGCCCGGCTTCCGCACCTTGCGAGAAGCCCGGCCGCAAGATCGATTGGCTGTTATGGGGTTCACTCGCGCTGATCATCGCCGGAATGGCCGGGCATCTGGGTCAACTTCCCGGGCCGCTGTGGTGGCAGACCTTCGCCCACGGCACCGCCGAGTTCATGGCCAAATCCACATGGGGCCTGCTGGCTGGGATCGTCGCGGTCGGAGTGATCGGCCGGATGCCGCAAACGCTCGTCACCGGATTGTTGGGAACGGGCGGTGGCATCGGCGGGATACTCCGCGCGGTCTTTGCAGGCACCTTGCTCGATCTCTGTAGCCACGGAATCCTGATGGTCGGCGCACAACTTTACAAAAAAGGCGCCTCACTCGGCCAGACCATCGCCTTCCTCATCTCCAGCCCATGGAACTCGCTCTCGCTGACCTTCATCCTCGCCACACTCATCGGCTGGAAATGGATGCTCGCTTTCATCGGGCTGTCGATGCTCGTCGGCATCCTCGGCGGCTGGCTGGTGGAGCTGCTGGTGCGACGCGGCGTTCTTCCGGAAAACCCGAACACCCGAGAACTTCCCGCCGACTTCCGCTTCGGACCGGCGTTTCGGGAAGCGCTGCATGATCTGAAACCGAACGCCACCAACCTCGGCGCGATTGCGCGGGGCGGCCTCAGGGATTCCCGGATGATCCTGCGCTGGATCTTCTTCGGCGTGGCACTCGCCGCAGCCATCCGCGCCTTCGTCCCGGAACCACTATTTTTACAGTACTTCGGCCCAAGCTTGGCGGGACTCGCGCTGACCCTGCTCGCCACGACCCTGATCGAGGTCTGCTCGGAGGGCTCCAGCCCGATCGCCGCGGACCTCCTGAACCGAGCAGGCGCGCCAGGGAACGCCTTCACCTTCCTCATGGCCGGCGTCGCCACCGACTACACCGAGATCCTGGTCCTGCGGGAAACCACCCGCTCCTGGAAAGCGACCCTGGCCCTGCCTCTGATCACCGTACCCCAAGTCCTCCTCATCGCCTGGCTACTGAACTCATGAAAGCCTTCCTCTATCTGCTGCTGCCGTTGGGTGCCCTGCACGGACGCCTGGTCGATGTCGAACTCTCGATCGCCGAACAGCCATGGACTCCCGGCGACGGGCTCAAGCCGGTCCCATCCCTCACCATCAACGGCAGCATCCCCGGCCCCACCCTGCGCTTCCGCGAAGGCGATGTCGCACGGATCCGCGTCCACAACCGCCTTGCGAAAGAGGAAACCTCTATCCACTGGCACGGCCTTCTTTTGCCGAACATCCAGGACGGGGTCCCCGATCTCAATACGCCGCCGATCCAAGCAGGCAAAACGCACGTGTTCGAATTTCCGCTGAAGCACGCGGGCACCTACTGGTATCACAGCCACAGCGGCCTCCAGGAACAGCGTGGCGTTTACGGTTCGATCGTCGTCGAACCGAAGAGCGGCGAATCCGCCAAGGCCGACCGCGACCACGTGATCGTGCTCTCCGACTGGACTCGCGAGCATCCGGACGAAGTGATGCGCACGCTGATGCGCGGCGGCGATTGGTACCCGCTGCGCAAAGGCAGCGCCCAGAGCCTAACAGGCGCGATGAAGGCCAACGCGCTCGGCGATTTCTGGGACCGCGAACGATCGAGAATGCCGGCCATGGATGTGTCCGACGTCGCCTACGACGCCTTCCTCGCCAACGGCCGCAAGTCCATCTCTCTGCCAGCAAAACCCGGGGAAAAAGTCCGGCTGCGCTTCATCAATGCGGGCGCTTCCACCTACTTCTATCTCGAGTCCGCCACCGGGCCGCTGAACATCGTCGCCGCCGACGGCCCCCCGGTCCGCCCGCTCGAAGTGAAACGCCTGCTGATCGGCATGGCGGAAACCTACGATGTCCTCATCACCGTCCCTCCCTCCGGCCAGTGGGAAGTTCGGGCCACCGCGCAAGACGGGTCAGGCCACGCGTCCATCCTGCTGGGCGAGGGAGCCTCCCACCCCGCTCCCGAGATTCCGCGACCAGAGATCTACTCGATGGACGCTCACCTCACGGCGGCCATGGACGAAAGCCTCCAGTCGTCGACCCACCACGAGCCCGAACGGCCGCTTTCGCCCTACGCCAAGCTGCGCGCCTTGAAATCCACCGCGCTACCCGCGTCCTTGCCACGGCGCGCGATCGAGCTGCGCCTGACCGGCGACATGGAACGCTACATCTGGTCCTTCAACGGCAAAACCATGGCCGAGGACGGCGTGATCAAGATCAAGCGCGGCGAGGTGCTGCGCTTGGAACTGATCAACGACACGATGATGCATCACCCGATTCACCTGCACGGCCACTTTTTCCGGGTCATCGAAGGCCAAGAAGATGCCGCGCCGCTGAAGCACACCGTGGACGTCCCTCCCATGGGCAAGCGGACGATTGAGTTCGAGGCAAACGAGAGCGGCGACTGGCTCTTCCACTGCCACCTGCTCTACCACATGCACTCCGGCATGGCGCGGGTCTTTTCCTACGAAGAGCAAGGTCCGAACCATCAACCGAAGCTCGGTGAGCACGCCAGCGATCCGCTTTACTTCATGGCCGACGGCACACTGCAGAACCACATGAGCATGGGCATGCTCACTCTGATGAACTCGCACAACGACTGGTTCGCGAGCTGGGATCTCGGTTTCCACCACAACGAAGACATCGATCACGAGCACGACGTCACCTCCGAGATCGACCTCGGCTGGAAGCGTTACTTCAACCCGAACTTCTCAACCCTCCTGGGCGGGCGCTTCACGAATCGCGAGAACGAGGAGGACCGGGCCTTCGCGGGCATCGAATACCGTCTGCCATTTCTCGTCGAAAGCTCAGTGCAACTGGACAGCGAAGGCGATCTGCGTGCCGGACTCGGCAAGTCGCTGCGAATCACCGAACGACTCGGAGTCTTCGGCGAACTCCGCTACGATACCGGTAGCGATTGGGAATGGAGCGCCGGTGCCGACTGGCTGCTGACCAAACCCTTCTCCCTGATCACCCAGTATCATTCCGAACACGGCTTTGGTGGAGGCATCAGCTTCCGCTTCTAACACACAAACCACGGCAACAATGAAAACGACATTAGCATTCCTCGCCACCGCCTTCCTCGTATCCTGCACCAGCAGCGCCACCCATGTCGGTGGCTCGGGCAGCACGGGCGACGTGAAACCCTACCCGAAAAAAATCTGCATCGTCAGCGATAACCGCCTTGGTTCGATGGGCACGCCAATCACCCGGGTTTACGCGGATCAAGAAGTGAAATTCTGCTGCAAGCCCTGTATCGCCAAATTCGAAAAAGACCCGCAACGGTACCTCGCCAAGCTCCCATAAACGCAACGCGTCACCGGCCGAAATGAAACTGCTCGCGAAGGCGCGCACCGCGTCGGCATGATCGGGCCGACATGATCCACGTCGTACTGGTCGCACCCGAAATCCCGCACAACGCCGGTGCGGCCGGCCGCTTGGCCCTAGCCACCGGTGCCCGGCTGCACTTGGTCAAGCCGCTCGGGTTTTCGCTCGATGACAAACAAGTCCGGCGCGCCGGCTTGGACTACTGGCCGGAAGTCGATCTGCGGGTCTGGGAAAGTTTCGATGAACTCGTGGCGGCGGCCGATCCGACGGCTCGCTTCTGGATGCTGAGCACCAAGGCGACACGCGACCACTGGGATGCGGACTTTCGCGATGGCGACTACCTCGTTTTCGGCCGGGAAAGTCGCGGGCTGCCCGAGACGATGCTGCGGGCTGCCGGCGATCGTGCGATCCGTATCCCGATGGTCGATGGCGGGGCGCGGAGCCTGAACCTTTCCACCGCCGTAGCGATCACTCTCTACGAAGCCTTGCGACCACGACCCTGATTCCTAACGGAAAAAAACAACGGGCCGCTTCGCAAGAAGCGGCCCATGTGAGGAAACCATTCAGGCCAACGCCGCAGGATCAACCGCGGTTGCTACGATCCTCAACCGTGAGGCCCTTCGCCGCGCGCTTACGGGCATTGGCATCAAGGATCCGCTTGCGCAGGCGAATGTTCTGCGGCGTGGCCTCGACCAGCTCATCGGCATCGATGTATTCGATCGCACGCTCAAGTGAGAAGCGAATGGCCGGAGTAAGCTTGGAGGTCTTGTCCTTGCCAGCGGAGCGCATGTTGTCGAGATGCTTCTCCTTGACCGGGTTCACCGGAAGATCGCCCACGCGTGGGTTTTCACCGACCAGCATGCCTTCGTAGACAGCATCGCCGGGAGCGACAAAAAGCACGCCGCGCTCTTCAAGCATCTGCAAAGAATAAGGCGTGGCAGCACCGGAATCCATCGAGACCAGAGTGCCGGTAGTCCGGTTCTGGATCTCGCCGGCATGGGGGCCGTATTCCTTGAACAAGTGGCTCATGATCCCGTGACCGGAGGTCAGGTTGACCAGCTCGGTCTCGAAGCCAATCAGGCCGCGGGTCGGGATGCTGGCCTGAATGAACACACGGCCGCTGGCCTCGGTGTCCATGTGCTCCATCATGCCCTTGCGGTTCATCAAAATCTTGAGAATCCCCTGAGTGTAGTCGCCGGGCGCTTCGACGTAGAGGGTTTCGAAAGGCTCCAGCACCTTGCCATTGTCATCGCGTCGGAAAATCACCACCGGACGGGAAACCAGCACCTCGAATCCCTCGCGCCGCATCTGCTCGACCAGCACCGCGATCTGCATCGCACCACGAGCGGAAACGTTGAAAACACCGGAGGTGTCCGTGTCTTCGACGGTGATCGAAATATTCGTCTTCAACTCGCGCATCAGGCGATCGCGGATCGCACGGGAAGTCACGTGCTTGCCTTCCTTGCCAGCCAGCGGGCCGTCGTTGATCGAGAACTGCATCGACACTGTTGGCGGATCGATGGCGACAAAGGGCAGCGGCTCCTGTTCCGACGAACCGGCGAGGGTCTCGCCAATGTTCACGTTTTCGATACCCGCGGCGACGCCGACAATCCCGCCCGCGCTGCAGCCATCGGAGTCGGCAGTCGCGAGACCGGAGTAAGTGAAGGTCTTCATCACCTTCGACTGCACCTTGCTGCCATCCTCGCGGAGCAGCCAGACATTGTCGCCCTTCTTGACGCTGCCGCCGAGGACTTTGCCCACCGCGACGCGGCCGACGTAATCGTCCCACTCGATGTTGGAGACCAGCATCAGGAAAGGCGCGTCGGGATCAGCCTTAGGTGCCGGGATGTGCTCGACGATCTTTTTGAGCAGCGGGATGCAGTCCTTCCGCTCATCGTTCGGGTGATCCATGAAGTAGCCGTCGCGAGCGGAACCGTAACAGAATGGCGCATTGAACTGCTCCTCATCGGCATCGAGGTCGAGCAAGAGCTCCAGCACCTGGTCGTGGACCTTTTCAGGAGTCGCAAGCGGGCGGTCGATCTTGTTCACCACCACGATCGGCTTGAGTCCCTCCTGCATCGCCTTGCGGAGCACGAAACGGGTCTGCGCCTGAGGGCCGCCGGAGGCATCGACGACGAGAAGCACGCCGTCGACCATCTTCATCACACGCTCCACCTCGGCACCGAAGTCGGCGTGACCCGGGGTATCGACGATGTTGATCGTGTAGCCCTCCCAATGGATGGCGGTATTCTTCGCCTTGATGGTGATACCCTTCTCTTTTTCGAGGTCCATCGAATCCATGGCGCGCTCCTGAGTGGCCTGGTTGTCGCGGTAGGTGCCACCGGCTTGCAGGAGTTGGTCGACGAGGGTGGTTTTCCCATGGTCAACGTGGGCGATGATGGCGAGGTTACGGATCTTGAGAGACATGGCGGCGTGGGCCCGGGACACGGGCGGGCGGCGCTATGGCCGCTTTTTTCCAGAATGGCAAGGGGAAGCGCGTGGGGATTCCGCCACGGGACGCTGAAAATCATCGGCAAAGCCCCATTTTTCGCCCCCGGCCGCCATTCGACCCGAAGCTCCCGCGCCCACCGACCGCCCTGCCGAAGGCCCGATTTGCCGCAAATCGCGCGCTTGACCCTTCGTTATCAAGCGTCCAGCCTGTCCGCCCGCCGCGGCCAAGAGGCTCCGGCATTCCACCATCAGACCACCTCATCGCCATGGCCGCGAAGATCTACACCAACAAGGACGCGACGCTCACGCCGCTCAAGAAGAAGACCCTCGCCGTCATCGGCTTCGGTTCCCAAGGACACGCCCACGCCCTGAACCTCAAGGACAGTGGCCTCAAGGTCATCATCGGCCTCTACGCGAAGTCGAAGTCCCGTGAAGTCGCCAAGAAGCTCGGCTTCGAAGTGATGGACACCGCCGCGGCCGTGAAAGCCGCCGACGTGATTTTCGTCGCCGTGCCCGACACCAAGATCGCCGAAGTCTACAACAAGGACATCGCCGCCAATCTTTCCAAGGGCAAGACCCTCCTCTTCTCCCACGGCTTCGCCGTTCACTTCAAAACCATCGAAGCACCGAAGGACGTCAACGTCATCATGGTCGCACCGAAGGGCCCGGGCCACACCGTCCGCAGCCAGTTCGTAGATGGCAAGGGCGTTCCCGGCCTCATCGCCGTGCACAACAACGCCGATGGCAAGGCGAAGGACATCGCCCTCGCTTGGGCCCGCGGCGTTGGCTGCACCCGTGCCGGTGTGTTCGAAACCAACTTCCGCGAAGAGACCGTCACCGACCTCTTCGGCGAGCAGGTCGTCCTTTGCGGCGGCGCTTCCGCCTTGGTCAAGGCAGGCTTCGAAGTCCTCGTCGAAGCCGGCTATCAGCCCGAAATGGCCTACTTCGAGTGCCTCCACGAGCTCAAGCTCATCGTCGACCTGATGAACGAGGCCGGCATCGCCGGCATGCGTTTCTCGATCTCCGAGACCGCCGAGTGGGGCGACGTCACCGTCGGACCCAAGATCATCGACGCCTCCGTCAAGAAGCGCATGCAGAAGCAGCTCAAGGAGATCGAATCCGGCAAGTTCGCTAAGGAGTGGATCGCTGAAGCGACCACCGGCGGCTACAAGAAATTCGACGCCATCCGCAAGGCCGAGGCCGCCCACCAGATCGAAAAGGTCGGCGAGCGCCTCCGCTCCACCATGAGCTGGATCAAGCAGACCAAGCTCAAGAAGGGTGCCGCTCAAGCCAGCTACGTTTCGTCCTCCAAGTAAAAGCGACCGCTTTTCCCCAAGCCCGGCCTCCGCGAGGGAGCCGGGCTTTTTCGTGGGCATCGGATTGCGACAGGTGCGATCGCGACATGAGCGAAAGAATCCGAGGCTCCCTGCCGTTTTGCACTGCCATTCCGCATGCTTGCCATGGCGGAAAAAACTGGTTAGACCACCCGCCACTTCAGAAACCACCATGAGCCACGCAGACCCCGAAAAACCCAATATGGCCCTCTTCTGGGGCTGTTTCATCGCCCTGATCACGACCGCGTTCGCGTTCATCACCCGGGCCTTCCTAGTCAACGATCCAACCCTCTGGCCCAAGGCTTTCGGCCTCGACCAGGTCCAAGCTCAGCAGCTTTTCGGCGCGGGTATTTGGCCCTTCGCCATCTCGATCATCGTCTTCTCGCTAATTATCGACCGCATCGGCTACAAGACCGCAATGTGGTTCTCCTTCATCTGCTACGCGCTCTACGCGACTTTGGCGCTGAAGGCACACGGCGTGATCCAAGCCAATCCGGACGCCAAAAAAGAGGCCTACAATCTCCTCTACTGGGGTTCCATCATCCTCGGCCTCGGTAACGGCACCGTGGAAGCCTACATCAACCCGGTGGTCGCGACGATCTTCCATCGCAACAAGACCAAGTGGCTCAATATTCTCCACGCCGGATGGCCCGGTGGCCTCGTGATCGGCGGCCTGATCACCCTCGCCCTCGGTGAAAAAGCCCACTCCGACTGGCGCGTCCTCGTTTACGTCATCGCCATCCCCGCCGTGATCTACGTCGTCATGCTCGCCAAGGCCGCCTTCCCGGTCAACGAGCGCGTCGCCTCCGGCACCAGCTATCGCGAAATGCTCGCCGAATTCGGTATCCTCGGAGCCGCCATTGCCAGCTACCTGATCACCGCCCAGCTGGCACAAGTCTTCGCTTGGACGCCCGTCGTGATGTGGAGTGTCTTCGCCGTCGCTGTCGTCGCTTTCGGTGCCTATTGCCGCTCGCTCGGCCGTGGCATCCTCTTCTTCCTCTGCTTGGTGATGATCCCACTCGCCACCACCGAGCTCGGTACCGATGGTGCCATCTCCGGCATCATGGAAGAGCGCATGAAGGAAATCGGCGCCCACGGTCTCTGGGTTCTGATCTACACTTCCGCCATCATGATGGTCCTGCGCTTCTTCGCCGGTTCTATCATCAACCGCATCTCCCCGCTCGGCCTGCTGGCCATGTCGGCAGTCCTCGCAGTGGTCGGCCTGCTGGCCCTCTCGAAGGCCTCCTCGCTGGCCGCGATCTTCATCGCCGCCACGGTTTACGGCTTCGGCAAGACCTTCTTCTGGCCCACCACCCTCGGCGTGGTTTCTGAACAGACCCCCAAGGGCGGCGCGCTTACTCTCAATGCCATCGGCGGCATCGGTATGCTTGCCGTCGGCATCCTCGGTGGCCCGGTCATCGGTGCCATCACGGAAAAAACCGCCCAAGCAGCGATCGAAGAAAAAGTGTCGGCCGAGGCTTACGCCAGCGTCGCCAAGGACGGCAAATACATCCTCGGCTCTTACCAGGCGGTTGATGCCGACAAGGTGGCCGAACTGGCCAAAACCGACGAGGCCGCTGCGACCAAGATCAGCGAAGCGCGCAAGAGCGCCAACCAAAGCGCCCTCGGCCGTATCGCGATGTTCCCGATCTTCATGCTCGCCTGCTACATCGGCCTGATCCTCTGGTTCAAGGCTCGCGGCGGCTACAAGCCCGTCAACCTCGGCGGGTCCGCCCACTAAGGCGATCCCGATCCATTCCTCAAAGGGCGGCCAGACCAGGCCGCCCTTTTTCGTGCCCGCCCATCACGACAAACGCCGCTCCAGCGCCTCGGCCATCGCCCGCTCGACCAGCGCGGCGGCGAAGGCTTCGGTCGACTGATCCAGCCGCTGGACAGCCGCCTTGAGTGGATTCGGCAGCCCACCCTCCAGCGCCACACGCACTTCCCGCGCGGCGGCGACAATTTCCTCCCGCTCGGTCTCCGACACCAAGTCGCCGGCAGCGGCCAAGGCCTGCTCCACAGCGGGCAGCAGTTCTTCCGCCTTCAATCGAGCCTCGGTGAAAATCCGCTCCGCCATGTCGTCGAAGGCGTGCTCGACCGACTCGCCGACCATTTTCCCCACTTCCTCGTCATCGACATCGACCGCCGCGTCACGGATCTCGATCACCGTATCGCGCCCGGTCGCAACGTCGCGAGCCAGCACTTCGAGGATGCCGTTTTCGTCGATGCGGAACTGCACTCCAACCCTCGCCTGACCTTTCGGGGCGGCCTCGAAGGGGACTTCGAAGTTGCCGAGCTCCCAGTTGTCGCGGGCCATCTCGCGCTCGCCCTGGAGCACCCGAACCCGCATCGAACTTTGGCCCGCAGCCGCATTGGTGAACATCTCGCCCGCCTTGCAGGGAATGGTCGTGTTCCGCGGGATGATCACATTCATCAGCCCGCCGAAGGTCTCGATCCCGAGACTCAGCGGCGTGACGTCGAGCAGCACCATCTTGCGCAGGGTGCCGCCGAGCACACCGGCCTGAATGGTTGCGCCGAGCGCCACGGCCTCGTCCGGATGCTGGGAAAGGTCCGGCTCGCGACCGAAGAGCTCCGCCACCGCATGGCGAACCGCAGGGATCCGGGTGCTGCCTCCGACCAGCACCACCGCATCGAGCTCCGCCGCCGTGCATCCGGCATCCGCCAGCGCCTGACGACAGCAGTTCAGGCTGCGGGCAATGAAGGGCCGCGCCAAGGATTCCAATTCTGCGCGGGTCAGCTCGATTTCCAAACTACTAGAACCGTCGTAAAAAGGGGCGAGGAAGCTCTCGGTATCCCGCTCCGAGAGCACGCGCTTCACCCGCTCCGCTTCCTCGATCAACCGGACTTTCGCGGCATCGCTCAAGCGATCGAAGTCCACCCCACCGCGCGCAGCACCATGGCGGGCCAGCGCGAGATCGAGGTCGTCGCCGCCCAGTCGCGTATCGCCACGGGTCGCCAGCACTTGAAAAACGCCGTCCTGCATCTCCAGCACCGAAAGATCGAAGGTCCCGCCACCGAGATCATACACCGCAACCCGTGCCCGCTCGCCGAGCTTGTCGAGGCCGTAGGCCAGCGCCGCGGCGGTCGGCTCACTCAGGATGCGCACCACCTCCATACCCGCCAGTTCGCCGGCGCGCTTGGTCGCCGCGCGTTGGGCATCATTGAAATAAGCCGGCACGGTGATGACTGCCTTGTCGACACTCCGTTCCAAGCGGTTCTCGGCGATGCCTTTGAGCTCTCGCAAAATCTCCGCGCTGACCTCCTCCGGCGTCCGCCCGAGCACCATCAACCGCCCATCGGCCGAGACTCCCATCGGCACGCAAAAGTCCAACTCCTCGCCATAGCGGCGACCCATCAGCCGCTTGATACTGGTCACCACCCGACCCGGCTCCGTACTGCGCCGACGCAGGGCGCGGCGTCCGACCTCGATCGCACCGTCCTCGCCGAACCACACCGCACTCGGCGTGATCCGACGGCCATCGCGATCGGCAAGTAGGATGGGAAAGCCCGAATCCACCGCACCCACCGCGGAATGCGTGGTCCCCAGATCGATGCCTAAAATCAATTCGCCGGTCACGGCGGGAGACTCACCCGCGCCCCGGGTCCGGTCAATGCCGCGCGAACCAGTGGCTTGAACCTCGATGCCGGATCAGGCCAGTTTGTAGTCGCGCCCCGGCTCCGGAATGATGGCCTCGGTCGAGGGCAGCTTCTCCTTGAGCTGGCCCATGAACCATTCGCAGGCACGAGGATCGCCGTGAACCAGGAAAGTCTTCTTCGGCTTCACCTTGAGGATGTAGTCGAGCAGCGTGTCACGGGTCGCGTGGCCGCTGAAATCAAAGATCTTCATCTCGCAACGCCGTGCGACGGCCGGATGACGGCGATCGAGCACGATCTTTTCTCCCTCCGCCGCAGCGCGGATATGACCGGCCGGCGAGTCGGGATCGGCATAGCCAACGAAGAACAAAGCATTCTTGGGATTTTCGAGGAAGCCGATGCGTGCGAACTGGTTGGACACCGTGTTCTCGCTCATCATGCCGCTGGACAGGCAGTAGATCGCGCCCGCGTGGAGTGGCAGCGGACCCTTGCGCTTCTTATTGCCAGCTTCCAAGTGCATGTCTTCGAGAATGCGGAAACCATCGTCGCTGCGGCGCGTCTGGCCCTTGGCGAACTTGTCGTAGATCACCGTCATCTTGGTGCTGAGGCCGCCGATGAAGACCGGGGTCTTCTTCGGGATCAAGCCACGCTGTTTGAAGCGATGGATCATGGTCAGCACCTCCTGCGTCTTGCCCATGGCAAAGACCGGGATCAGCACGGCACCACGACGATCCAAGGCGGCGGCGATGCTTTCCGCGAAATGAAGCTCCTCGGCTTCGCGGGTGTAATCCGGGCGACGAGCACTATCGCCACGGGTGCTTTCAATGATTAGGTTGTCGACATGCTGCTCGGGAAAGCTCGCACCCTTGATCAGGGTGGAGTCCTCGAAATTCACATCGCCGGTGTACATGACGGTGTGGCCGTTGCCACGGATCGTGATGCCGGTGGAGCCGAGAACGTGCCCGGCATCGTGGAAGACGCCATGCATGTGGCCTTCGGGATCGAGGTCGAAGGGACGCTCGAGCGCGCGCGGCGCGAAGCGTTCTTCCAGGAGATCGAGCTCACGATGCGTGAAGAGCGGGTATTCCGCGATGCCCAGCTCGGTGCGCTTCGACTGCATCACGTTCACCGAGTTGTGGAGCATCGCCTTGCCAAGTTCGGCGACGGCGGGCGAAAGGAAAACCTTGGCTTGGGGTTGCGCGGCCATCAGTACCGGCAGGGAGCCCACGTGGTCGAGGTGGGCATGGGTCACCACGACCGAGTCGACCGATCCATCCTCCAACAAGTCATAGCGCGGCAGGCTCTCAAGCCCATCGTGCTTCGGATGAAGTCCAGCATCGAGCACGACACGGGATTTGCCGGAATCGAGAAGATAAGAATTGGAGCCGATTTCGGCGTGGCGGCAGAGACTACGGAACAGCATGGGCAAAGGTGAAAGCCGCGCCACGATGGGGGAGGGCGGGAAAATGTCGAATGCTGATTTTCTAGGGCTCCGCGGCCGATAGACCTGCCGACAGACGCAGCGATAAAAAAACCGGCACCCTTTTTGGAGTGCCGGTCATGTTATGAAAAAGAGAAACGCTTTTTCAGAAGTCGAACTGATCGATATTCTCCTTGTTGAAAGTAAAGGGAGTGCCGAGCAGGATGTTATCACCTTCCACTGCCAACTTGCCGAGCTTCCCGGCGTCGAACTCCGCGGCACCCGCCTTGAGCTCACCCTTGGCAAGGGCAGCGGCGGCCTTGATGGTCAGATAACCGAGGTCTTCGACTTTCCAAAGAATGACCGCCTGGGTGACGCCTTCCTTGACGTAGGCCTTGTTCTCGCTGGGCAGGCCGAGGCCGATCACTTTGACCGCGCCCGTCTTACCCGCTTGCTTGACCGCTTCCGCCGCACCGGGGACGGCGGGCGAGCAGACGGCGACGACTGCTTTGAGGTTCGGGTAGGCGCTCAGGAGGTTGGTGGTTTCTTGCTGAGCCTTGTCCTTCTGGTCATCGCAGGGCTTGATGTCGACCAGCTTCATGTTCGGGTACTTCTCAGCCTGACGGGCCTTGATCACCTCGATCCATTCGTTCTGGTTGGCGGCGGTGAGATTGGCGGTAAGGATCGCAAACTCACCTTCCGCACCGGTCAGGCTGGCGGCATTGTCCATGAGCGCATCGCCAATGCCCTTGGCGGTGGCCTGGTTGACGAAGAACGAGCGGGCATCGGTCTGGGCATCCGCATCGTAGGTGATCACCTCGATCCCCTCAGCCCGGGCCTTGCGCAGGGCGGTGGAGAGTCCGTCCTTGTTCTCGGCGGCAGCGGCGATGACATCGACACCCAGAGAGATCCAGTTCTCCACGATCTCGTTCTGCTTGGCCGGGTCAGAGTTTGTCGGGCCGTCAAAGAGCAACTCAGCACCGAGTTCGGCAGCGGCGACGCGGGCACCTTTTTCGCAGGTGACGAAGTACTGGTTGCCCTTGCTTTTGGGCAGGAGGGCGATGGTCAACTTCTCCTCCCCGCCAGCGCTTTCACCGGATTTTTTGCAGGCGGAGAGAAAGGGAACGGTGCAGAGGGCGAGGGTGCAGAGGATGCGTTTCATGGATTTCGGAGACTTTTTTAAATGCGAATGGAGCCGGATGGGCACGAATTTTTCGCGGATTTCAAGTTTTCGTCCGGCGGGCGGCAAGGGCCTTGGCAAGGGGAGTGACGGCGAGAGCGAGCAGGAGCAAGAGGCCGGTGAGCATGCCGGAGAGCTCGCGGGCGACGCTCGAGATCGGCTGGTCGAAGAGCTGATACGCAGTGATGCGGCTCAGGCCGTTGTTGAGGACAGCCACGGCGAGGTAGCCGAGCAAGGTGCCCCCGACGCTGCCGGAGCCTCCGAAAATGCTGGTGCCACCCAGCACCACGGCGGTGATGGCGAGGAGTTCGTAGCCGATGCCCGCATTGGCCCGGGCTTCACCCAGACGGGCGACCAAGATCACCGCCGCCAGACCGGCAATCGCACCGGCGAGAATGTAGGCCAAACCCAGATTCCGCCGAACGGGGATGCCCGCATAGCGAGCGCCTTCTGGCGAGTAACCAATCGCGCGGAACGAGCGGCCGATCGTCATGCGGTGGACCAGCAACCAGATGCCGAGCGCAACTAGGAGGAAGATCCAAATCTGTGCCGGGACGCCCGCGATGTCGGAATTCCCCAAGGCAAGGAAGGAATCGGGAAAGCCGGAGTAGGATTTCGAACCCTTCGTCAGAGCTTCGGCCAGACCGCGGAACAGCGAGAAGGTACCGAGGGTGACGATGAGTGGCGGCAACTGGAAGCGGGCGATCAGCAGGGCATTCAAGCCACCGCCGAGGGTCCCAATGCCCACCGCCAGCAACGCGGCGAGCAATGGCGACATCGCGGCTTCATTGACGAAGATCCCAAAACAAACCGCGCAAAGGCCCATCATCGAGCCAACCGAAAGATCGATCCCTCCGGTCAGGATCACCGGAGTCATCGCCAGCGCGAGGAGGCCGATCTCCACCGAGTGGCGGAAGATGTTGGATACATTCGTCCCGTCAAGAAAGCGGCGGCCGAGGCTCTGAAAGAGGAGAATCTCGAGCGCGATGACGATCAGCAGCACGACCTCGTGGCGGGCGAGCAGGCTTTTCAAAGATGGTTTCGCGGCGGTCATGACGGCATTAAGGAGTGTGGACGTTTCGTCCACACCGTATCGACAGCATGTCGACATTCCTTAGGGGTTGGAGATTCATGCGGTGGATTTTTTCGAACGCTTCATCCCATCGGCAACCACGGCGAGCAGGATCACGAGACCCTGGATGGCGCGCTCCCAGTAGGGCTCCATTTTGAAATGGGTAAGCGCGGGGTTCACGTTGGTCAGCAGCAAGAGACCGAGCAGGACACCCCACAAATTACCACGGCCGCCATTGATGGCCACGCCGCCGACCACCGCGGCGGCGATCACCTTGAGCTCGAGTCCGTCGCCAGAGTTCGGCTGGACTTGCGGCGACTGAACCAGATTCAACACCGCAGCGAGCCCGGCGAGACCGCCCATGAGAACGAAGACTCCGAGAGTCACGCGCTTGGGATCGATGCCTGCCAAGCGCGCTGCTTCAGCATCGGTGCCCGTGGCATAGACATGGCGGCCTGCTGCGAGGTGCCTCATCGCCCATGCGGCGGCCAGCAGCAGGACCACGGCGATGCCGATGACCAAACCTTGGCCGCCCGCTTGCGAGAGGCCGAACCACTGGATGCCATCGGGCAGAGGCAGGAGGCGGCCTTGTTGCCAGAGACGAAGCATTTCATTCCACGTCACCATGGTGGCAAGGGTCACCACGATGCTCGGCAGCCCGAGCCAGGCGACGAGGATGCCATTGAAGGCACCCATTGCGATCCCGGTGCCAACGGCGGCGAGGATGGCAACGCCGAGCGGCATGCCGGCAGCGGCGACCAGTCCGGCGACCACCGCGCACATGCTGAATTGCGCGCCGAGAGAAATGTCGATCTGACGGGTGATGATCACCAGCGTGATACCGATCGCCGCGACCAGCGCCGGCATCTGCGAAGTGAAGCGCGACAGCAGCGGCTGAAGCTCGAAGAAATTCGGCGCGAAGACGGCCAGCGCCACCAGCAGCAGGCCGAGGGCGGCTGCCACGGTGATCTCGCGGGAGTATCTGCCGTTCATGCGACCTCCTTTCCGGATTGGCCGAGCGCGGCGGCCATCACCTGGTGGGCATCGGCGCCGCCGGGAAGTACGGCGGTCACCGTACCTTCGCGCATCACCGCAATGCGGTCGCTCATCCCGAGCACTTCGGGCAGGTCGCTGGAGATCATGAGAACGGCGAGGCCTTCCTTGGCCAGATTGCGGATGATTTTATGAATCTCGCTCTTCGCGCCGACATCGACGCCCTGGGTCGGCTCGTCGAGGATCAGCAGCTTCGGCTTGGTCGCCAACCAGCGGGAGACGCTGACCTTCTGCTGGTTGCCGCCGGACAAGCTGCCGCCGGGCGCGTCGGGGCCGTAGGCCTTGATGCCGAGGTCGCGGATGAAGTCGCGGGCCATCGCCGTCTCCGCCTTGAAGCGCAGCAAGGTGCCGGGGAAGAGGACCGGGTGGACGGCCATCGTGATGTTGTGGGCGATCGGCATTTCAAGGATCACCCCGTGGCGGCGGCGGTCCTCGGGGACGTAGGCGATACCGCGGGAAATCGCCTCGCGCGGCGAGGTGAGCGTGAGCGCTTTGCCGTTGAGCACGATCTGGCCGGAATCGGCCGGCGTGATGCCGAAAAGAATCCGCGCGAGCTCGGTGCGGCCCGCACCGACCAGGCCCGCCATGCCGACGATCTCGCCGGCGCGGACTTCCAAGTCGATCCCGCGGACGCCGCTGGCGGAGCAGCCGAGGTTCTTGAGCGAAAGCACGACCGCGCCGGGTTCGCCTTCGGCGGGCGGGTAAAGCGCGGCGACCTCACGGCCGACCATGAGCTGAATCATCGCGGCTTCGGTGAGGTCTTTCACCGGATGAGTGCCCACGCTTTCGCCGTCGCGCAGGACCGTCACGCGGTCGGCGAGGGCGAAGATTTCCTCGAGGCGGTGGGAGATGTAAACCACGCCGACGCCGTTCGCGCGGAGGTCGCGGACCACGCCGAAAAGCAGGTGCTGCTCCTTCTGGGTGAGCGACGCGGTCGGCTCGTCCATGATGACGATCTTGGCGCCGGAGCCGAGGGCGCAGGCGATTTCGACGAGCTGCTGCTCGGGCATCGAGAGCTCGCGGACTTCGGCGTCGGGCGAGATTTCGGCACCGACGCGCTTGAGGAGATCGAGGGCCAACGCGCGTTGTTCCGCGTGCTTCACCTTGGCGAAGGCGGAGGTTTTCTTCAGGCGCAGGCCGATGTTTTCCGCGACGCTGAGGTCGGGGAAGAGCGCGGGCTGCTGGTAAATGCAGGCAATGCCGAGCTCGCGGGCGTGCGAGGGGGTGAGAGAGCGCAGGGATTCCCCGTCGACAGTCAGGGTGCCGTCGTCGGGCGAATGGGCGCCGGTGATGACCTTGATCAGCGTCGACTTGCCCGCGCCGTTCTCGCCGAGCAGCGCATGGACCTCGCCCGGCTGGAGATCGAATGACACCCCCTTCAGCGCGCGGACCGCGCCGAAGGATTTCCGGATGTCTGAGAGTTGGAGGAGGGGTTTCAAGAAAGTCAGCGACGGTGGAGATTCTCAACCACAGATGGACAGGACGAACGCGGATAGAAAACCGAATGAATCGGAAGGAAGAGGTGCGGCTCGAGGCTCAGCACCCATCTTGGAAAACTTTTGTCGTCCAGACGATATCGCACTTTGCGCAGTGAAATGAGATCTCGGAACCATCTTTCAAGTCGCGATGCAAACGTTGCCAGCAGCGTTCGCAGAGCGTGCTCTGAAAGCGACGGATTAACAGCGCGATTCCAACCGCGCAGAACACCGAGCCCACCCCAAGGTAGATTCGAGAGTGGAAGCTGCCGGCGAACATGCATGCGGAGAACGGGACACCCGTGGCAAGATCCTGAATCAACGCTTTCTTCCGCCAGACAGTCGCTCGCTTCTTCCGTGGCATCGCGCGTTCTTATCCTGCCTTGAATCTGCGTCCATCCTGTTCATCTGTGGTTGGTTAGGAGCTTCATGCCTCACGCGTAGCTGTGCTCCGTCGCGATGCCCAGCTCCTGCCTCCGCTTGGCGCGCTCCGCGGCGGCCTTGTCGGCGTAACCGCTAGCGCGGTGGGCGAGCAGCGGGTCGGCCTCGAGCCCTTTCGAGGCGCGCCAGTGGGCGATGGCTGCGGTGACGTCGGTGTTGAAGGCCTTCTTCAGGCAAAGCTCAGCATCGACGATGTTGCCCTTTTTCTGCGCGGCGAGCAGTGCCTCGTGGTCGACGAGCGCGGCCTTGGCATAGAGTTCCTGAGCGGTGCAGACGGTCTGGATCATCGCCTCGATCTTCGGCTTCAGGTTGTGCGACTGGTCGATCATGTACTCGATCTCCGGATACACGCCACCGCGCTCCCAGGCGAAGAGGTGGATCTCGTGGAAGATGCGGAAGATCTGGTAGGGATCGATGGAGCCGAGCGTGAGGTCATCGTCGGCGTAGCGGCGGTCATTGAAATGGAAGCCGCCCAGCATGTCCTCGTCGAGCAACCACGCGACGATTTGCTCGATGTTCTGGGAAAGGTAGTGGTGGCCGGTGTCGACCAGCACCTTGGCCTGAGGGCCGGCCTTTTTCGCGGTGAGGAAGGACATCCCCCAGTCGGCGAGGTCGGTCTGGTAGAAGGCGGGCTCGAAGGGCTTGTATTCGACCAGCATGACCTGCTCCGGCGAGAGGTGGCCGTGGGCTTCCTTGAGAGCGGCTTCGAAGCGGTGCTTGCGGGCGCGGATGCTGTCCTGGCCGGGGTAGTTGGTGCCATCGGCAAACCACAGCGAGACCGCCTTGCTGCCGGTCTGCTGGCCGAGCTTGATGCAGTCGATGATGTGGGCGAGCGCCTGGTCGCGAGCTGCTTCAAAGGGGCTGCCGACCGAACCGAGCTTGTAGAGCTGATCTTGGAAAACGTTCGGATTGATCGAACCGATGCGGATGCCCAAAGCGGCCGCCTTATGTGCGATGGATGCCGGGTCGCTGCCGGGAGCGAAGTCCCATAGCACGTGAGTCGCGACCGTCGGACAACAGCCGGTCAGGCGATGCACGTGGGCGGCGTCGGCGAGCTTGTCGTCAAGATCGATGGCCGACGCGGGCTGGTGGAACTTACCAAAACGGGTGCCAGTATCCGCGTAACCCCAAGACGGAGTTTCGATGCGGAAGGTTTCAAGGGCGCGATGAATGGTTTCCGAAGAGGGCATAACAAAAATGGGCGGACAGACTGCGGATGGCCCGATCAAGAGAACGATTCTTATCCACGCGCAAGCCTAGACTTTCAGCGGAGCAGATCCGGCGGCTTGGGCCTGGGCCAAAGCGAGCACGAAGAACGCAAACAGCGTGAAGTTCATCGGACCGGGCAACTTGCTGCTAAGGCGCCTTCAAGGCATCGCGCAGGGCCGAAGGATCCCAAACTCGCCGCCTCGCACCACCACCGCCGAATTTTTCAAGCTGCTCCATATCGCTCCGATCACAGCCGCGGATGCGGATGCCACCGGTCTTCGCGAGCCATGAATTGTCGCCACTCTTGCTGCTGAATTTTTGGATGGCGGATGACAGGTAATAGTTCTCGCGATCGGCATAGATATTCCAGGCATACTTCGTCAGCGGTATGGTCTGGAAGATCTCATCCACCGTGACCACGAAGCCTGCGGGCGTCGTGGCAGAGGCCACCGCCTGTCCATGAAGATAGACCGGCTCCACCCTATCCATTTCGCTAAAAACCGCGGAGCATGCCCCGCAGTTCCATGCGAAAAGCCCCAACGCAAAAATCGAGAGCATTCGTGACGAGCTCATAAGCGCTCCCGATAAATCGCCGCACCGCATCGACTCCGCAATCCTCAAGCCCGGGTCGCACAAGATGGCCTGGGAGCGAAAAGGGAGGCCAGGACGAGGCCGCTCACGAAGCCGCCGAGATGAGCACCATAGGCGACGAATGACTCCGCCTGCTCCATCAACGACATGAAATCCAGTACCACGCCGACAACGCCGACCAAAGCAAGCCGGCCCGGAGGCACCGGACGCGACATGGGCCAGATGTGGGGGTCCGGCAGTCGCCAACGCATCGCCAAACCAAGATAGGCACCTTCAAAACCCATCACCGCACCCGAAGCGCCAAGCATCGGCACGAAGTCCCGAGCGTTCAGCAGCGCATGGAAGGCGGAGGCGCAAAGGGCGGTCACTACGAAGATGATCCACATCCAACGCCGCCCTAACAGCTCGACCGCAAGTGCTGCGAAAATCCACAGGAAAAGCATGTTGTAGATGAGGTGGTCCGGACCTCCGTGAAAAAACGCGCAGCTCAGCAAAGTACCAAACGAGTAGAGCTGAGGCATCGAGCACTCTCCATCGAGCAGAAGACGCCACGCCTCCGCCAGCTGCCCGGGAACCGCAAGGTAGCGATTATACCACTCCGATCCTCGGATTTCCTGAAGCAGATACACGCCGAAAATCACAGCGATCAAGGAGAGCAAGTGGCCTTGGCTGCGTAGCAAATCGCGGATGGCATCGTGTCGGACTCCTCGCATGATCGTCCCGAGAACTCACCGGATCCTGCCGCTAAAGGCAAGGCTCGGCTTGCACCCGCAGAGGAGGCGGATAGTTTCCGCGCCCCTTATCGAATGCCAAACAACACATGGACGCGCGGACAGCGCTGGGTGAGCGACAGCGAGCCGGAACTCGGGCTCGGCATCATTCTCAGCGGCGGCGAAGGCCGGGTGGAGATCGTTTTTCCGGCAGCCGGCGAGAACCGCTGCTATGCTCTGGACTCCGCACCACTGCGCCGAGTGAAGTTCCTGCCGGGCGACCGAATCAAAACGCACGAAGGCGTCGAACTGACCGTTGCGAAAGTCCGCGAGGAAGCCGGACTGAGGATCTATGAAACCGAAGACGGCGAGGTGGCGGAGGCGCAACTGTCGGATTCGATGTCTTTCAGCAAGCCGGAGGAACGACTCTTCGGCGGCAAACTGGACGATCCCGGTGACTTCGACCTCCGCGGCGAGTCGCTGCGGCGGCGGGCGGCCATGCGGCGGTCCCCGGCACGCGGCTTGGCAGGCGCACGGGTCGATCTCATCCCGCACCAGCTCTTCATCGCCGACGAGGTGGCGAGACGACCGCGACCACGCGTACTGCTGGCCGACGAAGTGGGTCTCGGCAAAACGATCGAGGCCTGCTTGATCGTCCAGCGGCTTCTTCTAACAGGACGAGCCGCCCGTGTTCTGGTACTGGTGCCGGAGCCCTTGGTCCACCAGTGGTTTGTGGAACTGCTGCGACGCTTCAACCTGTCATTCGACCTCTTCGACGAAGACCGCTGCTCGGCGATCGAGGAAGAGGATCCCGAAGCGAATCCCTTTCTCGAACGCCAGTGGGTGCTCGCAGCAGTGGACTTTCTCGCATCAGATGCGCGGCGCGCGGCACAAGCGGTCGATGCCGGCTGGGATCTCTTGGTGGTGGATGAAGCGCATCACTTGGAATGGTCGCCGGACGCTCCCGGCACGTCCTACGAGATGGTTCGTACTTTGGCCGAGACGACGGCGGGCGTGCTGTTGCTCACGGCCACTCCGCAACAACTCGGTCCGGAGGGTCACTTCGCGCGCTTGCGGCTGCTCGATCCCGAGCGTTACGGCGACCTCACAACCTATCTTGAAGAAACCAAACGCTACGAAGAAGTCGCCGAGTTGGTTGAGCGTCTGGCCCAAGGAGAAACGCCGGACGAAGGGCTGGAAAGCATCGTCGCCGGTCGCAGGCGGCTGGAACGCGCACTGCAGGACTTCCGCGATGATCGGCCGGAAGCCCGCGAAAGCTTGCTGCGCGACCTGCTCGACAGCTGTGGCATCGGCCGCGTGATGTTCCGCAACACCCGCGCCCGACTCGGAGGTTTCCCAGAACGGCTCCCGCTACTAGTACCACTGACAGGAAAGAAAGAGGTTCCGGCAAAAGTGAAATGGCTAGCCGGACTGCTGGAAAATCTACCACCGGAGGAAAAGGTGTTAGTGATCGCGCGAAGCCGGGAATTGGCGGAGGAAATCATGGAATCGCTGCGCGATACCAGCGGTTGGGTGGCCGCGCTTTTCCACGAAGAACTCACCCTGCTCCAGCGCGACCGCAATGCCGCATTTTTCGCAGAGGAAGACGGGGCTCGGGTGCTGCTTTGCTCGGAGATTGGCAGCGAAGGACGCAACTTCCAATTTGCCCGCCACTTGGTGCTCTTCGACCTGCCTGAGGACATCGATTTGCTCGAACAGCGCATCGGTCGGCTCGACCGGATCGGACAACGCGGAACGATTCAAATTCACGTGCCTTACCTCAAAGACAGCGACGAGGAAACTCGGGTGCGATGGGTAAACGAGGGGCTGGATGCCTTCCGCGCAAGCCCGCCGGGCGCGGCGGAGATTCAGCGCGCAGTCGCGCCGCTGCTGCGCGGCGCACTGGCAAAACGCGATGCCAGCGACGCCCTGATCACGGCGACCCGCAAATGCCGAACAAGGATTTCCGAACGACTCACCCGCGGTCGGGATCGGCTGCTTGAGCGCGCTTCGCATCGGCCGGAAGCCTCCGCGCGAATCGTCGGCGAAATCCGCGCTTGGGATGAGGACGCAGAGTTCGAGGACTTCCTGCTCCGACTCTTCGAACACTGCGGACTGCACATCGAAGAACTCGGACGACGCCGCTATTTCCTGCTGCCCGGAAACTTGAAATCCGATGCCTTCCCCTCCCTGCCAAACGAAGGAGTAACCGCGACCCTCGACCGCCAACGCGCGCTGGAACGGGAACACGAGGCCTTTCTGACTTGGGACCATCCGATGGTTCGCGCCGCGCTCGACCTGCAACTCGGATCGGAGTCAGGCAACGCGGCCTTCGGCCTCTGGGAGTCGCCCGGCGGGAAGCGCATGCTGTTGGAAGCCTGGCTCGTGGTGGAATGCGTGGCACCGGCCCACTTGCACATCGAACGCTTCCTACCACAAACACCACTGCGGGTCGCTGTCGATCACGCCGGTGGAGACCAGAGCGGAGACAGCGCCCTCGCCACAGCCAAACTGCGCCGGGGCGACCCGAGCGGCCTCCTGAGAAATGAGTCCGTGAAGCGCAAAGTCCTGCCGCTGATGCTCGACCGGGCGCGCGAGTTGGGACTGGCAGCAAGCCGCGGAATGATCGGCGACGCGCACGATCAGATGCACGCCGAGATGAGCTCGGAAATCGCCCGACTCAAAGACTTGGCCGAAATCAACGACCATGTCCGGCCGGATGAAATTGCCACACTGGAAAACCGGGAGCGCGAGCTGGCGGAAGCGATCCGCGGCGCACGCGTCCGCATCGATGCCGTGCGACTGGTATGGAAAGCACCAGCGACTTGATGCTCAAATCGCCAGCCTTTCACCGGCGGCATACACCCGGAACTTCGGTGGACGGAGAAACGCGACCAGCGTCTGGTTCGCACGCTCGGCGAACTCGATCGCCAACGATGAAGGGGCCGAGATCGCAGCGACCAGCGGGATCCCACCTGTTAGGGCCTTTTGCATGATCTCGAACGACACGCGTCCGGAAACCAACAAGAAGCAACGCGACAAATCCAAGCCGGTCCGCAATGCATGACCCAAAACCTTGTCCACCGCATTGTGGCGACCAATGTCCTCGCGCACGACGTGCAAACTGCCATCCGCTCCGAACAAGCCGACACCGTGCAGCCCGCCCGTGCGGGTAAAAACCGGCTGTGCCGCCGCAAGGCGCTCCGGCGCGGCAAGTAGTAGCTCGCGAGAGAAAGTCGGACCCTTCGGCAAGGGCGCACGACAGCAGGTGGTCGCATCGATCGTCGCCTTCCCACAAAGCCCGCAGGACGAAGCGCTGAAAACATGCCGAGTCAACCGCTGGAGATCGATCTCCACTCCATCGGCCAAAAAAACCAACGCGTGATTCTCCCGAGTGTGGCAGTCGATTTTCCGCAGCTCGTGGGCCGCACGAATCACACCTTCACTAAGCAAGAAGCCCAGCACCAGCTCCTCGTCGTGACCCGGCGTTCGCATGGTCACCGCGATCGGATGACCATCGACCACGATCTGCAGCGGCTCCTCGACCGCCACGCAGTCGGGACTTGGTAGGCCGGCGGCATCGATCGCCATGACCCGTCGATCCATCATACTCATATGGTTACTCGCGGATATCGGTTCGGAAAAGCACCGATTGCCTGGGCAAATCCGAGCCACCTCCTCGGGCTGGTCAAAGAAGCTCAACGCGGCCATCTTTGTGCAGTCGCAACCATGCACACGCTGAACCGATCGCTCGCCGCCGTACTCGCCCTAGGGCTCTTGTCATCGGCACCACTGCCAGCCCAGTTGGAAGCCCTCGCCAAAGCTGCGGGCTCGGGAAAATCCGCCGATCAGGCTGCCAAAGCTAGCGTCGACGGCCCGGAACAAACCCGCAAACGCCTCACGGAATCGGCCCTCGTATGGCAGGCCGAAGCCGATCGCCTCGGCAAAGACTTTGTCCCACCAGAAGGCATCAGCGGAACCGAGGTATCAGAACGAAGGGCCAATCTTCTGCTCGGAGTCTTCGGCGCCGAACGGATGATGCGAGTGATGGAGACCTCCACGTCTTTGCTCGAAGCATTGGATCGCGCGAAGAAAGCCGATGCGACATGGCAGGGTTTTGACAAGCCGGGACCTTATTCTTTCCTCCTCCACGACGAGCTCCACCGCCAGCTCGAGGCCGCGGCAGGCCGGGTCTCTGCCCACCAATCCGCCGTAGCGATGATCGACCGCCAGGTCGCGAATCGACAGGATGAAATTCGCGAAGCCGACGAAGCACTGCGCCGCGCCAAGGACACCGCAGAGCGTGCCAGCGATGGAGCAAAGGTGGCCGCCACTTGGCGGCTGGATGCGGCCGCGCAGCGAGTCAAGGTGTTGGGAACGACCGCATCGCTCTACCAGTTGTCTCGCGACAACACTCAATTGCGCGTGGCAACCGCCATCGCCGAAATGGCTCTCGCCAAACGCAAAGTCGCCGCTCTGGGCAAGGAGGTGCTTTTCCCGGAAGCCGACCTCGAAAAAATCAAACAAAGCTCCGACGAACGAGCGCGCGAGATCGATCGCGAAAGTGCGGGCATCGAGAAACGTCAGCGTCAACTCGTCCAAGAACGCCTGAAATTGCGGGAAGAAATCGCGGTGCTCGAAAACACCGCAGACGAGGACAAGCCACGACGCGAAGCCGCTGGAGAATTGCTGAAAATCCTCGAAGACGAAGTCCAGAGCCTTGCGGATCGCGCCGAGATCCTCGCTGCCGGACGTCGTTTCGGGGAAGAATACCTCGACGTCCAAAAAGCACGACAAGTCCTTGCTGGCCGTGCATCCCACGAAGAAAAGGCGGCCGCACTCAAGCAACTCGAAGAGCTTCTCACACGAGCCACAGCCTTCGATCTGATGGTCGATGTTCGACGCCGCTCCTTTGTCACCGGGATCCGCGAGCAGGAAAACCGTGAAAGTCCTCCCGAAGCCGGATCCCCGCGGCAAGTGGCGACCGACCGCCTGCTCGCCGCCCGCCGAGCCGAACTCGATGCCGTGGAGCGCTTCGGCCAGGACATGGCTTCGATCGCTGCCGATCTTCGACGCTGGATGGGTGACGCCGAAAAAACGGCAAAGGCCATGAGCTGGCGCGAACGCTCCACCACCATCTGGGCCAAACTCAAAAGCTGGGCATTCAAAGCGTGGAATTTCGAAATCTATCAGTACGTCGACCGCGAAGAAGTCGGCGGCGAGGTCATTGCCGTGAAACGCGGACTGGTGCTCGGCTGGTTCCTCGGAGCGATCGGTCTCTTCGTCGTTGCCTATCGGATCGGCACACGACTGGTTCGGCGCTTGATGGAATCGCTGGTGGCCAAAGGTCGCGCGGAACGCGGACAGGCCGAAACCTGGCGCCGCTGGATCATGATGGCGGTGGCCGTGATGCTCGCCCTGATCACCCTTCACTTTCTGAAAATCCCTCTCACCGCTTTCGCATTTCTCGGCGGCGCGCTCGCCATTGGCGTGGGCTTCGGTACCCAGACCCTGTTCAAGAATTTCATCAGCGGAATCATCGTCCTCGCAGAACGCAAAGTGCAGGTCGGCGATATCCTCGACGTCGACGGCGTCGCCGGAAAGGTCACGGCCATCGATACCCGATCATCCACCGTGCGATCCTTCGACGGCGTCGATGTGATTGTGCCGAACTCGCTTCTGCTTGAAAACAAGGTCATCAACTGGACCCTCGAAACCGCCAAGGTCCGACGCGTCGTTAAAGTCGGCGTGGCCTATGGAGCACCATTACGCGAAGTCACGAACATCCTCACAGACTGCGCCGCGACCCATGGACAAATCGCCCAAGACCCACCACCCCTCGCTGTCTTAGAAGACTTCGGAACGGATGCCCTCATGTTCGCTCTCTACTTTTGGATCGATCTGCGCGGCGGTGGTAATTCCATGGTCGTTGGCAGCGACCTACGCTTCATGATCGAGAAGCGGCTCAGCGAAGCGGGGATTCCGATCGCCTTTCGCCAACGCGATTTCCAACAGCGAAACGACCCATTCCCGCGGCCAACCGCCGATCATCGCTGATCCTCCCGACGGGAAAGTTTGCAATCCATGACAAAAAGCCCCGCTCCCATGAAGGGAGCAGGGCTTGGAGAATCGTTAGGAAAAGGATCGCGGAGGAATTCAATCCCAATCGCTGCCTTTCCCACCACCGTAGCCGCCGCCACCACGACGGTCGCCGTAGCCACCGCCACCATAGCCGCCCTTGCCACCACCACCGCCACGGCGGTCACCGTAGCCACCACCACCACCGCCGCCACGACGATCGCCGTAGCCACCGCCGCCACCACCACCACGGCGTTCGCCGTAGCCACCACCGCCGCGATTTCCACCGCCGCCAAAGCCGCCCGGCTTCTTCTCACGAGGCTCGGCCGGATTGACCCGCAGGGGTCGTCCACCCATTTCCTGCCCGTCCACCGCGTCGGCGGCTTCCTTGACCCGCTCGGCGTCGGCCAGAGTCACGAAAGCAAACCCGCGAGGGCGACCGGTTTCCCGATCCGTGACGATTTTCACTTTCTCCACCGGACCAAAGGCGGCGAAGAGCTCGGCCACTTCTTCTTCAGTGGCGCTGAAGGGCAGGTTGCCCACGTAGATGTCCATTGTCTGTAGTCGCTACGCCAATTTTCAAATCCACTTCATCAGTCGATGGCGCAGAGACCGGACGAAGGGCGACCGGGAAATTGCCCCGGACATTTTTCCCATTACACGCAGCCCGGTTCGACGGCAAGCCCGGAAATGAGGGTCCCATCGCAGCGAATTCGAGGACTGCGGCAAGAAGCCCGGGAAAGGCATCATTCCGACCTCAATACCCAGCGGGATGGCGCATCACGTGACCCAGACCCGGACGCGTCATCGTATGCCATCGCGGCCCACCCCGATCCCTTCCCCAGCCGGTATCCAAACGCAGCCCTGCCACCGTCATGAAGACGTGGCCCCGACGGATGTAAATGGTGATCCAGTCCCCTTCTCCCTTTCTTCCGTAGCTGAAGTAACCACTGCTCGGCAGGGATCCCTTCATCAGCCCCGCCTCCCTCAAAACATAGGAGACAGTCCCCGAGCAATCGTAGCCACTGTCATGATGCCGAGCATGCCCACCGCCCCACTTGTAAGGCTTTCTCTGCAAGCGATTGCCAGCTGCGATCGCACGCTTCACCGCCAAGGGTGCCCGCTTCGGCGCGTAGGCAAGGCCATTGCGCAAGAGAGCCGTGCGACCCTTCTCAAAACGATAGACCACCGGATGCTTCGCCTTCACCTGGCTCGAGCAAGCGCTCAGGCCTACCATCATGGCCAAGGGCAGAAGCCAGAAGAAAGCTCTCACGGCGGCGACCCTAAGGATTTGCCGATGCTTTCCAAAGATTTTCTACCCGGACCAGCCATCGTCACCGCCCCGCGCCAACTCGTCGTAGCAACCCAGCAGCAATTCTCGCAAATTCCCGCCGCTGGCTCTCAACCGCGCTGCCACCTGCGGACGAAAATGCCCAACCCACTCCGGAGCGGCACGCGAAATCAAAACGGAGGCCAATGCAGCGTCGCCATGCAAACGAATCAATTCCGGCCATGAGCCCCGCCGCGAACGTACAACAAGCACAGCCGATGCCGCATCGAGAGCACGACGCAGTTCACGAATTTCCCACCAAGGCAGATGATCCTCACCATCGACAAAAACCACTCTGCCCGCGCAAGCCGCCAAAAGTGCTCGATCCCCGGCATCGAGACGCCGCCGGCTATCATTGAAAAACAAATGCATCGGCGCTTCGTCCAATCTCGCAGCCCAAGCCTCCAGCAAGCTGCTTTTGCCACTTCCACGATGCCCAGTCACCGCAGCCCGGCAGCCCAATGCACGCCAGCGGGACTCCAGCTCTTTCCAGCTACTGCCAACCAGCCCGGGATCAAAGCCGAGCACCCTGCGCAAACGACCCGGCGCGAAGGGATTTTCGCGGGCCGTTATCACGACTTCCGGGAGAATCGCTTCAGCCATCGCCCGACACCCGTCTCACTGCGCGGCTCCGCAACTTCCCTCAGCTTGCGGGATACTCGGTCCGGCGACATGACAAATTCCTCCAAAGCAAGCCCGCCTTGCCGCTTCGCAACCAATTCCACCGCCCACCCAATGCCCAGCAAGCGGCCTTCAACACTCCAAGGCCCGGCGGGTAGCTCGAACGAAAAATCACTCGCGCCCTCGGCACGATCCCCCAAAGCGATCTGTGCCACAGTTCCCGCTTCTTCCGTTCCACGCCCGCGAGTGAACCAACACAAACGCAACTCCAAATCACGCGGCGCCTTTTCCAAACGCCACTCGACCCGACCACTCACCGTCTCAAATGGGCGGAGATCCTTGCGTTGTAAGGTAATCGTCGTCATGGAAGTTCCTCCTTCGTAGGTGCCACCACCGCAAATTCCCGGTCCGCCCGCAGGTCGGGCAACCAAGGCACCCCAGCGCGAAGAGATAGCAGCCAAAACAGCTTGTTGTGACGACCCTGGAATCCGGGCACGCCATCGTCAGGAATCCGTAATTCCACACGACCCTGAAGCATCGAAAGCGGCACGGTGGTTTCGAAAAGCAGTTGCTCGTAGAAAACCGATCGCGCCGTCGACCGACTGGAACCCTGCGACCAAGTGGCCTCCTCTCGACCCACCAGCAACAAGACGAAGTCCCGCGGCTGCCCCCAGCCACCAACTCGCCGCCATTGGACGATAGTCGATTTTCCGGGCTTTAACGAAGCCTCCGCCAGTTGGATCTCATAGCGCGGCCCAAAAATAGCCACGAATGTGTAGAGCGTCGCGATGACCAAACCAAAGCCTACCACGACAAACGGAATCATGAACAACCCGAGACCTCCACCTGAAATACGATCGATCCAAGAGGCTCCCGCCAAGCCGCCAAAGGCATCTCGCACGCCGAAAGAAACCACCCCATTCCAAAAAAGCGCGGCGAATAGCAGACCCAAACAAGCCTTCACCCGGCCGCCTCCCACGGCCATCCATTCACCCGACACAGCCACTGCGGAACTCTTACCCTGCCCCCGTGCCGATGAAGCGAAGCGGCCAGACGGCGGAGTCGTTTCAGAACGCGCTGGACTTCGCCCCTTACGACGCAGCATCCACCACAAGCCGCCGAACCCAATCCCTAAAAAGGGCAAGGGAAACAAAGCAAACCACCCCCACCACCCGAGATCCCGCTTCACCACCGCATGCCAAGGTTCGACAGGATTCACGAAAACCTCGAGCCGCGACTTCGCAGGATGCGCTTTCACGATCGCTTCCTTTCCCGATCGACCGGACGAACTCCCACCGAGAATATCGTAGCGATTGGATCGATACTCCCGGCCATCGAACTCGTAACGGTAAAAAAGATCGACCGCATAAGTCGCGCCATCGCTGCCGCTCTTGTGCTTCACCCGACTCCAAATCACCTCGGCATCCACCGACTTCCAGCGCTGCATCGACGCCCAGTCCAAAGCCTTTGGTAGGATCAACCCACCCAGTAGGCCCAACCCGGCCACCGCAAAAAACAAAAAGAAAACCGTCGTTACAAAGGGTGGCGCATCACTCGACGACCCAGCGCTCCTAGCCCGCGCCCCTCCCGATTTGAAGCCCAACCGAAGGAGTCCCACGCCTATCATCACGAAAAACAAACCAAAGACGACAAAGCAGCTCGCACCCAAGATCTGGCCCGCATTGCTCCCCAACAATGCGGATTCCACAGGTCGTTCTGGATTCACCCGACACTCGATCTGCCGCCCTGCCGCCCCCCGGAAAAACTTCTCCCGAATTTCCGCCAAATCCTCGTAATCATCACCATCCTCTTTCTCCAGCCACAAATGTGAGCCGTGATACTTGCGTCCATCGAACTCGTAGTGAAACCGCAAATCCGCCGCGAACGCTGGAGTTTTGCCGGCGTTCGCGCGAATCTCGAAACGCTCAATCTCACAAGGGACTCGCTCCCAACCGCTGACAGTGACCGCTTTCCAAAGCCCGCTCAGCCCCAACACCACAAAGACGGAACTAAAAGCCGTCCATATCAGACCGAACACGATCAGCCCGGGCTGACGACCGGAAACGCGCGGCATGGTTGACGTTCGCAAAGACACACTGGAGACCTAGCAAGCCTGCCAAAAACAAATGTCTTTAATTCCGTCAGCCCGAAAAAAACTTCAAAACTTCAGACGCTCCCGGCTTCTGTCCCACACACCCCCCCATCCGCCGAAGTTCCAACAGTCTCTCCCGCCGCACCCGTAGCATCATGATGTTCCATCCACGCCAGGGTTGCGCAGCGAATCAGCTCAGATTTACTGCTGAATCCCAAAGCGCTGATTTCTTCGACGATTGCGGCCTCCTGTGGGGATAGCTCAAGCCGGATCGATTTCACGCGCTTCACCATGCACCGAGGCGCACCGGGGACAAGAAGATTCTTGCAAGATCTTTTAACAGGGGTCATAATAGCAGGTATGGCGAGTGGAAAAACAGGGATAACCGTGAGGTTTGAAAACCAAGAGATGCAGGTTTTGGACGGCTTGGCCGAACGCTACCGAGTGACTTCCGCCACCATCATCCGCTGGGCTCTGCGAGGTCTGGCCGATCATGTGGAACGCAACGGAGGAAGACTGATGCTGCCCCTGCAACTTGGAAAAGACGCCGATGTCCAGACGGTGCGACAGGGAAGCGAAAAGGCGACCCAAGCGCGTCCATCGAAGACCAAGGCGGCAAAAAAGCCCAAGAAACGCGAAGCCTGAACCAAGGGTCTCCCACCACGCTCTCCCACAATCAAAGGGAACCAGCGCTGGGCGGGAGACTTGGAACTCGCCAAGAAAAAGTGGAGAGTCAGCGATACCGCAGGAGGTATCAATGAGTAGCGTTGAGCTCATTCAAATAGGGACGCGAATGTTCGGCGCCTGAAAGTGAAGGGGGGTCTAGGACAAAGACGGGGCGAGGGGCTGAATCCCCAAAAATTTTCATCATTGCCTCAAACCGTGCTCGCGGATGCGGTGCCCAGGCAAACAGGGGGCCCCTTCAGCAACACTCCCGGCCATTGGCTGTTGCCACCAAACTCTCTCACGAGTCCCTCAATTGAGGCTTCTCGAATGAAAACAGACCGAGCTGTCAAATAAGGGCTCCCCCTTATCTATAGGTGATCAGGACTTCAACGTGGCCCGTCTCAGCGCTCAGTATTTTCGCCGACGGTAATACTTGGGCATCAAATAGTGATTCATTCGTCGACCTCATCGATTCGGGAAGGATTGCTGCTGCCTTTCTCCATCCACACCGCAAGAATCGCCACATCTGCAGGAGTAATCCCCGCGATCCTTCCAGCTTGGCCGAGCGTCGTCGGACGAATTCGAGCGAAATTGATCTGCGCTTCCTTTTTGAGACCGCGAATCAAGCTGTAGTCCATTTCTGCAGGGATGCGTTTTTCTTCGTGTCGAGCCATCCGATCCACTTGGACCTGCTGACGCTGCAAATGCCCTTCGTATTTCAACTCCGTCTCGATGAGGGGCCAAAGTTCCACGTGGAACTCGCGTAACAAGTCGGCAGGTAACTGATCCCAGCTGTTTTCGACTCTACGAAACCAGTGATCGATTTTCAGCCCCTGGTGCACTGCGCTTCGTCCCCAATGCAGCGCTCGGGTCAGCTGAACTTCTTTCTCTCTGATCCGCTGTACCCGTTCCCCTGTCGCAAGCCCCAATTCCGCCGCGAGAGGTGTCAAACGCAGATCACAGTTGTCCTGCCGCAGCAAAAGTCGGAACTCCGCACGGGAGGTAAACATCCGATAGGGCTCGATGCAGCCTTTGGTCACCAAATCATCGACCATTACCCCCAGATAAGCCTGATCCCGGCGTAAAATCAAAGGCGGCTTACCAGCGACCTTCAGGGCCGCATTCGCGCCAGCAAGCAAGCCCTGGCCCGCCGCTTCTTCGTAACCCGAAGTACCATTGATCTGTCCTGCGAAATAAAGACCAGAAACCCTCTTTGTCTCCAGAGTCGAAAGCAATTGGGTGGGTGGGCAATAATCGTATTCGACCGCATAGCCCGGCCTCAAGATCTCGCACTTCTCCAAGCCGGGAATGGTGCGGAGAAATGCGAGCTGCACCTCATAAGGCAGCGAAGTCGACACCCCGTTGACATAATATTCCTGAGTGTGGCGCCCCTCCGGCTCGAGGAACACTTGATGCCGTTCCTTCTCGGCGAAACGAACCACCTTGTCCTCGATCGAAGGACAATATCGTGGCCCCACCCCCTCGATCACCCCGCAATACATGGGCGATTGATCGAGGTTCCCACGGATAATCTCATGCGTCGCGGAATTTGTGTAAGTGACATGACAGGACATTTGTTCCACGTGGAACGCCGAATCCCCCCAGGGATTTAAAGTGAACAGATCATTCGACGATCTCTCCAAACGATCTGCCATGTAGGAAAAAAGCGGGACCGGCGTGTCTCCGGCCTGCTCCTCGCAAACGCTGAAATCTAGCGACCGGGCATTGAGACGACAGGGAGTTCCGGTCTTGAACCGCTCGACCTCAAAACCAAGTCGTTTCAGCGAATCCGAAACGGTAGAGCTGGCATCGCCCATCCTACCCCCTTTCTCATTCCTCAGTCCAACGTGCATGAGACCGCGCATGAAGGTCCCAGCGGAAAGAACAACCGAAGCCGCCAAAATCTCCATGCCCAAGGAAGTTCGAATCCCCCGCACTTCATCCCCTTCGACCAAAATGTCGGCGACATTTCCCTGGTGAAGTTCGATCCCCTCCGTCGACTCGAGGATCCATTTCATGCGGAATTGATAAGCCTTCTTATCGCACTGAGCTCGTGGAGCCCGCACCGAAGGCCCCTTGGAGGCATTCAACATGCGAAACTGGATCCCGGTCGCGTCGGTATTCAAACCCATCGCACCACCAAGAGCGTCGATCTCCCGAACCATGTGACCCTTCGCCAAGCCACCAATCGCCGGGTTGCACGACATTTGGCCGATACTATCCAGATTCTGCGTTAAAACCGCGACCCGAGCTCCAAGTCGAGCAGCAGCCAGCGCGGCTTCCACACCGGCATGGCCGGCACCAATCACAAGGACATCGTAGCTCGTAGGGTAGCGAAACATCAGAGACTTGAAGCCTATCGGAAACCCATCCGCGATACAAGGCCCGGCAATGTTCCACGTGGAACGAATGATCGCAATTTGAACTCATAGGCCCCAACATCCGCGGACGGACTAGGGCTCCCGCTGAATACCAAAAACTCCAGTTCGTTCAAGGCTTCCTGCATTTTCGACTCGCCCGAGGCCTTCGATTCCGCCAAGGAAAGCGCATGCAACGCCCTTGGCTGCCAGCGCTCGTCCTGCTTTGCCTACTCATCGGCTTCCGGACTCTCGGTGCGGCGTTTTCACATGAGCTGCCAAACTTCCAACCCCTGCCTGCACTTTTCTTTTGCAGTGTGATTTTCCTCAGAGGTCGGGGTGCATGGGCTATTCCGGTCGGCGCTTGGATGATCAGTAGTCCGCTGGCAAGCTGGCTCCAAGGCTACAATCCCATCGAAGCAGGGGGCGGAATTATTGTCGCTTTCATTGCACTGCTGGCGAGCAGCTTCATGGGGCTCAGCCTCCGTCGCAAAGCCTCTCCTGCCGTCGTCCTCACGGGTGGACTAGCGATGGCATTGGTCTTCCACTTTGTGACCAATGTCGCCGTGTGGCTGGCCGATCCTCTCTATGCCAAGTCCCTCACGGGTCTTTGGCAGGCGCTGTGGAGTGGCCGACCAAGCGACCCGATGCCCACTTGGATTTTCTTCCGTAACCTCGCCGCGGCAAACGTACTCTTCACGGCCCTTTTCCTGCTGGCTCGTCATTCTTGGTCGCCCGCCGCAACACCCTCAACTGTCGTCGCTAGGACCCGATAAGTTCTTGCCCGAGACCCGATTCCGACCCTATCTCCGCTCCGCCCATGTCCTCCGCCCTTGCCGATACACCCCGCCTCGATTTCGCCGGCTCCCCGATCAACCAGGCTCTCAGTGCCGCGGATAAGATCGAACTCTTCCGGAAAATGGTCCGCATTCGTCGCTTCGAGCAAGCAGCGCTGCAATACTACACCGCCGGCAAAATGGGCGGATTCCTCCACCTCTACATCGGACAGGAATCCGTTGCGGTCGGCACTCTCTCCCTTTGCGGCGAGAACGATCATTCCATCACTGCCTATCGTGATCACGGTCACGCTCTGACCGTCGGGATGGGCATGAATGAATGCATGGCGGAAATGTATGGCAAAGCCACCGGTTGCTCGAAAGGTAAGGGCGGCTCCATGCACTTCTTTGCGCCAGACAAGAATTACTGGGGTGGCCATGGTATCGTCGGCGGCCAAACACCTCTCGGTCTCGGACTGGGCTATGGCCTGAAATACCTCGGAAAAGAAGGCTGTGCGCTCTGCTATCTTGGAGATGGCGCTGTGAACCAAGGTGCTTTCCACGAATCCCTCAACCTCGCCGCCCTCTTCGAGATCCCCGTGGTCTACATCATCGAAAATAACGGCTACTCGATGGGGACCTCCCAGCAACGATCTTCCGCCTATCGTGGTTGCCTCGCCCAACGAGCCGAAGCTTACGACATGGAATGGGACGTGGTTGACGGCTCTGACATCTATGAGGTTCGCGCCAAAACCCACATCGCGATGGAGCGGGCACGCAAACAGTTCAAGCCATCGATCTTGGAAATTACGACCTACCGCTACTACGGCCACAGCGTCGCGGACGCGAATCACAAAAAGTATCGGACACCGGAGGAAATCGAAAATTACAAGACTCACCACGATCCCATCCATCTCTGGCGAAAGCGCTTGATCGGCGAGGGTGTTCTCTCCGAGGAGCAAGCCGCGACCATCGACAAAGAGGCGAAACAAGAAGCGGCCGCCTCGATCCGTTTCGCCGAAGAATCGCCAGCACCGGCCATCGCTGACATCATGAATGACGTCTATTGGGAAACTGATAATCATACCGAAGCTTCAAAAATCGGCCGCCATTTCTTCAACGACTGAGTCGAAGCCAAATCCATCTCCGTCTTTCCAACAGTTTTCCGCACGCACTCTCCCATGTCCCGCACGCTTACTTACCGCGAAGCTCTCCGCGAAGGCCTCGACGAAGAACTCGCCCGCGACCCCAATGTGGTCCTTATGGGTGAAGAGGTCGCCCAATACAATGGTGCCTACAAAGTCACCGAAGGCCTGTGGAAGAAGTGGGGCGACAAGCGCATCGTCGATACCCCAATTTCCGAAGCCGGTTTCATCGGCATGGGCATCGGTGCGTCAATGCTCGGCGTCCGGCCGGTGATGGAACTCATGTTCTGGTCCTTCCACTCCGTCGCCTTCGACCAATTGGTCAACAACGCAGCCTGCGTCCGCTACATGTCCGGCGGCCTGATTCATTGCCCGATCGTTATGCGCGGCCCTGCCAACGGCGGAACCAATGTCGGTGCGACCCATTCGCACATTCCCGAAGGACTTTTCGCCGCCTTCCCTGGCCTCAAGGTTTGCGCTCCTGCGACTCCTGCAGACGCAAAGGGTCTGATCAAGACCGCCATCCGCGACAATGATCCGGTTTACTTCATGGAGAACACCCTTCTCTACGGGATGACCGGCGAAGTGCCCGATCCCGCCGATGGCGACTTTACCATCCCCCTCGGTGTGGCCGACCTGAAGCGCGTAGGAACCGATCTGTCGATCATTGCTCACGGTCGCTCGGTCATCCATGCTCTCGCTGCAGCAGAGACCCTGCAGACCGAACATGGAATCAACGCAGAAGTACTCGATCTCCGTTCGATTCGTCCTTTGGACCAAGATGCCATCTTGAAAACGGTCATGAAAACCAATCGCGTCCTACTCGTGGACGAATCGAAAGGTTTCGGCGGTGTGTCTGCAATGGTTTCGCACCTCATTCAGGAGCACGCCTTCGATTATCTCGATGCGCCGATCAAACGCGTCACGACCATGGACGCACCCGCGATCTATTCGCCACACATCGAAAACGAACAGCTTCCCAATCCACGACGTATCATCGAAAAAGTGCTGGCAATGGTCTGAGCCTCGACCGTCTTTTTCATTGCAAGCAGAGCCTGCTTTCCTAACTTGCTTCTACATGATCAAACTCATCGCCGCGGCCTGTTTGATGGCCCTCTGCCTTGTTTCCAGCTCTTGCTGCTGCATGTTCTAACATCTACACTCTTATGAAAAACCTGCTCCTGATTCTACCCCTGATGGCCTTCTCGCTTTCCCTTTCATCCTGCTGCTCGATGTTCGGCTGGAAGAGCAGAAACGCCGGCTACACTGAGGAAGTCACCCAGCGCAAACTCTGCGGTTACGATACCGTCCGCGAGGAAATCGTCGTTGATTCGAAAAGCGGCATGACCGAGGTCAAAGAAACCAAGGTTCCCCGCTACAAAACGATCGTCAAAAAAGTACCAGTGAAATGCCAAAGCTGCACTCGCTACTACTGCCTCGAAGAAGGTTGCTGTGGTTCGAAAACCGAAGCAGCCCGCAAAATGGCTTCAACTCAAGGCAGCTCGGGTAGTCCAAATCTTGGATTGATCCCTACGATGAGAAAAATCACGACCGACTGATTCTCATTCAATTCCATTGCTACAATGAACGGAGGCCCTGACGGCCTCCGTTTTCGTTTTCAGTCAACAGCTCCATCAGAACAACAGGAATCCATCCTCTGCGGGAAAAGACTGGAAAAGCCAGTTCGATTCCCCAATCTCCCCGCGCCTCACTTCCTTTTTACAGATCCATGGCCATTCAAATCGAAATGCCGAAGCTCTCGGACACCATGACCGAGGGCACACTCATCAAGTGGCACAAAAAAGTCGGCGATTCGGTCGAAATCGGTGACATTCTCGCCGAAGTCGAAACCGACAAAGCCACCATGGAAATGGAGGCTTTCGATGAAGGTACACTCCGCGAAATTCTCGTTCAAGAAGGTGACAAGGCCACCATTGGAGCAGTTCTCGCTTTGCTCGATGGCGATGATGCTGATGCCGGTCCAACTACCGCTCCAACTACCGCAATTGCACCATCACAGACAGCCATAGCGGCACCTGTCAGCAGCCCCGCATCTTCAGTTTCAACGCCATTGCAGAGCACAAACGGCGAACGAATTAAGGCGTCACCTCTCGCTCGCAAAGTTGCAAACGATCTAGGAATCGATCTTGGCAATCTCACGGGCAGTGGCCCTGCAGGTCGTATCGTGAGCAAAGACGTCGTGGTGACCAATATTGCGAAACCAGCCACTTCCAATGCTGCAAGTGCCGCAGCAGGTCTTGCTGCTGCCGTCAAGGCACGCGCTAGCGAGACAAACGTAACAACGGCTGCACCCCAAGCGTTGCTGCCCACTGCAAAAGAAGAAGACTCCCGTATCGAGCTTTCATCCATGCGGAAAGTCATCGCATCGCGACTACTGACCTCCAAACAGACGATTCCTCATTTCTACCTCCACGTGGAAGCCGATGCCGCTCCGCTCATGGCACTGAGAAAACAAATCAATGCTCAGGCAGAGCTGACGCACGGGAACAAATACTCCGTGAACGATTTCGTCCTCAAGGCTGTGATCAACGCTGCAGTCGCCGTTCCTGCAGTCAACGCGTCATTTGCCGGAGACCATATTGTGAGCTTCAAGCACGTGGGCTTGGCCGTGGCAATCGCAGTTGAGGACGGTCTCGTAACTCCTGTCATTCAACAGGCTGAAACCAAATCCGTTCTCCAAATCTCCAAAGAGGTGAAGGACATGGCGAGCCGTGCCAAAAACAAGAAACTCAAACCGAGCGAATTTGATGGAGGAACAATCACCGTTTCCAACCTCGGCGCGTGGGGCATCGAAAGCTTCGACGCCATCGTTAACCCACCGCAGGCTCTGATTTTGTCTGTTGGAGCAGCGATCGAAAAACCGGTCGTGAAAAACGGTCAAATCGTAGCAGGACTTCGCATGAACCTTGGGGTCAGCTGTGATCACCGTGTCGTGGATGGTGCGGTAGCCGCAAGTTTCCTGGCAGAGGTGAAGAAACTCATCGAGCAGCCTGCTCTGATGCTTGTCTGAGCGACATTACGAACTCCTTGCGACGCGCCTGGTGGAAATCAGGCGCGTCTTTTTTTGCTTCGATCGTCAGTCCATTAAAATCGAAGACCTCACCAAGTTTCCAAGCGATTATTACGACGTTGCATTTCTCTCACGTTGCTCCGAGTGATTTTGTTCCCAACCTTGAAGAAGGACTCTTTTTCAAATGAAAGAAACTCTTCATCGTAAGGGTGTGAATAAAGTTCTGGAATGCTCGTTCCACGCTTTTGTAGCAGTGATTCCACGCTAGCAAAAACCTGGGGAAAATTTCACGAGCAATGGGCAGAAAGCTCTGAGCTACCGAGCTCCCTTTGATTTTCCCTCATCGAGTTCGCCTGTTATCCACATTTCACACACAATCGAACGTCGTAATTTTTCAACGATTCCATCACGTCCTGAGCGGTCGTTCTGATGTCCGCTTTCAAGCATTTGGTTCCCCTTTACGAGCTAGCCACAGGAAGTGACGTCGTGGCCGTCGCGCATTCGGCGTGGCGTCAATTTCTTGCCTCACGGTTTCGAAACCCGATTTGCTGAACAGGCGTTCGATCTGCGGCAGCGCTCGTCCGGAAGCGATGGCAAGCAATCCGCCTGGTTTCAGTGCTCCATGCACGGCAGCTAACCAGCGTCGATCTTCGAACAAACCACGATTCCCTTCCCCCTGAGGTGCTGTATCTGCATGGAGCAACACCGCATGAAGCTCCTCCTGAAAACCATGAAAGGCAGCTGATCCGACATCGCCGTGAATCTCTACTCTTGAATCATTTACCGTTGCTTGGTCGCTAAGGAATGTTCGATGCCATTCAACCATCGCCGACCATGGCTCACCGATCAGATAGGTGGCTTGTTTTTGTGGGAGCGTCTCCATCACACCCGCAAGCACTTCACCCAGTGCACATCCTGTGATCCAAATTTTGGGTTGTTTGATCGACCGAAATGGCTGGCAGGCGATTCGACCCAGTTCTCGTTCGCTGGTACGGGTTGCAGGACCTGCTAATTGGGTGATTCCCCATTGAATGTACCGCCGGCCATCGTGTTCATGCAGGCTTAGGATGGTGCCATCGGGCAGCGTTGTTTCAGCAAGGGTCAATCGCGGTTTCATCGTTTAGATGAGCTTTGAAAAAACTTAGGCCTTTTGTGGATCAATCAGAATTGCCGTCTTCTGTACAACAACGACCCCGGCGAAAGGCCGGGGTCGTCACATTTGGGCTTTTCACATCCCTAGGGAAACCGTCGCCTTCACGGCTTCAGTTTCCACTAGGATCAAAGACCTGCTTTGAGGGTGGAGGAAGCCTTGAAGCCCACGGACTTGGATGCGGCGATCTTCATCGCTTCACCGGTCTTTGGGTTGCGACCCATGCGGGCAGCACGCTTTTTGACGTCAAAGGTTCCGAAACCAATGATTTGGACCTTTTTGTCCTTACCCTTGATTCCCTTTTCGATGGAACCGAGGACTGCGGCAAGAGCGTCTTCGGCAGCACGCTTGGTAGCGTCTTTACCGAGGGCTTTTTGGATGGCTTCAACAAGTTCAGCTTTGTTCATGGCGACGACGGTATTGCGTGCCGTTTCCTGCTTTGGCAAGCCAAAATACAAGGCTGGGATTCCTTGTAGCGCCAAGGACGGAAGGCATGGTCACACGATTTTCCACCGGAAAATGACGCGCTGCATACGATGGACATCGTAGTCGCATGAGCAGATGCTGGACTAGAAGCGAACGGTCATACGAGTGATCGTATTTAGAAGCATCAGGAACCATGGACTGGCAAGTAGCACCTCTCCCGGGCAGCAATACGAATCAACGCAGCCCCAGCATCAATGCGTTGCTGAACAAAAGCGGTCTAATTAGCAGGGACTGGGAGAAACGCTGAGACTGCTTTCACAAGTTCCAGGACGCTAAGCCTGTGATGGATAGTACTTTTTCGCCAAGCAGCCCTATGGATGGGCGGGCTTCCCTTGGTGAGGTGCAATCGATTCACCGATCGATTGCTCTCACGATCGATGCTTGCTCATGCATCAATTATGAAATGGGATCGACCCGAGCTCTTCATCCCTGTCTCACTCACTTCGCATTGTCGCAACTCTCACGGAATCAATCGACAGTCGAGCTTGTGAAATTTTTCACAAATAGCTCTTGCCCCTTTCCAAATCCATTTGTTACAGCCCGCGCGCGCTTTCGCCCCAAACGTCTTTCGGAATGATCCGTTGCTCGCATCTCCCAACTCTCTTCGCCCTGGTTCTGGGAGCGATTCCGGCTTATGCCGCCGAAGGTGGTCATCATGCCTTGCCTCTGGATGCTCCCCGTTTGAGTGACAGCCTGCCGATCAACAATTCCATGATCATGGTTTGGTTGGCGGTTGCGGTTCTCGTGCTGTTTGCACGAATCGCGACCAAGAAAATGACCATCGTTCCTCAGGGCCTCCAGAATTTCGCCGAGTGGGCAGTGGAGTCTCTCTATGATTTCCTTTCGGGTTTGATGGGCTCCCATTTGGCGACCCGCACGTTCTGGTTCTTTGGTTCGATCTTCTTTTTCATCCTGACCAACAACTACATGGGCTTGATCCCTGGAGTTGGGACCCTCGGTTGGAACACAATCGATAGCCACGGCCATAGCGGATTTCTTCCGTGGATGCGTGGTGCCAATGCGGATATCAACATGACAGCTGCGATGGCGTTCTCCTTCGCCACTCTTTGGTTCTATTGGGCAATCAGCGAAAATGGTATCAAGGGCTTCTTGGCTCACATCTTTGCGCCCAAAGGATCTTTCAAGGGAGTGATGCTGCTCGTAATGATTCCAGTGTTCTTTTTCGTCGGTGCGCTCGAGGTGATTTCGATTTTGATCCGCCCGGTTGCTCTGACTTTCCGACTTCTTGGAAACATTTACGGTGGTGAGCAAACGTTGGAATCCCTGATGGCGCTCGTGCCTCAGAAGCTTGCCTTCCTCCCTGCCCTTCCTTTCTACTTCATGGAGCTCTTGGTCGGCTTCGTCCAAGCACTCGTCTTCACTTTGCTCTGCGCGATTTTCCTCAAGCTCATTTGTGATCACGGCGATCATGCCGAGGACGGTCACCACTAAGAATTTCGTCGGTTCGACCATGGCAAAGACTGTGGGAGCCGTCGGAAACCCCAACCAAATACAACAACATGTTCACGAAAGGATTTGCAGTCGCCCTCGCCGCCATCAGCGGTGGAATCGGTATTGGTCTCCTCGGCTCCAAGGCCGCTGAAGCCACCGGTCGCAACCCAGGTGCCGCCACACCGATCTTGGTTCTCTCGATCATTTTGGCTGCGCTTATCGAAGGTATCTTCATTCTGACCGCCTTCGCTGTCAGCGGATTCTGATTTTGTTTCCGTCGCGCGCATCGGTCACGATGCGCGCGACATTCTCTCCTCACTCTCCGACTTTCACCCTGCCATGATGACGACTATTCTCGCCGTTGCCCAGCAAGCGAGTCCTCTTGAAACCATTCAGAAGACCTTCGGGCTGAACGGTCCGCTCTTCATCGCGCAGGTGATCAATTTTTTCTTGGTGATCTTCGTCCTCAAGAAGTTCGCGTTCGGTCCTATCCAAGCGATGCTCGAGCAACGCCGTAGCCGCATCGCTGAAGGGGAAGCCAAACTCAAGCGAATCGAGCAACAACTCGCCGATTCCGAAACGACGACTGCTGCCGCGATTGCCAAGGCAAATGAAGACGCTGCCCGTTTGGTCAATGAAGCAAAGGTCAGCGCCGCAGCACTTTCCGAGCAGAAGGCTCAAGAAGCCATTGCGAGTGCTCAGCAAATCCTTGCCAATGCGGAGACCGCAGCCCAGGCAGAGCGGGCTGCCATTAAGGCAGAGCTCAAACAAGAGTTCGGTCGCTTGGTCGCTGCTACCACCAGTCAGGTGACGGGTAAGATCCTGAGTTCCGACGATCAGGCCCGCATCAATCAGGAGGCTCTCGCTACGGTCGAGCGCTAATCACTCTCTCTTCTTGCTTCGTCATGAAAATCTCCAAGGTCGCCAACGCTGCCGCCCGCCGCATTTTCCGGATTTGCCAGAGCGGCAACCGTCTTGACGAGGCCAAGCTCTCCACCGCCGTGCGCAGGATCGCTGAAAGCAAGCCACGCGATTACCGCGGCATTCTTTCTGCGCTCAAGCGACTTGTTCGTCTCGAGTTGGAACGTCGCCGGGTCGTCGTCGAAAGCGCCGCCGAACTTGACCAAGCTTCTCGAGATCGTGTCATTTCGGGCCTTGTCGCCAAATACGGTGGCGATCTTTCTTTTGAATACTGTGTGAATCCCGAACTCCTTGGCGGTCTTAAAATCCGCGTCGGGAACGATGTTTTCGATGGCTCCGTCAAAGGTCGCCTCGATCGACTCGCCCAAGCCTTTTGATCCGGCCTAGCGCCTCTTGCTGAAAACCGAACACCGCAAACTCTCAAATTTTTCCCCATGAGCAGCATCCTTCAGGAACTCGAAAAGGAGATCGCCAACGTCACGGCCTCCGTCCAGCAGTCGAACGTCGGCATCGTCCGCGAAGTCGGTGACGGTGTGGCAAAGGTCGAAGGCCTCTCCGACGTCATGCTCAACGAGATGATCGCCTTCCCAGGCGGTGTGATCGGCCTCGCGATGAACCTTGAAGAAGGCGAAGTCGGCGTCGTTTTGCTCGGTAACTACGACAAAATCACCGCTGGAACCGAATGCTCCACCACCGGAAAGCTTCTTTCCGTTCCCGTCGGTCACAAGGTTCTCGGTCGCGTGGTGAACGCCCTCGGACAGCCGGTGGACGGCAAAGGTGAGATCGTTGCCGATGCTTTCTACCCGATGGAGAAAATCGCTCCGGGCATCATCAAGCGGAAGTCTGTTTCCGTTCCTGTTCAGACCGGCATCATGTCGATCGATGCGATGATTCCAGTCGGCCGCGGTCAGCGCGAGCTGATCATCGGTGACCGCGCCACGGGCAAGACCACGATCGCAGTCGATACCATCATTTCGCAGGCCAAGCAGAACAAGGCCGCCGAGCAGGGCAAGCTGCAGAACCACAAGCCGATGTATTGCATCTACGTCGCCATCGGCCAGAAGCTCTCGAACGTCGCCCGTATTCAGAAGACTTTGGAAGATGCAGGTGCGATGGAATACACGACCATTGTCTCTGCTTCCGCCTCCGATGCCGCCGCCATGCAGTTCTTGGCTCCTTATGCAGGTTGCGCGATCGCGGAGTTCCTCATGGATCAAGGTCAGGACTGCCTGATCGTATTCGATGATCTTTCCAAGCACGCTGTCGCCTACCGTCAGGTGTCGCTGATTCTCAAGCGTCCTTCCGGCCGCGAAGCCTATCCAGGTGACGTGTTCTACCTCCACTCCCGCCTCTTGGAGAGGTCGGCGCGTCTCACCGATGCTGCCGGTGGTGGTTCGCTCACCGCACTGCCAATCATCGAGACCCAAGCCGGTGACGTATCCGCTTACATCCCGACGAACGTCATTTCGATCACCGACGGCCAGATCTACCTCGAGACCGATCTTTTCTATCAAGGTATCCGCCCTGCGATTTCGGTCGGTCTCTCGGTTTCACGCGTCGGTTCCGCCGCACAAACCAAGACGATCAAGTCAGTTGCCGGCACCACCAAGCTCGACCTCGCCCAGTTCCGGGAACTCCAGGCTTTCGCCCAGTTCGGCTCCGACCTCGATGCTTCCACCAAGAAGAAGCTCGATCGTGGTGCCCGGATCGTGGAGCTCTTCAAGCAGAACCAATACTCCCCGCTTTCGATGGAAATGGAGTCGGTTTACCTCTTCGCCATGCAAAATGGCTACTTCGACGACGTGAAGGTCGCCGACGTGAAGCGCTTCCAAAATGCGATGGGTGAGTACTTCGAAACTCGCAAGACCGAGCTGCTCGACAAGATCCGCAACGAGAAGCCCGACCTCAAGAAGGACGCTGCTGCGGTCGAAGCCGTCAAGCAAGCGATCGCTGACTTCAAGGCGTCCTGGAAGTAATGCGGTCTAGTATTTTGTCTCTGGTTTCTGGCTTTTAAATTCTTATGGCTAATCTTCGCGACATCCGCCGACGCATCAAGTCGGTCAAAAACACCGCCCAGATCACCCGGGCGATGCAGCTTGTCGCTGCCGCCAAGATGAAGAAGGCGCAGGATCAGGCGCTGGCTGGTCGCGACTACGCCGACCTCCTCAATCAAGTCTTGGTCAATCTCAAGGAAAACACCGGCGAAGGTGCCCACCCCTTGCTCGAACAACGCGAAGGCGGCAAAGAGCTGGTACTGGTGATTTCTACGGACAAGGGCCTCTGCGGGGCTCTGAACACCAATCTCGGTAAGAAGGTCCGTGCCGATGTGCCCAAGGATGCGGAATTCGTAACCGTGGGGCGCAAACTTCGTAATCAGTTGACGAAGGCCGGCCGCGAAATGCTTGCCGACTTCGAAGTCAAGGACCCCGTGCCCTTTGCGGAGGCCCGGCCCATTGCCAAGTTTCTGACCAAAGCCTTTCTTGAGGGCGGTTACAGCAAGGTCAGCATCGCCTTCTCGAACTACATCACCGTGATGCGCCAAGAGCCGGTGATTGTTCAATTGCTGCCTGTTTCCACCGCCGCGCTCGGTGAGAAGCAGGACTACGAAGGTTTGGGCGATCAGGTGGCGGTGGCAGCTACGGATCGCGCCGCGGCCCTTGCAAAGGATTATCTTTTCGAGCCTAGCAGCGGCGATGTCCTCGACACCCTGTTGCCCCTCTACATCAACTTCCAAGTCTATCAGATGCTGGTCGAGAGCCGTGCTTCCGAGCACTCCGCCCGGATGGTTGCCATGAAGGGTGCCACCGACAACGCGAAGAAGTTCATCAAGGAGCTCACCCTTGAATACAACAAGCTCCGTCAGGCCGCCATTACCGCTGAACTCCTCGAAATCACCACGGCCATGCGGGCCATGGAATGATCTTCACGAAGCCCACGATCCGCCCCATTCTCAATCGATCTCACTCTGCCATGAGCAACCAAGGAACCATCGTCCAGGTCATCGGCGCCGTCGTTGACGCCGACTTCTCGAAAGCCTCGCAGCTGCCGGGCATTTATAACGCCCTCGAAGTCTCGTATGACCTCTTCGGCGCGCAAACCAAGCTGGTCCTCGAAGTGCAGCAGCACCTCGGCGACGGATGGGTCCGTGCAGTCGCCATGTCGGCCTCCGATGGCCTCAAGCGTGGCATGGTGCTGACCGATACCGGCAAACCAATCGCCGTGCCAGTGGGCAAGCAGATCCTCGGACGTATCTTCAACGTGACCGGCGATCTCGTGGACGAAAACGCTCCCCTCGCCGATCCGAATCTTCGCTCACCCATCCACCGCGCAGCACCTGCCCTTACCGAGCAGTCCGCTAACACGGAAATTCTTGCGACCGGGATCAAAGTGATCGACCTAATCTGCCCGCTCCTCAAAGGCGGCAAGGGCGGCATGTTCGGCGGTGCCGGCGTCGGTAAGACCGTGGTTATCATGGAGCTCATCAACAACATCGCCAAAGCGCACGGTGGTTTCTCCGTGTTCGCTGGCGTCGGTGAGCGCACCCGCGAGGGCAACGACCTCTACTGGGAAATGATCGAGTCCGGTGTCATCGCTACCGAAAAGGATGAGCACGGTCACGTGAAGCTCGACGACAAAGGCAACCCTGTTCTGTCTGCCGAAGGCTCCAAGGTGGCTCTTTGCTACGGCCAGATGAACGAGCCTCCAGGTGCCCGTCTTCGCGTCGCGCTCTCCGCCCTTACCATGGCGGAGCACTTCCGCGACGAAGACAATCAGGACGTGTTGCTCTTCGTCGACAACATCTTCCGTTTCTCCCAAGCGGGTTCTGAGGTGTCCGCTCTTCTTGGCCGCACGCCGTCCGCCGTGGGTTACCAGCCGACCCTGTCCGAGGAAATGGCCACTCTTCAAGAGCGCATCACCTCGACGAACAAGGGTTCGATCACTTCGATCCAGGCCGTTTATGTGCCTGCGGACGACTTGACCGACCCGGCACCTGCGAACACGTTCGCTCACCTTGACGCCACCGTGGTGCTCGAGCGTTCGCTCGCTGAGCAGGCACTTTTCCCTGCGGTTGATCCCCTTGCCTCCACCTCAAAGGCTCTTGCCCCGGAAGTCGTCGGCGAAGAGCACTACCGCGTCGCTCGTGGCGTCCAACAGGTGCTTCAGCGCTACAAAGACCTTCAGGACATCATTGCGATTCTCGGCATGGACGAGCTGTCGGACGAGGACAAGCTCACCGTGTTCCGCGCCCGTAAGATCCAGCGTTTCCTGACCCAGCCTTTCCACGTGGCGGAAATCTTCACCAACGTCCCCGGCGCTCTCGTGTCGATGGAAGACACCGTGAAGGGCTTCGCTCAGATTTTGGACGGCAAGTTCGACGACGTGCCCGAAGGCAACTTCTACATGAAGGCTGGTATCGACACCGTCTCCCGCGACTAAGTCATTCCAGCGGCTCAGCGTTTCAGCTTCTCCTTTCCATGGCCCTCCACCTTCAAATCGTCACCCCGGAGAAAAAGATTTTCTCCGACACCGTCGGCAATGTCTATCTGCCCGGGGCTGATGGCGAGCTGGGCATTCTCGACGGCCACGCTGCTCTCGTGACGGCTCTCAAGCCCGGTGAGTTGCGTTACGATAAAGATGGCAAGACCACCGTGCTTGCGGTGGGAAGCGGCTTTGCTGAAGTCACTCAGCACCAGATCAGCGTCCTGACGGACATGGCCATGGGTGAGGATCAGATCGATGAGGAGAAGGTCGAGGCGGCGATGAAGCGTGCCGAAGAGCAGCTCAAGTCGATGGGGCACGATCACGATGCCGAAGAGGTGGCCTACCTTCAGGCGCTGATCGCCAAGTCGATGGCTCAACTTCATCTGAAGCGTCGCCCGCGGCCCTGAGGTCTCACATTTTTTTCGAGAACAACCACACAGCCCGCCCCGGTTTCCCCGTGGCGGGTTTTCTATGGTACCCGTAGGAGCCCTGTCATGGAACTACGACGATCCTTACAAGCGAGAGCGCAACGCCTTCATGGCGCCGAAGGCGGCCCCGCGAGCTGGTCATGAGCGATGCCTAGGGCATCAGCTGCTGCTTTTGGGGCCGCCTCCCGCGCGAGGGATGGGGCATTGCCGTTCCGCTGACTCATGGACGCGTTCTCAGCGTCGGCGCAGCGGACGACAATATCGCCTCCCCCTTGATTCGCGATGGGAAAGCCGCCTCCATTTTGGAAGAAGCGGCTTAGGCCTTCATCTACATATCAGCTCAGAAGCGGCTCAGCGTCTCCGACGCAGTAGGAAAAGTCCTCCGAGTAAGCTGAGAGCTGCAGTGGCGGGTTCGGGCACCGCCTCCACCTCGAGCATGCCTTGAAACATGGTCACCCGGTGTGGGGAATTGCGATCGGAGAAACCGTAGAGACTGAAAGACGAGACAGGTGTGGTTCCGAAGCTGATGGAAACCCGATTGCGCGGAGAATTGTTAGGATTATTGCCCGGGCCCGATATCACATAGTTCAGAGATCCTCCATTCGCCGTTGAGATCGTTCCAGGGATCAGGTCGGTCTGCGTCTCCGTGTTGAGACTGACGGCAAGCCCGCTGCCGAGAGTTCCAGGAGTTTGGGTGATGAAACCTTCTCCGGCGATGGCATCGCGAAATCCACCCGTGCTCGGAAGTGGGTTGGGGTTGTCCGAATCCACGTCATCCAGGATTAGATTTTGAATCAGAATCGGCTGCGAAAACGAGAAGTCCCAGCGCTGGTAGTTGGCCAGATTCCCATTCAGATCGTTCGCATCGGTATTTGAACCGAAAACGAACCCACTCGGATTGCCGGTGTCGTAGGTGAGATTACGCGTTGCGGCGGTGGAGCTTCCGATAAAGGACGAGCTGAAGGTGACGGTAACTCCCGCCTTCGTCAGCGAACCCGCCAACGCCCCATCGAGATATCCGACTTGAGTTGAGACGCCATTGGTCCAGATATCGTCAGTGAAGGAGAAGGTGGTTGTTGCGCCGAGGGCGGCGGAAGCCATGCTGAAGATAAGGCAGGGGAGGGTGGAGATGATATTCATTCGGGCAGGCGGCTTGTATCGGAAAATCGCTCTTCGCAAAGCGAACAAATCATCAATTCCACTTGAGTCGCGCGGCCGCCGAAATTTCCGCAGCGAAAAATTTACTCTTCCGTCGAATAGCGTGAAGCCCCGCACGTCGAAGGGGGGTGCGTTGAAAGCACATCCCATGAAAAAACTGATACCCGTCCTAAGCATCGCGATCATAACCCTTTTTGCTGCTCCTTTGGCAGAAGCCAGGGGCTGTCGGGAGCGGAGTTACGTGTCATTCCATCGTTCCTGCGGTGGCCCGGCCTGGGTGGAAACCTATGTCGCTTACTATGATGCTTGCGGGCATCCGGTGTTCCGGACTCGCGTGCTACCGGTTCGTCATCATCACGGCCATTCCTACGAGTATTCGACCCGCTATCAGCACCCGGCTCGCTATCGCCGCTGCCGCTGAAATTCCTCGGCTTGAAGCTTCACCCGGCCCTGCGATTCGGCATGGCCGGGTTTTTTGCGACCGCAGCTGGATGGATGTCTCCTCAGCGGCGTCGACCGCATGGCAGAGACCACAACAAGCCGAGTCCGCCGCAGGCGCTGAGCAGCGCGCCCGCGATGAGGCCGAATCCTCCAAGGCTCGGACTACCCACGAGGAAACCCAGACCCATGGCACCAAGCATGACGAGTGGTCCGGAGAGCGTCAGTAGGGCTGCGATGGCGTAGCGTGCTGTGGGCAGAAGCCAGTTGGGGACTTTGACGGTGGTGGATGGGATGTTCATGATTTCGTGCATTGGATTGCACGACCCTTCTTTCTCCGCCGGATGAAGTCGTGATGCCACTTTGGTGAAATTCTCATTCGGCGCGCTCTATTTCCGCGCGCAGCATGATGTCCTGCCCAAAGCGCTGGAACAGCGGATCTTTCAATCGTAGCCCCTCAGGTAGACCGCTCCCAGCCAATGCCGGCACCGGTCCACCACCTAAAAGAGGCGCGAGGAAGCCGACCCATTCGTCGACCAGTCCCGCCTCCAGTAGAACGGCGGCAAGTTTTCCACCGCATTCGACTAGCACCGCTGAGACTCCTCGTTCTTTGACGAGCGACCGCAGGACTTCCTCCGGGTGATCGCGCGTTTCAACCAGTGTCCGCGCGCGATGGGTATCGGTGAATAAAGGCGCATCCGCAGGCAGGAGATCGGGATTTCGAGTCAGAACCACCCGCCATGGCTGCTGACGGCCTACAGCCAATTCCGGATCGCGTAGATCGAGACGCGGCAAATCCCTCCGCACCGTCTCGCCCGACGTCATCACGGCATCGACTTCCGCCCGGATGCGCTGGACTTCCGCCCGTGACTCCGGCCCGCTCAGCCACATGCCTTCGCCTGGCGGCCGCGTGATCCGCCCATCGAGACTCATCGCAGTCTTGAGAATCACCCAAGGCAAGCCGCTGCTCTGGACCTTCGCGAAAGGCCGAATCAAGCGCCGTGCTTCTTCCGCCAGGACGTTGCGGACGACCTGAATGCCGGCTTCTTCTAACAGTCGGTCCGCCCGCCCGGCATGGGAGGGATTCGGATCCTCCGCCGCATAAATGACCCGCGCCACCCCTGCCTCGATCAGGCCCATCGTGCAGGGCGGCGTTCTTCCATGGGTCGAGCAAGGTTCCAAACTCACATAAACGTCCGCGCCCCGCAGCGCCTCGGCCCCATGGCGTTCCCGAACTGCCGCCATCGCCTCCCGCTCGGCATGCGGCAGGCCGGCACCCCGATGCCATCCCGCGCCGAGTTCCGTCCCGTTCTTGACGATCACTGCTCCGACTGCGGGGTTCGGTGAGGTGCGACCCACTCCTCGCCGCGCTTCCTCGAGAGCTCTTCGCATCCACCGCTGGTCCTCGCCGTCCATGACCCGAGAAAGGACATTTTCCGGGAATCCGCGCAAGCCCCGACCCCTCGCCATCCGCTCTCAAGCGAGGATCAATGTTGATCCCGCTGCTCTTTTTGTGCATGAGTTGCAATGCGACGTTGCGTTGATCCGTGCGTCGATCTCGCTCAACCCATCATCTCGCCATGAAAAAACTCCTGCTTGCTTGCATCGTCATCTCCTGTGTGTCCGCCAGCCACGCCAGCCCGATAGCCCGGATCTATCAGCAAGGCATGATTGCCGTTCGCGAAGGCAACGTGATCGCCGCTGAAGCCGCCTTTAACGAAGTCCTCCGCCTCCAACCCGGTCATGCCAACGCGCGCTACCAGCTTGCCGAACTGAAGCAAAATCAAGGCTCCATCGCCGCCCGTGCCCGCGCTAAGAAATTGAGTGAATCGGTTATCGGACAAATCGATTTCAGCAAGACCGAGTTCTCCGACGCCATTGCCGCGCTTGGCATGCTTGTCGAAGAAGAAACTGCCGGGAAGTTTGCCCCGAATTTTATGATCCAAGATCCCTCCCATCAGCTCGCCACCCGCGAGGTGACCCTCCAAGTGAAACATGTTCCCGCCAAGGCCCTCTTGGAGATGCTATTGAAACAGGTCGGTGCCGTCGCCCGATACGAACAGCATGCCATCATCATCCGCCCGGTGGCGACTACTGGCCAGTAATAGGAGCCCTCGTCCGTGAGCGAGCCGCGCTCTTGCCGTCGGCTCGATGTCACGCCATTCTCGTCGCCGTGACTGGACCCGTGGTGATCACCGGTGGCGAAGGCGGGCTCGGACAAGCGATCGCCGGAGCCTTTGCGGCGGCAGGCCATCCGGTCCTCGCACCCGGTCGACGCGAGCTCGACGTAACGGATGCCGCTGCGGTGCGCGATTTTTTCCGTGTCCATTCCCCATCGCTGCTGATCTGCAATGCAGGCATCATCCGCGACACTCCGCTGCTTCGACTGGATGAAGCGACCTGGGACGATGTCCTCGCCGTCAATCTGCGCGGAGCGGCCCTCTGCGCAGCCGCGGCTTCCCGTTCGATGCTGCGGACCGGTCGCGGCCATATCGTTTTTATCTCCAGTCATTCCGCTCGCCACCCTCCCCACGGCCAAGCCGCCTACGCAGCTGCCAAGGCGGGACTTCTCGGCCTCGCTCACTCTTTGGCTCGCGAACTCGGCCGCTCGAATATTCGGGTGAATACCATCCTACCCGGTTTTCTTGATACCCCGATGACTGCCAGCCTCTCTGCCAAACGCCGTGAGCAGGTCCGCGCCGAACACCTGCTCGGTCGCGAAAATACCCCGGAAGCCGTCGCGGACTTCCTTCTTCATCTTCACGACCGACTTCCCCACACCTCCGGCCAGGTCTTTCAGCTCGACAGCCGCATCGCTTGACTCGCCGGAAGCTGCTCCTAGCCTCGTTACATCGTGAAAACATTTCTCTTCCGCCTGATTGCCGTCGCTGTCGTCGGTGCCAGCCTGACTGCTTGCAGCCTGCCCGAGAGCCTGTATCGGACCGCCAGCCGTTCGTTGAACTCGGTCACCCGAGCAGTAGGTCTCCGCTAAGCCGGCGTCCTCCCTCTGGCAGCACTTCGAAGCGCAGCCAATAGGTCGTCGGCGGTAGCAGTTCCGGAAACAAATCCGCCCACTCGACGATCAGGACCCCTGGCTCATCAAAAAATTCGTCCCAGCCGATCGATAAAAGTTCGTCCGCCGATTTCAAGCGGTAGAGATCGAAGTGAAACAAGGGCAGTCGTCCGCCCCGGTATTCGTGAACCAGAGAAAAGGTCGGGCTCGTCACCTCGCCCGGATAACCGGCTCCCCGCGCCACGCCTTTCGCCAGACGTGTCTTTCCCGCGCCGAGTCCTCCCACAAGGGCGAGCACCATTCCAGGCCGCAATTTTGCGCCCAGAGTCTCGCCCAGCGCCTCCATTTCCCGCTCGTCCCGCAGCACCTGATCCATGCCTTGCAAAAACCTGATCGATGCGGCTTCGTCGATTTCAAAAAATTCCCTTGCCCGATGCCCTGTGCCGTGGTGATCTCCCCGCCCGCCCGACTCCCGGGTGGCAAAGCATCTCCTTTCTGTCATGGCCTACGCAGTCATCAAAACCGGCGGTAAACAATACCGCGTCCAACAGGGCGACAAAATCGACGTCGAAAAACTCGACGTGGACGTTGATGCCACCCTTACCTTCGACGTGCTCATGGTCGGCGAAGGCGAAAGCATCAAGGTCGGCGCCCCCCTCGTGGACGGAGCCACCGTGACCGCCAAGGTGGTCCAGCAGCACCGCGGACCGAAGGGCGTTGCCTTCAAGTTCAAGCGCCGCAAGGGCTTCCACAAGACCATCGGCTTCCGCCGTCATCTGACCCAGTTGGAGATCACCTCCATCGCTGGCTAATCCTCCAATCACTCTGATTTTATGGCTCACAAGAAAGGTCAAGGCTCCGTCAAAAACGGTCGCGATTCCCGCTCCAAGCGCCTCGGCGTGAAGAAGTTCGGCGGTCAAGCCGTTATCCCGGGCAACATCATCATCCGCCAGCGCGGCACCAAGTGGCACCCCGGTGCCGGTGTCGGCATTGGCAAGGACCACACCATCTTCTCCGTGATCGATGGCCGCGTGTTCTTCGACAAGGACGGTCGCCGCGTCAACGTGAGCGCCACCGCCACTGCGAACTGAGCGCGCTGCGTTTTTTGAAAAGCCGCCGTCCCGATCCGGGTCGGCGGCTTTTTTGCAGATAGGCCCCGAAAGTAAAAAGCACTCGGCGATTCTTTCTTTCATCCCCCCGCGCCCCCACCCTTTCCGCGTCTTGCCACGATTTCCAAGTCTTGAGTCTTGCGTCTGCCGGTCTTGTGTCTCTGCTTTCTCCATGCCCGACACCGCCGCCGCGCTGAAAGCTCTGCTCCTCGAGAAATCCGTCCGCACCGGAACCTTCACCCTCGCCTCCGGCAAGGAGAGCGATCTCTACATCGACTGCCGCGTCACCGCGCTCGATCCCTTTGGCGCGAACCTCATCGGCAAGCTCGGCTGGGACGCGGTTCGCACCAAGATCCAGGCGGAGGGATTGGAGATCGATGCGATCGGCGGGATGACTCTCGGCGCGGACCCGATCTCTCTCGCTGTTGGGATGGCGAGTGCGACGGCTCATCCCGATGAAGCCCTGCAAGTTTTCACCGTCCGCAAGGAACCGAAAGGCCACGGGCGCGGAAAACAGATCGAAGGCAACTTCAAGGCCGGCGACACCGTGGTGGTGGTGGATGACGTGATCACCACCGGCGGCTCCACCCTGAAGGCGATCGATGTCATCGAGCGTGAGGGCGGCAAGGTCGCTTTTGCTCTCGTGCTGGTCGATCGCGAGGAAGGCGGCCGGCAAGCGATCGAAGCCCGCGGCATCCCGGTCCTCGCGCTCTACTCGCGCGGCACCCTGCTTGCCTGAGCCTCACGCATTTTGGGCGCATCGACGGAGCCTTGCTCGTCCTATGTCAGATCTTCGATGCGCATACGCGCCTCGACCGCTCATTTCTTCCTTCTGCCGTAGCCGGGAAGCGGTCGGCCGTCCTCGCTGAGTTTACCGGTCGCCCAGAGCACGCCCTTCGCGACGAGATCGAGGTAGCGAGCGTCTTTCACGGTCTCATTGTTATGACCGAGGGTGGTGCAGAACACCCGAGTCTTCTTCGGTCCGTAAAGATTGGTCCAGATCACCACCGCGTTGGCATTGCCCTGAGTGCCCGTGGCCAGAGGGCGGGCGCTGTCGAAAAGTCGGACGTTGTTGTAGAGTTCCTCCTGAATGGTGGTCCAGTCCTTCAAGCCTCGCGTCGCGGGATGGCGCTTGTCGGTGAATGAAATGTCAATGGGTTGCTGTGGGCCGTGGCCGCTCGACTGGAGGCCTAGAAATTCGAACCACAGGGAGCCGTCGCCACCCAAGGTCTCGACTTTGCGCTGAAAATCACCGCTGCGATAACTGTGCATCGCACAATGAAGGGCGACCGCGGGCAGTCCTTCGAGGTGGGGTTTGAGCACCCCGCGCACGATGGCTGGATCGCTGATGTCCGCGGCGCATTGGTCGTGAATGACCAGATCGTAACCTGCTGCGTAGTCTGGATTTCCGTGAATCGGCAAGGGTGGGCGTGTGCTTCCGTCGTCGACGTAGATTTGGTCCACACGCACGTTGATCCGCTCTTCCAGTCCCTGCTTCAGGATATCTTTCTGAGTCTTGTAGTCGTGGCAGCAGCCGCCGGTGATCAGCATCAATTTCAAGCCAGCCGGTTCGGCGGCGGATGCGGAGGCGAAGGTGAATGCGAGCAGGGCGGCGGTGAATCTCATCTCGATGAAACTAGGTGTTGGGAGCTGACTGTAAATTCGGATTTGGATTTTAGCGGCGGTGCTTCCAAGCTCCCGCCGTGTTCCAAATCGTCTTCAACGAAATCAGTGCGGCGGAAATTTCACGGCTTGGCACTCTCGAACAACTCGAGCTGCTCGATGAGTTTAAGGTTACCGAGCGCGACTTGGAAAACCTCGACGGCGAGCGTTTCGGAAAGATCGAGCGCGATGGCCGTACCTTGCACCGCTTTCGCGCGAAAGACTGGCGCTTTTACTTCGAGGTCAAGGACGGCCAAGTCGTCGTCCATCGAGTCCTCCACAAGGGGACCTTCTCCGACTTCGCCTTCCGCTCGAAGATCCCGATTGCCGAGGACGAAGAACTGGCGAAATCGAAGCATTTCTGGACCCTCATCGATGAAGGTCGCGCGGCTCGTCGGCTTTAAGCCTCTTGGCTCGGCAGGTGGCTGTCGCGGATTTTGTGCTTTCAGAACGGCAGCGCTCCTTGGTTAGTCTGTTCGGAGATGAAGCGCGTGCTCTACATCTTGATGGTGATCGCGGTGGCGTTCGCGTGGCTCAAGTTCGCCGACACCGGACGGCGAATCGCCAAGGAGGAAGTCCGCTGGGAAGAGTTGCACAACAGCGGCGAAGACGACGATGCCGCGCGCGAACTCCGGATACAGATTGAGTCGGATAAAAACGGAAAAATCATGAGCGGCATCCTGCTCGCTTTTCTGACCGCTGGCCTCGTCGGCATCGTCTTCGTCATCCACGTGCTCCCCGCCATTGCCCATCGATTCACCCATGCGGTTTATGACAGCGCGGAAATGGTGGAGCGGGACCCGATGCACGATGCCCGGGCGAAGGTTGCGCAAGGCGACTGGCCCGCCGCGATCGAGGCCTTCCAAGCCGCTGCCGCCGCCGATCCGCTGAACCGCTTGCCCTACGTGGAGATTTCCAAGATTCAGCTCGACCAACTCGCCGATCCATCTGCCGCGGTCCGCACTTTGAGGCAGGCGATCGAGGGACAGGAGTGGCAGGAAAACGACGCCGCCTATCTGATGTTCCGCCTCGCGGAAATCTACGACGCGCACTTGGCCGATCGCGCTTCCGCCGCCAGCATCATGACGCAGGTGATGGAGCAGTTCCCCGAGACCCGCCATTCGGCAAACGCCCGCCAGAAGCTCCGCGATTGGGGCCTCGCCTGAAGTCATGATCGCTTGGCTCCGCCGCTCGGTGGAGCGCCACCCGCTTTTGTGGGTGGCCGCGGTGGCCGCGTGCGCGGTGCTGGCGGTCGATGGTTCGCCCCTCGTCGGCGCCTTGCTTGCCGCGCTGCCACTCATCCTGCTCCTGAAGCTCGGCCGTGTCGGCATCGCGGCCACCGCCCTCTTTTTTGCCGCCCTCGCCGGCCTGCTCCACGGGATCCGCTTGGGCCCGCAGCAAGTGGCGCGGCAGAAAATCGAAGCCACCGGATCCCGTCATGCCAGCACCCTTGCACAGGTCCTTTCGTCGCCACAGGCGAGTGGCGGGGGCTGGTCCGCGCTGGTCGATCTCCGCGGCGACGGACCCCGTGGGAAAGTCTGGTGGTGGGGCAGGGGGCATGCCGCGGAGCAGGGTTCGATCATTCAGGCCGAGGGCCGATTTCTTCCTCCTCCTCCTCCGCGCAATCCCGGCGAGTTCGATGTCCCCCGCTGGCTCCACCGTCAGGGCGCTTGGGCGGTCTTCGAAGCCCGCGGCCCGGCTCGGACCATTGAGGCACCGTCCACCATCGCGCGTCTGACCACCCGCATTCGCACCTGGTTCCGCGACGCGGTGACTGCCGGTCTCGATCCTACCGGACCTGATGCCGCCGTGATCCGCGCGATGGTCCTTGGCGAAAATCCTGACGATGACGCCCTGATCGAAGCCTATCGGGCCAGCGGCACCCTGCATGTTTTTTCGGTCAGTGGCATGCACGTCGCCATGGTCGGAGCCATCGGCTGGCTCGTCCTCCGCCTGCTCAGTGTCCCTCGCCGACAAGCAGTCTGGCTCATCCTGGCCGGCATGTTCACTTATGCCTGGATCAGCGGGATGAAAGCGCCCGCCGCCCGCTCTGTGACGATGGCTGCGATCCTCCTCGGCGCCTTTCTCCTGCGCCGTCGCCCCGATTTGCTCAACGCCCTCGGCTTCGCCCTTCTCGCCGCGTTGCTGCTCGATGGGCACTTGATTTTCCAACCCGGTGTCCAGCTTTCCTTCGGCGTGCTCACCGCCATCGGACTCGCCACTGCCGCCGCGACCCGCCTCTTCGCCTGGCTGAAGCGCCGCGAACCCTACCTCCCGCTGCCACTCTACGGCCCCTGGCGGAGCCGCTGGCTCAAGCTGCGCGAAAATATCGCCACCTCGCTTGGTGCCTCGACCGCCGCAAGCCTCGGGTCCCTCCCGCTCACCGGCTGGCATTTCGGCTTCTTCTCGCCGGTATCCATCTTCGCGAGCCCTTTGATCGGACTGCCGGTCTTCGCCCTCATGGCCCTCGCCCTTCTCGCCGCCGCCCTCTCCCCACTGCCCGCCCTGCGGGAAAAGATCAACCTGTTGAATGGCCGCGTCGCCTCCACCTGCACGGGCATCGCCACTCGCGCGGCGGAGGTTCCCGGAGCCAGCTTCGGGATTCCGCGCGATCGCCCGGGACCGCATTTTCTGGTCGTTTACGATATTCGCCACGGCGGGGGTGGCGCTTGTTTGCACGATGCCGGCTTGACCCTTCTCCTCGACACCGGTCACCGCCCGGGCTTCCGCCGCACCCTGCTGCCCTCGCTGCGCCACTTCGCGCTCCGCCCACAAAGCATGGCCCTCAGCCACCCCGATGGCGACCATCTCGGCGGCGGGACCGATGCCCTCGATGCCTTTCCTGTCCGCCAAATTCTGCTACCCGTCGCCCGTGCCCGCAGCGAGGGTTTCCGCTCGCTCCAAGAAGCCGCCATCCAGCGCGGCATCTCTGTCGTTCACGGCACGGCTGGCGAAAGCTACCCAATTTCCCCGAGCGCCTGCCTCGAAGTCCTCCACCAGCCCGACCCCCTCGACTGGCATGCCGTCGCCGACGAACGCGTGATGGTCCTCCGCCTCCACTGGCGTGGCTGGCGCATCCTGTTCCTCAGCGATGCCGGCCTGCGGACCGAGCGAGCTCTCCTGGAAAGCGGCCGTGACCTTCGCGCCGATCTTATCGTCGCTGGACGTCACCGACACGACGCCTCCCTCGGTGACGATTTCCTCGCCGCCGTAAAACCTCGCGCCATCATCGCGAGCCACGCGGACTTCCCGCCGGAAGAAAACATCCCAGCCTCTTGGCAAGCAGCCTGCGAACATGCCGGCATCCGTATCTTCCACCAAGGCCGCTGCGGAGCCGTCACCCTTGTTCCCGAAAGCGATGGTACTCTGCGGATTCGTGGCTTCCTCGATGCCTCGGAACTCCGCCTCACGCATTGACCCGCGCCCCCTACTTCCGCAGCCGCAGCCCTTGTAGCGCCTTCCCCTGACTCTCCCACAGCAGCTGAAAATCCGTCTTCGGATAAAAAAAGGCACCTTCCTGCCATTCCAGCCGCTCGAATTTCCCGAAGTCCGCCACCTTTTCTTCCGCCCAGGCAAAATATTCCGGGTGATCCGTTTTGAACAAAAACTCCCCGCCGGGCTCCAACAAGTCCCACACCGCCTGCAAAAATTCTTTCTGAATCAGCCGCCGCCGATGATGCCGCAGCTTCGGCCACGGGTCCGGACACAGCAAATGCAGACGCGACACCGACTCACGCGGCAATAGCCACTCCGCCGTGTAGCGACTCTCCAGACGAAGTACCCGCGCGTTTTCCAGCCCCAGCTTGCTCAAGCGCTTGCACACCTTTCGCACCCGACCCAAGAGCCGCTCCACCCCCAAAAAATCCCGCTCCGGATAGTGCGCCGCCATTTCCTGCAAGAAGCGCCCGTCCCCACATCCCAAGTCCACCTCCAGCGGCCGCCCCGCCCGCAGCAACTCCGATTTTTCCAGCCGCCGGAAATAATTCTCCGGCATGAATTCATGCGCTTCCGGGTTCCGGGCGGGTCGCGTCGCTTCCATGGCAAACGCTTTCCAACCCCTCCCGCCTCCGCCGACAAGCCTTTCTTGCCTCCCCACCCCACCCTTTTCCGATTTCCCCGCCCCGGGTTCCCGCTTGACGCTCTTTCCGACCCGTCCCTAGCTTTCCCCACCGTGGACCCCGCAACACCGCGAGCCACTTCTCCGCCAACCGCACCCTTTCTCATCACCGTGGACCTCAAGGAAATCCGCAAGATCGTCGAGCTCATGAACGAGCACGGTTTGACCCTCTTCGACATGTCGAAGGAAGGCTTCCAGCTCAAGCTCCGCAAAGGACAGGACCTCGATGCCCTCCGCGGCCTCCTCGGCAGCCTGCCCGCCGCGCCTGCGCCGCTCGCCCACGCAGCGGTTGCCCCGGCCGCTCCCGTTGCCGCCGCAAGCCCCGCCGCTGCGCCGGTCGAAGAAGGCTCCGCCATCACTTCGCCCATGGTCGGCACCTTCTACCGCAAGCCCGGTCCCGATTCCCCAGCTTTCGCCAGCGTTGGCGACGTGGTCAGCGAAGGGCAGACCCTCTGCATCATCGAAGCCATGAAGGTGATGAACGAAATCAAGTCCGAGAAATCCGGCACCATCACCGCCGTCCTCGTTGAAGACGGCACTCCCGTGCAGTTCGGCGACGCCCTCTTCCGCATCAAGTGACTGGAATTTCCTGATCACGGATCACTGTCCACTGACCACTTTTCCCATGTTCAAGCGCGTTCTGGTCGCCAACCGCGGTGAAATCGCCCTCCGCATCATCCGCGCCTGCCGCGAACTCGGCGTCGAGTCCGTCGCCGTGTATTCCGAGGCCGATGTGGATTCCATGCACGTCCATCTTGCTGACGAGGCGGTTTGCATCGGCCCCGCTTCGAGCAAGGAGAGTTACCTCAAGCCGGATCGCATCATCGCCGCCGCCGAGATCACCGAGGCCGAGGCCATTCACCCCGGTTACGGATTCCTCTCGGAAAACGCCCGCTTTGCCGAAATCTGCGAAAGCTGCAATCTCCAGTTCATCGGGCCCTCCGCCAAGGTCATTTCGATGATGGGCGACAAGGCCACCGCCCGCGCCACCGCTCTCGCCAACGGCGTACCTGTCACTCCCGGCTCGGAAATCCTTAGCAACGCCAAAGAAGGGCTTGCCGAAGCCAAACGCATCGGCTTCCCCGTCATGATCAAGGCTACCGCCGGCGGTGGTGGCCGCGGCATGCGCCCTTGCTTCAAGGAAGAGGAATTCGAAGCTCAGTTCCAAGCCGCCTCCAACGAAGCCGCATCCGCCTTTGGCAATGGCGAATGCTACTTGGAAAAACTCGTCCTCAATCCCCACCACGTCGAGTTCCAGGTCATCGCCGACCGCCATGGGAATTTCATCCAACTCGGCGAGCGCGACTGCTCCATGCAGCGCCGCAACCAAAAGATCATCGAGGAATGCCCTTCACCTCTTCTCGGACCCGAGCTTCGCGCGCGGATGGCCGAAGCCTCGGTCAATCTGATCAAAAACATCGGCTACGAAAACGCCGGCACCATCGAGTACCTCGTCGATGAAAAGGGCGAGAATTTCTATTTCATGGAGATGAACACCCGCATCCAGGTGGAACATCCCGTGACCGAGGAAGTGATGGGTTGCGAGCTCATCAAGGAGCAGATCCGCATCGCGGCCGGCGAGCCGCTCTCCAGCCACGTCCTCAATGCCAGCCCCCGCGGCCACTCGATCGAGTGCCGCATCAATGCCGAGGATCCCTTCAACAATTTCTGCCCCAGCCCCGGCAAGATCGACATGTGGTACGCTCCCGGCGGCAAGGGCGTTCGCGTCGATACCCACGTCTACTCCGGCTATTCGGTGCCGCCGCATTATGACTCGATGATCGCCAAGCTGATCGTCACCGGTGCCACCCGCGAGATCGCCATCGCCCGCATGAGTCGCGCCCTTGGCGAGTTCATGATCCGCGGCATCAAGACCACGATCCCCTTCCAGCAGGAAATCATCGCCCACCCCGATTTCGCCAAGGGCACCTACGACATCGGCTGGGTCGCCCGCTACCTCGAAGAGCGGAAAGGCTGAAAGGCGGTTGAAAGCCGTCGAAATGTCGAAGGTCTGAAAGTCGTAAGACAAAGACAGCGGCTTCCCTTTCGACTTTCGACTTTAAGACCTTGAGACTCTACGCCATCCTCGACCTCGGCTACGTCGCCCCGGAGCAGGCCGAAAGTGCCACCGCCGCCCTCCTCGCCGGCGGCGCCGATCTCCTCCAGCTCCGCGCCAAAGGCCATGAGCCCGCCGCCATCGAGGCCGTCGCCCGCCGCCTGCTACCGCTCTGCCGCGCCGCCGGCGTGCCTTTCATCGTCAACGACCACCCCGCTATCGCCGCCTCCATCGGGGCCGATGGCGTGCACATTGGTCAGGACGATGGCGCCCTCGCCCCTGTCCGCGCTCTGCTTGGCTCGGGCAAGATCATCGGTCGCTCGACTCATTTTCCTGAGCAAGCCCGTGCCGCCTTGGCGGAGGGTTTTGATTACATCGGTTTCGGCCCGCTATTTCCCACTCCTACCAAGCCCGGTCGACCCGCCGTCGGCCTTGCTGATCTGGCCCTTGTCCAAACCGAAGTCGGCAGCAAGATCCCAGTCTTCGCCATCGGCGGCATCAAACGCGAAAATCTCCCCACCGTCCTCGCCTCGGGTGCCCGCAACGCCGTCATCGTCTCCGACCTCCTCACCGCCTCCGACATCGAGTCCGCCACCCGCGAAGCGAAGCAAATGCTAAGCCCCGCCCCCTGACCTCCGCTCGGCCCCCTGTCTCCCGGCCACGCTCGGCCCACGCCTTTCCAACGGCAAGGCCCTTGCCTCACAAAGCCCCGACCAAAACTGTCCACCCCGATCCATAAGTGTAACCCTCACCCGCAAGAGTGTTACCCATGTTCTGACCCAAAAGCGTTACCCATGTTCTGACTGCGCCACTGCGCCCCCCGACCACTGACCACTCACTGACCACTGACCACTGACCACTGACCACTGACCACTGACCACTGACCACTGACCACTGACCACTGACCACTGACCACTGACCACTGACCACTGACCCCCGGCCCCCGGCCCCCGGCCCCTCACCACGCCGTCATCCGCCGGAACGCTTCCAACCGCGCTTCCACCTCCGCCTTGCCGATCTGCTCCAGCCGCCGGGTCGAAAATTCCTCGCAGGTGAACGAGGCCACCACCGATCCCCGCGCCACCGCTTGCCGGATGTTGTGGAAGCTGTAGTCCCCTCCAGCATGCGCCGCCAGATATCCTGCCAGCCCGCCTAGGAAACTGTCCCCCGCGCCCGTTGGGTCCGCGATCCCGCGCAGCGGGAAGGCCGCACAGCGGAAAAAGGTCTCTGGGCAGGGCACCGAATCCACTTCGCCCTCGCCGTTCGCCGCGAATAGCATCGCCCCGAATTCCCCCAGTTTGATCACCACAAAGCGCGGTCCCTTCCCCAGCAGGACTCGCCCCGCCTCGACCAAGTTCGCCGTTCCCGCGAATTCTCGCGCCTCACCTTCGTTGATCACGAACAGATCGATCTTTCGCAGCACCTCGTGCAGGCGTTCGTTGGCGATCCCGATCCACAGGTCCATCGTATCGGCGATCACGAAAGGCCGCCCGCCCGCCAGTTCCGCTCCTGCGCAGCCTTCCAGCATCTGCAATTGGTTGTCAGGCGACATGTTCGCCAGCACCACCACCGCCGCTTCCGCTACGGCAGCCGGCACCTTCACCTGCCAGCTTTCCAGAACGTTCAGACCTACCCGATGCGTCACCCGCTCGTTCAGGTTCGCCAGATATTCGCCACTCCAGGTGAAAGAGTCGCCCTCCGAGCGCTCCACGCCATCCAGATTCACTCCGCGTCCTTCCAGCATGGCCAAGTGCCCCGCTGGGAAATCTCGGCCCACGATCCCCACCAGGTTCACTCGCGGCGCGTAAAAGCTCGCCGCCAAGGCCGCATAGGCCGCCGAGCCGCCCAGCAGCTCCTTGCCCTCCGCATCGGGAGTCTTCACGTGGTCGATTGCGATCGTGCCGCCAACGAGCACGGCTTGCTGAGTGGGATTCATCGATGGTTCAGGGTAAAGAAGAGTTCAATGCGCGACGGCCCCTCGTGGCCGATCGCCCCCGCATCCTCCCGAACCCGCGCCGCTTGGCAAGCCTGAGCCGAAAGATCCCGTCACTCGGGCTCGATGCCTCAGCGCCCCTCTTCCCTCAAAAGTTTTACTCTCTTTTCCGCACTTTCTGATCCTGAAACCTGCTTTTCTGTCCCCAGTCTAAAAAATTCTCTAACAGCTTTTCGCCCCCTGCGGCCTAGCTCGAATCCCTTCTCCAAAGCGATCTCTTCCCCAATCGAAAGATCTTCTCATTCATCCACAAGTCACTGTAAATAAATTCTTTTAGTGCCTCTCCAAAATCTCCTTGCGTCAATCCTCCGAATGAGGATGAATTCTGAACGTGAGAAGAATTTTTTGCGGAAAAACCTCGAGGTGACAAAGCAGTCACCGCAACCCGCAGCTTTTTTCTCGACGAAACCAAAATCCACCCCTAAATCCTACCTCGTCATGAAACCAATCATCCCTTTCGCGCTCCTCAGCGCGTTCTTTGCTGTCGGAGCGGCCAAGGCCGCCTCCACCACGCCTGTCGGATATATTACCCATTCTATCGCCGGAAACACCTCTGGTAATCCATCTGGGGCGGCTACCTATCTTTCAGCCACTCTTGTGCAACCGACCGAGTTTGCCGGCACGTCGACTGCAACACCCTCCGGTGGTTCCGTAATCACGTTTTCCAGTGGTGTTCCCACTACCTTCAACGGCGCGTATGTTCTTGAAATTGCCGGGGGCGGTTCCGAAGGTTGGTGGAGTGCCGTTATTTCGTCGACCTCCACGTCGATCACCATTGCTGACGCGTTCCCCCAAGGGCTTCCTGCCAATGTCGCGGTGACCGTTCGAAAATTTAATACAGTTAAGTCGCTTCTCGGTGCGAATACGGCCGGGTTGAACCCATTTGATGGTGGTGCTACGCAAGCTGATGAAATTCAGTTTCTCAATCCTTCCACTGGCGCTGTTTCCGCTGTTAGCTACCTTCCGGAAACAATTTCCGGATTGCCTGACGAATGGTTCGACTTTGTCGCTGGTGTGAGTGCGGACAATTATCCGATTGCTCCTGGAGAGGCTGTTCGGGTCGTTCGTTTTGGATCTTCGGCCCTTTCGTTTACGTCCTCCGGTGAGGTAAAGACTACTAAGACTCAAGTCGACGTTGTTCCCGCGGAGAATTGGATCGCTCAGCCACTTGCTGCTGGTGGTTCTTTTGGCTCGATGAACTTTTTCTCTCAGATGGTTAAGTTTGATGGTGGCACAACCCCTAACGATGTAATCGACGTACTTAATCCAGACCAGACGTCTTCGAGCTATGTTGCTCTCGATGAAACTCTCGGAGGTGGCTATGTTTTGGATTTCGTTGGTGGTACCGATGCGACTTCTGTTGTCGTTCCAGAGGGAGTTGGTTATGTCTTCCGCCGGGATTCGTCGCAAGCAGCCTCAGTTTTGACGCTCCCTGCACCAGTGATTGCAGCCCCTTAATAAAGTTTTTTCTCAACGCTAAACAATACCATGAAACTACAAAAACTACTAATCGGTTTGCTCGTCGCATGCGGCGTATCGCAGGCAGCAACCATCAACGTCGGTGGCGTTTTCAGCGCTGCTTCTGGTTTGGGTGTGAAGACTTCTACTGGTACGGTTCTGTCCAGCGGTGGTTATGTCATTGCCGTTGGATCGTTCACGACCGTTCCAACGGTTTTGCCTGATGCTTCTAACCTTGCGGCCGCCGTCTCGTCCTTGAACGTCTTCCAAACGCTGACTTCACCAACCGCCGCTGGAAACACCCAGGGCGCGATTGTTGGTGGCTTCACAGCAATTGGTGGTGGTAATGCTTCACTTTTCAATGGTAAGCAAATCTACGTTGTGGTTGGAAACGGTAGCACTCTTGCAAATTCGAATGAATTTGCCATTTTGACGACTGCAACCAACGTGCTTTTCCCGGCCGATGTTACTGGAAGTGCTGCGACGACTGTCACCTTGTCATCGATCACCAATAGCGTTGTTCTTCCAAATGCAGGTTTGGAAGATGCTAATGGTGCTGCTCGTGACCTTATCGTTCTCGCTTCGCCCGTTCCTGAGCCTTCAATCGCTTTGCTTGGTGCACTTGGCATCTTCGGCCTCGTTCGCCGCCGTCGTTAATTCACTGCAGATTTTAGCTGATAGCTAGAGATAGCAGGCGGGGCATAAGCCCCGCCTGTTTTTTGTTTTGGTGTAAAATTATCTGTCCCTTTGCAAAAAAGTTAATCGCCGGCTGTAAAAATGCCTGTCCCTCTGCAAAAAAGTTGATCGCAAGATCGGATCGTCTCAAGCTCCTTCCATGCGTCGGCCACGTCTGATAGCTCCCGCCACTCACCCTGTTGCCTATTACCACTGCGTCTCTCGAGTGGTGAACCGCGATTTCGTCCTCGGCGATGCGGAGCGAGACCAATTGGTCGAATACATGCGGATCTACGAACGCTTCGGCGGGCTTCGCGTGATTTCCTACTGTATCATGTCAAATCACTTCCACATCCTCGTGGAAGTCCCACAGCGACCGGACGACGCCGACCTGCCAAATGATACCGCTCTGGTCGCAAAGGTCCAAGCCACCCTTGGCGATAAGTCAGCCGTCGCGCTCGAGTGGGAACTCGCCCACTTCCGTGGACAAGGCAATCACGAGGCGGCCGAAGCTCTACGCGAGAAATGGTTTTCTCGAATGTGGAACGTCAGCGCCTTCATGAAGGTCCTGAAACAACGCTTTTCTCAATGGTTCAATGGCCGCCATGCTCGCCGCGGCACCTTGTGGGAAGACCGTTTCCGCTCCGTGTTGGTGGAGGGCAGAGGCCAGGCGCTACGGGCAATGGCAGCCTACATCGACCTTAATCCAGTCCGCGCCAAGATCTGCGATGACCCCAAGGACTATCGCTGGTGCGGTTATGCAGAGGCAATCGCCGGCGGCAAGGAAGCGCGCGAAGCGGTGGAATTCCTCGTTTCCCTCAATCCTCACGGCGGATTGAAACCGCAACTTGCTTTTCCCTCGTCGCCCGTCCCCGCGATCTCCCGCTCGCCAAATTCTAGGCGCTCGAACTTACCACCCAAGGAGGCCCTCCGTCGCTGGCGATGCCATCTCTTCGGAATCCCTGAACAGGCCGAGCGACAGCGCAATGAGGCAGCGAAGGGGGATCGGGCGGATATTTACCGCGACCGCATCCCCCGGGATAAGGCGCTTGAGGTCTTGGCACGGGGCGGAAAGTTGTCGGAGGCCGACTACCTCCGATGCAAGGTCCGCTACCTCAGCGATGGAGCCGCGATCGGAGGGAAAGACTTTGTGAACGAGCTGTTCGCGACCTTCCGCGAGCGCTTCGGACCGAAGCGTAAGGACGGCGCGCGTCCGCTGCGTGGCCTCGCCGCGGATCCCAGTCATCCGGCAGACCGATTATTCAATCTGCGCCAGCTTCGCAAAAGCGTGTTCAGCTAAGCGCAGTCGCCCGCGCTGCGCCGGGTAGGAGGCCACTGTTCACCCGTCCGATCCGCCGTCTCGAGCCACCTCCACCAGCAGCGGCGGCGGCATTTTCTCGTCGGACGCCGCCTCAAGGCGACTTTCTCAACGGGCAAATTCGCTCCAGCGCTCGGCAAGCTTGGCGGAATGGAGTTCGCCATGATGCAGGATGACGCCGTAGCGGAAAACGAGGGCATCTCCTTTTTTCAAGACGTGCTGGCCGATCGTCTTGTCCTTTTTGCCCTCGAAATCGTGGATACCGAATGGATTCGCCGCCAGCAGGCCGTAGTCGCGCGCGTGCCACCAAGTCGGGTGGCGGAGATTGGACGGATGATCGAGCACGGCGATGACCGCAGGCTCACCTTTTTCATCCGGACCGCTGAAGGCGACCCATTCAGAGCGCTTGCCCCAGGCATCACCATCTTTGCGGCCCTCGGAGTCGAGAATCGAACCCTTAGCAGTCGGACCCTTCTGGCGCAGCGTCCGGTCCACGCGGGTTGCAAAGAAGCCCTCCTTGGTATCGCCGAACACTGCGTCGCCATCGGCGGCGATGAGCTTGGAGGAGAAGTCGATCATCGTTGTTTTCGCATCGATCTCTCGGAACGTGTAGCTCCGGGTTTCGGTCAGATGCGTCAGGCCCCCGGCTGTCCATGCGAGTTCGACAGTGAACCCGTTTGGGGTGACGGGTCCGACCTTCTTGAGCTCGATTTTCGGGTCCTTGCCGAACTGCCACGCCCAGAAATCGTGGCCGTTGACGTTGCCATGACTCATCCAGAAAGAGCGATGGTGGGGGTGATCTTTTTCCTCCCCTTCGAAGCCGTCTTCCATCGGCCAATGGCGGGTCAACACGGCACCAGACGCCGAGCGCAGCGGGTGGAGGTAAGGCACACGAGCATCGGTGCGAAAGGACGTGAACGGCTGACCGTCGAGCTCAACGCGGATTTCCTTCGTCTCGGGCGATTCGCGGATCACGAAGCCATCGGCGGCCAACGCCGGGGCTACAAGAAACAAGAGAGGAAAAAGAAGGGATTTCACGGCCCGAAGACTGCAACGAATCCGCAGCGTGGGCGATGGAAAATCGCGGGCGAGATTCCCGCATCTCATCCGTTTCGCGAAAAGAGATATGCGGAGAAAAGCCCAAGCAACAACCAGAGCAGCAGGCCGACCAGTTGCACCACCTCGGACCTGAGACGCCGCGCCTTCTTCGGCGCGTGTACCCAGATGCCCCATTTCCCGCGCTGCGCTTTTTCTTTCGATTTCTGCGGCCGGATTTTTTCTTCGAAAGGAGCAAGCAGGATACGCCCGCCAGTCAGAAGCTTGAGCACGACCCATCCGGTCCAATAAGAAGCGGTCTGCAGGAACGCGCGGAGCAGGACATCTGCGATGGCATCTTGGAACGGCATGTTTGTCCGAAACCAATGAGTCCGATGCCGTCCGCGAAAGCCTGGCGTGCGAAGCTCTCCTGAGCAGGACGCCCAGGCCTGCTTAGATCACGCCGACTTCGCTCAGGCTGTCTTCGACAAAATCGTGCCCGGCTCCCGCATCCCGGATTTGGCGCAGTCGGCGATTCGCGCCACGTTTGCTTTCCGGGCCGTTCACCAGATTCACCACGCCGCCTACCGCCAGGGGCAGCAGAGCCACGACTCCCAAAGCCGCCAAACCCAACGCCGCGCCGCGCCGTGCGCTCGGATGCATCATTTCTCCAAGGATCAGGCCCGTCGCCGCACCGAGCAATGCCGGAGCCACCATGGCGGTTGATTCGGTCCAATCCCTTGCTCCGTCGTCATCAATGTTCATGCTCTTTCCCTAACACTCCTTCCCCATCCCGACAATCCCCGAAAGTGAAAGCCTCTACGGGTTTCTCCATCCGACGACTTCTCAAGTCGGTTTCGCTTTCAAAGAACATGATCACAGCAGGGCAGGGGGATTCGGTGGTGGGATCTGTCCCCGCGATTCCCGCTTTCCCTGACCCGCCGACTCGTTACTTTTCGGCCAGCGATGCCCGACCCTTCTTCGACCTACGCCTTGATCCTCGCCGGTGGCTCCGGCACGCGCTTCTGGCCGCTCAGCCGCAATGCCCGGCCGAAGCAGCTGCTGAATCTTTTCGGCGACTCGACCCTCCTCGAGCAGACGCTCGAGCGCCTCGACGGTCTGGTTGCGCCGGAAAACATCCTGATCCTTACCAATGCCCAGCAGGAGGCCGCCGTCCGCGAAGTCGCTCGCGTGCTTCCGCCGGAAAACATCTTCGCCGAGCCCGCCAAGCGCGACACCGCTCCAGCCGTGGCCCTCGGCATCGGCCTCATCGCCGCCCGAAATCCCGACGCGCTGATGATCGTCCTCCCCGCCGATCAGCTCATTCAGGATGTCGCTGCTTTCCAATCGACGATGCGCGATGCTCTCGCCACCGCGGAAAAGTCCGACGGGTTGGTAACCATCGGCATCAAGCCCACTTGGCCCTGTCCGTCCTACGGTTACATCGAACGAGGGCCCCGCGCCTCGATCCCGGGGCTCGACAGCGAGCAAGTCCCCGCCGAAGTGAAGCGCTTCCGCGAAAAACCCAGCAGCGAGCTCGCCGAACAATTCATCGCCCAAGGCGGCTTTTGCTGGAACGCCGGCATGTTCGTCTGGTCCCTGCCCAATGTCATCCGTGAGCTCAGCCGCCACCAAGCGGAGCTTGCCACCTTCGTTTCGGAAATCCGCCACTCCAGCAATCCTGCCGCCACCGTCGCCGCCCAATTTCCGAAGCTCACGCCTATTTCCATCGACTACGGTCTGATGGAAAAATCGAGCCGCGTCCTCAATATCGAGGCGAGCTTCGATTGGGACGACGTCGGATCATGGCTCTCGGTGGCGAAATACCTCGAAAAAGTCGACGGTGAGAATCGCTCCAACAGCCCGCTCTCGGTCATCGATTCCGAAAACAACATCGTCTTCAATGCCCGCAAAGGCTCCCACGTCGCTCTCCTCGGCGTCGATGACTTGATCATCGTGCAGACCGACGACGCTCTGCTGATCGCCAACCGCCATCAGGCGGACGCGATCAAGGCGCTCTCCGACAAGCTTCCGCCCGAGCTGCTCTGACCGGCCCCGCGCCATGGACGAGTCCCTTCATCCCGCGCTCGGCATCGACCCCGGTGATGCCCGCATCGGCGTCGCCGCCACTGATCCCCTCGGCATCCTCGCCCATCCGGTCGAAACGATCGATGTCCGCAAAGGCGACCCGCTCGACCGCATCGCCGCCCTTGTTGTTCAGCGGAAAATTCGCACCCTTGTTGTCGGACTGCCGCTGAGGATCGATGGCAGCGAAGGCAGTGCTGCGATCAAGGTCCGCGCATTCGCATCCAAGCTCGCCGCTCGGGTGCCGGAAGTCCCCCTCGTTTTCATCGATGAGGCCTACACCACCATGGACGCCGCTGCGAAACTCCATGAGGCGGGTCGCAATGCGAAGCGGCAAAAAGCGGTGATCGACCAAGCCGCCGCCGTCGCCATCCTCGAAGCCTGGATGGCTTCCTGTTGAGCGAGGCGATCCCTGCGTTTCTTGCTGCCAGCGGGGCATTCGGCAAGTTAGCTTCCGCCATGCCGTTTCGCCACTTCGGACTCGGGGACGAGATCCTGCTCGCCATTCAGAATGCCGGTTACACCCGCCCGACCCCGGTCCAAGCGGCGGCCATTCCCAAGGTGATGCAGGGTCAGGATCTCATCGCGATCGCCCAGACCGGTACCGGCAAGACCGCTGCTTTCGTCTTGCCGATGCTGAGGCGGCTGGCTCAGACCCGCCGCCGCGGCGCTCAGCGCGAAGTCCGCGCGCTCATCCTCGCTCCCACCCGCGAGCTCGCTGTGCAGATCATGGAAAGCATCGGGACCTACGGGAAAGGCCTGCCCATCCGTGGCGCGGCGATCTTTGGCGGCGTGGAAGAAGAGGCCCAGATCAAGCTGCTGCGTGCCGGAGTGGAAATCATCGTCGCCACCCCGGGCCGTTTGCTCGCGCTGCTGGCCCGCCAGCAAGTCGACTTCACCGCTCTCGAAATGCTGGTGCTCGATGAGGCCGACCGGATGCTCCACATGGGCTTCCTGCCGGACATCGAAGCCCTCATCGAAGCCCTCCCGCAGCGCCGCCAGACCCTGATGTTTTCCGCCACCTTCCCGCGCGAGGTCGAGTCGCTGGCGCGACGCTTCCAGCAAGGGCCGAAAATGGTCCAGATCGGCAGCCGCTCAGATCCTGCGGACACCGTGGACCAGTCGGTTTACGAAGTGCAGCCTCACTTGAAAGGTCCTTTGTTGCTTGAACTACTACGATTGCCAAAGTTCAAGCGCGTCCTCGTTTTCGCCCGACTCAAAGATGGCGCGGACCGCCTGACCGTGTTTCTCCAAAATGCCGGAGTTCAAGTGGCCAAGCTTCATTCCAGCCGATCCCAGGAGCAGCGTTCGCGCGCGCTCCAGGATTTCAAGGACGGCAAGGTCCAGGTGCTCGTGGCCACCGACATCGTCGCCCGTGGCATCGACATCGACGGCGTGACCCATGTCGTGAACTACGACTTTCCCGTCAATCCCGAGGACTACATCCACCGCATCGGTCGCACCGGTCGAGCGGCGGCCCGTGGCGAGGCGATCAGCTTTGTCCCCCGCGGCGACCTGAACCTGCTGGGCATCCTCGAGCGCTTTATTGGCGATCGCATTGAGCGCAAGCGACTGCGCGGCTTCGACTACCATGCCAAGGGTTCCGCCGCGGCACCCGGCGTTCCCGCGCCGAAGCGCGATTGGCGCAAGCGAACCCGCGAAATGGAGGCGAAGAAATCCGCCAAGCCGCCTGCCAAGGCCGCCCGTAAATTCGCCGCCAAATCCGCCAAGCCCCCTCGCGTTGGTAACAAGCCACCCCGCCCGCCTCGCAGTTAGAGGCGAGCGGAGCCCCTTGCATTGACGCCCCGATGCGACTGGGCTAGGACTTCACCCCCATGACCGGCATGCGCCTGCTTTTTTCGCTCCTGTTTCTCACCTTTGGGCTCGTTCCGGCGATCGCCCAGATCGAGGTGAAGCTGCAAATGCCACGCAAAACTTACGTCGCCGGCGAGTCCATCCCGCTGACCATCAGCATCACGAACCATTCCGGCCAAGACCTCACGCTCCAGGGAAGCCAACGGAGCAGTTGGATCGATTTCACCGTCACCTCGGGTCGTGGCGTTCCGATGACCCCTCTCGGCCAGCCAGCCTTTGGCACCGTGCGGGTGCCGCTCGGCCAGACCATGGCCCGCAGCATCGATCTCTCACGGATCTTTCCTCTGCGAAATATGGGGAATTACTCGGTTTACGGCGTCGTCCGCCTGCCCGGCCAAGTGACCGACGGTTTCATCTCCAACCGATTGCTGTTCAACGTCAACAACGCCTTGCCCTACTGGTCCCAAAAAGTCGGCGTGCCCGGCAAAGTCGGCCAAAGCCGTGAATATCGCGTGCTGAACTTCACCGGCGGCAGAAAGAACATGCTCTACGCCCAAGTCGTTGACAGCCGCACCGGCAATCCCCTCCAAACCCAGTCTCTGGGCGAAGTGCTGATGTTCCGCAAGCCGACCGTCACCCTCGACAATCGTCAGGTGATGCACGTGCTTTATCTGATCGGCCCCACCCTTTGGTCCCACGCAAGGATCGGACCCGATGGCAGCCTGCTCGGTCGCGAACTCCATAAACGCGGCGACGGACCGGATCCGCAGCTCGTGACTCTTGCTGGTGGGATCGTCGAAGTCGCCAACGGCATTCCCTACGATCCCCAGGCCGAGGCGGAAGCGCGCAATCGCGTCCGCAAGGCCTCCGAGCGCCCCGCTTTTGTGGATCCCTAAGCCTTCAGCCGCGCTGCTTTAGGGAATTTTGCCTTTACTCGAAACAACGGCATTCATAAAAAATCCACATTGTTTGGTTTTCCTAACAAATTTTTCGTCATGAAAAGGCAGCATGGTCTGATTTTCGCCCTACTTGTTTTGATCCTCGCCGCCGCACCTTTGCAGGCGCGTTATTTCCGTACGGTGATCATCGATCCCGGTCACGGCGGGCATGACAAGGGCGGGCAGTGGGGGCTCGTCTATGAAAAGCACCTCGCCCTCGACACCTCGGTCCGCTTGGAGAACGAGCTCAAAAAGCGCGGTTTTCGGACGGTGCTGACCCGCCGCAGCGATTACTTCATTTCCTTGCCCGAGCGGGTTCGGATCGCGAGCCGCTACTCCGATGCCATTTTCATTAGCGTGCATTACAATTACACGTGGAAGCAGCAGGTCTCTGGGCTCGAAACCTTCTACCACTCCGGTCAGAGCCGCTCGCTCGCGTCCTTCGTGCACTACGGGATGATGTCCAAGGTCCGGGCCGTGAATCGCGGTGTGAAATTCGCCCGCTACTACGTGATCCGTAATACAAGATGCCCTTCGATTTTGGTCGAGGGAGGTTTTGTTAGCAATGCCGGCGAGCGCGGTCGGATGAAGTCCGGCTGGTTCCGCCAAGCCCTCGCCGAAGGCATCGCCAACGGCGTCGTGCGCTTCCGCCGGAACGGTTGAGCCCGGGTGGCGCGCGCCCTATCTCTTAAAATGGTAGGGACCGACTGCCGGGCGGTTTCATTTTAGCAGCGGCTGCGTAGGCACTTCTTCAGCAAATGCTTCGGCGTTTCGTCCTCTGGGACAAAGGGGGCGTGCCCGGCGGTCCTTGCGCTACCTTCGATGGCAGGATTCCGATCAACCGATCAGCAATTTTTCGGTGCGTCCTCTCGGAGTTCGGGATCATAGGCCCCGCCGCGGAGGATGCGTGATTCCGTGACTTGCGATGCCCTTGGCTCCGGGCTTAGCTTTCCGGCATGTCTTTCGTCACCGCTGCGGCCATGCGGTCGCTGGAAGATGCTGCATTTCGTCGTGGGATCAGCGCCGAGTCCCTGATGGACCTCGCCGGAGCGGGTATCGCTCAGCGGCTGATCGATCACTTCCCGCAAGCAGGCCGCGCCATCGCGTATGTCGGCAAGGGCAACAATGGCGGCGATGCCTTGGTTGCCCTGCGCCATCTGCGTGATGCGGGCTGGCAGGTGGACCTGCGCGCCGCTTATCCGGAAGTCGAGTGGTCGATCCTGTCCCGTCGAAAGCGCCGCGAGCTGGGGCCCTTGAAAGTTCCAGATTGGGCGCGTCCCGGACCGTTACTCTTGCTCGACGGGCTCTTAGGCATCGGCGGTCGCGGCCATCTCCGCCCGCCGCTGGCGAAGTTGGCCGCCGAAATGGCGGAGCTCCGGGAGCAGCAGGGCGCGGTGATCGCGGCGATGGATCTGCCCTCCGGCATGGATGCCGATACAGGCGAGGGCGATGCCGTCACTGCGGATCTCACCCTCTGCGTTGCCGCGTCGAAATCCGGGCTGGCTACGCCTGAGGGCATCTTGCGGGCTGGCAGGGTCTTTCTGGTACCGCTTGCGGATTTGCCCGCGCCCGATGGGGGCTCGCTGCGCCTGTTCTGCCCGGAGCTCTTTCCCGGATTGCTGATTCCGCGAGCGCACGATTTTCATAAAGGACGTGCCGGCCGACTCGGCATCCTCGCGGGCTCGCCGGGGATGAGTGGTGCCGCCGTTCTCTGCGCCAGCGCTGCCCTGCGCGCGGGAGCCGGCCTGGTCACTCTCCATGTGGAGTCCGATTTCCTAGCATCCCTCTCCGCGGCCATGCCGGCTGAAGTCATGGTCCGCAGTTCGCGGAATCCCGTGGCGGATGCCTTTGCTGCCGGGCACGATGCCTTGGTGATCGGCCCGGGCTGCGGTCATTGGTCGGATTCCACTCACTCGGCCCTGCTTGCGGCCCTCATCGACTCGGAAATTCCTAGCTTGCTGGATGCCGACGCCTTGAACCAGCTCGCCAAGGCCAGCTGTCAGCATCTGCTGCGAGCCTCGCACCTGATCACGCCTCATCCCGGCGAATTCCGCCGCCTCGCTCCGGATTTGGCGGAGATCGATCGCTGTGCTGCCGCTGCCACCTTTGTCGCGCGTCATCCCTGTAGCCTTTTGTTGAAAGGGGCGCGAACCCTCGTGACTTCGGGACCTGGGGAGATCCGCTTCAATCCTACCGGCCATGCCGGCATGGCTTCTGGTGGCCAGGGCGACGTGCTTGCCGGCGTGGCTGGATCCCTGCTTGCTGCGGGCCTTGGCGGAGCCGATGCCGGATCCTTGGCGGCTTGGCTGTGCGGTCGTGCTGCGGAGCGTGCCTTGATCGCTGGCCCCATCACCACCGCGGGCGATACGCTGCGGGAACTGGGTGGCGCCATGCGCGATTGGCAGGAACGCCGTCGCTGAGTCAGGCCCCGTCGAGTTCGGCGAAGACCATGACGCCGCCACTGGTTTGCAAGGTGCTGATGACCACCACATCCTGGCGGCTACCGATCCGGCCCGCTGCGTGGTTGACCACGATCATCGTGCCATCGGCCAAATAACCCACTCCTTGATGCTCGTCCTTTCCGCCCCGGACGAGGGCGAGGCGGATCTTTTCACCGACTGCTACCACGGGCCGCAAGGCATCGAGCAGATCGTTGAGATTCAAGACATCGATGCCCCGTAGCCTAGCGACCTTGCACAAGGTTTCGTCCCCGCTCATGAGGCGTGCCCCCAGCAGTTGTGCCACTTGCAGAAGTCGTCCGCCCGATGCGTCATCGTCCGCGACTCCGGCTGCGTCCTCGATGCTCATTTGCAGGTCTTTCGCCGCGCGCATGGCCTCCAGTGATGCCAACCCGCGTTCCGCACGCTGCCGGACCGCGGGACTCGGTGAATTTCCGAGGACTTGGATCTCGTCGAGCACGAAGCGCGGCACGATCAGGCGTCCCCGGAGAAAGCCCGCCCGCATCACCGCTGGCACCCGGCCATCCATGACCGCCTCGGCATCCATCACCACGGGCTGTCCACTGCTGCTGTCCTGCCGGAAGCGGACGTAGGGAAGAATGAAGGCGAAATCATCGCGGCTGCTCCGAAGCGCCAGCACCGCGCCGATGAATCCCAAGCTGGCATAAAGCATCAATTCGAGCGTCAAGCTGACCGTTGCCGCAAGGTCGGCACCGGTCTCGGTCGTGGTGATCCGATCGCGTAAGGCGAGCGTGACGAGATTGGAAATGCCGACTCGGGTGAGCAGCCAAGCGCAGAACACGCCGACCAAAAGGCCGAAGGTCGCGGTGGAGAAGCCGCGCAGGCTGAAGCCTTTGATGAGGGACTCGATCCAAATGAAAAAGCCACCGGTCACCAGGCCGCCGACCAGGCCGCTGGTGGTCGAGATTTCCACCGGAGATCCTCTGGTGCTCATGGCGATGGCCACGCCGGCTCCCTCGCAGACCAAGAGGTAGATCAGGCGGGCGACATTGACGGAAGCGGGAGCCATGGCAGTGGCCGAGCATTCGTTGATCTTTGCCCTTCAGCAAGCTCAAGCCCAAGCCCCGGCGCTTGGTCGGGTCAAGCATCGGACGAAGCCATCGGGAGCATGGTCAAACGGCCCCGTCGGCACAGGCACATCCAGATGAAGCCGACCAACAGGAAGTAGGATTCGGCGATCCGGAAGTATCTCAGGTTCGCATCGATCAGCCAATCCAGCATTCCCGTCCCTACCAGCATCAAGGCGGGAATGATGAAGAGCCAACGGCTCTCGCGCTGCATGATTTCCTCGATCTCGGCATCTGCCTTATCATGCACGGCGAGCATCTCCTCGGCCGCGCGGAGGAACGATTTTTTCCGGAAGGCATCGATCACGAAACCGATCAGCGATTTTGTGAAAAATCGCTTCATGAGCAATGCTCCCACGCTGGCTTGCCATGTAGAGTGGCTGAAAAACGAGATCACCAAACTTGTCACGATTCCCCAAAAAACTCCGACGCCGATTGCGACCGATAGCAAAACGAATCCCGCATAGGTGCCGGCAAAAAACAGCCACGAGTGCAAGCCCAGCGGCAGGTCGTGTCTGAACGGTTGGTATGCGCCTTGTTTCTCAGATACCGTCATCGTTCTCGTTGTGGGTGTTGAAAGATGGGGGATGGGAATCCGGAAGGCCGCTCGGAGAGGGATCTTCCGGCCTTGGATGGAACTCTCTCTTCCGCCTTCCAAATACGATCAAGAGATAGATGCCGATCACCGATCCGAATGGGAAAAGTAGCAGACACCAGCATTTGGATAGGATGGTCACACAACGGTAGAACCACTTTTCACGGTTGATTTTCCGAAACAAGACGAGGCTGACGATGGTGGCTCCCACTGTGCCGTAGATCGAGCGGTACAGCGTGGTGAGCAGTGCCATGCTGACGGAGCTGGCGATTTTACTCTGATCCGCCATGCCGGTCTCGCTGAGCCGAATGAAGGCAGCGATGATTGTCAGGATCGAATTTTCCGAACTGCCGAGCAGGGGCCATGCGAGAAGAATGCAACCGATGAACGCCCAAACACGCCGCGACGGAGGGGCAGAGCGGTCTTGTAATTTCATCGGTTTTGGGGAGATGCGGCATGAGGCCAGCGGGTCTCGGCGTCGATTTCGTCCGAGAGCCCGTTGCGGGCCGCGCCGCTGAGCTTGCGTCGGAGTGCTTTAAGGCTTGTGGGCGAACATCGCAAGCGATGCGCAGGCCACGATGGGGCGCGGATTTTCCTTATGTGCTCGGACTTGTCAGCCCTCGCCTTCGAGAGAGCCATGCTTTGATCGTCCGACTTGTTGGTTGAAAGCTTTGTCCTTGTCCGTTTTTCGGAGGGGGTCAAAAACTGCTGACGAACGATGTATTTCTTCAGCTATCAACCACTCAAAGAGCGCCTGAAAAACCGCAAGGTTTGCGATCGGGAGGCGCTTCCTTATCTCGTCGTTTTCTCCGCGTTGACGGCAGCGGCCTGTCTTGGCGACTTTGAAAAAAGTCCGAATGGCTGGGACTATCTTGATGCTTCGCTTGCGATCGCTTTGGCCATCGTTGGGGTGATTCATGCCTATCGGCAAAACGGAGGCGCGTCGGGTTTCGATCTGATTCAGAAATACGTCGTGCTCGGCTGGGTGGTATCGCTGCGCTGTCTCGTGGTTCTTCTGCCTTGTGCGATGCTCGCCTATAGCTTCGCGGGCGCCTTGGAGCTCGTCGGTGAAGAAACCACGGGCGTCGATGTCTTGATCAGCACGGTTTTCGGTAGTTTGATTTACTATAAAATCGGACAGCACATCGGCGATACGAGATCTGCCTGAGAAGGCTAGCCGAGTGGATTCGGGCAAACGTCCCCGCAGGGCACAAAAAAGCGCGGATTCCGATCGGAATCCGCGCCTTCGCGAAGCAAGGCGCTTCGATCAGTGGCCGCCTTTGGCAGAGACTCCGATCAAGCCCGTCGAACCGCTGAGTTTGCTCCAGGTGAAGCCGTAGGCTGCCACCCAGATGAAGCAAATGAGGGGGACGATGAAGCCGGCGGACATGCCGTCGTTGTCGGCAATGTGTCCCATGAGTTTGGGCATGATCGCACCGCCCATGATCGCCATCACGATGAAGGAGGCTGCGTTTTTGGCGCGGCTTCCGAGGCCGTAGATCCCGAGCGAGAAGATGGTCGGGAACATGATCGACATGAAGAGATAGGTCAGGAACAGGGCGATGGCCGAGAGCCAGCCAAGTTTCAGATAGACGAGCAGGCTACAGATACCTGCGAGTGTTGCAAACGCAGCGAGCACTTTGTGAGCAGGGAACTTCTTCAATAGGGCGGCACCGATCACGCGGCCGATGAGGAAACAGACGAAGCCGACGGAGGCGAGGTTGGATGCGCCCTTGTCGCTGAGTCCGAAGACACCGTTTTTGTGAACTTCAAACCAAGAAGCGAAAGCTCCGGTCTTCAAAGACTCGGAAACTGGCGGAATCTGGGACGTCATGTAATTGATGAAATAGGCGAAGATGCCGCACTGGGCCGCTACGTAGAAGAACTGTGTGAGCGTCGCACCCGAGAAGTGGGGGTGACTCCAGATGCTGTGATTGGTGATTTTCCCGTTTTTGAGGAAGAATACCATGGTGCCGATGGCTGCGAGGATGCCCGACGCATACCAGAGCGCTTGGTTTTCGGTCATGCCGAGCTTGGCTCCCACGGAAGGGATAGCGACGATCGCCGAGAAGATCATGCCGACGGCAACGGCGAGCACGACGATGTTGAGCCAGAGCAATCCCATGGCGATGCCGCGGTTGGCGGCCGGGGCGGCGGTAGCTGCGGGCGTTTTGTCATCGACATGAAACTCGTCTTCGGAAGCGACGTCCGGCATTTTGCAGAACGAGAAAACGACAGCTAGAATCAGAACGAAGCCGCCGATAGCCGCATACGGGATCCAAAGAGTTTCCGAGCCAGTGCTCTCTCCGGCAGCGTTTTTCCCGTAAAAGAACTGGGCTCCAACAATGGGACCGAAGATCCAGCCAACGCCGTTGCATGACTGTGCCAGGTTGATACGGGTCGCGGCGAATTGTTTCGGGCCGAGGACCGTGGTATAAGGGTTGGCCACGGTTTCGAGGAAAGTCAGGCCGGAGGCAATAATGCAGACGCCCAGAAGGAATGCGGGAAAGGTGGCGATTTTCGTGGCGGGAATGAACCAGAAGCCGCCGACCGCGACCATGAGAAGTCCCGCGATGATGCCGCCTTTGTAGCCGAGTTTGCTTGCAAGCCAACCTGCGGGCATGGCCATAAGGAAATAGCCTAGATAATGGGCAAACTGGACCCAAGCGGATTGAGCGAGGGTAAGATGAAGCTCTTGCTGGAAGTGCTTGTCCATCACATCGATCATGCCGTTACAGAATCCCCAGAGTAGGAAAAGAGAACTAACGAGGGTGAAGGTCACCGCGTAGCTCTTGCCCTCGGGAGATGTGAAGATTCCGGATTTACTCATGGGTATTTGTTTTTGACGGTCGGTAGTTTGGAAATCGATCGAGACTTGTCACGAACGAAGGTGATGTCTCGGTGAAGGAGATTTCGTGGCGACATCGCAGTCGGATGTCGCCACGAATTTTTACCATAGGACGGTTCTGGAAATCAGGCCTTGCCGTAGAGCGGGCCGTAATTGGAGCAGGCTCGGAAGTCGGCGCCTTCCAGATCTGCCGTGCCGAAGGCACGCCAAGCGCTGGGGCGGAAGACACGTTCTTCAGCCACGTTGTGCATGTAAACGGGAATCCGCAGCATGGCGGCGAGGGTGATGTAGAGGTGGCCGATGTGGCCGTGGCTCATGACGCAGTGGTTGGCTCCCCAGTGGTTCATCACCTCGTAGGCGCTGCGGAAGGCTCCTTCGCCGGTGAGGATCGGAGCGAACCAAGTGGTCGGCCAGGTCGGATTGGTGCGCTGGTCGAGAGCATCGTGCACATCGTCCGGGAGATCGATGGTGTGGCCTTCGGCGATTTGCAGCGCCGGGCCGAGGCCGTCGACGAGGTTGAGCCGGATCATCGTGGCGGGCATGCCACCGCGGGTGCGGTAGCGGGTGCTGAGGCCACCGCCGGGGAAGTATTCGGTGATCGAGGGATGCCAGGTGGTGGCTTTGAGGCACTTCTCGACCTCGGCGTCGCTGATTTCCCAGAAGGGTTTCATCGCGGGCACGCCGTCGATTTCCTGCTCACCGGTACCGTCGAGGGCGGCCGGGCCGGAGTTGATCAGGTGGAGGATGCCGTCCTGCACCAGCGGGTGGGAGAAGGATTTGCCGCTGGCGGTTTCGATCGCGTCGGTACTCCAGTAGGTGCGCAGGTCGGCGAAGATCTGGGCGCTGTGGGTCATCAGGTGCCCGAAGAGCATGCCGGCACCGTTGAGCGCATCGTTCTCGGTGGCCACGATGTAAGGCGCGCGCTTGCCGTTCCAGTCGAAGGACGAGTTGAGGATGGCTTCGAGGAAGTCGCCGTTCGGGAAGTGGTCGGTCCACTGGCGCTGGCCTTGGAAACCGGCGGCGATGGCATTGTGGCCTTGTGCTTGTTCACCGAGGCCCATTTCGGCGAGTCGTGGGTTGCCGACCATCAGATCGCGGGCGATCAGGGCCATCTTGACGCTGTCTTCCCATTCGCTGTCGATCTGTTCGCGGCTGCGGGTGGTTTCCGGGGAGTTGTAGTCCTTGCCTTCCGGGCAGTTGGCTTTCACCCATGCGAGGGCCTTTTCATACTCGGCCGGGTCGTACCAGCCTTTCTTCATGCGGCCGACGAACTCGGTCATATCGATCGCCTCGACCCGCATGCCCAACCATTTTTCCCACATCGCGGGGTCGACGACCGAGCCGGCAATGCCCATGGAAGTGCCGCCCATGGAAAGATAGGACTGCCCACGCATCAGGGCGACGGCCAGGCCGCAGCGGACGAAATCGAGCAGCTTGCCGCGGACGTCGGCCGGAATCTCGGTGTCGGTCGCGGCTTGGACGTCCTTGCCGTAGATTCCGAAGGCCGGCAGGCCCTTCTGGGTGTGGCCGGCCAGAACGGCGGCGAGGTAAACCGCGCCGGGGCGCTCGGTGCCATTGAAGCCCCAGACCGCTTTCGGCAGGTGGGGGTCCATGTCCATGGTCTCCGAACCGTAGCACCAGCAAGGCGTCACGGTCAGCGAGACCCCGGCATTTTCGCGCTTGAACTTCTCGGCGCAGTCGGCGGCTTCCTTCACGCCGCCGATGCAGGTGTCGGCGATCACGCACTGGACCGGCGTGCCGTCGGGGTAGCGCAGTTCTTTGGCGATGAGTTCTGCGACCGCACGGGCCTGCTGCATGGTGCGTTCTTCGAGCGATTCGCGAACGCCGCCGAGACGGCCATCGATGGTGGGGCGGATACCAACTTTCGGATAGGACTTGGATTTCACGGCGGCGACGCTGCGGGAGTCGCCGCCGCTTGTCACTCTGGAAATGGATAATGTTGTTGCTCGGTCCAGCAGGGATCGTTCCGCCGCGGCGACGCGGAAATCACTACGACTAACCCAAAATAGGCGATTTTTAGGCGGATCGAGTCCCTGCGCCCGATCCTCCCCATCATTGCTTCTCCCTTCAACCTAGATTTTCTTGCTTTTATTTTCCCGTCGTTCGGGAGAAGGAACGGCATCGTGTCACGTCCCCCTGATCCCGTGCTTCCGCCGCCCGCCTTCCTTTCGCGACAGGTCGAGTCGTCACGGGTCTTCTTTTTTGACGCGCCGAACGGGGCGGATTTCCAAGTTCGCTGCGGCGGGCTGGAGCGCTGTCGCCCCGACTATCGGATCAAGCGGCAGGGGTTCCCTTGGTTCCTGCTCGAATTCGTCCACGGCGGTCGCGGCTCTCTGGTGATCGACGGCGCTGAGGCGACTTTGAAGTCGGGCGTCTTTTTTCTCTATGGTCCGGGCGTGCCGCATCGGATCGTCAGCGACCCCGACAAGCCCTTGGTGAAATATTTCGTTGGATTCTCCGGTGAGGGAGCGGCGGACTTCCTCGCCCGCCATGAGCTCGCACCGGGCATGGTTTCCCAGTGTCTCAAGGCCGAGCCGATCCGCCGCGCCTTTGACACTCTGGTCGAACGTGGCAGCCGGAATTCCAAGTATTCACAAGCGCTGTGCGCTGCCACCGTCCAGCAACTGCTGCTGATGTGTCGCGAGGATGCAGTGGTCGCCGGCAGCACCGATACCCGTGCTTTTGCGACCTTCAGTCGGGCGAAAAAGGCAATCGAGGACGGCTTCCTCGGTTTCGCCAGTCTGGAGGCGATCGCCACCGCCTGCCAACTCGACGGCCCTTACCTGTGCCGGCTGTTCGCCCGCTTCCACGACGAAAGTCCCTATCAATTCCTCACCCGCCTCCGGATGCGCCACGCCGCTTCGCTCTTGCTGGAAGGCGGACTGTCGGTGAAGGATGCCGCCCGTGCGACCGGTTTTGCCGATCCCTTCCATTTTTCCCGCGTTTTCAAATCCGTCCACCGCGTTCCGCCGTCCCGCTTCCGCGAGGCGATGCACGCCAAGCAACCCCGATGACTCCCATGACCACCGCTGAAGAACTCGCTCAATTGTCCCGTGAACTCGGTCGCGAAGACCGCCACCTCGCCATCCTCGGCGAAGGAAACACTGCTGCCGACCTCGGTGACGGCACTTTCCTCGTCAAGGCATCCGGCACCTCCCTCGGCACCATGACGCCCGATGGTCTGTCGCGCGTCTCCCACGCCAAGGTGGACGAATTGCTCGACCGCCCGAACGTCACCGAGCAGGAAATCGAGGACGGCCTGGTCGCCTGCCTGGCTGACCCCACCCACAAAAAGCCCTCGGTCGAAACCTTCCTCCACTCGCTTTGCCTGCGCGAGCCCGGTGTGAAATGGACCGGCCACACCCATACCACTTCCGTCCTTGCCATCCTCGCCAGCAAACAAGGCGCGGAGCCTTTCCTGCGCCACGTCTGCCCGGACGCGATCGTTGTCTGCGGCCGTCACGTACTACCGGTGCCGTACATCAATCCCGGCCTCGACCTCGCCCTCGCCGTGCGCGAAGGCTTGGCAAAGTTCCGCGCCGAACACGGCAAGCCGCCGAAGGTCATCTTGATGAAAAACCATGGCCCGGTCGCCCTCGGCTCGAGCAGCAAGGAAGTGCTCAACATCATGCTGATGCTCGACAAGTGGGCACGCGTTCTCCTCGGTGCCTTCGCCGCGGGTGGGCCGAACTTCTTGCCGGAAGAAGATGCCGCGAAGATCGACAACCGGCTCGACGAGGCCTATCGCCGCAAGATGATCGAAGCGAAAGCCTGATCGGGAGCGGGTACGCATGAACGCGCTTCGATTTCATCAATGCGGCCGTCCGGGCGACGTGTTGCGTCTGGAGAGGATCGAAGCGCGCTCTCTGGCGGAGGGTGAAGTTCGGCTGCGGATTCTAGCCGCTCCGGTGAATCCCGCGGACCTGAATTTCATCGAGGGCAACTACGGCGTGCAGGCGGAACTGCCCGCACGGCCGGGAGGGGAGGGCTGCGGTGAAGTCGTGGAAAGTCGTGCCCCGGGCTTCGTGCCCGGTGAGCGCGCCGTCCTGCTTTGCCGCGCCGGAACTTGGGCGGACGAGGTGATTGTCCCAGGGGGCGATCTTTTCAAATTGCCGACAGGCATCGATCCCCTGCAAGCCGCGATGTTGAAGGTGAATCCGGCCACTGCCTGGCGCCTGCTCCACGGCTTCGCCACGCCGCCGCCGGGATCGTGGATCGTCCAGAATTCCGCCAACTCGGGCGTCGGCCGCTGCGTCATCGCCCTCGCCCGCAGGATGGGACTGCGCACGCTGAATCTCGTGCGACGCCCGGAGCTGCGCGACGAGCTGCTCGCGCGAGGCGCGGATGCGGTGCTGGTGGACGATGCCTCTGCCGTCGAGCAGGCCGTGGATCTGCTTGGCGAGAATCGACCCTCGCTCGCGTTCAATGGAGTGGGCGGCGAGAGCGCCTTGCGGTTGATGAACTTGCTGGCGCCTGGCGGCGTCCATATCACCTACGGCGCCATGTCCCGTCGACCGCTGACGGTTCCGAACGGGCTGCTGATTTTCAAAGATCTGCGAATTCAAGGCTTGTGGATCACCCGCTGGATCGAGAGCGCGCCGCGCGCGGAGCTCGATGCCGTCTACGGCCGCCTGGCGGCGATGATGCTCTCCGGCGAGTTGCTGCTACCCATCGCGGCCACTCATGCGCTCGGGGAATTCCAAGTGGCACTGGAGGGAGCGGCTGCCAGCGGGCGGGATGGCAAGATTTTGTTGGTCCCTTGAGAGCCGCCTCGCGTCGCTGGAGTGAAAAAGCGGCCGGGCTTTGCAGACGCCGGCCGCTTTTTTCATGCGGGTGATGACCACGGCGGACGCGGGGAAAAACCCAAGAAACCCCGCATCCGCCGTGGCGCACCGCGATCGACTGGCAGAGAAACCCAAGAAACTGCCAATCCACCGCGGACCATCCGCGAACCATGGGAAGCTTCCACCATGCCAAGAACTCTGGTTTTTCCGAAACCACCCTCTCCACCATGGGGGAAGGCCGGGAGGGTGATTCCGGAATGACCTGAAGCGCCTTGCACCTCTCTGATCAAGCGCGTCGCGTGCCAATCCGGCCTCACCGGAAGACGGCGGATGGAGTCGGCTTCATGCTCCCCGAATTCCTTCGTGAGGCGTGCGCATGATGAGCCCGCGCCGGAGCGCTTGCATGGGTGGGGTCGGCTAGACAGGCTTCGGGCGTGAGCCATTTTCGGATTCGAACCCTCGCGCTCCTGTGACACCTGAGCTTGATCCGCAAAGCGTCGCGGCGGCGGTCCGGGAGATTTACCGCGACTGGGAGAAGCGGCCTCTGACGCGCGCCTGCATCGGGCGGGGCGATTGTTGCCGTTTTCAGGCGACCGGGCGCACGCCCTTCCTGACGAAAGGCGAGGCATGGGTCGCCGCGCTGGCTTGGCGGGCTGCCGGACGCACGACGGTGCCAGAGACCGAAGATGGAGCCTGTCCTTTCCTCAAAGGCAGCCGCTGCCAAATTTATGAAGGCCGGCCCTTCGGGTGCCGCACGCATTTTTGCGAAGCGGCGGGCGGCCCGGCATCGCGCAAGGAAGTCCGGGATCTGATCCAGCGACTTGAGGACATCGATATCCGTCTCGGCGGTCGGGGTGGCGTGAATCTGCCGGCTGCGGTCACTGCGGCGATGGGCGCGACCCTCCGCAAACGGAGGGGCTAGCGCGGGGCTTGGCGCATGGGCAAAAAATTGGCCGCCGGGGTCCCACCCCCGACGGCCGAGATCATCAAGGCCCCAAGCCGGAAACCGGGATTTCGGAAGCTGACGATATGCTGTTCACCCTTACATGAAGACACACGACATGCGTGGCCATCGGGGCATGAGACTCGGCAATGATGCGGACGTTCAAAAAGCGCGAAAACTTTTTTGCGGACCGTGGAATTCCGGTTTTCAAGCCGTCTCCAGCCCCCCAGCGTGACGCCATGCAAATGCGGGAAGCAGCGGAACGGATCCTTTTTGCGGAGACGCTGGAGGAGAAGCTGCGGCTCGCGCCGGTCGGATTGGCGGATGATGTTCCGGGTCCGGCCTTGCGAACGCCCGAGGCTCCTGGCCGCCCTCGCGAACTGCGGGTGCGCGCGGACGGGGTGAGGGTCGACTTTCCTAGCGTCCATCGGCTGGACGATGAGCGCGAGCGCGGGGTGATGCTGCATTTTCTCGCCAATCATGAGCTGCTCGCCGCCGAGCTGATGGCACTGGTCTTGCTGAAATTCCCCGATGCCCCGAAGGAATATCGCGCTGGGGTTTATGCCGCGATGCGCGAGGAGCAGATGCACACCGCGATGTATCTGCGGCGGATGAGGGAGTGCGGCATCCATTTCGGCGAGTTGCCGGTGAACGATTATTTCTGGCGAATCATCGCGCCGATGGCGACTCCGATGGATTTCGTGACGCGGCTCAATCTCACCTTCGAGCAGGCGAATTTGGATTTTTCAAAGCATTACGCCGGCCTGTTCCGTCAGGCGGGCGACGCGGCGACGGCCGGGGTGTTAGAAAAAATCTACCGCGACGAGATTGGCCACGTGGGCCACGGGGTCACTTGGTTCCGTCGCTGGAAAGATCGGGGAAACAGTGACTGGGAGGCCTTCCGCAAATCTCTGGTCTTCCCGCTGGCCCCGGTGCGAGCCAAGGGTCTCGCGCCCTTCAATGCGGAAGGTCGCCGACTGGCCGGGTTGGATGAGGATTTCATCCGACAACTCGAGGTCTGCGAGCAGTCCCGCGGGCGCACGCCGGTGGTGCATTGGTTCAATCCCAACGCCGAGGGCCACGCGTTGTCGCCGAGCTACCAGCCGGACAAAACAGCACTCGCTCTGGAGGAAGATTTGGAACTGCTGATCGTGGCGTGGTCGCGCAAGGACGATGTCGCCCTGCTGCGGCGAGCGCCATCGCTGGAGCATTTGAGAGAGCTCCGGCGCGCGGGCTTCGAGCTGCCGGAAATCGCCAGCGCCAGCCAACTCGCCGGACGCCGACTCGGCGGGCTGCGACCTTGGGCATGGTCGCCGGATGCCAGCAAGACCTTGTCCGGCATGGCAGGCGACGTTTCACCCGGAGTCCTGTGGCAATGGCGGGACGCCTTGCCTCGCGAATGGCTTTCGAAAGAAATTGGCATTCGTTTGGAGCAGGCGCTTGGTTGCCCGGAGATCGCCGTCATCTGCCGCGACGAGGAAGCCGCGTGGTCAAGTGTCGGCAGCTGTCTTGCCGATGGTGGCCAGGCCTTGGTCAAGGCGGCCTTTTCCCACGCGGGTCGTGGCCATCGGCGCATCAATCATGAGAGCCCGGAAGCGGCGACCCGTGCGTGGCTGCGCCATCAGCTCGCCGCGCATGGTTGCGTGACGGTGGAGCCATGGCGCGATCGGGTGCTCGATTTCTCGGCGCTCTATGAAATGGGCGTCGCTGGCGAGGCCTCGCTGATCGGATTGACCCATATGGAAAACGATGCCGCTGGTCGTTTCCTCGGCACTCGCGTTGCTCGGAAATGGGCTAGTTTGCTGGAACCGGAGGTCTCCACCTTTCTCCATCGTGAGGCCGGGGTGATGGCTTGGTATCAGGAAAAAATCCCAGCCCTTCTCGGCGAACTGCTGCCCGGCTATCGCGGTCCTGTGGGTGTCGATGCCATGGTCTATCGACTTCCCGACGGCCGCCTTGCGCTCAAGCCAGTTGTCGAGCTCAACGTGCGGATGACCATGGGACGAGTCGCGCTGGAACTGCTTGCGAAGTCGACCACCCGTCGCGGTGGACGCCTGCGAATCCTGCGCAAAGATAAAGTGGCCGATCTGGACGCCCTGCGCGGAGGTAGTTTGCGGGGTGGATCGATGCTCCTGAACGATCCCGCCTGCGCTCGCGAGTTCTTGGCCGCCTGGGAGGTGGAAGCGGATGCCATCAAGGTGCCCGGCTGATCGCGTTTGCAGTCATGCCGGCGACTTCCTCACGAAGCGCAGCACCGCAGACTCAGGCGTAGATCCGCTCGTAATACTCGGTCACCATTCGGTCGGAATCGAAGAAGGGCCGCACCTCGTTCATCGAGTGGAACACCAGCTCCGACCAGCCCGCGGGATCGTCATAGTAAAGCGGCAGGATCTTTTCCTCCATCGCCCGGTAGAATCCGAGCAAGTCGTGGCGGTCGCGTTCTTCCGCGCTCAGGGTCGCATCGGCGGGAGGAATGATGAAGCTGTTGTGCCCATCCTTCGAGAATTCGCAGACCCAACCATCATAGGTTGACAGGTTGACCGATGCGTTCATCGCCGCTGTCATCCCCGAGGTTCCCGATGCCTCGCGGGTCACGATCGGGTTGTTCAACCAGATGTCGGAGCCGTATTTCAGCAGCCTCGACAGTTCCAGTTCGTAGCCGACCAGCACCGCGACGTTCGGGAAGTCTTTGGTGACTTGCACCAGGTGATTGAAAGTCTCGATCGCTCCGAAATCGAAGGGGTAGGGCTTGCCAGCCCAGATGATTTGCACCGGCCTGTCGTTGTTGTTGATCAGCGATCGGAACAAACGGATGTCCCGCGTGATCAGGTCCGGCCGTTTGTAGCCGGCGAAACGTCGTGCCCACACGATCGTGAGCACGTCAGGATTGAAAAGCTTGCCGGTCTGATTCGCCACCGCTTGGAAAAGCTGGGATTTGAGCTCGCGTTTCCGGCTGCGGAGTTCGTTGGCATCTCCTTCCAAGCGGGCGTGCTCGAGACCGCGATCCGTCCAGTACTTGGCGTTTTGCGCATTGGTCACATGGGTGATCGGCGAGATCCCCGGATGACTTTCCCACATCTTGCGGGACACATCGCCGTGAAGCTTGGACACCGCGTTCGACAATCGGCTCAAGCGTAGAGCCGCCAGCGAGTGATTGAAGACATCGCCCTCGATGCCACATAGCTGCCGGACTTCATCGAGCGGCACGGATCCGAAAAACGAGAATTCATGGAGCAAGCGCAAGTCGTGCTTTTCATTGCCCGCCTCCTCCGGGGTGTGGGTGGTGAAGACGAAGCGACGTCTCACTTCCTCCGCGCTACGATGTTTCTCGTAAATCCGGAAGGCTGCTGCCAGGCCGTGCGCTTCGTTGAGATGCCAGACCTCGGGGTCCACGCCCAGCTCCTCGAGCAAGCGAGCGCCGCCTGCGCCAAGCACGATGTACTGGGCGATCCGACGCAGCGGGTCGTTGTCGTAGAGTCGGTGACTGATGGCACGGGACAGGGCGTCATTTTCCTCGATGTCGGTGCTGAGGAAGAACATCGGCACCGTATTGAAAACCTCGCCGGGCAAGAACATCGCCTTCACCCAAACCGGGTGGCCGTGGACCGGGACCTGAAAGCGGATCCCGGTGTCCTGTAGGAAGGCATACTGCTTCTTGCGGAACTGGACCGCCATCTCGCGCTCCTCACCGCGAGCCTGATCGTAGTAACCGTAGGTCCAAAGCATCCCGATACCGCAGACGTTCTGCCGCATCGCCGCGGCCGAGCGCATGTGCGATCCGGCAAGAAAACCGAGCCCGCCGGAGTAGATTTTGAAGATTTGGTCGATGGCGAATTCGCAGGAGAAATAAACCGCGCTCTTCGAGAATTTCGGGTCGATCTCGTATGAATGGGCGAAGGGCTTGGGCAAAAAAGATCCGGTCATGAACGGCAGGGGAGGGGTTCGGTGGGAAAATTCGGTGGTCGCGGCAAGGTGTCAGATTTCGGCACTGGAAACCTCACATGCGCTCCAATCATTGGCACAGCAGTGAGGAATTGTCGAGTCCCCGCGAGCCGATGCTTGTTCCGTACCAGCTCCCCGGGATTCTCGTATTCGGGAGCGAAGCGACGAATGGCACGGAAGATGCTAAAGCGCGCGCTCACATGAGATTCGCTCCGCCTTCCCTGTCCGCAAGCATCGGGTGCCGAAGCCCGATTTTACGGGCATGGTTCTTTGCGTTCGGCGCGCTCTTGCTGAGCGCCATCGCCGAAGCGAGACCAGCACGCGAGGTGGTTGCCGAAGCCGCAGTGATGATGGACGCCGATCAGCAAAGGTCGCTCGTCGAGGGCCTTGGCGAGGGCGAACCCGGAGATGTTTCTCTGTGGCTGGCGAAATGGAAAGAAGGTGAGGTGTATCTTTACCAAGACGCTGCGGGCACTGACATCGCGGTGCTTCTCGAGGGCGAAGCGGACCCCGAGGGCAAACAGACACTGAGCCGCGTCGCCGACGGGCAAGCGGTGCTCGATGCTGACGGAGCCTCGGTCCGCGCCAGCAAGGATGACCTCTACCTTGCCGATACCGATTCCGGCCTGCGGCGGGTGATGAAAGGCGTGACGGATCGGATCGCGCTGGCATCACCCGATGCCAAGAAGCGCCTCCAAGCCGTGCAGGACACTGGCCTCGAGCAAGATCCCGCCAAGCTGGTGCTTTTGGAACAGCGGCTCAGCGTCGAAACGGATCGATCGATCAGAAACGCTCTCGCCGAGGCGATGGCGATGATTCGTCTGCGCGATGGAGATCCCGCCATTCGCGAGGCCGCTGTTTTGGAGCTCGGTGAGTTGGGATCGATCGCCGCGCAGGGTGCCATCAAGACGGTCCGCGGCGAGGCGGAGAAAGCGGGCCAGGCCGAACTTGTCGCCGCCTGCGATAAAGCCCAGCGCGGCATCGAGGGCCACATCGCCCGAGTCAATACCGTTGGCACCTTGTTTCGTGGACTCTCACTCGGCAGCGTCCTGCTGGTGGTGGCGATCGGCCTCGCGATTACTTTCGGCCTGATGGGGGTCATCAACATGGCCCACGGCGAACTGATCGTGGTCGGCGCCTATACCACCTATCTGATCCAGAATCTTTTCGCCGGCGGCATTCACATGTCGCCCTTTGGTCTCAAGATCAATATCCCCGGAATGAACCTGAGCGGCGGGGCTTGGGACTGCTACTTCCTCGTCGCGCTGCCCGCCAGCTTCCTTGCCGCAGCTGGCGTCGGACTCTTGCTGGAGCGCGGCGTGATTCGTTTCCTCTACAAACGGCCGCTTGAGTCCCTGCTTGCGACTTGGGGTGTCTCGATGGTCATTCAGCAGCTCTTCCGCCTCGTGTTCGGCGCGAACAACGTGCAGGTCGAAAGTCCCGCTTTCCTATCCGGCAACTGGACCGTCAATGACATCGTCTTCGGTTGGAACCGTGTTTTCGTCATCGTCTTCGCGGTGCTGATCATTTTCCTGACTTGGCTGGTGCTCAACAAGACCTCCCTTGGCTTGCTGATTCGCGCGGTGATGCAAAATCGCGGGATGGCCGCCTGCATGGGCGTCCGCACCGAGCGGGTGAACATGATGACCTTCGCCTTTGGCAGCGGCCTCGCCGGACTGGCAGGTGCCTTCCTTTCGCAGATTGGCAATGTCGGCCCGAACCTCGGGCAGAACTACATCGTCGACTCCTTCATGACCGTGGTGGTCGGCGGTGTCGGCAATATCATGGGCACTGTCATCAGCGCGCTGGGCATCGGGATGGCCGATCAGTCGCTCCAGCAAATCCTCGGCAATCCGGTGCTCGGCAAGATTCTCGTGCTCGGTGCCATCATCCTTTTCCTCCAGTGGAAGCCATCCGGCCTCTTCGCCACCCGCTCCCGCAGCCTCGACTGATGAATACAACGATCTCCGGAAAGGCTCCGACCCTCCTCCTCGCCGCCGTCGCGCTCTTCCTCGTGGTGGGCATGCCCTCGCTCAACGCCGCGGGCGCGGTGTCGGACTTCACCCTCAACACCTGGGGCAAGTATCTTTGCTACGCGATTCTCGCCATCGCCGTCGACTTGCTATGGGGCTACACCGGCCTGCTCAGTCTCGGCCAAGCCCTCTTCTTCAGCCTCGGCGGCTACATGCTGGGGATGCACCTGATGTTGATGATCGGCAAGCTCGGTGCCTACAAGAGCGACCTGCCCGACTTCATGGTCTTCCTCGGCCTGAAGGAGCTCCCCGATTTCTGGCAGCCCTTTTATTCCTTCCCCTTCGCCGCGCTGATGGTGCTCGCCATCCCGGCTCTGCTTGCGGGCATTTTCGGCTACCTCGCCTTCCGCTCGCGGATCAAGGGCGTCTATTTCTCCATCCTCACTCAAGCGCTGACCTACGGTGCGGCGCTGATGTTCTTCCGCAATGATCTGATGATGGGTGGCAACAACGGCTTCACCGATTTCCGTAGCCTGCTCGGGGCCGACCTCCGTAGCCCGGAAATCAAGCGTGCTCTCTACCTCGCCTCCGCGATCTCACTCAGCGCCGTGTTTCTCTTTTGCAAATGGCTCACCACCTCGCGCTTCGGGCTGATCCAGCGGGCGATCCGTGACAGCGAGAATCGCGTGCTCTTCTCCGGCTACTCCGCCGCCAACTTCAAGCTCTTCGTTTTCGTGATCAGCGCCGTGATCGCCGGCATCGGTGGCGCGCTCTACGTCCCGCAGGTCGGCATCATCAATCCGTCCGAGATGATGACCGAGAAGTCGCTGGAAGCCGTGGTGTGGGTCGCTGTCGGCGGACGCGGCACCTTGATCGGCCCCGTCCTCGGCGCGATCGGTGTGAACTATCTGAAAAGCTGGGCGACCACGGAATATCCGGATCTCTGGTTGATCATCCTCGGCGCGACTTTCGTGATCGTGGTGCTTTTCCTGCCAAAAGGCATCGTCGGCGTGCCCGCTCAGATCAAGTCGATGATCGACCGTCGCAAGGCCATCAAACGAGACCGCGCCGACGACCTTGCCGCCATCAACCCCAGCCCCGAAGCCGAATGAGCATGGTAAACTACCTCCTGGCCGCCGAGGGACTCAACAAGTCCTTCGACGGATTCAAGGCGATCAATGAATTGAACTTCGTTCTCGAAAAAGGCGAGCTGCGCACCGTGATCGGACCGAACGGCGCGGGCAAGACGACCTTTCTCGACCTCATCACCGGCCGCACCAAGCCCGATAGCGGTACGCTTCACTTCGAGCAAACGCACGACCTGCTGCGGATGAACGAATTCGAAATCTACCGACTTGGCATCGGCCGGAAATTCCAGACGCCTACCGTTTACACCGATCACACGGTGCGCGAGAACCTCCTGCTATCTCTCGCCGGACCCCGTAGCATCTGGCACTCGCTCTTCGGACGTATCCGCAAGGAACAGGAAGAGCGGATGGATGAAATCCTCGACACCATCAAGCTCACCGAGCGCGCCCATGCCAAGGCCGGGTCGCTGGCTCATGGGCAAAAGCAATGGCTCGAAATCGGCATGCTTCTCGCTCAGGACGCCAAGCTGCTGCTAGTCGATGAACCCGCCGCCGGGATGACCGACGAGGAGACCCATCGCACCGGCGAACTTCTGCTGTCGCTGGCCGGCAAGCACACGATCGTGGTGATCGAACACGACATGACCTTCGTCCGCCAAATTTCCCAAGGCCGCACGGTCACCGTGCTCCACCAAGGTCACGTCCTCTGCGAAGGTCCGGTCGACAAGGTGCAGAACGACGAGCGAGTGATCGAAGTCTATCTCGGCCGCAAATCCAAAGCCGCATGAGCGCTACCGCCCTCGAAACCCCGACGCTCGACGTCTCCGATCTCTCCGTATCGATCGGTGGCAGCCGCATCCTGCGTGGCGTGAGCCTGAGCATCCGCCCCAAGACCGTGTTCTGCCTGATGGGCCGCAATGGGGTCGGCAAGACCACCACCCTCAAGGCGATCACCGGTCTGATGTCCGCCGACAAGGGTGGCGTCAAACTTGGCGATACTGATCTCTCCCGCCTGAACGCTGAAAGCCGCGCCCTCCAGGGTCTCGGCTACGTTCCGCAGGGTCGCGAAATTTTCCCCCAACTCACCGTGGAGGAAAACCTCTACGTCGGCACCGTCGCCCGCGGCCGCAAGCCGAAGCCAGAGGAGGTGGATCGCGTCTTCACTCTGTTTCCCATCATCAAGGAGTTTCTCCCGCGCAAAGGTGGCATGCTCTCCGGTGGCCAGCAGCAGCAGCTTGCCATCGCCCGCGCCCTGCTCACCCGACCGAAGCTCCTGATCCTCGACGAACCGACCGAAGGCATCCAACCGAACATCATCGATCAAATCGGAGATGCCATCAAGATGCTGCGCGACGAGGGGGAGATGGCGATTCTACTGGTTGAGCAGTACTTGGATTTTTGCAAAGAGCTTGGCGATGACTTCGCCATCCTCGAGCGCGGCCGGGTCGCCGCCGCAGGCGCGATGTCTGGCTTGAGCGATGAGCTCATTAAAGAATTCCTCACCGTGTGAACCGAACACCGATCGATATCAGGCTCAAGAGGGGTGCGGGCGGCTCGCCCGCAGCATCCAAAATGGGCTGGAGTATCTCGCCGCGAGCCTTCTGAGAATCCCATCTATTCCATCTATCCCGGTCCCTTGTTTTCCAACGCCATGATCCCAAGACTCATTGCCCTTCTCTTCGCCTTCCTCCCCACCCTCGCGCTCGCTCATCCGGGCCACTACCATCCTCCGGGCGAGGAGGACGAGTTCGACCAACTCCGCGCCGACTACCTTCACCTCCACGGCCCGCTCGAGATCTGCCTCGCGGTTGCGGCACTCGGAGCTATCGCGGTCTTCAAGCTAAACCCAAACCGCAAGGTCCGCCTCGCCGCCGCCCTCGCTTTCGGTAGCTCGCTCGCCTTCATCGCCGCCCTCTGATGCACCTTTCCCCGCGCGAACAGGAAAAGCTGCTCGTCGTCGTCGCCGGCGACCTTGCCCGGCGCCGCCGCGAGCGCGGCTTGAAGCTGAATTACCCGGAAACCATCGCCCTCATCACGTCCGAGATCTTCGAGGGTGCCCGCGACGGCAAGTCCGTCGCCGAACTCATGAGCTACGGCACCACCCTCGTGACCCGCGACGAGGTGATGGATGGCGTCGCTGAAATGATCCACGACATCCAGGTCGAAGCCACCTTCCCCGATGGCACCAAGCTGGTCACCGTTCACCACCCGGTGCGCTGATGAAGATCGAGGACGGTAGATCGTTCCAATTTCTCTCCCTGCCTTTCATCCATCTTTTCAACCAGTGATCCCCGGAGAAATCCTCACCCCCGACGGCGTCATCGAGCTGAACACCGGCCTTGCCAAGCTCAAGCTCGCCATCGCCAACACCGGCGACCGTCCGATCCAGGTCGGCAGCCACTTTCATTTCGCCGAGGTGAACGATGCCCTCCACTTCGACCGCACCGCCGCCACCGGTTATCGTCTCGATATCCCCGCAGGCACCGCGATCCGCTTCGAGCCGGGAGATACCCGCGAAGTGCCGCTGGTCGCCTTCGCTGGCCAGCGCGAAATCCACGGATTGAACAACAAAGTCAACGGTAGGCTCGACCCATGAACCAAACCCGCGCGAACTACGCAGGCACTTTCGGCCCGACCATTGGCGACCGCATTCGCCTTGGCGACACCGAGCTTTTCATCGAAGTCGAGCGCGATCTCGTCACTGAAGCTGGTGGCTACGGCAACGAAGTGAAATTCGGCGGCGGCAAGGTGATCCGTGACGGCATGGCCCAGTCGCCGCTTGCGCTCGATGCCGAAGTCCCGGACCTCGTCATCACCAATGCCCTCATTCTTGATGCCGCTCAGGGCGTGATCAAAGCCGACATCGGCATCAAGCACGGCCGCATCATCGGCATCGGCCACGCGGGAAACCCACTGCTTCAAGATGGCATTACGATGACCATCGGCGCGGCCACCGAGATCATCGCCGGGGAAGGCTGCATTGTCACCGCCGGAGGGATCGACACCCACATCCATTTCATCTGCCCGCAGCAAATCGAGCACGCCATCGCCAGCGGCGTGACCACCTTGATCGGTGGCGGTACGGGTCCGGCCCACGGGACCTACGCTACCACCTGCACGCCGGGAAAATGGAATATCCGCCGGATGCTGGAGGCCGCCGAGGCCTTTCCCGTGAACCTCGGCTTTCTCGGCAAGGGCAACTGCTCCTCGCCCGAGCCCCTGCGCGAGCAAGTCCTCGCCGGGGCGATCGGTCTCAAGCTGCACGAAGACTGGGGCACCACGCCCGCGGCGATCGATACCTGCCTCAGCGTTGCCGACGAGCTCGACGTTCAGGTTGCAATCCATACCGATACCTTGAACGAGGCCGGCTTCGTCGAAAGCACCCTCGCTGCTTTCAAAGGCCGCACCATCCACACCTATCATTCCGAAGGTGCCGGTGGCGGCCACGCGCCGGACATCATCCGCGTCTGTGGCGAGGCGAATGTGCTGCCCTCTTCCACCAATCCGACGCGGCCCTTCACGGTGAACACGATCGACGAGCATCTCGACATGCTCATGGTCTGCCACCACCTCGACTCGCGGATACCCGAAGACGTCGCTTTCGCTGAAAGCCGCATCCGCCCGGAAACCATCGCCGCCGAGGATCGGCTGCACGACATCGGCGCGATCTCGATGATGTCCTCCGACTCGCAGGCCATGGGCCGCATCGGCGAGGTGATCACTCGCACCTGGCAGACCGCCCACAAAATGAAGCTCCAGTTTGGCAAACTGGAAGGCCCCTCGCATCCCGCCGCCGACAATTTCCGCGCTCTCCGCTACGTCGCGAAGTACACGATCTGCCCCGCGTTGACCCACGGCATCGCCCACGAGGTCGGCAGCATCGAAGTCGGCAAACTCGCCGACCTCGTCATCTGGAAGCCCGCCTTCTTCGGCGTGAAACCCGAGACCATTCTCAAGGGTGGCCTGATCGCGTGGGCGAACATGGGCGATCCGAACGCTTCGATTCCCACGCCGCAGCCGATGATGTACCGCCCGCAGTTTGGCGGCTTCGGCAAGGCGATCGCTTCCACCTCGCTCACCTTCGTCAGCCAGGCCGCGCTCGACTCCGGCTCCCTCGCTGACCTGGGACTCGAAAAGCGACTCGTCGCGGTCAAAGGCTGCCGCTCCGTGACGAAGGCCGACCTTCCCTTCAACGACGCGCTGCCGAAAATCACCGTCGACCCCGAAACCTACACCGTCACCGCCGATGGTGAGGAACTGCGCTGCGAACCTCTCGCCGAACTGCCTCTCGCCCAGCGCTACTTTCTTTTCTAACAGGATGCCGCCTCCGTCCCGGCGCCTTGTGCCTTTACAGACTGACTCGGTGATTCCCAAGCTCCGGTGTGAAAATAGAGTGTCCCAATGATACCTGCAAGCGAGGCCTCTCGGGGCTGAAATCCGATATCGGCAAGCAAGTCGCTTGTCCCGCCTGCGGGCACGCCTTCATCTGGACAGACCGCTTTTATCGCGGTGATTCCTTCGTCATTTACGACCTCGAAACCACCGGCCTCTATCCGGACGAGGACGAGTTCATCCAGCTCGCCGCAGTCCGCTTCGAAGGCGGACGCCTGATTCCAGAGGACGGCTTTTCCAGCTTTGCCCGTCCGCGTCGCCGGATCTCATCCTTCATTGAAAGCTACACCGGCATCGGCAACCACCATGTCGCCGGCGCGCCGCGGCCGGAAGAGGTGCTCTGCCGATTTTCTCAATGGGCCGGTGACTCCACCTTGATCGCCCACAACGGCCTGCGCTTCGACTCCAAGTTCCTCGCCGCCACCTGCCGTCGCCACGGACTCGCCACGAGGCCGGTGGACTGCATCGATTCGATCCACATTTCGAAAATGCTCTTCGGCAAGGCCCGCGGGACGGGTCACTCGCTCGACCACGTGAAGGCGCGGCTGGGTCTGCGAGACACCACTCTGCGTCGGCACGATGCGCGCGGCGACGTGGATCTCCTCGGCCGAGCCTTGCTGGCCATGTCGGACAGGCTTGGATTGGACACGCATCTGAACGCCGTGCCGCGGCATCCGAGCCTGCTACCGCAGGTCTGAGTTTGCTTTAGCCAAGCCGAGCGCGGGCAGCTTCCTCGATCGCAGCAAGCTTGTCGCGTTCCGGTGCCGCGCCGCGGGCCTGATCCGCTTTGCCGCCGCCTTTACCGCCAGCCAAGGCAGCAAGATCGCGCAACAAATCACCAGCCTTGTGGCCCGCCGCCAAAGCCGCATCGCCACAGTAAGCACCGAGGTGCAGCTTGTCGCCGTCATCCACAATCACGAAGCCCGCACCGCCGAAGCCCTGTTTCTTGAATCCGTTGAGCAGCTCTTGGAGCAATGAGGCATCGGCCTCGAAGGTCGCGACGATCGGTCCGCCGGCGGCAATGAGTTCCGCCAGCGCGGCGTCGGCCTGTTTGGCGGCGGCTCCGGCTTGCAGCTTCTTGAAGCGCTTCTCCGCCTCGATCGCGGCCTCCTTGGTCTCCTCAAGCGTGCGCTGGCCATGGGCGAAAGTGGCATTGAGCTGCGAAATATCCGCCCGCTCGACCAGCATTGCGCCCATGATGTGCGGGAACTCGTTCACCGTCACCGGCGCTTCGCCGAGGGCGGCGAGCTTCGCGTTGGCAGCCTTGAGCTTGTCGGTCGCGGCCTGGAGTTCGGCGTCCCATTTCTCGACCGCTTCGTTGAGGTAGGCCCAGGCGGCCTCACCGCAGGCGGCCTCGATGCGTCGGACGCCGGACGCGATCGCGCCCTCGCTCTTGATCTTGAACAGTCCGATCTCTCCTGTGCGCCGGACGTGGGTGCCGCCGCAGAGTTCCATCGAGTAGCCGGTCAGGTCGCCTTGCCCGCCGCCGATCTGCACGACGCGGACGAGGTCGCCGTACTTGTCGCCGAAGAACTGCATGATGTCCGGCCGGCCCTTGATCGAGGCGTGCGGGACTTCCTTCCACGACACCACGTCGTTGGCCTTGATGGCGGCGTTCACCTTCTCCTCCATCGCGGCGATCTGCTCCGGCGTGACCGCGGCGCTGTTGAAGTCGAAGCGCAGGCGGTTCTCGTCGACCGACGATCCCTGCTGCGCGGCGTCCTTCGAGACGACCTCGTGCAGCGCCCAGTGAAGCAGGTGGGTGGCGCTGTGGTGGGCTTCGATCGGACGGCGGCGGGTGGTGTCGAGCTTTAGCGTGACCGCATCGCCGGCCTTCACCTTGGCATTGGCGTCGACGACGTGGGCGCGGGCCTTGCCAACTTGCTGAACGCCGGTGACGGGGATCTCGACGCCGCCAACTACGAGAGTTCCCGTATCTCCGGCTTGGCCACCCATCTCGGCGTAGAAGACCGTCTTGTCGGTGATGATGAACAGCGCGTCTTCCTGCGGATGGACTTCGAGGATGGTCGCTTCGGTTTCGTCGGTGTCGAAGCCGAGGAACTCGGTGACGGCCTCGGTGGAAATGTCGAGTGCGCGGACGACGGTGGACTTCTGGGCGGCGCGGGAACGATCTTGTTGCTCCTTCTTGCATTCCTCGTAGCGCTCCTTGTCGAGGCCGAGCCCACGCTCGGCGCAAAGCAATTCGGTGAGATCGATGGGAAAGCCGAAGGTATCCTCAAGCTCGAAGGCGATTTCGCCTGAGAACGGGGAGCACACGCGCCCTCGCGTGTCGCCGGAGCCGCCCTCGGCTCCGGCTTGGCCCGAAGCACGGTCGAACTCCCGACACCAGGTCCAGGCATACCCATCGGAACGGCTTGCAAACCCGGCCTTCACCGGATTGCTCAGGATGTAGTCATACTTCTCAATCAAGTCGGACTCGCTTCGAATCAACCGGTCGAAGGATTCCTGATTCCAGAGGTGCTTGATGTTCTCGTTCTGGAGTGCCTTGCGGCGGTCTTTGAGAATCTTGTGGGATGTGACCGACTTGATGGCTTGAAGAATTTCGGAGAGAGTGAAGAAGACGGGATCGGAATCCGGCGATTGCGTTTTCACCTGCGGTTCGATCAGCAGGTGCACGTGATCGGGCATTACGCAGGCGGCATAAAGGTAGATCTGGCCGAGCTTGCTGGCATTCAGGATGGAATCGAGAATGATGGTGCGCTCGGCCTCGTTGAGGATGTCGCGGTCGAGCGTCGTGAAGGTGACCATGTACTTGCCCCAGGGACGCTCGAAATGGGGGAGATTGCGGCGGGTGTAGGTGGGTTCGGAGCTTTGGGATGACTTCGGGCCGGTCTGTGGCGAGGGCGCCACAGACGACACGCGAGGGCGCGTGTGCTCCCCAACCGCGTCTTCAAATCGCTTCAATCCCCGATCGAGCGTCTGGTTGAAGCTTGCCTCCTCCTGCTCCAAGGTCGCGCGCACCGTGTCCTGGCGGTTCTTGAGTTCGGGGAAGACGTCGCCCATTTCCTTCACCAGTGTTTCCACCAGCGCGCCGAAGAAGGGCTTGTCGCCGGAGAAACCGAGCTGGCGGCCGTAGCGGACGGCGCGGCGCAGGATGCGACGCAGGACGTAGTTGCGGCCGTTGTTGCCGGGCATGATGCCGTCGGCGATCGAGAAGCTCAGCGTGCGCAGGTGGTCGGCGATCACGCGGAAGGCGATGGCGTCCTTCATTTCCTCGCTGAAGGCCGAGCGGTCGGCGCCGAGGGCGGGGTAGATGTTCGAGTAGGTCTTACCGCTGAGCTCTTCCAATTTGCGGAAGATCGGCTGGAAGACGTCGGTCGCGTAATTACTAGGCTTCTGCGAGAAATCGGTGAAGCGCTTTGTCCCCTGGATGATCGAGCAGGCGCGCTCGAAGCCCATGCCGGTGTCGATGTGCTTGGCGGGCAGTTCGCGGAAGGAGCCGTCGGCCTCGGCGTTGTATTGGATGAAGACGAGGTTCCAGATCTCGATGCAGAGGTCGGAGTCGTTGTTGACCAACTCGCGGCCGGTCTTGGGATCGCCTTCGGGGGTGAGGTTGACGTGGAGTTCGGAGCAGGGGCCGCAGGGGCCGGTTTCGCCCATCATCCAGAAGTTGTCCTTCACGTTGCCGTTGACGATCTGCACGGCGGGATCGCAGCCCTTCGAGCGGTAGAGCTCGGCCCAGATGTCGTAGGCTTCCTGGTCGAACTCGCCCGGGTCGCCGGGTTTCGGCGCGTAAACGGAGGCGTGGAGGCGGTGGGCGGGCAGGCCCCAGCGTTCGACGACCAGTTCCCAGGCCCACTGGATGGCTTCCTTTTTGAAGTAGTTGCCGAAGGACCAGTTCCCCAGCATTTCGAAAAAGGTGTGGTGATAGGTGTCGTAGCCGACGTCTTCGAGGTCGTTGTGCTTGCCGCCGGCGCGGATGCACTTCTGGGTGTCGGCGGCCCGCGGCGGATCATAGGGAGCCTTTTCGACGCCGAGGAAATAGGGGACGAAGGGGTTCATCCCGGCATTGGTGAACAGGAGGCCGGGCGACTGCGGTAGCAGCGAGGCGGAGGGCACGATGCTGTGCTGTTTCTCCCGGAAGAAATCGAGGAACGATTGCCTGATTTGAGCGGCGGTCATGGGTCGTGGAAGCGAAACGGGCCGGGACCGTGGTCGAAAGGCTTTCGGGAGTAAAGCCTTCGGAGCAAGCGTGCAGCCCTACGGAGCGATGCGCCCGTGAGGACCGCCGGAGACGCTTCTCAATTCGTCGCAATCGGACGGTCGGGGCCGGTGTAGCGGTAGTGCCCGTGGATTTGGTAATCCGTCAGCACATTCTCCCACTTCGGACCGGAGCCGAGGTCATGAACGACCCAGACTTCTCCACGTCGTTCGGCAGGCCCGGGGACCACGATGCCGCAGTGCAAGTCGCCCTGAGCCAGCATCCAGACCACCACGTCGCCCGGCTTGAAGCTTGTGGCATCGCGCGTCACCGCCAGCTCGGCCCCGCCGTGCTTGAAAAAGCGCTGCAGGTTCTGAATCCGGCGGTGATCGATGTTCGGATCGGGCGCGCGAAGCTCCCAGAGCTGTGGATAGACCGCGAAATGCTTGGTCATGTCCTTGTGGACCAACTGCTGGAGATCAATTCCCAGATTCCGGTAGCTGCGGATGATCAGATCCTCCGCCTTGCCTTTCGGGGTGCCATCCGGCGCAGGGGGGACATCCCCGCCCGGGAAGGTGATGTGATAATAAGCCGCGTCGTAGAGCGATGGCATCTTCGTCCGCTGCAAGGCGGCTGCCGCCAGCCGATCGCCAAAATTTGCCGAAGGAGCCAGTTCGCCGATCAAGATATCAGCGCTCTCTACCGAAGCCACCGACTGCTGCGCCTTCAGCAGGGGCACCAGCGGCTTCCCGAAAAACCACACCGCTCCCGCGGCAATCAGCAGCACCACCCAGCCGCCCAGCAAATTCGCCGGACGCCGCTGAGGCTTGGCCTGTGGCCGCGGCCCGATGTACTCGATGGTACTTAAGTGATTGCTAGGACGGCGTTTCGCCATGAGCGGAAAATAAGTTAAGAAAACTTAAATAATAGGTCGACTGTCTGACCGGAGACGGCCCGGCATACGGGGTGGTCTCCCGAGGAATCCTGTTCTCGACCGTTGGCCGGCCGCCTCGTAGGGATCTCGTCATGACAGTGATTTCCAGCGCTGCTCCCTTGGTTTGGGGAGAGCTCGACATTCCGTTGTTCGGTGTCGCGCGCGATTGGTATGGTTGTGAGGCGTCACCGCAAGCCGGATTTTGCGTAGCTGTCGATTCCTGCATGCTGTGGCTGGTTGCATGTCACGGAAAACCGGCCCGGCTCCATCCTGCGTCCCGTCCGGGTCGCTTCACCCCGGAGCTCTGGAAGCACGATGTCGCGGAGTTTTTTCTCAGCGATCCGAAGAGCGGGCGCTATTTCGAATTCAATCTCGCGCCCAATGGCGCTTGGTGGAGTTGCGAATTCACTGCTCCGCGAGTGCGGGCGGAGGCGGCGGAAATTCCCTTTCCCGGGGTGATCACGCATGCCGAGCTTTCCCCCGATGGTGGCTGGATGGCGGCGATGGCGATTCCGCGCGATTTGTTGGAGGCCCGGGTCGACTTCGGTCCGCGCAGTCGTGGCAATGTCACCTTCATTCTCGATTCACCCGAGCAGCGCTTTTTCAGCGCGGCGGATCTTGGGGGCGGTGAGCCGGATTTCCATCGCCCGGATCGCTTTCCGCAGCTCCAGCTGACGTCGATGCCCAATGCCGCCGCGCGGAATTCCTGAGCGGATGATCCCTTGAAAAGCCCTTGCGCCCTTGTCGCCGCGCGCTTGGTTGGCGGGGTGAAAAAGACATTCATGCCACTCTTCGCGCTGCTTGCCGCCTGCAGGCTTCAGGCCGATCCCGGCGTCGTGACAGCGACCCCGCCCGCCTATGTGGACGAGGCCCCCTTGCCCCATGGGTGGCCGCAGCCCGGTCCCTACGACCAAGTCAGCGAGAAGAGATACCCCGCCTATCGAGCCGCTTTCACCGATGGCAGGGGCGAGACCAGCGCGTTCTGGACCCTCTTCGCCCACATCAAAAAGAACGATATCCCGATGACCGCGCCGGTCGAAATGAAGATCGAAGGGGAAGAGTTCCGACAAAGTTCGATGGCCTTCCTTTATCAAAACGGCAAGGTCGGCAGTGCCGGTCCCGTCGGCCCACGGGTCGAGGTCCGCGACCTGCCCTCCGCCAGTGCTCTCAGCTACACTTGGCAGGGCAGCGATTCGAAGGAGAACATCGGTAAAGCCAAGGACGCGCTCGACACCGCGCTCGCCGAGCGGAAAGCCCGGCCCAAGGGATTCCGCCTGCTCGGCTACAACGGCCCGGGCACCCCGCGTGCCAAGCGGACCTGGGAACTTCAGGCTTTGCTCGACTGAAGATTGTCGGGAGGGTCCTGCCGGAGGAGGATTTCGGAGGTAAATCCTGTAGCCTTCCTCCAGTTCCAGCCCGTCATGCGCTCCTTCAGCTTCCGCCTCTTCGTTCTTTCGCTGCTCGTCGCCCCTGCCCTCGTGCGGGGCCAGGCCCCTGCCGCGCCCGTCGCCGCAGAGGTTTTCGTCGTCCAGCCGACCCCGATGGCGGAAAGCATCGAGACCGTCGGCACCCTCCGCGCGCGCGAATCCGTCGACATCGTTCCCGAACTCACCAAGCGCCTCACTCGCATCGCGATGAAAGAAGGCGGCAGCGTGGAGAAGGACGAGCTGCTCTTTCTCCTCGATGACGCGGACCTGGTCGCCGAGATCGCTGAGATCGATGCCCGTATCAAGCTCGCTGAAACGAACGCGGCCCGCGTCGAAACCTTGCTGCCGCAGCGCGCGGTCAGCCGTCAGGAATACGACTTCGCCAAGGCCGAACTTGGGATCATCCAAGCCCAGAAGGCTACCAAGGAAGTCGCCCTCACCAAGACCCGAATCCGCGCGCCCTTCGGTGGAAAAATCGGAATCCGCCATGTCAGCGAAGGCGCATTGGTCGAACCGAAAACCGTTCTGACCACCCTCCAGGACCTGTCCGCCATCAAGGTCGATTTCCCGCTGCCCGAGCGCTACGCCGGCGACCTGCGAGTCGGTCAAAAATTCACCTTCACCGTCGCGGGGAATGCCAGCGTCTTCGAGGGCGAGGTCGCCGTGATCGAGCCCGCCGCCGATGCCGCCACGCGTAGTCTCCGAGCCCGTGGCATCTGCAAGGAGCCTAAAGGCCTGCTGCCCGGCGCATTTGCCGAAGTCAGCCTCCAGCTCGACCGCATCGCCCAAGGCTTCGCCATCCCCAGCCAAGCCGTGGTACCTTCACCCCGCGGCCACGGCGTCTATCTGCTGCGCGATGGCAAAGCAGAGTTCCGGGAAATCGAGATCGGCATCCGCAGCGATGTCCAGGTCCAGGTGCTCCGCGGACTGAAAGAAGGCGACCAGCTCCTGATCACCAATCTCCTCCGCCTTCGCCCCGGAGTCCCGGTGCAAGCCACCAGCCGCTGATTTCCAACCCGATCGCCGCGTGAGCCTCGCCGAAACCAGCATCCAGCGCCCCGTGCTCGCCACGGTGATGTCGCTCGTCATCGTCCTTTTCGGTATCACCGGCTTCAGCTTTCTCGGTGTGCGCGAATATCCCGCCGTCGATCCTCCGATCGTTACCATCCAGACCCAGTATCCCGGCGCGAATCCCGAGGTCATCGCCTCCCAGATCACCGAGCCGCTGGAAGCCGTGATCAACGGCATCGCCGGCATCCGCACCATCGCCTCGGAGTCCCGCGAGGAACGCTCGACCATCACCGTCGAGTTCACCCTCGATACCGACCTCGACGCCGCGGCGAACGATGTCCGCGATCGGGTCGCGCGCGCTCTCCGCACCCTGCCGGTCGATGCGAATCCGCCGGTCGTCGAGAAGGCGGATGCGGATTCCAGCCCCATCCTCTTTCTTTCGATGCGCAGCGATCAGCGCGGTATCCTCGAGGTCAGCGACCTTGCCGATCGCCTGGTGCGCGAGCGGATGGAAACGATTCCCGGCGTCTCATCCGTTCGCATTTTCGGCGAGAAGCGCTACGCGATGCGACTCTGGATGGACCCGGTGAAGCTGGCGGTCCACGGCCTGACACCGCTTGATGTGCAGACAGCGCTCGATGCCCAGAATGTCGATCTTCCCAGCGGTCGGCTGGAAGGCAGCGCGACCGAGATGTCGCTGCGCACGCTCGGTCGGCTGAACACGGCGGCGGACTTCGAAAATCTCATCATCAAGGAGGAGGGTGGCCGCCAGATCCACTTCCGCGACATCGGCCACGCCGAGCTCGGCGCGGAAAACCTGCGCACCGGGGTCAAGCGCGACGGCGTCTACAGCATCGGCGTCGCCGTCATCCCGCAGCCGAACACCAACGCCATCGCGATCGCCGATGAGTTCTACAAGCGCCTCGAAGACGTGCGCAAGGAGCTGCCCGCGGACATCACCGCGGAGATCGGCTACGACTTCACCCGCTTCGTCCGCCGCTCGGTCGCAGAGGTGGAGGAGACTCTGTTGATCGCCTTCTGCTTGGTGGCGTTGATCATTTTCCTCTTCCTGCGCGACTGGCGCTCGACGCTGATCCCAGTGATCGCGATCCCCGTCAGCATCGTCGCCGGCTTCTTCATCATGTATGTCGCCGGCTTTTCGATCAACGTGCTCACGCTGATCGCCATCGTGCTCGCGATCGGCCTGGTCTGTGACGACGCCATCGTGGTGCTGGAGAACATCTACAGCAAGATCGAGTCCGGCATGCCACCGCTGGAGGCCGCGGTGAAAGGCTCGCGGGAAATCCACTTCGCGGTGATTTCCACCACCGTCGCCCTTGCCGCGGTCTTCCTGCCGATCATCTTCCTGCAAGGCCTGACGGGTCGGCTGTTCCGCGAATTCGGCATCACCCTCGCCGGCTGCGTGCTGGTCTCCGCTTTCGTCGCGCTGACGTTATCGCCGATGATGTGCCGCTACCTCCTCAAGCGCCATCAGCCCGGCTGGTTTCACCGCACGACGGAGCCATTCTTCGTCTTTCTCGGTGGCGCTTACCGCGGCTCGCTGCGGATGTTCCTCCGCTTCCGCTGGGCCGCCCTGCTCATCCTCGCCGGCAATGCGCTGCTTATCGGCTGGCTCGGCAAGTCACTGCCCCGCGAACTCGCCCCGCTGGAAGACCGCGAGAACATCCGCGTCAACGTTACGGCGCCCGAAGGCTCGAGCTACGAATTCACCGAGAGCTGGATGGATAAGATCGCGACCTACGTCGAGGAAGGCATCCCCGAAACCTATCGCACCTTCACCATCATGGGCGGCTTCGGCCGGACCGAGGCGAATACGGCAGTGCAGAACATCTATCTGGTTCCACCGGAAGAACGGGACCGCAGCCAAGCCGAGATCCACGGCAAGGTCCTCCAAGAGCTCAACGCCTTCACCGGTGTCCGCGCCTTTGCCACCCAGCCGCCCACCATCGGCGACCGCCGTGCCGGACAGCCGCTGTCCTATGTTCTTCAAGCGCCGAGCCTCGCCGCGCTGATCGATGTCCTGCCGAAGTTCCTCGACGCCGCCAACAAGAGCCCGCTGCTGAAACAGATCGACGCGGACCTCAAGGTGAACCGCCCGGAAGGCGTCATCTCGATCGACCGCCGCAAAGCCGCGGAAATGGGGATCTCGGTCGAGCAAATCGCCCGCACCCTAGAGTTCGCCTATTCCGGGCGCCGCTTCGGCTACTTTCTCAAGGACGGCCGCCAGTACCAGGTGATCGGTCAAATGCAGCGTCAGGATCGCAACGATCCCGGCGATCTGAAGAAACTCTTCGTCCCGACGAAGACCGGCGAAATGGTTTCGCTCGATAATCTGGTTTCCTTCGAGGAATCCGCCAGCCCGGCCGCGATCTTCCGTTTCAATCGCTCCGTCTCCGCCACGATCCAAGGCTCGCCCGCGCCGGGCAGCACTCTGGGCGATGGCATCGCCGAGCTCGACCGCATCGCTGCGGAAATCCTGCCAACCGGCTTCCGCAGCACCCTCGCTGGGCAGTCGCGCGACTTTGCCGAAAGCTCTTCCAGCCTGCTCTTCGCCTTCCTGCTGGCGCTGGTCATCATCTACCTCGTTCTCGCCGCGCAGTTCGAAAGCTTCATCGACCCCCTCATCATCATCCTGACCGTTCCGCTCTCGCTCGCCGGTGCCCTGCTGACCCTTCACCTCTGCGGACAGACCCTGAACGTCTTCTCGCAAATCGGCATCATCATGCTGGTCGGTCTGGTCACCAAGAACGGCATCCTGATCGTCGAGTTCGCCAACCAGCGGAAGGAACAGGGCTTAGGAAAGCTCGATGCCGTGCTCGACGCCTCGGTTTCCCGATTGCGGCCGATCCTGATGACCAGCCTCTCGACCATTCTCGGCATCCTGCCGATCGCCCTTTCGCTGGGCGCTTCGGCTGGCTCGCGGCAATCGCTCGGCATCGCGGTCGTCGGTGGCCTGATCTTTTCCGGCATCCTGACCCTCTTCGTGGTTCCCGCCGTTTATGCCCTCTTCTCGCGCGATCGTAAAATCGCCAGCGCCTGATCCCTCCCGCAGTCCCCGGCAAAAGACCCCGCCCTTTCGGGTCGCTCCACAGCGGCATTGCGCAAGTCCATCCGTCTTCCTATGCTGCCCCCGTGATGCGACCGGTCGATAGCCTCCTCGATTTCCTCCGCGCGGAGGAAGCCCGTGGCGTCAGGAATGTCCATCTCGACGACCAAGCCAAGGAAGTGCTGCGCGAACTCCATCGCCGCGCCCGTGTCGCCAAGCCCTCTGCGGCTCCATCTCCTCGGCCCGCCGCACCGAGCGCCTCTGCCGCTGCCGCGCCTTCCGCATCACGCATGCCGATGGCTTCGAGCGCTCCGGTGTCGTCGCCCGCATCCGCTTCGCCCGCCCGGATCGCCGTGCCAAGCCTCGGCGGCCCCGCGGAAAAAATCGCCGCCCTCGCCGAGCAGGCGGCGCACTGGGCTCCCGCTCGCCAGCTTGGGACCTTGCGGGATCGTCTCGTATTCTCCGCCGGTGACCCCGCGGCCCGCTTGATGCTGCTCGGAGAAGCCCCCGGCTATCACGAGGAACAGCAAGGCACTCCCTTCGCCGGACCCGCCGGGCAAAAGCTCGATGATATCCTCCGCGCCATGGGTCTCGACCGCTCGCAGGTTTACATTTCCAACCTCGTCAAATGCCGCCCGGCCTCGCCCGGTCAGACGACCAACAACCGCAAGCCGACCCCCGAGGAAATGGCCTGCTGGCTGCCCTTCGTCCGCGCCGAGATCAGCGTCTTGCGTCCCAGCTGCATCATCGCTCTAGGTGCCAGTGCGGCGGAGGGCCTGCTCGGTTTGTCCGGAGCCGTCGCCGCCATGCGCGGACGCTGGCACGACTTCGAAGGCATCCCGGTCCGCGTTACCTATCACCCGGCCTACCTGCTCCGCGGCACCTCGGGAAACAGCGACAAGCGCGCGGTCTGGGAAGACATGCTGGAAGCGATGGAAAAGCTCGGCTTACCCATCTCCGACAAGCAGCGCGGCTATTTCACCAAGCCCGGATAGGTGGTGCTGCCCTGAAGGCGGCCGCGCTCGGCCACGGACTGGGACCGCGTCGATTCCCGCCGCTTCGATTTTCCCATGTGAGGGTTCTGGCAAGAACGCCTTTTCACCTTGCGCCAAGGGGCGGGAATCTTAGTTTTCACGATGAACGGAGATACCGTGTTTCCGTCCCGACCATCCACGCAACCGAACCTAATATCATGAAACTCCTCAAAATCGTCTCCTTGAGCGCCGCCGCCGCCGCTTCATTTCTTGCGACTTCCTGCTGCAACGCGCCCTCGGACGCGGGTCCAACGCCCGCCTACGTCGCTCCCGCCAAGTGAGAGGCCCTAGCCTCATGATCCGGAAAACCGTTTCATGACCTGACTCAGGGTGGACGCGCAGGCGCTCCACCCTGTAGTTTTCAACCGCGTTCATTTTTCTCGCGAAAACCAAAAATCCTCATTCTACTCACACCATGTTCCGCGTCATCGCTGCCATCTGCCTGTCCGCCTTTGCGTTTGCTTCCGTCTCCTGCTGCTGCACGGGCGAGCCCAAGGCGAATCGACTCCGCCCCCTGCCAAAGTTCCAGGAGATCCCCAATGCTCCCGAAGTTCAGGAGGCTCCGGAAATCGAAATCGACGACGCCAAGTAATCGTTCCCGAACGATCTTCCGATTTCACTTCGCCCCGCCCGGTTTTTCCGGCGCGGGGTTTTTTGTGACCCGATTTCTGGAATTCCTCGGTTGCGTTCAGTCACAAAGCGGCTAGGAGACGCAGGAATTAAATGAAAAATACGGATTCAAGGCCACCTTTCCAGCCGACGAGGCGGCATTACCATCGCTTCCGTGAGGAAGATCAGGATGGTTGGGCGACTTGGGTTGGCGGAACCCGCCGGCGCTCACGGAGTCGCAGCAGTAGCAGCCCCATCCTCAGCAAGTCGCAAAAGTCGGGCATCAAATGGGCCATCGTTCTCGGCATTCTCGCCTTCGCGGGCTTCATTTGGCTTCTTTACTACCAGCTCCTTTGAGCGTTTCCCCTGCGATTCCTGCTTGATCGCGCTTTGACAATCCGCCGCCGCTGACCCAATTTGCCCGCCCGCCGCCCAACCCGGCGTTCGAACCATGGGCAAAAGCCTCTATCAAAAAGTCTGGGACGCTCACACCGTGGGCACACTGGCCGACGGCCGCACGCAACTTTTCATCGGTACGCACCTCATCCATGAGGTCACTTCGCCGCAGGCCTTCGGGATGCTCCGCGATCTCGGACTGACCGTGAAATTCCCGCAGCGCACCTTCGCCACCGTCGATCACATCGTCCCGACCATCGATCAGGACGCTCCCCAAGACCCCCTCGCCGCGGAAATGATGCAGGCGCTGCGGAAGAATGCCGATGATTTCGGCGTCACCTATTTCGACCTTGCCTCCGGCAAGCAGGGCATCGTCCACGTCGTCGGGCCCGAGCAGGGCATCACCCAGCCCGGCACCACCATCGCTTGCGGCGACTCCCATACCGCTACCCACGGTGCCTTCGGTGCCATCGCTTTCGGCATCGGCACCACTCAAGTGCGCGATGTCTTGGCCACCCAGACCATGGCAATGGAGCCGCTGAAGGTTCGCCGTATCGAGGTGACCGGCAAGCTCCGCCCCGGCGTTTACGCGAAGGACGTGACCCTCCACATCATCCGCCTGCTCGGCGCGAAGGGCGGCATCGGCTTCGCCTACGAATACGCCGGCAACGTCTTCGACGAGATGTCGATGGAAGAGCGCATGACCGTCTGCAACATGGCCATCGAAGGCGGTGCCCGCTGCGGCTACGTCAATCCCGACGCCAAGACCGTCGCCTACCTCCACGGCCGTCCGCATGTCGATATGACCGACTTCGATGCGACCGCCGCCCGCTGGCTGTCCTTCGCTTCCGATGCGGATGCGGTCTACGATGACATCGTGAAAATCGACGCCGCCAGCATCGAGCCCACCGTCACTTGGGGTATCTCGCCCGACCAAGGCATCGCGATTTCCGAAAACATCCCCGATCCTGCGCAAGCGGCGACGCCTTTGGAAAAGGCCAGCATCGACGAGGCTCTTGCCTACATGAAGCTGCCCGCTGGCACCCCGATTCAGGGCGTGAAGATCGACGTCGCCTTCATCGGTTCCTGCACCAATGGCCGCCTCTCCGATTTCCGCGAGGTCGCCAGATACATCGGCGGCCACCACGTCGCCCCCGGCGTGAAAGCGATCGTGGTCCCCGGTTCGCAGATCGTCGCCCACCAGTGCGAGCAGGAAGGGATCGATAAAATCTTCACCGCCGCCGGCTTCGAGTGGCGCGGTGCCGGTTGCTCGATGTGTCTCGCGATGAATCCCGACAAACTTGTCGGCGACCAGCTCTGCGCGTCTTCTTCGAACCGCAATTTCAAGGGCCGCCAAGGATCCCCGACCGGCCGCACGGTCCTGATGTCGCCCGTCATGGTCGCTGCCGCCGCCATCAAGGGCCACATCGCCGACGCTCGCGAACTCTTCGAGCTCGAGTCCCAATCCGCCGTCGCCTGACGATCTTTCCGTCCTCTTCCTCTGATTTCCCATGGCCCTCGAAAAAGTCACCACCGTTTCCGGCCGCGCCGTCTTCATCCCCGGCGCCGACATCGATACCGACCGCATCATTCCGGCACGCTTCATGAAATGCGTGACCTTCGACGGTCTCGGCGAGTTCGCGTTCTACGATGTCCGCTTCAATCCCGACACGGGAGAAAAGACCGATCACCCGCTGAACGATGACCGCTTCAGCCAGGCAAGCATCTTGCTGGCCGGCGTGAATTTCGGCTGCGGTTCGTCTCGCGAGCACGCTCCGCAATCGCTCGCGAAGTATGGCTTCCGCGCGGTGATCGCCGAGTCCTTCGCCGAGATCTTCTTTGGCAACTCGACCACCCTCGCCATGCCCTGCGTGACGCTCAGCGCCGGCGAGATCGACCAGCTGCGCCAAGCAGTTGAGGCCGATCCTTCGGTGGAAATCAGCATCGATCTGGTCAATAAGCGCGTTCGCTCATCCACCGGTCTGGACTTCGCCTTGAACATCGCCGAATCCGCCCGCGACGCCCTGGTTGCCGGTCGCTGGGATCCGATCCAGGAGCTCCTCGACCGCGAAAGCGAGATCGCGGCCAAGGCCAAGGAGCTGCATTACGCCTGAGACCGCATCGCCGAACTTCCCAAGCCGAGAAGAGCGCCACTTCGCAAGTTGCGCTCTTTTCGTGTCTGGCTTCTCCTTATGGAGAATCCGCCGACCTCGGCTGCAATTCTCTCATCTCCGGGGTGGGTGAGCTGTGCGTGGCGTCTGATGCAGCAGAGGCGGGTAGAGCAGGGATCGCTGGAAATAACGCGCAGCTGTTTTCGGGAGGGCGGCGTGGCCATGTCGCTGCGACGCATCCGCCTTCCGGGAAACCCCCGCGTGTCGTTTCCGGTGCCATCGTTGGAAACCGGCGCAACTCTACCCAAAAAGACCCGCCCCCACCTCACAAAGCCCAGACCTGCCCTAAGCCCGACCATACCCTCATCCAGTTCATTTTCAGTTTGTTGCATAAGCCGATACGACGGTATGCTTGGCATTTTCCACGCTTTGGTAATACTGACCCTCAAAGCCTCGTTCTAAATCACATCTAGAGCCAAATAGAGCAAGAAAGCGGAGATCGCGCTAATGGCTATGAGGATGATTAGGATTGGTGCAAAATTCTCATAATGGCGTCCGCGAAAAGTGCGGAGCGCTAGGCAACTAGTGAACGCGAGTAAAACACCGATCGTGGGCGTGGTCTGATAAAGGTCTAAATTTTCCGGGAGCAATCGTCGTTTTTTGAGGAATCGACTGAGCATGAAGCCGGTGTAAAGCTGTGTTGCGAATAGGCAGGTCAGCATTGGGCCGAAAAACGACCAAAGATCCATGAACCGGTTGATTCTCCAAGGATCAGATACAGTTTTGCGCGTTTTTTCGCCGCCCTTTGGTGTTTTTTTGTGATCGATCGTACCATCTTGGCGCGCCGTAGCTCTGTGCTCGCTAGGCTCCACCCTCAATACATCTGGCTCTTTTTTTGAGCGAGTTTGCTGATTTTCAAAAGTCTGCGGTGGTAGTCTGAAATCCGGGCCGAGATCAGCCTCCATGGATTGAATAATGTCGTCAAAATCGAATTCGTTTTTAGCTGGCCTCTGTTTGTTCTTTGACTTGGGTAGGGAACCGAACGAGCTCAATTCACTTGGTTGAGAGCGAAGCACTGGTTCCGGATTTTCTTGGGTTTCGCTCACAGGCCCCGAGAAATTCATTTCGGCCGATGAAGACCAGCTAGAATGACATATTTGATCATTTTTAAAGGCATAAATAGGCTAAATCCCCATTGGGAGGCGTTGTTCTATGGAGCAACCCCCTGAGCCTGCTTGCGACTGGATGCTTGGCATTTTTCTGCCGGACCTGCGACAAAGCGTCCGTCACCCTGGTCAACAAGCTCGAATACATTGAAGACGTGACCACCCGCGAAAGCATCATGCTTGCGCTTCAGGTGGCGGTCGGCCGCTTGCGGATGGCGCTCGCGACTTCCCGCTAAGAAAAATCCATGACAGCGCGAATCGCTCGCTGCGACGCCGTCGTGGATAATGCTGGATTTTTTCGTGAAAGTTGCCATTTCTGCAACTTTCCCGGCGATATCATGCAGATCACACTCCCCGACCAGCCCATTTTGGACATCGGCTACATGCGCCATGTTCTGATGAGCGCAAACAAAGGGACAGGCAAACAAAGGGACAGGCATTTTTTCTTTGTAGTCGGGAAAAGGTGATGGGTTGGGGGATTGATGAATGGTAGGGACCGACTGCCAGGCGGTCCCACTTTACCGGCGGCGGAAGGGCAGTTCCTCGGCGGGTGCTTCTGCGATTCGCCCACGGGGGTGAGAGTCGGCCGGCCCGGCGGTCCAGCCCTACCTTTTTTGGAATGGTAGGGACTGACTGCTAGGCGGTCCCACTTTGCCATTGGTGGTGGAGGCGGGGGATTGGCGATTCTTGGGCGATTCGCCTTCGGGGGTGAAGTGGGCCGGCCCGGCGGTCCAGCCCTACCGGGTTTTAGGCGGCGGCTGCCGATGGGCGGTTCGGTGGCGGTTCATTTGCGCCGACCGTCCAAGCCGACTGCAATTCGGCACTCCTATGGCTGCCCCCATTTGGCTTTGCCCCCCGACCCCCGACCCCCGACCCCCTGACCCCTGACCCCTGACCCCTGGCCCCTGGCTCCTGACCCCTGGCTCCTGGCTCGTCGCTTCAGGCGAAGATGAAGAAAAAATGTCGGGCATGAAATCGGTAAAAGTCATGCAGGGCGCTGGAGTTTATTGAGTCGCGTATCGTGACAAGAGGCTGTGATGGCGGCGGCTTGGGGTGGGTGGCTTGGCTGCGGTGGCTACCACATGACTTTGGCACCGAGGATGGCGTTGAAGCCGGGTTCGTTCTGGCCGGAGCCGTGGATGCGGTAGTCGCTATCGGCAAGGTTTTCGAGGCCGGTGGTGAGTTCGAGGTGCTCGTTTGCGCGCCAGCCGGCGTGGAGCATCCAGACGTGGTAGTCGGGAGTGCCGCCGCTGGGGATGCGTTGGGTGTCGGCGCGGTCGGAGATGTTGAGGCGGTTTTCCTCGGCTGAGGCAAGGAGGCGGCCTTCGATCCAGAATTTCTCCGAGGCTGCGGTCCAGCGCAGGGCGAGGGAGCCGCTGAGGGGAAGCAGGCGGGAAGCCGGTTCGTCGAGGAGCGGGCCGCCGATGAAGGTGTTCGTCGCGGTCCGGCCGTCTTGCCAGGCGGCGAAGCCGGATAGGGTCCAGCAGGGGTGGAAGGTCCAGGCTGCTTCCAGTTCGACGCCGTAGAGGTAGCCGTCGCGGCCGTTGGTGGCGACCGTGGTGGCGCCTCCGTCGGTGGTTGGCACGGCGACGATGAGGTCGTCGATATCGGTATGGAAGATGGCGAGATTGAGGGAAGTTCGCTCGCTGGCGTGTCGGACGCCGAGCTCGTAGGTGAGATAATTTTCCGGCGCAACGTCGGCCGAGCCTGTGGCGGCGATGCCGGAACGGGTGGTGAGGTTGCCGGAGAGGTCGTCGAGATTGGGCGCGCGGAAGGCCTGGGAGGCGCCGCCGTAGAGGCTCCAAGAGCCGCTGAGGCGGTAGAGGCCGCGCAGGGATCCGACGAGATTGTCCCAGTCGCGCCCGGCATCGAAGGCATCGGTCCGGGTACTAGCATCGTAGTAGCGCCCGAGCTCGGCAGCGGCGTGGGTGTAGCGGGCCCCTGCGCTCAGCTCGAAGGCATCGTGCGGACGCCAGAGATACTGGCTGTAAGCGCCGAAGAGATCGTAACTGGAATCGTCGGCGAGCGGGCGGTTCGAGGGATCGGGCAGGAGGGCGCCAGCGCCGCGCTTGCGGTAGCCTTCGGAGTCGACGCGGTCGTGGTAGTAATCGATGCCGTAAACGAGGTCGTCGTTGCCGATAGGGGATTCAAAGGAGAGGTCGAGGCCGAGGGTGTCGACTTCCGCGACTTGGTAGCGGTGGTCGGTGGCGGAGCGGATTTGCGATTCGGAATCGCGGCCGGTTTGGTAGGAAAGAGTGGCGCTGCAGCGTTTGACGAGGGAGGCGTCGGTATTTTCGCGATCGATCCTCAGGTAGCTGAGTGAACGTTCTTGGTCGAGGGTGCGCGCCAGCCAGGTGCCGGGGGCGCTGAGGTGTCCTGCGTGTTGCCAGCCGGGGTTGGCGAGGGTGGAATGCCAGCGTGGCACTTCGTCCTGATTCACCTGTTGGTGGAGCAGGGTGAGGGTGGTCTGGGGGTCGAGGGCGAGGTCGAAGCGGAAGTCGAGGTCCTGTTCGGGGTAGCCGGTGCCGCGCATCCGTCCGACAGCGGAGTCGCGGATGTCGCCGTAGTCCTTCGCGCTGAGGCCGAGGAAGAGTCCGAATTTTCCACCGACCCCGAAAGCGTCTTCAATGCGGCCGATGTGGGAGCCGTTGCCATTGCTCCGATATCCGTAGTAGGCGGAGCCGTGATGGAAGAGAGTGTCGTCGTCGAAATCATCGAAGTCCGCGGATTTGCTGGAAGCGTTGAGGGTGCCGCCGGCGGCGTCGGAGCCGAAGAGGACGGAGCCTTGGCTTTTGACGAGTTCGAGGTGGTCGATGGAGTAGGGGTCGATGGTGTTCCAGTATTGGACGGGGCCGCCGCGCCAGGTGGAGTTGTTGAGGCGGACGCCGTCGACCAGCAGCAAATTTTGGCGGCCGGTGAGTCCGCGGACGAAGGGTGAGCCGTGGCCGTGGGCGGTTTTTTGAACGAGGATGCCGGGTGTGAATTGGAGGGCCTCCGGGAGGGTGCGGCGGGTATTTTCTTCGAGGAAGGATGCGGGGATGCGTGAGATCGTGTGGGTGCTATCGGTCGCCGTGCTTTCGATGCGGGAGGCGGTGGTGACGAGCGGGACGAGCAGGTTTTGACCGTGGACGGCGAGCGGCACGAAGGCCAGGAAGTGAAGCAAGCGCATGGCTGGGAGCGGAACGGGGCGGCGGCGGTTTTCTTGGGGGAAAATTTCGCTGTGCTGGGATCAGTGGCTTCCTGCCTCGCTGGAGCGCTGGAGTTCCCGGAGTAGGGAGCATTCGTGTCCGGTCATCGGGTACGGTCCATCGAAGTCCATGCGGGTGCCGGGGCTGCGACGGGTGCGGCCGGAGAAGGCGAGGGAGGAGTCGAGGTAATAAAGGATCAGGTACTGCCGGTCTTCACTGGAGGCCTCGGCGATGAAGTCGGGAAATCCCTTGCGTTTGAGGAATTGGTCGAGATCGGGGTGGGCGTTGCTTTGATGGATGAGGCGGCGATGGCCGAGGGTTTCGGGCGTGGTGCGGACGAGCATGATGCGGTCCTTGGCGGCGTGTTCCGACCAGCTGGCGGCCCAGTTTTGTGGGGTCGGTGCGCAGGCGGCGAGTGACAGCACCAGCAGGGGGAGGAGTCTCATGGCGTGGCGGCGGCGAGCCGGGTGGGGGATGGGTGGCGCCGGCGATCGGCCCCGATCACCCGCTGCAGGCCGCGGAGATTGGGGCGGTTGGCCTCGGACTCGATGAAAAACGCGGTGTCGATGGGGATGAGGAATTCGACGGCGGAATTCACACCGACGAGCCGGCCCTGGGCATCGATCACCGCGCCTCCGCTATCGCCGGGTTCGAGTGGGATGTCATGTTTGAAGCGGGCGGGTCGGCCTGGAGGGACGGGGGTGACGAGTTTTCCCGGTCGGCTGCGGTGGCCGGTGGCGATGCCGGAGTGCATGACGGGGGTGCCGAGTGGCAGCCATTGGTCGGGGTCGGTCCACTGGTAGTGGCGTGGTGTGGGAAGGGGGATGTGGAGCAGGGCAAGGTCGCTGGATGCGGAGCGCCAGACGATACGGGCGCGGGTGGCGCGCGGTGGTCCTTGTTGGGTGTGGATGATGAAAACGTTTTTGCCAGAAGAGCGGGCGAGCACGTGGTCTGCAGTGAGGAAGTAGCCGTCGGGACTGATGGGGATGCCAGAGCCGCCATCGGCATCGTCGGGGGTGTGCCTTTGTGAGGAGAATGCCGACATCCAGGGATCGAGGGTCGACCTGTCGGAGACGATCACGGCGCAGAGGCGGGCGGCGGCTTCGCGGCGCACGGCGCTGCCTGGTGGGGAGGGGTCGGCAGCGGGGCTGGGTGGGGTGATGGCGCAGGCCGACAGCAGGGCCGCTGCGAGAGCGGCGGAAGTGCAGCGCGCGAGGAGTGTCATCTGGGGAGGAATGAAGCAAAGGAAGGCGCTGCTCTCACGCGATTTCTTCCGCGTCGGGGTCCAGAGCGGCAAGAGCGGCCCGGTCGGCGGGTGGCATGACGCGGGTGGCGATTTCATCCAGATCGACCCACGCGTCGTCCGGTCCCGCTTGGGCGGCGGGATGGTCGGGCGGGCAGCTGTGGACGTGGAGGGTGACGCGATAGCGGGTGATGCCGTATTTCCGGCGATGGAGCAGGGGAAGATCGGCCAGTAGGGCCGGGTCTCGGACGGGCAGGCGCCACATGCCTTCGCGGCGGCCTTTGCCTTGGCGGGAGAGCAGGATTTGCCCCTCGTGCAGGCTGTGGATGACGTGTTCGTCGATGGCTTCGATCGTCGCTCGTTTGGCTTTTACGGGTAGCCTGGCGGGGTCGCGGGTTTGGCAAAAGTGGGCGACGGGGCAGGCGAGGCAATCGGGGACGCCCGGGCGGCAGTGGGTCTGGCCGAGCTCCATCAGTGCGGAATTGTAGGCGCGCGGGTGGTCGGGATCGAGCAGCTGTCCGGCGATGTCCCAGAGCCATTTTAAGGTGGGTCCGGCATCGATGGGGGCGGAGTGGTCGAGGAGGCGCGAGAGCACGCGGGCGACATTGCCATCGACCAATGGAGCGGGGATTTCGAAGGCGAAGGACAGCAGTGCACCGGCGGTGTAGGGGCCGATACCCGGGAGGGCGAGCAGGGCATCGGGCTCGGTGGGAAAGCGGCCGTCGTGGCGTGCGATCACGGCGCGGGCTGTTTCCCGTAGCATCCGGGCGCGGCGGTAGTAGCCGAGGCCTTCCCAGGCTTTCAGCAGGGAGTCATCGTCCGCGGCGGCGAGGCTCGTGACCTCGGGAAATCGTTCGAGGAAGCGGGTGTAAAATCCGCGGCCGAGAACGGTGGCGATTTGGGTTTGCTGGAGCATCACCTCGGAGACCAGTACGGCATAGGGTTCGCGGGTGCGCCGCCAGGGGTAGTCGCGGCCTTCCTTTTCGAACCAGGTGCGGATGGCCGCGCGGAATTCGGCGCTTGCGTCGAGCGGGGATCGGGTGGCGGAGGGTTTCAGCACGGACGGAGGATGGGTGGGATCGGGCGGAATACAAATTTCCGCTTTCCGCATGCCGCATTCCGGTTTGCTTTTGTGCCGTGGCCCTGACTTCGCACACCGCGCTTTTGACCGCCGCTCAAGCGGCGCGCCTGCGCGAGTTGCTGGAGGAGCGTGGTTATGAGTTCGAGCCGAAGCCGCATACGCTTTATGCGGCGAAGAAGGGGAAGCTGCATGTGGCGGTCTATGAGAAGGGTCCGAAGGTGCTGGTGCAGGGTAGGGAGACGGAGGACTTTATTCGATTTCTCCTGGAGCCGGAGGTTTTGGGTGAGGCGAAGTTGGGCTACGAGGAGGAGTTGGATCCTGCGATGTTTGCGCCGCATTTCGGGATCGATGAGAGTGGGAAGGGTGATTATTTCGGGCCGCTGGTGGTTGCCGGCGTTTACACGGATGCCGGCGTGGCGCGGGCTCTGAAGGCGGCTGGGGTGATGGATTCCAAGCGGATCGCCAGTGGTCGGCGGATCCGCGAGTTGGCGGAGAAAATTCGCGCGGTGCCGGGTATCGCGACCTCGGTGGTGGCGATCGGTCCGGAGCGCTACAACGAGCTTTTCGGATCGTTCCGCAATCTCAACCGCCTGTTGGCTTGGGGTCATGCGAAAGTGATCGGCAACCTCGCTGGCCAGCGGCCTGACTGCCCGCGCGCGCTGAGCGACCAGTTTGCCCGCCCGGAGGTGTTGGCCCGCGCCTTGAAGCAGCAGGGTATCGGCATCGAGTTGGAACAACGGACGAAGGGCGAGTCGGACATCGCGGTGGCGGCGGCATCGATCCTCGCCCGCGAGCGTTTCATCGACTGGATCGACAAGACATCGGCGGCTGGCGGCGTCGTGCTGCCACTGGGTGCCTCGTCCGCGGTGGTCGATGCTGCGCGGCAAGTGGTCGCGAAACATGGGGTGGAAGCTCTCGGCAGGGTTGCGAAGCTTCATTTCAAGACAAGTGCCGCGGTCATCGGGAATTCGGATGGCTCTGGCACGGATTCCGCATGAATCGGATTTTTCGCGGGACAAAAGTCCGTTCCTATGGTCTCCCATCCCCGCGTCTCACGGCAACATCACTTTATCCGAGCAGTCATGGCTACCATCACCAAGCGCGAGCTTGTCATCAAGATCTCCAACGAAACCGGTCTCACCCAGCAGCAAGTGTTCGATGTGATCCAGCGAACCCTCGATTCGATCACTGGAGCTCTGTCCAACGGCGATACCGTGGTCATGCGGAACTTCGGCGCCTTTCAGGTGAAAGAGACCAAGGCGAAGATTGGTCGGAACCCGAAAGATCCCGGTAAGGACGTGCCGATCCCGGCTCGCGCGGTGGTGAAGTTCAAGCCCGGCAAGGAGATGAAGGATCAGGTGGCTAGCACCTTGCCGATGATCCGCGAGCGGGAGAAGTGAGCGGGAAATGAAGATGGGGACGAGTCGCGCGATTTCCGGGCTCGCCAGCGGGGCGAGGAAGGCCTCGGTCCCTTGGCAGTTGGCTCTGCGCCTCGTGCCGTTTCTTTTGGTCGGCTCCTGTGCCTATCCGGGCGGAGGGTATCGCGGCTACATGGACGCACCCTACACGGTGCGTGGTTCGCGTTACCATCCGATGGATGTCGAGCAGGCCATTCATCACGTGGAGACCGGCACCGCCTCGTGGTATGACGAATCCCGCTTTTTCGGGCTGAAGCGCGGTCAGACATCGCTCGGCGAGAAGGTCATGCCGTGGCATTTGATCGCCGCGCACAAGACCCTGCCGCTGCCCTGCATGGTGGAGGTGACGAATTTGGCAAATGGCAGATCGGTGAAGTGCCGGGTCAATGATCGTGGTCCTTTCATCGGCAAGCGGATCATCGATCTCTCGCCTCGTGCCGCGAAGCGAATTGGCTTCAAAGGTGAGGGCTTGGCCGAGGTGGAGGTCAGGGTGCTGTCGGTCGGCGATGGCGGCTACAAGCGCCAAGCACGGCGGAAGTGGTTCTTCGGGCTGTTCTGAGTGCGGGCGGTTCAGCGGTTCTGCCGGGTTCGTCGGCCGGGCGCTTGTTCGAGATAGCGCCAGCACAGCCAGGCCGCCGCCCAAGATGCGAGGCCGAAGACTGCGAGTCGGATGGCCAGCAGCGGGCCATCGAGGGCGGGATGCCAGAGAAAGGGCAGCACGAAGCCCAGCGCCAGGGGCATCGGGGTGTGGAACAGGTAGAGGCCGTAGCTCAAACGTCCGATGTGTTGCACGGTGGGGTGCTCCAGTGCCCGGCCGAGGGGTCCGCGAATTCCGCGCAGAGTGGCTGAAATGAGTCCGGCGAAGGCCAGTGCGACGAGGCTTTGCTGGAAATGTCGCAGTCCGGGTAGGGGGTGGCCGGTCTGCTCGAAAGAGTAGAGCGCGAGGTAGGCGATGGCGGCGATCCCGGCCGCGCGGGCCAGTCTTTGGTCGCCCGCCGGCATACCGCGTTCCATCGCGAGTGCGAGCAGGGCACCCATTCCCAGATAGTCCGCTGCTGCGCTGGTGATGGCTCCCGGATGGTGGACTTGTGGGAAATGGTGGAGCAGCAGCCATCGGGTCAAAGGCGCGAGGGCGACCATGGCAGCGAAGAGCCACGCCAGCGCCCGCTTAGGGATGCTGTGGACGATGAAAGGCCAAAGCAGATAGAACTGCACCTGAATCGCCAGCGTCCAGTAGTGTGCCGTGCCCGAGGGCCAGCTCGGCAGCATGGCGATGTGGAAATTTACCCAGTGAGTGAGGTAGGGCAGCGGGTGATCCCGCAGGTCGGGCGCACCGCAGAGCCAAGCGAAAAGCATGGCCACGTAGCAGGGCAGTAAGATGCGGGTCGCGCGGCGTTTGAAGAAATCCCGAAGTGCCGCCTTTCGCCATGGACGACCTGTGGCTTCGCCACGCGCCCGGTCCCGCAGCAGGCCGCCGGTGATGAGGAAACCGGTGAGGGTGAGGAAGAAGAAGAGTCCGATCTCGAAGGGCAGGTCGCCACGCCACTCCCGTGGCGCCCAGTGCAGCCAGATCACGCCCAGCACGGCAAAGGCGCGCCAGCCGTCGAGTTGCGTATTCCGTGCGGTGGCCAAGCGGGGTGGACGATGCGATCGCGGCGTCGGCCGGGACAGGAAAAAGTCGTGGGATTCAGGCCAGCAGCTTGCGCAGCGTGGCGGTGATTTCATCCCGGGTGAGCAGTCCTGCGGCAACGGCTAGGGTGAGGGTTTCCCAGTCTTCGCTGTCGGGTGTCGGCTTGTAGCCGTTGAGTTCGAGAACCATCAGGCAGGAAGCGAGAGCGACGCGTTTGTTGCCGTCGATAAACGGGTGATTGCTGCAAAGGTAGTAGAGATAAGCCGCTGCGATTTCTACCGTGTCCGTAAAAGTGGAGCTGCCGCCGAAGGTGGCGCGTGGGGCGGCTGCGGCAGATTGAAGCAATGCCGAATCGCGCAGTCCAAGCGATCCGCCGAAGAGGCGAATGGCTGCTGCATGAATCTCGATAATCTGATCGGGCGTCAGGTGAAGGCAGGTATCAGGATTCGCGTTCATGCCAATCGCTTCATAGTTTGAGCATAGCGCTGCATCAGATCCTCGACCTTGGCGCTGAATTCAGCAGGCGCAGGAACAGGATCCAGAGGCGTCATCGTGATGGTTCCGCCGGGATGCACCTCCACATTGACCTGGTCGCCCGGCTTGAGGTGGGCGAGCTGGAGGAGGGCGGTATCGAAAATGATGCCGTGGGAGTTGCCGATTTTGGCGATGGACTTGATCATGGTTCAACCATGTTTTACCGGGCTGGATTTGTCAAAAAGGTATTTTCGGTGGGGCCTTTGCCAGGGCACCGGGGCGGGAGGATCGACAGGCGTCGTCGTGTCGTTATGTTTGCGGGCGGATGACTTTCGCTGAACTCGGATGGGATGAAAATTTCGCCAGGGCCTTCGCTCCGTATGCGGCGAGGGGGTGGGTGGCCGCGCGCTTGATCCGTGAGACGCCGATCAATTACAGCGCCTTCGTGCCCGACGAGGATGGCGGCGACGAGATCGAGGAGATCGACTGCGTGCTTGCCGGTAAGGTGTGGCACGAGGCGGCCACGGATGCCGATCTGCCCGCGGTTGGGGATTGGGTGGCGGTTGAGCTTGGGGATGAAAACACGGACCATGTGATCCGTGCCCGCTTGCCGCGGAGATCATGCTTTTCCCGCAAGATGCCCGGCAAGACGGTCGAAGAGCAGGTCATCGGGGCGAATGTCGATGTCGTTGCGGTGGTCACCGATTCCGGTCCCGACCACAATCCACGGCGGATGGAGCGCTATTTTGCGTTGATCGCTCGCAGTGGGGCGAAGGCGGTGGTGCTGGTGAATAAGGCGGATCTTTTTCCCAAGGCACACAACGAGGCCTGTGCGGACGAGTTGCGAGAACTCTGTCCGGAGGCCGATGTCCATGTGACCAGCGCGCTTGGCGGGAAGGGGCTGCACCTGCTGAAAAAGTATCTCAAAACGGGCGTCACGATGTGTGTCGTCGGTTCCTCCGGTGTCGGCAAATCGACCTTGGTGAACCAGCTTTACGGCGAGGATTGGCAGTGGACGAGCGAGGTGAACGACGTGACGGGCAAGGGTCGCCACACCACCACTTCGCGTGAGTTGGTTCCGCTGCCGAAGGGTGGCATGCTGATCGACAATCCCGGGATGCGGGAAATCCAGATGTGGACCGACGAGCAGACGCTGCGGGAGAGTTTTGCCGATGTGGAAGCCATGTCCGCGGAGTGTCGTTTCGCCGACTGCAAGCATGGCCAGGACAAGGGCTGCGCGATCCGTGCGGCGGTGGCGGAGGGGAAGCTTGATCTCCAGCGCTTGGAGAGTTTCCTGAATCTGGATGATGAGATCGAAAAGCTGCGCCACCTCGCGAAGAAGCGGCAAATGACGGTTGAGCGCTGGGCGAAGCGCAATAGTAGGGTCAAGGCGCGCAATTTGAACGATCGGATTCAGCTTGAGGAGGACGAGCGCGGCGAATGGCGTGGCTGAGGCCGATGGCATCGGGTCCGGTAGCGGGTGCAGGCTGGCATTGCCTTAGCGGGCGGGATGAGGTGATGCTTTGCGTGCAGCGCCATGGAAAAGCCCCGAACTCTAACGGACATCCGCATTGCCTTCCCCTGCCCTTCTTGCTCCGGGCTAGGGCGGACGGGTTCTACCGATTGTGCCTACTGTCAGGCCACCGGCTGGGAAATTCGTGATGCGTCGCGCTTGAAGCCGCACGAATTGACGCGGCTGCTGGGGAAGCTGCCGAAGCTCGAAGCCTGACGGTGGCGCCGCGGGTGGCTTAGCGGAGGAGATTCCAAGCGGTGACCAGAGCCTTGAGGCCGGCCATTTCGATCGAGGGGTCGATGCCGCAGCCCCACAGGATCCTGCCGTCATCGTGCTGGACCTGGACGTAGGCGGCGGCGTTCGCGTCGGAGCCGCCACGGATCGCGTGGGAGCGGTAGTCGGTCACTTTGAAGTCCTTGAGGTCGATGCCGGCGAGGGCGTGGACGAAGGCATTGATGGGGCCATTGCCGCTGCCGTGGATGTGTTTTTCCTCACCGGCGAGCACGATGGTGGCGCTGCATTCCACGAGGCCGCGCTCGACGCTGTGGTGGACGAGTTCGTAGGCCTTTACCGAGAGTGGTGCTTCGAGGTTGGCGAAGAGCTGGTAGAAGGCGTCGCGAATCTCGTCGGCACCCAGTTCGCGGCCCAGTTCGTCGGCGAGGTCGTAGATCCGCTTGCCCACTTGTGGGTGCATGGTCTTGGGCAGGTCGAGGCCGTGTTCGCGGTCGAGGATGTAGGCGATGCCGCCTTTGCCGGACTGGGAATTGATGCGGATGATGGCCTCGTAGGAACGACCGATGTCCTGGGGGTCGATGGTGAGGTAGGGGACGGCCCAAGGCAGCGAGTCGAGCGGGATGCCGCTGCTCTGCGACTCTTTTTCGCGGCGGTCGAGGCCTTTCTTGATGGCGTCCTGGTGGGAGCCGGAGAAGGCGGTGAAGACCAGCTCTCCGGCATAGGGATGACGTTCCCCGACGCTCATGCGGGTGACGCGTTCGTACACCTCGCGCAGGCGGTTGAGGTCGGAGAAATCCAGCCCGGTTGGGATGCCGTGGCTGTTCATGTTCAGGGCCACGTTGACGATGTCGAGATTGCCGGTGCGTTCGCCGTTGCCGAAGAGCGTGCCTTCCACGCGGTCGGCACCCGCCATCAGGCCCAGCTCGGTGGCGGCGGTGCCGGTGCCGCGGTCGTTGTGGGTGTGGAGCGAGACGAGCAGCGAATCCCGGCGTTCGAGGTGGCGGCACATCCATTCGATCTGGTCGGCGTGGACGTTCGGAGTGGTCCACTGGACGGTGTCCGGCAGGTTGACGATCATCTTGCGCTCTGGCGTCGGTTGCCAGACTTCAATCACCGCGTTGCAGCACTCCAGGGCGAAGTCCAGCTCGGTATCGGAGAAGGATTCCGGCGAGTATTGGAGGATGATTTCTGTGCCGGGCAGGCTTGGGGTGAGCTCTTTCACCAGCTTGGCTCCCTCGACTGCGATATCGCGGATGTACTCGCGCGTGGCGTCGTTGAAAGTGACGCGGCGCTGCAGCGGTGAAGTGGAGTTGTAGATGTGGATGATCGCGCGCTTGGCTCCGGCGATGGCCTCGAAGGAGCGACGGATCAGATGGTCGCGGGTTTGGACCAGGACCTGGATCGTGACGTCATCGGGGATGCGGTTTTCCTCGATGAGACGGCGGCAAAAATTGAATTCCGTATCCGCGGCGGAGGGGAAACCGACCTCGATTTGTTTGAAGCCGACTTGGCAAAGGAGATCGAAGAATTCGAGTTTCTCCTCGATCGACATCGGTTGCGGCAGGGCCTGATTGCCGTCGCGGAGGTCGACGGAACACCAGAGCGGTGCGTGCGTGATGGTCTGGTCCGGCCAAGTGCGATCGGGCAGATGGACGGGAGGAAAAGGCCGGTATTTCGAAATCGAAGCAGGATTCACAGGGAGCGGTGGCGAGGGTCAAGGGCCGGTGAAGCAGGGAAGGCGCGCGATGGGCGGCGGTCCGGGTGACGATGGTGGGAAAGAGGCGACGATCAGCGGGAGGCCAGCCCTAGGAGGAGCGGCCATGGCTTGAGGAGCTCATGAGAAATCGACGTCACGAGCTGGAAATTGGCCGCGGTGCTGGGGGCTGTCGAGGGGAAAGACCGGACTTTCCGGGCCTAGCAAGCGACTCCAGCGATCGCCCGCCCGCGACGCGCCGCAAGGAACGGAGGAGCTGAGGGTTTTGCATCGGAATCACTGCAAGACGCGCCCTTCGCCGTCTGGATTTCACCAATGAAAATTGGAATTATTCTTGAACAAGCTTTGCCCAAGGCTAGCGTCCGCCGCCCGTCATGGTCAATCAAGCCTCCGAGAGCACCCAGGAATCCCCGTCGGACATGCCGGCCGAGATTTCAGGCCTGCGCATGACCCGCCAGCGCTGGGAGGTCTACCGTCTGCTGCTTGAGCAGCGCGATCATCCGACGGCGAACGATGTCTTCATGCGGGTCAAGGACCGGCTGCCGAACATTTCGCTCGCCACGGTTTACAACTGCCTGGAGGCGCTGGTGCAGCACGGCGCGATTCGGCAGGTGAATTTCGAACGCGAGTCTTCCCGCTTCTGCCCGAATCTGGAGGAGCACGGTCACTTCCACGACAAACGCAGCGGGACCATCCACGACGTGACTTTCAAGCCCGGCGTCCAACTCGCCGACGTCCTCGAGCTGCCGCCTGGCACTCTTATCACCGACATCGAGATCACCCTTCGCGGTGAACTCCCTACCGCCCATTCGTAATCTCCTCTCCATTTCCCATGTCCTTGCTCATCAACGACCTCCACGCCTCCCTCGAAGACGGAACTGAAATTCTCAAGGGAGTCACCCTTGAAATCCCCGCTGGCGAGGTGCACGCCATCATGGGGCCCAATGGTTCCGGCAAATCGACCTTGTCGAAGGTGATCTCCGGTCATGAAGGCTACGTCGTTACCTCCGGTTCGGTGACCATGGACGGCCAGGACCTGCTTGCCATGAGCATCGACGAGCGCTCGCGTGCCGGCATTTTCCTCGCCTTCCAGTATCCGGCCGAAGTTCCGGGGGTATCGAACGCCAACTTCATCCGCGCCGCTCTTCAGTCGCGCCTTCCAAAGGGCGAGGAAATCGATGCGGTTGCCTACTACAAGAACCTCTACGCGAAGATGGACCATCTCGAGATGGACCGGAAATTCACCGCCCGCTCGGTCAATGAGGGCTTCTCAGGCGGCGAGAAAAAGCGGAACGAAATCCTTCAAATGATGATGCTGGAACCGCGATACAGCATCCTCGACGAGACCGACTCCGGTCTGGACATCGATGCTTTGAAAATCGTGGCCAAAGGCGTCAATGCCATGCGTTCGCCCGAGCGCGGCATGTTGCTGATCACCCACTACCAACGCCTGCTCGACTACATCGCGCCGGACTACGTCCACGTCATGGCTGCCGGTCGCATCGTCCGCTCCGGCGGCCCCGAGCTCGCGCTCGAGCTTGAGAAAAACGGCTACGATTTCCTCAAGGAAACCGAGTTGGTTCCCGCCTGATTCCCGCCCCTTTCCTCTCACCTCCATGTCTTACGACACTTCTAGTAATCTCGACGCCGAAACCAGGGAGGCCATCGACATCGATCGCAGCAAGGGCGACTTCAGCTTTCCCGAGCGTCACAAGTTCGATGCTGGCCGCGGCCTCACCGAGCGCACCGTCGATTACATCAGCGACGTGAAGGGCGAGCCGCAGTGGATTCGCGAGTTCCGCCATCGCGCGCTCAAGGTCTTCCGCGAAAAGCCGATGCCCACCAACTGGGCGACCCAAGACTTGGAGAACATCGACTTCGATGTCATTCGCTACTACCTCTCCGACGGCGAAAAGCCGAAGCGCTCTTGGGACGAGGTCCCGGAAGAAGTGCTGCGAACTTTCGAGCGTCTCGGCATTCCGGAACAGGAGCGCGCTTTCCTCGCAGGTGTCGAAGCTCAGTATGATTCCGAGGCGGCGTACTCGAACATGAAGGAAGAGCTGACCAAGCTCGGCGTCATTTTCGTGAATTCCACCGAAGGCCTCAAGGAGCATGAGGAAATCTTCCGCCCTTGGTTCGGCAAAGTCATCCCCACCGGCGACAACAAGTTTTCCGCTCTCAACAGTGCGGTCTTCTCTGGCGGCTCCTTTATCTACATCCCGAAAGGAGTGAAGCTGAAGCAACCGCTCCAGGCTTACTTCCGCATCAATTCCGAGAACTTCGGCCAGTTCGAGCGCACGCTCATCATTGCCGACGAAGGTGCCGAGGTCATGTACATGGAAGGCTGCACCGCGCCGAAGTTCGAGACGGCTACCCTCCACTCGGCGGTGGTCGAACTGGTCGCGCTGAAAGGCGCGAAGATCCAGTATGTCACCGTCCAGAACTGGAGCAGCAATGTCTTCAACCTCGTCACAAAGCGCGGCCTCGCGATGGAAGATGCCGAGGTTCGCTGGATCGACTGCAACATCGGTAGCCGCCTGACGATGAAGTATCCGGGCGTCATCATGAAGGGCGAACGCGCCCGCGGCGAGGTGATCTCGATCGCCCTGGCGAACAGCGGCCAGCATCAGGACACCGGCGCCAAGATGATTCACGCCGCCAATCACACGACATCGAACGTGGTGTCGAAGTCGATCTCCGTCGGCGAGGGTCGCTCGACCTACCGCGGTCAGGTTCACATTCCGAAGCACCTCAAGGGTTGCAAAAACAACACCGAGTGCGACGCCTTGCTGATCAACACCAAGAGCCGCACCGACACCTATCCGGCGATCACCGTTAAGGGCAATCAGCACGCCACCCAGCACGAGGCCAGCGTCTCGCAGGTATCGGAGGACATGCTGTTCTACATGCAGCAGCGCGGCCTTAGTGAAGGCCAGGCGATGTCGCTCGCCGTCAATGGCTTCATCAACGACCTCGTCCGCGAATTCCCGATGGAATACTCTGTCGAACTCAAGCGCCTGATCGATCTAGAAATGGAAGGATCGGTCGGCTGATGGCGCAAGCCGAGGAAGCTTCATTCGCCGATCGGCAAGACGGTGATCACTTCTTCGGCCATCTCGACGGATATCCCGGTTACCCGATCCAAGTTTAAATCCTCGAGGACCTCAAAGAACCTCTCTTCGACTTTCTGACTTCCTTTCTCCCATGTCCGTCGTGCTTGAACACTCCTCTTCTCTTCTCGACTCCGCACCGGAGACGCCCGCTGCGTTTCCCGCCTGGTTCGCCGACCGTCAGCGCGCCGCTTGGCAGCGCTTCCTCGATACTCCGACTCCGAAGCGCGGGGACGAGATGTGGCGTTTTTCCACTCTCAAGCAGCTCGACTTCTCGGTCTTCACGAAGGGAGGTGCGGGCGACTCGTCCGTAGCCATCGTCCAGCGCTCTACGGCCCTCGAATCCCCCGTCGCAAAGTTCGTCTTCGTCAACGATCGGCTCCTTCACGCCGAATCCAAGCTCCCCCAAGGAGTGCTTTGCCTGCCGCTTGCCGAAGCCCTGGTGACCCACGGTGATTTGGTCCGTGAGCATTTCATGAAGCAGGATAGCCGTCTGGGTTCCGCCAAATGGACCGCTTTGCATGAAGCGAACCTGAGCAACGGCCTCTTCGTCCACGTGCCCGCCAACGTCGAAGTTGTCGGCAGCATCGAGGTCTTCCACTGGCTGGGCGGTGAGAACGCTACGATTTTCCCCCACACCCTGGTGGTCACCGGTGCGAACGCGAAGGTGCGCGTGGTCGACTATTTTCAATCGGTCAACGACGACGAGGCCGGCCTCTGCGTTGCCGTCAACGACCTCATTGCCGGCCCCGGTTCGAAGCTCGACTACCTCGCGATCCAGGCCTTCAACGAGCGCACCCGCGTCATTCAAGTCAACGAAACGGGCGTCGCCAGAGATGCGTCCGCCACCGGATTCATCCTCAATATCGGAGCCGCATGGGCCCGCAACGAATCGCTCAGCCGTCTGGACGGCGAAGGGTCTCGTTCCGACATGCTCTCGGTCAGCGTTCCCGCCCGCGCTCAAGAATACGATCAGCGGACATTCCAGCATCACGTCAGCCCCGGGGCCTACAGCGACCTGCTCTACAAGAATTCGCTCTACGATAAGTCTCGTACCATTTTCTCCGGCCTGATTTTCGTCGATGAAGGCGCGCACCGGACGGACGCTTACCAGACTTGTCGTAATCTTTTCATGAGCGAAGACGCCGAGGCCAATTCAATGCCCGGCTTGGAGATCAACGCTGATGATGTGAAGTGTTCTCACGGCAGCACGAGTGCCGCGATCAGTGATGAGGAGATTTTCTACCTCCGCGCTCGAGGAATCGATCCCGTCCGCGCCCGTCAGTTGATTGCCCGTGGTTTCAGCGTGGAAGTCATCGAACGCCTGGGCGACGAGAAGGTGGAGGAGATGGTGCTCCGCTTTCTTGACGACAAGTTCGCCCGGATTGCCAGCGGTGGCGCTTGAGAGTGTGCGGTTCGGCCTCAGCGGGGTTTCACGTGGATGGTCACCTGCTTGTGGTGACCGTTGCGGAGGTCGGTTGCGGTGAGGATGTGGCTGCCGGGTTCGAGCCGGGCGATGGCTTCGGTGCCGCCGGAAAAGACTTCCAGCGTTGGGCTGGACCAGCGGGTGCTTTTGGGGAGATTGCTGCTTAGGTGAAGCAGGCCGCCGTTTGGCAACTCCGGGTCTAGCAGGCAGACGCTACCATCGCGCGGCCCGAGGATGCGCAGCGCCTGTTCGGCCGGGCGATGTTCGGCGAGGGCGAACTCGGTACGTCGGCGATTGTGCGGGGAGCCGAGCCATTCTTGATACGAGGAATCCAGTAGCACCCGTCCTTCGGTATCGCGGTCGGCGGGTGAGGCGGTGAGGGGAATTCGATCATTCGGGACGGCCTCGATGCTGGCCGCGATTCCTTGGGTCTTACGTTGTCCGATCTCGCCGACATTTTTTCCGGTGGAGGGATCGAGGGCGACGTCGACGAGTCCATCCGGCCTTGTCAGCCAGCGCGCGCTGCGACCGCGGTGGAGGCGGAGCATGGCACGATGAAAAATGGGGCCGGCACCGGCGACACCCGAGAGTCCTTTCATCGGGGAGTTGTCGAAGTTCCCGGCCCACACGCCGACGCTGAATTCCGCAGTGAAGCCGAGGCACCAGTTGTCGCGGAAATCGGACGAGGTGCCGGTTTTTGCAGCGCAGCGGAAGGGGAGTTCGAGAGGTCCGCCGCGGCCGAAAGAGGGTGCGCGCGCGAGCGGGTCGGCGAGAATGTCGGCGATGAGGTAGGCGGAAGATGGTTGGCAGATGATGGATGGGGGAGGATCGATTTCAGATTTCGGGGTCGCATGATCTGTAGCGTTTTCGCTTTCGATCCAGAGTCGCGTCGCGCGGTGTACCCCGCCTTCCGCGAGCGTGGCGTAGGCGTTGGTGAGATCGAGCAGTCGAACGGGTGCGTTGCCGAGGGTGAGGCCGAGTCCGTAGGGAGCAGGATCGGGGCCGATGCTGTCGAGCCCGAGGTTGAGGAGGAGTTGGTGGAGCGGTCGGGGGCCTCCGAGTTCGTTGAGGACGCGCATCGCAGGGACATTGAGCGAGCAGGCGAGGGCCTCGCGGACGGAGACGGGTCCGCGGAAGCTGCGATCGTAGTTTTCGGGCGCGTCGAGCCCTTCTTCGGTGCGGAAGCGGGTCGGGATGTCCGCGACGATTGAGCCCGGATGCAGGCCGGCTTTTTCGAAGCCGAGCAGCCAGGTGAAGGGTTTGAGTACGGAACCGGGGGAGCGGTGGACGAGAGCGCCATTGATTTGGCCGCCCCGGGGATCGTGCCAATCGCCCGAGCTGACAAGGGCGAGGATTTCCCTGCTGGAGTTGTCGAGAACGACGAGCGCGGCGTGGCTGAGATTGGAATGGGAGAGCTTGTCGAGTTCTTCGCGGACGATGGCTTCGAGGTCGTGCTGGAGATCGGCGTCGAGCGTCACGCGGCCATGAGTTTCGATGAATCCGGGCAACCAGGGTGCGAGTGTCTCTTCGGGCAGAGGGCGGAGCCTGATCGACTCGGCGCGTGCGGCTGAGATACGAGATGCGTCGTAGTTTGCTGCCACGCGGTCCAGCACCACGGAGCGTCGCGCGCGTGCGCGGTCCGGGTGTTTCAGGGGATCGAGCCGGCTCGGAGCCTGCGGGAGTCCTGCCAGTAAAGCGCATTCGGCGAGTGACAGATCGCCAAGCGGTTTTTGGAAGTAGAAGCGGGCGGCTTCCGCCGGGCCGGTTCTCTGGTTGCCGTAGGGCAAGTGGTTGAGATAGGCGGTGAGGATGAGGTCTTTGGACCACTTCATTTCGAGGTGCCGGGCGACCAAGGCTTCGCGCAGTTTGGTCGAGAGCGTGCGGGGAGCGCGGGGGGATGAGAGTTTGACGAGCTGCTGGGTGATGGTCGATGCGCCCGAAGCGGCTTTTCGCTGCAGAAGAGCGTCCTTGATGGCGCGCAAGGTCGCTAGGAGATCGATCCCGCCGTGGGAGTGAAAGCGCTTGTCTTCGGCGGCCAGGGTGCAGGCGATGAGGTCGGCGGGAATCTGGTCGAGTGCGACTGGCGCGCTGCGCGTGGAGTCGGGTAGGACGAGATGGCGCAGGGGTCGATTGTGGCGGTCGCGAAGAATCGGCGACGCGGCGGGATTTTCTGTTAGATCGGAGGGTAAGGGTAGGAGGAGCGGAAGGAGAAACCAGACAAAGGCTCCTGTCGCGAGGGAGAGTCCGGGGATGAGGACGCGCTTGCGGCGAAGGCGGGAGCGGACGTTCACGGCGGGTTTAGAATTCGCGTGAGGCGGAAAGCGCTGTCTGGTCGGGGTCGTACATCGATTCCACTTTCGCTGGCGGGGCGACCGCCTTGCCTTCCATGGTGCAGCGGGCGAGGTAGTGGATTTCTTGGCGGCCCTTGCTCCAGACGCGATCGAAGAAGAAGAGGGCGCGATCGGAGCGGAGTTCGGAATGCGATACGCTCCAATCCTGTTCGCTCGTGGTTCCTGTCTTGCTGTGGGCGGATTGGCTGGCGAAGTCGTTGTTCACTGCCTCGAAGATCGCTGGCAGTCGGTCTTCGACGATCAGGTAGCGCGAGTCGTCGTCGGGCAGTTCGACCCGCAGGGTGATGCGTACCAGATCGCCCAGTTTTGGTTTCGCCAATGGTTCGGTGCTGCCATCGGATTTCACGCGCTCGTAGAAGCGGGTGATTTGCATGCCGTTTTTCGCGACAGGTTTTTGCGGTGTGAGGTCGGGCTTGGAGGAAAGTTTCACGCGAACGTACGCGCTTTCGTCCGAGTTGGCCTTGAGGGTGAGGCTGCTGCCGAGCGGGAAGTCGAGGGCGGGTGCGGGCTTGCCGGCTTCCAGAGTGAGGGTGCGCGGACCTTCGTTGCTGGTCAGGGTGATGGTGGCGGGTTTTGCCTCCTCTTGATGTTCGGCGTAGGTGCCGAGGGCGAGCAGGGCCCAAGCGTTGACCCAGGTGGTGCGCCAGTGGCCGTAGGGATTGCGGTCGCTGATCAGTTTGTGGAGGGCGGCGGTGGTTTCGGGGCTTTCGGGATCGATGACGGACCAAGCGAAGAGAGACATCGCGTGGTCGTTTTGCCACGGCATCCACGCGTCGTCCTTGAGACGGCATTTGGTTTTGTTGCGAAGGATGTCGGCGGAATTACCGATCTTCGCGGTATGCGCGGCGAGGGCGAGCAGGCAGCGTGCGCGGGGATTGAGGTCGGCGATGCGGTCCTTCAGAGCGTTGATGGCGGCGGCGGGCTGGCGATCGAGAATGGCGAGGATCCAGACGGCGCGGCAGACGTTTTCGAGTTCGTAGGAGGAAGTGGTGCTGCCGAGTCCCCGCAGGGAGGTCTCGAGGTGGGTGGCCAGTGCGGCGAGTGAGGCATGGGGGACCACGGCACCCTTTTGTTCGGCTAGGACGAGGCCGAGTCCGGCGTAGGCGCTGGCCCAGGGGACGATTTCGTGGTTGCCCGGCCAGTAGCTGAACCCGCCGTCGGGCTGTTGCATCGAGAGCAGGCGATCGACGCCTTTTTGCAAGGCCGCCTTCACCTTGGCTTCGGGGTATTTCTCAAAGGAGGGCACCACGTCGCGCAGTTGGTCGACGGCAAGCCAAGGCATCATCGAGGACGTCGTCTGTTCGACGCAGCCGTACGGGTAACTTAGTAGATAGTCGACCGAGCCTGCGGCTTCGGCGAGGAGCGAGCGGGAGAACTCGAGCTCGATGTGACCGCGGCCTTTCAACAGCGAGGGGTCGAGTTCTTTGAGCAAGTCGATCTGCCTGCCACCGAGGTTCACGAGTCGGGTTTGGCGCAGCAGTGGCACGGGGTATTGGACTTGGAAGCGGGACTCCACTTGGTCCTGCAGCTTGGTGGCGAGGGCGGGTGTGAGTTCCGTGGTGTCGAGTGAGAGCGGTTCGGCCTTCCAGGAAACGACGGCTTCACCCGTATTTTGAAGGGTGATGGGGAAGAGCACCGTGGCGGACCCGCCTGCGGGGAGAGCGATGGTTTTTTGTCTCTCCGTGCCGACGAGGGTGGCGATGGGATCGGAGCCAGGAGGGTTGGCGGTGAAGCTGACATTCCAAGTGCCGGAGTGGTCGGATGCGTTCTGCACCAGTGCGCGGAGCGTGAGGGTATCGCCCTCATTGGCGAAGCGGGGGGCTTGGGGTTCGATCATCAGTTCCTTGCTGACGACGAGCTCCGAATCGGTGTGGCCGAAGCGGGTTTCGCCGTGGTGGGCGATGGCGATGACGCGGTAGCGGGTCAAGGTGTCGGGCATCTTGAAGGTCGCGGCGAACCTGCCTGCGGCGTCGGTGGTGATTGCGGGTCGCCAGCCGGCGCAGGGGTTGAAGTCGCTGCGCATCGCCGGTGACATCCCGCCCAACTCGTCGTCGCCGCCGCCGATGAAGAAGCCTTTGTTGTAAAGAGTCTGCTCGTCAGGGGATTCGGGGATGAATTTGTCGAGGGTGGTGCCGCAGTTCACCCGCAGCTCGCGGGGCTCGTAAAAGTGCGCCATGGGGTTTGGCGTTTCGTAGCCCATCACGGCGAGAGTGCCTTCGTCTTCGGCGTAGAGGGTAACTTCGGCATTGGCTGCGGGCTGGCCGTCTGCGAGGACGATGCTTCCTGCGATTTCAAGCTCCGTGCCGGGCCTCACGCTTTCGGTCGGCAGGTCGAGTTTCACGGCGAGTTTGTCGCGGATGTTTTCCACCATCAGTTCGCAGTAGCCGAGACGGAGCTGGGGCTCCTTGAAGCGTTGCGCGCTGTCTTGGGCGCCCTTGACCACGAGGACGGAGACGAAGGCGTTCGGAGCGTCGGTGTCACTGAATGGGATTTCGATGACCGGCTTGTCGGCCTTGAGTTCGATCATGAAGGAGCGCAGGACTTTCTCGCGTTCGACGGTGACCAGCGCGGTGCCCTCGATCGGGGAGAGGACGAGCACGCGTGCGGTTTCGCCGGGTTGGTAGAGTTTTTTCTCGGGTACCAATTTGATCCGCATGCCGTCTTCGTAGGCCCAGGGGTATTCGTCGCCGCCGTAGACGTGGATGGACATTGCGGTGGCGAAGGGGCGTCCTTCGGGGTCGCGGCCGCGGAGTTCGATCTGGTGAAGTCCGGCACTCTGGGGGGCGAAGAGGAATTCGGTGCGCGAGCCGTCGGCCAAGGTCAGCGGGGTGGTCGATAGCTCTTCGCGACGGGTTTCGTTGCGCAGTGCGGAGCGGCCTTTGCCGGTGTCGATACGGACCTGGTCGTTGACCTCGCGGGAGAGCTTGGCGTCGATCTTCAGCTCGCTCTGGATGGCTTCGCCATCGATGCCGAGTGCGACGATTTCGAGCGGGATTCGATCGCCGACCCGGACAAGTCGGTCGAGACGGGAGATGCCGACATAGACCGAGGATGGATGTACGATCGCTTCCGTACTTTTGCCGAGCGTCTGGCGGTTCGCGTCGGTCACCTCAGTGGAGATGGATACCGTGCGAGCCATGGGAAATTCGGTATCTGGCAACTTCGCGACAACGTGCGCGCTGCCGTCGTCGGCGAGTGTGGTCTTGGTGGATTCGCTTTGGTTTTGACGCGTGTTTTGGGCGTCGTCCCAGCGGTAGCCGAAGTAGTGATACCAGTAACCGAAGTCTTGGAAGCGATGGTCGCCGAAGAGGTGGTCGCGGAATTTCTCCGGGTAGAAATTGGTCTCGGTGATGTGGGTGAAGGTTTCGACTTCGCCTTTGGCGACCGGCTGGCCTTGGTAGTAGCGAGCTTGGAGATCGAGGCTTACTTCCTTGGCGCCGGGCTGAGGAGTGGCGAGTTGATGTTTGATTTCGAAGGCATTGCGGCGGAATTCCTCGACCCGCAGGCCGATTTGGAAACGGGAGTTGCTTTCGATCAAGGCGCGCTCCGACCAGTCTTCGAGCCCGTCGAGCGTCGCGAGTTCGTCGGGGTATTCGAAAGTGATGCGGTGGTAGCCTGTCGTTTCGGCGGGGAGGTCGAAGCTGAGGTCGAAGCCGCCCTTCGGTGAAAGGTTCACTTCTTTGGAGAGAATTTCGCGGCTTGTGGGATCGGTGACTACGATCCGCGATTTTGCAGCTGGCTGAGCGCCGATTTCGTTGCCGCTTTGCCGGCGAACGATGCCCTTGAGGTGGACCTTTTCGCCCGGTCGGTAAAGCGAGCGATCGGTGAAGAGGAAGACGCGCCGCTTTTCCAATGCGGTTGGCTCCCACGAGTAGCGCACCGGGAAGCGCCAGAGGCCGACGGTGGGCAGGGTAGTGTCGTAGGCGACGCTGTAGCGATCGTCGCCGAGGCTTGCCTGCAGGTGCCGAGCGGATGCATCGCGTGGGAGAAGGGCCATCCCATCGGGTCCGGTTTTCGTTTGTTGGAGGGGCTTGGCATCTTCGCCAAAGGTGGCGAGGGATACGTCAGCGAGCGGCTTGCCGCTGAGGCAGGAGAAGGCGAATACGCGGGCTTCGCCGTCGATGATTTTCCATGCGAGTCCGATATCGGTGAGTTGGACGAGGGCTTGGACGACGGGAGACTTGGGCGGTCCGTCGTTCTCGCCATCGTTGGGGTTGTCGTTTTTTTCTGCTTTCGTGCCGACCTTTGGGGTGCCGGCGATTTCGAGGAAGAAGGCGGCGGCGGGCTTGGCGACGAGGGGTGGCGCGATTGCGTTTTTCGGGAAGCCGAGGGTGAAAGGCTTGGCGTCGTCGGCGAGGACTTGATCCCAATCGAGCACCAGCGCTTGGGTGGTATCGAGGGCGTTGGCAAGAGGGACGTCGAATTCGACGATGGTCTCGCCGGCCAGCATTTCGTAGGGGATGAGGTGGGTGGGTTTGAGTGTTTTCCCGTCGTGTCCGTTGCCGGTGTAGTGGCGGTAGCCTTGCTGGGCGCGGATCAATTGAGTGGCGTCGAGGCGTTTTACCCGGACTTTGACAAGGTCCAGGTTCACGGTTTGAACGCGGTACTTGCGGGTCCCGGAGGCGAGCTGGCTTTCGTCCTGACTGGCGATGGCGAGCTCCGGCTTGAGTGGGCGGAATTCGATCGATTTCGCGAAGGGCTGGCCGAGCGCACGGCCGTCGAAAGAGCCAAGCGCGGCGTCGAGAGTGACGTGCCAGTTCGCTTCGCCCGCAAAGTCTCCTAAGATATGGAGTTCGTCGCCGCGGACTTCGATGCGAAGATCCTTTGGCGTTGGTTCGATGCGGACCATGGATGTCGGCAGGTCTGCGGGTAGCCTGACATTGAAGTCCGCGACGATGCGGCGTGGGGCGTCGGCGGTGACACGGGCGACCAAGCGTTCCACGCGGAGAGGATCGATCTCTCCAAGGTAGCGTGTGGAGTCTTGCGGAAACTTTGCTTTGCCCGAGGCGTCGGGCAGGCCGGTGAGCACCGAGAGTCGCCAGTTCTGACCGATCGGGAGGGGCTGGAGGGGAGTGACGATCAGGCCGTTTGGAAGTTCGAGTTCGGGCGTAAGCTCGGGTGTGGCCGGGGCTTGGCCGCGGTGGGCGAAGCGTTCGCTCCACGAGGCACCGAGGTAACCGGGCTGCTTCAGACGGGCGAAGCTCGCGCGTTCGGTGCGGGCGGCGACTCGCTTGCCGCCATCGGCCTCGAAGAACAAAAAGGGCGCGGCTTTTTCCGGAAGGACATCGCCGTTGAAGCGGAGGAAATACGCGGCACTGCGTGGGCTCCAGTCGTCCTCGTAGCGGTCGAGCAAGGTGGCGTAGTCGATTTGAAACGGTTCGCTCTTGATGCGGGCGAGCTCGCCGTTCGGGATCGTGCTGCCGTCGAGGTGGGCGTGTTGGCCGATGAGTTGAAAGCGATAGGTCGTGCCGAGAGCGGGCGCTTGCGCGGGTCGGAATTCGAGCACGTTGGCTTCTTTCCAAAACAGGCTACCAGGCCAGGCCGGTTGGATATCGAGCCACGCGCTGCGGGCTTCCTTGCCGATGCGGTCCTCGCCGGCCGCAGCATGATCGAGGACCAGCTCGATGCGGCTTTCCGGTGCGAGGGCTTCTGTGGAAAGTTGGAGACGCGGTGCGGCGGAGGCACCGTGGATGGAGAGGCCCGCCAACAAGACGACGATGGGGCGCATGGGAATGGGGATTGGGTGGAGAGAGGCATCCGGACAGATCGACGCCTAGGGATATCTCATCCCAAGACGCTGGATTTGCAATCCCGGGCTGTGGCGGATTTCCGAGGTTCGATCGAGTTCGTGAGCTGCTAGAGGCCGCTGAGTCCAACCGCTTTTTCAGGGCGGACGCAGCTTTATCGGAACAAGATATCCGTTTCTGCACGTGTGGAAAATTCCACGCCTGAATCAGGGAGGATTTTTTCCAAGCGACCTGCTCGCTTAATTTTCGATTGACCCCAGCCGTTCTTTTCGAGACATCGTTCCTGAGACTGCGTCTCAATAACGATTTTGTCACTCACCTCGACTCTCCCATGAAGCCTTCGATCCGTCTTGAGCTGCTCGCCAGCGCGACTTTTCTCTCCGCTGCTTCCTTTGCCGTCGCCGATGAGGCTGCGAGTGAGGTGGCAAATCTCGAAGCGATGACCGTGGTCGGCAGTGCCGAGGCGGTTTGGACCTTGGCGGGGGCTGCGGCTTACGTCGATGCGGAGGAGTTCCGTGAGCGAGGTTACACGAACCTCGGGCAGGTCCTGGCGAAGGTGCCGGGTGTGTATGTCCGTGAGGAGGATGGCTTTGGCAATTTCCCCAACGTCTCGCTGCGGGGCGCGGATGGCACGCGCAGTGAAAAGGTCACGGTGATGGAGGACGGCATCCTGACCGCACCTTCGCCCTATTCCGCGCCGGCCGCTTATTATTCGCCAAAACCCGCACGCATGGCCGGGATCGAGGTGCTCAAAGGCTCGTCGCAGGTGCGCTACGGCCCGCAGACGACGGGTGGGGTGATCAATTTCCTCTCCACCGAAATCCCGGAAGACTCGAAATTCTACTCACGGACGACCTACGGCAGTTTCAATACCGCTTTCAATCACAGTTGGTATGGTGACAGCGTGGACACGGCGTCTGGCCGCGTTGGTTACTTGCTGGAGCTCCACTCGCAGACTAGCGACGGCTATCGCGATATCGATTTCGGCGGCGACAGCGGATTCGATCTCATCGAGCCCATGCTGAAGTTCTTCTGGGAGCCGGACAGCGCGCTCAAGCAGCGGATCGAGGTGAAGGCCGGCTACACGGACTTCGACGCCAACGAGACTTACACCGGCCTCAGCGAAGTGGACGTTCGCTCCACGCCGGACCGCCGCTACGCCGCTACTAAGTTCGATGAGTTCGAGTCCAGCCAGTGGCGCAGCTACCTGAAATGGATCGGTGAGCCGAGCGATGCGCTGCGGATCGAGTCGGCCGTGTATTTCAATGAGTTTCGTCGCAACTGGGACAAGCTCGATCGGGTCAATGGAACCTCACTTCATCAGGCGCTGCTCAATCCCGCGCTGATCGCGGTGCTCGACGGCAGCGCTGTCGGGACCACTCGTAGCACCGCGAATCTTCGCGATCATCAGGCCTATGGTTGGCAGAATCAGGCGAATTTCAAGTTCGCCACCGGATCGCTCGAGCACGATCTGGCTTTTGGCGCGCGCTTTCATTACGATCGGGCCGATGCGCAGCAGCAGGTCGCGACTTACAATGCGCTTGGGAATGGCGGCTTCGTCCTGAGTCCCGGTCAGCCCGGTGCGATCACGCCGAATGGCATCAACGAAACCTTCGCCACAGCGCTCTACGCCGAAGACGAAATTCAGCTGGGTAAGCTTACCCTGCGGCCCGGCCTCCGCTACGAGCTTCTGGAGCTCGACTACACCGACAAAACCGGCCTCCAGTTCGCGGGGGACGAGCATCTCTTCGCTGGCGGGATGGGTGCGAACTACGAGCTCGATGCCATCCGCTCGCTCTTCGGCGGCGTCTTCCGGGGCGTTGCCTCGCCCAGTCCGCAGGCCTATCTTGCCAATGGCACCGAAAACGAGGAGAGCCTCGGCTACGAGCTGGGCTATCGGCACCGCGGGGATTTCTTCAATGCCGAACTGGTGGGTTTCTACACGGACTTCGACCAACTGATTTCCACCGACGCCGGCCTTGGTGCATCGGGTGCATCTGCCAGCCAGAATGCCGGTGCGGCCGATGTCTTCGGGCTCGAATCGCTGGTCCAGTACGATGCCGGGCAGGCGGCTGGCTGGTCGCTTGGCCTGCCACTTTATCTCAGCGCCACTTGGACGACCGCGGAGTTCAAGAACAGCTCGTCCTTCCTCGCAGGCGGTGGCGATGCGATCTACGCCGGAGGTCGAGACTGCAATGAGATTCCATACGTCCCAGAATGGAAATTCGCCGCTGGTATCGGACTGAGCGGCGGAAAATGGGCGATGAACCTCGATCTTCATTACCTCGGTAGCTCCTGGGGCAGCGGTTGGAACGGCAGTCCGCGTGTCGACAACCCCGCCACAGCGGCCAACGAGTCCACCCCGACCAGTCGCGATGGGAAGATCCAGGCACTGTGCCAGTTCGACCTCAGTGGCCACTATCAGTTGAACGAAAACGTCAAGCTGCTCGCCGGGGTGCAGAATCTCCTCGATGAGCGGGCCATCGTCAGCCGCATCCCCGAAGGCCCCCGCACGAATGCTCCGCGCATGATCTTCGGCGGTGCTGAGATCAGTTTCTAAACTCCCCGCGGTCCCAATCCCTGCGCGCCGACGTTTTGCTCCAGATCCGTCGGCCTAACAGCACTGCGGTGATGGTCAGTCCCAGCGTGATGCCCCACCACATGCCGGTGACGCCGAGGCCGACGGGATAGGCGAGCAGCCAGCCGACGGGGATCGATACCGCCCAGTAGGCCCCCATGGCCAACCAAGCCGGGGTCTTCACATCGTCCAAGCCGCGCAGGGCTCCGGCAGCGATGACTTGCATCGAATCGCAGAATTGGAAGGCCCCAGCGACGACCAAAAGCGAGGCCGCCATGCGTCGCACGGCAGGGTCGTCGATGAAGAGTCCCGCCAGTGGGTCATTGAAAAAGATGAACGAGCTGGCCGTCACGAGCATGACGGCCACGCCCATGCTCCAACCGCTGACCACGATCGCGCGCATGGCCTTGAAATTCCGCGCTCCAAAGGCCTCGCCGATTCGCACGGTCAGGGCCATTGAAATCCCGAGTGGGATCATGAACACCGTGGCGGCGCATTGGATGGCGACTTGGTGAGAGGCCAGTGCCGCCTCGCCCATGTGACCGATGATCAGCGTGGCTGCGACGAAGGCGCTCACTTCGGCGAGCAATTGCATGCTGGCCGGAAAGCCACTGCGCAGCAGGTCTTTCACGCCCGACCACTCGGGCGCGCGCAACCAGCGGGTTGGCACCCATTCCCTCAATGCTGCGTCGCCGCGGCACCAGGCGATCATCCCGGCCAGAGCCACACTTCGCGCGATCAAAGTTGCCAGCGCCGCGCCTTCGAGTCCCATCGCCAGCGCGCCGAGTTTGCCGAAGATCAGGATCCAGTTGAGCACGATATTCAAGGCCACGCCCCCGATCGAAATCCAGAATACCGGCCAGGGCCGGTTCATCGCATCGGCGTGATTTTTCACCGCCATCGAGGCCATCGCCGGAATCATCGAAGCGGCGACGAGCAGCAGGAAATCCGGCACCACGGCGATCACCCGCGGGTCCTGCTGGAAGAGATCGAGCATCGGCAGCAGTGCCCAGGCGCCTGCCAAGGTCAGCAGCCCGAGCACCAGTGCGATGAAAAGCCCGTGGCGCAGCGCCGCCCGAGCCGCTGCGGGATCCCCGGCACCGCGCGCCTGCGAGACGCGGATCGACACCGCCATCGACATCCCGATGCCGATCATCATGGGCAGATAGATCAAGGTGTTGGCGAATGAGCAGGCGGCCAGCGGGGTCACGCCCAGCCAGCCGAGCATCAGCGTGTCGGACAGGCTGATCAGCATCTGGCCCAGTTGGCCGATGATCAGCGGCACCGCCAAACGCATGGTGCTGCGGCTTTCGGCGAGCAGACGGGAAAGGTTCATGAATCGGGAAGGGGAAAGGAGGGGAGACGAAAGAGCCCGCTCGGTGCGGCCGAAGCGGGCGAGGCGAGGGGCGTGGAGGAAGCTTTCCCCCGATCCACTCCGCCAAACCGCCGACGAACCATGCCGCGGGCACGGGGGACGAAGCGGGAGGAGGGAATCGTTGCCACAGAGTTATCCGCCCCGCCATGGCTTGTCAAATCGGCGACTTTTCGGGAATCCTTCCCCCTTGTGGAAGCTGACATCATGGGTTTTCGTACCCATCCCATGAAAAGCCTGCTCCCCCTGATCTTCGCCGGCGGACTCATTTCTTGTGTTCACACCGCGGCCTTTCCCATGGCCACTCCGGCCGGTGAGCCGGTGGTCCTCCGGGTGCCGGGTGTGGCAAAGGGGGCTGCGGCCCTTCCTTCGCAGTTGTTGGCGATCGATGAGAAATTGCTCGCAGGCGTGACGCCGGAAACATTGGTGTGGCGATATTTTCCGGACTTGGAGGGTAAGACGAGCGCGGAAGTCGCACTTATGGGCATCGTCGGGGATGTCGAAACCCAAAGCGGCCGCGTATTCCACGCCTACCTCCCGATCGTCGTGCTTCGTGCCAAGGCGCCCGCCGCGCGGGTCGAGGCGGCCGCCGCACGGATGGCCGTCGATCTTCATGCCCGGGCGGAAAAGATCGGTGAGGTCCTGCCCCTGAGCCAGCTCGCCGATCCCGAAGCACCCGCCGCGCGCACACCCTGAAATTCACGGATTTCCCACTTAGAAATTCGGCCTCCGGCGGTTTTAACTCCGCGCGGGATGCGGACGTTCACAATTTTGGTCAGCGCCATGGGCGACGTTTCCGAAGCGCGCGATGGGCTCGCTGCCGTCGTGGAGCGCCTCCAAGCGCGCTACCGGCAGCGGATCCGCATCGATTGTCTTGAGGGCATCGTACCTGCGGGCTCCCGGCCCGATCTCGTGGTCCGCATCCTAGGCGCGGGTTTTTGCAGCGATCCCCTGAACGAAGCCGTCCCGACTGCCGCGGAAATCCGCATCGATTGGCAAATCGGATCGTCGCAGGCCCTCGCGACGCTTTTGAACGACTTCGAGCGCGACCTCGACCACCTGCTGCGCGAAGCTCTTCCATCTCAATCGAGCCAAGCCGAGTTTGGCCGATTGGGTGGCAAACTCCAGTTCCGCCAAGCCGCCGCCCTGCTCTGCGTCGGCGTGGTGGCGGGAGCCGGCATGCTCGGCATTCTGTCCCGGCCGAGCCAGCGGGAAGCCATGGCGACCGCGGCCAAGGCTCAGGAACTCGCCCGGGAGACCCGTCGCGCGCTCGCCAATTCCTACCTTGCGACCGCGGCCGCGCCGACCACTGCTCGCGACGAGGCCCTGCCCTACCTCCTCGCGGCTCTTGAGCAGGACCCCGCGAACCTCGATGCCCAAGCACTCCTTCTCGCGACCCTCCGCGCCACGGCTTGGAATTTCCCACGGCTCGAAATTCGGCACCCATCGCCGCTGCGGGCGATTTCCTTCGGAGCCGATCCCGACACGCTCTTCGCCGCCTGCCGTTCGCCCGACGAAATGCCCGAGTCCGTTTTGCGCTGGGATTTGAGAAAGCCGGTCATCAGCGGAATCCTCGCCACCCGCCCGGCAGCTCCGATCTCAATGCTCTCCGTCTCGCCCTCGGGCAAGCGGATGGTCGTCCGTCGGACCCGCCGCGAGACCTCGGAATTTCTCCTCTGCGACGCGGAAACGATACGCATCATCGCCATCCTACCCGTCGCCCCCGACCATGAAATCCCCGCGAGCTGCTTCGCGTGGTCGCCCGATGGCCTCCTGCTCGCTCATCCGGCGGCAGGCCCGGAACCCTCGTCCCTGATTTGGCGAATCATCGACAGCACCCGCGGTCGCAGCATCCGGGAGTCCGATCCCTCACCAGTCGCACCTCTCGCTGCCCAGCTGGATGTCTTTCGTTTGCGCGCGCTTGCCGTGGATGGCTCGCTGCTGGAACTGCCCTTGCAAAGTAGCCGGCCGTCGAGCCTCAGCGCCTCATCGGTCGGCCCTTTCGATCTCGCTGTTTTCAGTCCCGATGGTGGCGAGCTGCTCGCTCGTCCACTCGGTAGGGCGGCGCTGATCCAGCACTATTCCCTCCGCGTCCGCTCGGGAAAAGGGCATATCGATCTGGAAGCGGTTCCGCCTTCCATCGCCACCGACTGGACCTCCGCGCGCTCCCTCCTCTCCCGCCTGCCCGGACTCGGCAATGGATTGCTCGGCCGCGATACCCCGCCTCGACTCCTTGCCGACGACAGCCGCCTGGTCCTCTTGGAGATCGATGGCCGTCCCGATTTTCACGCACCTTTTCGCGCGGCATCGTCCATTCTTTCCGCGGCCTTTTCCAACGATCGGGTCGCCCTCGGTACGGATTCAGGCCAGCTTCTTGTCCACGAAATCCTCCCCCGCCTCGGCCAGCGCTGCCCACCCGCTGATGCCGCGCCAGTGGATTCTGAACCGGCCATCCCCGACTCGCCCTCGCGCAGGAACTCCGCGCTCCTCGCCGCTATCCCGATTCCGGATGTCCGCTCGGTCCATCGCCTGGCCTCGCGGGGATGGCTGGCCGTCGCCACCGCAAACGAGGTCCAGCTCCTCGATGAACGGGATTTTTCTCTCGTCGCCCGCCTGCCCACCTCGCCGCTCGTTTCTGAAAAGAGCGCTCCCGTCCCGCGCGATGCCTGGGCCGAGGACGCGACCCGTGGCTGGCTGGCTTGTCGCCGCGGTCGTCGCTTGGATCTCTGGTCTCTGAACTCTCGCCAAGCCTTGGTCGCCGGGATCGAGTTGCCGGAAAGTGCCGGCTCGATGTCTTTCGCGGAGCGGGACGGCATCCTCGGGCTCGCTTTCCAGGACACCTGCTTTCTTCCCCTCGCCCGCACGGCGGGGATGGACCCGCGTCGCCTCGCCGCTCTCCGGTACTTCGTGGGAAGCGTCGCCGGCATCCGATCCACCGCAGATCCCCGCAGTCCCGAATTTCTTGCTGCGGCGGATCGTATCGCTCATGCGACCGCCGCAGATCCCGAGCTGCTCGAAGCCCTCCTGCCCGGAGCGGGTGCCGTGCTCGACCGAATCCTGCGGCTCGGTTCCAATCATCGCAGCGTTGCATCGCCCGAACTTTGGATGCCGCTCTGGGAAAGGCTCGTCCTCGACGGCGATGCCGCGCACGCCTGGGTGACCACCGCCGCTGCGGGCCTCGGTCGCGAGCACCCTTGGTTCCAAGCATTTCTTCGCGGGCGCATCGCGGCTTCTGACCAAGACCTCTACCGTCGGCAGCGTGGCATAAAAAACAGCAGCGAAGACGCCCTAGCATTCTTCCGTTTGCGGGCCGATGAGATCGCCCGCCTCCATCAAATCGTCGGTGACCGCGAAGAACTCCAGCGTCTCAAGCGGGCCGCTTGGCAGGCGCTTGCCCAGCCTCCAATACCCAGCGACCTGAAATCGCCGACGGCCATTCTCGACGCTCACGTCGCCGCCACCCATGCCGCGTGGCAGCTCGATCCCAGCCCGGCTCACGCCATCGAGCATGCCGAAGCACTGGCCCTGCGGGGACAGCGGACGAAGGCGGCCGATTTCCTGCGTGCCGAGCTTCGGGCCGATGTTTCCCTGACTCTATCGCAAGCGCATTTCCTCCTCGCATCCGGTCTCGCCGATGCCTGCCCCGGGCCGCTTGAACATGCGGTGGAAAAGCTCGACTCACCTTGGCTGTGGAGCGCTTGGCTGACTGGGGCCAACAGTCCTGAACTCGCCACCCGCGTCGCCCGCGTCATGCAGGCGGTCGATGGTCAAGGCCTCGCCGCCATCACCGCTCTCCACCAATCGCTCCGCGCCGGCGACAGTGCCGCCATCGCCCGCGCCTTAGAATTCGCCCGCGAACTGCCCTCGCCGATCCGCGAGCACGCCACCGCTCGTGCCCTCTGGGCTCAAGGGCGCTCGGCCGAGGTCTTTGCTCTCTGGCCCGGCGAACTGCCGCGCGATCACGATTTTCAAAATACCCACGACTGGCGCGGCTGGGAGAATGCCCTGCCGGACGCCGAGCGGAAGGCCTTCCTCGCCGAACTCCAACAGCAGCTCGATACCCTACAAGTCGGGCCCGGGGCCTCTCCCGCGGACCTGCGCGCCTTGGCCGAGCGCCTGCTTGACCCCGCGACCCGGTCCTTCTTTGGCAGCCGCCGCGTCCGCGATGCCATGGTCGCTTGCGGTCTGGCCCTCGCCCATGAACCCGGTGACGCCAAGCAAGTCGCCCGCCTGCTCGACAGCGCCCGCCTCGCCGGAGCGGATCCGCTCGACTGCCTGCGGATCGAGGCGCGCAGCCTCATGGCCACTGGAAATTTCAGTGCCGCCTATGGTCGCTGGCTCCAAGTGATCGATCCCCAAGCCACCGCCGCCCGTGCCTCCGATCATCTCGAAGCCGCCCGTTGCGTCCTCCACGATGCCCAGGACATCGCCGCCGTCGAACTGCTTCTCCGCGGCAAGGACCGCTTCCCCGCCGACCCGCTCTTCGCTCACGAGGCCGCCTGGCTGCTGCTCGGTGCCGCTCGCCCGGAAGAAGCCGGTATCCTGCTAGAGCACGGCTTCACCATCCCCTTCACCGCGGAACAAATGCCGATCGCCCTCGCCATGCTGGTTTGTGCCGCCGAGCAAACCGGCCGCGGCGAACGTGCCGACCAGACCTTCCGCCAACTCGTCGCCGCTGCGCCGGATTGGGGCGATTCCTCCGCGCTCGAGGCCCTCGACTGGCCGGCTGCCCTCCGCCAGTGCCTGCTCGCCGTTGCCGCCCGCAAGCATTAGGCTTCGGCGGATGCCTCTCGATGGGCCCGCCGCACTTCCTCGCCGATCGCTTGGATCCCGCGGCGGACCACGCTTTCGTCCATCGTGAAAGTCATCCGCAGGCACTCGTGCCGATGACGCCAGGATGCGTCGTCGTGGCCGAAGAAAAAGTAATGCCCCGAAATGATCAGCACTCCGCGTCGCTTCAGTCGCTCGTAAAGCTCGCGCGATGGAATCGGCAGCCCCGGAAACCAGAGCCAAAGGAACAAGGCGCCCTCGCTACGGTGAATGTAGTAGTCGAAAGAGTCTCCGAAAATCTCTGCCACGAAGTCCCGCGCTTGACGGGATTTCTCCATGTAAAAAGGGCGCACCGTTTCGTTCGCGATCCGTAGGATTTCTCCGCTTTCGACCAAGGGCAGGGCGATCGCTTGCCCGATATTCGGGTTTGCCAGACCGATGATCGCGCTCATCGCAGCCAGGGCTGCCGCGATCCGCGGGTGGGCGACCACGATGCCGCTGCGCGTTCCCGGCAGGCCCAGTTTCGACAGGCTCAGGGTCAGGATTACATGCTCGTCCCAGACCGGAGCGGCCTCGGTGAAGATGATGTTCGGAAAGGGCGCACCGTAGGCATTGTCGATGATCAGCGGGATGCCATGAGTCTTCGCGAGTTCGGACAAGCGCGCGATTTCGCCGTCGGTCAGCACATTGCCCGTCGGATTCGTCGGCCGCGAAACGCAGATCGCCGCGATGTCGTCACCGATCTCCAGCGCCTCGAAGTCTACCCGATATTTGAACTCGTGCGGCCCGGTGATTTCGATCTTTGGCGGGACCGCGCGGAACAAGTCGCCGCCTGCTCCTTGATTGGCGTAGCCGATGTATTCGGGCACCAGCGGGAGCAGGATTTTCTTGCGCCGGCCATCGGGCATTTCGCCCGCCAGGAGGTTGAAAAGAAAGAAGAAGGCCGTCTGTCCGCCCGATGTGATCGCGATGTTTTCCGGGCCGAGGTCCCAGCCGAACTCGCGGTGGAACAGGGCGGCGAGGGCAGCAATGAACTTCGGGTTGCCGCGGGGTGGGTCGTAGTTCGCAAGCACCCGCTCCAGCGCGCCGGGCTCGGCGAGGATGTCTTCCATTCGCTGCCGCCATCGTGCGTTGACTGCTGGAATGTGGGCGGGTTGGCCGCCTCCCAGCATGCAAAGGTCCGGTCCCCCGGATGCCAGCGCGTTGCCAAGATCTTCCATCAGTTCCCCGATGCCGCTGACACCGGCGAGCTGCCGACCGAAAAGGGAGAATTCGTGATTCATGGAATGGGGGCCGTTGACCGGGCGATGCCCCTACCTATAGTCGCCGCTGTTCCCAAACAACCTTCCAAACACATGGCACTCCAAGTCGGCGACCACGCCCCTGATTTCACCCTCGTTTCAAAAACCGCCGAAGGCCCTCAGTTGGTCAAGCTGTCGGAACTCATCGGCAAGTCGAACATCGTCCTGCTCTTCGTCCCGATGGCCTTCACCGGCGTTTGCACCACCGAGCTGTGCGACATTTCCGGTGGCATCGCGGAATATGAGGCGCTCGATGCCCAAGTCTTCGGTATTTCCGGCGACAATCCCTTCGCTCAAGAGGCGTGGGCCAAGCAGTCCGGCATCACCTTGCCCCTGCTGAGCGACTACGAGCATGCCGCTGCGAAGGCCTACGGCGTGGCGTATGAGCAATTCCTGCCCGAGGCGAATCTCATCATGGGCGGCGTGCCCAAGCGCTCGGCCTTCGTGATCGATAAAACGGGCATCGTCCGCTATGCCGAAGTCCAAGAGCACCCGAAGGACCTGCCCGACTTCGAAGCCGTCAAGGCCGCCCTCCAGGCCCTCGCCTGAGCTTTGTTCCAAGCATCCAACGAAAAAAGGCCGCAGGACTCGTTTCCCACGGCCTTTTTTGATGGAAAGCTACCCTCATCAAAGGCCTTGCGCGGCTTGCGATTGCTCACCGCGCTTGCTTTAAAGATAAGTCACTGACGCGGATATCGAAGTATATGCAGTTTGTCGTACAATATCCTTCGGTAATGCATCAAACATAAAAAATCCACCCCCGTGGGGGGTGGATTCGAGTTTGTCAGCAATTAGCGTTTCCCGACGTTTAGAAGTCGTATTTCAAGCCAAGAGCAGCGGTCCAATCTTCTTCGATAACGGTATCACCAAGCACCTGAGTTTCGATCGCGAGGGTAGCAGCGAGTTGCTCATTAATGTTGTAGCCAGTAGTAAGCTCAACAAAGCCGAGATCTTCATCTTCTCCTTGGATAGGTCCAGCGATCGAGGTGAGCTTGCTGTTAACGGTCAGTGCATGGGTGTAAACCAAGCTGCCGAAAATGGATCCACTCTGATAGTTTGCACCCACGTTGAGCAGAACGCCGTTGCCAGAGACTTTGAGCAAGGGGCTGCCAGCCATTGTTGCCTCGTGACGCTGCCAGCCGTAACCCACGCCGCCGAAGACCGAGAGTCCTTGGGAGACTTCGCGCTCATAGTTCATGAGGAGGCGAAGCTCTTCGCTTTCCACGTCGATGTTCCGTAGTTGTGCAACTTGGCCCAAGCCGGGAACGTAGGAGCTGTAGGAATAGGGAACGTCGCCTTCAAGAAGCTCGTAACGACCTGCAAATGAGAAACCATTGCCGAAATCGTTGCCTGCGTCGACGCGAAAGCCTGCAACATCGTAGGTTGTTCCGCCGAGGTTTTCAGTAAGCTCTCCGATCACGCCACTCACTCCCAAGGATGGGTTGAAAGCTCCGGCGGTAGGCGCAGGTGCGACAACTGGGGCAGGAACAGCTGGAATGCTTACCTCTTCTTCACCTGCAAATGCGGAAGCGACTCCCAGAAGGGGCGCGATCGTTGCCATCACAATTTTCTTCATCTGAATTAGTAGGGTGGTTTGATGTGATTTCTAGCGGGGCTGTTTTTAACCCTGCTATATTTGCCAATAGAATTTCTTGGATTTCAATTAGCGTAGGTAAGGAGCGAAATCCTAATATCGGAGTCAAATAAAAAGGCCGCTGGAATTTCTCCCGCGGCCTTTTTTGATGAGTAGAATCAAGGGTTGCTGCCCTCTGCTTCGTTGCCGGGAGGGAGTGGGGTCGGGCTGCCTGTGGGGGCAGGAATGGCGTCATCGGGGGACGGCGCGGCGTCGGGATCGATCACTGGCGGAAGGGTTGGGCTGTCCGGCAGGGCCGACACGCCGGGTTGGATCGGAATCGTGCCCGGCGGCGGGGTCTCGCCGGGTTGGGAGAGGGTTTCTGGAAGGGCGACGAGGACGGTGGGGACGAAGCCGACCTCACCGCTGTTCAGCTCGACTTTCACATAACTCCCATCGTCGGAAATCACCTTCATCTCGGTGTTCACGGGGAGCAGGCGGTCGGCGTCCGCATCGCCTTTCGGGCGCTTGTCGAAGAACGCGGTGTTGTCCATCACGCTTCGCACGAAACTTCCGGGCCGATACCCGCTTTGCGCGAGGGTCGGTCGATTTCCGGAGCCCGGCGGGGTCAGGGGATCGAAGTCCCCACCGCCGACCATGGTTCCGTTTTCACACGAAGCGAGCAGCAGGCTGATGGTGGCGAGTTGGAGTAAATGGCTCTTCATGACGATGGGCCCAAGCTGCCACGCGTCCCGAAGAGGGTCAACGGGATATCCAAGGCCCAGCAAGGCTTCGGTACCGCGATGGACGGGATGAATGCGATAAATGCTGGTGGTTCAAGGTTCGCTCAGACGGATGCGGAAGAAGCGGCGGGAGGGATCGGCGGGTCCTTGCAGCAGGCGTGGAATACCGGTGGCGGGATGGGTTGGTAGATTGTCGTCGACCGGCCAGTCCTGCCAAGTGGCGAGGTCGCCGCTGCTTTCCACGATCGCCACTCGATGCGGTGGCTGCACGAAGTCGAGCACGACCTGCCCCGCAGCCATGCTCAGGCCAGGCCCGGCGGCGGCGTCTGGTCGGAGGGGCGAAGTGCCGCGGACGAATTCGTCGTAATTGGTCGCTCCATCGCCATCGGGATCGTCGCCCCGTGCGCCGAGGCCGGGGTGGCCTGCGGCCCAATCGGAGTAAAACACGCGGCCCGGCAGCTCACTGGTGATCCACGCGTTGACGAGCTCGATTGCTTGGGCATCGAGCACGTGCGAGCCGGTGGGCGGCATGCGGGTGAAGCCATTCGTTGCTTCGATGCGGCTCAGGAGGATCGAGCGTGCGGGGTCGCCGGGCACCACCAGGCGGTTTGCGGAATCGTTGCCGGGGCGGTTGGCGAGCCCGCGGATCAGTCCGCTGTTTTCGAGCGTCAGCTCCGGGCGGGCGTCCCAGGTCGAGGGCGCGCTGCCGCCGGGTTGGTGGCAGGCGACGCAGTTGACCGCCAAGTACGAGCGCACTCGGAATTCCAAGCTGCTCGTGGCATCGTCCGCCCCGGCGAGAGGTGCGAAGGCAGCGAGGTCCGGCGCGGGGCCGCTGAGGTAGGAGGCGAGCCGCAGGGTATCGAGCTGGTTTCCGTAGCGTCCGGCGAGCAGGCCCTCGCGGTGGAGTTGTCGGGCATTGAAACTCAGGGCGTGACCGGCGACGGGGGTGTGGCATTGCAGGCAGTTCGCTCGCGAGGGGATCTCGTAGGTCTGGGTGGTGGCACTCCCGGAAACTTCGATGGAAAGCGGGAAGGTCTCGCCTGCTTCGGGCACGAGGTAGGCTTCGGTGCCGGCCTCGTTCCACTTGTAGCTGACGCCGTAGGCTCCGTCGGCATTGCGGACCAGCACGCGGGTTTCGATCCGCTTGCGGGTGCCCGGGTCGCCGCGGGTCAGTTCGAGGTCGAAATGCTTCACCCATACCATGCCGACGGGGAAGCTGAAGTTCCCATCCTGAGAGTAGCCGATGGTTCCGGCGAGGTCGGGCAGGCCGAACCAGCGGGTCTTGATCGCGTGATCGGACCAGAACGGAACGTTCGGTTGGTAGGCCTCGATGCCTGGATTCGGGCTCAGGGTGGCGACATCGGCAAAGATTCCGGTGTCGGAAAGTTTGGCCGGGAAGTCGCTGCCGGACACGTCGCTGACCACCAGGCGTTTGATTTTGTTCTCCGCATAGTCGGCGAGGAGGACGTCGCCGTTGGAGGGGTCGATCCCGAAGCTGGCGATCCCGGCGTCTCCGGCGATGCGCTCGACTTGCGGGCCGCTCGGGTCCCGACGCAGGGCCCAGATATTTCCGGAGACGTAGTCGGCGAAGACGTAGGCTCCGGATAGAGCGGGAATGCGGGTGCCGCGGTACACCACGCCGCCGGTAATGGATTGGCCGCTGAAGTTGGCGGGATTCGCGCCGCCCGGGTGGGTGTATTCCCAGACGGGATCGATGGCGCTGAAGCCGGGCGGCGGAGTTGGAATCTCCGCTGTGGGCGTGCCGGGGGTGGGGTGGAAGCCCTCGCGGTAGGCCCAGCCGAGATTTTGACCCGGGGCATCGACGACGTGGACTTCTTCGTAGGTGTATTGGCCGACGTCGCCGATCCAGAGTTCTCCGGTTTGTGGGTCGAAGGACATCCGCCATGGACTGCGCAGGCCGGTGCTGAACATTTCCGTGCGGACTTTCGTCAGATCGGGGATGGCGATGCCGTTGTAGGTGCCGTCCCAGCCGGCGGCGGCGGTGAAGGGATTTCCGGCGGGGATCTTGAAGCGGGCGACGCCGGCGTCGGTGGGGATCGCAGGATGGGGGTTCGGTTCGCTGCCGGAGGGCAAGCGGTCGACATCGATGCGCAGGATCGAGGAGAAAAGGTCCTTGTTGATCCGCTGCGCATTGAGGCGGGCGTTCATCTGGTCGCCTTCGTCGCCCATGGCAATGTAGAGGAAGCCATCGGGGCCGAAGTGAATGTCGCCGCCGTTGTGGTTGAAGACTTCGTCGATCTGATTGATGAAGATCCGCTCGGTTGCCGTGCTGGCGGTCGGGTTGGTCAGGACGGGTGCCTGATTGCCGTCGAGAGCCACGGTGAAGCGGGAGACGCGGTCGAAGTAAGGAGCGCCGGGGGCGGTGTAGAAAACGAAGAGGTGGCCGTTTTCGGCGAAGTCGGGGTGGAAGGCGAAGCTCAACAGGCCGAGTTCGCCTTCGTTGCTATTGTCGAAAGCAACCTGGGCGGACAGGTCGAGCAGCACCTTGCGTTCCGGGACCGCGGCGTGGATGTCGGGGACGTAGGAAATGACGCCGCGCCGCTCGCCGATGAAGATGCGGCTGGTCTCGCCCGGGATGTGACGGATGCAGAGCGCGTCCTCGAAGAAGAGACCGGGAAAGGCATCGGTGGTGGAAATGGCGAGCGCAGGTGGTTCCGCGGGCAGGGCCAAGGAGGGGGCTGCAAGGCGGAGGGCATCGCTCAGGACGAGGCTGACGGTGCCCGGCTCGGAAAAGCTGCCGGTGTAGTTCGCGACGCGATAGCTGAAGGTATCGATGCTCGTCGAAGGGATGCCAGATTGGTGGCGGTAGAGAATGCTGCCGTCCGGCTGGACGCTGGCGTTTCCCGCGCTGGGCGGGCTGGTGATTTCCACCGACGAGGGATCGATGCCTTGCCCGCTGTCGTTGGCGAGCACCTCGATGCGGACCGCGGCACCGCGACGGAGTTCGGCGCTGTCGGCGACGGCGGTGGGTGGCTCGATGGCGACGTGGTTCGGGCCGCTCAGTCGGTGGGCGAGGATTTCCTCCGGGGTGAGGGCGCGGTCGTAGATGCGGAACTCGTTGTAGCTGGCGTCGGCGGTTTCGTCGCCATCATACTGAGAGCGTCCGAGCCAGGCATTCGGGTCGCTGAAGTTGACGATGCTATGCGGTGCGGAGAAGCTGCCTTTGGCGGCGCTGGTGCTGGTATCGTTGGCGGGAGACGAATACCAGGTGACAAGGGTTTGGCCGTTGTCGCCCGCGCCGGGCTCCAAGGTCATCACGATGTGGTATTCGGTTCCGATGGCGTAGGGTGCGTTGGTCCCGTCCGCTTTGATCTCCTGACCGAGATCGGCGAAGCCAAGGCGATCGGCATTGAGGTCGTTGTAGATCGTCCAGGCCATGAACAGGTTCTCGGCCGGGCCGCTGCCGAAGTCGAAAATCCTGCTCCAGACTTTCGGCGAATGTTGGGTGGCCCAAGCCTCCAAGGTGATGGGCGTGTTCCGGCCGGCGAGCAGATTGGTGCCGAGCGAGATGTAGGCGGAGCTGGCGCGGTCGCCGCCACCGAGCCGGATGGAGCCTGAGTCGGTGATGAGGTTGCCGCCGCCGCCGGTGGCTGGATTTCCGTCGGGGTCGATGATTTGGGCGGTGCGGCCGCCGATTTGGTCGTTGAGGTTGCCGTTGAAGTTCCAGCGATGGAGTAGGCCGCTGAGCGGGATGGCGCTCCCGCTGTCGGGCCCGCTGATGAAATTGGCTTGGAGCGCGGCGGCATCGAGCACGCTGTCATAGACTCGCAACTCGTCGAAGGTCGCGTTTGCCGTCCCGTCGCTGCCGAAGTGGCTGCGACCGAGCCAGAAAGAGGTATTGGCGAGGGATGCGAGGGTGGCGATGCGGGTGGCTCCAGTGTTCTGGGTGCCGATCAGTGCGCCGTTTCGGTAGAAAGACAGCAGGCCACTGCCGCCGGGTCCGCCATCGGCATCCCAACTGACGGCGTAGTGGTAGCGCTGGTCGACGGTGGTCGGGAGGGCGCTGTTGAGAGCATCGAGGCCCCAGACCCCGGCGCGTTGGAAGTTGCCGTCGTTGTTCTGTGAAAAGGACCAGCGCAGCAGGTTCTGGCCGGCGACGATTGCGGGGCCATCGCCGGGGCCGATGTCGAGCACCCGGCCCCAGGATGGAAAGGAGTGGGGCGCGGCCCAGAGTTCGATGGTGACGTCGCTCAGCCCGTCGAAGCAGCTTTCGGGCATGGCCACGTAGTCGGCGCTTGCCCGGTCGCCGCCATCGAGCCGGATGCCGCCGCCGCCCAGCGTGTGGCCACCGCCGCCGGGCTGGACGACCACTTGGGCGGGGGTGCCGCCGATGCTGTCGGCGAGTGTTGTGCCCGAGGTCTCGTCAAAGGACCAGCGGTGGATCAGGCCGGCCGAGGCGGCAGGCGCGAGGGCCAGCGCGAGGCAGCGGCTGAGGAGGCGAGTTGGGTTTCGCATGACGATGGGAGCGGCGGAAGTCTGGAGATCTTCCACCGGCTCCCTGGGTGGCGCTAGGATGGAGAAGGCATCCTTGGGGATGATTCCGTCATCCAACGCCCCTTTATTTCAATTCCACCGTGATGGTGTCGCGGGTCTCGATCTTGATCCCTTCGATCCCTTTGAAAGCTGCTGCCATTTTGGTCGGACTGGCACCTTGCATGGCGCTGAGCTTTTTCAGGTTCTTCGGATCGGAGAGCAGCTTGCCGAAGGCCACGTCCATGAGGGTGACGGTGCTGCCTTCGACGTGGCTGGCATCGGTCTCGGCGATGCCGCCGGGGAGTTCGATCAAGAGGGCCATCCGCATGTCCTTGAAGGCTTTTTTCATGTTGGCGATCGCTTCCTCGTCGAGTTCGTCGCTCAGATCGATGGTGTCCGCGTCCTTCTTTGCATCTTTGTCGGCGGGCTTTTTGTCGGCGGCGTTTTGGTTCACGGGGTTCGCCAAGCTGAGTTTGCCATTCTTGTAGCGGAAGGCGATGGGCTGGTTTTGCGGCGCTGCCGCTTCGTCGTCCGGAGCATCGCCGGCGGCTCCGGGTTCGCCGGCGTCGTCTTCCTTGTCGGACATGGTCTCGCCGAAGCGGTATTGGACTTCGTTGATGTCCTTGAACTTGAAGATCACGCGGGCGCCCTTGCGGCCGTCCTTGTCGATTTTCTGCACTTTTTCGACGCTGACGCCCTCGCCCATCTTTTTGGCGGCAGCAGCGGCTTTTTTGGGATCGGCCATTTTTTCAGCGGGGTCTTCGGCGCCTTCGCCCATTTGGGCGATCATGGCGGTGACTTCAGCGCTGAGCAGGGTTTCTTCGGTGATGGTGCCACTGCCGTCCTTGTTGAGGCGGATGGTCGAGGTGTGCTCGATGCAGGACGAGGCGAAGAGCGTGAGGACCGCGGCGGCGGCGAGTTGCATGATCTTTTTCATCGGTGCCTGCGAGCTTGGCGGGCTTGTGGATTTTGGCAAGGCGTCGCGCTGGAGTTCGCTCGAAACCCATTGCCGCCGCGCCGGGCATCCTGCATCTTTCCACCCGCAAGCGATGGATTACGCCGTAGAAATCCGAGATCTGGTGAAGGAGTTCCGACCCGCGGGCCGCAAGCAGCCGCTGCGGGCGGTGGATCGCGTATCGCTGACAATCGCGCCGGGAGAGGTTTACGGACTGATCGGGCCGAACGGGTCCGGCAAGTCGACGACGATGAAGGCCTTGCTGGGGCTGGTGCAGCCGGACGCCGGGAGTTGCCGGATTTTTGGCAACGACTCGCTGGTGGTCGATTCCCGCCAAGAGGTCGGCTTCCTGCCGGAGAACCCCTATTTTTACAAGCATCTGAGCGGGGCGGAGACCCTGCGCTTTTATGGCAAACTCTGCGGACTGCGCGGCGCAGTGCTGGATGGGCGGGTCAAGGAACTGCTGGCATTGGTGGGCTTGGAAGGCGCTGGGGATCGTCGTCTGGGCGGCTACTCGAAGGGCATGTTGCAGCGGATCGGTCTTGCCCAAGCGCTGGTTCAGGAACCGCGGCTGGTCATCCTCGATGAGCCGACTGCCGGTGTCGATCCGATCGGCTCCCGGCAGATCCGCGACTTGATTCTCGATCTGAAGAGTCGAGGGATCACCGTCTTTCTCTGCTCGCATCTGCTGGAGCAGGTGCAGGAAGTCTGCGACCGGGTGGGCATCATTTTCCGTGGCCGGATGGTGAAAGACGGACCCTTGGACGAATTGCTGGCCTTGAGCGATCAGAGCGAGTTGGTCCTGCGCGACGCTTCGCCGGAGTTGTTGGAAAAAATCCGGGCCCTGGTTGCCGCCGACGGTCGGGCGGAGTTGCTCCGATCCGGTCGCCCACGTACCACCTTGGAGAGCCTTTTTCTGCGGGAAACCGCTGACCGCGCCGAGCCCTGAACCTTTCCCATCCGATGAGCCGAACCGCGCCCAACCGCCCGCTCCATCCCCGTCGCATCGGCGTGATCGTGATGCACACTTTCACCCAACTCGTGAGGATGAAAGTCTTCTATTTCCTCGGCCTCTTCGCGGTGATTCTTCTCGGCAGCAATCTTTTCAATATCCAGACCTTCGGCCGTCCCGACTTGGAGGGGATCGATGTCCTGCGCTCGATCCGCAGTTGGTCGCTGGGGACCATGACCCTGTTCTCGGTGGTACTGGCGGTGGTGGCGACCGGGTTGCTGCTGCCGAAAGACGTGGAGGACCGGACCCTTTACACCATTCTCGCCAAGCCGGTGCCGCGGCTCGATTACCTCATCGGCAAGCTCGGCGGGGTGCTGTTGCTCATCTTCGTCTCGCTGCTTGTCATGGACCTGTTGATGAGTGGGGTGCTCGTGATTCGCAGCCGGCTGCTGGTCGAAGAACAACTCGGCAGCATTGCCAAAGGCTGGCCCGCCGACGAGCGCGAGGCTTTGCGCCAAGCCATCCTCGATCAGGGGGCGAGCTGGAGTTTGCACGGTGCCTCGCTGGCGGTCTTTCTGCGAGCGGCAGTGATCGCATCCACGGCGATGCTCGTCTCGACCTTTTCCACCAGCACGCTGTTTACCACCATCACCGGCTTCCTGATTTATTTCATCGGCAACTTCCAAGCGGATGCCCGCGGGATGTATCTCGGGGCGGGGGGCATCGGCCCCATCGAAAAACTCGGCGGACTGGCGGTGGCAGTGGTTTTTCCGGACTTCCAACTTTTCAACGTGATCGATGCCGTGATCGAGGGCGCTTCGCTTCCGCCGTCGGCGATCGCCATGCTGGCCGGACTGAGCGCGTTTTACGTGGTGCTCCACCTCTTCGTCTCGTGGTTGGTGTTTGCCAAAAAGGAATTCTGAGATGAATCCGCGCCTCCGTCCGCCGCTTCTCGCCGCCCTCGTCCTCCTCGCTGCGGGTGGACTGCGGCTGGGGATCGAGCAGTCGGTGAGCGAATCCTTCCGCCGTGACGGATTGCTCGACGAGCCCTTGGAGATCGGGCTTCGGGAAAAGATCGGGCAAAACAGCTCGGCGGTCGCCCTCGCCGGGCTGCGCACCTTGGTGGCGACCTTCACGCATTTGCAGGCGACCGATGACTTTTACTCGACCCGCTGGACCGATCTGGCCAAGGCGATGGAAACCACCGTCCAGTTGGCACCGCGGGCCTCGTATTACTGGGACATCGGTGGCTGGCACATCGGGGTGAATGCTTCGGCGTGGTATCGCACCGAGTCCGGGCTGCCACCCTTGCGGGCCCGGGCCGAGTCGCGACGTTGGGTGGAGAAAGGTCGTGAATTTTTCGAGCGCGGGATCCGCAATAACCCCTATGACTGGAGGCTCGCCGCGGCCCTCGGCAGTCTCTGCTCGGACTCCTATCGGTTTCCCGATGACAAACGGGCTGCCGCTGCATACGCACGGGCGGCCGCCAGTGGCGAGGCCCCGCTTTCCGTGCATCGTGCCCGGTTGATCGCCGAGGCCCGGGCGGCGGAGCATCCTGAACGGACTCTGGCCGAGATCCGGCAGCTCCTCCGGGAGCCGAGGAATCGGGTGCCGACCCTGCTTTGCCTCGCCTACACGCTCGAGCGCCGCTTGGAAGCTCCGGCCGACCCTCTGGCCCGGACGCTAGAAATTTTCGGCACCCAGGAGAAAGCACTGCGCAATTTGGGCGGTTATCTTCTAAATATCCACGACCGACTGCCGATGGATGGCGTGGAGACCGCCGTGCGGCTGCTCGAGCACCATCAACAGATCCCTCCCGAAGACCCGCGCTCCTTCATTTTCAAACGCGACCACCTGCCGGAGCAGCTCAGCCCTTTTCGATAGGCCGGGTTTGGCTCGACAGCCGCCCGACCCGTCCCCTAAGCCTTCTTCCGCCCTTTCTTGCCATGCGAATTGCTCTTTTCGGTGACATTCACGCCAACCTCGAAGCCCTCGAGGCGGTGCTGGCCGATGCCGCGGAGCAGGGCTGCGACTCTTACGTCTGCATGGGGGACATCGTCGGCTACAATGCCGATCCTGCCGCCTGTCTGGAGCGGGTCCGCGCCATGGACTGCCCGGTGGTGAAGGGGAATCATGATGAGGACGCTTCCGGCAACCACTCGCTGGACTCGATGAATCCCATCGCTGCCTTCGCCCTCGAGTGGACCCGGGCCCAGCTTTCGGATGAGCAGCGCACCTGGCTGCGTCGGCTGCGGATGGTTCGCCAAGTCGAGGATTTCACCGTGGTCCACAGCACTCTGGATCAACCGACCCACTGGAACTACGTGACGAACCGCTTCGACGCGATGTCGAACTTTTCCTACCAGTTCACGCAGGTCTGCTTCCACGGCCACACCCATGTGCCGCGGGTTTATGTCAAGGCGGACAAGGTGCAGGAAGTCCCTGCGGAGTCGGTGGTGGTCGAAGACGGCGCGAAGTATTTCGTCAATGTCGGCTCGGTCGGCCAACCACGCGATGGGGATTGGCGGGCTTCTTACGCGATTTATGATCTCGACCACCGCATGATCGTCTTTCGTCGCGTCGAATACGACATCGCTACCGCCCAGCGGAAGGTGCTCGAAGCCAAGCTTCCCGCGATGCTGGCCGAGCGGCTCGCCGACGGTCGATGATCGAGGTGGTCGCAGGCTTGATCGAAGACGGCGAGGCCCGTCTCCTGGCCTGTCGGCGTCCGCCGGGCAAGGCGCTTGGTGGCAAGTGGGAATTTCCCGGTGGCAAGCTGGAGTCTGGGGAAAGTCCGGGCGCGGCGTTGATTCGGGAGTTGGACGAAGAACTCGGCATCGATGTGGAACTTGGTGCCGCGCTCCATCCGGTCATCTGGGATTACGGCCGCGGACCGCTCCGGCTACACGCCTTTGTTTGCCGCATCGCCGACGGCAGCCCTCAGCCGCGCGAGCATTCGGAAATCCGCTGGTGCGCTGCTTCCGAACTCATGGCCTTGGACTGGGCGGAGGCTGATGTGCCGCTGTTGGCCGAGTGGCTTGACCGGATCGACGCGAAACGGCCGTGACCGCGTCGGGCGACACGGTCACGGCCGGAAATAGCCGGGAAGTCGGGCGGATCAGTCGACCTTCAGGCGGAGGAAGCCTTTGCCGGAGAGGCCTTCGGAGGCATCGAGCTTGAAGGTGCGATATTCCCAGCCGCTACCTGTCAGATCGGGCAGGCTGCTGGCGGCAGGTGCGGTATCGCTGGCGGCTGAAACCGAGACGGCGGAGCCCGGGAAGACCAAGTCCAGCGATCCTTGCGCCGTGTAGGTCAAGCCGTCGAGGGTGGCCGCTGGCGAGGGGCTGCCAGCAAAGACGGCGCCGTCGCGGATGGCGGCGATGAGCGTGAGCTCGTTCCCGGCGGGAGCGCTTGCGTCTTGGACCAGCATCGCGGTCAGGCCCTTGTTGGCAGCACTCGATGGATCACCTTTGAGGGCGAACTCGGTGAGGTTATCGATACCGTCGCTGTCGGGATCGGCGGTTTTTCCGACCACGGCCGGGTCGGTGGAACCGGCGAAGAAGCCATCGATCCAGCCGATGAAAGGATCGGGCTGGATGACTTGGATTTTACCACTGCCGGTGATGGCTCCGTTGGAGTTGGAGGAATCGTAAACGACACCGGCGGGTTGGCTCACGCCATCGATGACCAGGGCAGTGACGAGGTCGGTGCCTGCATTCGGCAGGTCGAGGACCGCGGACGACGCCGCGACGCTGCCAATGGTCACGGTGGAGGCATCGGCGAAGTTCGACTGGGCCACGCTCAGGACGCCGTCCTCGATCGTGGTGTTACCGGTGTAGGTATTCAGTCCGGTAAGGGTGAAGGTGCCGGTGCCAATCTTGGTCAGCGCGTGGCTGCGGGCGGTCGATTGCTGGATCACCCCGCCGAAGGTGCTGCTGGCATCGCCACTGCCGACGCTGAGTGTGTCGGTGCCGGCGTCGGTGAAGGTAAAGTCCACCGTGCCATTGCCTTCGAGCTTGCCGAGCGTCTGGTTGCTACCGTCCGGATAGAAGAAGGCCCCGCTGGCGATCGAGAGATTCACGCCGCTGGCGAGGGTCTTGCCGTAGCCAAGCTTCAGGGCACCACCATTCAGGATCACATCACCGGTCCCGATTTGGGTTTCAAGGATCTCCAGACGACCGGCGTTGACCGTGGTGGTTCCGCTGTAGGTGTTTGGAGCGGAAAGTTGCTGGATTCCCTCGCCGCCTTTGACGAAGGAAAGCTGCGAGTTTCCGTCCTCGATGATCCCGTAGTAAAAGGAGGTCGATGCGGCGATTGGGGAGGAGGTCAGGATTGATGGGGCGCTGCCGTTGTTGGTGATCCTGCCTTGGCCGTTGCGAAGTCCGGCGACGGTCTGGTGGAAGCCCCCGAGATCGAGGATGCTATTCGGGACCGGACTCGAGCCGTAGTTCTGAGAGAACGGCGAACCTGTCGGCAGTCGGTCGTTGCCGCCCAGGATCAGCGCACCACCGAGCGAGAACATCTGGCTGACGCCCGTCCACGAGCAGACTCCGTTCAGAGTGATATCGTTCCCCGAAGTACCGAGGCGGAAGAGAGGTGACACGCCGGGCGTGCTTTCCGAGATATTGCCGGAAAGAGTGAGCGAGGACCCGTCCTGCACACCGATCCGCACGTTGGTGTTGACGGCTGTCAGGACAATGTCACCCGCCCACGTATTCGCACCACCTTGGGATTGCAGGGCACCGCGTTGCACGGCCGAGCCCGCGTAGAAATAATTCGCGGTGACGGAACCCGGGCCGGTGAGGGTGAGCGTTTGGCCCGCCCCGTCGCTTACCCCGCCTTCCAGCACGAAGGTCGCGTTGTTGGCGACGGTGATGTTACCGGAGGTGGCATCGGCGACTTGTTTCTTCAGGGCACCCGCATTGATGGCGACGGCACCACTGTAGTCGTGGGCGCCTCCGTTGAAGGCGACAATGCCCGTGCCGTCTTTGGTAAGGGTCGTCGCGCCAGTGATCAGCCCGGTCCCTTCGAAGCTGTAAGGATTCCCGGCCGCGTTGTTGAGCGTGATGCTGATGGGGGAGACGTTGGTGAGGATGGGCACCAGCCCGCCGCCTGCAATGTCCGGGAAAATGGCGAGGGTGCTGTTGGCCTCGCTGTAAACCGCAGTGTTCCCGTTCCAGTTGCTGCTAGCGAGATCCCAATCGCCGCTGCCGTCGGGATTGGCGTCGCCATTCCACGTGAAGACGGTCGCCGCTTGGGTGACATCCAGATAGATCAGACCGTTTCCATCATCGACGATGTTGGCGATCAGCCCGGCGGGTAAGGTGGCTTGGTTGAGCGTCAGGGAGCCGCTGCCGGATTTGCTGGTGTAGCTGATCAGTGGCACCTGACCGACTTGGAACTGCGTGCCAGAGAGATTCGCAGTGATCGGTCCTGCAAGATTGAGTGCTCCGGTTGCAATCACAGTGGGATTCGCCGGATCGTAGACCCCAAGATTGAAATTCAGCGTATCGCCCGCATGGGTGAAGCTCGACGGGCTCCACGACGTTGCTCCAGCGCTGAGGCTGAGTCCGCCAGCCTCGATCAAGGCCGGCCCTGTGCTGGTGCTGGGCGCGCTCAGGGTCAGCATCCCGGCGCTCTTTTTCGTGAATCCTCCTCCGGTCGAAGTGGCGTCTTCCAGCAGTGGCTCGGCGATGGTGATGTTGAACCCGTTGGTGTCGATCACCGCACCTCCGGATTGGACCAGGGTTTCGAGGTTGGCGTTGGCGACAATGAAGGTTGCGTTGCTTTGCCGCGCCTTGAGAACGCCGCCGTTGAGACGGATTTTCCCAGGTCCAACGATCGAAGTGTTGGCAAAGTTGTTCAGCTCCATGCTCCCGCCGTTGAGATTCACATTGAGGGTGACTCCGTTGAGAAAGAGGGTCGCGAGCGTGACGGAACCGCTGCCGCTCACGGTGAGATTGGAGACGCGGCCGGATGTGGTGCTTCCGCCTAGGTTCATCGAGGTGCCGACATTCGTGCCGATGTAGGAACCGCCGCTGACAGTGAGGCTTCCGGTAGAGCCATCACCGTTTCCGATGATGTCCTGTCCGACGGATCCCAAGGTGGAAAGCGTGCCCCCGGTGATTTCCAATTCGCCTTTGACGTTCGTGCCGCTACCGATGACCAAGCCTCTGCCGCCGCCGCCAGCGGTGGTTGTCACCGTGTTGGCGTAGGTGGTCGTGCCAAGACTGGAGGTGTAGACCAGCTTGTTGTTGTTGCCATTTAAAACGTTAAGGCGGTGCGAAAAAGACGCGCCGGTCGGCGCGGGTCCCGCCGTGAGGTTGGTGCCTGTTGTCCAGTTGCCAGCGGTCGCCCAGTCGGTGCTCGTGGCACCTCCCCATTGGTATTGGCCGGCTACGGCCTCTGAGCCAAGGCCCAGCAGCAAGGGGAACGTTGAGGCGAGGGCGAGGAGTCGGCCGCGGGTGACGGCGACGGATGGATATGGATGCGATGGTGTTTTCATTGGATTTTTGGGTTCGAGAAACGGCCGATTTGGGTATCCGGCATCGAGGTCTTGATCGGGTTGGCTTCCTTGCTGCTCGCTGGGAGTCGGGCAGGGCGGAGCCCGGTGGGTTTGGTGATGGACCCGATTTCGAGGAATCGAGAAACGGGTCGATCTTTCACACTAAAGCATCGCCCCCCTCTGTCGATGCGGCCGATGGGGGGTATTTTCATCCCCTGATCAGGGGGGGCGTGGGATGAAGTGGTGGGGAAGATTTGCCTGCCGCGGGACCTAGCCTTGCCCGGCGGCCCATTGCCGCGCCACCCTTTGCCCCGTGCTGCTTCGTCTCCTCTTCCTCTTCCTCGTGCTGACTCGGATCTCGCCAGGGGCCGACTTCCACGTCGCGCCGGGTGGCGATGATAGCGCGCCGGGAACCCGCGAGCGGCCTTTCGCGAGCATCGCCCGCGCCCAGCAAGCCGCCACGGCCGGTGACACGGTGCTCCTTCATGGCGGCATTTACCCGATGCGCGATTCCATGATCGCCCGCCGCGACTCCGGCTGGGCTCATGTCATCCTGCTCGATAAAAGCGGCCTTCCCGGCAGGCCGATCCGTTACCGGGCGGCGCCGGGCGCGCGACCGGTCTTCGATTTCTCTGCGGTCAAGCCGCCGGGCCTGCGGGTCCACGCTTTCGAAGTCCGGGGTTCCTATCTCCATCTCGAAGGCATCGAGGTCATCGGCGTCCAGGTCACCGCGACCGGTCATACCCAGTCGATCTGCTTCTCCAACAGCGGCAGCCACAACATCTACGAACGGCTTTCAATGCACGATGGCATGGGCATCGGCTTCTACCTCTCCCGCGGGCGAGGGAATCTGATTCTCAATTGCGACGCGTGGAATAACCACGATCCGATCTCCGGCAACCGGCTCGGGGGAAATGTCGATGGCTTTGGTGCTCATCCGCGGGTCGGCGATGTCGGCAATGTGTTCCGCGGTTGCCGTGCGTGGTTCAATGCAGACGATGGATTCGATTGCATCGTCGCTGGCGAAAGCGTGCGTTTCGAGGGCTGCTGGGCCTTTCACAATGGCTACAGGCCCGATTTCAAAAGCCTCGCGGACGGCAACGGCTTCAAGATCGGCGGCTACGCCTCTACGCCGGACGAGCGTCTCCCCAAGGTCATCCCGCGGCATGTGGTCGTCCGTTGTCTCGCCGTCGCCAATAAAATGAACGGTTTCTATGCCAACCACCACCCGGGTGGCGGCGACTGGATCCACAACAGCGCCCACGCCAACGGCCGCGCGAATTTCAACTTCCTCTGCCGATTGCGCGACGGCGGCGACGTGCCCGGCTACGGTCATGTGATCCGGAACAACCTCAGCTTCAAATCGCGGACCGAGGTCGCGGAGCTCGATCCCGCCCGCTGTGAGCTGGCCGGCAATTTGTTTGGCGGCACATTATCGTCCCGCGATTTCTTGGGGCTCGATCGTGCCGGGCTGGTTGCAGCGCGTCGGCCCGATGGTTCGCTACCGATGGTCCCGCTGCTGCGCCCGACTCCGCGTGGAAAAATCATCGACCGCGGGCTACCGCTCGACAGTCCTTTTCAAGGTCGCGCTCCCGAGCCCGGAGCCTTCGAGTCGGAACCGCCCCCTTGAGCGGACCGGCGCAGATGGAAACTAATCTTCTCGCTTCACGGCAGGCCGCGGCCTACAGCGCGGTGACGTGCTATCGCCACTTGAGGCAGGACCGTCATCTCGCTCCGTGAAAATCACGCTCAATACCAGCTCCATCCCGGAATCGCGCCGTCCTCAAATCGAGGCACTGGTGAAGTCCCTCGCCAAAGCAACCGAGATCGTCTGGCTGCCCAGTCGCTTCCCCCGCTTCGTCATGCTTGCCGAGCCCGGCCCTGCGGACAAAGCCGCGGCAGAGAGCACCTCGATTTTTGAATCGCCGATGGAAGGCACGCTTTCGCTCGCCTCGGTGACCGAGTTCCTGGAAGTCCGCATCAAGGAGTGCCTTCGCGCGCCCGAATCGCCGCGTTAGCTTCCAGCCATTCCCGCACTAGGGCCAGCGCGCGCCCTCGATGGCTCATCGCGTTTTTCACCTCCGGACCCAGCTCGGCGAAGCTCCGCTCATGCCCTTCCGGCGCGAACAGCGGGTCGTAACCGAAGCCGCCCGCTCCATGGGCTTCTGAAAGAATGGTCCCTTCGACCGTCCCGCTGAAATCCGCCAGCACCACACCGCCCTCCGCCAGCACCATCGTGCAGCGGAAACGCGCGGTCCGCTCCTGCTGCCCGGCCATTTCGGCCATCAGGCGGGCATTGTTTTTCGTATGATTGCCTTCCTCGCCGCCGAAGCTGCTCGACCAGACGCCTGGAGCGCCGTTCAGGGCATCGACCTCCAAGCCGGAATCGTCCGAAAGCACCAGCCCGGGCAGCAGGCGACTGATCGCCAGCGCTTTGAGAGTGGCATTCTCGAGGAAGCTGGATCCGGTCTCCTCGACCTCCGGCAGTCCGGGGAAATCGTTTGCGTCGCGCACCTCGTAACGATCGCCGATCATTTCCCGGATCTCCCGGCTTTTGTGGGCGTTGCGGGTGGCGATGACGAGGAGCGGCCGGTCGGTTTGCATGGCCTCGATTAGCCGTCGTGCAAAGACCGGCCAAGATTTTTGAAATATTCCCGGCTCCCGCAACGCCTATATCCCTGCAATGAAAGCCATCACTTACCTCGCCGCCTTCACCCTCGGCACCGCCGCCATGGTCAGCTCCGCCTTTGCCAAGGAGCTCGAAGGCTGGTCCACCGATCTGGAACAGGCTTTCGCCCAAGCCAAAAAGGAAAAGAAATCCGTGCTCGTCGAATTCACCGGATCCGATTGGTGCCCGCCCTGCATCGCGATGCGGAAGAACGTGTTCTCACAAAAGGACTTCGTTCAGGCCGCCAGCAAGAAGTTCGTCCTCGTGGAACTCGACTTTCCCGAAGGCGACGAAAAATTGAAGGCGAAGAACGAACCCTACGCGGAGAAATACAAAATCGAGGGATTCCCGACCGTCATTCTCTTCGATGCCGAGGGCAAGGAGTTCAGCCGCTTCTTTGCGTCCGAGTATCCGAAGACCGACCTCTTCCTGAAGCATCTGGACGAGGTGCTTGCCAAGAAAGAGCTCGATTGAAGTTTCCGCCAAGTGGTCCGCCCGCATGTCCCGGGTCGCGTTCTCGCGGCCCGGTGGCAGGCAGGGCCGAAGGGACTCTCTGCATGCGGCAATGGCTCCCGGGCCTTCTTGCTCCGCTTTCGCCATGCCCCACCGCGGGCTTGCCAAGTCGCGCCGCCCCGCATTCACTCCCGCCCGCTTCAAGGCCATGGCCCTCATCGTACAAAAATACGGCGGCACTTCCGTCGGCTCCATCGACCGCATGCGCAACGTCGCCGCGCGCCTCAAGCGCACCCGCGATGCCGGCAACCAGGTGGTCGCCGTCGTGTCCGCGATGTCCGGCATCACCGACGGCCTGATCAAAATGGCCAAGGAACTTGGCGAGAACCCGTCCGAACGCGAGCTCGATGTCCTGCTCTCCACCGGCGAACAGCAGTCGATCGCCCTCGTCGCGATGGCCCTCCACGAGATCGGCGTCGATGCCGTCTCCATCACCGGCCGGCAAGCGGGCATTTCCACCAAGGGCTCCCACACCCGCGGCCGGATCGAGGACATCGACCCCGCCTACATGCAAAGCGAGCTCGACTCGGGCAAGACCCTGGTCGTCGCCGGCTTCCAAGGCGTCACGCCCGAGGGCATGATCCATACTCTCGGCCGCGGCGGCTCCGATCTCACCGCGATCGCCATTTCCGCTGCCCTCAAGGCCGACGTTTGCCAAATCCTCACCGACGTCGACGGCGTCTACACCTGCGACCCGCGGATCGTGAAAAACGCCCGCAAGCTGCCCGAAATCTCCTACGACGAGATGCTCGAAATGGCATCGTCCGGCTCCAAGGTCATGCAGTCGCGGTCGGTGGAATTCGCCAAAAAATACGGCGTCGTCTTCGAAGTCCGCTCATCCCTCAATGACAATCCGGGCACCTTGGTGCTCGAAGAACATCCTGCCATGGAAAACGTCGTCATCCGCGGAGTCTCCATCGAGCGCTCCCAAGCCCGTGTCACCCTCACCGGCATCCCCGATGTCCCCGGCATGTCCGGCCGGATCCTCGGCGCCTTGGCCGATGCGGAAATCAACCTCGACATGATCGTGTCGAACATCGCCAGCGACGGCCTCGCCCGGCATTCGTTCACGATGCATTCGAGCGATCTCGGCAAGGCCCAAGCCGCGCTCAAGCCGGTGCTCGCCGAACTCAGCGCGACCGCCCGCATCGAGACCGAAGGCGGCATCGCCAAACTTTCCGCCGTGGGTATTGGCATGCGCTCCCATTCGGGCGTCGCCTCCACCATGTTCAAGGCCCTCGGCGACGCGGGCATCAACATCGGCATGATTTCCACCTCCGAGATCAAAATCGCGGTGACGGTCGACGAGACCCGCATCGAAGACGCCGCCCGCGCGGTGCACGATGCCTTCCAGCTCGACAAGGAGCCGGTCAAGTAAGCCGCTCCTCGGGCTCGCGGGGATTTTCTCGCCTGCCCGGCGGATCCCGTGCACACTCCCATCCGCTCGGAAGCTCCATCCCGGGGCCGTCCCTCAACCGTACCGCTATGAAAACCGTTGCCACCCTCTTCTGCGCGCTTCTCGCGTGCGCCGCCCCTGCCTTCGCAGGCAAAAAGGACAAGCCTTCCGTGCCGGATGCCTCGCTCTCCCAAGTGCGCTGGACGGAAGTCATCAACGACGTCGCTTTCGACGCCGCCGCCCTCGACGGCAAGGTCGTGGTGGTCGAGGAGTGGGGCGTCCAATGCCCGCCCTGCATCGCCAGCCTGCCGGAGCTCGCCAAGCTGGCGAGGCGCTACCAAAAGAAGGGTCTCGTGGTCGTCGGCATGGAACGCCAGAACAGTTCGCAAGAGCAGATCCTCGCGGTGCTCAAAAAGGCCAAAGTGAAATATCCGGTCATGGCCGGCGGCTCCACTCCCGTCCCGAGCGATGGCATTCCCCACGCCTTGGTTTTCGGCAGCGATGGCAAGCTCGTCTGGCACGGCCATCCCGCCGACGATGAGTTCGAGGACTCGGTGAAGGACGCTCTCAAGGCCGCTGCCAAGAAGTGATCCGCCCGCACTTTTCCCGAATGCCGTTCCGGGCCGCCGGGGCGGCTTTTTCGTGCCCATTCGCGTGAAAACATTGCCCGCAAGCCCTCTCATTCGCCCTTCGCTCCCGTCCGCAAAATGAAAAGCGTGGTCATCCATACCGACGGTGCCTGCAAAGGCAACCCCGGCCCCGGCGGTTACGGCGTGGTCATGGTCTGCGGCCGACATCGACTGGAGCTGTCCAAGGGCTATGCCCGCACGACCAACAACCGGATGGAGCTGCTCGCCACGATCGTGGCGCTGGAGACCCTCAAGGAAGCGTGCAGCATCGAGCTGCTGTCGGACTCGCGCTACGTCATCGATGCGATGACGAAAAACTGGATCAAGGGCTGGAAGGCAAAGGGCTGGAAAACCGCCGCCAATCAGCCGGTGAAAAACCAGGATCTCTGGCTCCGCCTGTCGGCTGCCACCGCCAGCCATCAGATCACTTGGAAATGGCTGCGTGGCCACGCCGGTCACAAAGAAAACGAGCGCTGCGACGTGCTCGCCGTGGCCGCCGCTACCGGCCGCGAATTGCTGCCCGACCACGGCTTCGATGGCTGACCGCTTGCTCCCGGCACTCCCGAGCGGCTAGCCGGGCAGTGGCGGCCAATGGGCGGCCTCCCACACGGCTGCGGCCAGCGCGGTCAGGATGACGTCGAGCCGTTTGGCGCGGAATTTCTTCCCGCACTCTTTTTCCAGCACGAAGAGCAGGTCCGCAGCCGCCTCGCAGAGTCGGGGTTGGCAGCTGCCCTCGAAAATCCTCTCCACGTAGTCCGCCAGTTCTTCCTCATCGTCGCCGCTGCGGATCCACGCCTCGTAGCGGGCGAGCATCCGCTCGGGATCGGGTTCGTAGCCGGGAACCTGCTCGATGTGCAGGGCACCGAGCGCGGCCAACACGGTGGTCTGCAGGGCTTCCAGTTCGTGCGGGTTGAGCTTTTCGGAGAGGTCGTTGAAGGCGTCGAGCACGTCCGCCAGACGGATGTCGAGCCGGTTCCAAAGCGCCTCGTCGCTGGTGACCAGTTCGATCCGCCGCGACAGCTCTTCGCCGTCCAGCAGCGCTTGTGGCGGTGGCGGGTCGAGGGGGATCGCGTCGTCCTCGGTCTCGTCCTCGGCCAGCCAGCCGAGCGGAGGTGGCGGCAGGATCAGTTCGTCGAGCCCGAGCTCGCCGAGCAGGGGGTTCAGGTCGAAGTCCGTTCCGCGGGTCCGGCGTTCGATGTCGCAGGCGCGCAGATGACCTTTCATCAGTTGGACCAGCTGCGGCCGCAGGGTGGTATCGGCCGCCGCCTCACGCGGGGTCCGGTTCTTCAAAATCGGCAGCGCGGTGTGGGCGAAGTTTCGATACCGCCAGGCCAGCGTCGGACCGGCCGGGTCTTTGAGCACGACGGGGCTGTCGGGTTCGAGTGGTTCGAGGTTTTCGAGAAAGCACGCCGGGACGAGTTCGGGATCGTACTCTTGTTTGGGCAGGCTCGCCGCGAGGTCCTCGATCGTGCATTCTTCGGGGCCCAGCGCGACTCCGAGCGAAGCGATGAAGCGCCGGGCTTGGGCGGCCTTGGCTTCGCCGATTGCTTCGACTTCCAAGTGGTCGGGATACACCGTCAGCACGGCGACCATGTCGGCATGCTCGTCGTGATCGCGGTCGCACGACTCGTCGAGCAGACCGGCTCGCAGGAGAGCCTTGCCATCCTGCGGTGCTCCGTGGAAGAGGCGGGGATGCTCGCGGAGGAGATCGGGCAGGGTCGCGGCTGCGGAGGGTTCGATCCGATGGTGGAGGACGAAGCTTTGCAAGTCGGTGGCGGTGACCCGTTTTTCTTGTCGCGCGGCTTCGATCGCCGTGAAGGCTTCCGCCAGCAAGGGCATGTGTTCCATCAGCCACGCGTCGCGATCGTCGGCGGGTGCGCCGAGTTGCTCGAGCAGCGCGTGGAAACTTGCCAGCGGATCCTGACCGGGGCTCAGCGGCAGCTCCAGCAATTCGCCGCTGATCCTTTGCCCGTTGGGAAGGTCATGCCGCCAGCCGAGCATGACCGCGAAGCGGCCGAGCCTCGATGCCGCCGCGGGATCGATCGCGACGAAGGGGGGCGACTCGGGGTGCAAGAGATCGACGGCGACACAGGACAGGTCGTCCCGCACTTCGCGGAATTCAAGCAGGGCGGGGCGGATCGATGCCAGATGGGAAAGCATCACCTGCTCGTCGTTTTTCCAGCCGCGTTGGAAAGCGTCGGCCATCCAGCGCGTGAGCCGCCCTTCGCCGTGGACGTGCCACACGTGGAGCGCATGGCAGGTGAACCCGTCGTGCTGGTCGATCGCGTCGGCGAGTTCGCGGAGCTGGGCTGGCGTGAGTTCGCTGCCGAGTTTGCGGCTGAGGTTTTCCGTCACGCGCGCTTCGAGCGGGGCGTAGTGGCTCGCGAAATTCGCCGTCGCGAAGGGGTTGTGGACGCAGTCCGTGGGGCAGGTGAACACCGAGTTTCTTCCGCGCCCGCATTCGTCGGGGCTGATGATGCCGCCCTTGGCCGGACATTCCCGCTGCTTCTTGTTCTTGGCCTCGCCCATGGCGCGGAGCGTGGAGCCCCCCGCCCGGGGCGTCGATGCGAATCCATTCCGGCCCCCCGATGGATCGGATGGGGGAAGCTCCCGCGACCCATCAGCGGGTCGCCATGCCATGCGGTTCAGCCCGGGATCGATCCTCAAAGCTTGTGCGGAGGGAGGCAGGCTTGCTTAAACTCGCAAGCATGGCGGATCTGGTTGCTTGGATATTGCTCGGCTGGTTTGCAGGTTTGATCGCTCGCATCCTGATTCGGGGCGGACGGAAGACCGGCTTCTTGGGAACCACCGTGCTCGGGATCGCCGGTGCCATGCTGGGCGGCTGGGTCGGTCGTCATACGGGCTTTTTGCCGGCAGCCGATCCCGGCGTCTGGCTGCCCTCCGCTAAGTCGCTGATCACCGCCAGCGTTGGGGCGTGGACCCTGCTGGCGATCGGCAAGGCCTTGCGCAAGTAAGATGGGGGGAGCTCAGTGCGTCAAATTTTGTCCAACTCCGCGAGATAGCCGCCGTAGGCGCGGAGCACCGTCCAGGCGACGAAGATCAGCACGATGAAGTAAAACCCTTTCGCGAGCAGACTGCCGGTGAGCTTCATCGCGGTGGCCGCTTCTTCTTGATACCATGCCGACCAGCGGGCGAGGTCCGTGTCGAGGCCGCCGCACTCTTCGGCGGTCGAGTAGGACCGCGCGAAAGCTGGCGGGAAGGCATCGCACGATAGAAAGACCGGCCCCAGCGCGGCACCGCGGCCAAGGGCTAGCAGGAGTTGTCGACCCGCCTCAGCAAGCGCGCCGCTGGCCGATGCCTGCGCGGCGGTTTCCACCGTCTCCGCCATCGGCAGTCCGGCGAGCAGGCATCCGTGATAGACCTTGGTGAAGCGGGCCATGGCCAGAGCGCGACGCGTCCGCCCGACCAGTGGCAGGGCATTTAGCAGTCGATCCCGCCCCGCCTGATGCCGTGCCGTAGCCATCAAGGCACGCAGGCCCATCCCGATCCCGCCGAGCCCGGCATAGAGCAAGACGATGAGGATGAAAAAGTCCGCAAGGATCGAGGTCAGCCCCGCCTGACTCATCAGCCCCGGCACCAGAACCGCGGTGAAAAGCCCGAGGTGGAGCAAGAACAGCGGATAGGCCATCCCGGCCAAAGCGTCCCGACGCGCGCCGGCCAGCATTCCGAAGTAGTCGGCGAGTTGTTCGAAGGCGGGACCGAGACGACCTGCACGCTCGCCGGCACCGATCAGCCGCTGCTCGAGTTCCGAAATGGCGGACCCATTCGCGGCAAAGGCCCCGGTGATGCTCGTTCCGGATGCCAGGCTTCGATCCAGCGCATCGAGCAAAGTGGCCTCCGCACCCTGCGGGCGCGCATCGAGCATGACCCGGACTGCATCGCGGATCCCGAAACCGGCCGTGATCAGCTTGGCCAGTTCGGTGTAGAACAAATGCTTCCGCGCGTGGCTGAATTTCATGGATCGCCCCAAGGCTGGCACCTGCCCCGACGATGGAAAGATCATTCCTGATGCAGCTCGCCGCGTATGGATGAGGCAAGCAGCGTGGGTGAAGAAATGCGTTGGACCAGAGCCGGAACAAGCGATGCTGGATGAACAAGCAAGGGGCGGCAGCCACCCCCAAACCCGGTGGGGCGGGGCCTGCCCACTTCTTCCTGAGCGGGGACTGCGATAGAGAACACGATAAGGCGTGCCATGACTTTTCCCGAAGACCCAGTCCCTTCCCGTCGTGTCGCCGCAAGTGCTGCCAGCGAGGAAAGGGCCGTGGTTCCCCCACGCTTGGCTCTTGCCGTGCTGCAATGCCTTATCTCTTAACGGTCAGGCCATTTTCTGAAAATCGATCGCAGATGAAGGTGCACACCTCAGGCGTGACTTGATTCGCCGGCAAGCTCAGCGCGCCTTGGCGGCGAGGGAATTCCAGCAACAGGTGGAAGGGCGTGATGGTCAACCGCTTGAAGGCACTCCATTTGAGGGTGCTCTTCCCGATCGTCGATTCCACCGTGATCGCGTCCGCTCCGAACTGATAATGAATCGGGGCCTCGCCTTGCTTGGATATCCAGTCGTCGATGGTTTGGGATTGGCGATACCATGCAGTCGCATGGCGCAAGACCAGTATCGACACTGCTGCGATGCCAAACGTCGAGATGTTGCTCAAAGTGCCCCTCTGCAAGTCACTGATCACTGACGGAGAGATCATCGCGATCGCGATCAAATTCAGCCACCAGCGGTGGAACATCCGCCTGAGGTAGGACCTGCGTAAAAACGTGCGAGTGATCGTGAATGAAGCAGTCATTCCACGTTCCTAGCGAAGGACTGTGCATGACGCCAGCGACACGTCACTGCGCTGGTTCTGATCTCGGCTCTAGCATTTTCCCGGGCTTCGATTACTCCGGTTTTCGGGGAAAGAGTTCGGTCTTTCGGGGAGCACACGCGCCCTCGCGTGTCGTTTCCGGCGCCCCCGCCGGAAACCTGCCTTAGCCCCCCACCCAGCCAACTCCAGAAATGCCCCAGGCGGGGTCTTTTCATCCGCCCCCAAGAGCCCCAATTCGTCCGACCTGCTTCAATCGTAGTTCTTCGCTTATTTTCCGGGGATTTACGATTTTTGTGGGTAATGTCTGCCCGGCATTTTGGTTGATTCCAAATTCAAGGACCGACCCTCGAGGGTCCTTTTCGGAGCGCGCTCGATCACTTGGCTTCAAGTCGGATCAGCGCTTGTCCAGTCTGCTTGTCGGTCTGCATCTCATCGAATGGCTGGATGGTCCGAGACCGGTAGCCAGTTGCCTCGATCTTCAGTGGAGCTTGAGGAGAGGGAATGTCGAAGTAAGGGAGCAGCGAATAGGAAATGGGCCCGATCAAATACGCTCCGTGCCAGCCATATCGGGACGGTATCTCAAAACGCCCCTTGGCATTTGTGCTCGTCAGTAGGTTGCTTCCATCTGGAGTTGAAACCTTGGCCCCGCTAACGGGCGAAGCCGTGTCAGCATCGACAACCGTCGCTTCGATGCCTGCCGAATGCAGCCGCCGATGAGGAATGGGTAGCACACAGCCTGCAAGGCAAAGGGATGCTGCAAGCAGTGCGGCTGTTCGTGGGAGCTTCGCCATGGGTTTCCTCACGTTAGATGGGATGTCACCGCGTCATTGCGATGAATTTGTAGAAAAATCGCCTGTTCCGTTGCTTCCAAGATCCTGCCAAGCAGAAATTCAGAATTCAAGGACTGCTCCCCTGAGGTCGCTTCGCGGGCGAAGTCGGCAGGCCCGGCGGTCCTCGCCCTACCTTTTATGAAATGGTAGGGGCTGGCGATGGGGAGGCGATTGCGCTGTGGCGGGGGCGAGACCTTTGGGAGGAGGCGGGTCGGTTTCCGGCGGGGGCGCCGGAAACGACACGCGGGGGCGCGTGTGCTCCCCTTTTTAGAGACGGCATGAGCAGTCGCTCGCGGCAGAGGCGGGCGGCTCAGGGAACGCGGAAGATCTTCCCGTTGGAGGGATCCTTGGCGAGGGCCCCGCTTTTGAAGCCTTCGACGTCGATCACGTTGTAGGGTGCGAATGGGCTGACGACTCGATTGGGATTTTCGGTGCGCTTGGCGAAGGGATAGCCGGGTGCGGTGGGTGTGGTCTGCGGCTGACGGGGTGCCGCGCTGTCCAGGGGAGGTGCTGGAGCTGGAGCGGGAGCTGGACCCGGCGTGGGCCGGGAAGTTGGAGCGTTGCTGGGTAGGGCTTCGTACACGCCGACTTCGCTGTCCAGCGGGGGAGCGGGCGTCGGTGCGGGTGTCGCCGTGCCCGGTGGGCCGGTCTCGGCGTACGGTGCCGGTCGACCCGTTGCGTAGGGGTAGTACACCTCGCCATTCGGAAGGCGTGGCGGCGGCTGGTCGGCGTAGGGCAGGGGCGAGACACAGCCGACCAAGAGCAGGGCGATGGATGGAGGCAGCAGGGATTTCATGGCGGGCAGCGGAGGGTTGGTCGCTCGGGATCTTCAGGTGGCGGAACCGAAACCAAGCAGGTGCTTGGAAAAGATCGCCATCTTGCGGGCTTTCGAGAGGCGGTAGCGGTGGTCGAAGACCTTGAACCCGCCGCGTTTCATTTTTTCAAGCAGGCTTTGATAGACCGAGCGCATGATCTCGGCGGGGACCAGTGCGCGGGCATCGGACTTTGGCATGACTTCCACCGCCTCGCGGTAGAAGGCTTCGCAGCGCTCCGCCTGGTAGGCCATCATGGCGATGAAGCGCTGGTCGTGGACCCGGCCGATCAGGTCGGCCTCGCTGTAATGGAAGCGACCCAAGTCGGCCAGCGGCAGGTAGATGCGGCCCCCGTTGGTGAGGTCCTCGCCCACGTCGCGCAGGATATTCGTCAACTGCAGCGCGTGTCCCAGGGCCACCGCGTAACGTTCGGACGCAGGGTCGGCGGCGCCGAAGACACGCAGTGAGGCGAGGCCGACGGCGCAGGCGACCTTGTAGGTGTAGCCGGAGAGGTCCTCCCAAGTCTCGAAGCGCTGTGGGCGGAGGTCCATCAGGCAGCCATCGATGATGGCCGTCAGCAGGTGGGCGGGGATGTCGTAGCGCTTCATCAGCGCCTCGACTTCGAGCTGGAGGGCATCGGGCTCGCTAAAGCCTTGTTCGAGGCCTGTTTTCCAAGCGATCAGATCGGCCTCGCGCTCGGCAAGCGGGCGGCCGGGGTCGTCGGCGAGGTCGTCCACCACGCGGCAGAAGGCGTAGAAGGTCACCATGCCTTCGCGGCGTTCCTTCGGCAGGATTTGCAGGGCGAAGGCGAGATTCGACTTCGCCTGGCGGGTGATTTCAGCGGAATCGGTCATGGTGGCGGGGGACGGGGCGCGCCGGCTCGGGTTCAGCGGATGAAGCCCCAGTGGCCGGTGGTGAAGGGCCAGAGGGAGAAGAGCGCGGGGCCGGCGAGGTTGAATTCTTTCACGCTGCCCCAGTAGCGGGAGTCGAGTGAGTTTGCGGTATTGTCGCCGAGGGCGGCGTATTCGCGCAGGCCGGGTGCGGCTTCGGCGCGGAGGCGGAAGGAGGAGCCGACGCGTTGCAGGGGCAGGGCGTAGCCGGAGGCCAGCGGGTCGGCGAGGATGTAGCCATTCCGTTCGCCGTGTTTTCCGGCGTAGGGGCCTTCGGAGCGGATGACTTTTTGAATGCCGGGTTCGCGGGCGATTTTTCCGTTCACCCAGAGGTTGGGGGAGCGGATTTCCAAGGTGTCGCCGGGGACGCCGCAGAGGCGTTTGATGTAATGGGTGCCGCCTTCCTGACCACCGAGCTTCGGCTGGTTCGGATCGCGGCGTTCGGTCGGGATGCCGCGGGTGTCGAACACGAAGACCTCGCCGCGCTTGGGCTTGCGGAAGTGGTAGGAGACCTTGTCGACCAGCACGAGGTCGCCGGTATCGACCCAGCCGCGGAGGATGGGATCGCCTTTTTGGAAGGTTTTGGTCGGGTGGCGGCCGTTTGGCAGGACCTTGGTTCGGTCTTCGAAGATGCTGGCGGTTTCGCCGGCGGCGGCGGGGAAGGAGATCACCTCGCCGTTGCTGAATTTCACCTTGGTGCGGGTGAAGAGGAACCAGGAGGCATCGATCGGCTGGCTCACGGGGTACATGTCGCTTTTCGCCACGATGTTCCGGTAGCTGCGGCCTCGCATCACCAGATCCCAGGCCTGTTTGCCGAGCCAGGGTTTTTTGAAATCGGGGCCTTGGTCGTTTTCGATGGTGATCCCGTTCAGCGTCGGCTGCATGGAGCCGGTGGGGATGCGGAAGGGCTGGATCACGTAGGCGCGGAGGCCGAGGGCGACGACGAGGGCGACGAACATGACTTCGACGTTCTCCTCCCAGGCGCTTTGTCGGGGGAAGTGCGGCAAGGCATGCTCGCAGGTGGCGCGGAGCTGCTTGGAGGCTTCCTCCACCTTGGCCTTGTCGCCGGTTTTGATCGCCTCGATCAAATCGGTGCGGCGGGATTCGATCTCATCGATCCGGTCGGGCTTCAGCAGGTCCCGCTTGTAATGGAGGAATTTCTTCGCGCCCTTGTGCAGGAGCTTGGCCTCTTTCTTCCACTTCGGCGTGAACATCGCGTGAAGTGTCGATGGCGGGGCGGGTCCATGCAAGCCCGGCCTCGCGGGGCGCTGCGGGTCGGCCTCAGCGGGCGAGCACCCGTGCGGGGCTGGCGTTGCCGAAGCGGTCGACCGAGCTGACCGCCACGGCATCGGGCAGGCGGCCGGCGAGGGCGGGCAGGTCGATGCTTCCGACCCCGGCAGCGGGGATGCGCATCATGCGCCACTGGTTCCCGTAGCGGGCCTGCACGGCGAAGCGGGCGGTCGTCCGGTCGCCGCTGCGCAGGTTGAGCCGGACGGATCCGCCCCGGGCATCGGCGCTGGCGGAGGGCATGGCCGGTGCCTTCTGACTGAGCCATGGCATGGGCGGCACCAAGGCCGGTTGGGCATAGGCGCCTTTCGCGAGTTGGGTCGACACGCCGCCGAGGTTCTTGGTGAGGCCTTTGACGCTCCAGTGGATATGGCCGGCCCAGTTTCTGCCGATGCGGCGGGAAAGATCGACCTGATGGGTGATTTCCGAGGCGGGGCGTCCGTCCTCGGGGCCGCCGATCCGGGTGGTAGCGATCCCCGGCCAGACCGGGCGGCTGCCCTGCTGCCGCCACCAGCTGAGGAGTGCCGAAAAGCTCTGCTTGCGCGGCTGGTCCCGCCAGTAGAGCTGGGGGGCGAGGTAGTCGACCCAGCCCTTCGCCAACCATTTGCGGGCGTCGCAGCCGATTTGCTCGTAGGCGTCGATCCCGGCCTCGATCCCGTTCGGCACGCCCGGTCGCCAGATGCCGAAGGGCGAAATGCCGACCCGCACCCAAGGCTTAGCCCGCTTGACGTCGCCGTAGAGCTTTTGGACGAAGTCGTCGACAATCCGCCGCCGGACGCCGGGCGATCGACCGTCGGGAAAGACCTTCCCGCCTTCCGGGTAGGGGTAGAAGTAGTCGTCGAGGTGCACGCCATCGATATCGTAGCGCGCGACCACGTCGAGGATGGCGGCGAAGGCGCGCGAGCGGGTTTCGGGCGCGGCGGGATCGCACCACATCAGGTTTCCGTAGCGCTTGGTGATGTGGGGCGCGGCCTTGCAGACGTGGTTGCCGCTGGTCGGGTGGCTGGCATTGGAAAGGGCGCGGAAAGGATTGAACCACGCGTGGACTTCGATGCCCCGCGCATGGGCCTCCCGGATCGCGTAGGCGAGGGGATCGTAGCCGGGCGACCTGCCCATGGTGCCGCTCAGCCACGGGCTCCAGGGTTCTTTCGAGGAAAGATAGACGGCGTCGGAATGCGGCCGCACTTGGAGTAGCAGGGCATTCATGTTCAGCGAGGCCATCCGGTCCAGAATGGCTCGCAGCTCGGCCTGCTGCTGTCCGGATGACAGGCCTTTGGCACTGGGCCAGTCGATGTTGTGGACCACGGCCGCCCACGCGGCGCGGAACTCACGGGCGGGCATGGGGGCCTTTTCGCCGGAGGGGCGATAGGCCTGTGCGGCGGCAAATGAGGAGAGCAGGCAGGTCAGCGCGAAGATCCGGGCGAGCATGGCAAGTCCATGCCCCGGTTGTTGCCCGCATGCAAGCGGCGATGGCGAGGGGAAGCGGTCCGAGTGCGAAGAAGGTGGCGACGTAGGCAGCCGGCTTGGACGGTCGGGTCCGGAAAACCCGGCCGCATTTGGTCCGGACCGTGTCGGTGCCATCGACCGCATCGCTCATCCAAGCCCATCCACGCCACCGCCCGGAGAAACCGGCCGCGCGAACGCGACGACCTCCTCGGGAAACCCGATCCCCGGCAAAAGCTTCGTCAACAAGGCCCGAGCCTCGGCGTAGGTCTTCCGCTCCGCAATGTATTCCAGTCCTCCCTCTGCCACGCCATAGATCGCACACCGCGGCGTGGAATAGTTCTCATCGAACGGATCATCGTCCTCCGTGAATGCGGCGACTCCGCCCTCTTCCTTCCATTCCCGGCGAACCGTCTGAATCCTCAGCCGCTGGAACTCAGCGCCCGCCGTCGGATTCGACGCCTCCACGCAAAGCGGTAGCGGCAACGAAGCGTCCACCCGTATTGGCAAGCGGAGCTTGAAGGCGATCCGCAGGCAATCGTCCGCATCGAAGCCTGCGAGCGCGTCGGCCTCCATGATTTCCAGACACGCGGCACCGAAGCGGTCTTCCAACAGATAAGGCCACACCTCGTCGAGCTCATCGAACACGACATGACGGCAAGCCCACATCTCGAACTCCTCCGCCACCCGCATCAGCTCCCGCATGAATCCGTCCATGCCGTGATAGGACTCGGAAAGATTCAACCCCGGCTCCACCTCCGCGTGCTGCACGCAGGCATCGTGCAGCGACTTCGCACAGGCGAAAACGGCGGCGGGATCGGGTGGCGCATCCATGATTGCCACGATCACCTGGCCAGGTTTGCAGCCCGCGACAAGCGCCAAGTCGCGGCGGCTCAGAACTCGCCACCCTTGCGATGGTGCTCAAGATATTCCTTCAAGGGATGGAGTCTCGCCGGCAATTCGAGCCGCTGGCCCTGCTTGCTCAGGAAGTGATGCTTCAAGGTTTCCGTCGGAACGCGGTCCTTGATGGATTTCGAAAGCACCAAGCGGTAGTCGTCATCGAATGTGATGAGCTTGCGATCGAACGCGGCGTCGTAGGTGGCGGAAAGGCAGATCCCGTTGCGGGGATCCATTCGCGTCTCGACCCGCTCGGCCCATCCGATGATGTGACTCGCCCGGTTCACCTCGGGCAGATCGATTCCGGTCAGGCTGCATCGGTTTCGATAAATCGTCAGAATCACGTCCCTGAAAGTGCTTTGCCCGATCCGGACCTTGATGGATTGCAGCCGCTCCTTGCCATCCTTAGACCCGGCGTCATCCACGAATCCATCGGGAATCGAAGGCGAGATGTTGAGCGCTTTGGCAACAACCTCATCGTCCCCCGCAGTGGAGTCGAGGATACCCAGAACCTTCTCCGAGAAAGTGGTCTGGGCGAGGAACTCGATCAACTGCGTCAAGGCCGCCGAGCAATAGCCGTCCCGCAGATAGCTGACCGGGATGCCTTCCTGCATCCACGGACTTTGCGGCCCCCGCTTTTGCTCTTCGAGCACTCGCCTGCGCAATTCCATCAAGCGCTCAGGCGAACCAACGCTCCACAGATCTTGGCAATCCACGAAGCCGAGCGGCGTGGCTTTCAGCATTTCCTCCAGAAGCTCCAAGGCGCGCAAATAAGACGACGCCTTGCCGCTCCCACCGACGTTGGTCGCCTGGAGGTGCTCGGTGAAATCGGATTTTCGGGTGATCGACGCGTTCATGCCAATTTCCGTCACGCTAAAGCGGCTGGGTTGTCGCTCAATCTTTCATCCCGGACGCTAAGCGCGCTTCACGATAATGGGCGATGGGCATCGGATGTTCAAGTTTCCAGCGGATGGCAATCGGCCGGTTGCCGGTCGCATCGACGAATCGGCCGGCGCCGAGAAAGAGGAAGGGCGAGGTGACTCCCGCCGCGGCCTGCTTGCGGATGCGCGTGAAGAAGAGGATGCGGTAGCCGAGGGCTTCGTGGTTGGCGTAGATGCGCCCCATCTTCCCGGTCTGAGTGGCGGCTGCCTGACTCTCCCAATGCAAGCGATCCGGCGCGGTCGGGAAGTCCCGATACATGGTGGTCTCGGAGAACTGCTTTTCGTTCTTCTCGAATGTAACCAGGTGCACGACCACCTTCTGGCTTTCAAAGTGAACCACCCCGACGCCGCGCGAACCTGCGCCCTCGAAGGCATTGGCGCCGAATTTTGCGTTGATTTCGCTGCTGGAGTAGGTGCCGTGGAGCTCAAGAGTCGCGGGGAGGTCCCGCAGCACGGGCGACTTTCTCGGCGCGTGACCTTGCGCCCAGTCAACGACTTCGGCGAGGTCGCTCATCACGCTGCGGTTCCGCGCGAGTCGCTGATAGGCTTCGGTCAAAGTCCTCGCTCCCACCTCACCGGCTTTGCGATTCCACAGAAGCTGGAAAGCCGGTCTCGCGAAGGGCTCTTCACTCAGTAATGGAATGCCACCGGGCTCGGTCGCCGCGAGCGTTGCCAACCATTCGAGATAACGCGGAGCTCGCTGAAGAGCCACCCTTGCCAAGGCCAGATTCAGTTTGAACGGGGCGAGATCAGGATCGTCCGGCGGGACATCGCGGCGGATCTTCGCCTTCCATTGGGACCAGCTCCCCTTAGCCAGCAGCTCGATGGGATCCTCTCCCGAGAACTCGATGAATTCCCGGAACGTCGGTAATTCCTCGGCAGGCCAGTTCGAGAAGGCATCGCGAATGCGGTGCTCGGGATTCTGATAGGTGCGCTGGATGCTTGCCAGAATGATCTCGCGCGCCTGCCGTTCCATGGCGATCGCGCAACCGCTGGGCAGATGCGGGAAGCCGTTCTCCACTTCATCGACGAGGCGATGGCGCTTTCCGGGTAGGAGCGAAGTGAAGCGAAGGTCGTAGCGGAACTCGCGACGGCACTGGCCGACGAAATCCAGCACGGTCAGGCACTTGTCCTCGCTGGTGCGGCGGAGGCCGCGGCCCAGTTGCTGGAGGTAGACGATGTGACTCTCGGTCGGGCGAAGAAAGAGTACGCAGTTGATTTCGGGGATGTCGACGCCCTCGTTGAACACATCGACGACAAACAGGATGTTGAGTCGGCCCGCGGCGAGATCGGCGCGCAGTTTGCGGCGGGTCTCGGAGTCGGTTTTCGAAGTCAGCGACTCGGCGGCAATGCCCGCTTGTTGGAAGAATCGCGCCATGAATTGAGCGTGCTCGATGCCGACGCAAAACCCAAGGGCCCTCACGCTCTTTCGATCGAACTCACCGCTGCCATAGGGATCCGGGAGATACTCGCGGAGCTTGTCGAGCACGAGCTGGGCACGGAGATGATTGCCGTTGAGGATATTCTTGAGTTCTCCTTCGTCATACTTTCCGCGCGTCCAAGCGATCTGCGAATAGTCCACCGTGGCATCGCTGACGGCGAAGTAATGAAAGGGACAAAGCAGTTTGTCCTGCAAAGCGTCCGGCAGGCGGATCTCTGCGGCGGCTGGTCGGTCGAAATGCGCTGCAACACTGGAGCCATCGGTCCGTTCTGGCGTCGCGGTAAGCCCGAGCAGAATGCGTGGACGGAGCAGATCGACGATGGGATCGTAACTGCTGGCCTCGGTGTGGTGGGCTTCGTCGATGACCACGTATTCCCAAGCCTCCGTTCCGTGGACTTCGTGCAGCCTGCGCGAGGTGAAGGTCTGGATGGAGCAGAACACATGGTCCATCGAATGCGGCACAATGCCGTCCACCAGCAAGCCGCCGAAGTTCCCGTCCTTGAGTACTTGGCGGAAGCTTCCAATCGCCTGTTCGAGGATCTCCTTGCGATGGGCGATGAAAAGAAGCTTGGGATGGCGGCCAAGTTTCCGGGCTTCGTTGCGATAGTCGAACGCCGCGATCATCGTCTTGCCGGTACCCGTGGCAGCGATGATGAGGTTGCGGAAGTGTTCTCGGGACGAACGGGCGAAGGAGAGGGCCTCGAGGATTTCTTGTTGGAAGGGATGCGGCGAGAGATCGAAGACCGTTAGCGGCGTGTGGCCTAGGCCATCGAAGTCCCGCCGTTCCTTGCGGATGGCATCGCGAAAACGCGCCGGGTGCTTGGGATCGTAAGGCTCGAACGAGGGGTTTTCCCAGTATCCGGAGAACTCGGCCGCACAACGGCGGAAGAGGTGGGGCAGCTCGCGGGCGGCGCATTTCACGGTCCATTCGAGCCCGCTCGTCATCGCGGCGTGCGAGAGGTTGGCGGATCCGATGTAGGCGGTGGAAAGGCCGGATGCGCGATGGAAGAAATAGGCCTTGGCGTGGAGGCGCGCGGCGTGGGTATCATAGTTAATGCGGATCTCCGCGTTCGGCAGCGCGGCAAGTTCTTCAACCACGGCGGGATCGGAGGCACCCAGATAGCTGGTCGTGATGAGACGCAACACGCCACCCCGTTCGGTGAACTGCCGAAGCGGTTCACGCAGCAGGCGCATGCCTCCGGATTTCACGAAAGCAACAAGCATGTCGCAGCGGTCGGCAGTGGCGAGTTCTAGTTCGATTTCACGACCGAGCTGCGGCAGCCCCGGAGCGCCGGTTAGGAGCGACGATGCCGAAAGCTCGGTGAGTGGCCGCGGCGAGGGCTTTGGTGCGGCGGCGCAAAGCTCTTCGAGCACGTCGTGTTCGTCGCTGCCCGCGATCCGCTCGTTCAACAGATAGGCGAGCTCCTCGCTCTTGCTCGAAATCGATTCGATGACCGCATTCGCCAGTTCGATCTGTCGCGCGGGATTATTGGACCCATAGATCCGGAGGGCTTTGGCAAGCTGGGCGGCCAGAAAGCGAGTGAGGTAGTCCGGCAGTTGAGCTGCCTCTATCTTGCCAAACAAGGGCACGATCCCCTCCGGCCGCAAACCCTCGATCTCACGGATCAGATTCTCGGTAACAAGGTCGTCGTAGAGTCCGGGCTTCATGATTCACTCGCCTCAGTCTTCTCTTCACGAGACCAGCCAGAGGTTGAGGTCTATGTGGCTGACGCGGCGTTGATTGGCGATGTCTTTCACTTCTGTTTCGTTGCTTCGGAACCTTTTATTGAAAGGCATCACGTTTACTAAAACTTCCTGTCACCCCTGCCTGTGTCAACGCCACCACGTGCGGCGCGACTTGGGCAGGCGGAAGTCCGGGCAGTGTTCGTGGCCGTGCCAGAAGCAGCCGTGGACGAAGACGACGCAGCGGTGTTTCGGCAGGATGAGATCGGGCCGGCCGAATCCCTGAGGGTCAGTCCTTGGATTTTGATTTTTTCATGACGACATGCGAGGCATGAGGGTATTATGGAGATCCGTAATCCGCTGAAAATGAGGAATATGAAGAGGGAAAGACGGTGATGGCTGGTCGGGTGGATTGGGGGTTTTTGGGGGGGAATGGCGGGCTTTGGGCAGGTTTGACGTGGGCGATCGATGGGGCGGGTCTTTTGGGGGGGGCCGGGCCGGTTTCCGGCGGGGGCGCCGGAAACGACACGCGAGGGCGCGTGTGCTCCCCGAAGAACTGGGTGAGTGCTCGCAATTCGGGTCGCGGATGCTCTTGCTTTTGGAAGAGCAGGCATCAGGGGAAAATCGGGTTTATTGGGGCTGGAGGTGGAAGAGTTGGGCTTGCCAGGGGTGGAGTTCGAGGTGGAGGCCTTCGTCGCGGAGGGTGTCTCCGGCTCGGAGGTGGGATTCGTGAGATAGGGTGTCGGCAAGTCGCCATGGTTTGCCCCGTAGCTCGTCCCAGGGGAGCTGGACATGGGCTTGGGCAGGGTGGGGGTGAAAATTGACGACGGCGAGGTAGCGATCTTCGCCGAGGGTCCAGCAGCTGCAGACGATGTGCTGGTAGCTGGAATTGTCGGGCCAGCCTTGTGGGTGGCAGAGGGTCCAGTGGCCATTTCGGAAGACGTCGCAGCGGGTCGCGGCGAGTAGGCGCTGGTAGAAGTCGGCGAGGTCGGTGTCGATGGGCTCCGGGGGGCGGCGGGCAAGGAAGACGGAAGGCCGGATTTTGCGGCCTTCCAGCTGACCTTCATGGAGGAGTTTGGCACCGGGGAGGGTCAGGAGCATCACCGCGGCGGCACGGTGCATGCCATCGGTAAAGGTGGTGGCGGCACGGGCTTCGTCGTGGTTTTCGATGAAGCGGAGCATGCCTTGTTGGTAGGCAAGGTCGGCTTGCAGGTGTTGGCGGATGCCTTCGCTGTCGCCGTGCTCCATGCGGTCGTAGAGTTTCTTGTCGTAGCAGTGGTCGAATCCCTGCTGTTGGAGTTCCCACTCGGTGTCCCAGTAGGCTTCGGCGATGAATTTGAAGTCGGGCCAGTGGGCGCGAGTGCTGGCGATGAGGTGGCTCCAGTATCTTTCGGCGGGAGGATCGCCGGCGCGTGCGCTCCAGGTGCGATGGAAGATGGGGTCGAGGAGGAGCATGGCCATATCGCAGCGGATGCCGTCGCACTGGGCGGCGATGTGGTCGAGGGTATCGATCGTTGCCTGCCGCAGTCCGGGGTGGAAGGCGTTGAGCTGGAGGACATCGTGCCAGGCCGGGTAGTGAGGGTCGCGGCCGCGGGCGAAGACTTGGTCGTCGATTTCGACAAAGGAGGAGGGGTCTTGTCGGGCATCGTCCCGGCTACCGCGGATGAAGTAGTCGGGATGGTCGCGCACCCATGGGTGGTCGGGGGCGACGTGGTTCGGGACGAAGTCGAGAATGAGGCGGATGCCCCGCTCGCGGAGCATGGCGCGGGCGTGGGCGAGCCCGGTCGGGCCGCCGAGATGGGGATCGACGCTGTAGCTGCGAACGCAGTACGGAGAACCGACATTGTCCGATGGTGTGAAGTCGGGGAGGGAGCGGTGGAAGTCGGCGACGAGACCGGGATTGCGCAGGGCGATGGCAATGCCTGCGGGGCTGCGTTCCCAGACGCCCATCAGCCAGACGGCGTCGAAGCCGGCGGCGGCGATGCGATCCCATTCCGCGGCCGGGAGGGTGGCGAGGGTGAGTGGCCGTTGGTATTGCCGGCTCATTTCGTCGAGCCAGATCCAGGTATTGATCTCGTAGATCAGGGGGTGCCGTGGCCAGCTGTGCATGGCGTTTTATCGCGGGTGTTGTGCCGTTTGCAAAGACGGCATCGCGAGAGGAGGCGAGGATGCGGATCGCGGAGGTGTGGCATTCAGAACCCGAGAGCGGTGGCCCGTGGGCCTTGGTAGGGGCGGGAGTGGAGGGGCGTGGGTGCTGGCGGGGTGATGTTCCAGATTTCCGTGCAGTAGTCGCGGATGGCGCGGTCGGAGGAGAATTTTCCCATGCGGGTGGTACTGAGAATGGACTGTCGCGTCCACGCGGTGGGGTCGAGCCAGAGGGTCTCGGCGCGGGTCTGAGCGGCGAGGTAGCTGGCGTGGTCGGCGAGTAAGAAGTAGGGATCGTGGTCGAGCAGGCGGGCGACGAGGGCTTGGAAGAGATACCGTTCGCCCGTGTCCAGTTCGCCGCTCGAGATGAAGTCGATCACTTCGCGCAGCTCGGTACTATGTTCGTAAAAGTCGCGGGGCCGATAGCCGTTTTTCCGGAGTTCGGCGACGGCGGCGGCATCGAGGCCGAAGAGGAAGAAATTTTCCGGGCCGACTTCTTCGCGAATTTCCACGTTGGAGCCATCGAGGGTGCCGATGGTGAGTGCGCCGTTCAGTGAGAATTTCATGTTGCCGGTGCCGCTGGCCTCCATGCCGGCGGTGGAGATTTGTTCCGACAAGTCTGCGGCGGGGTAGATGAAGTGGGCGTTCTTGACGTTGAAGTCGGGGAAGAAAACGACTTTCAGGCGATCGCGGATTTCGGGGTCGTGGTTGATCCGATCGCCGGTGGCGGTGATCAGTTTGATCATGTGTTTCGCCATGAGATAGCCGGGCGCCGCCTTGCCGCCGAAGATGAAGGTGCGAGGTGGCTGGGTGCCGTCCGGTTGCCGCTTGAGGCGGAGGTAGAGGCTGAGGATGTGGAGGATGGCGAGGTGCTGGCGTTTGTATTCGTGGATGCGCTTGGCCATCACATCGAACATGGAGTCGGGATGGACGAGGATGCCGGTCCGTGCGGCGATCTGTTCGGCGAGTAGCTGTTTGTTGGCGAGCTTCACGGCCCGCCATTCGTTTTGGAAGCCGGGGTCGTCGGCGAAGGGTTCGAGGCGGCGGAGTCGGTCGCTGTCTTGCAGCCAGCCTTCGCCAATGCATTGGGTGATCAGCCTGGCGAGGCCGGGATTGGCGACGGCGACGAAGCGTCGCGGGGTAACGCCGTTGGTGATGTTGCGGAACTTTTCCGGCCACATCGCAGCGAAGTCGCGGAGGACGGTCTCCTGAAGAAGGGCGGAGTGGAGTCGTGCCACGCCGTTGATCTTGTGGCTGCCGACGCAGGCGAGGTGGGCCATGCGGACGGAGCGCGGGCTGCTTTCGTCGATCAGCGAGAGGCGGCATACGCGGTCGTCGTCACCGGGGAAGCTGACGCGGACCTCGTCGAGGAAGCGGCGGTTGATTTCGAGGATGATTTCAAGGTGGCGTGGGAAGAGTTTGCCGAAGAGCTCGACGGGCCATTTTTCGAGGGCTTCGGGGAGGAGGGTGTGGTTGGTGTAGGCGAAGGTGGCGTGGGTCGCGGGCCAGGCATCGTCCCAGCCCATGCCATTTTCGTCCATGAGGAGGCGCATCAGTTCGGCGACGGCGATGGCGGGGTGCGTATCGTTGAGCTGGATGGCCCAGCGCTGGTGGAAGTCGGCGGGAAGGCCGCCGCTGGCGCGGTGGATGCGCAGCATGTCCTGAAGGGAGCAACTGGTGAAAAAGAACTGCTGCTTGAGCCGCAGGATCTTGCCTTGGTGGGCTTCGTCGTTGGGGTAGAGAATTTTGGTAATGGTTTCCGAGGCGACCTTGTCTTCGACCGCGCGGTCGTAGTTGCCGTGGTTGAAGGCGGCGAAGTCGAAGGACTCGATGGCTTCGGCTTTCCAGAGGCGCAGGATATTACAGGTCGCGACGTGGTAGCCGAGGATGGGGGTGTCGTAGGCGACGCCTTTGACCACGCTTTCGGGGATCCATCGTGAATGGTAGCGGCCCTTGGAGTCGATGAAGCCTTCGGCATGGCCACCGAATTTCACGTCGCAGGCGATTTCCGGTCGTGGGATTTCCCAGGGGTTGCCTTTGCGGAGCCATTTGTCGGTGGCTTCGTGCTGCCAGCCGTCGCGGATCACCTGGTCGAAGATCCCGAATTCGTAGCGGATGCCGTAGCCGATGGCTGGAACTTCGAGGGAGGCGAGGGAGTCCATGTAGCAGGACGCGAGGCGACCGAGTCCTCCGTTGCCGAGTCCGGGTTCTTCTTCTTGCGCGAGGAGCGGGTCGAGGTCGTGGCCGAGTTCGCGCAGTGCGTTGCGGGTGGCGTCGGTGATGCCGAGGTTCAGCAGATTGTTTGCGAGGTGGGGGCCGGGGAGAAATTCTGCGGAGAGGTAGGCGACGGTTCTCTGGTTGCTGCCGTCCCGGGCGGAGATGCTGTTGATCGAGTGCTGGAGGATGCGGTCGCGCACGGTGAGGGCCAGCGCGAGGTAGAGGTCGTGGCGTGTGGCGGTGGCTTGGAGCCGGCCGAGGGCGCAGTGGAGATTGTCGAGGAAGGCTTGTTTGATTTCGGCGGGGTTGTGACCGCTGCGGATATTGGGACAAGGGTTCACGGCGCACAGCGCGCGGGAATCACGCGCATTCCCCCGTTAGCCTCGATGCGACGCGTTCGCCAATGGTTTTCCTGAAGCGGGTGGTGTCTTCCACGGTGAATGGAGATGCGGGCTTGAGTGGTGGGTCGGAGCAAGCTTAGGGTGCGCAACCACGATGCGAACGCCACCAGCCGACTGGATTCTCCGCGGCGAACCTTTCCAAGATCACGGAAAGGGGCGGGGCGATGCTTTTCCCGCGATCCTCGAGCACCTGATCCGCCAGCGCGGTTTGCCGACGGGGGAGCATTTGGAGGCCTTCTTGCGCCCGAAATTGCGGGATCTGGGGGATCCGTTCGAGATCGGCGAGATGCGCGAGGCGGTGGTCCGCATTCTCAGGGCGATCGATGGTGGTGAGCGGGTTTGCATTTATGGCGACTACGATGTGGACGGGGTGACCTCGATCGCCGTGATGCGTCGGGTGCTGCACGCCTATGGGCTGGAACCGCGGCATTTCATCCCCCGGCGGAGCAGCGAGGGCTATGGTCTGAGCAGGGCGGCGCTGGCGCGCTGCATGCGGGAGGGCGCGAAGCCGGATCTGCTGATCGCGGTGGACTGCGGGACGGTCTCGCTGGATGAAATCGCCGAACTGCGGGCGGATGGGATCGATGTGATCGTGGTCGATCACCATGAGCCGAGTCCTCGGGGTCGCCCGGAGGTGGTGGCCCTCGTGAATCCCAAGTGTGGCGGAGGGCCGGCCTATCTGTGTGCGGCGGGCGTCTGTTTCAAGTTGGCGCACGCGATGTTGAAAGAGCGGCCGATGGTGAATTTCGATCTCAAGGAACTGCTCGAGTTGGTGGCGGTTGCCACGATTGCCGATATCGTGCCGATGGTAGGAGAGAATCGGCTCCTGGTGCGCCATGGGCTGAAGCGTTTGCCGCAGACGCTCAATCCCGGCTTGCAGGCCTTGCAGGAGGTTTCCGGGATGAATGGCAAGGCGACGTCGATGGATGTGGGATTCCGCATTGGCCCGCGTCTCAATGCGGCCGGGCGAATGGATGTGCCGGAGGATGCGCTGGCCACTTTATTGACGGATTGCAAGCGGCTCGCGCTCGATCTGGCCGAGAAGCTGGATGGTTACAACAAGCGTCGCCAGACGCATGAGAGCCAGATTCGTCGCGAGGCGATGGAGATGTTGGAGGCGAGCTTCGATCCGGCGCGGGATCCGGTGATCGTACTCGGGTCTCGGTCCTGGCATCCGGGAGTGGTCGGCATCGTCGCATCGCGCTTGATGCGGCAGTTCCACAAGCCGACCTTCATCATCGCGATCGACGAGTCCGGCATGGGCAAGGGTAGCGGGCGGAGCATCGAGGGCGTGTCGCTGGTTCAGGCGATCCATGCTTGTCGGCATCATCTGGCGGCCGGTGGTGGCCATGACATGGCGGCGGGGCTTTCGATCCAGGAGGGCAAGATGGATGCCTTCCGCAAGGACTTCGCCGACTATGTGTTGGGTGCGACCGAGGCCGAGCAGCGGCAGCCGAAGTTGCGGGTGGATGCGGAAATCGGGTTCGAGCAGCTATCCCTGGAGTTCTTGGCCGATTACGAGTTGCTGCAGCCTTTCGGGAATGGCAATCCGCAGCCGATTTTCATGGCGAGCGGCGTGAATCTGAGCCGTCCGCCGGTGCACATGAAGAACCAGCACCTGCGTCTCAATCTGCGGCAGGGCTATGCCGAGCAGGACGCGGTGTTTTTCGGTGGTGGCGAGGTCGTGTTGCCGGACCCGCCTTGGGACATCGCGTTCACGATTGATCGCAATACCTTCCGCGGCAGGACCTCGTTGCAGATCGTGATCCAGGACATCCGCGCCGCGCGTGCCTGAGCGCTTGCGCCCCGGGTTCAATCGAGGGGGGCGAGGAGTTGCGAGAGGGTTTCTTGGTCGATTTTGAGCTTGCTGGTTTCCTCGGAGAGGAGGGCTTCGATCAGGGCGGACTTGTGTTTTTGGAGATCGAGGATGCGGTCCTCGATGCTGCCGCGGCAGACGAGCTTGTGAACGAAGACGGGCTTGGTTTGGCCGATGCGGTGGGCGCGATCGGTCGCTTGGTTTTCGGCGGCGGGGTTCCACCAGGGGTCGTAGTGGATGACGGTGTCAGCGGCGGTGAGATTGAGCCCGGTGCCGCCGGCCTTGAGTGAGATCAAGAAGATGGGGACTTCGCCGCTTTGGAATGTTTTCACCAGCGAGGCGCGATCCTTGGTTTGGCCGGTGAGTTTGAGGAAGGGGATGTTTTCTTTTTCCAGATGGGACTCGATGAGGGCGAGCATCGAGGTGAACTGGGAGAAGATCAGGATGCGGCGGCCTTCTTCGAGGAGGGTTGGAAGCAGTTCCTTTGTCAAGTGGTCGAGCTTCGCGGAATCGGTGACTTTCGCGGCGGCGGCGTTTTTCAGGAGCTGCGGGTGGCAGCAGATTTGGCGGAGCTTGAGGAGGGCATCCAGCACGATGATGTGGGACTTTGCGAGGCCCTTGTCGGCGATGGCATCGCGGACCCTGCGGTCCATCGCGGCGCGCACGGACTCGTAGAGATCGGTTTGTTTTTTGGTGAGGTCGATGTGATGAACGATCACCGTTTTCGCCGGGAGTTCGGTGGCGACTTGGTCCTTGGTGCGGCGGAGGATGAGTGGGGAGACGCGGCGATTGAGGGCGAGCTGGGCGTCGGTGGAGCGGTCGCGTTCGATCGGCTTGCGGAGGCGGGTGTTGAAGGATTTCTCATCGCCGAGGAAGCCGGGCATGAGGAAGCGCATGAGGCTCCAGAGTTCGCCGAGATGGTTTTCCATCGGCGTGCCGGACAGGCAGATGCGATGGGCGGCCTTGAGTTGGAACGCGCTTTGGGCGGTGACGGCTTTCGGGTTTTTGATGTGTTGGGCTTCGTCGAGAGCGACGACGTGCCAGTCGTGTTTGGAGAGCTCGGTGAAGTCGCGGGAAAGCAGCGGGTAGGAGGTGAGGACGACGTCGAAGTTGCCGATATCTTTGAAACCGGCGTTGCGGCCGGTCCCGTGGAGGGTCAGAACTTTAAGTGAGGGGATGAATCGTGCGGCCTCGGCGGCCCAGTTGGGCACGACGGAGGTGGGGCTGATGACCAGCGAGGGCTTGCCCGGTTTCGCGGCGTGTTCGGCGGCGAGGTGGGCGAGGGTTTGCAGGGTTTTTCCGAGGCCCATGTCATCGGCGAGGATGCCGTGGAGTCCTTGGCGGGCGAGGAATTGGAGCCAGCGGAAGCCGTCGCATTGGTAGCCGCGGAGTTCGGCCTTCACGGTGTCAGGCAATGCGACTGCGGGCAGCCCGTGAATGTCGCGCAAGCTTCTGCCGAGACGGGCGAGGGCGCGGGTCGTCTCGGTGGCATCGATCGCCATGGCGTCCGCCATGCCAGCGGCGGTCAGGCGGTCGATGCGGCCGCTTGTTTCGCCGCCTTGGAAGAGGTGCCGGACGTGATCGACGATCTCCATCAGCGGCTTCGCGGGGAAGCGGATGAAGCCGGATTCGGGGTTGTCGTCTGCCGGCAGAAAAATGAATTCGGGGAGGGTCGGCGAGTCGGCGGGTGGGAAATTTTGTTTGATCGCGTGGGCGATTACCGGGATCAGACTGACGCGTTGGCCTTCGATTTCGTAGGAGGCGTCGAAGCGGAACCAGTCGATCCCGTGTTCGTTTTCCGCCTCGATGGCCGGGATGAAATCGGATGCGTCGTGCAGGGTCAGGCCGCAGGCGGGATCGATTTCGATGGTCCAGCCCTGTTCGCGAAGTTTCGCAAACTCTGGTCCTTCTAGTAGTTCGATCCAGGCGAGCGCGTCCCCTTTGAAGAAGTTCGAGGGGATGACCGCGCTGGCGTTGCCAGCGTCCCGGAGCGCGGGAGGGATCAAAAAGGTGAGTGCCCGGGTGCCGGCGAGCAGCAGCTTTTTGATCGCGCTCTGTTCGGCCTGGAAGTCGCGCGGCCAGATGATGCGTTTGCCGTCGCGCAGGATGGCGTGTTCTTGGGCCGCGTTTGCGACCAGTGGCGGGAGCGCTGGGCTGTCGCCGTAGTGGAAGAGGATTTGGCCGACGATGAGTTCTTGCCGTTCCCAGCGGTCGCCGATGGTTTGTTTTCCGACTCGAAGCAGGGGGCTGGGTGGGAGGGTGGGGCGGGTTTCGTTCTCGATTTCGACAGGAAGGGGCAGCCGTGGCCCGGGCAGCAACGAGAGGCGCTCGATCAAGGTTGGCAGCTTGTTGGCGTCGATCAGCGGTCCCCTTGACCACGCGGTGAGGAGTTGGCTTGGCAGTGGATTCGTGACGGGGCCAAGCAGGCCTTCGTTTGGATCGATGTAGCGTGCGGGTTCGGTGGGCAGCAGGATCATCCCGGATCGGCCGCCGCGGAGCACCGGGCGGAGATTGCCATCGGGCAGGGTTTCCCAAGTTGCCTCCACCGTTTCGGGGGGGCCGGCTTGAAGCGGTTGATAGTCCAGATCGTTTCTGGTGTTCGCTTTCCTGCGGCCGAAATGCATCCGCCCGGTGGCCATGGCTTCTTCAAGGAGATCGTCCCAGTCGGGTCCTATCAGGTTCATTCCGCCCCAGCCGCCGTGCTTGTACTGCCGCTGGCGGAAGAGCGAGGCGACCATGAGGTCATTTTTCGCCATGTATTTCGGCGGACGGGAGGGATCGGCGTTGGCATGGCTGCCCTGAGCGCGGACGCTGCCGTCCTTCAAGCGGGTGGCGACGCGCATCGAGAACTGAAAGGTCCGGCTGGAGGTCTCTTCGATGCAGTAGGCGAGGAAGCGGTTGTCGGCGGTGGACTTGCTGGGCTTGGGGGTGGTCGCCGGGGTCGAGACGGCGGCGTTTCCGATCGCGAGGAGCCAGGTCTGGAGTTCGCGGTCGGTCGCCGTGGCCGCTGCGTTGCTAGCCTCGACGTCGAGGTTCTTGCAGAGAAAGAGCATCAGTGCGGCCCCGTGCTTGCACTCCTCGCCGACCGGGCAGGTGCAGTTGGTTTCTACGGCCCACATTCTTTGATTTTGCCGTAGCTCTAGGGAAGTCGAGTAGGGTGTGGTTCGGTTGCCTTGGATCTCGGCGGTGATGATGAGTCCGCCGCTGCCGCGGAGTTCGATGAGTTCGAGCTCTTTGATGCTGGCAGCGCTCGCATAGGCCTTGGCACGGATCATGGTGGAGGGATCGAAGATCGATTCCCATCGTCTCGTGCGGAGCGCGTTCTCGACAGAGGTTTGCTCCTTGATGGCTTTGATGATCGCCTCAACGGCCATGTCAGTTGGCGACGATATTGACCAATCGACCGGGGACCACGATGACTTTGCGGATGGTTTTGCCGTCGGTCTGTTCCTTGACCTTCGGCGCGGCGAGAGCGGCGGCTTCGACGGTCGCGGCGTCGGCGTCCTTCCCGACGGTGATTTTGTCGCGCAGCTTGCCGTTGACCTGGACGACGAGTTCGAGCTCATCGGTGACCAGGGCGGCTTCATCGTGTGTCGGCCAGTCCATGTTCGCGAGCATCGCGCTGCCGCCGAGGCGGGCGTGGATTTCCTCGCTGAGGTGGGGAGCGAAAGGATTGAGCACGTGGAGCAGCAGGCGGAACTCGTTGAGCGGGACGACTGCGGCCGCGGTGAAGGCGTTGGTGCAGACCATCATTTGTGAGATGGCGGTGTTGAAGGACATGCGGGCGATGTCTTCGGTGACCTTCTTCACGGTTTCGTGCACGACCTTGAGCAAGGCCTTGAGCAAGGCCTTGTCGCTGCAGGGCACGTCCTGGATTTTCGAGGAGACGACCCATTCGCCGGCTTGGTTTTCCTCAAAGGCGACGCGCCAGACGCGCGCGAGGAAGCGCGAGACGCCTTCGACGCCTTTCATTTGCCACGGCTTCACCTGTTCCAGCGGGCCCATGAACATTTCGTAGAGGCGCAGCGCGTCGGCGCCGTATTCCTTCACGACGTCGTCGGGATTGACCACATTGCCACGAGACTTGGACATTTTCTGTCCGTCCTCGCCGAGGATCAGGCCCTGGTTGACGAGTTTTTGGAACGGCTCGTTGGTGGAGACGTGGCCGAGGTCGTGGAGAACCTTGTGCCAGAAGCGGGCGTAGAGGAGGTGAAGGACGGCGTGTTCGGTGCCGCCGACGTAGAGGTCGACCATGCCGGTAGCGGGCGAGCCGCCCGCGCCCTTCGCCTCTGCGGAGCTGCCGGACCAGTAGCGCTCGGCTTCGTTCGAGATGAAGCGGCTGCTGTTACGAGGGTCGCAGTAGCGCAGGTAGTACCAGCAGGAGCCGGCCCACTGGGGCATGGTGTTGGTTTCGCGGATGGAGCCGTCGGGCAGTTCCACCCAGTCGCGGGCCTTGCTGAGCAGAGGCTCGGGAGTGCCGGACGGCTTGTAGTCGTCGAGCGGCGGAGCCAGCAGCGGCAGTTCGGAATCCGGCACGGCGTGATGGTGACCGTCTTTCCAGGTCAGCGGGAAAGGCTCGCCCCAGTAGCGCTGGCGGGAGAACAACCAATCGCGGAGCTTGTACTGGACGCGGCGCTTGCCTTTGCCGTTCTGCTCGAGCCAGTCGATGATCTTCGCCTTGGCTTCAGCGGTGGGCAGGCCGTCGAGGAAGCCGGAGTTCACGGCGGCGCCTGGGTCGGTGTAGCCCTGCCAGTCGGCATCGCCGGCGGGTTGGACGACTTGAACAATCGGCAGTTCAAACTTCTTCGCGAACTCGAAGTCGCGCTCGTCGTGCGCCGGGACGGCCATGATGGCGCCGGTGCCGTAGCCCATCATCACGTAGTCGGCGATCCACACCGGGATCTGTTCGCCGTTGACCGGATTCGTCGCGAAGGCACCGGTGAAGACGCCGGACTTGTCCTTGTTCATGTCGCCGCGCTCCAGGTCGGACTTGGCGGCGCAGGCCTTGATGTAGGCTTCGACGGCGTCCTTCTGCTCCGCGGTGGTGATTTCCGCGACGTAGGGATGCTCCGGCGCCAGCACCATGTAGGTGGCGCCGAACAGGGTGTCGGGGCGAGTGGTGAAGACGGTGACCGTGTGGCCGTCGATCTGGAAATCCACTTCCGCGCCTTCGCTGCGGCCGATCCAGTTCTTCTGGAGCAGCTTGATGCCTTCCGGCCAGTCGAGCGGGTCGAGCTCGTCGATCAGGCGCTGGGCGTATTTCGTGATTCGCAGCATCCACTGGCGCAGCGGGCGTCGTTCGACGATGTGGCCCTTGCTGCGCCACTCTTCGACTTCCTCGTTGGCGAGGACGGTGCCGAGGTCGGGCGACCAGTTGACGGGGGCTTCGTGAACGAAGGCGAGGCGGACGGCGTCGATCTGCTCGCGGGTCCAGCCTTTCGCTTCGAGTTCGGCGACGGGCTTGGCCTTGCCGGCTTCCTCGTCGAAGTACGAGGTGTACAGTTGCAGGAAGATCCACTGGGTCCAGCGGACGAATTCGGGATCGGTGGTGGCGATTTCGCGGTCCCAGTCGTAGCCGAAGCCGAGAGCCTTCAGCTGGCGCTTGAAGGTGGCGATGTTGGCGACGGTGGTGATGGCCGGATGCTGGCCGGTTTTGATCGCATACTGCTCGGCGGGCAGGCCGAAAGAGTCCCAGCCCATCGGGTGGAGGACGTTGTGGCCCTGGCGGCGCTTGGTGCGGCCGATGATGTCGGTCGCGGTGTAGCCCTCGGGGTGGCCGACGTGGAGGCCGGAGCCGGAGGGGTAGGGGAACATGTCGAGGACGAAGAACTTCGGTTTGGAGGGGTCGAAGTCGGCGTCGCCGGGGTTGGGGGTGCGGAAGGTTTTCTCGGCGTCCCAGCGGGCCTGCCAGGCGGGTTCGAAGGAGGCGAAGGGGAACGGCTTGCGGGCGTCGGACATGGCGGGAGAGTGGTGGATGGGAATTTCGCGGCTGCGGAGCGGGAGGCTGCGGGGCGCGGAAATTGGCGGAAGGGGCTTATTTTGAAAAGGAAAACCCCGTCGTGTCGGGAAGCTGCCGGGAGGCTTGGTGCTGGCGCCGGGCGCTCAGTCGCGACGGCTGGCGGCGGGGGCCTCGTCGTGGATCAGTGGCCGCAGCGAGGCGTGGGTGCGGGTGAGCGAGGGGTCGGCGGCGATCACCTCGTCGGCGAGGGCGCGGGCTTCGCGGAGGAGGATGGTGTCGGCGAGGAAGTCGGCGAATTTTAGGTCGCCGAGGCCGCTTTGCAGGGTGCCCAAAACATCCCCCGGTCCGCGCAGTCGGAGGTCTTCTTCGGCGATCACGAAGCCGTCGGCCGTTTTTTCCATGACGGCGAGTTTCTCCATGGCCTCGCTGCTTTTGCCGTCGGTGAGAAGGATGCAGTAGCTCTTGTGCTCGCCGCGGCCGATGCGTCCGCGGAGTTGGTGGAGTTGGGCCAGTCCGAAGCGTTCCGCGTGGTGGAGGATCATGAGGTTGGCGTTTGGGACATCGACGCCGACTTCGATGACCGAAGTCGCCACGAGGGCGTGGATTTCGCCGTCGCGGAAGCGTCGCATGACTTCCTCTTTTTCCTCGGCGGGGAGTTTCCCGTGGATCATGCCGACTTCGCGGCCGGGCAGGCGTTTGCGCCATTTGGCGAAGGCTTCGGTGGCGGATTCTGCCTTGAGGGAATCGCTTTCTTCGACGAGCGGATAGACGAGGTAGGCTTGGCGACCGGCCTTGAGCTGTTCTTTGACGAACTTGGTGATGTCGCTTTGTTTCGCGGCGCTGCGGAGGGCGGTGATCATTTTGCCGCGGCCGGCGGGGCGCTCGTCGAGAACGGAGACGTCGAGATCGCCGTAGATGGTCATCGTCAAAGTCCGCGGGATCGGAGTGGCGGTCATGACGAGGACGTCGGGCATGGTGCCTTGTTCGATGAGTCGCGAGCGTTGGCTGACGCCGAACTTGTGTTGTTCGTCGATGACGACGAGTCCGAGATCGGAGAAAGCGACCTTGTCGTAGAGCAGGGCGTGGGTGCCGATCAGGATTTGGGGTTCGCCTTCGATCGGCGTGTGGCTGCTTTCCTCCTTGGCGGCGGTGCGCAGGAGGACGCGCACGCCGAGGGGTTCGAGCCATTTTTTGAAGGTCAGGTAATGCTGTTCGGCGAGGATCTGGGTGGGTGCCATCAGCGCTGCCTGGCAGCCGGAGTCGACGGCCAGGAGCATGGCGGCCATGGCGACGAAGGTTTTTCCGCTGCCCACGTCGCCCTGCAAGAGGCGGTTCATGGGCCGAGCTTCGCGGAGGTCGGCGAGGATTTCCTTGATGGAGCGTTTCTGGGCGCCGGTCAGGTCGAAGGGCAGGTTTTCGTAGAAGCGCTTGAGCAGGGTGGTCTTGCGGCCGAGGACGCGGCCTTGGTGATCGAGGACGCGGGCGCGGCGCCAGACGACGTTGAGCTGGAGGGCGAAGAATTCCTCCAGAGCGAAGCGGCGGCGGGCGGCGGCGGCTTGCTCGACGGCATCGGGGAAATGGACCTCCCTGAAGGCTTCGTGGCGGGGGTAGGTCGGATCGACATCGAAGCTCGCTGCGAGGGTGGCGGGTTCGATTTCCTGCAACAGGCGGTGTTGGATTTCGCGCAGGCGGCGCTGGGCGATGCCGGAGATGTTGCGGTAGATGGGGACGATGCGTTCGAGGTGGATCGATGGGCCCTGGTCGTCGTCGCGGACGATTTCGAATTCCGGGTGATCGATGACCAGCTTGCCGTTCGAGTCCTTGGGTTTGCCGTGGAGGATGACCTCGTGCCCGGCGAGGATCATGCGGTGGATGAAGGGCATGTTGAACCAGCGGCAGGAGACCGTTGAGGATCCAAACACGCCGCCGTTTTGATCTTCGACGAGGATTTCGTAGAAGCCACGGCTGCCACCGAAGTGGCGCTTGGAGGCATCGATGACTTTTCCTCGGATGCAGACTGCAGGGCCTCCGGGCTGGGCAGGGAAGGCGTCGAAGCTACGGCGGTCCTCGTATCGCCGCGGCAGCCACATCAGCAGGTCGGCCACGCGTCGCAGGCCAGCGGCGGCGAGGGCGAGGGTTTCCTTGGCATCGAGGAAGCCGAGTTCGGCAAGGTCGCTGTCCGGTCCGGCTTTCAAGGGAGGAATGCCGGGTCAGGGATCGAGCACGGTGATTTGTTCGCGTTTCGCCACCTCGATGACGATGCGTCGGTCCTTATCGAGGGCAACCCTGCCTTTCACGGTGATTTGGCGACCTTGGAGTTGATGGAGTTGGTCCACATACATCTCCTTGTAGCCGGTGACCGCCTCGTGCCGAAGGGTCACGGCGTCGAGATCCTTTGAGGATCCGAAGTCGATGTAGCGGAAGCGGTTGTCTTCGCTGACCCGGGCGTCGTAAACCACGCCGGTGATGGTCGCCTCCTTGCCGATGTGGTCGCGCAGTTGTTTGCCGCAGTCGATGAGCTTGGCGTGGACTTCTGCGGAGTCGATGACGGGCAAGTTCGCTGCTGCGGCCTTGGCACCGTTGGCGAGCTCGGCGGCGCGGGCCGAGGCTTTCTGGGCGGCGGAGGCTTTGGATTCGGTCGGACTTGGCAGCAAAGAGAAAACGAGGGGCTCCTCTACGCTGGCGGGCGCGGCATTTGGCGCGGGCGCCGTTGTCGAGGCCTTTCCTCCCAGCTTTTTCCAGGCCAGCAGACCGGTGGTCGCGAGCATCAGGATCCCGCAAAGAATCCACGGCAGGCGTGATGCTGCGGGCTGCGCCACCTTGTGCTTCTGTGGAGCGCGAGGCATCACCAATGTGGGCGGGCCGCCGTTGCTTCGGCCCGGTGTGGAGGGCGGGCCGCTGGCGAGGGCTTGGGCGGCGTGGAGAGTGGCGCGGGCTTCTTCGAGGGTCCAGCGGTCCGGGGCGGCTTTGATGGTCTTGAACCAAGCGCCAAGTCCTTCGCCCGATTGCTCGCCGAAAACCCGGCCCTGCCAGTGAAGCGCCGCCTCACCGAGCTCGACCAGCGGAAGGAGTCCTTGCCGCGCCCCGGCATCGCCCAGCCAGCGCAGGGGAGAGATCCAAAAGGTGATGCCGCGTCCTTCTTCGCCCTCGGAAAGGACGACCGCCTCGGGCGCCGTTTCGACCCACACCGCTTCCTCGCCGAGGGCTGCCGCCATGATTTGTGACGCTTCGAGCGCTTGGTCGAGGAGGACGCGGACGGAGGCCGGGCTGAGGGGTTGGCTTTTGAGATGTTGCGACAGCCGGGGCCCTTCGATCCACTCGGTGACCAGATAAGGCATCCCGTCCACCGGATCGCAGCCGCCGTCGAGGATGTTCCGCAGCGCGGGATGGACCAAGCCTTTCAGTCGCTCCAAAGCGACCATGTAGGCCGTCCTTTCTTCGCCCTCCAGTCCGCCGCCGCCGGGGCCGAAGGGAAAGAAGCGCCGCAGGACCACCTCGCTGCCGCTTTCGCGATCCAGCGCCAAGAACACCACGCCGTGGGCGTCTTGGGATAGCATCTCTTGGATCTCGTAGCGACGTGTCACTGCGCAGCGGATAGCCGAATCCCCCCTCGCCTGCAATCCTCCTCGTCCATTCTGCCAGAACTTCTCCCGTCGCCTATCGCGTCGCGCCCGGGCAAAAGCCGCACATCGAGGGAATCCGATGCCTGTCAGGCCCCTCCCGCGATCCCCTGCGAGCGGCGATGCTTCTCTCTTTTTCCGTGCTTTCAGTGACTTTCCATGGTTTCCATCCGCCCCGTCCGCCTGCCGCACGACCGCCATGTCCACGTCCCTCACCCGCAATTTCTCGATCATCGCCCACATCGACCACGGGAAGACCACGCTGTCCGACCGCTTGATGGCTGCCACCAACACCGTGGCCGAGCGCGATCAGCAGGCGCAGTTGCTCGATGCCATGGACTTGGAGCGGGAAAAAGGCATTACCATCAAGTCTCATCCGGTTGCGATGGAGTACACCGCCAAGGACGGAGTGACCTACAAGCTCAACCTCCTCGACACGCCGGGGCACGTGGATTTCTCCTACGAGGTCGCCCGCTCGCTGGCCGCCTGCGAGGGCGCGATCCTGATGATCGACGCCGCCCAAGGCGTGGAGGCGCAAACCGTCGCCAACCTGCACCTCGCCCTCCAGCAGAACTTGGTCATCATCCCGGTGCTCAACAAAATCGACCTTCCCGCCGCCGATGTCGACAAGTGCCGCAAGCAACTGGAAGACATCCTGGCCATTCCGGCGGAAGACGCCATCCCGGCTTCCGCGAAACAGGGGATTGGCATTTCCGAGATCCTCGAGGCCGTGGTCCAGCGCGTGCCCGCTCCTGTCGAAAACCCCGATCAGCTGCTCCGCGCCTCGGTCTTCGATTCGATCTACGATACCTATCGTGGCGTCGTTTCTTACGTGCGGGTCTTTTCCGGCACCGTGAAGAAAGGCCAGCGGGTGAAGCTGTTCGCGACCAATAAGACCTACGAGGTCAAGGAAGTCGGCGTCTTCACCCCGAAGATGACCCCGCGCGAGAAACTCGTGGCGGGAGACGTCGGCTACGTGATCGCCAACATGAAGTCCGCGGACGAGGCGAAGATCGGCGATACCCTGACCGACTCGACCCACTCCTGTCCCGAGGCGCTGCCCGGCTACAAGGAAATCCAGCCGATGGTCTTTTCGGGGATTTATCCGATCGACACCTCCGACTACGAGGCACTGAAGACCGCGATGGCCAAGTTGCAGATCAACGACGCCGCTTTCACTTACATGTCGGAAAGCTCGACCGCGCTGGGCTTCGGTTTCCGTTGCGGCTTCCTCGGGCTGCTGCACATGGAAATCATCCAGGAGCGCCTGCGCCGTGAGTTCAACATGGACGTGATCTCGACCTATCCATCGGTCATCTATCAGGTCACGAAAACCAACGGTGAGGAGCTCATCGTCGACAATCCGTCCTTTTTCCCCGAGCAGCAGACCATTCAGGAAGTCCGGGAGCCGCTGGTGAAGGTGTTCATCATGATCCCTGGCGACTACATCGGTGACATCATGTCGCTGGTCATGGAGAAGCGCGGCGAGGTCACGAACACCGAAACCATCGATGATACCCGCGTGATGCTCACCTGCTTGTTGCCGCTGGCCGAGATCTTGGTGGATTTCAACGATCGCCTGAAATCCTGCACCCGCGGTTATGGCTCGATGGACTATGAGCATGCCGGTTATCGGGCCGCGAACATGGTGAAAATGGACATGCTCATCGCCGGCGAGCCGGTGGAGGCCTTCTCGACCATCGTGCACCGTGAGAAGGCGGAGGGCTACGGTCGTGCGCTTGCCGCACGTCTGAAAGACGTGATCCCGAATCAGCTTTTCGTGGTCGCCATCCAGGCCTGTATCGGCGGCAAGATCATCGCCCGTGAGAGCATTTCCGCCATGCGCAAGGATGTGACCGCCAAGTGCTACGGCGGCGATATTTCCCGGAAACGCAAGCTGCTGGAGAAGCAGAAGGAAGGGAAAAAGAAGATGAAGGCGATCGGCAAGGTGAACATCCCGCAGGACGCCTTCATCAAGGTCCTGAAGAGCGGGGACTGAAGCCGTCGGGCCGTTCTTGCTTGGTGGGCAGCACCGCAAGGTGCGATCCCATGACCGCGATCATGAGCAGTGACGCGGTCATGGAACCTCACCAAGCGTGCCGACCGATACTCTTTCACCGCCGGGTGCGGGTCCGCGCCGGAGTGGTATCCACGCCGGGATCGCGCACTGGGCCGGACCCTGCCATTCTCCCGGGGGGATCTCGGAGCGGCGTGTCGGCTTCATGCAGTCGATCGGTGGGGGGGATTTTCCGGAGGGGGCATCCCAGCATCGGAAGGGTCCGCGGCTGGCAAGGGGAGCATGCCCGGCTCCGTCTGCCGCGGCAATCGGTGAGGCCCGCATCCGGGGATAGGGGAATCACCGATCGTCCCTAGGTCATCGCCGCAAAGCCCGAAGCATCCAGCCGGATACCGCCCCCCCGCTTCAGACCACGCTGCCGTAGAGCGTGAAGCCGGTGCTTTCCTCGACGCGGATGTCGAGCAGCTGGCCGGTCAGCTTGTGGACGTCGCCGTCGAAGATCAGGATCTTATTCGTCCCGGTGCGGCCGGTCAGGCGCTGCTTGTTGGTCTTGGACGGGCCTTCGCAGAGGACTTGCTGGACGGTGCCGACCAGGGCTTGGTTCTTGGCGATGGCCAGCGCGTTGACGACATCTAACAGCCGCTGGTTGCGCTCTTCCTTCACCCGCTCTGGCAACTGGCCGTCCATCTCGGCGGCCGGGGTGTCTTTGCGCTTCGAGTAGCGGAAGACGAAGGCGTTGTCGAATTCGAGGCGCTTCACGGTGTCGATGGTCGCTTGGAAGTCCTCTTCCTCTTCACCGGGGAAGCCGACGATGATGTCGGTGGTGATCGCGAGGCCCGGGCGGGCGGCTTTCATCTTCTCACAGATCTCGACGAACTTCTCGTTCTTGTACGGCCGGCGCATCGCCTTCAGGATACGGTCGGAGCCGCTCTGCATCGGGAAGTGGATGTGCGGGCAGAGTTTCGGCAGGTAGGTGAAGGCGGCAACGAGATCGTCGCGGTAGCCGATCGGATGCGGCGAGGTGAAGCGGATGCGTTCGATGCCGTCGACCGCGTGAACGGCTTCGAGCAACTGCACGAAAGGCGACTTGCCGTCGATCTTCTCGAACTCGGTCCGGCCGTAGAGGTTCACGATCTGGCCGAGTAGGGTGATTTCTTTCACGCCGTGGTCACGCAGGCGCTTCACCTCATCGACGATTTCCGCGATCGGTCTGCCGCGTTCCTTGCCGCGGGTGTCGGGCACGATGCAGAAGGAGCAGCGCATGTTGCAGCCCTGCATGATCGAGACGAAGGCCGAGGCATTGAGGTCCTTCGGGACGTGGTCGCGGATGGTGTTCTGCGAGCCGCTTTCTTCTTCCACGTCGCAGACGTTTTCGCCGTGCAGTGAGAGTTCCAGTTCGTCCATCCGGCGCTCCAGTCGGCGCTGGAGGATGCTGTCCACGTAGTCGAAGACCTTGTGGTATTTCTGCGTGCCGACCACCACGTCGAGGTGCGGGATGCGCTCGAAGAGTTCCGGTCCGCGGCTCTGCGCCATGCAGCCCATGAAGCCGTAAACGACGTGTGGTTTGTTGCGGCGGAGCGAACCCATGCTGCCCATTTTTCCGAGTGCTTTCTGTTCGGCCTGGTCGCGGACCGAGCAGGTGTTGACCAGCACGGCATCGGCCTCCGCTTCATCGGTGGTGACGGTGTAGCCGCCTTCGCTGAACATCTGCGCGACCTGTTCGGAATCGCGCTCGTTCATCTGGCAACCGTATGTGCGGATGTAAACCTTGGGCATGATGGGCGGGGGCGTGGACGCTAGCCGGGCTCGGCCGGGCGTTCAAGGCGTTAGAAGAAGCGCTCTTTCACGGCACCGGTGTGCTTTCGAGGGCGGCGGTGATCAGTTCGGCAGGGTCGCGGCCATCGTCGGGCGAGAGGCGGTGGCGGAGGACGGCGGGGAAGAGGGCCTGGATGTGGTCGGGATAAAGGGCTGGTGCGCCATCGAGATAGGCCGCCGCGCGGGAGGCCTGCATCAGGGCGAGGGAACCGCGCACCGAAACGGCGTGATCGGAGCCGGAGAGGCGCCGAAGGGACTCGCAGAGCGCGGTGATGTAGCCGGCGAGGACGGGCGCGACTTGGACCTCTTGGACCGCGTTTTGCAGAAGAAGCACGGCGGCGGGATCGAGCAGGGTGGCATCTTTCGGCCCGCTCTGAATTTCTCCGGCGGCGTGGGCGAGGAGGATGCGCTGCTGGACGTCCGCGGTCGGCAGGTCCATGCGGATGGAAAGCAGGAAGCGGTCGAGCTGCGGTTCGGGCAGGGGGAAGGTGCCGTGGCGGTCGCTGTCGTTCTGGGTGGCGATGACGAAAAAGGGGGCGGGGAGGGGTCGAGTGATGCCGTCGAGGGTGACCTGCTGCTCGTTCATGCACTCGAGCAGGGCGCTTTGGACGCGGGGCGAGGTCCGGTTGATTTCGTCCGCGAGGACGCAGTGGGCGAAGACCGGGCCGGGGACGAATTCGAAATCGCCGCGGTCCATCCGATAGAGCGAGTAGCCGAGGAGATCGGCAGGCAGCAGGTCGGGCGTGAATTGCACGCGTTTGAAGGTGCCACCGATCGAGGTGGCCAGCGTGTGGGCCAGGGAGGTTTTGCCGATCCCGGGCGCGCCTTCGATCAGCGCGTGGCCGCGAGCGAGCAGGGCGGTCAGCAGCAGGTCGGCGGCGTCCTCCGAGCCGAGCACGGTGGAGACGAGGCGTTCGCGGAGTCGTTCAAGGGCGGCGCGTGGCATGGCTGGGCGGCAGTTCAGGCTGGCAAGAGGGGTCGGGCGAGGGGAAAGGCGGGTTGCTTCATTTCCACTCCAGTTCGAGCAGGGTCACGCCTTGGCGGGGCAGGGTGACGAAGACGGCGGAAAGCTTCTCCTCCTCGATAAAACGAGGCGACTCCTCGAGCGGGACGAGTCGGCTCGCGGCTTCCAGTTCGGCGAGTTGGGAACTGCTGGGTTGTTGCGGTGAGCCCATCGCTTGCCAGGCGGTGAAAGAATTCGCGTGAGTCTCGTCGATCAGGTGGCGGGTGATCTCCGGCATTCCTTTCGGTGCGCCGGGGAGGTCGATCCGCACCTCGGCATCGGGGCCGCGGAGATCGTCGTCGTGATAATGCCAGACCAGCACGCTCAGTTTTTTGCCGCGCATCGCCGCCAGCGCCGAGACGTCCGGCTTGCCGCGGACGCCGGAGCGGAGGAGATCGGGCAGGGACACGGCGGCGTCGCTGCTGACCGGTAGCCGCGCACCGTCCATTCGTGAGAAGAGGCGGAAGACGTTGAGCACGGGCTTGTCGATGCCGTTGGTCGCCAAGGTGCGGAAGCCGGCGAAGTAGGGTTGGTCCTCGAACTCGAAGGCCCAGGTGAGCGCGCCTTCCAGATTCACGCCGTGCTTGTCGGCGAGGTCGAGCTTTCGGGGGAAGCTGGCGGCGGTGTAGCTCGAATACATCGTGCCGTTGCGGTAAGCGAGGTGCGGTCCTTGGCAGGCGGCGCAGCCTTCGGGATCGGACTCGCCGATGACGATCGGCTTGTCCTTGAGCTCTGGGTAGCGGGCGATGACTTGGAAGGCATCGTCAATATTCCTGAGCTGGCTGGCGATGCCCATTTGGACGCGGCCGTCGATGTGCCGTGGCGCGCCTTTGGCGTGGAAGGAGATGAAATCGATGGGCGTTCCGGTTTCGCCGGTGGCGTGGTTTTTCCCCTTCAGGCAGTGCTCGAGGAAGCTCTTCAGGAAGTCGCCTCCGGTTCCTCCGGCCACGTCAGGGCCGCCGACCTTGGCATCGGGGATGGCGCGACGGACGGCGCGGATCGCGTGATCGTGGAGCTTGAAGAACTCGTCGCGAGTGCCGCGCCAGTAGTCGAGGTTCGGCTCGTTCCAAACCTGCCAGTACCACTTCAGCACCTCGTCGCGGCCGTACTTCTCCACCGAATGCTTCGCCCACTGGAAGACCAGCTCTTCCCACTTCGCCCAGTCCTTCGGTGGATAAGCCCAGCCGGTGTAGATCTCGTCGTACTTGGCGCGCGGCGTCCAGTGGTGGCGATAGGGTTCGGGCTTTCGCGACAGCGCTTGCGGCATGAAGCCGATTTGCACGTAAGGCCGCACGCCGTTCTTGAGATAGGCGTCGAAGATGCCGTCGACGATGCTCCAGTCATAGATGGGATTTCCCGCCGCGTCTTCGGTGTAGGCGTTGGTCGATCCCCACTTCAGCGCCGCCGTGCCATCGCCGGTGACCAGCAGGCTGTGGGCGCGGAAGAAGACCTGCTTTGGGCGCAGCTCGCCGAGGTGGCCGAGCAGTTCGTCGCCGTGCTTCATCGTTGCGTAGTTCGGCTCGTCCGCGCCGAAGAAGCGCCAGATCGGCTTGAGCTCGGTGCCGGGCCGTTCGACATCGACGCGGATGGTCACGGGAAAAGACTCCGCCGCGAGGGAGCAGACGAGAGCCGCCATGAGCAGGAGATATCGGACAAGCATGGGTGGCAGGATGAGGGTGGCGGCGAAGCGTGGCCATCATAAATCCGGCACGCCGTGCTTGTCAGGCGGTCGCTTCCGGCGGCGGCGGGATGTTCGGTGGCGGTGGCTTGACCCAAGCGGGTGCCTTCGGCGTGGCATCGGCGAAGAAGCCGACCAGTGCCATTCCGACCAGCCCGACAAAGCCTGCATAGCCGCCGGTCATCGCCGTGGCCATGCCGATCACGAAAGGCGCGAAGAGTAGCATCCCGACGACCATGAAGCTGGGTTTCACCTCATAGGCATGGACGACGAGTCGCAGTCGTGAGCGGGCCAGCGAGAGGCCGAGCAGGAGATAGCACGCGGTCGCGGCGATCGCGTTCAGATGATAAAAAACGCCGCATTTGCTGGAGACTGCCGCGGCGGCGACGAGTGGAGGAGCGCCGCCCAAAAGCATCGAGCCGATGAACAGCAGCATGGTCGTGGTCCGTGCCAGCAGTCCCTTGAACGACGATGCGCCGATCGCCCCGGCACACATCACTGCCGAAAGGGCGAGCACGCTCAACGAAAGCGCGAGTTCGTTGATCACTTCGATCGCCCCGACATTGTAGCGGACGATCACGTAGGGTAGCAGCGAGACAAAGGTCAGCACGCAGAGTCCCCACAGCGTGAGAAATTTCCCACCCACCACTCGCCAGCGGTTGAGTTTGGTCAGCAACAGCAACTCGTGATTTCCCTCCTCCAGTTCCTGGCCCATCAGCACCAGTCCGCCGAGCGGCATGACGACTCCACAAACCAGCATGACTACCCACCAGAATGGCCCGGAGTTGCCGAGCATCGCCAGGTTCAGCACGCCCGGATATTTCTCGAACGACCTGCCTGAGCCGTTCTGGAACTCCGCCAAGAGAGCGAGCACCGCGAGCACTTGGATCCCGAGAAAGGGATAGACGAAACTACCGCGGCGCATGTTCTGCCGCAGCTCCTTCACGAACATCGCACCGAAGCGGTCCGGCAAGTCGTCCATGCGCGCGCTTTCCACGCCGATATGATCGATGCCGCCGCGGTGCGGGCAAGTCCGGACATCGGGTTGCCGGGGGCGCCTTCCCTTGCCATGCTTGTCGGCATGGAACTCGATCTGCTCGGCGCGCACGCCGATCGCGCCTATCCGATTCTCGTCGGTTTGGTGACCCCGCGGCCCATCGCCTGGGTCACCACGCTTCATGAGAACGGCAAGGTGAATGCGGCCCCCTTCTCCTTTTTTAATGTCTTCGGCGACGATCCGCCACTGGTCGTCTTCGCGCCTGGAGATCGCGACGACGGCACGCCGAAAGACAGCGCCCGAAATGTTCGCCGCAGCGGTGAATTCGTGGTCAACATGGTCGATGAGACCCTCGCCGCGGCGATGGTCCGCAGTTCCGCCAGCCATCCGCCGGATCTCAGCGAGACCGAGCTCGAAGGCCTGGCCACCGCGCCATCGTCCAGCATCGCGACGCCGCGGATCGCCGCTGCTCCGGCCGCGCTCGAGTGCAAGGTCCACTCGATCATCGAGGTTGGTTCCAACCGCCTGGTCCTCGGGATCGTTCACCGTGTTCATGTTCGCGACGAATGCATCGATCCCGTCGCGCTGCGGATTCGTCAGGAAGTCTATCAACCGATTGGTCGCATGGCCGTGCCCGATTGGTACTGCCGCAGCGCCGATCTCTTCGAGCTTCCCCGCCCGCGCTGAGTGTTCGTCCGGCTGCCGCTACTCGTGAAAATCCTATCCACTCCGGCGCTTCCGATCGCTAGACTGCTCCCGACATGACGTCCATCCTCCCCGCCGGTCGTCCGGCGCTCTACCTCGCGCCGATGCAGGACGTGACCGACCTGCCTTTCCTCAAGGTCGTCCATCCCCGCGGCGGGGCCGACGTCTATGTGACCGAGTATTTTCGCGTCCATCCCGAGTCGCGGCCGAACGCGTGGATCCTGCGCTCGATCGACGAAAATCCGACCGGGCGGCCGATCTTCGCCCAGATGATCGGCCAAGACGTTGACGCGCTGGTTCGTACCGCGAAGGAATTGTTAGAGCACCCGGTCGCGGGCATCGATCTCAACCTCGGCTGTCCGGCACCGGTCGTCTGCCGCAAGGAAGCCGGGGGCGGGCTGCTACGGAATTTGCCGAAGGTCGACCGAATCCTCGGCGCGCTGCGCGATGCGATCCCCGGCCGCTTCACGGTGAAAACGCGGATCGGCTATCATCATCACGACGAGTTCCCGCTCTTGTTGGAGATCTTCCGCAAGCATGCGATCGATGCCCTTGCGATCCATGGCCGCACCGTCGAGGAACGCTACGCCACGCCGGTCCACCCGGACTGCGTGAAGCTTGCCGTGGACACCCTGCCCTGCCCGGTCATCGCGAACGGCAACGTGGTCGATGTCGCGACCGGCCTCGCCTACCTGCGGAAATCGGGCGCCGCCGGGTTGATGATCGGCCGCGGGGCGATCCGCAATCCCTGGCTCTTCGCCCAGTTGCGCGCCGCCTTGGAAGGGACGGCAGCGCCTGCTCCGCGTTGCCGCGATCTGCTGGAGCACGTGCTTTTGCTGCACGACGAACTTGCCGCTTCCGCCGCCCGCTTCGATGAACTCGGCCACGTCCAGCGGATGAAAAAGACCATGGTATTCGTCACCCAAGGCCACGATCCCGATTTTGAATTCCGCATCCGCCGCGCGAAGACGCCGGAGGATTTCCACTCGGCCTGTCGCGATCACCTCGACCGCGACGAACCCCTGCCGCCCGCCCCGCAGGAAGGCTCGCGAGTGTTCTGTGGCTTCGCCGAACTCCTCGCTTGATGGGACTCAGCGCGTCTTGGCGGGTGCCTCGATGATGCCTTCTTCGGTCTCTTGCTTGAGCCGGAGCTGGCCGCAGGCGGCATCGATGTCGTGCCCTTTTTCCAGCCGCAGGGTGGCGGCGACGCCGGCATTTTTGAGGATGTCGCGGAAGGCGCGGCAGCGATCTTCCGCGGGTCGCTTCCAGTCCAGTCCTTCCACCGTGTTGTAGGGAATCAGATTCACCTTCGCCTTCAGCCGCCGCGCATGGCTGGCCAGAATGCGGGCCTGCCCGAGGTCGTCGTTCACGCCGTCGATCAGGATGTATTCCAGCGTCAGGTGCTGCTTCTTACGAGAGTTCCAGTAGTCGAGCGCGTCGAACAGCTCGGCGGTGCCCCACTTCTTGTTCACCGGCATGATCTGGCCGCGAACCTCGTCGGTCGCCCCGTGGAGCGAGATCGCCAGCCGGATCTGCTGCGGGTGTTCTGCGAGTTTGCGGATTTGCGGGACAAGGCCCGAGGTCGATACCGTGAGATGCCGCGCGCCGAGGTGCAGGCCCCAGGGTGAGGTGATGATCGATACCGCGGCGAGCAGGTTGTCGAGGTTGGCAAGCGGCTCGCCCATGCCCATGAAGACGAGGTTGTCCACCCGCTCGCCCGAAAGTTGTTCGGCCATCAGCACCTGGCCGGCGATTTCAGAGGCGTCGAGGTTGCGGGAAAATCCGGCCAGCCCCGAGGCGCAGAATTTGCAACCGTAGGCGCAGCCGACCTGCGACGAAACGCAGAGCGTGCGCCGGTCGGATCGTTCGCCGTAAAGCGCGGGGTTCGCCGGGATCAGCACGCTTTCCACGTAGCGGCCGTCGTGCAGTTTGAAGAGGAACTTGCGGGTGGTGTCGCCGCTGCCTTGGGTCAGCGAGTGTTCGAGCGCGTGCAGTCGGAACGAGGCAGCCAGCTTCTCGCGCAGGGCGGCCGGCAGGTTGCTCATCGCATCCACCGACGCGGCTTTCTTTTTCCAAATCCAATCGAGGATCTGCCCGGCGCGAAACGCGGGCTGGCCCTCGGCGGCCAGATAGGCCTCGAGAGCGGCGGGGTCGTAACCGGTGAGCGCAGCTTGCACGGCGGGATCATGACGCCCATCCCGTCGCCGTCCAATCCCCAATCGACGCACTCACCCGAAGGTCCGCGCGAATTGCTTGGAAAAAATTCGTAATCCGCTTCTCTGACAGCCTTCCGACCGGAACCACGGTTTTTTTCACCATGATCAGCCATCGCCTCCTCGCCGCCGCCATCGCCACCTGCCTCGGATCCAGCTTCGCGTCGGCAGCTGGAGAAGGATGGTCCCAGGATTTCGCCGCCGCGCGCAAGCAGGCCGCCGCGGAAAACAAGGACCTGCTCGTCGATTTCACCGGCTCCGATTGGTGCGGCTGGTGCATCAAACTCAATGACGAGGTTTTCAAGCACGATGCCTTCAAGTCTGGAGTGAAGGACAAGTTCGTTCTCGTGGAAATCGACTCGCCGCAGGACAAGTCGAAGCTCGGCAAGGAGACCCTCGCGCAGAACGAGGAGTTGAAGGAAAAGTATGCCATCGAGGGCTTCCCGACCCTCCTCCTCTGCGACGCCTCGGGAAAACCTTTCGCAAAAACCGGCTACCAAGAAGGCGGCCCGGAGAAATACGTCGCCCACTTGGACGAGCTGCGTGCCCGCAAGCAGACCCGCGACAAGAGCTTCGCCGAAGCGGCCAAGGCGAAGGGCCCGGCCAAGGCCAAGGCGTTGGTCGCGGCACTCGATGCCATGGAGTTGGAAGACGCGGCTCTGGCTGCCTTTTATCCGGAGGTGATCGAGGCCATCAAGGCGGCCGATCCGAAGGACGCGACGGGCTTCGTGAAGCGGCAGGAATCGCAAAAGAAACTCGCGGATTTCGAGAACGGGCTGAACGACTTCGGTGCCAAGCAGGACTTCGAGGGAGCCCTCGCCTATGTCACCAAGGCCGCCGCGGAAGGAGGCTTTGAAGGTGAAGACCTCCTTCAAGTGCTCGCCACCAAGGCGATGATTCTTGCCCGCATGGAGAAGTTCGACGACGCGATCCAAGCGATCGCTGAGGCCAAGGCGGCCGCACCCGACAGTGAGACCGCGGCGCAGCTCGATAGTTTCCGGATGCAGCTCGAAGAAGCTGGCAAGCAGGGTGCCGAGGAGCCGAGCGAGGCCCCGAAGTCCGCCGAGTAGTTCGTCCGCTCCGCTCAGTGCCGTCGCAGCCAGTCCAGCACCTCGTTTTGAAAATGCAGCGGCAGGGAGTAATGCCCTTCGCCCGCCACCCAGTGAGCCTCCGCTCCCGGCACGCGGGCCGCGAGTTTGCGGGCCGCCGCACAGGGCAGGTTGCGATCATCCAGCCCATGCCAGAAAGCGATCGGTATGCGGATTTCTTCCGGTGCGAAGTCCCAGGGCGCCAGATACAACTCGCCCTCCGCCAAAAGCTCGGCAGGACCTCCACGCACGGCTTCCAGATAACTGCGGACCACGCTTTCCCAGCATCCGGGATCCGCCAAGGCGGCACGATCCCTCGCGGGAATCCCGTGCAGCAGGCAGTTGAGCGGGAAGCGCTCGCGACCTCGGGCAAGCATCCATCGACTTAGCCGGATCAGTGGCCCCGCCGCGGTATGGCGGAGACGCCGCAAGTCGATCAAAGTACGATAAATCCAGTGGAGGCCGGCTCGGTCGCCCGGATGGGCGAGCGGCGGAGCCCCACAGACGATCGCCGCTGCAAGCACCCGCTCCGGCAGCCCCCAGGCCGTGGCCAGTGCGTACGGCCCTCCGCCGGAAACGCCTTGGACGCGGAATTGTTCGATCCCCAGCGCATCGGCCAGTGCCGCCACGTCGCGCGGCCAGCTTGCGAAACTCCGGCCAGGCAGCGGGTCGGACAGCCCGAATCCCGGGCGATCCGGCGCGATGACTCGCAGCCCGTTCTTTGCCGCCGCGGCGTCGAGCAGTTTGCCTTGGTAGCGGCTGCTCGGCCAGCCGTGGAAATAAAACAGCGGCTCGCCCGCGGGGTCGCCGTATTCTGCGTAACCGAGGACGCGTCCGGCAGGCAGCCACTGCCGTTCATGCTCTTTCATGGCCGATCCACCCGGCGCTCCAGGATTTCCACCTCGTAGCCGTCGGGATCGGTGACAAAGGCCATCTTGCGGCTGCCGTCGGCGAATTTTTCCCGCCATCCGCCGGGCCAGATTTCCAGGCCGCCACGCTCGAGTTGGTCGCAGTAGTCGATGATGTCCGGGACACCGAGGCAGGTGTGCATCAGGTCCTCCGGGCAGCGCTCGACATAGTCCGGTGAGTGGCAGAGTTCGAGGAAGACGTCGTTGCCGGGGAGTTCCAAGAAGGCGAGCTGGTTCCCTTGGGGCGAGTCCTTCCGCTCGCTGGCGCGATAGCCGAGCTTTTCGTAGAAAGCGATCGAGCGATCGATGTCGGCGACGCGGATGCGGGTGTGCAGGAATTTGATCATGACGGCGACGAACATGGCCCGGACCAGCGGGCCTGTCATGCGCGGATGCCGCGTGAATTTGCAAATTCGACGCACGCATGATCCGCAACTTGTGGACCTCCGGATTTCGGGCATACATTGCAAATGCCATGAAAACCATCGTCGCCGCCTTGGATTTTTCCAATGCCACACCCCTCGTCCTCCATGCTGCCGTGGAGTACGCCCGCGCCTTCGGGGCCTCGCTGCAACTGCTCCACGTGGTGGAGCCGGAACCCAGTTACACCGCCTACGGTTTCACCCCGGACGAATTTCCTGCGATTCACATGTTTCAGGAAGAAGCGCGCAAAAGGGCCGGTGCACGACTCGAGGAACTCCGTGTTCAAGTCGTCGGTCAGGTGCCCAATGTATCGGCACATCTCGTCGAAGGCAGCCCGCTCCACACCTTGGTCGATCATCTGAAAAAACAGCAGGCCGACCTCGTCATCCTCGGCTCCCACGGGCACGGCGCCGTCGCGGCTTTGCTCTTGGGCAGTGTGGCCGAAGGCATGGTTCGCAAGGCCCTCCTGCCCACCCTTGTCATCCCGGCACCGGGAAAACCCTGATGCCCACCTTGACCTGCGGCGGGGACGGATGCACCGGGCGCCCTGAGTTGGCGATCGTGAGCGCTTGGCGCTGCGCGATGCGCCCTTTCCTCAGGGGCCCGGCTGGAGGGGGAATCGGCAGGTCATTCTTCTACCTCCCCAGCAGGTCGCGGAGTGGCCAAAGGCACTTCCGAAGCGGGGGCGGCATCCGACCGCGCATCCTCCACTAGATCACCGGGCCCCACCGCCGAAATGAAGCGCTCCAACTCCTCATCGGAGAGATAACGCTTCAAATCGATCATCGGGCCGGACGATATCGAGTGTTGCATGCGGCAACTTAAGAAGTGCGAAAGGCATCATCGCTGGCAAGCCAAATGTTCAATTGCGCATTTTTACCTATTGAATCAGAGGAACAATGCAGGGACAGCTTAGAAGTATCGTCCTCCCGCAATCATGCCCGGTGTCTCTCTCCATCCCGATGAAATCAAAAGCTGGCTGCAGCAGCACGGGCACAATGCGTCGTGGTTGGCCAAGGAGATCGGCGTGGACAAGGCGACGGTTTCCCGCTGGCTCAGCGGGCGGCGACCGGTGCCATCCCCCGAGAACCGCCTGCTCTGCTTGCTGATTCGCGGTGAGTTGCCTTTTGAAATCGAGCAGCTGCGGTCCGACGGGCTGCTGACCTTCAGCAGTGACGAGTGGCGGCGGATCGAGGAATTGCGGTCGCGGGAAGAGTTCCCATCGGCCGAGGCTTGGGTCGTCGCAAAGATCCGCACCTATCTCGCCATGCTCCCGCCCATGCGGTCTTTCGGCGGCTGAGTGTTTCGCTTCAGGCGCGGAATTTCACGTGCGAGCCGTCGCAAATCGGCTGCGTTTCGCTGTGCTTGCACTGGCACCAGCGGACGCGGGTTCTCTCAGTGGCCACAAATTTCACCGGCTGGAGACCGCTGCCGCGATGGCTACCGTCGCAGAAAGGCGGGTGCCCGGATCGCCCGCAGGAGCACCACCAATGAGTGCCCGCTTCGACTTCCAGAACGAGTGGTTTCGTATCGCAAATCGTCGGTTTTTCGGCCATGGCTGCGATTTCAGAACGGCGCGGCGTCGCGAAGAGGCTGAATCTCGGCAAGAGGCCTGACCGGTTCCTTTGCCGGAATTGCCTTGGCCGAAAGCGGAACCGAACCACGGCCGAATTGGGGGTAACGATGCACCGGCACTTCGTTGAAAAAGGTGGCACCCAACCACACGGCGAGCAAAGCGGCCGTGCCTGTCACAAAAAATCGGACTTTCATCAGGAAACAGAGAGACGCCCCAAGGGGCGGCAAAGGGTTGCGGGACAGGCGGTCTATGGTCTTTTATTACGCAAAAGCAAAGTATTTTCCCCATCCGCTGCCGCTACGATTTCTCATCGTGTGTGAATGCGCCGTGCATTCTCAAAAAGGGGAGCACACGCGCCCACGCGTGTTCCGGGACGCGCCCTCGCGGCCCGTCGGCTGGAAGCACCGAGCACCAGCCCCTCGACCCGCAAACTCCCCCCAGTCCTTCCGCCGCCAGCAAAGGCCCTTTCCGCGCGGCTTTAGACAAAACAAGGTGGCTGGCGGCTGGCCTTTAACGGCGGGCTTGAACGCTCGGAGAGGGACGTTAGCGTGGCAGGCAGCATGTGGATGAATCGATTTTTGGCTTTGGGGACCACGCTCCTCTTCGGCGCTGGCTGCGCGAGTCGCAGTGAATTCATCCCGGAGGGCAGTGGCACGACGGTGGGGATGCCGGGGACCTTGTCCGAGCGCGAACGTCTCCATATCGGTGAAGTGGACGCGGCCTTGCGGAGCGGCGGCTATTTGCCCGTGAAGCATGGTTCCGGTGAATTTCAGCTCAAATTCCGCATCTCGGACGGCCCCATCCACGCCCGCACGAAGATCCAATTGCGGGACGGCTGGTCGGTGCTGGCGGAAGGCCGCGGAGCGGTCGCCGGCTGGCCGATGTTCGGGCGCGATCGTGTGGTGGAGCAGTCCTTTCAGCAGGCTTTCGGCGAGTTCCAATCGGGCCTGCCACCGGCGGGTGCCGTGGGCCTCTCCACCGGAGACGATCTTTACGAATACTGACGCGTCGGCAGTCCACGGGCAGGGTGGGGGAGTCCGCTGTGGATCAACGCCGCGCGGCGCGGACCGGGTTCGCGCTGCCGCTGCGGGCGATGTAGATCCGATGCCGCGGGTGCTTGGACTTTTCATGCGGCTTGGCGAGGTGCTCCTCCACCGAGAATCCCGCCTTGTTCAGGCTGCGCACGAAGTCCGGCGAGGGCAGGGCAAGCCAGTAGGCGACGCAGCCACCCGGGGCCAAAGCGGCCCGAATCCGCGCGAGAAAGCCCTGCGAGTAAAGCCGCGCATTGCCCTCCGTGATCAGCATGTCCGGACCATCGTCGATATCGATCAAGATCGCATCGTAGGCCGCCTTGCCCGCGGCACCGAGGCAGTCGAAAAGATCTCCTCGATGGATCTTTGTTCGTTCGTCCGCGAGAATCGGACCGTTGTGGGCGGCGAGAAAGGTCCGGTTCCACTCGATGATCTCCGGCACCAATTCCGCCACTTCGACGGTGGCCGGTCGGCCGACGACTTCCAGCGTGCGCTTGAGCGTGAAGCCCATTCCCAAGCCCCCGATCAGCACCCGCGGATGCCGCGGCCGCGAGGCCAGCCCCTCTCGCAAGGCCTCGCAGCCCAGGTCGGCCAGAAGCTGCTCGGAGTAGGTCAGCGCGGTGCTCATCAACTCGCGGCGATCGTTCTTCAGATAAAATTTCCCGTCGTGGGTGTGCAGCGAGAACACCGTACCATCGCGCAGGCGCGCCTCGGCAAGTTGAACATAGGGTTTCACCCGGCCGACCATCCGGGGATTCTCGCCGCGGGCAATCGATTTCATCACTCGTCAAGCGCCCGACTCCCGCGCAGGGTCCACCTCACACCGACATGAGCACCTTCCAAGAACTCGGCATTCCCGCCGACCTCATCCAAGGGCTGGACGAACTCGGCATCATCACGCCGACCGATATCCAGCTCCAGGCCATTCCCATTCTCATGGAAAACGGCGGCGATCTCGTCGCCCAAGCTCAGACCGGCACCGGCAAAACCGCGGCTTTCGGCCTCCCGCTATTGACCAAGGTCGACCCCCGATCGAAGGAGATCCAAGGCCTCGTCATCGCTCCAACCCGCGAGCTCGCGAAGCAGATCGGCAAGCAGTTGTTCCGCTTTACCAAGCACTCCGCGAAGATCTTCGTCGAGGTCGTCAGCGGCGGCGATAAGATCGATCGCCAAGTCGCCGCGCTCCAGCGACCGACTCAGATTGTTGTCGCGACCCCGGGCCGACTGGTCGAGTTGGTGAGGCAAAAGGCCTTGTCGCTCGATGCCGTGAAGCACCTGGTCCTCGACGAGGCCGACGAAATGCTCAGCATGGGCTTCCGCAAGGAACTGGAGCAAATCATCGGCTTCACCCGCCAGCGCCGCGGCACCTGGCTCTTCTCCGCCACTTTCCCGGACTCGATCCAGCAGCTCATTCACGGTTGCATGTCCGGCCAACCGCGCCGCATCGCGATCGACCGCGGCCACGTCGTCAACCGCGACATCGACCACCGTTTCGCCGTCCGCGCCCGCGACGAGAAAACCGAGTTCATCGCCGAATACCTCGATCGGCACCATCCTGATCGCGGCCTCGTGTTCTGCCGCACCAAGGCCGGGGCCATCACCCTTGCCAAGCAACTCGCCAAGCTCGGCCACCAGGTCGATGTCCTCCAAGGTGATCTCACCCAGCCGGAGCGCGACAAGGTGATGCGGTCCTTCAAAAAAGAACGTGTCCGCGTGCTCGTCGCCACCGACGTCGTCGCGCGTGGCATCGATGTCGATGACCTCGCCTTCGTCATCCACCACCAGCCGCCCGATCAGCTCGAGTACTACACCCATCGTAGCGGCCGCACCGCCCGTGCCGGGAAAAAAGGCGTCTCGATCACTCTAATCGAACCCCGCGAACGGGCGAAATTGCAGCGCATCGGTCACGAGCTGGGCGTGGACTTCAGCGAGCTGCGTTAAAGTCCGGCTTCCGGCTTGCCGCAGCGCTGTGATGTTTCGTGATTGCCGAAAAGCAAGTTTTGGCTCCAGCTTCGGCAAGCAACCCGCCACCGCACCGTTCGTGATCCGCAAACCCGCCCTGCTTTTCGCCGCTCTTCTCGTCGCGCACGTCCCGCTGGCCGCCCAAGACGGTGGCAAGCTTTACGCCACATACTGTTCCGCTTGCCACGGGGCGGACGGCAAGGGCGCGGCTGCTGGGACTTTCCCGCCACTCGCCGCCAGCCCATGGTTGAAGGGTGCGCCGGATCGTGCGATTCAAGTGGTCCTCCATGGTCTCGAAGGGCCGATCCAAGTCCTCGGGAAAAACTACAATCTCGCCATGCCTCCTCAGGGCGGCACCCTGCCCGACGATCAGATCGCGGCCATCCTCAGCCATGTCCGCAAGTCGTGGGGCAACCAGGAATCGGCCGTCACCGCCGATCAGGTGAAGTCGATCCGCGCCGCCACCGCGGCCCGCACGGAAGCCTGGACCGCCGAAGCCCTGCTCAAACTTCACCCGCTGCCCCTCGAGAAAACCGCCCTCAGCGGTCTCACGTCCGCCTTCCACAAAGGCCAGTGGAAGGACCTGCCCGACTTCAAAAAGCTCAAGCCCGAGAGCGTGGAAGAAGAACACGATGGCATCCTCAGCCTCTCCGATGCCCCCGCGAAGGAGCACTTCGGCATGGTTTGGGAAGGCAAGTTCGACGCCACCGCCGCCGGCAACTACGCCTTCCGCCTCGATGCCGATGATTCCGCTCGCCTCTGGATCGACGGCCGGGTGGTTGCCCAGGTCCGCGGCATCGGTCCCATCAAGCCCCAGCGCCAGAAGATCGGCCGCCTGAAACTGACCAAGGGCCTTCACGATTTCCGCCTCGAATACGTCGAATTCACGGGCCAAGAGGGTCTTTCACTCGCCTGGACCGGCCCCGGCATGGACGTCTGGAAGGATCTCAGCGATCGACCCTCCAAGGACGCCAAGCTCTGGCCGGAAATCCTGCTCACCCCGACCCCGCAGGAAACCTCGATCTATCGGAATTTCATCGCTGGCACCACCGCCCGCGCCATCGGCATCGGCCTCTCCGGCGGCATGCACTTCGCGTGGTCGGCCGACCACTTTGCGCCCGAACTCATCTGGACCGGCAAGTTCCTCGATGCCGGCCGCCACTGGACCGAACGTGGCCAAGGCAACCAGAACCCCGCTGGCGAGGCGGTCACCAAGCTCGGCAAGGACTTCGCCCTCCGCGGTAAGGACGGCAAGGCCCTGCCCGATCTCCGCTTCGGCGGCTACCAGCTCGATCAGATCGGCCAGCCGACCTTCCGGGTCCGCGGTGATGGGTTCGAGTTGCACGATGCCTTCCGCGCGGAACCCTCCGGGATGCTGCGCCGCATCGAGGTCACGGGCCGTGTGCCCGATGGCGCCACGCTGACGCTCGTCGATGGCCTACCGCTGGTCGCCGAGTCCGACGGCTCCTACCGCCTCGGCGGCAAGCTCCGCCTCGCCGCGCCCGACGCCCGCAAGACCGGCGATCGAACCCTTATCCTGCCCCTTCGCTCCGGCCTTCGCAGCGAAATCCGCTACCTCTCGAAGTGATGCCCGGCACGCCCACACCCCACCTTTCTCCACTCATGTTCCACCTGCGTTCATCGGCAATCCTCGGCGCTCTGTTTTGTTCCGCCGTCGCAAGCGCCGCCGTCCAATCCGACTACTACCTCCGCGAGGAAATCCCCTTGCCGCCCGGCGAGGTCATGGAAATCGGGTCCATCGCCCTGATGCCTGAGCAAAAAATCGCCGTCACCACCCGCCGCGGCGATCTCTGGATCTGTTCCGGTGCCTATGGCGAAGATCTCTCCAAAGTCACTTGGAGTAAGTTCGCGCGCGGCCTGCACGAGCCCTTCGGCATGTTCTGGAAAGACGGCTCGCTGTTCCTCACCCAGCGCCCCGAAGTCACCCGCATCAAGGACAGCGACGGCGACGGCAAGGCCGACGAGTTCGAAACCATCAACGCTGGCTGGGGCATCAATGGCGATTACCACGAATACGCCTTCGGCACCCGGCCGGATAAGAACGGCGATATCTGGGTCACCCTCTGCCTCACCGGCTCTGGCAGTGCCGCCTCGAACTGGCGGGGCTGGGCCATGCGCATCACCCCGAAAGGCGAGATGATCCCGACCTGCTCCGGCATCCGTTCCCCCGGCGGCATGGGCTTCAACGCGGAAGGCGACGTCTTCTACTGCGACAACCAGGGCCTCTGGAATGGATCGTCCTCGCTCAAGTGGCTCAAGCCCGGCTCCTTCCAGGGAAACCCCACCGGCAACAAATACCACACCCTCGCCAAGCTTCCGGCCCCGCCCCAGCCGAAGGACAAGTCCCGGGTTCTCACCGAGCGCCTGCGCTTCCCGGACTTCGTCCCGCCCGCCGTCGTGCTACCCCACGGCATCGTCGGCCAATCGCCGACAGGCATCGAGCCCGACACCACCGGCGGCAAGTTCGGCCCCTGGGAAAACCAACTCTACGTTGGCGAGCAAACCCATTCCCAAGTCCAGCGAGTCTGCCTCGAGAAAGTCAACGGCCTCTATCAAGGTGCTGTCTTTCATTTCCTCGAAGGCTTCGAAGCCGGCCTGATCCCGCTCCGTCTCGATCCCTCCGGCATCCTCTTTACTGGTGGTTCCAATCGCGGCTGGGCTTCCCGCGGCACCAAGCCTTTCACCTTCGAGCGCGTCCGCTGGAAAGGCGTGACCCCCTTCGAAATGCTCACTGTCAGTGCCCGCAAGGATGGCTTTGTCATCAAGTTCACCGAAGCCGTCGATCCTGCCACCGCCGGCGATCCCAAAAGCTACGCCATGAAGGCCTGGACCTACATCCTTCAGTCCAGTTATGGGAGCCCGCAGGTCGATGCCTCGGTCCCAGAAGTCACCGCGATCGAAGTCGCCCCCGACCGCAAGTCCGTGCGTCTCATCGTTAAAGGTCTCGTCCGCGGCCACGTCCACGAAATCGCCGCCTCCGGCGTCCGCTCCGCCAAAGCCCAGCCGCTCTTCCATCCCACCACCTGGTATACCCTCAACGAGATCCCGAACTGAGCATAAGCCCGAGTTCAAGGCCACGCAGGGCCGATGCGAGGACACGGTTCGCAAGATTGGCCAGATCTAGGCCAAGCGGCAATCGTCGAGTCGTCTGTTCTGCCGGGGGAGCACGTCAGAACCCGAAGACTCTCATTTCGACATGCACCATGCGAGGAGAACCTTACAACCACGACCGGGCGTAGGGGCCTTCGATCACCCATCCCGAATTCGCTTTTCCACCGTCTCTGGAAATCCGTTGCTTTTCCGATTGCCCGCATCGCAAGCGACGCCAGACTGGACGCGCCATGGAAAGACGGCATGAACCCAAGCCGTCCCAAGGCTGCACCCCGCCGCAAACCACCGGCTGGAAGGACATCGTTCGCAAGTATCAGAACTCCTCGGCGGCGAGGAGTGCCTGGCAGCTTGGCAACACCCTCGTTCCGTACGCCCTGCTTTGGGTCCTGATGTTTCACGCCCTTCGCGTCTCGTGGTGGCTGGTCGTGCCACTCGCCATCCTCGCCGGTGCTTTCCTGATCCGCACTTTCGTCATCTTCCACGACTGCACGCACGGCTCGTTTTTTAAATCCAAGCGCGCCAACGAAGTTACCGGCTTCGTCGCCGGCCTGCTGACCATCACGCCCTTCCACCAGTGGCGCTTCGAGCACAGCGTCCACCACTCCGCCGCTGGCGACCTCGACCGACGGGGGATCGGCGATGTGTGGACGCTGACGGTGCAGGAATACCTCGCAGCTTCTCGCTGGCGGCGCTTTTCCTATCGCGTCTTCCGCAATCCCATCGTCCTCTTCGGCATCGCGCCGCTGCTGCTGTTCCTCGTGGTCAACCGCATCCCGGTCAAGGAAGCGAACTCCACCGTGCGCCGCTGGGTCTGGATCACCAACCTTGCCCTTCTTCTGATGGCTGGCGGTCTTGCCTCGGTCTATGGCTTGGCGAACTACCTCGCGATTCAGGGCATCGCCATCGCCGTCGCCAGCATCGCCGGCGTCTGGCTGTTTTACGTCCAGCATCAGTTCGAAGACGTTTACTGGGAGCGCCGCCCGGACTGGGACTTCGCCCAGGCCGCCCTTGCCGGCAGTTCCTTTTACCGCCTGCCCAAGGTCCTTCAGTGGTTCTCCGGCAACATCGGCTACCACCACATCCACCATCTCAGTCCGCGAATCCCGAACTACCGGCTCGCCCAGGCCCACGCCGCCGAGCCGATGTTTCAACAAGTTCGCCCTCTCACCCTCCGCGCGAGCGTCAAATCGCTCGGCTTCCGTCTCTGGGACGAGGAAAACCGCCGCCTCACGGGTTACGCGGTGCTCAAGGGCCGCGCACGCTGCCCAGACGGGGTGGAATGACCATTGCTCCGATCTGGCACGCGATCCGCTAAACCCAGCCCCGCCACCTAACAGGGGATTTTTGGGTTGCCCTCCTCCGGCCTGATCCCTAGGCACCAAGGCCTCAATCCAAGCGAGTTGCTCGCGTTTCAAGCTTTCACAGATGTCCGCATGATTTTCCGCCTCTCTTCAGTCGCCGCCTTGCTCGTTCTTCTGCTATCCAGTTGTGCGTCGAATTCCGGCCTCCCGATTCTCTCGAAATCCCGCGTTGGTGGCACCTTCCACGGTTGCGCTGTTTACACCACCGCTCAACCTTCTCCCAATCTCGTCCGCCAGACCGCCGGCAAACCGAAGGACAAGCACGGCATGCCTTTCTACAAGGCCTCCGAACGCACCCGCTTGGTCCGCACCACTGCCTACACCTGCTCCGAAGACGACCACATCGAGTACGGCTCGATGAATGCGGCTGGCACCCCTCTCCGCTACACGAATCGCGTCCGCAGTGCGGCCGCCGACTGGGCGGTCTATCCCGTCGGGACCCTCTTTCGCATCAAGGGCATGTCCCAGCTTTTCGTTGTCGACGACTACGGCTCCGCTCTCACCGGCACGAACACCGTCGATATCTACACCCCTTGCAAGAGCCACATGAACACATGGGGCAAGCGCCATGTGGAGCTCACCGTCGTCCAGTGGGGCTCCTATACCCGCAGTGCCGAGATTCTTGCCAAACGCATGCATCACCCCCACTGCGCGCGGATGCATGCCGCCATCCAGCGCATGGCTTCCGCCCGCGCCGCCGCCACGGCCGCCCGATGAAATCCGCCGCGCCCTGCCCGGTGCCTCCCATTCCAGCTCCGAGCGCATGACCCGCGCCCAACGCGCCGCCCACGTCGATCGCCGACTCGAGGAGCTTTTTCCGGATACTCCGATCCCGCTCGATCACCACGACCCCTTCACGCTGTTGGTCGCGGTGCTCCTCTCCGCGCAATGCACCGATGCCCGGGTGAACACGATCACGCCCGCGCTCTTCGCTCTTGCTTCGAATCCCCGGGATATGGCCCGGCAATCGGTCGAGGCCATCCGCGAGATCATCCGTCCCTGCGGACTTTCCCCGCGCAAGTCCCAGGCCATCCGGGATCTGTCCGAAATCCTCGTCACCCAACACGGTGGCGAGGTCCCCGCGGATTTCGATGCCTTGGAAGCCCTCCCCGGCGTCGGGCACAAAACCGCATCCGTCGTGATGGCCCAAGCTTTCGGCGTCCCTGCTTTTCCCGTCGATACCCACATCCACCGCATCGCCAAGCGCTGGAAGCTCACCGAGGGCCGGAATGTCGAGCAAACGGAGCGCGATCTCAAAAAGCTCTTCCCCCGCGAACGGTGGAACGCCCTTCATTTGCGGATCATCTTTTACGGCCGTGCCCACTGCAGCGCGCGCGGCTGCGACGGGTGGTCCTGCCTGCTCTGTCGCGAGCTTTTTCCACCTAAGAAATCAAGGTCCTGAATCGTCCTGTTTCACGACTCCGCAGCGCCCTCGTTTTTGAAAATCTTTGCTTGCGACGGCGGTCCGGTTTTACAGACTCCGCGACCATTCACTTGGCAATCCACTCCATCTCCATGATCGAAAAACTCGCTTCCCGTGGCAGCCGCATTGCGGTCGCCCTCACCACCACCCTCCTGGTGACCGCTCCCGCGCTGCTTGCGCAGGACGCCCCAGCGGCGCAAAAGTCGATGCTCACGAAGTGGGTCATCGATGGCGGCTGGACGATGGGCTTCATCGGCGCCGCAGTCGTGGCCTTCATCGCTCTCTGCGTCTTCAATTTCATCAATCTCACCAAGCCGAAGTTCTGCCCGGATGACCTCAAGTTCGCCCTCATGGATCACATGACGAACTGCCGCGTCCGCTCCGCCATCGAACAGGCCGCCTCCCACCCCTCCTTCCTCGGTCGCATGATGGCCTACTCGCTGCCAAACATCGATGCCACTCGGCCGGAAGACCTTGGCCGCGATCAAATCGAAGACGCGATGGCAGATTTCACCAACAATGAGATGCGGAAGATGATGACCCCGCTCAATTACATCTCTCTTTGTGCTCAGGTCTCCCCGATGCTTGGACTGCTCGGTACCGTTCTCGGCATGGTCGATGCCTTCGGTATTCTCGCCATCACTGGTTCCGCCGACCCGAGCCAACTGGCGGGTTCGATCTCCGTCGCCCTGCTCACCACCCTCTGGGGTCTGATCAATGCGATTCCCTGCTTGGTGGCTTATTACTACTTCAAGAACCGCGTGAATAATCTCGTGGCCGATTGTCACCATGCCGCGGAAGACATGATCAATTCCGCACTCCAAACCGTGAATGCGGAGGCCTATTTGGCTAAGATTCCGGAAGGCATCGCCGTTTGATCCCGTGAGGACGGACGAACCGCAGCCTGTGATTCGTCCGCACTGCCACTCAAACCCATCCTTCGCCCATGGCTTCTTCCAAACTCCGCAATTCCAGCAACTCCGGCGAGGACGACTGCAAGCTCGACATGTCGCCCATGATCGACATGGTCTTCCTCTTGCTGATGTTCTTCCTCGTGAACGCCACGGTCATCGTGGTGAAGCAGGATCCGAACGTCACTCCACCGGTCGCCGTCAATTCCCGCAAGGCCGAGGAAGGCAACGGCCGCATCGTGGTGAACGTTTACGAAGACGGGAAATTCACGACGGAACTGAAAGAACCGCTCGACGACGAAGATGCCATCACCGAGTTGGTGAGGACGGAGAAGGACAAGATCGACAAGCTCGGCTACAAGCCCAAGCTTCACCTCCGCGGGGATAAAGATACGGTCTTCAAATACAGCCGCCAAGTGATCCGTGCGGCTGCCAAGGCTCAGGTCGACCAAGTCGTTTTCGCGGTTTACGTCACCGAAAAATAAACCCATCCCGCCATGGCCCGTCACAAGAAAGTCGAATCCCTGGAAGAGGATCAACCCGCTCTCGACATCTCGTCGCTGATCGACTGCACCTTCCTCCTTCTCATCTACTTCCTGGTTACCACCACGATCCAAAAGCGCGAGCAGGACCTCGACATGACCCTTCCGGCAGCTGCTCCCAGCCAATCACAGCCGGACATCGACCCGAAATTCATCAAGGTGGATTCCAACGGAGCGATCTCGGTCGGTGCCGGGGCCTCGCAGATCCCGATGGACACCGATCCGGGCGTCCGCGATCTCCCGCTGCTCACCGCCGACCTCCAGTCCTACGCCAGCGCTGCCAAGTCCGCCGACTCCAAGCCACTGGTCCAGCTGTATGTGGACGGCGCCGCCAACCAACAACGTGTGATCGATGTTCTCAACGCCCTCGCCGGCGTCGGCATCAGCAACGTGACCTTCACCGACTTGGTCGATCCCTGAGCCAGCAATCACCGCGCCTGCCGGCACGGTGGCTCCGAGTTCCCGCCACGCCGGCCCTTCCTCCCTTGCGGGAAAAGCGAGCCGGCGTTTTCTTTTTTCTCCGATCTCCGAAAACCACGACCCCTTCGCCGCGATGAACCTGCCCCGCATCACCCTCGTTCCCGTCCTCGGCCTGGCCTTTGCCGCCGCTGTGCTGACCGCGCCGCCCGCCATGGCACAGCTCGACAAGGAGAACCCCCAAACCCTCAACGCCAGCGCCGTCAAAGCGATGGAAGCCGGCAATTGGGAAGAAGCCCTCAAGGTTCTCACTCGTACCGTCCAACTCTACGATAAAAACGCGATCACCCTCTTCGGTCCGCAATTCGGGGTTACATGGTACCGCAAGGGAATCTGTGAATTGAAACTCAAGCGCTGGTCGGATGCGCAGAAGTCCTTCCAAACCTGCTACGCCAACTATCCCAACAAGGGTGAGATGGTCCAAGGCGGAGGCAATCTTTTCAACAAGCGCGCCCTGCTTCGCTGGGCGGAAGCCTCCCAAGGCGCGGAACAGTACCAGGAGGCGATCAACCTCTTCAAAAAGTTCCTCGAAGAACGCGATAAGACCCGCGACACCTTCGACCCCGGCTCGTTTTACATCAGCCTTTCCATCTGCCATCTGAAACTTGGCAAACTGCCCGAAGGCATCGAGCACCTCGAGACCGCCATCAAAAACAAGGTCCGCTTTCGCACTCCGGATGCGGGCATCGTCGCAGCCTTCCAAGCTTTGGTCGGTGCCGTGATCGAAAAACGTGACGAAAAAACCCTGCTCGCCTTCATCGATAAAAATCGCGCGGAGATCGTGATCGAGCCCTTCGAAATGGAGATCTACTCCCGCCTTTTCCTCAAGCTCGCGGGCGACGCCATGGGTGCCGATATGCAGGCCAGCGCGATTGCTCTTTATCAGTTGGTGCCCGCCACCGACGTGATGATCGATGACCTCAAGGCCCGCGTCGACCGTCTCGCCAGCCGCGGCGGGATGCAGGAAGCCAGCCGCACGCTGGTGAAAGCAAAGCTTCAGGAGGCCCTCGAAAACCTGGGCAAACAAAAGCGCGAGGGCGATCCGAACGAGACCATTCTTCTCGGTGCCACCGCTTACATCCACGAGTCCCACGGCAATGCCCGCGGTGCCTACGCCGCATACGAGCAACTCGAACTCTCCTTCCCGAAAGCCAAAAAGCGCGAGGACAACCTCTACAACCTCGTCCGTACCGGCTCCATCATCGGCGAAGTCTTCGCCACCGAAAGTTATGGCAGCCGCTTTCTCAAAGCCTTCCCCGATTCCAAGCACGTGCCCGCCGTCCGCCGCATGATGCTCACCTCGCTCTTCTTCGAAGGCGAATACGAGACCTGCATCAGTGTCGCCAACGAGATGCTGCCCAAGGTCAGCGAAGGCTCCAAGGAGCATGACATCTGCCTCTATGTCCTCGGCGGCAGCTATTACTACACCGGCCAATACGACAAGGCCCAGCCTCTCCTCGATCAGCACGTCGAAAAATACCCCAAAAGCCAGTTCGAGCAGGCGGCCCTCTACTTCCAAGCCTCCAACGTTTCCCGCCTTCAGTATTGGGGCAAGGCCGCCAGCTTGCTCGACAAGTTCTTCGAAAAACACTCCGACCCCTCGAAGAACGTATACTTCGCTTTCGCCCTTTTCGATCGCGCGAATTGCCACTACGCGCTCAACGAAAACCCGCCAGCTCTCGATAAGCTCACCCGGCTCGAAACGGAATTCCCGAAGGCCGACATGATCGACATGGCCTACAACCTCAAAGGCAATATCCTCCAGAGCGACGGGAATCGGGCTGAAGCGGAAACCTACTACAAGAAGGCCCTCGAGCTCGCCGAGCGCCGCGACAATAAGATCGTTGCCGGTGAGTCACTCTTCTACCTCGTCTCCCTTCTCGGCCAGAAAGACGTCGGCAAGGAAGGCAATCCCCGCCTGAAGGAAGCCGTTCCTTACGCGGACAAGTTCTGGAAACAGTATCCCGATTCGCCCTACAAGGCGCAGATGGCCGTGTCCCAGGTCTTCGCCCTCAACTCCGCGGGCCGCGATGAAGAGGCCCTCAACCGCCTCCGCGATGTGATCGCGCAGATGGCCAACGACGCTCGCGCCGCCGGCCTCGAGGAAGCCATCAATTCCTACACCGAAGTCTATCTCGCCAAACACAGCGTCGAAGACCTGAAGAACCACTACTACAACTTCCCCGGAATCGGCAGCCAGAACAAGGCCGCCCTCGCCCTGCTCCGCATCGCGTTGATCGGCGTCTCGGAAGACCAACTCAAGAAGGCCGGCGAAGACAAAAACGCCATCGCCCAGGCCGAGGCCCGCATCAAGGTCCTCTTCCAGGAACTCAAGCGGGACTTCGATGTCAAAGTGCTCTCGAACTACATCCTGGTCCGCACCGGCGACTTCCTCCGTGAGAAAACCTCCGCTCCGCGTCAGGCGATTCCTTACTACGACGAGGCCCTCTCCCGTCAGGACCAGTCCTTCCGCTTTGCCGCGCTCTTCGGCCGCGCCTCGGTGCTGGCCACGGGCGGCAAGGACGAGCAGACGAAGGCGATCGAAGACCTCAACCGCATCTTCGCCGATTCGACCGACAAGGCCGAACGCGAGCGGGCGCTTTACCGCATCGTCGAAACCCAGATGGCAGCCGGTGACCATGCTACTGCCGCGGAAACCGCGAAGCAGTATCTCGATAAGAAAAACGGCTTCACCCGCTTCTCGCCGGAAGTCGGCCTCATCCTCGCCAAGTCCTTCCACGAGCGAGGGATGGTGAACGATGCCCTCGCGTCCTACGTTCGCACTTGGAACACTTACAAGGGCCTCACCCGCATCTCCGCGCCCGCCATCCTCGCTTGGATGAAGCTCTCCTGGCAGCGCAACTCACCCGGCGGCGGCGAAAGTGGCACCAAGGCCGACCGTCAAGGTGCCTACGAGTCCGGCTGGACCTACATCGACCAAACCCGCCGCTTCGTCGACAAGATGACCGACAGCGAAAGGAAGCAATGGCAGGAGATTGAGAAACTGGTTGAAGAATACGAGTCGTCGCCCGAAGTGAAATCCATGGCCAAGCTCAAGGAGGAAGCCGCCCAGAAGAAGTGATGCCCCGCACCCGAACCCCACGAACTTTCATCACCATGAAGACCTTCCTGTCCCTCGCCGCCCTGCCAATGCTCGCCGCCTCGACCCTGCATGCCCAGCAGGTCGATGCCGAGGCCTTCCTAATCTACGAGGGTGGCGATACCGAGCGCGTCTGGCTCACCGCCGCCTCCACCACCGCGATCCGTTACAAGGAGACCGCCCAAGCAGTCGATACCAAGGACGCGAAACTCAGCGATATCGAGTCGGTGTACATTCTGGAACCCGCCGCGCTGACCGAAGCCATCGAGCTCTTCCAAGCGCGCAAGTACGGCGAGGCGAAAGAGAAGCTCGGGGCCGTCCAGAGCACCTACAAGCCCTTCGCAGAGCTGCCTGATAATCCATCGACCACCGCCGCCTACCTCGTGCTCGAATGCCTCCGCAAGTCGGGCGATCTCGAAGGTCTGGGCAAGGCGCTCGAAAGCTTCGACAAATCCGGCCTCACCCGAGAACACCAGCTTCGCCAGCTCGAACTCTATGCCATGTGGGACGCCGTCCGCGCCAAGGACTGGCCACGCCTCGAAAACATCGCCAAAGAGCGCATCCAGCAACGCCTGCCCGGTTACCAACGCGCCCAAGTCGGCTATTGCCTCGGTCTCGCACTCGACTCGCAAGAAAAGATCATCCCGGCCCTCAACGCTTACAACATCGCCATCACTGCCGACACCGGGGCGTCCGAAGACATCACCCGTGCCGCCGCCCTCAATGCCCTGCGCCTTTACCCGCGCGAACCCGGCGTCCAGACGGCGATGAAACTCTGGGGAACCAAGGACGAAAACCCGAACAGCAGCGGCCATCAGCTCTTGCTGGAATGCGGTGCCCTCGCCGCCCTCTATGAGCTGACACTCGGCGGTGGCGAAGCCCTGCCGACCGATGCCAAGAACCTGCTCAAGTACAAGCCCAAGCCGCTCCCTGCGGCCGAAGCCAAGTGAGCCAGCTCCCTTGATGTTCCTGATTCCCGGGCCCGGACGCAGGCTCTCCTTGGCGCGGCGGCTCACCCGTGCATGGTCAACGCCATGAATCCCGCGCTGGAAACTCTGCTGCTGCCATTCTCCCGCGGCGAGATCGATCTCCCCCCGCGGGCGCTCTTCCTCGGCGCGGAAGCCCATCCCGAACTCTCCGCCTGGCCGGAGCTCTGTGGCTGGCAAGCGTCCAAGCCCCTCGCCGATCTCTGGCAAAAGGCGGGCCACCGGCTTTGCGAGCGACCTTCCGGCTCCTGGCCAGTGGTTCTGCTTCTACCCGGAAAATCCCGCGACGAAGCCCTCGCCGCTCTCGCTCTCGGCTACGATTTGCTCGAAGTCGGCGGCACTCTAGTCGTCGCCGCCGCCAACCTCGCCGGGGCTCAACGCCTCGAGAAAGACCTCGCCGCCGCCGCCGGTCCCGTTTGCTCGTCCTCGAAACACAAGTGCCGCGTCTTTCACGCCACCAAGCACCCCGACTGGAACCCGCAGGTTCTCGCTACTTGGCGGGAACTCGGCGCCCGCCGTCAGATCGATGGCTTCACGGTCGAGGCCGGCATTTTTAGTGCGGATCACATCGATCCCGGCTCAGCCCTTCTCGCCGCACACCTTCCAAACAATCTCCGCGGCCGCGTCGCCGACCTCGGTGCCGGGTGGGGCTTCCTCGCCCGCGCCTGCCTCGACCGCAATCCGACCCTCAAGGAAATCCACCTCTTCGAAGCCGACTCCCGCGCCCTCGACTGCGCCCGTGAAAATCTTCCGGAAGACCTCTTCCGCTTCCATTGGCACGATGTCACCACCGGGCTCGACGATAAATTTGAGGCCGTCGTCATGAATCCGCCCTTTCACAGCGGGCAAGCCACCGATATTGGCCTCGGCCTCGGTTTTCTCCGTTCCGCCGCCGCCTCCCTGCGCATGGGCGGACGGATCTTTCTGGTCGCGAATCGACAACTTCCCTACGAAGCCGAACTCGACGCGCTCGGCCTCACTTGGCGCAAAGTCGTCGAAGACTCCACCTACAAGCTGCTCTTCGCCGAAAGGCGCTTCGAGCGTCCTGCGGAAGTCCGCCGTCCCAGACGCTAAAGTTCTCCCCGCAGCCTCCCACGTCCGCCCGCATTGTGAAACTGGTCAAACTTCTGGCAAATCTCGGCTACGGCTCTCGCAGTCAGGTCGAACGCTTCCTCCGCCAAGGCGCCGTCACCGATCTCGATGGCAAGATCCTTGGCTCCCGCGACTTCCCGCCCCACGCGTCCATCCTCTTCAAGGGCGAGCCGCTCGATGCCCCGGGCCCGCTTACTCTGATGTTTCATAAGCCCGCAGGCTACACCTGCAGCACCGACGACCCGGGCGACACCATCTACGACCTCCTGCCCGCCCGCTACGCCCTGCGAAATCCCATCCTCAGCCCCGTCGGCCGGCTCGACAAGGACACTACCGGCTTGCTGCTGATGACCGATGACGGCCAACTCCTCCACCGCCTCATCCGTCCGAAATCGGAGGTGGCGAAAGTCTATCAAGTCACCCTCGACCGCCCCATCGAAGGACACGAAGCCCCGCTGTTCGCCAGCGGCGAGCTCGTCCTCCGCGGCGAAGAACGCCCGCTGCTGCCCGCCGCACTCGAAGTGCTCGGCGACAAGGAAGCCCGCATCACTCTGAGCGAAGGCCGCTACCACCAGGTCCGCCGCATGTTCGCCGCCGCCGGGAACCACGTCGTCGCCCTCAAACGCATCGCGATTGGCGAACTCCGGCTCCCCGACGACCTCGCCGAGGGAGAATGGCGGACCCTCGAAGCGGAAGAACTCGCACTGCTGTCCCGGAAATCATCCGCCGCGCCCTAGACTTGTAGCCGGAAGTCCTCGACCGGTTCACCGCCTAACAGATGGCGGACCACGATTTCCTCCAGCACTTCCGGCGTGCAGGAGTGGTACCAGACTCCGTCCGGATACACGACCGCCACCGGCCCGCGGATGCAGACCCGCAGGCAGTCCGCCTTGGTCCGCAGCAAGCATGGTCCGTCGCGATGCAGTTCTGCCAGTCGCCGCTTCAAGAACTCCCACGACGCCAGTCCCTGTTCCGGGGCGCAGCACTTCGGCTTCGAAGCATCGGCGCACAGGAAGATGTGGCGCTCCCCGCGACCGACCCCGGCGGCTTCGGCCGCAGCTGCAAGTTCGGCATCCATCACGCCCGCTTTGCTAACCGCACTCCTCGTCGCCGTCACGCGAAAGCATCGCCATGCGAGCTCCGCTCGTTTCGAAGTCTTGCGAAGGGGAGTCATGATGCCACCAACGATCTGAAACCGCTTGCCGCAGCGTCCAAAGAAGGGCTATTGAGGCCGGACGAAATGGTCATCTCTCACAAGCACCGGTTCATTTTCATCAAGACGGCGAAAACCGCAGGAACCAGTATCGAAGCCTTCCTGTCACCTCACTGTGGACCGGACGATGTCTTCACGCCGACCTTTCCCATCGTCGAAGGACACCAGCCGCGGAACTGGCAACAGTCGTTTTTCCCTTTGAACGAACTGCTGAGCTTCAATTACGAAGTTGATCGGACGAACTTCGTCGAACGCAGATTCTTTACGCCCAAACGGACCTTGGCGGATATGCTGAAGCGGCGGAAGCGCAATGGACAATCTACCAGCTCGAATCGACCGCCGCCACTACAGCCAAGTGTTGGAGCCGCGGCGTCTTGAAATCATCGACCGTGTCTTCCACAAGGAAATCGAGATGCACGGTTACACTTACGAAACTCATTAGAAAATCGACGATCATGGGATGGATCAAAAAATGGAAAGAAAGCCGTGCGCTTTCGAAATGGGAAGCCGCCGGCCGCCCCGCGCCGCCGCCACATGTGGTGAAGCAAAAGAATTTGAGGGATTTCCGGGATCGCTTCGGTCTCGAAATCTTGGTGGAAACAGGTACCTACAAGGGTGATATGGTGGAGGCGATGAAGGGAGGCTTCCGCAAGGTGTATTCGATCGAACTCGCCGACCATTTTCATCAGGCCGCCGTGCGGCGTTTTCAGCAGGATGCCCATGTGGAAATCCTACACGGCGACAGTGGACGCGTGATGGCAGAGCTGGTGCCCAAGCTGGATGGGCCCACCCTTTTCTGGCTGGACGGGCACTACTCGGCGGGCACTACGGCTCGTGGTGACAAGGACACGCCGATCTTGGAAGAGCTGGACCACATTTTCGCTCGCAAGGACTTCCATTGCGTGGTCCTTGTCGATGATGCCCGATGCTTTGAAGGCCTCAGCGAACAGATTTATCCAAGCATCGATGAGGTGAGGGCTTTCGTGAACGAACGGCGGCCGGGTTGGTTGGTCGATGTCGAGACGGATTGCATTCGCATTACGCCAGGAGCCGCCTGAAGGGCTCAATTCTCCCTGCAATGGGGCAGGGGCCGGCCGACAAACTTCGCTTCCACGATGGCCTCGCCCGCAAAGGCGAGCGCCATGCGCTGGGAGGGACCCGCCCGGGAAAGGCGGATCTGCGATTCATCGGACGACGAACGCTCTATCTACGATACCCGTCGTACTCAGCTCGAACCCCATGAGCTCGAGAGGTGCGACGCGCCCGTTGGTCCCGCTCAGGCGCGGGGACCGCGGTCGAAGTCGAGGACGAACTTGCGGCCGCGCAGGCTGGCACCTTTCGAGATCTGCACCAGGCGCTCCGCACAGTCGGCGCGGACGTCGATGCAGCTGTGCTTGGCGAAAAGCTTCACGTTGCCGACGGCGCCGTCCGGCAATCCGGCTTCGCCGTAAAGCATGCCGATGATCTCGCCGACCTTCACGCCGTGGAATTTCCCGAGCGAGAAGAAGAGAGGCACCATGTCGGAGTTGTCGTGCGGTCCATCGCGACGCGGACGGGGTTCGCGCGGTTGGTAGTCGCCACGCGGCTCGCGGGGTTCGCGGCGACCCCGTTGGCCAGGGATTTCGCGGTCCTCGGCAATTTCACCGAACTCGCGGGTCGAGCTTTCCTTGAGCATGGTGATGAGCACGCCGGCGATATCGGTCGGGGTGAATCCCTGCTCCAGCAGGCGGTCCATCTGGCTCTCGTGGGACTCGAATTCGCCCTTCTCCAGGCGCTCCTTGATTTGGTCGAAGAAGCGGTCAGCAAGGCGGCCTTCCACCATTTCTTGGGTCGGCACCCGCTCGCGGCGGATCGGGTGACGGGTGTAGCGCTCGATCATCTCCAGCCGATGGATTTCGCGGCCGAAGACAAAGCTCACCGCGCGACCGCTGCGTCCGGCGCGACCGGTGCGGCCGATGCGGTGGACATAGTCCTCAGGATCTTGAGGAAGGTCGTAGTTGAAGACGACGTCGATGTTCTCGACATCCAAGCCACGGGCCGCAACGTCGGTGGCGACGAGAAGTTCGATGGTGCCATCCCGGAAACGCTTCAGCACCCGCTCGCGCATTTGCTGGGTGATGTCGCCGTGCAGGCGATCAGCGGTGTAGCCGCGGGCGAGCAGGGCTTCGGTGCACTCGTCGACCGAGCGCTTGGTATTGCAGAAAATGATGGCCAGGCGGGACTGCTCCATGTCGAGCAGGCGGGAAAGCACTTCGACTTTCGAGCGTTCCCGTACTTCGTAGCAGCACTGGTCGATGGTCGAGACGGTCTTGGCCTTTTGGTCGATCTGGATCGTCTGGGCGTTGTTGCCAAACTTCCCGATCAGGTGCGAGACGCCGCGGCTCATGGTCGCGGAGAAGAACATCGTCTGGCGTTCGGTCGGAATCGCGGCGAGCAGTTCTTCCATCTCCTCGCGGAAGCCGAGGTCGAGCATGCGGTCGGCCTCGTCGAGCACCACGGTTTCGATCTTGCTGACATCGAAAGACCCGCGGCGGAGGTGGTCCATCACGCGGCCGGGGGTGCCGACCACGACTTGGACGCCGTCGCGCAGAGCGCGAAGCTGGCGATCCATCGGCGCGCCGCCGTAAACGGGGATCGCGCGGAGCTGGCCGAGATGGGAGCCGAGGCGGTGGACTTCTTCGCAGACCTGCACCGCGAGTTCACGGGTCGGGCAGAGGATCAGCGCTTGCGGCGCGAACTTCTTGAAGTCGAGCTTGGCCAGCAGTGGCAGCGTGAAAGCGGCGGTCTTGCCGGAGCCGGTGTGCGAGAGACCGAGGATGTCGCGGCCGCTGAGAGCGACGGGGATGGCCATCGCTTGGATCGGCGAGGGGCGCTCGTAGCCGAGTTTTTCGATGGCGGACAGGAGTTCGGCGGGCAGGCCGAGTTCGGAGAAAGGCGGAGTTTCCATAATTTGGCGGTATTGGTTCAAGGACGGATGATCCTGGAAACCACAACCAAAAAGGCCTCCTGGATCGAACAGCCCGCAACAGCGGGGGCGCGGAGACTGGCGGCTTTTCGCGGTCTGGCAAGAAACATTTCTCGGAATGCGGGGCACCGTGTTGCCTCCGCATCCGCTTGGAAAGAATGGCAGCGGAAGCAATTTCCGAGAGCCGCGGAGCGAGCGGCCCGCGCATGGTGCCGAGGTGTTGGATTCGTGGTGAAACGGCTTTGCCGGAACGGGGGGCAGCGGTCAGGATGCGGCGTGCCCTTTCCGCCGGGATTCTTGTTCGGGACCGCCAACGCCGACCATCAGGTGGAGGCGCACGATCCCGCACGGGAAGATGTCTGGGATCTTTGGGAGCGTTGCCAAGGGCTGACGCCGCGCGGGAGAGGGACCGATTTCTGGAATCGCTACGAAGAGGACATCGCGGCGGCGGCGGGGATGGGCTGCAAGTTGTTCCGCTTCTCGGTCGCCTGGTCGCGGGTGGAGATCGCGGAGGGGGCATTCGATCCCGACGCGCTGGTTCATTATCGTGCGGTGGCGGACCACATCCGGGCGCAGGGCATGAAGGTGATGGTGACGCTGCATCATTTCGTGTGGCCGGTCTGGCTGGAGCGGGATCACGGCGGGATGATCGGTGAGGGCTTCCCGGATTTCTTCGCACGCTACGCGGCGCGGGTGGCAGAGGCGCTGGGCGATGTCGTCGATTACTGGATCACCTTCAATGAACCGAGCCAGCTGACCTTTGGTTACATCAAGCCGTGGTGGCATCATCGCTATTACATGCCGCCGGGTCTGCCGCGGGGAACGGATGTGGATGCCGAGGCGGCGGCGGTGGGGAAATTCATCCCGAACCTCTTCCGCGCGCATGCCCGGGCGAGGCGGTCGATCCAGGAGAGAACGCCGGCGGCACGGGTCGGCGTCAACCCGCTGGTCACCGGCTTCCCGACCTGGCTGCAAATGCTCATGGACTGGGGTGCCTGCCATCGCGGTCTGTCGGAGGCCTTGTTCAAGTTCACGGGCAAAGGAGCGCTGGTCAGCGAGAGGGGGGAGGTCGACCTGGTGATCGCCGGAGTCAGCGAGGGCGATCAGACGCGTTTTGAGTTCAGCGATCGCTACCTGCGCACCGGGAAGGCGCTGCTGGTTGCGGCGAGCTATCCCGGCGAGGATCTGGCGTCGCTGGCGGGGAAGGAGGTGGGAGTGATCGAGCTGGAACATTCGCCGCCTGCTTGGAAAAGGGATTTGCCGGCTCAGGTCCGGGTGCGGGTTTTTTCGAACTACGATGAAGCTCGTCACTCGCTCGCCGCCGGGAAGGTCGCGGCCTTGTATGGCGATGCTTTCTACCTGATGCCCTTCGAGCTGGAATCGCCGGAGCGTTTCCGTTTCCTCGTGACCGGGCTGAGCGAGGAGCACTACGTGGTGGCGGCTCCGCATGGTCACGCCCGGCTGCTGGAACATGTGAACCGTGCGATTGTGGGCTTTGTGCGCGAGCTGGCCGAGACCCCGGGCGAGCCTTGGTCGGAGCGTCCTGAAGTCGGGACGAAAGAGGTCGCCCGGCCCCTGTCGCTGCATGAGGTCTTTGCGGTGGGCGATACTTTGCCGGAGAGCATTTTGGGAAAGCGCGGGCTGCGGAGAATCCGGCGCCGCGGGCGCCTGCGGGTGGGGATTCGCACGGATGCGCCGGGCTTGTCGGAGGCCTGTACGGGCGAGGGGCTGGAGCTCAAGCTCGCCCGGCGGATCGCCCGCGAGTTGTTGGGGGATTCCGATTTATTGGAGATCGTGCCAATCGCGCCGAGCGAACGGCTGGAAGTGCTGGCCTCGAAGTCGAGCTGGCTGAACTGGGCGTGGCGATTTTGGGGAACCACCACTTTGATCGCGAATGCGAACTGGTGGTATCTCGGGATTTCCGGGCGCTTGCCCGATGAGCTCTGTCCGGCGGAGGCGGTAGGCGCGCAGGATTTCGTCGGACTGGACTACTACTGGGGTCTGCCGACATGGCGGCTGCATCGATTCCGGCTCTTGGAGGAGGCGGCGCACGGGCGTTTCTTGAAGGCTCCGGTGTGGCCGCGCGGCTTGTTTCATGCCTTGCGGCGCTTCCACCGTTGGTTCCCCGGCCAGGACTTGCTGGTGGTAGAAAACGGCTGCGTTCCCAGTGCCGACGGGATGAGTCGGGGCGAGTATCTGGAGACCCACTTGGCCGAGGTCGAACGGGCTCTGGCGAAGGGCGTGCCGGTGAAGGCTTACAATTACTGGTCGATCACTTCGAACCGGGAATGGGGCCACGCCTTCGATCCGAATACGGATTTCGGGCTCCACTTTGTCGACCTCGATCATGATCCGTCGCTACGCCGTGTGGCGACGCCGGAAGCGGCGCTTTACCGCGACTTGATCCGCGAAAAAACCGGCGCGGGCGGGTGAGGAGGCACGGCCCGCGGGCAGTGGCCTCGATCCGAGCGGCTCTTTGCTCCACTGCATCGCAGACGCGCAAGCGCCGGTCGCAGACGACATGCCTCGCCGCTTTTTGTCAGTGTGGGAGCCCGGGCGCGCCGTTCTCCCAATTTTCGCTTGAACTGTTCGCATGAACTCTTAAGGGGCCGTTCATGGTCACAGCTTCCTCCCCCGACCCCAGCCCCGTCCGGCAGCGCTCCCTCCAGCGTCTCGCGGAGATTTCGGTGAAGCAGGCGGCCCGCGACTATTACGTCCGCTGGGCCGAGGCCTGGACCAAGGCACGCGGCAACCGCTCGTCGGAAGCGACCCGGAACTTCTTCGACGCCCTGTCGCGTTCCACCTCGATCGCGGATTGGCACTACCGCCAGGCGGTGGATGCCGTCCGCATCCTGGCCGTCGATGTCCTCGGTATTCCCTGGGCCCTGGGCT